>NC_016112.1:2400000-3600000 GCF_000968535.2 Methylotuvimicrobium alcaliphilum 20Z
GAAAGGTGTTAAAATCGATTGGGAACAGCGCATACGCGATTTGAATGGTCAGCCGGGTGCGATACCCGTTTATCTGTGCCATCAAGACAAACGTATTGAAGGCGTGGTGCATGCGATGCCGTTACCGCCGGAACAGGCGGCGCAAGCACGCCGCAAAGCGAAACAACGCGCGCGTGATAAAGGTCGCACGGCGAGCCAAAAGACCTTGATGCTGAGCGGCTGGGTGTTGATTTTTACTTCGCTCCCCGAAGCGCTGCTCGACACGAAATCAATCGCTGAGCTCTACCGGGTTCGCTGGCAAGTGGAGCTGGTCATAAAGCGGCTAAAGAGCTTGCTTGATATCGACCGGCTACGCGCCCGAAAAGACAGCAAGCTGGCGGATTTATATTTGCATGGCAAGTTACTGTTTGCTGCAGTGACTCAAAAAATAGCGCAGCGCCGATTCGGCCGGGCGGCCACCACAATGGACGGTGATCGTTCGATTACCCATTGGCGTTTATGGCGCACGATCGCCAATGAGATCAAGGCAGGACTTACGGCTTGTTTTCCAATAAATAAGCGATTTATCGATGACTGCACAAAAAGCCTCTGTGAGCGTCCGCGCAAGAGAAAGCTTCAGGGTTTGCCGGGGCGTGTTTTGGAGCTCATTATTGAAGGTCGGGGAGGTGGCGTTAGTCTTACTTAATCAAATACTTAGATTCTTAAGTTGGCGCTTATGGGGCTGGTTCGTCCCATTTAGCAGCGCGTTTCCCTTTGAGGCTTTGCGGCTTGGCTACGGTTTCGTTGCTTCGTACTTTTCGATTTTCGTCCGCCTTACCTTGCAACAGGTATTGAAACGATCTGACATTTTCCGGACGCTGTTTGCGGTTGAGCAATAAGCCTTGATCGATGCCTTGTAAAAAATGGTCAGGATATTGGCCGCGCCCTAGCGACATGGCAGAAGGCAATGGGTCTCTATCGCCTTCGAGCAGGGCTTGGCTGCGCGTGTTGGCCGGCGTCGGCAAGCGGCCGCTCAAACAACGGTAAAACGTCGCGGACAGCGAATAGATGTCGCTGTAAACGCCTTGTAGGGGTTCGGCGCTGTATTGTTCGGGCGGTGAGTAGCCGGCACTGTTGACCATGAAGCTGACGCTTTTGCTTTGGCTGCCGACGAATTGCCGTGCGCCGCCGAAATCGATCAGCATGGCCGTGCTGTTATGTCGTAAGAAAATGTTATCCGGTTTAATGTCCAGATGCAGTAGTTGATGCTTATGCACTTCGCGCAAACCGTCGAGCACCGGCAACAATAGCTGCATGCTCTCTTGATAAGACAAAGGCTTATCGATTCGGTCCAAATAGGTTTGCAGGGTTTCGCCGTGCTCATAATCCATGACCAGGTAAGCGGTGCCATTAGCTTCCATGAAATCCAATATTCGTACGATATTGGGATGCCTAAGCCCCGCCAATACTTGCCCCTCTTGCAGAAAACGTTGCAGTCCTTGCCGATAAAACGTTTGTTGACTTTGGCTAACGGCTTGGACTTGTTGCGTTTGATGAAGCCTAAAGGCTAACCCATCGGGAAAGTATTCTTTGATGGCGACGGCGTGGCCGAGTGCGGTATGTTGCGCCAAGTAGGTCATCGCAAAACCGCCTTGGCCCAGCAAGCGTTCGATTCGGTAGTTTCCGAGCACTGTTCCGGCGGGTAACGTTGTTTGTGCGCTTTGCTGTGTCATGCCGTTAAGCCCAGTTGAACGTTCTGTCGCATAAAGCAATGAATAAGAGTTCGGTATTGCCGACGCGAATCCGGTCGCGGTCGTTAAGCGGCTGCGCGCCCATGACCACCGCGCCGTTAAGGTAGGTCAGATTTTGTCCGCTACCGTGTTGAATGAAAAATTGATGGTTCAACGGGTCGTAAACGATGAAACCGTGTTCTTTCCGGGAGATGGTGTCGTCACCGACATCGAGCGTGATGGTCATGTCGCGGTCTCGTCCGATGCGGTTCATGCCCGGTATGATGCGTCTGTCGCTGCCGCGCGCTTTGCCGTTCAGCACCACCAACCAGCCGACGACCGGTTCTACCCCTTCAAAACTTTCGCCTTTGTCACCGAATATCACCCGGGTTTTAGCCGTTTCGGGATTGACGCGTTGTGTTTGGCGATCGGCTTTAGAGCCGGTCGGTTGCGCCGGTTGTTGCGTCACATAGTGCGTTTTGCGGCAATAGGGACATTCGTCATAAAGTTCAGGATCGTAGTAGTGCTCATCGGCTGGGCAGCGGACCATGGGCATGATGATTTCTCCGAGTTACGGGTTTGATTTGGTTGTTTTGTCGGCTTAGTTTTGGATATACAGACGGGCGATGAGGTAATTTAAACAGTATTGTCCGGATTGAACGATCACCCGCTCTTCGCGGCCTTGGACCAAATGGGTGCAAAAAACTAATATCGCGCTCATGACCAGCGCCAATAGGGTTGTGTCGAAAGCCACGCCCAAGCGCATCGTGATATCTGCTAAAAACTGCGGTGCGGTCGGGTCTGTGCCGTCCGATCCCGCATAGTTGAGCGTTTGGGCTATACCGATCACGGTGCCGATAAAACCTAGTGTCGGTATCAGCCAGCTAAGGTAACGTAACATGTTGTAATCGATGTCGAGTCGATATTGGCGCAGTTCCAGTTGTGTGGTCAGCATTTCATGGGTTTGTTCTACTGAGCGGCCGGCTTGAAAACGCAGCACCAAGCTTTTGATCAATTCGGCTAGCTCGTTATCGCGGGTTTTGACGCTTTTGTATAACGTGCCCATGTCTTGAAGGGTCAGCACGATGTCGTCTTGTTCCGGTAAATAGCGTTGACGCAGTGCGTCTACAGCACATTGGATATGTTGCAAGCGGTAGCCCAGTTCACCCAATCCGATAAAAAATATAAACCACATTAGGTTTTGCAGTGTTAACGGATACGGAAAAAAGGAACCGGGACCTTGGTCGAACAATAACTTGGCAACTGCAGCCGGTAATGAGAAAAAATTACCCAGGGCAATCCATAATAATGCTGTTATCAATGCCATCAAAGCATAGGTACCTCGGGTCAGGTTCATGGGCCTTTTTGTTGTTCCGATGAGATTTATTGAGCTGCGTGGAATTGTACCCATTTAACGAGTCGATTCCATTTTTAATTGAAGTATAGACAATATGCCTTTGTGTTCTAGAGTTGACGCTAATGCTGATAAATATGCGGGTATGGTTGTTTCCGACCGAGAAAACATCAGCTTAGGGCGAGTGCTAATAGTAACGGAGTCTTCGCTCGGCTGTGCCGATAGCATGAATCCAAGCATCTTGATTGGTGTACGAGAAAGCCCCTATCCATGTAACTGGAACTAGTTGATCCTCGATGAGGCCGAATCGTGCGGTTTAAGCAATCAAAGTGACCAAAAAAACGGCAGACCGGATAATTATGTATAGCTGACTATCGACTATCCTATTATGCTGTGAAGAATCTTGGCGCAATCGCCGCTTAGATAATACAAAACTTAGATCTGGATTAAGTCAGGCTTTATCGAAAAGGATTATTCAAAACGTTTGAAATGATCGCAGATTTTCCGTTGATCAAAAGCGAGCAAAGGAAAAAAATCAAAAAGAATATTAGGCTCTATGTCTACGAACCCCCATGCAATCGACTGCTTTACGATAGGAGATGAATAATTATTCTGCGAATATTAGAGCCTGGCGAGGATCCAATGGCATTTAAGCTGATGACATAAAAGCATCAAGGCAAATGAAAGATGACAGTGTATTACTGTTGTTTTTATGTATTTAAGAAGTCGTTAACGACCCACAAGCGACATTCAGCCCAAATCCCAGTTGTCGGCGAACTAATACTAAGCTGACAGTTAATATCGAAATTCGCCTTTTTACGTGACTGATAGGTGGCTGTCCTCCGGCATTGAATCATGTCATTGCTAAGTTTAGTGGTTGCAGCTATGCTACCGCATACTTATGAAAATTGTCGTAGATACCAATATTTTTTTGGCTGCCTGCTTAAGCCAAGGCTCTGCTAACGCGGTGATCGCTGCTTGTTTACGAGGTCAGGCCATTCCTTTAATGGGCACGGCATTGTTTAACGAGTACGAAGATGTAATGGCCCGGTCAACGTTATTTCAACGTAGTCGTCTGAGTGCTGAAGAACGTAATGAGCTTCTGGATATTTTCCTCTCGGTTTGTCAGTGGACACGGATCTATTATGGCTGGAGGCCGAATCTACCTGACGAGGGTGATAACCATTTGGTCGAGCTTGCGGTTGCCGGTAATGCGCAATTTATAGTAACTCGCAATCTTCGTGATCTATCCAGAATGGAATTGAATTTTCCGCATTTGACTGTACTGACACCTGAAGCATTTTTGAAGGAAATAGCAACATGACAGCACTGACCGTAAGACTACCCGACGACAAGTACCGTCGCCTTAAAGAGGTGGCTCATCAGCGTGGCATCAGCGTCAACCGTCTGATCGACGAAATGGCCACTTTGATGCTCGCCGAGCTGGATGCTGAAACTCGTTTTTTAATTAGAGCGGAAAGAGGCCGTGGAAACTTGGCGCGAGGCTTAGAATTACTTAAGAAAGACTAACCTGGTAAGGCGGATTCGCCAACCGGAAACCCGGCATGGCTTTGAAGAATATTGGCGTTTTGCTATCGCGAACACGGCCTATCGGTTATTGATTTTTACATCGGGTTGTGTTTTTTTGACTTAATTTCTTTGTGTTAGACGACCGCTTTATGTCTCATACTCGTCTTTGAAAACCAGTCACTGTTCGTCTCTTTTTGGCCGGCTGCCGCCGATGGACAGTGACATAGTTCAGTTGCAAATAATTCCGGTTGGAGCGCTCGTCAGTTACATTTAATCCTGGTCGAAAATTTCGCTGATTGCTGGTTTGGGGCGTTACGATTGCAGGTCGTAACGGTTAGGTATAACAACCTGCAATCAAACAACAATAAATCGAACTCAGTTTTTTAGAACCAGTATTTTGCAGTGAAAATAGGCAGGTTTCGATAGAAAACGGCCTTGCCGCCAGAGTTCAACAAAACGATTGTTTTTTGGACGCTGTATTTTGTTTTATGTGGTGCGAAATTGGTGCTATATTGGCGTATAACCTATTTTTGAAAGGTCAGGCCATGGTAAGACAAAGCATATCCGTATCGGAACCCAATGACGAATGGTTGAAAGCCCAAGTCGCCAGTGCAGAGTACAGCAGTAAGAGCGAGGCGATTAACGACCTTATCCGGCAGGCACGGCGGCGGCAGCTTGAAATCGAGCATATTCGTTCTGAACTGATTAAATCGGAACAGAGCGGTTTTATCGACGAGCAGCCGGACGAATTATTGGCCAACTTCAAGGAAGAAGCACGGCAAGATGGGCTCTTATAAACTTTCGAAAAAAGCCCGCGCCGATTTGAAGAGAATCTGGTTATACGGCGTTATACCCTTTGCTGGTCAAATTTCGGCGCCGGGGTGTCCGTCAAAGGACGCCGTGAATACGTCCATGTAGGCTCTGTGACTGCATCCCTGCTGTCAAAGCCTTTGCCGAACACCTCGGCGCCTCCATGCGTCAATGCCGAAATTTGAAGTGCGATGGGTATAAAACGCATGGTAGTCAGAGAGCCGATCAATATCATCAAGGGATGCTTGATCGTTTTGCACACATCGCTGAACAGCCTTATCTATATCAAGCCGTTGACTCTATCCTTGCTGGGTACAGGCGTAGCGTGTATGGCACCGACAGTATTTATTACCGGATCAATGACGGCACAGTCGAAATCATGACTATTTTAGGCCATCAGGATACGGAAGATTGGCTATAACAAGCAGTCGTGCCACCAGTCGCCATTTAATCATTGGGAAGTTCGGTGCTACACAATCCCGAAATGCGCGTTTGACCTAATCAGCCTTTGCAGATACTGGTTCCTTCTGAAATTACCAGTCCAAAGTCCAACGAAATTCGAATTTTTGAGTGTCCGCTTACGATAATAGCATCTGCGGAATTCTCCCAAAATCAAATAATCCGAGATGAAAATGCCGGATAAGTGCAAGAAAAACCGATTATGAAATCAAGAAACTACAGTTAGAGGATGCGTCGTGTTTCATATTTCACTACCAATTTCTCTACCTGATTGCATAGTTTATTCAGATTGATTCTAGAAGCGGATGGATTGAGAAGCGCCGATTTCTATACGTCTCACACGATAAAAATAAACAATAACAGCATCATTAACGCTGTGGCTCGAATGATAGTGGACTTCATTGCCATGATCGAGATACTGTTTGCGCCCCACATTTTGAATTGACTCCAACTGACAAAGGCGAGCCATAAAAAAAGCAGGATTGCGATAATCGATTGTATCGCAATTTTAAGTTCTTGATAGCTGACGCCGCCGGCGCTGTTTGTGAATGCGGCCGAAGGATTTATCAACGGTTGCCAGACAGCGGTAGCTGGAGGTTGAATGTCACTGATCCCATTACCCACCGTACTGACGGAACCGGTACTGCCTCCGGCGGTAACATTGCCGGTAATCGCTGCCAGGTTATAACCATTAAACGTCGAAATGTAATGGGTAATGGCGGTGTTATTGGCATCACTGGGGATTTGTGCGCCGTTGGATGTTAAAAACTTTTTAAGCCCTCCGACCCCGACCAGGTGAGCGCCTGCCAATAAACCCGATTCGGTCATAACGATACCGGCTACCGTTTGGCCTACATAGTGATCCAACCCTAAATTGCTTATATAACCCCACTGCTTGATGTTGTAATCTTTGATCGCTTGGGTTTGTACTGCCGCGTTCGCTAAAAAGTCGGCTTTGCTGTGTATCCCGTACTTCCCGGTCCAGGTCCCTGTCCAGTCATTGGTATTCGGCGTGTGATCTTTGAGATAATATCCGGCATCGATCAAGGCGCTCTCCCCCATCTGATAACTGCCTAAAAAGCCGTATTTATTGACGGTGCCGGGATTGCTGCTGGATTCTCTGGCACTGAGCGCCGCCAAGTAATCGTTGTATTCGGAAGCCGCCCACGCCACTCCTGAAATGAACAAGCCGATAATCAGTTGCCTGGTTTGCTTCATCACGCTTTACTCTGAGCCGGGTGGGATTTCTTGTAACTGCCCTGCCCGATAACGAAAGTAAAGTACTTGGGTCTGCGTTGGACAGCATAATGGATCGCTCGGACCCTGGACTTTCGTTTCGACCGGGAGAATTCCAGTCGTTTGCACGGGCCTGAATCCCTCCACCATGCCGGTAATCGGTACCGTCGCCAGATTCTGCCATTGATTCTGTTGTTTTGAGACAATGCTTAACTGATTCCGCCAATAAGTCGGCCCAATGATCGTCCACAACACCGCCTGTTCTAAACCGGGTTTACCGGCATCTAATTCGACCGGCATGCTCTGTTGGATCTGCACTTCTTCTCGGGTATCCAGCTGTTGCTTGAACAGCGCGGTTAATTCCGGATCGGTAGTTTCTGCTTTTCCGATGTGCACACACATACCGAACATAACAATGACGGACAGTATCTTTCTGATCATTGCATCATCCTCACTTGCTTAAATTATTTGAAATGCCCACGACTGAGCGTGCGTAATTTTTTGCTCTGCGTTTCTGCTGGACACTGGGGCCTGGAGAGTGATAACGCCCGATCGCCTCGAACCAGTCTTGGCTTTCTCGGTATTCCGATGCCAGTATTTTCGCCCCGATACGGACATTGTGGTAGGGATCGAGCGCCTGCCACGGATTGCCTAGCCTGTCTTGGTGATAGCGCCAATTGACCTGCATCAGTCCGACATCGATCGACCGGATACCGCGTTCCAAATAAAAAGTCAGTCCTTTATAGGCCGCGATTCGGGTCGGGTATCTTCTCGGGACACCCGCAACGTTCAGCGTCCATGGCCAGGGACGGGTCTGCCGGCTACGCAATCGAATTCGGCTTTCTTGCAGCGCCACGCTGTATAGCAGGCGAGGCGGTATGTCGTACTCGTGCGCAATCTGTCGGTAACTCGACGGTATGGACTGCGCATATAGCGGATTACCCGCCATCGACAGACCCATACCCAGAACGATTACCCATGATTTTGTAATCATCGTTTGTTACTTTTGATCCGACCTGTTCGCAGATGTGTGCTTAGAGTTTTATTGCGGTGAGTGAATCAGTATTCATTTTAAAAACTACAGGTATTGCTTGATCGATTTTATGCGTGATTTTTAACAGGTTGCCTTGATCATGATTCAAGGTGATCTTGCCGCTTTTCAACCGTGATGAGTCAATAGCCAGATCGGCCACCCATTTTTTGATCTTTTCATCATCCTGACCGGGCTTTGTGTCGACGAAATACACATCGATCTGATTTTTGTTCAGCGAACGGTTGCCTAGCACTCGCCGAATCAATTGTTTGCATTCATAACAGTTATCGACTTTGAGAAAAACCAACAGGCGGCTGTCCGCTGTTATCGATGATATTGTGTGGGTGCTATTGTTTGGACGTATTTTATTGATGTCGATCAGCTGAACATCGCCGTACAGTTTTCTGAATGCCTCGTTGTAGGCCGCTTGAAACGCTAGAATGCGTTCGGCATCCTCGAAGCGCATTTGCGCCCACATTTCAGCGTATTTTTTTCGCTCCTGATCGTTTCTGGCGTGGGTTCCTAGGACTTCGATCGGCGAGATAGTGGCCGGGCTTATGCTGCCGCGTATGCCTTTCATCAGTGTTTTATAGCGGCGCCATTCTTGTACCGATAACGACCACTGCTTGCGTTGCACGTCATCCGTTTCGACCGGTTTGATTTGGGTATCTCGATACTCGCTAGTGGTTTGCTCCGCGACGGATGGAATGATCGGCAACGTAATCAGCGCTGCTATTGAAATCACAACACCCACAACCGATTTGTTCGGCATAACCATATAGACACCTTTATACACCTTGCGTTAGGACTGTATTGAGAGCACCTTGCGCTCTCCGGATTGATTTTTGAGTGTTACGACGCCCGCTGCCCTATTCATATCTTCGACAGTCCATTGCTCGATCGCCTGCCCTATCGTCAGTTCTACCAACTGTCCTTGATAGCGAAACACCGCATATGACTCGCTCCCCCATTGATCAACGCTGACCAAGGAAAAAGGCGCGATTGCAGGACGAGGTTTGGGTTTGAATTGCTTTACTGGTTTCCGGATTGGTTTTTTAGGTTTTAGGCGATTGAATACTTGATCGATTTGCAGTTGTTGAGACATAAGGCGGTCTTGCAATTCCTTGATGAGCGCGTCCTGTTGGTTTTTCCGGCTGTCGTTGGTTGTCTCAAATTCGCTCGTATCCGACGCAAATGGCAGGCTGAGTTCCGGATAAGCGTTACGGGCTTCGGCCAATTTTTCCGTCTCGATTTCAGGTGTTTGTTCCAATTCTTTTGCTACGTCTTTCGGCTGTGCATCGATATTTTCAGAAAGCGGAGGAAAAGAAGATCGACTATCGCTTTCCAGATCCACTAGATTGGTTGGCGGCTCATCATCGCCTGTCGTTGTAAATAACAGAAGAATTATGACGACAACGGCGGCCAGCGCCGCTCCCCCGTATTTCGCCCAGGCCGGAATCGGTTGCAGGGCTATCGTTTCGTCGTTGTTTAGGGTTTCGACGTTCTCTGGCATGGTTATTCTCCGTTAGCGGAAATATTTGTGCTGCATTGCGATTGTCCGGTTCTGCGGTTTGCACGTAATTAATTCGCCGTCTGATGGGATCGATGACGGGCACAAGCTCCGGCGTGCCCAAGACCGTCAGAGCATCCTGCAAGGTCATGGGTCCAAGACTCCGTTGCACGTCGGGCAACGGATTCAGGAACATTCGAACGGCGTTCGGATTCAGTGTTGGCGGACTTTCCACGCTATACCCGCTTCGTCTCAGAAGATAATGGACGGCTTCTCCGACAGTTTGCAGGTCGCTGGGAATTGTGACGGTGATGATGACCTGCAAGGGTTCCCGTTGCGGGAGCGTTGGGATTGCTGGAACAAACGAGTATCGAGCGGTCTGGACGACTGCGACAGGTTTGAATTTTTCGCTGAGTAATGAATAACGGGTTTCGTTGATTTCAGGAGCGGGTATTTCCGCCGGCGCGACCGCCGTTTCAAGTTCGTTGTTCGGTGCTTTGTCGCCTTGCGTGGCACAGCCGGCGAGCAGCGATAGTGCGAAGAACTGGAACAGGATTTTTATGGAAGTTTTCATCATGTCGACTCTGTGCTAGATGGCTTTTGTTACACAGAAGTCTGCGGGTTTGCAGGGATTTCAACAATAAAAAACCCTTTTTACGATTTCATAGGGTTTACCCTTTTCCGGATAGCCCTCTGTGTCAATATACCTGAGACACCGCCCCATGCATTAATTAGGGAACATTTTTCGGAGAAAATCTCATGACTGACACAACCGTACAAGCTATTCCTCATGCCGCGGCGAACGCGGAGGACACGCAAGACGCCCGTAGGGCGGCTGAAGTGTCCTCCGCGTTCGCCGCGGAACCTTCCCGCATCACCAGCGAAGTGCTTGAAAAGGCCGCCCGCCGGACGTTTACCGCCGAATACAAAGAGCGCATCTTGACCCAGGCTGATGCGTGTAGCGAACCGGGCTGCATCGGCAAGTTGCTGCGCACAGAGGGATTATATTCCTCACATCTCAGCAAATGGCGCAGCGAACGTGAGCAGGCCATCCGCGCCGGTCTATCCAAGCCGCGTGGCCGCAAACCTTCGGACAAGAATCCGTTAGCCGCTGAAAATGCTCGTCTGCAAGCCGAAATTCAGCGTTTGCAGGCATGCCTAACACAGGCGGAGGCTATCATCGATGTCCAAAAAAAACTTTCGCAACTGCTGGGCTTGTGCGAGATTCCAGCCCACACCGGGAGAGCATCATGAAGGCCACGCTTGAACTCAGCCGTGAGGTTGGCGTTAAGGCCGCCTGCGAGGCGCTCAACTTCAACCGTGCCTCGTTTTATCGCGCACAACAAGATCGCTCTTCGTGGCCGGTCGAACGTCCGCGCCCGCCGCTGGCACTGAGTACGGACGAAGAGCTACACGTCCTGGCGCATCTGCACAGCGAGCGTTTCATGGATTGCTCGCCTTATCAGGTCTATGCGGCGCTGCTCGACGAGGGCGTTTACCTGTGCTCCATCAGCACCCTCTATCGCATCCTGGTGCGCCACCAGGAAGTGCGCGAGCGCCGCAACCAGCTTCGTCGTCCCAACTACACCAAGCCCGAGTTACTCGCCACTGCGCCCAACCAAGTATGGTCATGGGATATCACCAAACTCAAAGGCCCGGCCAAATGGACGTATTTCTACCTCTACGTCATTATCGACATTTTCAGCCGCTGCGTGGTCGGCTGGATGGTAGCGCACCGCGAATCCACCGAGCTGGCTAAGCGACTGATTGGCGAAAGCTGTACTCGGCAAACTATCCGTGAAGGCCAATTGACTATTCACGCCGACCGCGGCAGCAGTATGACCTCCAAAGGCGTCGAGCAACTGCTGGCTGACCTGGGCGTGACCAAAACCCATTCACGGCCCCATGTCTCCAACGACAACCCGTATTCCGAGGCGCAGTTCAAGACCTTGAAATACCGACCGGGCTTTCCGGCTCAATTCGGCGCTATCGAAGATGCCAGAAGCTTTTGCGGAACGTTCTTCGACTGGTACAACCATGACCACTATCACTCCGGCATTGCACTGTTAACCCCGGCCAGCGTTCACAGCGGCCAAGCCGTCGAGATAGTTACGCAGCGCACGCAAGTCCTGCATGCCGCATTCGAGCGCAATCCGGAACGCTTCAAAAACCGCCAACCCCATGCCCAAGCCGTACCTGAAGCCGCTTGGATTAACCCGCCCCCTTCACGGACGGCAAATGAGGCTCTCGACCAGGAAAACTAAACTCACAATCTACACTAATTTTTTATTATGGGTGTCTCAAAATCATTGACATATACCGTAGGCCCCTTTCCTTTAGGGCTCCCTTCCCTTCTTCCCTTTGCCCTTTTTCCATTCCTTTTGAAACCATTTTCCGTAGTTCTTCCTTTTACGCCTTTTTGCCTTTTCCAGCCATTTCTGTCCGGTGTCAATTATCATTGCCGATCCTATTGAATGGATGTGTATATGGATGGCCGTAAGGATGTTTGCCTAAAATAAGAAATAGCACCCGGGCTAATTCCATTTGACCTTCGTTTTGTCGACTTTCCGGCAGGGATAACCACAATGACTTGGGGTTTTGAGGTGGATGTTTTAAGGCTCGGCATAAAGTTTTTCATCGCCCCATAAGCGGCATTCACTCCGGTTTTGCCCAAGGTCCGCAAATTGATCATTTGCCGATGTTAGATTTGCAGAAGTATGCCGGGTTAAATAATAATGAAACTAAGCTACGAAGCTATTGAAGCTAGATGTCACTGTCGCTCAATCCAGCTCTAATATACGACTTAATTATCTAATAGCACAGGATTACACATATGGTGCCAAAAATTGGTATCTATGGTTTTGATTCGGCATGGACCAACAACCCAAAGCAACCGGGCAGTATTTGTGCGCTGATTGGTGATGATCAAAATTGGGTGTTTCATGAACCGAGGCTCGCACGTTTTGTCGAAGCGCTTGCATTTATTCATGCCCATCCGGCTCATAAGCAGATCATTGCCTTAGATCAACCAACCATTGTTAATAATGCCACCGGCATTCGTCCAGTCGAGCGTGTTGCCGGGAGTATAGTAAATAGGCTTGGCGGAGGAGTTCAGCCTGCGAATCAGGGGCGAGCCAATATGTTTGATGCTGCGGCACCGGTTTGGCGATTTATTCAATCTCTTCAAGCGATTCAAAATCCGTTTGCCGCTCGAGCAGAAGTTCATGGGCGCTTTTTGATTGAGGTGTTTCCCGCTCTTGCCATTCCCTCTTTGGTGCCAAACATCTGGCAACGTGAACGTGCTGCTAAATACAATCCAGGACAAGCGGCAAAATTTCAATTGGCTGATTGGCAACTCGTATGTGCTGGGCTAATTGATCGCGCATTGGATTGTGGTTTACATATGGTGATCGATTATTTACGAAAAGAGCAGATCAAACCTAATCCCACGAAGTCGGACCAAGATCGGCTCGATAGTGTCATTTGTTCGCTGATTGGGTTTTACTGGCTAAAATCAGGATTGGTCGAAAATTGTGTGATTGGGGATGAGCATCATGGTTTTATGGTCACACCGGCACAACCTACCATTCAGTCGATTTTGCAACGTGCCGCTGCTGAAAAATGGGTTTCATTCAATCAGCCTGCGGGATTTAATGCGACAGGTCTGACTACAACCACCTCATTTACCTCAGACTACAGTCACTCAACGCAAAACAAAAAATCTAAACCAATAACTGAGATACACGGCAAGCCATTAGCAAAATCAAGCAATACCCAGTCTGGTTTGAGCTACGATGCGGTGTACTTGATGTTAATCGAAGCCGCGAATGCTAGATGCATTTTGACTTATGGTGACGTATTGGAACCATTTGACATCAAAGCCAACTCGTTTTCCGTGATGGGTCAATTAGTACCGATACTGAACCAAATTACTCGGCAAAATCTGCAAAGAAAGGAACCTCTGCTCCCCTCACTGGTGGTTGCAAAAACTACGGGTATTGCTGGCGATGGCTTTTATCAACATCTAGGTTCGGGGCCGTTTACTGACAAAGACAAAAAGCGACTGTTGAAGCTTGAGCAGGCAAAGGTTTTCGATTTCGATTGGTCTTCTTCGTAATCCCAAGCTTTGAATGACTGGTTTAGGTATTGCAGCCGACTACCCCTAAGATCATTGAATGTCGAAAATGGCCGATCTTTCAAAAAAATGATTGATATGAGCTAATGCCTCCTTTGAAGCACTAGATAACAGTCTGTTTTAATAATTTTTTTGTAAATTTATTGATGATTCACTTCTTCTTATAGGACTAGCGGGAGCATTTGAACAGAAACTTACGGTTTCGCCATCAGCGTTCAATTCATAACCGTAAGTTTATGTACTGATCTCCAATCAAAACTGGAGTTAAATTCGGCCTTCTTTAATAGCTTTATAATAAGTACGCCGGCTGATACCAACTTCAGAAACCGCTTTGCTAACGCTTGCGCCATTGTCGACCAGCTTTTGCACTTGCTGTAGCTTGGCTTCATTAATCGGCTTACGGCCTTTATATTTTCCATCCGCTTTAGCAATATCAATGCCTTCCCTTTGGCGTTCCAACATAATGCCTCTTTCAAATTCAGCAATAGCGGCCAGCATGGTAAGCATCAGTTGCCCGGTTGGAGATTTAGTGTCTAAATTAATGTTGAGGACTTCAAAGTCAGCGCCTTTCTTTTTTATCGCTTCGGCTATGTTCAACAAATCCTTGGTTGATCGCGCTAATCGATCCAACTTTGTCACCGTAACGGTATCGCCTTTACGAATGTAAGCTAGTAATTTTTTTAACTCGGGACGATCAGAATTACTTCCCGATCCTTTTTCCTTGAAAATCTCATGGCAACCCGCCTTGTTAAGTAATTCCAACTGGGCAGCCATATTTTGCTCCGTTGTGGATACTCGGCAATAGCCGATTTTTGATGAAGTCATGTTGTTTCGGCTATTTTGTGCATATAGAATATGTGCAGATTATATGCTGTGCATTTATTGTAATTCAATTACAAATGCACAAAATAGTGCTTTATTTTTATGTGCAGCTAGAGCAAGATTCAAATGCACAGTTAGAGAATCCGAAATCGTAATCTAGCACTTGTGATAGATGTTATTTCAAAAAACAGAACCCGCCTTTCTAGGAATTCTAATTATCGCCAGTTTCTTGAAGAAATTTGTACAAATCAGCGAGTGCCGTTAACGATGACTACCAGTGAAGGTTTTCTAAACCAACGGCAACGCTACCAGTCCATCAAGCTGTCACAGGATTTCTCAGATGAAGAAATGGCCAGGGACTGGACACTTTCCGATGCTGACAAAAAGGAAATCAGCAAATACCGAAAAAATTCCCGGATATTCATTGCCATCCAGTTAAGCGCGTTACGCTTGTATGGCCGCTTTCTGGCCGAGGTCAACGGCCTGTCACCCCGTATTGTCAACTACCTCAACAACCAATTGGGTTTGCCGCCTTCGCTTACAGTACCAACACCGGATCGTGAAGCGACATTTTCTGAGTACCGAAAAAATATTCTGAATTATCTGGGTTTTTCCAAATACGACGATGAAGCCCAGGCTCGATTGCAAAAATGGCTGGAACAACAAGCTTTACAAGCACATCTGCCCGACGAGCTATTCTTGCGGGCCGAACGCTATCTATTGGCCGAGCGTGTCGTATTGCCTGGAGCCAGTGTGTTAGAGCGGCTGGTTATCAGCGTCTGCGCCGAAACGCACGAACATTTATTTGAAGTCTTGTGTGCCAGGTTTACGCCAGAACTGAGAACAGCTATTGATAACCTATTGATCGTACAATCCGGTGACCAACGTTCATTATTCTACCTATTGAAAGAATATCCGCCGTCAGCCACGATCTCGTCCATCCAAAGTTACCTGGAACGATACCGGAAACTTGAAGGAACAGGCATTAGCAAACTTGAAGCGCAGTGCGTCGATCCCGCTTTTATCGATTATCTTTACAAGCTCGCCCGCCGCTACAACGCAAGAGACATCAAGCGTTTTAAGGAACCCAAACGCTATGCCATGATGGCCTGTTTTCTTCTGGAAACCCGTAAGGGTTTACTGGATTCCCTGGTCAAGATGCACGACCAGTTCATCATGGACATGCTACGAAAAGCGAAGCACATTCATGAAATGAAACACCGTGAGTTTCGTAAGCGTCAGAAAAAAGCCATTGATACGGTGCTCGATACCACCCAGTTAATTATCGATTGGCCGGACGACAAACCCTTGCATAAAACTGATCTATGGCAACAGGTTAGCGAGAAACAGTTGCTGGATTCCATTAACGATCTGCATAGCTTCAAGCGGCTAGAAGAGCGTGGGTATGGCGATATTTTGTTGGGGCGTTACCCCAGCTTACGCAAATATTTTGCTGAATTTATTCAGTTGCCGTTCGCCGTAAAATCCGGCACCGAGCCGCTAATGAATGTGATTAACCTTGTTCGTCAGTTGGATGCCGGTACTCTCAAGAAGATTCCCGATAATGCCCCGACAGGATTTATTCCGCAAGAGCTTCGTCGCTCATACAAGGATAAGGACGGCAATATAAAGCGTAATGCCTGGGAACTGGGGCTTGCGATAGCCATGAAAGAGGCGCTTCGCTCCGGCGATTTATATCTGCCGCGAAGTAAGCATCATGTGTCGTTCTGGGATCTCATGCTGGATGAGCGCCACTGGCAAGCCAACCGAGAGGCTTCGTACGAAGCACTTCAGCAACCTTATCAGGATGCCGTTAAATCTGTCCTGACATTGCAATTCCATCAGGCCGTTGGAAAAGCTGAAAAATGCTTTGGCCTTGATACGTTCGCAGAAATCAAGGATGGCAAATTGAGGCTGAAAAAAGACGACAAAGCCGAAATCCCCGATGCCGTCATCAAGTTGCAAAAAGTCATTGATGCCAGTCTGCCACCTATTCGAATTGAGCAGTTACTGATGGAAGTGGATAGGCAAACGGGGTTTAGCCGCCACTTTATCCCCCTACAGCAACACCAGTCCAGACCGGCAAATTTTTATAAGACCTTGATAGCCGGGCTTATCTCACAGGCAACCAATCTCGGTGTGGTCGCCATGAGCGCCAGTGTCAAAGGTGTTACCGTTGATATGTTGCGGCACGTCTTACAATTCTATGTGAATGCGGTCAATTGCTCATAAACAGGATTTCCTGAGGCTTTGCTGTACAGTTCGAGGGTTTCAATCAATGGGCTGATAGGATCGCGCCAGGGCGTTTTATGCGCGAATCCGTGCCGTTCCTGTAACGCTTCGAGCGTGTGCAGGGATTCCACCAAGGCTTCCGCCTGCTCGATCGCGATTTGTAGGTGCGCGCAGTAATCCTTGAAAGCCTCATCGGTCTCTTTTGCGTGCTTGGTACGTCTGTGTGTAGTTGTGGCATACACCAGACTTTCAAAAAACAATCGCCAGAATCGCCGCTCGATGTCCTCGTCGGATTCCGCTGCGTCGGTGTGGATCATTTGTCCGGGTGTCGTTATGGTTGATCGGAAAACCTGATCGACACGCAATAAGGCTTTTTTAAGTTTAAGTCCTGTGCTGCCTTTTCCGGTGTCGTTTTTTTGGACGGCATCCAGCAAATGCCGGTAATCCGAATCGGATTCATTGAGTCGGCGCAACACGTCCAGCGCCAAGTGGGGATAGTGGGACATTGCACCTCGTCTTGATGCTGTCGTCCGAAGGGATAACCGGGCAACTGGGGACGAATCCAGCGTTCGGGAGCTAACCTAGCCCGGTTAAATCGATTATACGCCGCTCTGTACGACCTTTGCCATGATGTTCTCGGCTATTTTCTGTTTATGCGCTACCGATAGATGCGTATAACGTTTGGTCGTTTGCAAGTCCTTATGCCCGGCCAGCTCCGCTATTTCGGCCAGCGTCGCGCCGTGCATCGCCAGTGAAGAGCAGAAGTCATGCCGTAGGGAGTGAAATACAAAGTTTTCGACCTTCGCTTGCTCTAGGGCTTTTTTCCAGTGCTTTTTGAACTCGAATGGTCGGTCGGGTTTCAGTGCCGAAGGGAATAGTAGTGCGCTGCCGACTCCGCGAAATTTCTTTAGTTCGGTTAGGGTGTGGATCGGGACCGGACAAACGCGCGGCTCCCCGTTCTTGGTATTGTGCAGGAACGCCAGACCGTTATCGAAGTCGATATCCTTCCAGGTCAACCGCATCAATTCATTTTTTCGCATGCCGGTAGTCATGGCCATAAGCACCAGCACATAGAGACGATCCCATTCCGAAACGAGACAAGCCTTTAGTAATCGTGTGCGTTCGCCCTCAGACAAATAACGCACACGTCCTCGCGGCATCGGCAAGCTTGCGGTCTTTTTGACCGGATTGGATGTAACGTAACCTTGTTGGAAGGCATAGGTAAAAATCGCGGACAATATGCCTCGATACCGGTTAACGGTCGTATTCGATCGGGTTTTGTTGATGGTTTTGGTTTTTCCGGCGTTTTTGCCTCGACCGTTGCCGATGATGCACTTTCCGGATTGCAGGTTTTTGAGTTCTAAACGGATTCGATCCGCGTCGATTTCTTGAATGCGATATTCCCCGATGCGCTCTACCCAGTACTTAGCAACATGATGTTGGTGTTGCCAGTCTTTGCCGTGCCATTGAAGAACATACTCATCGACCAATTCAGCAAAGGACATACGAGCGCCTTTGTTGCCGAATGCGGCGATTGCATCTCGGTCGGCCTCGATGCGATCGGCCCATGCTCGGGCATCGCCTTTGCGCTTAAAGGTTTTGGATTTGATTTGTTTGCCTAGCCTGTCTCTGATAATTGCTCTATAGACAATGCCGGATTGATTTTCGATTTTTCGAATAGTTGCCATCGTAAAAACTCCAGTCCGAAATGGATTCGGATTCCGCAATTATGGGTTTCGGCATGGTGTAGTTTTTGGTGTAGTGCCGAAAGTGTTGCGTGTTTTTTACCGATAGCAAACTGAAAAAATCCTTTATTTTCAGTGTTTTATTGGTGGCGATGGGTGGACTTGAACCACCGACCCCGGGGTTATGAATCCCGTGCTCTAACCAGCTGAGCTACATCGCCATTGAAGAGGTCTTGCAAAAGAGCGGGCATTATAGAGACCCGCTCTTGGTTTGTCAAACGTTGAAACGAAAATGCATGACATCGCCGTCTTTAACGACATAATCTTTGCCTTCGAGACGCCATTTACCGGCATCCTTTGCACCCTGCTCACCTTTGTAAGTGACGAAGTCTTCATAAGAAATGACTTCGGCGCGGATGAAACCTTTTTCGAAATCGGTATGAATGACTCCTGCGGCTTGCGGAGCCGTGGCGCCGACGGGTATCGTCCAAGCTCTGACTTCTTTGACGCCGGCCGTGAAATAAGTCGATAGATCGAGCAATTGGTAACCGGCGCGTACGACTCGATTTAAACCCGGCTCGTCTAATCCTAAATCATCAAGAAATTCTTGTTTTTCGTCTTCATCAAGCTGCACGATTTCCGCTTCGATTGCCGCGCATACCGGCACGACCATGGCGCCTTCTTTGTCGGCAAATGCTTTTACTTTGTCCAATATCGGATTGTTTTCAAAACCGTCGTCTTGAACATTGGCGATATACATCGTGGGTTTAACGGTTAACAAGCACAAGTCTTTAATCAGGGCCATATCATCATCGGATAGATCCATCGCCCTAACCGGTTCGCCGGTGTTCAAATGTTCGTTAACTTTTTCCAATACGGCTTTTCTGGCCAGTTCGTCTTTGTTGCCGGATTTCGACGCCTTGGCCGCCCGTTGCAAGGCCCTTTCGACAGTCGACATATCGGCCAGCGCCAATTCGGTATTGATGACTTCGATATCGGCTATCGGATCGATTTTTCCGGCGACGTGAATAACATTATCGTCTTCGAAACAACGAACGACATGTGCGATAGCATCGGTTTCGCGAATATTGGCAAGAAATTGATTGCCCAGCCCCTCGCCTTTCGAAGCACCGGCAACCAATCCGGCGATATCGACGAACTCAATCGTGGTTGGCAGTACACGTTGAGGATTGACGATTTCAGCGAGTTTATCCAACCGCGGGTCGGGCACGGCAACAACACCGACATTAGGATCGATAGTACAAAAAGGATAGTTTTCGGCGGCGATTTCCGCCTTGGTTAAAGCATTGAATAAAGTCGATTTACCGACATTAGGCAAACCGACGATTCCGCAATATAGCGCCATAGAGGTCTCTGAAGTGTTTAAGCAATTGGGATAGTTGCTTTGATGATAAAAAACCGCAAATTATACAATTTTCGGACGAATTGATGAAACAACATTCACAGGATATTTAAGTGGTAAGCCTTAAAGCAGGAGCGAACCAAAAAAAATGCCGCATAAAAACCGATTTCCTACTCTTCTGTTGAAACGGTTATTTTTAGATATACGGTTAGCCTTCGAAAATCGATTTCGTCCATGGCATCGTTAAAAATGACCTGGTAATGGTTTTTACCTTGCAATTCATAATGAAAAAAAATCGCAAGCGGCGTTAAGACCGTTGATCCGAGAATCCGAATTTGAGCGAAGCTATCCCCTGTGAAAAGCTGCCAACCGTAATCTTCGGAATATCTAAGCAAGCGTTCGGTATCGCCAATAAAATAGCGGCGTCGACAGACAATGCCGCTAAAGATAACAACCGCAATCAACAGCCATTGAACATAAGGCTCGATAGCACTAAGCGCAATCGCAAGCAAAGCCATCAAATGCATTAGCAATAGAATTTTTTTCTCTCGCTTCGACACTCCGATTCGCAGTGTTACCAACTCTAAATGTTTCATAGAATCACAACGATGGTTTGATATTTTTCAAGCCATAAACAGACAGAAGTATACTTCGTGCGGTCATGTTTGCGGCTTTTATGGCAATGCTATTTTGTTCGGTAGCAAGGCACGAAAACAGGCGCATAGTAAGCTATGTAACTGTTTTCGTAACGCCGCTATCGGACAAAAGAGCGCGTTAGAAAATCGCAAATGTGACCGCGCGAAGTATATAATCGGAAACTTTCAATCAACTCTAGCGATAATTCATGAATCAAGCTTGGAAATCTTTTCTTATTGAACAGCAGACACGGATTAATACCAAAACTGCCGACATAGAAAAAATCGACGATTTAGACAAACAAACCGGGCAGGTTTGTCCGGTTATCGATCTAGCCGTGTTAAAAGTCACCGGCAACGATGCAGGCCGATTTCTACAAGGCCAAGTAACTTGCAATATCGACGAACTCTCCGAACAAAAGTGCAGTTTCGGAGCCTTTTGCAATGTTAAAGGGCGCGTTATCGCCAATTTTCTTGTATTCAAGTCGAACGACGGCTTCCTTCTAATCTTGCCCTCCGAATTACTCGATAGCATCATCGAAAAACTACGAAAATATATTTTACGTGCCGATGTGCAACTGATCGATAGCCGAGACGAGTATTGCCTAGTTGGGATTAACAAAAGCCCGTCAAACTCTTTTTCGCCCGTTCCGGAGCATGAACTTCACATGCTTGCCGAGCCCTTCCGCTTGATAAAACTGCCTTCATCGAAATCACGTTATATAGCCGTTGAATCGGCGGAAAAAGCTATCGCACTATGGTCCATGGTTACCCAAGAACATGACTATCATGCAAGCATCCCTGAGCAATGGCGGATATTCGATATCGAAGACAAAATACCGTGGGTCGATAAGGAAACTAGCGAAGAATTTATTCCGCAAATGCTGAATCTCGATCAACTAGGCGGCATCAGTTTTAACAAGGGTTGTTATACCGGGCAAGAAATCGTAGCGCGCACACATTATCTTGGAAAAACGAAAAGAATGCTGTTCTTAGCCGAATCCGCTGCCGCGGAAGTGCCACCTCCGAAAACGGCTATTCTCGACGGCAGCGGTCAAACAATAGGAAAAGTCCTGCGCGCTCAAAAGGAACGAAATACCATTAAACTGCTTGCGGTTCTTCCGAATTGCGAACTCGATAGCGAAAACTTAATGCTTGATACAACGGCTAAGGACAAAATCAGGCTAATAACGCTATAATTCTATGGAATTGGTGCTGTGTGATTGCGTCCATACTTGACGTTGGATGTCGAAATTTACCGATTTTAATGTCGGATAAAATGACTGTTTTATGGATTTTAAGTAAATAACTGGCGCTTTATAACTTATGATCATCAACAATTTCAAAAATATTTTGAATTTAAAAGCGGGAACACAGCAATTTAGCTAAAAATGTTTTTTTCGAAAACTTAGGCTTGACGGCGGCTTTCCTACTTGGACAGCTATTTGAATTTAAACTGTAAATCTTTGATGGGGACTTGAACTCGAATGCAATTTAAATCAGTCCAGGCTTTTCTTGACCATGTTCAAAAAGAACTGGATGCCAATCGCCTGATATTGCCAACTCTCCCTGACATTGCGTTAAAAGTCCGCGATGCGGTAACTAAAGGCGAAGCAACAGCGCAGCAATTAGCAGACATGATAGTCACCGACGCAGCCCTGTCTACGCGCTTGATTCAAGTCTCTAACAGCCCTTTATATCGCGGGGCCAACGAGATCAAGAGCATTCAAATGGCGGTCACGCGCCTAGGGCTTAAAACCATTAGCTCGTTGATAACCAGTCTGGTAATGCAACAAATGTTTAACCCGACATCAAAAGTGCTCGAGCATTACTTTAGACAGTCCTGGGAGCAAAGCATCAATGTCTCGGCCATTAGTCGAGCATTGGCGACATGCACCCGACATTTAAATCCCGATGAAGCCATGCTGGCCGGACTCATACATCAAATCGGAAAATTGCCTATTTTGATGTTGGTTGAAGACATTCCGGAATTCAGAGACAGCCCTTCTCGTCTTGAAAAATTGTTGGAAAAAGCCCATCCGGCCGTCGGAAAAATAATCATGGATACCTGGACCTTTCCCGACGAGTTAAAATCCGTTCCGTATCAATATGTTAATTTTAACTATGATTCGGGTGAAAAAGCCGATTATGTTGATCTCGTGCAAGTCGCTTTTTTACAAAGCATAGCCGGGACCGATCACCCTGCAACACGGGTAGACTGGTCCACCGTGCCGGCATTTGCCAAGCTGGGCCTGTCTTCCGATGCGGAAATTTTGGAAATAGAAGGACTATCCGAAGAAATAGAAATCGCACAGTCTATGTTCTCCTGATGTTCGCTCCCGAATCGCTCTACTACAGGCCCTCCCTGGCGTAATGCAAAATCCGCATTCACCGATATCCTCTCAAAAACATACAGATCACACCCATGATTGACATTGAAGCCGCACTCAGGTTCAGACGCATCGGAACCATTACCATTTTCGCTGTTTATTTCTTGATCCTGGTCGGCGGCATCGTTCGCGCATCCGGGGCAGGAATGGGTTGCCCTGACTGGCCGACTTGCTTCGGCAAATTGATTCCCCCAACCGACATTTCTCAGCTTCCGCCGGACTACAAAACCATCTATGCCGAACGCGGTTATCAAAACACCGATTTCAATCCGGTCAAAACTTGGACCGAATACCTTAACCGCTTAACCGGCGCCAGCATCGGCATTCTGATTTTACTGACCGCCTGGTCGTCCCGTATTTATCTCAAGTCCGATAAGACGGTATTTTATCTTTGCTTGGCGGTGGTTTTTATCGTCGGCTTTCAAGCCTGGCTAGGTTCCGTGGTTGTCGCCAGCAATCTAAAGCCGCTGATGATAACCTTACATATGCTATTGGCATTGTTCATCGTGGCTTTGCTAATTTACGTGATAGCAAGATCGCAGCGGGAGTTTTTTCAAAGCCTTGATACACAGTCGCTGCCCCATGTTTTCAAGGGCGTGTTGACCGCCGCATTGGCCATGACCTTGATTCAAGTAGCAATGGGCACGCAAGTTCGAGAAGCCGTCGATCTAATTGCGAACGAACATGCCTATATCGACCGTCAATATTGGCGCGATGACCTCCCCATCATTTTTTATGTACACCGCTCGTTTTCGTCGATTATCTTGTTTACAAACCTATGGCTAGCCTGGAAGCTATATCGCTCGTCCGCTCAAAACAGACTATTACATACACTCGGCATCGCCTTGACAGTCATGGTCGTCATTGCAATTCTCGCCGGTGTCAGCCTCGACAGACTCGGTTTTCCCGCTGCCGCGCAACCGATTCATTTATTGATGGCCAATTTTATTTTCGGTACGCAGTTTTTTATTTACATCTGCTTGATCTATTCCAAGCAGAACAGTTAAGCCGCCGAGCCTAAGATTAACCTAAAAAGAGCAGTTGGCATGTGTCTTAGACCGTTCGTGCGGGGCCAAGTCGAAGCATGAACGGTCTACAAAACTTTCACCGGCTTGGTCAACTGCTCTTTTTAGGATTAAGCATTATCACATTCGCCGATATCTTCAAACCAGATATGCGGCGATTGCTCGATAAAACGCCTCATCAGCTCAATGCAATCGGCATCGTTCAACTCGATGACATTGACTCCCGCTTCCCTGAGCCAATCCAAATGACCTGAAAAATTGACCGATTCGCCGACAACAACGGTGCCGATATTAAACTGCCGAATCAATCCGGAGCAATACCAACAAGGTGCCAAGGTCGTCACAAGAATTTTATCGCGGTAGTTCGTTTGCCGCCCTGCTTTACGAAATGCGTCGGTTTCGCCATGTACCGATGGGTCTCCGTCTTGAACCCGCCGATTACGCCCCCGACCAAGCACACGGCCTTCGCAATCGAATAACGCCGCACCAACCGGAACGCCGCCTTCGTCAAATCCCGTCCGGGCTTCTTCAAAAGCCACGGTTAACATATTCGAATAATTCATCATAAACTCCAAGTGAATGGTGTTTTAACCTAACGTTCATGAAAGCCCGGCAATCACCCCGGCAAATGAAAGTACGAGACGTGGGGAGGGCGCGGTCACTCGCCCGACAGGACGCCGTGAATACGTCCATGTAGGCTCGATGGCGGCTATCCTGCCGCCAACGCCTGTCGATCGAGCAACCGCACCCTCTCCGGAACCGGCATTGCCAGAACAGAGATTTGTATATCGAAAAATTAGATAATGAATCCAAATTTACGAACTTTCATAGTAAAAAGAGCAGTTGAGAGCCTCAAACTACCGTTCGCCTTGAGCCCTTCGGCTACGCTCAGGAGAGCCCTGTCGAAGGGTGAAGGCTAGTTTGAGGCTTCACCAGGTCGGTGAAAGTGTTGTAGACCCTTCATGCTTCGACTTGGCTCAGCACGAACGGTCTACAACACATGCCAAATGCTCTTTTCAGGATTAAGTATAGTGTTCCCACACATTAAAATTCGGTTTTTTTTA
The DNA here is from genome assembly GCF_000968535.2 of Methylotuvimicrobium alcaliphilum 20Z. NCBI lineage: Bacteria > Pseudomonadati > Pseudomonadota > Gammaproteobacteria > Methylococcales > Methylococcaceae > Methylotuvimicrobium > Methylotuvimicrobium alcaliphilum. The sequence continues at coordinate 2,424,993 of NC_016112.1, forward strand.
ACCCTCTAGCGTTAGGTGATTCATGTAGGGTACGCTGTGCGTACCATGGTAACCCCGCGATGTTGATGTGCCAACCGAACCGCCAGGGCACGGCTTTGGTACGCGCAGCATACCCTACAATTTTTGTATAACGATGAGAGCTCCAGCGTAGGAAAGAGCGAATCCCCCTTTTCCAAAGGTAGAAGAAGGTTTAGCTTAATGGCAGTGACGCAGTCTCCTGAAAACGAGTAAAAACTCATTTTTTCAAACAACCGTGTAAAAACAAATCGACGGTCTGCCTAACCCAAAGATCTATTTCGGCTTCTTCCGGCGTTGATGCCAATCCAAGCTGCAACTTCTGAAAATGTTCGTTTCGCAGACAACTCAAAAAATAATCGGCTAAAACCCTCGGAGACACATCCGAAAAATGCCCTTCTTGCTGTTTTTTGACGAAATAATCGACCAGCGTATCCCGGGCGCGTTGCGGGCCTTGCTCATAAAACTTTGCAGCCAATTCCGGAAAACGCAGCGACTCGCCGATTAAAATCGTCCTGATCCGCACCGCATCAGGGCGCGTTATGAGATGAACATAGTGTTTCGCGAAAACTCCCAGCGCCTCTCCCGGCTCGAGATTTTCGGGCAATCTGTCGACGAACTGGTCGCTGCAACGTTTGATTACGGCGCCGAATAACCCCGCCTTATTACCGAACCGGCTGTAAATCGTCCGCATCGATACGTGAGCATCCTTCGCGATCGTTTCCATATTCAGATCACCGTAACCGTGCTCCAGAAACAGTTGCAACGCACTGTCCAACAGGCGCTCGCGGCTTTCACACTCCTGCCCTTTCGGCGGCCGTCCACATTTAACCATGCTGTCTTACTCATAAAATACATTGACAAGAACGACGATCATACCTAAATTAAACGGTAATTTGTATTACCTTTTAATCCGCAGCGATCGAGGTCGCCTTACCGATGAATCCAAAAACCGAACCAGCCCTTGCGATATATCGCCCCTCCGTCAACGAAGTTTCGCTTACGAGCGGTGGAAACATTCCGTCTTTGTCGCCAAGTCTGCTAGCGTTTTGGGTTATTACGGTTATTGCGATCGCGCTGACCGGATGCGGTGACACAGCCGAAATCCAAGCTCCACCGGCGGCCAAGGTCAAAATCGCGCACCCGCTGTCCCGTGATGTCACCGAATGGGACGAATTCACGGGCCGCATCGAAGCGATCGAAGCAGTTGAGGTCCGGGCGCGGGTCGGCGGCCATTTGGAGAAGGTCAATTTCTTCGCCGGCGAAAAAGTCAAAAAAGGCGATTTATTGTTCACGATCGATCCGAAACCCTATCAGGCTCAATTGAATCTGGCTCAAGCCGAATTGGAAAGAGCCAAATCCAAACGAGAACTCGCGCAGAACGACCTCGAGCGCGCCGAAAACTTATTAAAAGCCAAAGCGATATCCATCGAGGAATACGACGGGCGCAGCAAGGGCCTTCGCGAAGCCTCCGCCTCTGTGCAAGCCGCTGAAGCGAACGTATACCGAGCCAAACTCGATCTCGAATACACGCGTATTCATGCGCAGATCGACGGACGCGTCGGGCGCGAATTGATCACGACCGGAAACCTCGTCAACGGCGGCGGCGCCGCGACGCTGCTGACCCACATCGTCTCGATCGATCCTGTCTATGTCTACATCGACGCCGACGAGCGTTCGGTATTGAAATACAAACGTCAACTCAGCGGCCGCGAGAATCTTCAAGGCATGCCGATGCAACTGAACTTGACCGACGAAAGCGATTTTCCGCATCGCGGCACGCTCGACTATATCGCGCCGAGCGCCGATACCGATACCGGCACCGTGACTCTGCGCGGCGTTTTCGAAAATACCCATAATCTGTTGAGTCCGGGCTTTTTCGCCCGCGTGCGCATACAAGGCGGCGCCCCCTATCCGGCGCTATTGCTACCGGATCGCGCTATCGGTACCGATCAGGCGCAACGCTTCGTCTGGGTATTGAATCAAGACGATCAAGCCGAATACCGTAAGGTGATTCCGGGCGCGCGCATAGACGGTTTGCGAGTCATCTCCGAGGGCTTGACGGCCGAAGACAAAGTCGTGATCGAAGGACAGCAAAAAGTCAGGCCCGGCGCCAAAGTCGCGCCAGAACTCGTCACGTTTGGCGGAGAATAAACAATCATGTACCGATTTACGCATTTTTTCATCGACCGTCCGATCTTCGCGTCGGTCTTGTCGATTCTAATCGTCATGGTCGGCGGTCTCGCGCTGATCGCATTGCCGATCGCCCAGTATCCTGAAATCGCGCCGCCGACCGTGATGGTCAGCACCGTCTATCCCGGCGCGAATGCCGCGGTCGTCGCCGAAACGGTCGCGACGCCGATCGAACAGGAAGTCAACGGCGTCGAAGACATGCTGTATTTGTCGTCGCAATCGACCAACAGCGGCAATATGGCGCTGACGATCACGTTCAAGCCCGGCACCGACCTCGACAAGGCGCAAGTCCAGGTGCAAAACCGAGTCGCGCTGGCTGAACCGAAACTGCCCGAGGAAGTCCGGCGTCAAGGCATCAGCGTCAAAAAGCGCAGCCCGGACCTCAGCCTGGTCGTCAACCTGATTTCGCCGGATCAACGCTATGACAGCGTCTACCTGAGCAATTACGCATTATTGCAAATCAAGGACACGCTCGCTCGGCTGCCCGGCGTCGGCGAAATACTCGTGTTCGGCGCGCGCGATTACAGCATGCGCCTGTGGCTGGACCCGGAAAAAATCGCCGCGCGCAATATGACGGCAAGCGACGTCGTCAATGCCGTGCGCGAACAAAACATACAAGTCGCGGCCGGCGTCGTCGGCCAACAACCGTCTCCGGAAGCGACCGACTATCAATACACGGTCAGTACCTTGGGCCGGCTGACCGATCCGGAACAGTTCGCCGATATCGTCATCAAGCAAGGTTCCGACGGAAAAATCACGCGTCTCAAGGATGTCGCGCGCATCGAATTGGGCGCGAAGGATTACAACTCCAGTTTGTATTTGGACGGCGAACAAACGGTCGGCCTGGCCGTTTTCCAATTACCCGGCTCGAATGCCTTGGACACCAAAAAAGCCATCGAAGCCGAGATGGAAAAAATGAAGACGCACTTTCCGGAGGGCCTCGACTACACGCTCGTCTACGACACGGTCGTTTTCATTCAGCAATCGATCGACGCGGTCGTCAAGACCTTATTCGAAGCGCTGCTGCTGGTCGTTATCGTGGTTATCGTCTTCCTACAGAACTGGCGTGCCGCGATCATTCCGCTGCTCGCGGTGCCGGTGTCGTTGATCGGCACTTTCGCCGTGATGGCCGGCATGGGCTTATCGTTGAATACCTTGTCGCTGTTCGGATTGGTGCTCGCGATCGGCATCGTCGTCGACGACGCGATCGTCGTCGTCGAAAACGTCGAACGCCATATCGCCGAGGGCATGAGCTCCCGAGACGCGACGCGCAAGGCGATGGAGGAAGTCATCGGGCCGATCATCGCGACGACGCTGGTGCTGGTCGCGGTATTCATACCGACCGCCTTCATCACCGGCGTATCCGGTGCGTTCTATAAACAGTTCGCTTTGACGATCGCGGTTTCGACGCTAATCTCGACATTGAACTCGCTGACCTTGAGCCCGGCGATGTGCGCATTGTTGTTGGACCGCGCGCACGGCAACAATGATGCTTTCACGCGCTTGCTCGACCGGCTGTTCGGTTGGTTTTTCGCCGGCTTCAACCGCTTTTTCGATCGCTTCGGCGAAGGCTATGCGCGCCTGGTCGGCCGCCTGATCCGGATGACTGTCTTGGTATTGACGCTCTATGTCGGTCTGAACGGACTGAACTGGCTGGCCTTCGAAAAAGTACCGACCGGTTTCATTCCGCAACAAGACCAGGGCTATCTGATTCTGTACACGCAACTGCCCGATGCCGCATCATTAAGCCGCACGCAGGACGTGGTCAAGGAAGCCACTCGCATCATTCTCGATACCGAAGGCGTCGCGCATGTGATCGCGTATTCCGGCTGGTCGGTACTGACCGGCGCCAATCAGTCCAATGTCGCGACGATGTTCACCCCGCTGGACAAATTCAAGGACCGCGCCGGCAAGCCCGAACTGCATGCCAACGAGATCATCAAAAAACTGCAACAACGCCTCGCGCAAATACCCGATGCGCATATCGCGGTATTCGCGCCGCCGCCGGTGCGCGGCATGGGTTCGGTCGGCGGTTTCAAACTGCAGATTCAGGACCGTACCAGCGCCGGCATCGATGCCTTGCAAGACGTCGCCAATGAGATGATTGCCGAAGGAAACCAACAGCCCGGACTTACCGGATTATTCACGACCTTCCGGGCCAGCGTGCCGCAATTATTTCTCGACGTCGACCGGACTCGCGCGAAAGCGATGGACGTACCGTTGAAGGAAGTCTTCGAAACGCTGCAAATCTATTTGGGCTCGATGTACGTCAACGACTTCAATAGCTTCGGGCGGACCTACCAAGTCGTCGCGCAGGCCGACGCCGACTACCGCATGCACCCGGAAGATATTACCGAATTGAAAACCCGGAACGCAGCCGGCGGCATCGTGCCGCTCGGCTCGCTCATCGACGTCAAGAAAATCACCGGTCCGGACAAGATCACGCGCTACAACATGTATCCTGCCGCCGAAATCAACGGCGGCACCTTGCCCGGAATCAGTTCCGGCCAAGCCATCGATATCATGAGCCGATTGCTCGACCAACAACTGCCGCCCGGATTCGGCTACGAATGGACCGAACTGAGCCTGCAGCAAGTCTTAGCCGGCAACGTGGCATTCCTGGTGTTCCCGCTCAGCGTCGTGTTCGTATTCCTGGTGCTCGCCGCACAATACGAAAGCTGGTCATTGCCGCTTGCGATCATCTTGATCGTGCCGATGTGTATCTTGTCGTCGATGACCGGCATCTGGCTCAGCGGCATGGACAACAACATCTTTACCCAAATCGGCTTCATCGTACTGGTCGCGTTGGCCAGTAAAAACGCGATTCTGATCGTCGAATTCGCGAAGCAGCGCCAGGAAAGCGGACTCGACCGCTTCGCAGCCGTCATGGATGCTTCGCGAGTTCGGCTGCGTCCGATTCTGATGACATCGTTCGCATTCATCATGGGCGTTTTGCCGCTGGTGCTGGCGCAAGGCGCCGGCGCCGAATCCCGCCGCTTGCTGGGCACCGCGGTATTCAGCGGTATGATCGGCGTCACGTTGTTCGGCCTGTTGTTGACGCCGGTGTTTTATGTCAGCGTGCAGGGACTGGTCCAACGTCTGACCTCTTCTCGGAAACAAAAGCCGCAACACTCTACATCGGATTCTGAATGATGAAACAAGTCATTTTTACGAATAGCAGCCGGGCGTGGTCCAATCTCGGATTGGGTCTGACTTCGTTATGCCTGACATTGCTCAGCGCCTGTGCGGTCGGTCCCGATTATCGACTGCCCTTTATCGAAACGCCGCAAGAATTCGGCCAGGCCGTCCATCCCGAATTTTCCAAGGAAGGCATCGAGCTTAACTGGTGGACCTTGTTCGAGGATAGCCAGTTGAATGACTTGGTCGAACAAGCCGTCGAGCACAATTACGACCTGAAAACGGCCTATGCCAATCTCGAAGAAGCCCGCGCTCTGTATTTGGAATCTGGATTGGATCTTGTCCCTGTCATCAACTCGCGTGCGGGCTATACCGACCAGAAACGCAGTTTCGGCGCGATGAATAACCGCACCTTCGCGCCGCGCGAATTGAAACTGTATAACATCGGTTTCGACGCCTTTTGGGAACTGGATTTGTTCGGCCGCGTTCGCCGCAGTGTCGAAGCCAGCGACGACGAAGTCGACGCACAAGAAGCGATCCTGCGCGATTTGAGCGTAAGCCTGATCGCCGAAGTCGCGCGTAATTATTTCGAGTTACGGGGCTTGCAAAATCAATTGGCCGTCGCACAAAAAAACGCCGAGAATCAGGCCGAAACAGCCGAAATCACGCAGTCCAGGCTCGTAAACGGTCGAGGCACCGAACTCGACACATCGAGAGCGCTTGCCCAACTCGAAGCCACGAAAGCCGGTATTCCGCCCCTAAAAAGCGCGATCCAAAAAACGATACATCGTCTGAGCGTATTGACCGGGCAATTTCCCGGTGCACTGACCGAACGATTGTCGCGCCCTGCCCCGTTGCCGAAATTGCCCGAAACGATTCAGATCGGCTCGCCAGCCGAACTGCTGCGCCGCCGCCCCGATATCCGCATCGCCGAACGCACATTGGCCTCATCGACCGCGCGCATCGGCGTCGCAACGGCCGATCTTTTTCCGCGCGTCACCTTCGTCGGTTCGATCGCACTCGAAGCCAGTTCCTTATCGGGACTCGCTACGGGCGGTTCGGACGCTTTTTCGGCGGGTCCGAGAATCACTTGGGCAGCGCTGGATCTCGGCCGCGTCCTCGCCCGTATTGATGCAGCCGATGCCCATGCCGAAGCCGATTTGGCACAATACGAACAAACGGTTTTGAATGCGCTCGAAGAAACCGAAAACGCATTGATCAATTACAACCAGGAGCGCGCCAGACGAAAATTGCTGGCCGCGGCGGCCGAGGCAAGTCAAAGAGCCCAAGAACTCGCTCACTTGCGCTTCAATGCCGGTCTCAGCGATTTTCTGACGGTCTTGGATATCGAATCGAGACTGCTGCAGGATCAGAGCAGCCTAGCTCAAAGCGAAACCGCAACCGCTACAGCGCTTGCCGCGTTATATAAGGCCTTGGGCGGCGGTTGGGAGACGACTCTAGAGACTAATGATGACGATTGATTTAAATATAATTTTTACGAAGTTCATTAGACTTCGCTCATTCCCAAGCTCTTTGCTTGGGAATGCAGTACGGGAAGCTCCAGCTTCGCGAATTTGGCAAACTAGAGCTTGCGAGACTGAATACCAAGGAGTTTGGGAAACAACAAAATTTACCGCGTCTTGAACGGCGTTTGCGGCTATAGGCGTCATTGTTCGCTAATTTTCCAGGGAAATTAGCTGACCGGATCGGCAAAACTGCCTTTATCATTGCTCTCCTTGACTGACGACTATAATAGCTAATCTGCGGTACATCATCAAAATCATGATGAATACGCATGTTAACCCCAACACGGCAGGGAAAAGAACGGTAGTCAGTGAATGGTGTTCAAGCGCCATAACAACCAATAGATTGCGGATAGCGAACAAAGCATAAAAGTTTAACGGCTCGGATGTCGGCTGGTGATATGCCTTGCGAATCGTAGGACCGAACCCCAGCACATCCACTGTTGTGAGAATAACAACCGCCCAGAGCGGATCCGAGGTGAAGTACCACAGCGGTAAAGAAGATAACGCCGTTATAAGGAATACCCAATCCGTTTTTGCGATCGTTACATCCCCGCGCTTTGCGAAAGCCAGTATGGCAATGAAGATCGTAAGAATCCCCGATACCCCGATTGGCCAAGCCCCAACGCCGCCTTGATTTTTAAGTTGCGCCAGAAAAACCACGAAGGTGGTTGTACCCCAAATCACCCAAGAAAATACATGCGGTTTGGTCGCACCTTTCAAAACGGAATATATGTAAGGAGCCGTCGCCAGAAAAGTCAACACGATGGCAACAATGCTCAATAGCTCTTTGTAAGATACGGTTTCCATTGTTTCTATTGCCTATTTACCTAACATTACCAATCACCCTGCGGCGACGAGTGATCCATTTGAAAACGCCAGACTTTGCCGCGCGGGTGCATTGGATTGTTATTCGCTCGGGTTACGCCTCGGCACCATTTAGCCTTAGGCGCATTGCCAGTGGACCAATTTTGGAGATGTCATCGACACGAGATTGTAGCGTCAGATTTCCCCTAAAGTAACTGCTCCGCAGTTGTATTTAAATCTCTGTACAAGTTAATTTTATTGAACTTCAACAATTGAGGCCGCATCGAAGCCGGTCAGCCACATATTGCGGACGATAACGAGCTTGACTTCATCATTGTTATCCTTCATCCGTTCGGCCAAGGCTTTGCGTTGCTGCTTGGTGGTGTGATGTTTGGCCAGCTCGGAACCGTCTAACGAGTCATCCATTGTTACCATTGATTAAATTGATTATGACTTTGACGATGGTATCTTTTTCTTCCGGTTTGCTTTCGGCAATCAACAAAGTAAAGGCAACCAGGGCGTTATCGGCAATGCGTTTTTCTCCGTTTGCGTTATACAGATAATCATGGCGCTGTAAAAACCAGGCAAAAATCGCCGCCGCGATGCGTTTGTTGCCATCGCTGAAAGAATGGTTTTTGACGATAAAATACAACAGATTCGCCGCTTTTTCCTCGATGCTCGGATACAGCTCTTCGCCGCCGAAGGTTTGATAAATCGTGGCCAGCGAACTTTTGAACGAGTCGTCTTTCTCGTTGCCGAACAAGCCGCTTAATTGTTCCTGTTCACGCCATAGCCGGATTTGAGCGATGGCTTCTTCATAGCCAATCGGCGTTTGCGTGGCTTTTTGCGTGCCCGCGATGACCAAGCGTTGATGGTCGTAATCATCCAGCACCGTCAAGGCGTGGCTGTATTGTTCCAGAATCGCCAAAATGCCTTGCGACTCGCTGGCTGACAAGGCTTTGTGATGCACCAGGCGCGACGATAACGCGATGGCCTGTTGCAGATCGGCCAGTTTTTCCCGGCTGTCACGTAGTTTTTGTTCGTTCAGCGCGTAACCTTGCAGTAGGTATTGCTTGAGGATAGTGTTGGCCCAGATGCGGAATTGGGTGCCTTTTTTGGAGTTGACGCGGTAGCCGACGGAAATAATCATATCCAGATTGTAATGCTCGACATCGCGGCTCACCTGGCGTTTGCCCTCTTGTTGAACTATCCGGAATTTCCGGATAGTTGCCTCGGCTTCTAATTCTTGCTCGGCCAGAATATTACGGATATGTTCATTGATGGTGCGCACATCTTTATCGAACAAGGCCGATAATTGGCGTTGGTTTAACCAAACGGTATCTTGTTCCAAGTGAACATCAATGCGAATGCTGCCGTCTTCATTTTGGTAGATGGCGATTTGTTGGGGTTGGTTTGTTGAAGTCATGCGCTGATGCTTAGGGTTGATAGCCCACATTGAGCTGCGTAGCAACGGCCAGTAGGCGGTTATCGCGTGTCCATAAGGTGGCGTTAAGCGCCAATTTTGCAGAGGCTAACAGATGCACATCGACAAAACCGATGCCCAAACCAAACAAGGTATTCGCTTCAATAAACCGGTTGATTTCCTCACCGAACGCAACCGGCGTTTGCGGCAAGTTATCCAATAGCTCCAAAAGAGTATGCCTTTGCGGTAAATTACCTAACGCGAGTTCACCCCGGACAAACGGATGACCTAAAACTTGAGCGCTTTCCAATAAAGCGACTAACGCCGGTTCTTTTTTGCGAAAGTGGTCGATCCATACCGAGGTATCCACTAATACCGGCATTGTTACAACTCGGTTTGCCGGCGCGGGATGGGCTGCAAATCAGGGGCAATACCGCCTAAGCTAGCTAGTCGCTTGGCGCTCTCGCGTTCAATCAGGGCCTTCAAGGCTTCTTTGATGAGGCTGGATTTTTCTTTTAGGTTGGTTAAGGCTTGAGCTTTTTCGAGTAATTCATCATCTAATACAACTGTCGTGCGCATAATGGCCCCCATAAAATGTCATCGAATGATGCGCTTTTTTGTGCAGTTAGGCAATTTTCACCCGCACTTCGCCGCGCATCAACTTGGGGAGCAAGGTGTCGTGGAGTTTTTCTATTTCTATGGTACGAATTTGAACAGCATTTATCAGTCTTTTTTCTTCTATACGTCTGATAATGTTAGTAAACCTATTGATACTTTCATTGTCGGGGAGCATAAAATCGGCATCATATAAGCCGTCAATTGTTATTTGCGGCTGCGCGGAACCTGATACGTAAAGTTTGAAATCCTATGTAAGTGTCCAATATTTGAGCAGCTCAAAGCATATTTCAGACTTTTTATACCTTTCAAGAGCCTAGTAAGACAGATATTGACCTTTCCTGACGCTTCACCTCGACAAGAAACCTTCCGTCGATCAAATGTGTGTTTCAATCCACGCGCCCGCACGGGGCGCGACGTACTCGATGCCCAGTTTCGTGTTCGCGTCGGGGTTTCAATCCACGCGCCCGCACGGGGCGCGACCGCTGGAGCAATCGCAGCAATTGGGATGGCAGGTTTCAATCCACGCGCCCGCACGGGGCGCGACCAGTCGACTCCTTGCGTCGATGCTCCTGTGTCGTTTCAATCCACGCGCCCGCACGGGGCGCGACAGCGTTTCCTCGTTCTCTTGACCCGTATTTGCGTTTCAATCCACGCGCCCGCACGGGGCGCGACGTATCTCCTATGTATGGATACCCATCAGTCAGGTTTCAATCCACGCGCCCGCACGGGGCGCGACGATCGCCCTGTGATCTGTGTTAACGTCAAATTGTTTCAATCCACGCGCCCGCACGGGGCGCGACCAGCGATTCGGCGCGTGTCGCAGATGTCTTGACGTTTCAATCCACGCGCCCGCACGGGGCGCGACGTAATATAACTTCTACTGCTGTCAATTACGCTAGTTTCAATCCACGCGCCCGCACGGGGCGCGACGGCTACGACTGGCACATGATCGTCGACAACTGGGTTTCAATCCACGCGCCCGCACGGGGCGCGACTTCGGCGCTTGGCCGAAAAGCACGGTATTACAGTTTCAATCCACGCGCCCGCACGGGGGGCGCCGTTTGGATTAACGCCGTTTCGGCTTTTTTGTTTCAATCCACGCGCCCGCACGGGGCGCGACGCCGTGGTGTTCATATTTACTGCGGAGGATTTAGTTTCAATCCACGCGCCCGCACGGGGCGCGACGCGAGAGGATCCGATGTATCAGGCGGTATTGGTGTTTCAATCCACGCGCCCGCACGGGGCGCGACCAATGAACCGTTGCCGAAAAACGCATTGGCCAGTTTCAATCCACGCGCCCGCACGGGGCGCGACAAAATTGGGAGCAAGCAAAAGTGGTTGGATTCGTTTCAATCCACGCGCCCGCACGGGGCGCGACTTGACGCGCTTCGTCACGGGGTCAGCGCATTTGTTTCAATCCACGCGCCCGCACGGGGCGCGACTTGATGTCGAGGTTCTTTTTGTTGCGATCTAGGTTTCAATCCACGCGCCCGCACGGGGCGCGACCGAGAGCCGCCCGGATGCCAGCGCAAATTGGATTGTTTCAATCCACGCGCCCGCACGGGGCGCGACACGATTAAAGCTATCTATCGGATGGCGGTTGAGTTTCAATCCACGCGCCCGCACGGGGCGCGACGAACTGAGCTCAGAACAAACTTATTGGATAGCAGGTTGAGTTTCAATCCACGCGCCCGCACGGGGCGCGACCTGATTGTTTTGTTCTCATACCGATACGAAAAATTCGTTGTTTCAATCCACGCGCCCGCACGGGGCGCGACATTTTTGAATCCGACGCCTCGCTATTTTCCAGGTTTCAATCCACGCGCCCGCACGGGGCGCGACCACATGAACGCTGAAAACGCCCTATTGCAATACGTTTCAATCCACGCGCCCGCACGGGGCGCGACGCCCGCTAAGATTTCGACATTGCAGGGCGGTTGTTTCAATCCACGCGCCCGCACGGGGCGCGACATGAGCGATCGGCCTCGGTGATGACCCAAAACTTGGTTGTTTCAATCCACGCGCCCGCACGGGGCGCGACTGCCCGTGCGCCTTCGTCGCTGCGGATTGTGTTGTTTCAATCCACGCGCCCGCACGGGGCGCGACCCGTAGCGCCAAATGCATTCAACCTCAATCTGGTTTCAATCCACGCGCCCGCACGGGGCGCGACTCGAAAGGCCTGGAATTCGTCAAAGACTCGGTCGTTTCAATCCACGCGCCCGCACGGGGCGCGACCCGATAAAGCAGGATTCGTCGGCGGTAGTGAGCTGTTTCAATCCACGCGCCCGCACGGGGCGCGACCGCTATTTAATCGATACAGTGCTAGAGGGCGGGTTTCAATCCACGCGCCCGCACGGGGCGCGACGATCGTTTTTGATTGGTGTGCCCTGGTGTAGCGTTTCAATCCACGCGCCCGCACGGGGCGCGACGTCAGTTCGTTTTGCGTCATTCGGCCCTCCGGGTTTCAATCCACGCGCCCGCACGGGGCGCGACTCGTTCGATAAAAGTGAGCGTCGCCGGTCACGACTCCGGGTTTCAATCCACGCGCCCGCACGGGGCGCGACTGCATTTACCCAATCGGTTGAAGTCAAAGGCTTTACGCGCTTTAAAATGCGAACCTATCGAAACAAATACGGTATTCATTATAGTCAGACGCCATGCAATAACAAGAATACAAAATAAATCAATCGATTGGGCATTTTGCGAAACCCCAAGCATTTTCATGAGTACTTGGGGTTCGCGCTACATCAATAACAGCCCATTCAAATCCAATACCTTTTTGGCTCCAACATGTTCTACCTTTCGTTCCCAATTGTTGCCCAGATAATAAAACCGCAAACTATCCTCCTCCGGGTCCATCACATTAATCAGGTCGTTTTTCAACTGCGTCCATTGAGCCATATCGACTTCGATCTCGAACACCGAGTATTGAACCCGTTGCCCGAATACTTGGCAAAGTCTCGCGATTTTCCGCAAGCGCTTGGGCCCGGTTTCGGTCTTAAAACTAACATCGTAGGTCACCAGTATCATCATCGATCTATCTCCCATTATTTCCACAAGAACGGCACGTAGCTGTCGCAATCGCCGCGCAAGAATCTCGCCAGTATTTGGGCTTGCAGCCACGGTAATAAACCAACCGGTACGGTTTCTTCAAACCAAGGATGCATCAAGGTATCTTGCTTGCGATCCTGCCAGGCGGCCAACAATGTTTTACGCGGCTCTTCCTTGAGCGTCACCGAACCATTCGGCCAGGTTTCGAAGTCATTAAGGGCAAGTTGACGTTTGTTGATCAACGACAGGACGAAGCGTTCGACCATCGGCCTGAATTCCTCGACCAAATCCAACGCCAATGACGGTCTGCCGCTACGCAATTGATGCAAAAAACCGCTGGCAGGATCGAGGCCGACCGTTTCGAGCGCGGAACGGCAATCATGGGTCAGCAGGGTATAACAAAACGACAAGAGTGCGTTGACCGGATCGGTCGGCGGCCGGCGTCTGCGTGCGTCGAATTCGAAGCCCGGTTGACGGATCAAGTGTTGAAACACGCCGAAATAAACCTGTGCCGCCTCCCCTTCCCTGCCCATCAAGGTATCAATCCCGTTACAGTCGGCCAGTTGTTGCATACATCGGCTCAAGCGTTTCTCGGCGGCTGCCAGATCGTGCGTCATATTTTGCTGCTCGGCTTGATTCCCGTAATCACGCAGATAACGTCTCAATACCGAGCGCTGATTATAAAGCTTTCCGGTCAACATCGTTCGTGCGATCGCGACGCTCTTTGCGGTATCCGCGCCGGTCAGGTGTTGGGTACGACGCAGCAAAACATTGCCGCTTACGGGCCCTTCGACTCGCGCCAGAAATTTTCCGAATTGATTTAGATAGGTAATCGTTATGCCGTTTTCCGCGCAATGCGCCATCAAATAAGGCGAAATACTGACTTGCCCGAAGCAAACCAGTCCTTGTAATTTATGGATCGGTACACGCGCTTTCAGCTCTTTATCGACTTTTAGAACCAGATTCTCGTTGTCTTTGTGTAACCAGGAATTTTGAGTTTGGATATAAATGACGTTTCTTAACGGTCGCATATTCAGTCCTGTGCAAGTTGCCGGGCCAACCAGGCCGACGCGGATTTGCCAAATATTTGCGGATGGCATTGTTCGAGCAACGAACAGTTTCGGCATTTTTTCGCTTGGTAATCGGCTTTCGGCGTTTCTTTGCTGCGGATAATTTCGCGGCAGCCCGTAATAGTCTCCAGCGTCAATTCACGTAATGTCTGATCGAAAACGACCGCATGCCGCCTGCGTACTTCGCCGTAAAACAAAGCGCCTTCCGGCACTTCGACATTTTCCATATCTTCCAGACAGAGCGCTTGGGCGCATAACTGGACTTCATCGGCCCGGTGCGCCTTGGGCCGGCCGCGTTTGTATTCGATCGGAAATGGAACTTCCGTACCGTCCGACTGCCGGTGATATTCGACCACATCGGCCACGCCTTCGATGCCCAATTCGGCATGAGACAAACGCAGCGCTCTAACGGTACGAATATCTCCGCGCGTCTCGCGGTCGGGTTGGTTGACTCGCTGATGCAACACTTGTCCCTCGGCGGTAAAGCGATTTTCGAGCCAAACGTCTTCCAATTCGATCAGCGCGAATTGCCGGGGGCAATACAAATAGTGTTGCAGGCGGGATAGGTAAATCGGTTCGAGATCGTTCATCGTCAAAATTTGCAGAAAACCATTCAGTCGCGCTCTGGAAGTCGCTCCTACAGCTTGTCGTCAAAAGCCTTCTTTTTCCTCCGGCTGCAATCCAGGAAGCGTTTCCAGCTCATAACTGCCGTCGGCATTGACCGTCAAACTGCCATGTACCTTGGCCGAAGAATATTGACCGCTTCGGCTATTATGTTGCCACCAAATCACTTTTTTGACGGCCATGGAGCCTTCGGGCCTTGCCGATGACGCATCGCCTTCGAACAGTCTCGGCAAAACCTTTTTGATCGCCTCGGCATCGTCATCGCTGAACCCGGTTTTCTCGGCCAGTTGCGGCGTGATCGCACCGTAAGCGACATAAACGGCATGGTCGACCCTGTGCTTCATGCCCATCGTATCGGCTCCTTTTTTACTACCATCGCCTTCGCTGTTGACGCTCTTGGTGATTTGCGTACTGGTAATACTGACCGGTTCGACGCTGAAAGCCGATTGGATCGTGACCGGCCCTCGAATCGGAATCGAAACGCCGGCTGCATCGCCGTCCTTACCGAACGCAAAGACTTGCCCGAAAGCGCGAACGTCAAACCATTTCGCACAGGCCATTTGCGCGGTTTGATCCTTGCTTTGCTTCTTGGGATTGAACGCATCCTTACCCAATCCGATTGGTGGTTCCGCTTCGGCCCGATTTTTCAAACTGGTCATACCGTCGGTTTTCTTTTCGTCGGATTGCACGAAAATCGAAAAGCTTTCGCTTTGCAAGCGGTCGCGGATTTTCCGTTTCAGACAAACATCGGTCATTTCGCCGTAACCGTCATAATCGGTGCGCGGCCGGTTGCCGTTGAGCGGGTCGCCGTTGGGATTGGCGTGATCGACGCTGAAAATAACGGCAAAGTCGATTTTATGGCTCAATGTGTTTCGGTCCAGTTCGCTCATTCTGAGTCTCCTTGTGCTTCAGTTTCGTTGGGTTCGTGAGTGTCTGTTTTCGTTTTGAATTTTTGCCGCTGGCAGTGATATGCCAGCAAAAATTCGCCGGAAAGCGGCGCTTTGCTTCTGAAATCTTCGCCATTAAATAAAGCGATCACGGCATCGAGCTCTTTCTGCCGGTTGGTTAAAAAGCCGGCGCGCGACACGCGCAATCGTTGAATATAGGGTTGCAAGGCCAACTCGATCGAGCGCCAAGTTTCGTAGGGACGGTCGGCGAAGCGTTGCATCAAACGAGCCGCTGTAGTCGACCGGTTTTCCCCGCCGACATTAAGAGCCACTTCTTCGATACGCTCGGCGATCGCAAGTAACCGTCCGTACAAGTAGTCTCGCGATCGATTGTTTTCTTCTAATGCCATGGCATAGTTTCTCCTTTGATTTGAGTTTGGGTGTCTGCGGTAATAGCCTTTGAAAAGCGCGCAGGCAATGGCGAGGTTTTTCTCCCACAGCCATTGTCCATCACTGGCGTAAGCGTTGCGGTTAGTCGCCTTGCGAATGCAGTTGTCGACCAAATCCCAAGGAAAGGGTTGACCGTCGACGATACAGGGCACCAAGCGCTCGATGACTTTTTTCTTGAGATTGTCGGTGACCTTCTCGCCGTAGGCGGCTTTGGCAATCGCGATAGGAACGGGCGAACTGACCGGCCAAATGACTTTGGTTTTCGGTTTTCTCCCCGTATCGTTCGGAATTTCGAGCGTATGACGTTGCGGCCACGAAAACTCGGTATGCCAGGACTCAAGCCGATTGAAAAAATCGTCCCGAAATAATTCACGGTAATAGAGGATTCCCATACGCCCGGGTGTCGCCGAATCAATGCCCATCACGACGATTTGCTCGTTGGCCGTCAATTCGGCCCGATAGCCGGCCATTTTTTTGCTCAGCTGTTGCGCATAGGATTGGCCTAAATCAATCGAATGATCGACAGTGTCGTCCGTTTGCTCAGGCGCCTCGGCCTGATCGACTTCTTCCAAATCGAAATCGCCGGTATTCAGAAAAGACCAGGTATCGGCCAACGGTTCCGGGATCGGCTTACCCGAAACCGCCCAGGCTACATAGACTTGATCGCCGTTTCGGTAGCCTTGACGGGATATGAGCCAGCGCAATGCGTTATGAGCTTTCTGCGTTGTTAAAAGTCCAACTCCGACCGACTGGCTACCATTTTTTTTAAAACTCTCTTTGGTATCAGTAAATTTTCCTAAGACTGTAAAACCATTAAAGTCATTGAATGAAATTAATTTGGCCTTGTCTCCAGTATGACGTATTTTTGCAGGATGATTAGAAGCAAGTGCAGTGAAATTTCCTGTAACAAAACATAGTCCCCCCACACCTTCATTAGCTGAAATAAATGTGTTCCAGCTATTTTGCAGGCTAATGTCTTTCCATGTGTCAGAATCTGGTTGATTTTCAATTTCAACAGACCAACAAACCAATGCAGCCCCCTGGTCTACCTGCTTTTTTTCTTTAGGTAAAACTTTAAAAATTAGGGGCATTTCATCACTGCTATCGCTTGTCCATTGGCGTAATAAATATTTTTTTTCTTGATCTAAGAATAAGATTTTGTTCTCTACCAGATCTGAAATAACTCTTCCTTTTTTTACATATTCCAAAACGGCATTTGCTTTTGGATGGCTAAATTTTGAATCACACCAGCTTTTTAAAAGCTTGTAATATTCCTCAAAAAAGCTTGGTTTGTAAGTTATGAATTCTGAATAATCTTTGGCTACATACTGCAATTTATCCGCCAAAGGGTGCGGAGGGGGTTTAGTTCCTGTTCTTCCGGCTGATTGTTCGGTAGCCGGCAACACGATCTGTGTTTTTTCCAGCACTGTTGCACGCTTGAAATTACCTTCACCATTGATAACGATATTAATATGAGCATTTTGATTCGTATGACTAATCGGCATCAAACGCTGTTCTATCGGCAAATCCAGTAATATCGCCGCTTCATAGGTTTGATAAAGCTTTTCCATCCAACTCATCTGCGATTCTCCTCATCCTCGACGGCCAGTAAATTACTGCCTATTCCGAACGGCTTGCGGCGCATCGGCCTGACGAAACGACTGACCGGACAGTTTTCCGGTCTTGGAAATTCTAAAATGCCTTTTTTCATCGTCGCGTGCCAAAATCGGCTGTGCAATTCGTCGATGCCGGTTTCGTCCGGGTAGGCGAAACTGTGGAACATCAAGCCGAATGCCAATTCGTCGATTTCATCGTAAGCACCTTCTATAGAGCCGAATTCGCACGGTTCGACGTAAGCCTGGCAATCGCGCGTGCCCAAAAAAATATCCTGCCGGCCGCCCCGTTCCAGCATACGCTGTACGATGCTGTAATGCTTGCCGTCGATTCTGTCCTTTGCCAATTCGGGCCGATGCTCGTTCCATTCGAAATGCGCTTGTACCTGATACTCAACGTCCCGTAAAAAGGTATAAATGGCCAGCGTATTGCCGCCGTTCCAAACCAATGGCTTGGTCCCTTTGGTCTGCGTTCTCAGCGGCTTGATTACTCTGACTTTATCTACGTACCAGATCAAGGTTGGTTTCCAGTAGATCGACTTGAGCACGCCCTTGATCGCTTCATAGGTCGGCAGATGATAAGAACATTTCTCGCCGCCGATGCGCGTTACCGGATCGGTAAATAAGGCGTGACGCCCCCACAATCGAAAACTGATGCTGTTTTTCACGAACACTCCTTATAAAATTATTGCCTCGGCTTTGCTGACCGGCTCGGTCGACAGGCCGAAGGCTTCACTGTAATAACGCTCGTCCAGACCGTAAATTCCTTCGCCAGGTTGAATTTCGTAAACCGCCTGCTGTTCGACCAGTCGGCGCCAGACGTTCGGAAAGACATTGACGCTGTATTGCTGAGCGCGTTGCAAACATTCACGAAACCGCCGCGCTTCAAATCGTTTGGCGATACCGCCCAACTCGACAAGTAACTGCTTTCCTTCAAGATACGGCACGATAACCGAATGCGTCGGCGCGTCGATCGCCTTGAACACATTGCCGGCGGTCATGAACGATTGCTTCAAATGCAATGCGGCACCGACTCCGACGTTGTACTTGTTCTGGCTCAATAAATTCAACAAAGAATCGTCCCTTCCCACTTGTTTGGCCGAAAGCGGATAACTCATGTCATCCGCACGGTCATAAAAGTAGTATTGAAAATAACGCCGCATCGCTTCGGGAGACAATAAGTCTTCATCTTCGATTTCGCTCAAAACGCGCTTGGTTTTTTCCTGGCCGACCTTGATATCGATCAATTGCGATATGGTTTCCCGAGCCGGATTGACAATGTGCACCGTCGCGGTCGACAAGTGTCCGTTGCGATTGCAACGCCCCGCCGCTTGCGCTATCGAGTCGAGTCCGGCCAAAAAACGAACGACGCCGGCAAAATCGATATCGACGCCCGCCTCGATCAATTGCGTGCTGATGCATAGCACCGGCAACCCGTCCGCCAAACGCTGGCGCATAAGCTTGAACAAGGCCTTTCGATGCGCGGCGCATTGGCCTGTGCTCAGGTGAAACAGGCTTTCGATATCGACGGTTTCGGCGCATTTCAAATACAAGGCCTGCGCCCAGGCTTTGGTATTGACGATGACCAGGCAATTTCCTTTTGTGTCGAGTTCGGTCAGCGCCAATTCGGCGATTTCGTCTTCGCTCCAACCTTCGGGTTTGGTCTTGTCACTGATAACGACCCGCTTGAGTTGATCGAACAAGCCGCTGATATCGGGCATCAACTCGCTGTTTTGCGGTAACGACAACTGGCCTTTGTCCGACGCCCGCAAACGATCCAGCACCGGCTGCGTGGCGGTGCACAGTACGGCGGTCATCCCGGCATGATCGGCTAAAAAGTTTAGCGCATTACAGAATAAATGCGTGCACTGAATCGGTAGGGTTTGAATTTCATCGAAAATCACGACGCTGTTCGCCAGTTGATGTAAGCGCCGAACACCGCGTGTGCCGCCGCCGAACAGAGTTTCCAAAAACTGCACCATTGTCGTTAAAACGATCGGCGCATCCCAGTTTTCTGCCGCTAATTTGCTATGCCAGGTTTGTCGTTCCGGTTCCAAATTGCTGTGTTGTTCAAGCACCCACGGATACGCATCGCTTTCCCGTTCAAGTGCGCTGCGTATCGCGGCGGCATTTTGTTCAATGATCGAAGTATATGGAATGACGTAAATGATGCGCTCCAATTTATGCTTTTGAGCGTGGTGCAAGGCATAGCGCAAACTTGCGTAGGTTTTGCCGCCGCCGGTCGGTACGGTCAGCGTATAGATGCCTTGCGGCTCGTGGGCACGGTTTTTACACACTTCGGAAATTTCGCGCCGGATTCCGTCAATCGGAGTATTGGATTCGGTCGGTTTATTCGAGAATCCTGCCAAAAACAATTCCAGACGTTCTATCGCCACTGTCAATTGCAAGTCGTTTTTGTTTCGGTAGCACGCATTACCGGGTGTTTCAAAATCGGCGCTGTCGATGCGATCGGCATCGATCAGACAGCTAAACAAAAATCGCGTCCAAAAGCCCAAATAAAATTCTCGTATCGTTGTTGACTGCTTCGAGCCGGACATCATCATTACCCTGATTTGTTCGAGCATCGCTTTTAGCAGCGGCTTGTCCATTAGTTTCTTTGCTCGTTCGAGAATTTGACTGTCGGCGTTCTCCTTGCATTCGGCCAAATGCGTTCGAACGTCGTCTTTCTGCATGCGCACATTGAAACCGTTGCTGCCGTCCGGTTTCAGGCAGTCGATCAGGCCGCTGTGATGCGAGGCAATGCAAACCGCCATAATCTGCCCGCACAAGCGGCCTTCGCCGTTATTGCCATAACGGCTCAACTCTTGCCAAATCCATTGCGCACCGGCGCTGGAGTGATCAATTTTACCTTTCAGCGCTTTGGCGTCGACGGCTTCATTGTCGATGTCAGGATCGATCAGCCCCGTGGCTGATTGCAGATAATTTTGAAACTCAGTGCTGTATTTGCCGAAATCATGCAGCAAACCGATCAATTCGCCCGCTTCCGGCAGGTTGATTTTAGTGGCCAGTTTTTTTGCAATTTCAGCAACATCGATAAGGTGCTCTTCCAAAGTTTGTATTTTCTTATCATTAGAACGGACATGTGCAACATAAAGCGTGTCTTTTATTTTCAAAATACGATCTCGATACAAAATTTTTATCTATTTCAGACGAGATATACCGTTCACTCTGGTGAAAACTCCGAAGGTTCCAAGACAAATTAAATCGGCATTCTCATTCTGCAAATGTAGAGCATGCCAACCGTTTACGCTAGACAATAAAGCCTTGCCCTTGGCAAAGTAATCGAAATGACCAAAGTAAGCCGAAAAAATTGGAACTAGAAAAAGGGGCAGGATTAATTTCCCTCACGCCGACGAAACTGCATTGCACTAAAAGCCTTGTATTTTGCCTCCGCCTGCGCTATTCGCGCGGACTCCGGCAAAACACCCGGCAATACGGCTATCGGTGGCTAAAAATCTTCACTTCGCTAACGCTCCATTGTTGAGTAGACCGCAGGCACTTCCCCCACAGACTCTCGCAGAACGGTACGTGAACCTCTCGATTCATACCGCTCCCATCAGGCAAACGCACCTATCATTCCCGCCCGCCAATGGGCAAACAAGTTTGGATGTTGATCTGCAATCTTCTCCAGAAACAGCATTGCCTTTATTTTATGCTGGCGTAGCGGCTTGAACTTTCGTCTTACCCACCTCACCAGAGTCATGTTGACGTGACGACACATACCATATAACGCAGATCGGGTATAACAACCATAATAGCCTATCCATCCCCTAATGATGGGATTCAACCATTGTGCTATTTGCCCTAAGCTCAACTCGGTACGCGTTCTGACTCGTAACTTTCTGACCTTTCCTCGCATTGACTTCAGCGCCGCTTTACTCACCGCCGGCGTAAAGTTTACAAACACACTGTTTCTTTTGCGATTCCTACACAGTCGCCGTCTGAACGTATACCCCAGAAAATCAAAGGAGGTATGCTTATAGCGCCCTTTGCGACTTCCATCTTTACAGTAAACAATCTTGGTTTTCACCGGATGAAGTTCAAGCCCACAGGACTGAAAGCGTTGTTTCAGTGCTTCCAGCATGTGTTTGGCTTCTGCCTCACTCCGGCAGTGCACCAGACCATCATCGGCATAACGACACCAGGGTGTATCCGAGTAGTGCTTTTGCAACCATTTGTCGAAGACATAGTGCAGAAACAGATTACTGAGCACCGGACTGACAACTCCACCTTGTGGCGTGCCTTTTCCCCGGCTACTCAATTCCCCATTGGGCATCTGCATCGGCACCGTCAACCAGCGCTCGATATACAATCTCACCCAAGCCGTATCGGTATGCTTATAGACCGCTTTAAGCAATAGATCATGCGGTATATTGTCGAATAATCCCTTAATATCAAACTCAAGTACCCAGTCATAGCGCCAACAACGTTCTCGCGTGACACCCACCGCATCGAGTGCTGACTTATTCGGCCTGTAGCCATA
Source organism: Methylotuvimicrobium alcaliphilum 20Z (assembly GCF_000968535.2). Classification (NCBI taxonomy): domain Bacteria; kingdom Pseudomonadati; phylum Pseudomonadota; class Gammaproteobacteria; order Methylococcales; family Methylococcaceae; genus Methylotuvimicrobium; species Methylotuvimicrobium alcaliphilum. Next base: position 2,446,909 of record NC_016112.1, read on the forward strand.
CGAGTCAGGCAAAAAGTGCGGCTCAACCTGGGGTTCAAATTCCAGTTTGACGACCATCTGAGCAATACGATCACTCACGGTGGGTATACCCAAAATCCGTTCGCCACCTGCTTTCTTCGGTATGGCTACCGCTTTGACAGGCGGCGGGAAGTAACTGCCGGACGACAGCCGATTCCATAACTTGTAAAGATTGTCTTTCAGATTTCTTTCAAAATCTGCCAACGATTGCCTATCAACACCTGCAGCACCCGCATTGGCTTTCACCAATTCAAATGCACGCATCACTTGCCATTTCGAAATGACAAATGGCTTTGCCTCGCTCATATCATCCTCCTGCCTTTCAACAGTTGTGATAGCAATAAAGGCTGCCTGATGTTGCCCCTTCGCTCCTCGTTCATTACAAACGCTTCAACACTACTACGAGCAACTCCGCCCCAGTATCACGCATCGGTACTCTCATACTTATCAATTTAGTGATTTGCATTTCTCCCTTAACATCATGATGACTGGTTCCCACAGTTCCCATTGAAAGCCCGGTACAGAGTCACGCCCACTATACGCCGGACACCATCTGCACAGACTTCGGATCCGCTTGCAGACTCATCCCTGAAGTCTTGGACGCCCCAGGTTTTGATGTCGAGTCTCTGAATAACGACGCGTCAACATAGGTTCGGTTTAACTCGTCTCTCTGTACCCTACCTGCTAATTATGAATTAGCTTTTCCTCAACGCTCACTACCTGCACTCTTAATACAAGCAGCTTGAGGTGGTTTAAAGCCGGTTTCCGACAACAGACTTTGATGGACCTACCATCATCTTCCAATGAGCTTATACACATCTGATCGCTATTTCCGTATAGCGTCAGTTTGTGTGCCTGTGGCACACTCCAAGATTTTCAGCGAATGTTGTTGAAACGATTTCCCTCATTCCCATAACGCAAAGCTAAGCCGACCGCTTGAGCGCCTCGTTAAGTTTATAACGTAATTTCGGCAACTAACTCATCAATTGAAAGAATTGCTCCGCCAGCGATAGCATGACGATCTTTTGGGTGCGACGGAAAGACAGAAATTGGCGAAGAGGTGCGACATCAGTGCGCTTTAACGCTCTGCTAATGTGCGCCGTTTGAGGCATCACCATTGAGGGCTTTGTTAGCAGCTTCAGCTTTCAAGCGCTCAACCAGCCAGACCTTGATGATCAATTGCCGGGTAACACCGATACGAGCCGCTTCACGGTCCAACGAGTCTACTACCCACGAAGGAAAGTCGACATTTATGCGCTTCTGTTCCTGGTTGACACGACGCGCCGTGGATAAGTCAAGATCATCAATGATGTCTTTTTTACCTTGGTCAAATTTCTTATCAAAATCTTTAGCTTTCATATAGTTCTACCTCTCGTTTGCGGGAGCGCCTTACAGAAATAAGCCGAACTGTTCCGTTTCTATAGGTGACGACGGCTGACCAGTGTTTCGAATCAATCAGACCTATGACCAGAAAACGAGGTTCATCATCCGATCTAGCTTGGAGTTCCAGCAGGTCAGTGTCTCGCCTGAGGGCCTGGGCATCCAGAAAGTCGATTCCGTGCTTTTCCAGATTGGCTTGGCTTTTATCGTCATCTTATTCAAAGTCGCTCATGAGTATAAAATATTCTTTTTTTACTCATTTGGCAAAGAGGGGAAAACGTGGGAGTAGCTGCTATCGCCAAGCTTAGCCGGGGAGGCGCGTCAGCGCCGACGTCGTCTGGAGCTTAGTGTTGAACAAGCCCGGCCCGGTTGTATCAGCATGGATGGGATGCTTTATCCTAAAAAGAGCTTCACCAATTCGGTGAAGGTGTTTTAGACCCTTCAAGCTTCGATTTGGCTCTCATGAAGATAATTTTTTATACTTTTAATATCAATTGCTTGATGAGATATGAAAAGAGCAGAAAATGTTGGTAAACAATGCTGGTTTCATGGTAACGCCATGCACCCATAAGAGCTAACTTAGTGCTTATCCTATGCGCATTTGCCGCTTTATTAGTCATATTGGCATGGATTACCGATATCCAGGTAAGGTTAGGCATTACCATCCATGGCACTGGATTCCGCCAATCCCTGGCGGAATGACGCTTAAGTTAGCTGACCCTACGGTTGCTTTCTTTGCTCGGCAGGAACGGCCTACAGCACATATCATCTGCTGCTTTAGGTTTATAGTAGCGAGCAAAATCTAAACAACCTTGCCTTCTTTAATGAATTCGCGTTGGATCGCGGTTTCTAGTCTCTTTAGGTCGAGCTTAACGCTTTGCGCCGCCATGATTTCAACCGCGCAATAGTGCGTGACATTTAAAATGCTCGCTCCCGACAGTTCGTACCGGTTCGCTACCTGCCGCCAATCGATATCGAGATGAACCTCGAGTTGTTCGGGAATCGTTTTGCGCCAAATTTCGTAGCGCTCATCCGCACCCGGCATTGGAAAGTGAATGATCGCTTGAAAGCGCCGCACGAACGCCTCGTCGATATTGGCTCGCTGGTTTGAGGCCAGAATCACTAAGCCGTTATAGTTCTCGATCCGCTGCAACAAATAAGCGACTTCTTGATTGGCGTATTTATCGTGGGCGTCTCGTATGTCGGTGCGCTTGCCGAACAATGCGTCGGCTTCGTCGAAAAATAAGATCCAATCTTTGTTTTCGGCCTTGTCGAACAAACGCGACAGGTTCTTTTCGGTTTCGCCGATGTATTTCGATACGACGCGCGACAAGTCGATTCGAAACACGTCCTTGCCGGTCTGCTTGCCGAGCAGTGTCGCGGTCAAGGTTTTGCCTGTGCCGGGCGGTCCGTAGAATAACGCCCGATAGCCCGGCTTGATCTTTTTCTTCATGCCCCAGTCTTGCAGTAAGGTATCGTTGTATTCGATCCAATGTTCGATTTCGCGTATTTGTTTAAAGGTCGACGGCGGCAATACCAAGTCGTCCCAAGCCATTTCGGTTTCGATATATTCGGCCGGAAAGTCGATACTGAAGCGCGGTTTGCTAATCGTGCCGAGCGTCAACCATTCGACGATTTCAGGGTCGAGCACCAAGCGCCCGCTCATGATCGGCTCGCCTTCGGGTACCGGGTCGAGCCGGAGAATTTTTTGTTTCGCGAACCAATGGTCGTCGTTGAAGATTTTTTGAATTTCGAGACGTTTTTCCAGATCGTCCCCGGCCAGAATGAATTGCGCGGTTTCGCCGGTGGGAAGAATGCCTCGGTGATTAGTGCCTTTGACGCCGCCGAATTCGGGGAAATCGCCGCCTTCGGGAAGAAACTCGGAAATCAATTTATTGAAGAAATGAGGTTGGAGGTGAGGAACGATAGCGAGTAACAGTACGACAAACTCTTCCAGGCTAGGGTTGTATTTTTCTATGAATTCGGTCAGCCATGATTCACTGCTATAAAAACTCAACGACTTTATTTCAATTTCCGAGGGTTTTCTAAGGCGTGAATATAGGCAATCTTCAATAAAGGATTTTAACCAGTTAAGGGCTATTTCAAGGTTCACGATGTCAACGTTCATTGAGTCATTTCATTGAATTTTATTGAGGATAAGGACCGAAAAAAATGCCGATTTATGCTTATTCCTAAGCATCGAATCCTTACTCAGGTCAAATCATATTGGCTTGGTTAACACCAGTAGGGTTACCGTGGTACGCACAGCGTACCCTACAGGACTCGCTTCCACCGCTCCAGCGTTAGAATGCATAGCGATCTTGTCTCGGCAGCGAAGGTTTGGGTTTCCACGAAGTACCGCTCATCGTTATACATAAGTCTTGAATTACCCTTTTGCAATCTTAGCCAATGAGGCCTCGATACCATTGATTGTCGCTTAACAACACACTAGGCTTCGAAATCGCGATCTGGGGATCGCTCTAGGCTGTCGAAACGCATGCATCAAATCACATACCTTATTAATATTCAATAACTTAAAATCATTCTGGACGCAATCGTTTGACCAAAACGACAGCTTAAGCCGCTTTTATTTTGCTCATAAAGCGACTAATCAATGACTTAGCTAAAAGAAGCACACCTGAATGGCTTATAATTGTTCACTTTACAGTGATTTTATTTCCTCAGCTTGTGGATTTAAAATTATCGCTGTATGCGGTATAAATAGGTCTTATTTTAACCCATCCCCCAAATACTATGCTTCAAATGTCAAAACTACTAAACAGCCGCGATGAATGGAAAAACAAAGCGACTGAGCGCGCAGCTGAGCTTCGTGAGCTTAGAAAAACACAAAAACGTCATTTGAAAAAAATAGCGGAACTGAAACGGAATAATTGCCAGTTAGAACAGCTTGTCGAAGCAAAAAAACATTACCTTCGAGCATCAGTCAACCCTAGCAACCCAGGATATTGCTGTTGTACCCGCGAATACTTCAACGGTTATTGACATAACACAAGCTCAGCAAACGCGACTTTTATGCGTGCTTATCGTGCTTGATGCGGTGGTTTCTTTTCGTAGCGTTCCGCGCATTCTTGAATTATTTCATTCACAAACATCGCTTGAATTACCGTGGACGCCACATTTTACTTCGGTGATTAACTGGAGTTTGCGCGTTGGTTTAGGGTTACTGCGCCAAGTGTGCCCAACGTGCGAGCCTTGGATTGCGATTATTGATTACTCCATTGATATAGGGACTAAAAAAGCACTGGTCGTGCTCCGCGTAAAAACACAGTCTCTATGCCAACGCGGCAGCGCCATTCAATTGCAAGATTGTGAATGTATCGGTCTTAAGGTGCGTGAAACGGTTAATCATCAGACGGTTTGCCAGGACTTAGAGGACATTTTTGCTATCGCCGGCGTACCTCAAGCGATTGTTAAAGACTGCGACTACACGCTAGCAAAAGGTGTGCGACAGTGGTCGGCCAAACAAGAAAAACCGGTGCCCGTCATTGATGACATCGGTCACTGCATGGCCAGCGCGCTGAAAAGTCAATTTGAAAAAACAGCGGATTATAAAGCCTTTACTGCGGCACTGGGTCAAGGTGCGAAATGCCTGAGACAGACAGAATTTGCCTGTTTGACACCCCCTAAATTACGGACTAAAGGGCGTTTTCAAAGCATCAGTAAACTCGGTGAATGGGGGGCTAAAATGCTGGATGTCTTTGCCGTTAAAGGCGGCGCGAAGAAAGGCAGCGTGTTAGCTAAATTACGGACGGTGTTTCCGGGCTTTTTACGGATGAAACCCTTTATTGAGCGCTTCGCGTTGACGACTAAAATAGTCTCAGAGGTGATGGAAATCATTAAAAACAAAGGGCTTAACAAAGTCACCTACCAACAATGTTACCAATTATCAAAAACATTGCCGCGAAATTCTAAAGTCAAAACACACCTACAAGCTTGGTTAAAAAAGCATGTGCAGATTCAAGCAGAGCTGACCGAACTGCCGTTGTTAAGCAGTAGCGATATTATTGAAACGCTGTTTGGAAATTATAAATACATGCTTGAACGCAGTCCGCAAGCCGACATGAATCGCTCCGTGCTATTGATTCCTGCTTTATGTGGCAGTCGAAAAGAAGCGGTGATTGACCAGGCATTAAATAAAGCATTTCAAGTAGATCTAGCACACTGGGAGGAGAAGAATATCCCTTATACGGTAAGAAAAAAGCGCCAAGAATTTTTTAAACATAAAAGCCAAAAATCGGGGAAAATAATAACGGACTAGATCAGTCTTTCGACAGGCTAGGATCGCTCCCACAGAGCATCCGACCCTTTGATAGGGGTAGGGAAGATTTCTCTCCCCTCCCTCCGAACCGTGCATGCGGTTCTCCCGCACACGGCTCTCCAGTCGGTGGTTTCCTCATCGGGACAAGCTGGTGAGCAATGGTGTTATTAATTGGTGAACCCCATTACTCCGCGTTACCACGTCAGCCCGCAAACTCGGTTTGATTCGTTACCTTCGGCTCCCTTCAACGGCTGAGCCTCTTTAAGCCTTTTACCTGAGGTTGGCTTAATGGCCGTGACACCGAACGCTACCTCGTTTCCACCTTCCTACCCTTCTTTCCTATGGCCGGTTTTGCTAGCCGGCTTTTACCATCTTTTCCCCTCTCGGTTTAGGCTCGTGTTTGTTTTCTCTGTTTGCGCCTGGTTTCCCAGCGGTGCCACACTGTCCTCGCCTTGCCTTGAGCTTCCTCGACTTACGGTAATATAAGGGTTCTGACTCCTGCCACGGTCACCTCCGTAACAGGTCTCCCCAGTTTCTTCACAATACCTTCTGAACATTCCACTCCCAACCACAAGGTAGGCCCATTTATCGTTTTATCTGCCACAACAACGTAAATGATGGTTTTCAGGCTTCGTCGACTCCCAGGGGACTCGCCGCCTTACCCCGCCGAATCGGATTCGCTTTACTGCGGACTGCTCTTTTGCCTCCAGTTGCTCTCCACCCCACCTCGCGGTGACGCAGTTACTTTCAGCTACGACGTTATGGCTTACGCCGACAGGGACTTACACCCTGCTGATTTTGTGCCCTCCTGGGCGCACTGGGAGCGACGCCTTCGTCGCGATTTTCGAAGCCATTGACTTTCAATACCCACTGATTTTTCCAACAGTACCGTTCCCAGGTATTCGACGAAATAAGTGTAATTCAACTACTACTCCCCCGGTCCTCGGAAATTAACACCGACCTTCTCTGTATAATTAACGCCTCTGCTTCCCAATCTATTATTAAGCTTTTTGGACATCAGCTTATAAGTCGTCAAACTGCTATTCCAATTTTCCCTGGATGATTGCGTCGTGTCGTTACCTTGCTTATTCGTCCAGTGAACAGCAATTGGCGGGTCATGATCCGGGGAAGCGTGCGCCAAAGGTACAATGGCTTTCCCGTTTAATTTTTGTGTATAACCTTCTGCCGATTCGTCCGCGGCTGAGCCTTCACTTAAAAACTTTGTCGAATCGTTTGGGTGTTTCAATGCCGGCAACTTGCTATTTTTTATGCTGCTACGACTTGACGATGAATCCGAATAAAATGTTGAACGTATATTATTTGAACCACGGACACCGGGTTTTAACACAAAAGTGGCGCCGCTCCCTTCCAAAATTACAAAATTCGATGGATGCGAAAAGCTGCTGCGCTCCCAGTCGACCCCTTCTTTACTGTAACTCAATAAACCGGCCGTGCCATCGGTTTTTGTGGTTGAAAAAGAAACGGCTTCTAATTGCCCATCCGCTCCTCGTTTAACAACGGATCTTGCAGCGCTTACTCGCTCGAATAAACCTGTTTTTAAATTCTTAATCCAGGAACCGACTGTGACTGGCTCAGAAACTCCTCCAGTTGGTACCTTCGCACCGCTAGGTACACCTAGATTTTGGTTGGTAACCGGATTAATCGTCATCTTAACCCACCACTGTCCGTCTCTTTCGTAAGGTTCTATTTGTTGCAAACCATAACGGACTTTAATAAAGTTCATAGCAGCCGTTAGTAACGGCTTAGTAATCCGACCTGTTAATTTTCGAGCGGCGGCGACAGCCGCATTCGCCGCCAACTTCAGGCGTTCATTAGGGTCTTTCGGAACGCCGGCTTGCAATAGCGCACTACCGGCCTTCTTCAGCATTTTCCCCAACCAAGCCACAATCTTATCCAATCCCTTATCGATCGGCTTGCGGATTTTATTGATGATACCGACGATTTTTTCAGGAATATTACCGAGGCCCGCGAATTTGGCCAGGAACGCCAACACCAAGGTCAAGGTATTCGCCATCGTTTGCTCGACTCGTTTGGCCGCGGCGGCGATTTGTCCGGCTGCGATCGCCGCGATCGAATTGATGAACGCGCCGACCACTGCGCCGATTTGCCTCAGTTTTTGCACGAAGAACGTGATCGTATTGTAAATCGCGATGATCGCCTGAATCACCGCGCCGGCCGGATTCAGCATGCTAACCAGCTTGGTTATCGCGGCCTTGACGATTTCAGTCGAAACCATTTGCGTGACTTGCGCGATCAGCAGGTCTTTCAATTCGCTCAATTCGGTTTTGATTTGCTCCCAGGCAGCGGCCGGCCCCTCCTTGACCAGCGTCACCAATATTTCCGAGGTTTTTTCCAAACCGGCCAGAATCGGATCGGGAATGATCTTGACCAATTTCGCGCGTATTGCCTGCCAAGTGAGACCCAATACCGACAAGACCAACTTGACGATTTCAATCAGACTGAACGATTTCGGAATGTACACGCCGGCATCCGCCAACGGCCCGACGATCCATTTGATCAACGCGGTTTTCAAATGCTTCACGATATTCCCGGCGAATAGCCGAAAACCCATTTTGCCGGCATTGACCAGATTGCCGACGAAGCCGATAGGATTCCTTAGGATGCTCTGAAACGCCCCTTTGGCTTTTTGCAGATAAGGCATGATACCCGGTGCGACGACCGAAAACAGAATCTCCAATAAACCGATCACTTGATTGAAGGCCCAGATCATGAACTCGCCGGCGATGTTTAAAAACGCGCTAACGATTTTACTAAACGCGCCGGCCACGGTAATGATATCTGCGAACGTCAACGATTTAAGGGTATTGACGATCTTGCCCGGTATGGCTCTGACCATGCCCATCAAGCCGGCCAATGCACCTTGAAACCATGTCCAGGCTCGTGCGACGGCATTGCCTTTTTTGAGGTTTTCCCAGATTTCTTGTTGACCGATCAGCTTCATGAAGCCGCCGATCAAGGTATCGGCATTGCGCGGCATCGGTTCGTCGGTAATCGGATCTTGCCCGAGCACCGCGCATAACAGATCGTAACCGGCCGTGCCCTGCGCCAGCGCTGCCAAAGGTTTGAGAATCGCATCCTTGACCATTTTCAGGATGTCGACGACCAAGCCTTTGGCGAATGAAATCAACCGGCCGATCGGGTCGGTAAAAATACGCTTGGCTCTATTCCATACTCCGCCGAGGTTTAAGATATCCCGCCAGCGGAGCGAATCCAAGAATTGCTTCAAACCGGATACGATCGAAGCGCCGATATCGCCCAACTCCGCAATCTTTTGTTCGACCCAGCTTGCGACCTTGGTGAATACGCCGTGGTTATCGAGCGCCTGCGTAATCAAATGACCACCCGGTATGAACTCGATCAAGGCTCTGAGAATATTGGCCGCGCTGCGGTCGGTCGAACGCATGTTGATCGGATTGAAGCCCAACAATATCGTCAGCATCCGAAAGCCGGGTATGTGATAGGCTTTGTCGGCGAAATAATCCAACGCATCGCGAACGCCGAGCCGCTGTACGGCCGGCGGTGTCGTTGTCGTCGTCACCTGCGGACTCCGCTGCACGGCGGCGCCCTGTTGTATCGTATGGGTCAGTTCGTGTGCGAGCAGTTGCTTGCCTTCGCCGGTACCGGGCCGGTATTGGTCGTGGGAAAAGAATATGTGATTGCGGTAGGTAAAGGCTTTCGCGCTGAGTCGATTGCTCAAGCCGCCGGCTTCGGCGTCGTGATGAATCCTAATGTTGCTGAAGTCGGCGCCGAAGCGAGGCTCCATGAAGCCTCGGACATCGCCTGACAAAGCCTCGCCGCCGGTGGTTTTATTATGAATCGCCGATTGGACTTGGCTACTGACGGCTGGCGCGCCGTCGCCTTTGCGTTGTAATTGTTCTTCTTCTTTTTTCCGGATCTCTTCGTCGCTTGATTCGGCTTTCTGCAGATCTTCCTCGGGAGCTTCGGCCCTTTGTAAGGGCTCTTCCTCTTGCTTTTGCAACTTGTCTTCTGGAGCTTCGGTCTTTTGCAGTATTTCGTCTTCTTGCTTTTGTATCGTTCGCTCGGGCTCTTCGGCTTTTTGGAGCGGTTCTTCCTCTTGTTTTTGGACTTTTTCTTCCGGAAGCTCGGCTTTTTGAAGAGGCTCTTCTTGTTTCTGAACTTTTTCCTCCGGTAATTCCGCCTTTTGCACTCGCTCTTCCGGCGCCGGCATCTTCATGACCTTATCGGCCATGTTATCGGCCTCATTTTCGAATTTGTCGCCGGGCTTGTTGGCCGTCATTTTCAATTGCACGGCCGGCGCTTTCGGTTCGTTCGCGGCAGCAAAAAATCCGCTCGAACCGGCTTTGGCAAAAAAAGCTTGATTGGCCGGTTTCGAAACAGTGCCGGATGATTTTTTTACACCGGTTTTCATAGGCTCCACTCCACCCAAAGCAGGTTTTGCATCCACGGCAGCTTAATCGTTGCAATGTTCCAAGGCAGGCTATCCAATAAAATATCGCAGCTTCGATATTCGACATTCAGTTGCCAGTCGCCATCGCCGCGCCGCATCAGTTTTCCGGGCCTCAGAATAAACGTTCCTCGTAAACTGTCGATCGAGGTATTTCGTAATACGTCCCAATGTTTCACCACGGCAGTCAATAATTCATCGGCTTCGCTTCGTTCTTCGAGACTCAGTTCCGTTAGGGTTTCGACCGGCATCGGCAAGTCGATATTGCACAGTACCTTGGGTAATACCAAGTCGTATTCGTGTGCGGTCGGTTCTCCGGTTGCCAGATAATGCAAAAGCGCTAAAGCCCTGCCGGTTTTAACGATTTTATAGTCTTGCAAACAAGCCGATGCGGTAAACAGTTGCGGCAAAAATGGATGCAGCAACACCAAGCCGGCATTATCGACATAGATGCCTTCGTCGATATCCGGATCGTCGAAGGGATACGATGAATGCGCTAGTGGCTCGTCTTCCTGCCGATGTGTCGCTGGTGTTGGAGACCGTGACGCCAAATCGCTTCTCCGAGAGTCTTGATGTTGCCGCTTTTCTTCGAAATATCGATCCGGCGCGTAGTTTGCATCGTATCGGTCTTTAACAATTTCACCCATTTTGTCCAGCATCGTTTGGCTAACGGCTTGACCCGACGACAATATGACCAACAGGTTCTGCACAACCGTTCTTAAGCGGTCTTCCTCGGCAATTGCGGGCGGTACGGAATCCGTTAAGTCTTGCCGTATTTTCTCGAAAACGACAGCGGTTTCCGGAAAATAGCGAACTAACAAGCGGGCAACGGAATCCGTCGAAAACTGCCGAAGCAAACGAATTCTAGCCGCATCGTCTCGTAAAACTCCGATCAGCGCCTTGCTGAAATGCCGGCCACCCAAGGCGGACTCGTTATCACGCCAGTTTTCGGTCAAAACCTGTTCCAAATTTTGACCAGTCGGCAAACGGAACGACCAAGGCAGGCGGCCTGTCCTCAAAAAAAACAACAGCGCTTCGTTTACGGCTTGTTGTCTCGATTGCCGATAATTTCCGCCGGCGATGAGCGCCCTCGAATCGTCGGTATGCGAAGCGCTAATATCGGCTAAGGCGCTTTCCAGATTGGTAGCAATTCTTTTCGGTAACTCGCTTTCCAGATTATCCAATTCGATGCTTCCGACATCGATCGTCAAGCGTTCGAGATACAGATAATCGTTCGGCGATGAAAAACGCTCCAAAACACCGTCGAGAATTTGAACAATTTTGTCGTGAGTCAAGCGAGTCAATAGGCGTTGTAATTCGACGCCGTCCGCATCGGAGCCGGTCGTTTCGGCATCGAGCGCATAGCATCGAATCACTGCGTTCATCGGAGCAATAAGGTTCGTTCGGTAACGTAATGGCAGCCGTTTGCAGTGATTACGGTGAGTCTTGCGCTAGGTCCAAGGCTCTCGAACCCAACTTCGACTTTTTCGCCGGCATATAACGATTCTGACGTTCGAGCAGATGGAAAATCCCATATCCAGGCAATGATTGGAGGCGATGCTCTCCCTTCGACGCCTCCCGAGAAACTCATTAGGTTCGTACCAACCGACTCGAATGTTATCGTGGGCCGGATATCAGGTCCGTCGCAAAGCCTTCTGAATTCGCCGTCCACGCATTGGTTGCGTTCGCTGCAGTCAAAGGCCGGAATCCGGGTTTCGGTATTGCGCCTGCGGTCTCGTATGATCACACCGTTGAACGCATTGCCGTTAGGCAACGGCTCATTGCTATAACGCACGCTAATATCGAAGACCGGCGCCGGTTGCCCATAGCTCATGGCCCATTCCAGACTGAAGCGTTCGCAAACAAAATGCTCGATTCGCAAGACCGAGAACGGTTCCTTTTCGTCCGGCTCGTATGAGACGATCAGGCGCCCCCTGCCCGCCTCGCCGAATTCGTCGACCAACACTTCTTCTATCGATGCGTTCAGTATTTTAATGGCTCCGCCTATCGTATTATCGAAAGATTGATTCAAGTTAGCCGCCGTGACATCCGCAAAGACTTTTTCTGCACCTATCTCGAAATTTTGACCATTGAAGCGGAAATGGATCAGGTTGCCGCTTAGTCGAACCACCTCATAAGGCGTTTCCGGACCGGGCGCTTGCAGCCATAAACGATAAGCGCAGCGTCTCGACAGACCTTCACACGGTAAATCGCATTCCGCTTCGCAAACAAAGACCAATTCGGTTCTAACGCTACATTGATTACGGTCGACAACTTCGACCGGCAGCATTTGACCGCTCGCTGTCGGCGGTGAAACGAACACATCTTCGCTTAACAATTCGCCGTTTACCGAATACGGCTGCGTGCCGCCGGTAATCCGCACGGTCACGATATAGGCATCGGCATCGGGGCATTGATAATCCGGTTCGAGCAGGCGCAAAGGCTCGGCGATCACGATATCGCGCACGATCGACTCGCTATCGTCGGCATCGATGATGCGAATGCGATGAGCGCCCGTGTTTAATATCAGCGGCTTATCGGTCAAAGGCACATAGGCTTGATCGTTCAGTTGCAAACGATAAGGCGCTTTTCCGCTCAGCGGTATCACGGAAACTTCCGCTTGATGGTTAGGATTCGTGCAGCCCACTTCAATATCGAAGGTCGGCGGCGATTTCGGCAAAACGAATTGAATCGGCGCGCAGTCGGAACAGCACAAATAAGGCAGATAAAAATCGGCGATGACCGAACCGTCCGGTAATTGACCGACAACCGCATCCAAGAGTTTTTGCCAGTTCGACGGCGCTGCTGTCTCCGGACGAAACGGTCTTCCGGTCACGGTTTCAAGTAGCCATTGCAAATCTTTATCGTCCGCCAATGCGGGATTGTTTTTCAGCCTATCGGCAGCCGCCTTTGCTCTTGTATGTGCAACGGATGGCTGCATGCCTTCAACGGTTGATGCTGCGGCGGCAACATTTTTCACTGCGGATACCCCAGATTTTGCTTCGGATTTGGACGTCTGGTGATAGACCAACACGAATGTGCCGCCGATGGGCACGCCGGCTTTATGGCGGATACCCGGATGTTTTTGTAAAAAATGGCTCAGAAAGCGTTTTTTCTTGACTTCGCGAACCCGACGCAACAACTCTTCTTCTATGAGTTCCAGGGCTTCGAGCTTGCATTGATCGAGCATCGATTTCAAGACAAGAGAAAGCGCTTTCCAATCGAGTTCGCCTGCGGTTTCATCGCCTTCCCGCTGTTTTTCGATTTCGGCCGTCCATTGTTTAAGCCCTTCCATGTTTTGCTGCAATGATGGCCAGTCGATTTCGGCGAGATCCTCGACCAATAGATGTTCGAATTTGTGGAGATAACCCACCGACCGAATCGCGGCATTCATCAAAGGGGGTTCGCCGATATCGACCAAATCGCACACATCACGTCCCCGATATTTTTCGGCGAATAAGGCGCCCAGAGTACCTGGCTGACGATCGAGTCTTGCTATGCGGCTTTCGGCGGAGAGAGCTTGCCGGCCGATGTTTTTGTTCAACAAAGCCGATAGCGCCTTAGAAGACGCGCATAAAATTTCTCGCTTGTAGGCTCGGTAGAGCGTCAGTAAATCCTCGAAATAACAGGCATGCTCTTTAAGATCGACGGTTCCGGTTTCTTCGAACGCTCCGGTACGCAATGCCATGATTTGTATCGGCAATCGGTAACGCTCTTTTTGCAGCAGTAGATTTTCCAGTACATCCTGATAGGGTTTGCCTAAGTGTCCTTCGATGCGCAAAAAATTGTAAGGCTCAAGATCGAAACGCAGCGGATCGAGCACGAACGCTTGCGAAGCATATTCAAAGGCGCGGTAGCCTAGATTTTGTGCGTCCCGACCGCGCCGGGTCATAACCGGATTCCATAAGCGATACAACGGCGGATTGCCGTTTTGCAAATAATAGTAAGGAATCGCCTTCTCCGATAATGCGACTGCGCCCAAACGGCTAGGCGTTATCTTGATCTGCTGCGTTGCATCGTTCGTTAATGGCGGCTTATTCGAGAACCGCTCGACCATCTCGACCAAACGCGCGAACAACTGTTGTAGCGTTCGGGTTTGCTCTGTACAGGCGCCGACCGCAGGAGACGGCAAAAAACGATGCCGGTAATGGCCGGGCTCGGCGACGGCTTCGGGAAACAATAAACCCAACATTAAATGCCGTGGAAACAACTCTGTCGGCGGGCCGCATAAACAAATCAACTCAGCCGCTTGCCAGCGGAATTCGTCGTAAGCGGACAACAAGTCGTCGAAACAATCGTAATAATACGGTAGAAATAAAACTTGTTCGGCCGAATCGGGTTGGCTATTCAAAAAACCGAATTTCGCGTCGAAGCCTTCGAACGGATCGTTCGGATAATCGTTCTCGACGAGCGGTTTAAAGGCTCGATACCCGGCCGATAAGGCCTCGCCGACTTTAGCGGCCAAGCCGGAAGAGGAAAAAACAGCGTGAAATGCCGCCAAGACCTGCTGCGAAGTCGCCAAAGACGTACTCGGGACACTGATATTCGGCAAACGCAAATCCGGCAGATTGAAACGTTCGGCCAATTGATTTTCCAAATCGGCGGAACTCAGACCCGCATCGAGGCCGTTGAGCGCGGCAATGATGTCGGCTAAATCGGTGCGTTTGATCAACAAACGCCTAAGCGTGACCGTCACCGACGATCCTTTGTCGTCGCAATTATTCGGACTGCAATTGCGCAGCGGGGCCTTTTTCAACTCCAAAAACAACAGCAGCGCCTTATCGTTCAGAAAACCGGACGGTTGATTCAAGGCTTGGGTATTCGGCTCGCCGTCCGGAAACAGCTCCCAAAGCGGATAGCCTTCAAATGGTGCATACTCGATATCGTTCGGCAGCGTGTAGGAGCGATAGGCGCTCAGCTCGATATCGTCGGCTTGGCTGATCAAATATCCTTCCGAAGTGATACCGACGCCCTTCGATAGCCGAATAACCGCTTCCGGAGACGTCGTGTATTCGAGTTCGAACCCGCATACGATGCCGATACCGATCAGGTTCGAGCGCGTCAGCCGGTTTTGCTCGTCCAAGTAATTAAATACCTGATTCAGATGCCGGTTGCTCAACACCTGATTGGCTTCGAAAATTGGAAATTGATCGTATTCAGCTTTCATGACGTTTTGACCGTATTCATGGGTTTTCAAAGGGCCGTGGTACGGCATTGAGCGAACCGAGGGCCGTTTTATCGAGCCGTACCGGATTATGATCGCTGCCGTCGTCGCAGTCGTGCAGAGTCGCTTCGGGGTAAATAGATTTCAGATCGGCCAGCAAATTGACCACGACTCTCAGCCGGTACGACACGTCGATATAGTCTTGGTAATGCTTATCGAGCAAGGCTTTCAATTCGTCTTCGGTACCGGTTTTAAATTGAGCATCGGAACATAGCACGATCGGTGCCGGCTCGAACGATGACAAATCTTCCGGCGGTTCCAAGCCGTTTTCGACATAGCCGTTCAGCCAATCGGAAAACGCCGTGCCGTAATCGGCAAGAATGCCGGCGGCGCATCGGCACAACGACGTTTCGTCTCCATCGAGCAAAGCCTCGGCCAACAAGGCTTCGACTCTTTCCTGCAGGCGCTGTTCGGTCCAATCGATCGAGGCGTTCGCTTCAAGCCACAAGCACCAAGCCGTTTCGAAACGTTCGAACTGCCGGCCGTAACGGGCGATTTCAGCAAAATGTTCGGTCAACCGAGAAACGATAGTGTTCCATAAAACGGCGCCGATCGCCGCGGCACACTCTATCCCGCCGGGATTCAGGATCGACTCGAATTCGCTTGCCAGCTGCGCCCGCAAAACGTCCGGATCGAAATAATCCAGGGTTTTGCCGTGGTACCAGTCATTGAAGACTCGGCTGAATTCGCTAAAAATCGCTGTTGCACAGTCGCAGGCCTCCTCTTCCGTAGCCTGGTTTTGTTCGAGCAATAGCGCGGCCAACTCGTTCACGAGCGGTTCGCAGGGATTGTCGATAATCCCTTGATTGCCGACCCAACATATTTTGCTCAATAAGTGCGCCGGCGTTTCTTGGCGTATCGTGCGTTCGGCAAACGCTCGCAAATCCAAGTTGACGTTATACGACGAGGTCCAGCCCGGCATGACCCAGGTTAAACGAAACGAATAAGGGTCCTCAAAGCCGCAGGTTTTACATACGCCTTCAGAGCATACGGGATAAAGCGCGTCGCCGGGAAACTTCGGTCTGAGCAGCACATGTTCGACCAGGATCGTTCGTTGGTGCGCGCTCCAATTCAGTAAAACGGCCTTGATCTTTTGCGCCTCGGCCTCTGTCGCCAAATCATCCGGATGAGCGGCGCGCAATACGATCGTATCCTCCTCAAGCGTTAATCGATGAGTCTGCTCATCTATCCGATAAATTTCAGGGTCGCTCATTTGCTTGACGACCGTACGGTAAGCGGCGGTGTTCGATGCAGCGTATGCGTCAAGCTCAAGCGTCCCGGTCAACCAGGGCCGATTATTCCAATCCATCAATTCAAAAGCGATTTCGGTCTTGCCGGCGATGGTTTCCAATGGCGACAATGTCATCTTCAGATCGGCAATGCCCAGCAGCAGATTGACGCGTTTTTTCAGAACCGGATATTGCTTTTGCGCGCAAGCTTCGCCGGTAGTGTCGAACGACCGGTAACGGTACCGGCTAATTTCCGGCAGTCCTTTGAGCAGGGCGAGTTTGGTATCGATCAAGGATGCTTGCGCTTTTTGACGGCCGGCAAGGTCGCTTAGCAATAAGGTGTAGTCGGATAACTGTTCGCCGAAACGGGCCAATAAGTGATCGAGAAACCGGTTACGCCGCTGCAAGAATTCCGGTTCGGACTCGATCAGCTTTTCGAGTTTTTCTTTATCCAAACCGGCGACCAGATCGTCGTAACCATCGATAATATCTTGCGTTAACTCCTTGATAAAATAGGTTTGACGTATGCCGGGGTCCAACGAAAAACAATCGGCACTTTGCGCTAGCTGTGCTATTTGATTGGCTAAGAATTGCTCGAATACCAGCAAATAGGCTTTCAATTGTTTGGCTTGAGCCCGGCGTAATTTGGACGCATGGCTGGGCAGGCCTTCGGGGCTGATGCCATAGCTCTGCGGAAATTCGTTTTGTATCGAAAAATAATGGCCGGGATCTCGGTATGTTCCCTTCGGCAACGGCAGGTCTTTCGGCGTATTTTTGATCTTCGGGCGTTCGGCTTCGCCGCGTAATTGATGCAAGGTCGCAATGGCTTCGTCGTGCCTCGCTTGAAAAGGCAGGCCGTTTTTAAAAAACAAGAATCGCGATGCTTCGCGGTAAAATCGCGGCTGTCTGCGATCGTCGAGCATCAGCAACCAGGCCGCGCTGATTCGATCCGGATTGAACAAAGGCTTGCCGTCGTTTTGCCAAATCGGGTCAGCCTTGCCTTTGACGATTCGGCCTTGCGAATCGTAGAGGGTCAACTGCAGGTTGTTGACCGCCAGAACGCCGTCGATCGCCATCAAACGCTTGACGATATCGGACGTTCTGATTTCCGATTTCAACATTGCTCGCTGCAGATCTTCGGATTTGATGAAACCGTTGTCGAGCGCCGGCCCGTTGAAAATAGCTTCGACCGACAAGCCTTCATCGAGCAATTCTTGCAAACTGTAAAACGCGATCGGCGGGTTCAGATAATGCTCGATTTCCTGCCAGATGCGCGCTTGCACGCGGTCGATATCGACATCGGAGGCCACTTCGAGATCGGCGCATACCGCAATTTCGGCCAACGCTATGCCTTCGATACGGCAATAATCCTCATCGAGATTGCGTCTCTGATGCAATGACAGCTTGGCCTGTTCGACGGCCTTGGCGATCTTGAGCGTTTTGCGCCGGTAGAGCCCGACGATTCCCGAATCCGAAGCGTCCAGCAGCAACTCCTCCAGTTCGTCCAGCGTCGTTTCCCCCTGTGCATCGGCATTGCCGAACACGCGCAGCGTGGCATTGTCGATTGCCAGCGTTAATTCTTCCGATGTCAACAGAAAATCCACATAGAACAATTCCCGCCAATGTCTTTTTAAATAGCTTTCCTTGTCGGCCTGATCCAGAGCCGAGTCGGTCAAGACATCGTAGCCTTTGGCCGCACCGATTCGAACACTGATCTCATAATCGTGGAAATTATCTAAAAAAGCCTGCCATTCGTCCGCTGCGGACAAGGATAAATCAGGGAAACGCACTTCGACGACCCGAGTCTGAACTCTGCCTTCGGCGTCATAAAAAAGGCGCGTTTTCTGAATTTTGCGGGCATTCAAGTCGCCCAGCTCAGGATCGGATTCCAGTTCCAGCAGAACCTCGTATAAACCCAATACCGCTACTTTTTTCGGGGCTAACTCGCCTTGCTCGGGCTTCCGGTAGGACAAAACCAAACGCTCATCGTCGCATAGTGCGTAATAATCGGTTTCGCAGGCGCATTGCTTACAAAATACCCAAGCATTACGCACCGGCTCCAAATCGATTAGCACGCGCCTGAAATCGTCCGGTGTGACGGGACCGTTCGTTAGTATCTCGCGTGCAGTATAAAACGCTTGAGCCGGGAACGGGTCGGCGGCGGTCGAGGATTCTCGGGTCAACAAGTCCTTGATATCCCAACCGCTTCGATAAGCGATATCGGTCAACGCATAACATAAGGCTTCCAGGATCGTGATGCCCGGATCGTGGGTGTTGTAATCGGTCCAATGCCGACTGCCGGCCTGCTCGATATAGCCGATGCCTTCGCGGCGCAACGCAAAAAAGTCTTCGCTAGGCTTTTGCGAATCCAGTCGGGGTAAGAAAACGGCTGGCTCTTTCATGGTTCGCACGGACAGGTTTCGCCGAGTTCATGCACTGCGGCGGGTTTGATGACATCGATTTGGTGTTCGCCGGCCGGCGCCGAAACCAAAATCGATGCCGCAGTCGAGCCTGCCGCCTCATGGACCGCGACGTCTCCTGTCGCCCCGCCGCTATCGTGATACAACACAAAGTCGGTCAAATAATCGACATAAGTCTGCTCTTCGATGAAACGAATCAATACCGATTGATGAATTTTTCCGCCGAAAGAGGGCTTTGCATCGTTCGCAAAAGCCCAGGGCGACAAAAACCGGGTAATCGCTTGGCGTAGCGTATTGCGATAAAACGTCTCGTCGAAGCCTTCATGAAAACGGACTTTACACGAGCAGTGCACGGTCTCGAAGCGCGGATTGCGAACATGCAAGTTGACGAAACAGGGCACGCGCGAACTCAAAAAATCCTTGATTTCATCGAGCAAGCCCAGACTCGTATAGGGTTTGAGGGGATCGCGATACGTTTGGAATCGCAGATTGGGAATCGCGACTAGCGTAACATGGCCCGGCGCGAGTTCCCGGTAGATGAAATCGCCGTTTTCTCCGGGCTCGTACTGAGTATGATTCAGGCATTTGACGCGATAAATTTGCGGAAAGGCTTCCAAAACCAGGTGTTCGTAATCCCAAAGCGCGACCGCTCTGTCCTTATGACGCAAACGTTCGCTAACGCGTGTATAAAAAGCCGACGGCGTTTCGGCGCCACGTCCGCCGAACGCTGAAAAAGGCTGCTCGATCTTTTTGACGGCCGCATTTGGCCGCTCCAACTTGCTAATCGTGCCGGCTTTTAGCGGTTTCGCCGAGAAGCCGGGATCGTTGCCTCGGTCGCTAAAGGTCGCCTGTAAGGCTTGCGCGGAAACGGCCTGTAAACGGCAAACCGCTTCGCTGTGCGATGCAACCGCCGCCCTTAGCCAATGCATGCCGGGGGGCAAAATCGAGTTGTTGTTATCGGCGTCGTTCGGCAGTGCAAACCTGATGATGCCGGAGTTCAATAGACCGCCCGCGCCGTCCTCGACTTCGTCTTTCTTGAAAGCGATCCATTCGTTACCCCGTAGATAACTCCAGTGGATATGCGGGTCGGGTTTGATCGTCAACGGGTCGGCCGTGCCGTCCGCGACTTGGAACAGCAGCGACAGGTTTTGCGGCGGTTCGAGCCCTGTTAGTCCGATGTAAAACTCGGCTTCGCTCATTATTTCGTCATGGTTTTGTTGGAAACGAAAACCCGGTATCAAATAAACCTTACGCGTCGAATTAAGAAACGGATGCTGTTCACAGTGACCGAACGGCGCCAAATGAAAGAAAAAGGCTTGCCTATTCCGCCAAATGCCTGAATCGGTGCTATCGAGCGCAATCATTTGCTCATCCGTGGTGTAATCAAGAGTCAACTCGGTCATCCATGGGCCGACAGGAGGCTTGGGCTTGATAGGCTCGTCACCTAGGACTTCGCCTATTCCCTCAACCATCGTCGAGACACCGGCAACAAGGCCTGCAACGTTATTATTGAATTGAATAGTCTGGGCACCGAAATCCTCAATAAGTTGACTGCCGGCCGACATAACAACCGATGTCTTTTCAGTTACCCACTTACCGGCATTATCGAGCTTGATCATTTCGCTCGCTATCCGATTGATATCATCATGAGTATTGGCTACGAGACTCATAAAAGTATTGATCGTTTGAGTTAGGTTGGTGACCCCCGTTTTTTCTTCTATTTCTTTTGCAATATTGACGACCGTATTTTTCAAATTGGAAAGCCTGGTTACTGTTTCATTCAATCGACCAATGAGATCAGGAACTCCCTCACTAGCATCGTCAGGAGTAAGTAAACCTGGAAGATTACTCCAGTCATTGACGCCAACAAGGTCTATCTCTACGTCAAAAGATTGTTGTAAAAGATTACGGATAGCAGGTCCGATTTCCCCTGTCATTTCGACGTAGACTTGGTTTATTTTTTCAAAAACTTTCTCAGTGTTTTGGATCACTTCAGGAAACCTTTCAATCAAATCATTGGTAACTTCAGCCATCTGAGTGGGTAATTGACTGAGATTTTCAATGACTGAATTGTGCAAATCATTGAATTCTTGCACCCTAGTATTGATTTGGCCGATAAAATCGACTGCCGTCTGCACTCCCTTTGCCAATTCCTTATCGTTATCCATCAGCTTTCTGATGTAATCGATCAAAGCTTTTTCATACTTGTCTTGCCCGAAACCTTCGCTCGTCGAAAACCGCACAAAACCATGACGCGCAGCGGAGTTATAAAACACTGGCTCATTGAAATCGGCGGCATCAACGATGGTTTGATTGATTTCGCTATCTAGCGAATAGGAATCGCTTGTAATCGCTTTGGTCTCGCTAGTCGCTTGTTTCCAGGTCCCCGACTGTAAATAATCGATTTTGATATTGACTTGGGTACCGAAAGGCTCGGGAGGATTTTGCCATTGCAAATTGACTTTCGCTGAAAGCAGTCTTTTTTGAAAGGCTTCTTTGGAACCCAGGATTAATGAACTATTGGCCACCGGAGCTGGGCCGAATGGCTGGAAAGGCTTAGAGGCGACCACCGAACCGAAATCATTGGAAACCTTTAAGGTTCTGAGTCCTTTGACGGCAACGTTCAATCCGATTTTATCGAGCACTGCGTTGGCGAGTAACGCCACAGGATAAAGGCGGTCGCTTTGATGCCGAAATTTGACTAATAAAATCGGCAAGTTGGTTGAAAAATCAAAGCCATGAACTTTAGGGCTATACGCCGTTATTGCAGGATCGGCCCCGGAAAGTTTGATTTTCAATTGAAGCCTGCCTTGCACGCTTTCAAATTTCATTGCCGACTTTTCGAGCCAACCTTCTTCGGTAGACAAAGAACAAACCAGATCCGCTTTCAAATCGCCGGGCAACGTATTGAAAGTAATATCACTCAAATAAAATTCGACCGTCACGGTCCGCTCGCCTTCGGCCAACCATAAATAGTGCGAAGCGATAGCAAAACCCAGTTCGGCCTCGGGCATCGCAATGCTGTCCAGTTGCGCATTGCTATAGCGTTTATTGAAAAAAGGATGCCAAGATTGTTCTTCGTTGGTCAGTTTCTCCCCCAGTCCGTCTTCGGAATCGGCAACCGGCGAGGCATAGTAACGGCCCGACTGTTTAGCCGCGTTGACACCCAATTCGGCAACCGCTTCGCCGCCATGCCGGTAAACGGTCTTCAGCGCCGCGACCTTCGCTTTATTGGCAATGAAATCGCGGTCGTTCGTAAAAAAGGCCTCGATGCCTGACTCGTCCTTTCCGGCCTTGAACGACACGCCACTATCGAACAGGTGGCTGTCGGCATGTTTAGCCAATTCGGCCAATAAATGGACCCGAGGCGGTTCGGCGGGTTTTTCCTTGAGCTGTAAAATGTCCCGGTAATAAAAATCCAGGTGCCGGCTTGTCAAGGTGTTGATCTCGGCCCGCGTCCCTTCGAATAAGCGTAAGAAGGCGATCAGCAGCGCATAATGCGGTTCATGATTGCCGTTTTGAATGAACGAATGTTCCAATTCTTGTTTGGCTTCAACGACGATGCGCGCATAGATTTTTAAAAAATCATCGAATATCGATGTAAAAAGGTTGTGACTGGCGATCGAATTATGGATCGAAAACCAATAATTCGGATTGGACGGGTCAAGCAGTGGGCCGAAAACCCCCGCATCCTTGACGATGCTGTCGATGTAATGCGGCCAATCCGGAAAGTTGCCGATGATCCAATCTTTCGAAAAGGGCCTTCGATAGATATCGCCGAAGGCTTGGGCTTCTTGACCGAATATCGTCAATTCCGCAGCAACGTCCAGCTCGTCGGCGGTCAATCCGAAATCGCTCTCGTAAGCCTTGTAGTAGGCGATAAGCCGTTTGAAACCTTGCGCCGACTGCGATCGTATGCGGTTTTGCAAAAGATTTTTCAGCGCCGTATCGACCGGCAAGTTTTCTTTCAAGCGGTCTAGTCGCTTGGCCATGGTCGCCGCGATACTGAACAAGAAACCCAAGCGTTGTTTGAGCGCCTCTGCTTGCGTTCGATTGCCGCTATTATTCAAAAAATCGAAATAGGCTTTGACTGCCGAGCGGTACGCGTCGACGTCTTGTATCGCGGCGACAGCCAACAACACAGAGACATCCTTATCGAAAAAACTTTGCCAATCGCCGGTGACGCTGTTGTTCGGGTCATAATAATTGAGATAGGCCGAATAGGCTTTTGCAAACACCAGACCGTACTCCGGTCCTCGTTCATTGACCGGCACATGGTTCGGATCCAAAGCCTTCGGCACACGCAAGTCTCGGCTGCTGCCTTCATGCGCTAGCCTCGAGGCATCGGTGTTTTGTTTGCAATCCGAGTTGGCCATGATTCAATCGCTATCGGGCAAGAGGTTGACGGCTGCGGTTAGGTTAATATCGGTACCCTCCAATTTGTAATAGGGATAAACGAAATTGAAGCGCGAGTTCGTAGCCTTGACGCGGTAGATCACTTCGATCAATACCACGCCCTCGAGCTCCAGGCTATCGTCGAGCCGAACGCTTTCCAGTTCGACACGCGGCTCATGATATAAAATCGCCGATTCCACTTTGTCCGCCATCAAGGTCTTCATGCGCGTATCCAAATTTTCGAACACCAACTCCTGCAAATTACAGCCGTATCTAGGCAGCATCGTGCGCTCGCCTTGCGCGGTGCTCAGTAGAATCTCAAGGCTCGAAGCGATGTCCGCTTCGGCTTCGAGCATCGTAACGCCGCCACTTGCCCGGTTGAATGTCGGCGGAAAAGACCAGCCGCGTCCGAGAAAACTCATGTCATCCTCCTATCAATACTGTCGGCATACCGGGCGGCAGGATCGCGCCGCCCGAAGCGCTCGAATCGCCGACACGCGCGGCCGGCATGCCGCCGATCATGACCGTTGCCGAACCCATGATAATCGCATCGACTCCGCACGAATCTCCCAAGCGCGCCGCCGGCAGACCGCCGATCAAAACGGTCGGTTCGCCCGGCGGAATGATCGGCACCGGGGCGCCTTGCGTCGCGGTGCTGACGATCATGTCGGTGATTCTGGCTGCCGGTAACATCGCTTCATCTCCTCAATTGATCTGCACGACGCCGCCTTGGATCGTGGTGCTGGCACTGCCCTTGACCGTGGTGCTGGCGCCGGAAATTTCGGCCGAACCGGAACCCGAGGCCTTGAATTCGGCTTGCGCGCTCAGTTCGGTATTGATGCCTTCGATCTTGACGTCACCGGCGGCTTGTAATATCAAGTCTTTGACGCTTTCGAGCTTGATGCCGTCGGCATTCATGGTGACTTTATTGCCGTTCTGATCCTCGATCACGACAGCCTGATCGGCTTCGGACAAAGTCAGACGGTTGCCGCCCGGCGTTTCGAGCACGACGACCTTGTTTTCATCGTCGAAGGTCAGGGCCATCTTTTCGCGGCTGACATAGCCTTTCAGATGATTGTCGTCCTTCGCTGTCTCCGGCGCCGGTTTCGCACTGCTGTGGCACATGCCCAACACGACCGGATAACGCGGATCGTCACCGAGAAATCCGACCACGACTTCATCGCCGATCTCGGGCCGAAAAAATGTTCCTCGACCGTCGCCGGCATCGAGCGTTGCAAGCCTTGCCCAAATGCCTTCATCGGCCGTGTCGACCAGCGGCAGCCGAACCTTTATTCTGTCTTCGCCTTTGGGATCGCTTTCCAATACCGTCACGACGCCCATTTGCAATCCGCAGACCGACGGCAATAATCCCGCCGCCGGCAACGGGCGTAAATTATAGGTTTCGGCGAATAGATCGGGATTTAGGCCCAGTTGCGCATCGGTTTCCCAGTTGCCGCCGGAAACGCAATGCCGCACGCCCGACACATAAAACAGTCCGGCAAAGCGCTCGCCGATGCCGCTGACTTCGATCACGGTCCCCGGCATGACCTCGGCAATGCCTTGAAATTTCGCTCGGCCTCTGATTCTGGCTAGACGCTCCTTCAACAAACGCGCATCGGCCCAGGTTTTCAATTCCGGCTGACTCAATCCGCCGCCATGGCGTATTTCATGCATTTCAGTGCCTAATATCGCCGCCAATGTCTCGGCATCGATATTGCCGGCACTGGCGGATTTCGGTTCGGAAGCTTCGGCTTCGATCAATGTCTGATCGGCCGCATGCCAAGCCGTAGCCTTGATTCCGGGACTTTGCAAACGTGCATCGATTTCGGCATCCAGTTCCAACAGGGTCGAACCGTAACCGACCTTCACGACCGATTCTTCGCCGGTTGCGGGCTTGCCGACGGTAATCGCATCGTCGCCGACATTGACGACGAAACCGTTCGCTTCG
This sequence comes from Methylotuvimicrobium alcaliphilum 20Z, assembly GCF_000968535.2. Classification (NCBI taxonomy): domain Bacteria; kingdom Pseudomonadati; phylum Pseudomonadota; class Gammaproteobacteria; order Methylococcales; family Methylococcaceae; genus Methylotuvimicrobium; species Methylotuvimicrobium alcaliphilum. Next base: position 2,472,270 of record NC_016112.1, read on the forward strand.
GCCCGGCATAGCATAAAATCCCAATCGGTCGATTCGAATTGCACGACCTCTTGTAAATCCGGTTCCGTCGTATCGCTCGTGCCGGTCAAGCCGTAATCGCCGAATAATGTTTCGATAATGTCGCTGTCTTTTTGTTCGGTAAAGTAGCGGCTGTGTATGCCGGACGTCATTTTGACCGCTTCATGCCGGCAGTCCAGAATCAAGAGGCTTTCGTTTTTTCTGAGCTTGATACTATGCTTGACGATCATGCCTTTAAATACCGTGGCGTTTTGCGAGCGGTAACCGAACTGAATCTCGATCTTTTGACCCGGAATGAACAATCCGGTATTACTGGCGGGAAAGTCGGCTTGCGCCGCTTCGCCGTCTTTCAGTTGAATCGTGGCTGACGGAATCCGGTTCAATTCTTTATTGACGCTGACCGATAGCACCTGAAATTGTCCCGGAATTTCGGTGCCGTCGATTAATAAGGCCACCGTGCAGACATCGGGAGTGGCCGGCGTTGGAATGGCGGATTCGTTTCTCATGGTCGAGCCGTTTTGTTGACCGGAGGAAACATGATTTCACGGCCGGGTTCGAGCGACCTGAAGTGATCCAATCGGTTGATTTTTGCGATTTCCAAGTAATAACGCGGATCGCCGTAGATTTTGTAACACATCAGCGGCAACGTATCGCCGGCCTTGACTCTGCGGCTGTGGCTCAAGTCGGGCGAGCTTTTGTTTTCTTTCGCGGCGCGTTTTTCTTCTTCGATACTGCTTTTGAACTTGACCTTGACCAATGCCCGTATCGGCGTGCCGTCCGGTCTGAACAGTTTGTAAGTAATGCCGACTTCGACGACCCGCCCCTTAAAAATCGAATGCTCGCCCCAAACCAGCTTAAAATGACGCGGTTCGTGAGCATCGCCTTTATAGCCGGTCAACACTTCCTTGAACGCCTTGATGTCGTCGGCGATCGAGTCGCGCGGTTTACCGTCGATGATGCCGGTATTGTCGAATAAAAATTCGAAGGAAATTTCTTCCGGTTCGGTATATTCGTATTTTAATTGTTGACCGCTGGTCCCCTGCCCTTGCCCGGATTCGGAAAACTTAAGCTTATAGTCGAGCGTATAGCTCTCCGGATTGATCAAGGCCTCGAAGCTTTCGTCGGCTTCGAGCAAGCCGCCGCTTTCGGCTTTTTCCGAATCGGAGAAAGCCAGTATCAACATCTTTTCCAATTTCCCGTTTTCGGCCATCAGCGCTCCGTTTTATTTTGCAGAATCTGTAAAACTTGTTCGACGCACTCGGCAATCAAGGCATCTTGGTCGATCGGATTTGCCGCCGAACCTCCTCTGCCGGCATTGCCCGGTTCTTGCCATAAACTCCCTTCTTCGGGCGGGTTGACCGTGACTTTGATATGCAGTTCTTTGATTTCAATCGGCATGGCGGACTCAGGTTTGCACCGTGAAATAACGGTAGGTCAATTCGATCGTTTCGATGACGACCGCGCTTTCGTTGGCGTTGAAATCGCCGATCTGCCATTTTTTCGGTATCGCCTGAGCGACTTTCCAAGTTCGCAAGGGCTCACTTTTTTCATTCATCAAAATTACATTGACCGACGCGGGCTTGAACACACGGTCGCGAAAGGCATCGAGCAACCAATCGATCACGTCGGAATCGGTCAACATACCGCGTTTCAAGACCATGTCGGCATACTTGGTTCGGACCGGCAATTTATGTTCGAAACGGTTTTCGCCGCCTTCCTTGAAACTTTCATAATCGTATTCCACGGTGAGACCCGAGACCGACTGAAACCGGACGTCATTGCTCACTTGGCTGATGCCGAACTCCACTTTGTAATAAAAGCCGAGCGGCGGATAGTAATCGGCCATCGGCGTTATACTTTCATTAGTTTGAGTCCTTCGTGCGCGACTTCGATGGTTTCGATCGCGACTTCATTGGCGTCGGACTTTAAATCGGGCGCGGTGACCTTGACCGGAAAACAACGTGTCGCCGACCAAGCCGCAACCGGTTCGTGTTTTTCGTTCAATAAACGAATCACGACATCGCGGCGGCCTTCGACTCGTTCGTTGGCGATTTCGTCGAGCCAATCGTTATAATCGAAGTCGCCTTCGAATTTGCCGCGTTTCATCGTGATATTGCTGAGTTTGATCAGTCCGGGCATGCTGATCTTGCTGAAATCCTTGCTGTCGCTATGCCGGTATTCGACCTTTTCACGCTCCATCACAAGGCCAGTGACTTCGGTAAAACTCAATTTTGCACCGCCCCAATCCACTTGAAAGTGAAAACGCGGTAATGGATAAACTTGCGCCATGATGATGCCCTCTTGTTTGCTAAAGTATGTCGGCCGCTAAAATCAGGATTCGGGCATTTTGTGCGAGAATCTGAGAATGATGAATTCGGCCGGCCTAACCGCAGCCATGCCGATTTCGATAATCATCCGGCCTTCCAAAATATCGAGCGGCGTCATCGTTTTACCCAAGCCCACCGCGACATAAAAGGCATGCTCCGGCTTGATGCCTTGCAACGCGCCTTGCCGCCATAACACGGTCAAGAAGTTTTCGATCATCGCCTGTACCTTGACCCAGGTATTCGCATCGTTCGGTTCGAAAACGAATTGTTCGGTCGCCTTTTTGGTCGATTCCTCGACGAAAATAAAAAAACGTCTGACATTGACATAACGCCATTCGTTGTCGTTGCCGGCTAGAGTACGGGCACCCCAAACTAGTGTGCCTTTGCCTATGAATGGCCGAATCGCATTGACCGATTTGCCGGCCGTCGGATCGACGTTCATTCGATCTTGCTGCACGTTCGAAAACTCAATCGTCGGCTTGATCGCGGCAGTCACACTGACGTTCGCCGGTGCTTTCCAGACCCCCCGGCTGTTGTCGACCGCCGAGTAAATACCCGCGATCGCGCCGCTCGGCGGCATTTTACAAGGCAAGTCTCGAATCGCCGCCTTAGCCTTTTGATAGACCTGATTGTTTCCGCTTATCAAGGTCTCGAGTTTAACAGGGCTCGCTGACGTGCCGTCGATCACATGAACGAAATCGACTTCATTTTCATCGATCGCGAAATCGAGTACGGTTTCTATATTCGGCGCATAGGCCGCACCGTATTTGAGATTGTTCGCTCCGATTCCGTCGCTTCTAAAATTACCGATGCCGGTCAACAGGTTAGCGGCGCTGTTGGACATCGACACCGACCCTCCGTGAACATCCATGATGACGAAACGGTCTTTCAAGGCTTCGCATTGCGCCAACGCCCGATTGTGTAAGGTCGCGAAGTCGCTGATACCACTGAGAAACTGTGCTTCCGGAAATATGATCAAGGTCGGTTCGTCCGCAGTTTCCAATGCTTCCAATCCTGCCTCCAGATCGTTTCTAACCAGATCACCGCCCAAATCCTTATAAGGGTTGACCGAAACGATATAGCAAGGTCCGCCACCGTTCGCGAAAAACAATAGCAGCGCATAATACATAACATGTTTCGAACGGTTGCCTTCCGCCAATGTCGCAACCGCCGTTTGTGTCAATGTATTTCCGTCTTCGTCCTGCGTTTCGTTGAGCGTCACGACTATTGCCTCCTCGGGTTGGGGACCGCCGAAAAGACTTTCGTATTCAACCAGCGAGGCAATACGCGTCGGTTTGAGATGAAGGTCGTCATCAACGAATTCCATGGCCTTCTCGGTGTAACCGATAAACGCGGGAATCGCGGTTTCGACCGGTGCAATGGACGGAGGGAATTTCGGAATTTCCTCGATATAAACGCCAGGAGTTTTATACGCTGTAGCCATGATAATTACCGATTCATATTAAAGATTACTCATAAATCTCCGAAACGAGTTTAATCACTCTATCGCCGCTTAAAACCGGCTTGACTGAGTTTTCGGAGGGTTTGCGGCGATTGCCGGCATTGCCGAAATAAGTTGAGGGCAACGGCTCGGCGGTTTCGAATTCCAAGGAACCGTTGCTTTGGTTTAAATAATGCCAAAATGTCGAGCGATTTTTTAGTCGCACATGAAACGAAGGCGGGGTTTGCTTTGCCCTGCCCTGACTATCGATCAAACTGAATCGGCTATCGCCCGGTCTTTCGGCATGCAAGCGAATCAGCGCAAATACATCCTTCGGCAGATTCGAATCCAAGGCAATACCGCGAAAAACCGCGCCCTCCATCTCCGGCACTTCCATTACCGGAACATCGCCTTGATGTACATAAACCGGCCAAAGCCCGGCTTGATCGGTAATCGTATGAAGGAGATCGCCCGGCTGGTCTGCGATAAGCTGTGTCAGCGAGTTGCCCGATAAGCCTATCGCTTCGACGAGATCGTCATTGGCGATAGCCGGAAATTCCTTGGATAAAAACAGGACTTCATCGTTGCCGGCACCTCGAGAAGCACCGGTCAAATTCGATAAGACCGGTACGTTTTCCTTGTACAAATAACGTTTGCCTAGTTCGGCATCATAAAGATCGACGATGCGTTGCCGTCTCAGCGTCAACGCGGTGTAATTAATGAATGCCGGGTTGCGCACGATAACCGCAAACTCGAAAAGCGCATCGCTAGCGATAACAGCCTCTTCCGGAACCGCCGCGATCACGCCCAAAGTGCTATTGATCACAATAGCCCGATAGGCTTCAAGCTGTTTCTCTGTCGATGAGGTCGGCCGAATCTCAAGGAAGGTGCGGACATCATAAGACGATAAGCGTTGTTGTTTTTTCAGCGGGTCGGCGATCGAATCGAATACGGTTGAGCCATCGTCCAGCCAATAGTGATGCAGCACCTTCACTTCGAAGAGGCGCCGATATTTAACGCGAATTTGCTCACTCATTGGCGACCGCCAATCCGGATTTATGCCGGAAATCGTGAACGACTTCAGTAATGACGCCCCTCTCGCTTTTGACCGCCCGGAATTTCAAATCCAACATACGCAGTACATAGATCGCAAACGGGTATTGTTTACCGCCCAAGGTTCCCCAGAGGTGATTGACTTCCTCCATCGTCGGAGAATACAGATCGAAAATCAGTTTGAACGATTCGAGTTGATCGAGCGGATTGGCGGGCGCATTATTCGAAATCGACGCCGGATCGACCGTGTCCTGCGTGAAAACGTTTTGCGCCTGAAAGAAGCGTATCGCTCGCGACAGCATCAATAAGGCATTGGTGTAATTACTGTGCGAGGCGACGATCAGTATTTGAAAATTGAGAAAGGTCGGCGGGTTTTCATAGACGGTGCGGAGTGTAACGTCGTTGCGCGTGTAGTTCGGCACGTTTTTTAAGGTTTTTTCTTCCTTGATGTTGACCAACGACAAATAAAGCACATCACGCGGATTCGCGCCCGCCCCGTTTCCGAAACCGTCGGCTAGGTTCCCCAAGCGACAGACATTCATGACATCCGCCCCGTAATGGCCAGTCAAATGTCGATTGAGTTCGTTCAGGACTATCGTCAGAGCATGTGCGATCATGCGGTGCTTCCTATTACCGAATTTATTCATTGAATAGCTTTTCATGAATAAACGGCAAAAACGATGCCATGCTCGACGAATCGATTAATAATACAAATTATTGATAAATATAAGAAAATATTAGATCGAATTCGTCACGTTTTGCTCTCTGTAACAACAGCCTGTTACAGAGAACGAAGGAAAGCTTATCAATCGAATAGAATATGCTTTATTAACAGAGACTTGAAATCTGTAACATTAAGGTGTTACAGACTGTGACAGTTGTATTCGAATTACTGTGTAGGATTAAAGTTTGCATTCCATTATCGTCTGCAGCGTTCCGTCTTCATCCACTGTTTCAAGCCGAACATCGAAGCCCCAAAGTCTTGCGACATGCTTTAAGACATGTTCGGCGCTTTGAGCTAAGAACCTTCTGTGATATTGGGTATGGCGTAGCGTCAGCGAACGGTCGCCTTTACGGTCGACATGATAAACCTGAATATTGGGTTCGTTACTACCCAAATTGTACTGTTCGGACAAGGCTTGCCGGATATGCCGATAACCGTCTTCGTCATGAATCGAGGTCACGGCGATCTCTTGCTCATTGGAATCATCCAAGATGGAAAATAGTTTGAGGTCGCGAATGACTTTAGGGGATAAAAACTGGCTGATAAAGCTTTCGTCCTTGAAATTCTGCATCGCGAAATGCAGTGTCTTGTTCCAATCGCTGCCGGCTATTTCCGGAAACCAACGTTCGTCCTCGGGCGTCGGCGTTTCGCAAATCCTGCGGATGTCGCTCATCATCGAGAAACCCAAGGCATAGGGGTTTATACCCGAATAATAAGGGCTATCGAAGGCCGGTTGGTAAACGACATTGGTATGCGATTGGAGAAATTCGATCATGAACCCATCGGTCACCAGACCTTCCTGATACATTTGATGCAAGATCGTGTAATGCCAGAAAGTCGCCCAGCCTTCGTTCATCACCTGAGTTTGGCGTTGCGGATAAAAATATTGGGCTATCTTGCGCACGATGCGAATGATTTCGCGTTGCCAGGGCTCCAGGAAAGGGGCATTTTTTTCAATGAAATAGAGAATATTTTCTTGAGGTTCCTCGGGAAAGCGGACGGCTTCGTTAGCGGCGCTATAGACCGGTTCTTTGGTCGGTATGGTGCGCCATAACTCGTTGACTTGGGATTGCAGATAGGCTTCGCGATCCCGCTGCCGGGCTTGCTCTTCTTGTAGAGACAATCTGGAGGGGCGTTTGTAACGGTCCACGCCAAAGTTTCTCAAGGCGTGGCAAGAGTCGAGAATGGCTTCGACCTGCTCTTCGCCGTAGCGCTCTTCGCACTCGGCTATATAATTTTTGGCAAACAGCAGATAGTCGATAATAGAATCGGCGCTGGTCCAGGTCGTGAATAAGTAATTATTTTTGAAAAACGAATTGTGGCCGTAAGCGGCATGCGCGATTACCAGAGCCTGCATCGTCATGCTGTTTTCTTCCATTAAATAGGCGATACAGGGGTTCGAATTGATCACAATTTCATAAGCCAGGCCCATTTGGCCTTTTTGATAGCGTTTTTCGTTCTTGACGAATTCCTTGCCGAATGACCAATGGCTATAGCCGATGGGCATGCCGACCGAGGCATAGGCGTCCATCATTTGTTCGGCCGTGATGATTTCCAGTTGTACCGGATAGGTATCCAATCCGAAATCACTTGCGATACGGGCGATTTCCGTATGGTATTTTTCAATCAGCTCGAAGGTCCACTCCGATGTTTCCGATAGGGTTTTTCTACTCATGCTTTTGACTTCTCGAAAAGTTTACGAAATACCGGATAGATATCGGCCACTGTGGCAATTCGTTGCATCGCAAAATTGCTCCAGGTGTCTTTCAGAGTCGAATATTCGTGCCAGAGGTTTTGATGTCTGTCCTCGGTGATTTCGATATAGGCGTAATACTGCATATAGGGCATGATTTGCTCGGACAGTATTTTTTTGCAGTCTATCGAATCGTTATCCCAGTTGTCGCCGTCGGAGGCCTGCGCGGCATAGATATTCCATTCTGAGATCGGAAAACGTTCCTTGATGATCTTTTTCATCAAGATGAGTGCGCTCGATACGACCGTACCGCCGGTTTCCCGGGAATAGAAAAAGGTTTCTTCATCGACTTCATTGGCTTCGGTATGATGAGAGATAAATACGACCTGGGTTTTTTCATAGGTGCGCGTCAGAAAAAGATACAGCAGCATGAAGAAGCGTTTTGCCATATCTTTTTCTTCGGGCCCCATCGAACCTGAAACATCCATGATGCAAAACATCACCGCTTGGGTCGTCGGTTTAGGCATGTCTATGCGGTTGTCGTAGCGTAAATCGAAGGTATCGATAAACGGAATGCGCTCGATTTTTTCCTTGAGCCGTTTGATTTCTTCACGCAACTCGATAACCACGGCATCGGTTTCGCTGTAACGTTTGAGCAAGTCTTCCAGTTGTGCTTCGGCCTCCTCAATCCTATTACGATAGGGCGCGCGCAAGGCGATGCGCCGTCCCATCGCGCTCCGCAATGAACGAATGACATTGATATTGGTAGGTATACCGTCGCTGGTATGGCCGGCGCGCACTTTTTTGGTTTCCTGGAGCGTCGCCAGACGGGTTTTGACTAGGTTGGGCAACTCGAGATCTTCAAAAAAGAAGTGCAAAAATTCCTCACGAGTTAATTCGAAGACGAATTCATCCATTCCTTCGCCGGAATCGGAGGCCTGTTTGCCTCGCCCGCCTCCGGCGCTTTCGGGCCGTTTTATTTTATCGCCTTGCCGAAACTCCTTGTTTCCCGGATGAATGATCTCCCGATAACCGTCGTTACCATGGTGAAAAAAAGGCTCCGAGATATCTTTTGCAGGAATGGAAACTTTTTCGCCTTTATCCAAATCCGTCACGCTCCGCTCGTTTACCGCGTCGGTCACGGCCTTTTTAATCTGGCTGCGAAAACGGCGAATAAATTTCTGCCGGTTGACGGCGCTCTTATTCTTTCCGTTCAGACGTCTATCTACAATTTGAGTCACACATTTCTCCTCAAGCGTTAAGACGATTTACGCACCCTCAAATACCATTCGCTAAGTAAGCGCACTTGTTTTTCGGTATAGCCTTTTTCAATCATCCGATCGATAAACTGTTCATGTTTCTTCTGATCTTCGGGCGAAGCCTTGGCGTTAAAAGAAATCACCGGCAATAAGTCTTCTGTCGTTGAAAACATTTTCTTTTCGATCACAGTGCGAAGTTTCTCGTAACTGGTCCAGGCCGGATATTTTCCGCCGTTTTTGGCGCGAGCCCGTAACACAAAGTTGACGATTTCGTTACGGAAATCCTTCGGATTACTAATACCGGCCGGTTTCTCGATTTTTTCAAGTTCATCGTTCAAGGAGCTCCGGTCGAACATCTCTCCGGTATCCGGGTCGCGGTAATTGGTATCCTGTATCCAATAATCGGCATAGGTCACGTAGCGATCGAAGATATTTTGTCCGTATTCCGAATAGGATTGCAGATAGGCGGTTTGAATCTCCTTGCCAATGAAATCGATGTATTTTTGCGTTAGATAACCCTTGAGGTAAGACAAATACCTCTCCTCGACTTCGGCCGGAAATTGTTCGCGTTCGATTTGCTGTTCGAGGACATACAAAAGATGAACCGGATTGGCCGCGACTTCGGTGTTGTCGAAGTTGAATACCTTAGACAGAATCTTAAAAGCGAACCGAGTGGAGAGACCGGTCATGCCTTCATCGACGCCGGCGAAATCGCGGTATTCTTGATAAGACTTGGCATGCGGATCGGTATCTTTCAGATTCTCGCCGTTATACACCCGCATCTTGGAAAAAATATTGGAGTTTTCCGGCTCTTTCAAGCGGGATAACACCGCAAATTGCGCCATCATTTCTAAGGTGCCGGGCGCGCATGGCGCGTCGTGCAATGAGCTGTTTTCCAGCAGTTTGTCGTAGATTTTGATTTCTTCCGAAACGCGCAGGCAATAAGGTACCTTGACGATATAAATCCGGTCGAGAAACGCTTCATTGTTTTTGTTGTTCCTGAAAGCCTGCCACTCCGATTCGTTCGAGTGGGCCAGAATGATGCCCTGGAACGGTATCGCCGGAAAACCTTCCGTGCCTTTGTAATTGCCTTCCTGCGTCGCGGTCAGCAGCGGATGTAGTACCTTGATCGGCGCCTTGAACATTTCCACGAATTCCAGCAAGCCTTGGTTGGCCCGGCACAAGCCGCCCGAATAGCTGTAGGCATCGGGATCGTCTTGAGAATACAGTTCCAGTTTACGGATATCGACTTTACCGACTAGCGATGAAATATCCTGATTGTTTTCATCGCCCGGCTCGGTTTTGGCAACGGCAACCTGTTTAAGAATAGAAGGACGAATCCGAACGACTCTAAATTGGCGTATATCGCCGTTGAACTCATGCAGCCGTTTCGTCGCCCAAGGCGACATGATGGTATTGAGGTAACGGCCGGGGATGCCGTAGTCTTTTTCAAGAATATCGCCGTCTTCATCGGCATTGAAAAGCCCCAATGGCGATTCGAATACCGGCGAACCTTTAATCGCATAAAACGGTGCTTTTTCCATCAATACTTTAAGCCGTTCGGCCAGCGAAGATTTACCGCCGCCGACCGGACCCAGCAAATAAAGAATCTGTTTCTTTTCTTCCAGACCCTGGGCCGCATGACGGAAAAATGCGACTATTTGCTCGATGACTTCTTCCATTCCGTAAAATTCGCGGAAAGCAGGATAAATTTTTATGACCTTATTGGAAAATATTCGACTAAGTCTGGGATCGTTATGCGTATCCAATAATTCCGGCTCCCCTATAGCCGCTAGCATGCGCTCGGCCGGGCTGGCATAAGTCAGCGGATCTTTTTTGCAAAGCTCCAAGTATTCCGGAAGAGTCAATTCTTCGTCCTTTAATTCCTCGTATTTTGCTGTATAACGCTCAAATATACTCATCACAACCCCACAATGATTGATTACTTCATTTATTTGTCATTAGACCATGGATGCGCTCATTGTCTCCAAAGTCACACAAAACATTAGAATATGAACTTATGTTTTTGAGTGTCTTTAGGTTTAAACAGTATTTTTTACTATAAGTTTCACTTGCTATGCCGTTGTCGCTCATTATGCCAAACGTTTCTCGTATTACTATAGCAATTCAATTGCCGGCGCCGGCTAAGTGAAATCGGAGGATTTTTTCCTTAGACAAGTTCTACGATAGGGAGTTACAGGTGAAGTTAATAAAAACTATGTATGCGGTAATAGTTGAAACACCCACCACTACCGGAAGCACTTAAAAGTTCAATGTGGATTGTAGGGTACGTTGAGCGTACCTTATGTCGGCACAAGGCAACACATGAAGGCGCGTTAAACTACGGGTGGGACTGCTGTGGTCACTGCCATTAAGTTATAAGCCATCACAGAAATAAGTAATGCTTGCATTTAGGCTCTACTGTGCCTAAAAAGCTTGCCATCCATGGTACTGGATTCCGCCAGTCCATGGCGGAATGACGGGCTTCCCTAAACTTTATGGCAGTGGACTGCTGTGGTACGCACAGCGTGCGTAGTAGTAATTTCAACTATTAACGCGAACATAGCTTTAATAAAGCCGAACGGGATAATGCGGATTAGACCACCCCGTTCGTCGAATGGTACGTCTCAACCGGATGCGGGAATCCTACCGAATTTGCCCGCACGGTAATCGGCCAAGGCCTGACGAATTTCGATCTCGCTGTTCATTACGAACGGCCCGTAGCCGACGACCGGCTCGTCGATCGGCTCTCCTGCCAATAAAAGCGCCTTTGCGTCATCGCCGGTTTCGATGTCGAGGTAAGCGCCGGCACGATCCAATACGACTAATTGAGCCGCTTCGGCAACACGGTCATTATTGATTTTGATCTTGCCTTGCAACACGACCAACAGGGTATTCCAACCATCAGGCACGTTTATTTTGGATTGTCCCGAATTGAGGCGCATGTCCAGAACGGTCATCGGCGAAAACGTCTGCGCCCGCCCAACCGTATCGGCATGACTTCCGGCAATGACCCGAATCGTCCCGGCTTTGTCCGGCAATTCGACTTCCGGAATCGACCGGCTCAAGATGGCCTGATAGTTGGGCCGAGTCATTTTGTGCTCGGCCGGCAGATTGACCCAGAGCTGAACCATTTCGAGCATCCCGCCCGTTTGAGTAAAGCTTTCGGAGTGAAATTCTTCATGCAGGATTCCCGAGCCCGCAGTCATCCATTGAACATCGCCGGGCCCGATTACGCCGCCCTGCCCGGTCGAATCCTTGTGCGCCACCTCGCCTTGATAAACCAGCGTGACGGTTTCGAATCCCCGATGCGGATGTTCGCCGACTCCGCGCGGTTTATCGGCGCCGGCAAAATATTCGGGGCCTGCATAATCGAGAAGCAAAAACGGACTGACTCTATCGGTTTGCCCGGAACCGTAGGTAAACAAGGACCGTACCGGAAAACCGTCACCTACCCAGTGTCTCGATGGTGCGCTTTGAATGGCCAAAATTCTTTTCATCGCTTGCTCCTGATGTATACCTTTCGCACTTCAAATTTCGGCAGTGCCTAAGGAGGCACCAATGCCATGCTAATAGAAGCGGAGGCGGCTCAAGAATCCATCGATATCACTCGAGCGATACCCTGCGGAACGGTCAGGCTAACCTGCCCTCCGGCATTGCTGCATGCCCATGTCGGAAAGATGCTTGCAGAATTCATGGCATTGAACCCTGCCGTCGCCATTCATCTTGAAGCCGGCAATCGCATTGTCGATCCTGTTGCGGAAAGAATCGACCTTGCCATTCGAGTCCGTCAACCTCCGATAGAAAACAGCGACCTGGTCATGCGTGTTTTTTCGGAACGTCGGCAATGCCTAGCTGCAAGCCCCGGCCTGATAAAGCAATACAGCTTGCCGAAAACCCCAGCGGATCTTAACAATTGGCCAAGCCTGTCGCACGGAACACCTCAGGATGAACACGTTTGGCTATTACGAGGCCCCGGGCAGATACAAGTCTCAGTTCGCCATCGACCCAAATTCATCAGCAATGACATGTTGGCCTTAAGATTGGCTGCGATTGCCGGGATTGGTGTCGTTAAGTTGCCCGCGATGTTCATGGGCAATGAATTGGCCGATGGCAAGCTGGTTGAAGTTTTGCCGGAATGGAAGCCTAATCGAGAAATCATTCATGCCGTGTATCCCTCTCGGCGAGGGTTACTACCCTCGGTAAGGGCTTTACTCGAATTTCTGGCGGAGCGTTATAAAACGTTAGACGAAAACTAGCTGAAGCTCATAGAAATGTTGTTGATTTACTCCCTTTATACTCAAAAATTAGCTAAGGAATATGCGCAAAATAACTTCTACAAGGAGTAGGCTTTGCGGCGCTCCTCTATTACCTTATACTTTTAGAAGGTTTTTCGATCAAAAAGGAGTAGGAAAAGGAAGGAATATTTATAAATTCTTTGCCGAATCACTGAGCCTTTATCGTTCCTACAACCTGGACTTTTACGGAATATCCTTCGATTGTTTCCGGTATGCGCACTTTGTCATTGCGATTATCTTCAGCTAATCCGACGATAATCGCTTGTCGTCCCTCCTCGTCAAGACCAATCCCTACCGATACGACGCCCGGTAATTGCAACAACTCGGGTTGATGTTTATTCTTTACCTCTTGGATCGATGCATTCATTGCCGTCTCATTAACGCCGCATGCCGCTAAAATTATCAAACTGATCAATAGCATTAGGCGCCGCATCAGCGGGACACTCCTAACGCTGTAAATACGTTTTGAATCCGGTTAATCAAAGTCGTTTCTTCGCTGCCGGCAAACAGCAAGCCGACGATATTACCTTGCATATCCAATACTGCCGAACCGCTATCTCCGGGCTGACTCATGGCTCCGGCCATTAATTGATCGGTAAAGACCGCATAGCGTCCGCCGCCCAATTGCACATTAGCCGTTACATCGATTTGCTCTATTCTTCCGGTGGTATATTGAGTAGTGCGCCCGTATTTTTGAACATCAATGCCTAATTCACCTTCAGCCATACCCTCAATTGTGCCGATTTGTAAAATTTCATCGATAACCCAATCGGGCTGTAAGGGTTTCGCGATCGCACAATCGACCAAATTTTCAGTGGCTTGCGCACGGACCGATTGCAAGCGCGTGCTGCTTCCGAAAAAACGGGCAGATGTATTTAGGATATCGGCAACTACACCGGCGACATTGCAATCGCTCGGCACCATGCCGCTGATATTGATCGGTACGAAATCGGCCAGATCGGCTATATGATCGTCAGGAAATTTTCCTCCATCATGAGCGCCCGGTTGTATAATCGGATCCCCGATATTGGCGGCATTGACATTGGCCAGAACATGGTTATTGGAGAGAATATAAAACTCTCCGTTTTTTCTTACTAAGCACCCTAGGGTTCCGGCTGAAATATCGATATGCCCAATTGACACACCACCCGGAGCAGGTCTGAAACGACCGGTAGGATCTTGAAAAACTCTAAACCTTTTGGTTTGAATGACATCGGTCGGCGTATCCTCAATAGCTGAAGGCACCATGTCCGAAGAGGTTAAATCGGCTTTATTGACCTTTTCGCTTACCGAACAGGTGATACACAGTTCCTCGGTTTTAACGCCACCGGTTATTTTGTATCCGACGCCTGTCGCAATGACATTCGGTTTATTCATCAATTGCCTGCGAGCGCCGTACAGCAATTGTCTGATGTCTTGAATCGTGTTAGCCATATCTTTCTCCCTAAATTTATTATTTGAATAATGAGCTTACATAAAGTTGGCGTTTACGAGACTCATACCCTGACCCTGAAAAAAAACATTTGTTTCACAGAAGAAATTATCTTGTTGAACAACTAAATTCTTTAAGGATTTAGCCGTAAATAACTTCCCCATTTTACAGAGGGTTCGGTAACTCGATCGGCAGGTGTCGGCGGCAGGGAAAGCCGCCGTCAAGCCTACATGGACGTATTCACGGCGTCCTGTCAAGCGAGTTACCGAACCCTCAACAAAGCTTACAGTTCCAGGACGTTATTTATCACGTAATCCTAAGTGCGTCGATTCCATATACAAAATACTTTCTACCTGTTAATAAACAGACAATAATGATACCAACAAAACTATCTAAAAAAATGATGCCAACTTATTGATAAATAATCTTTAAATTACAAGAAAAGGAATGCGAGGTATCGAAAGTGTCACAAGTCGATGTGACAAAGACCGTGCTAGTAAGTGAGGATTAAGAAATTTTTGAATAAAAAACATGTCCTTAGAATTTGTAACAGCTAGATGTTACAGTCCGTTACAGTTTTACACCCTTTTGGGACAGTATTTTAATAGGCTTTTTTAGTGCTTATTCGATGTTTTTCCATCTTTCGGTAAAGTGTCATTCTCGAGCATTGCAACTGTTCGGCGGCTTTACTTTTATTCCAATTTGCAGCGCTTAAAGCGGCCAACAGATACTCACGTTCACGGTCATCCCGACCTGAAAATGTCTCAGACATTTTGTTGCCGCGAATCAGTTCCGGCAAATCGTCTCTGGAAATTCGTTCACGAGGGGAGTCTATAAAGACGGTTTCTAAGACGTTTTTTAATTCACGTATATTCCCCGGCCAATGATAATCGAATAAAGCCTCTAAGGCTTCTACACTTAAGCCGAGCAGATTTAACCCAAATTGCTGATTGAATTGCTTGAGATAAAAATTGAGTAATTCCGGAATATCTTCTTTGCGTTCCCGTAAAGGGGGTAAATGAACTCGGGCTACATTGAGGCGAAAATAAAGATCGTCCCTAAATTCTTTTGCCAACATCATTTTTTCCAAATGCCGATTAGTGGCCGCGATAATTCGAATATTGAGTGCAACGCTTTGTTTAGCGCCTAACGGATAAACCTCTTTGCTTTCCAGAACGCGGAGTATTTTAGCTTGCGCGTATGGGCTCATATCCCCGATTTCGTCGAAAAAGACCGTACCCCCATCCGCCATTTTTAATTTTCCCGCATATGCGGTTTGTGCGCCGGTGAATGCCCCTTTTTCGTAACCGAATAATTCGCTTTCCAATAAACTATCGGGTAAGGCCGCGCAATTAATCGCGATGAAGGGTTTATGCGAGCGTTGACTATAAGTGTGAATAAATTTAGCAACGAGCTCCTTTCCGGTTCCCGTTTCTCCGGTAACCAGCACATGACTGTCGACATGAGCGACTTTTTGCAAATAGGTTTTTACCTTTTGCATCGAATGACTACTTCCGACGAAAGGGTGATGAAGGGCCGAATTTAAAGCCTGGGCGCTAGAAACCGTTGAGGCCCGGGGGCTTAACAATTTAGTGATCGAATCAATCAAGTCTCGATCGGAAAACGGATATTCAAAATAATCCTTAATCCCTATGCGTAATGCCGAAATCGCAAGCCTTTCAGATCCTTGCATTGTGACCAAGATAACCGGAAATCTTCGGTCTCTTTCATGAAAGGATTTAACAATAGCCAGCGTATCGACACCGTCCTGGCATGGAGATTCGAGGATCAGTAATTGCGGATTCGATGTTTGAAAGTATTTCAACGCTTCCTGACAAGTCTTAGCTTCGACCAATTCGACTGCTTGATGATGTAAGACGGTCTGTATCGATTGCTTTAGCTCATAACTCTGAACGGCAAATAAAATCGTTGGTTTATTCATCGAACTCCCCATACTTATCGCAATAAACAGCGTGAGAAATATATATACTTCGAGCCTATTGATTAGAATAGTAGCTGAATTTACGACTATCGACAGGACTTAAAAGTCGCTTGTCAGGCCTGGAATGCCGATACGTTGAATCCGCACGGCATTACTGCCTTCTTGGTAAGCCGGAAGCGAGCCTTCCTGTCGCCAAAGTCTAAAAGCAAGCGCGTAAGATAATACTCGAATCGGATAATCCCTCGGCAAATGCTGCAGATAAGGCTGAATTGTCGTGAAGTCGGTGACGCCGTATTTTTGCATGATAAAACGTAGACCGCCGTTGGCCGGACCTATGTTGTAGGCCAATAGCCCTAACAACAAATCGCCTTGCATTTCGTCCAAATAATATTTAAAGGTTGCGGCCGCAAGGTGGGCATTATAACGATCGTCGATAATCGAGAGCTTTTGTCCGGAGAAATGTTTTTGCGCTTCGTTTTCGACGATTTTCGGCACCCGGGTAATTTGAAATAATCCACGGCCGCCATCTGAACTATTCCGAGGGAGAAAAGAAGATTCCGCCGCCGCAATGCCCAACAAAAGATCGGGATCGATATGGAAACGCCGCGCGGCGTCCTGAACAAGGGGGCTGTATTTTTCTCCTCGAGCCACCATTTGCTGCATTGCGCCGACCCCTTGACGGCGATATGCGGCATAAACCTGATGCGCAAGCGTTACCCTGCGCACTTCTTGCTTTCCGCCGACCAGCATACGAAAATGATCGAAAGCTATCGCAAATTGATCATTCATGATCATTTTTCCGGAGCCGACAGCTAAAATCACTGAAAACACGGGCATTAACATCACGGCTCTACCCTGTAAGCTTCGCCGAAGCTTCCACCAAATCAAGAACAAAAACGAAGCGAATAGAATTAAAACCAATACCCCTACAGCAAACGGCAAAAGACTGGTAAGAAATTGAGTTCCAGTAAAGTGTTCTGCCGAATAGCCTAGCAGCACGATAATCGCTGATACAAGCGTAATGCTTAAACCGGTCAATTCAATAGCCGCCAACATTAATTTATGCTTGAAGCTATCCGGAAATCTGACGTTTTTTTTCTTAGCTGATTTAGCGGAGCGACGAGCTTTTGGCTTAGGCTGTCGGCGCGTATTGCTTTTTGGCTTGTTACGCTTTGATTTTATACTTCGCGCGGTCATGTTTTCGGGTTTTATGGCAATGCTATTTTGTTCGGTAGCAAGGCGCGAAAACAGGCGCATAGCAAGCTATGTAACTGTTTTCGCAAAGCTTCCGCTCCTGCTCACGCCCCTTACCTACATCCATGTAGGTAAGGCAGCTACCGGACAAAAGAGCGCGTTAGCTTACCAGAAAATGTGGCCGCGCGAAGTATATAGTGGAAGTAGTCAACGATTAGGAAACAAACAAATCATTTTAGCGATGAAAATAGATTGATTAGAATGCTCAGAACAAGACTGATAACAATCATCGACGTGATCGGAATGAAAATGGATCGTCTTTCATCAACGATTTTAATATCGCCCGGCAAATTACCGAACCAACTGATCAATCCGGGCGCGTAACTAATGAGCAAGCCTAATACCAATAAAAAACCGCCAATCATTATCAATAATTTGCCCATAATTTACCTCATCATGAACTCAATCGAAAAAACCGTTTACAAATGCCGCTCGATATCATGCGCTCTTAGCCCCCAAGCCAAAAGGTTTTCAATGCGATGATTGGCACTTTTCATGCGTTCAGTCAAAATAACGAATAATTTTTTATAAAACAAATAACCGAGATCGGGATACTTCTCAAAATACGCATTTAATTTATCACCGACAATTTCCCAAGCACAACCTTCGGAAATTGCCGTAACGGTCGCAGTCCGCCGGTGAATCTCATGAAGACAACTTTCGCCGAAAATATCGCCTTCCTTAAGATCGCAAAATCCGGCCTGAAGTTGTTTCTTTTGCTCTAGGCCAACCTGTCCGGTTACCCGCAAGTTGCCCTTTTCAATCACAAATAAGGTATTGCCGATATCGCCCTCTTTCACCAACACATCCTGTGCCTTGAATGCATGACGAAACCATGCCTCACCTTCTTTGAATTCAGGGTCGGCTAAAATTTCTTTAAGCGTTTGATTCACTGATATACCTATTAATAGTGTATTGATTATGTCTATGATTATAAGATTAACGAAAGTAATCCACCAACAAAAACCGGGAAATCGATCTGTTACGCATATTGATAAAACCGGCCGATGAGACAAATGGGCATTTTTCGGTGATACTATTAATTCGTCCCTGGAATACGAATGCTACGGACTCATACGTCATTATGCAATCTTGTTTAGCGTATTAATCTTTGGCAATATTCGTCAAAGCATCAAGATAGCAGGCTTTTCTTCGCTGCTTCCTAAATTACCTCAATGGATAAACAGTCTATCAGGTTTCATTTTCCGCTTGCCACATGCAGATAGTGGTCGGGAGCTAAATCTTCTTGCCTAATTAATTTAGTCAAAATCGACATCGATTCAATTCTTTTTTATTTTTCAATAATCGTATAACCTATTCTTCAAATACTCGAAACGGCCGAAACTTAATTTAGGAAACGATTGACTTCCAGTCTTATCGGATTCGTCGAAAAGCTAAGGAACGAGCATGAAATAACTTAGACAACGGTTGGAAGGGGATTTGGTGGCTCGATTGACAGGTGTCGGCGGCAGGGATAGCCGCCGTCAAGCCTACACGGACGTATTCACGGCGTCCTGTCAAGCGAGTCACCAAACCGCCACAAAACCTACTACTTGTATAAGTTATTTTGTGCGTATTCCTAAACGGTTTATTAATTTTTATCCAGAAACCGCCTGCACTCGAGATTAAATCGTGCCGCCTCGAACACAGCTAGACTGAAACCTTGCCGGAGCCGACCATGACCTTATCAACCGCACCCATCCAAAATAGTCCGAGTAGCACCGAAGAGCACGAAGGGCTACAGCATATCAATCTGAAACTAGCCGCACTGAATCAACCCACTTGCGAAGCCGAAGGCGATCGGCAATATCTAAAAGTCGCCGATAGCCTGTTAAAAAATTATTCGCAGCAACGCCGCCTATTGGCCAATTACCGTTGCCCAGCCGATCAACGGATACAAGATTTTTTAAACGCTTACCTCCTCGAAAATAACGTCGACGTTTCGGTTCAGTTACCCGGCGAAACATTCATTCTCGAGCAAAAAGGTCAAGCCCGGGAATTATCGCTGCCTTATCGCCATAACGAGTTTCACTCCGCTTATGTCGACTCCTATCGTGTTTTACAAGGCGTCTTGCATAATCCTCAAAACGATCGACGGACAACTAAAGGGGTCTTTCACATCGTTGCAGGCGGACTTCCCGTTCCGGGCGATAAAAGCGAAGTACCGGTTAACGCTTATGCCGCGTTATTACAACACGCATTGACTCCACCAAGCGATCTACTTCGCTTGCCTTTCACAAGCCTACAAAATAAGCCGGCCACGCTTTGGGTCTCGTTATTATTGAGACCGATCGTTCGACCCGCAATCGAACCGATAAGCCCGGTCAAAACCATGGAAACCCGTTTTTTCGCACCGGGCGGATTGGTCGCTAACTTGGATTTCGTCGAATCGATCTTCGGCAATGCCGGCGATCCTTTCTTACCTGAGAACGATGCGGCACTCGATATCGAACATTGGACAGGGCATACCGGTTGCATTATTTTAGCCCCGCATTTGGTGCATTGCCGGAAAAAAGATATCGGCCTCCCCCATTACGACGATGCTAGCGAACGCCAACGCAAGGACGGTATGTGCTGGCATCGTGAAGACGAACTTTACAACGACGGCAAACCGTTTAAATTGGTTTGTCGCAATATGCAAGGCGTCGTCGTCACCTTAATCGCCGACAATTATTTCGGTTACAGCAAAAAAGAGATCAAATCTCAAATCAGCTATTCGGCCAATCTCTTCGGCGACTGCGAGGAAGAACATGCAGGCGGCGCGTTGGCGTTTCCCAGAATGAATCTTGGCGACATTTATCTACCGCATGGCAGCGATCTCGATCAACGCTATTCGTTCGATAAGCTATGCGAACAATTATCGCCGATGATTCAAAGGAAGGATGAAGGTTACGCCGTCGACAACAATTTTCCGGAGATCATATACATTCCGGCAGCAGCCGAGATCAATGTGCAACAGCAACGAATCAATTGGCTGCAAAACGGCCGCCCGCAATCGCTTAAACTGCTCGCCAAACACACTTACATCTATCCAAACGGTTTCAAGGTCCACATGGAACGCCATCCTCATGCGCCGAGCTGGCGACTGGTCGGCACCCTACCCGAAGGGACATTTTGTCACAAACCCAGCACGGTCTCCGGCGGCGGTAAATCGGAAATTTCCAAATCCATAGCCGGCGCCGTCATTTCCGGAACCATTTTCGTCGAAGACTTCGAAAAAGACATGGATATCGTCGAGACTATTTTCAAACACGATTATTCGACCCGTTTCCGCGACCCGGCACGGCACGGCAGCGATAAGCGCAGTCTGCTCAGCAATCAACGCACCTTGGGTTCCGTCATCAAGCTATTGACACCTTCGGTCACCGACTATTCCGATGATTATAACGAATGGTTGGAACTAATTCCCCAACACATTTGGGCAATTGTGCTGATTATCAAACGCTTTTACCGTGAGGAATGGGGCGATAATTGGCGCGATTATTTTTCAGTGGACGTGGTTAATAGCTACCCCGGCAATGAATTGAAATACCAAGGGCGCAAACTGATCGCCAGTTACCTACGAGTTGGCTTCGATTCGAACGGTGCTTGGCGCGTTTTCAAACTACGCCAAGACTTTATCGCTTCGGCTAAAGTTCAGATGGAAGACGACATCAGCGCATCAACGGTTGTGCCTTCTGAACAACTCACGGGGCTCGATCCCGATTATCGAAATTCTTCGGTAAAATTAGTCGAAAATTGCGAGCAAAGTTTTTTCCAGCGCCCCGACGATGCTGTACATCGAGGCAGCGATTTACAAACCGAGCGTGATTTATCGGGAGGCAATAACTTTATCTCCAATTTCCAACCCCTAGCAACACAAGATGCACGCGATCTAATTGAAGATATCATTCACTTCGAAGAATTCAGCGAACCGATGCGTAAATTGATCGAGCGAGCTGCCGAAGGACAGGAAGACGATTTTTTCGTCTCATCGGCACATCCGAGATTGGTCGACGGCAAACCTAGCCAAAATGTGCGTTATCTGCAAGTTCGTCCCGATATCGCCGACCCGAGAATGCGTTATATCGCCGAAATTTCGACTCGTTTGGCTCGAAGCCTCAAGGCCGACCAATCGGTTTACTTTCCGGTCAATGCGGTTCTTCCCGGACGCCGCAACAATCCGCAAGATTTAGCCGCCGGCATCCGACCTTTGGCTGTTTACAACCCCATCCATTATCAAGAGTTACCGGAACTTTTCATGGATTTTGTATGCAGTCTAACCGGCAAATCTCCTTCCACGACGGGAGCCGGATCGGAAGGCGCATTGACCAAAGGGCCGTTCAATGCCTTGAGCACGACCGCCGATCTAAATACTGCACTGGTCTCGTTCATCTTATGCGGCTACGACGGCTTTTCGACCGCTGCCGGTTACATCGGAACTCAGCGTAGAATCGATCACGACATTAGTTTATTGATTCCGGAAATCTGGTCGCGCCTGCCTGTCGCCGAACGCGATGCGCGCTATTTGATCGAAAACGGCCACCTCGAAAAATTGGAAGATTTCGAATACGAAGGCAGAACCGTGTATGCAAGCCGGCTCGGTTACCGGATAACCGAGCGTTTCGTGCATACCAACTTCGGTAAAGTCTTCGATTATCCAACAGCGGTTTTTGACGAAGCGATGCTAAAACCTGAAATCCAAGATCTTGCCGCTTTTGTCGACGGCATCGATAACGTCTATGAAACGCAACAACGGGTGGCTCTGATTTATTTCCAAGACGGCACGATAAATGATGCCTGCCCGCCTCTTAAAGCCCTATTACATGTCATGGCTTATGGACATTATGAAGGTAAAACCATCGACGACCCGGCGATTCGAGATTTATTTACACGAGACTCGCTACTGGCAAGCGATTGGTATCGTGAGCGACTTTCCATCAAACACCAACGCGATTTGGCCTTATGGCGGCGTCATCGCGACATAATTACAGAATGCTTAAACGAAACAGAAAACAGCGATCCATCCGAATATTCGAAACTGAAAGTGAAGCTTGAGAAAACTGAAGCCATGCTTGCCGAATTAAGCCAACCGGGCTATTCGGAAAGTTTAATCGGCACGCTAGGCGCAGACTGGGTGCATCACTAAGAACTAGGTCTTGGAGTTTAATTATACCTTTCGCACTTCAAATTTCGGCAGTGCCTGAGGAGGCGCCAGCATGGAGCTCGCATAGAGCCTACAGGGATGTATTCACCCAGCACCTAAATTCCATAGCCCATTGGCTATGGTTAACTACCTTGGATAATTTAGGTGCTGGGCCTGTCGGGCGAGTGACCGCCACGCCTCGCACTTTCATTTTCCGGAGCGATTGCCAGGGCTTCAGAACGTTAGGCAAACGATTTTTTGTATGAATGGTGTAAATATATCCATCATTCTGAATTAAAAGAAGGAAGATTTATGATTGGCACTATTGTCGCGCTTGCAATTGTTTATTGGTATTATCGAGACGCCGAAGCTAAGGGGCGCAATCCGTTAAGAACAGCAGGTTTTGGCTTTTTGTTTTACTTGATACCTGCCGTTTTGTGGACTTGGCTGGTAACGCCGAGCCTTCGCGATGCCGCTACCCACAATCCCACTGGCTTATACGTTTTCGTATATAGCTACACTTACATATTGGTCGGAATTGCTTGTGCCGCTTGGGTAAAATGGAAGCATTTCAATTAAAAGAATATTGGGCATTTCTCGCATGACCAAGCATTTACTTAGGAATATGCACAAATTTACTTCTACAAGTTTTAGGCATTGTGGCGGTTCGGTGACTCGCTTGACAGGACGCCGTGAATACATCCATGTAGGCTCGACGGCGGAATCTGATTGCCATGGATGGCATGAATGCAGATTTTGCAGGAGCAAAAATCTGCCCTGCCGCCGACGCCTGTCAATCGAGTCACCGAATCACCTTTCAGCATATGTCGAAGTTATTTCATGCTCGTTCCTTAGCTTTTTTAAGAAGGGTTCAATTAGCTGATGTCTTCGGCGGAGAAAGCCACCGTCAAGTCGGGACATATTCGCCCAGCAGCTAAATGTCATAATCTATTGGTTATGGTTTACTATCTTGGATAATTTAAGTGCTGATTTCACGATGTCCCGTGAAGCAAATAACCGAATCCTCGACAAAGCTTATAACCCCAGGAAGTTATTGATCGCGAAATCCTAAGCAATACATCTTAAACATGAGTAAAACCTTTACTCCACACTGATCAAAATTCGACTCCTGATTCCCTACCTAACTACTCTACCTCGAAATTTGGCTAGCTAAGGTCAAATGGCATCCGTTCCCCACTCTATCAAACAAAAAATGATCAAACACAAACTACTCGATAAATTAATCGACGAACTAAACGGCATCGTACCGGAAGCCGATCATTTCAATCTTTTCGAACTGCGCGGATTCTTTTATGCAATGGCCATCACGCCGCCATCGATTCTACCCGAACAATGGGAAAACTGCTTTTTTTATCATCGCACGCCCGATTTCGAACTGAAGCACATCGAAAACCTAATGTCGGCTGCATTTGATGTATACGATGCTTACGTACAATTGCGAGTCTCCGGGCAACTTAAGTTTCCATTCGATATTGAAAATCTCAAAGGAAAACAATTCGATTGGACCCAACAGTGGTGTACCGGTTTTTGGACCGGATTAGCGCTCTGCAAGGAGTTTTGGTTAGGCGATGATAAGGACACCGTTGATGCCGACGCTTATTGGGACGATATTGCACGAAACGCGCGCCTGTTTGAAGTTTTGATCACCCGCGATTTCTCCAAGTTTCCGAATATCGAACAGATCAAAACTAATATCATTGAAGAAGGTAAAGAACCAACCGATGACTGTCTATTTGCCAGGCTGTTCGTAATGATCCCCTTCTCGGTTGAAATCTTGCAACATGTCATCGACGACATCGAAGCCGAATTAGAGGAGCAAAAAACCTTGGGGCAAGCCACCTCTAGGCCGAAAATCGGCCGCAGCACCCCTTGTCCCTGCGGCAGCGGCAAAAGACTCAAGAATTGTTGTTTGTCTTGAAACGGAATCTTCCGCCAGAGTTAAACCTAACAAAAACGCACCGCCTCCAATCGTTAACGTACGATTTTTCCGACCCTGGTTGACAAAAAAAGATCGAGCAGTACATTAGCTCAGAAATAATGACATTGGTTGTCGGCTCTCCTTATAGCTCTCAATTGCCTAAACTTTTAACAGATTCCATATGCCATCTTCATTAATAGATCACTCTGCTACAGCCGAAAATTCGCGGCAAAAATTAATTGAAAATTACATGCGTATTCGCAATATTAGTCTTCAAATTTGCGCGCCTTTAATGGTCGATGATTATCAAATTCAGAGCAGCGTTGAGATCAGTCCGCCCAAATGGCATTTAGCGCATGTGACCTGGTTCTTTGAAACTTTTCTACTGGAAGCATTCGATTCGGAATATCGCCCCATCAATCCCAAATACGGCTATTTGTTTAATTCTTATTACCAAACGATTGGTTCTATGCATGCCCGGGCAAAACGCGGCTTATTGTCACGTCCGACGGTTGAACAAATGCTTCATTACCGTTCTGAAATCGATAAGCGCATCATAGATTTTATAGATAACCTCGACGAATCCCAGTGGCAACAAGCCGCTTTTCGTCTAACCCTGGGCTTACACCACGAACAGCAGCATCAGGAATTGCTGTTCATGGATATCAAGCACAACTTTTGGAACAATCCCTTAAAACCGAGTTATCTGGAGCGCTCCCAACCGGCAATTAAAACGACCGGAAAATTGGATTGGGAGGAAAGGCCAAGCGGCGTGGTAAAGATAGGAGCGGATAATGATGATGACTTCACTTTTGATAACGAGAAGCCTAGTCATCAAGTTTGGCTAGAACCGCACCGTTTAAGTTCTCGGCTGATCACAAACAGCGAATTTCTGGACTTTATGGAAGACGGAGGCTACTCCAGAGCTGAATTGTGGTTATCAGATGGCTGGAGCCACATCCAGAACACCCAATGGAAATCTCCGCTTTATTGGGAAAAACATGATGGCCTATGGCTTGAATTTACCCTTTATGGACTTGAGGCTCTGAATCCGTCCGCCCCTGTTGCTCATATTAGTTATTACGAAGCAGACGCTTATGCTCGATGGGCAGGTAAACGGCTGCCATCGGAGGCCGAAATTGAAACAAAATTACTGGAAATACCGGTAACAGGCCATTTTAGTGAAAGCGGAATTTTTCACCCGCAAGCAGGTACAGATCAATTTTATGGCTCGTTATGGGAATGGACTACCTCCCCATATCTGGCCTATCCTCGCTTTAAACCGCTGGAGGGCAGCATGGGTGAATACAACGGTAAATTCATGTGCAACCAATGGGTCTTGCGAGGTGGATCCTGTGTCACACCAGAAGATCATATCCGTCCAACATATCGCAATTTTTTCTACCCACAGGATCGCTGGCAATTTTCCGGTATCCGTTTAGCGGACGACCTATGAATGTACTAAGCCGAAAAATTAGTTTCCATGATTTCGAACCCGAACTGGAAAGCTTTCGTGAAGCAGTGCTTAAAGGTCTATCCCGCAGACAAAAACAAATACCGCCTAAGTTTTTTTATGATGAAATCGGATCTCAATTGTTTGAAGCAATTCTGGAACAGCCGGAATATTACATTCCTAATGTTGAACGTGACTTGTTAACAGCATACGCGAATGAAATTAGCCGTCTTATTGAGCCAGGATCGGTATTGATCGAACCCGGAAGCGGTAGTTGCGAGAAAGTACAATTACTGCTGGAAAGTCTGCTTCCATCCGCCTATGTACCGATGGATATTTCCCGTGAATTTCTCAAGCAATCGGCCTGCGGTTTAAGTCAGAAATATCCTTGGCTAGCCATTTATCCAGCCTGCCTCGATTTTACTCAACAGATGCTATTGCCTCATGGCATCCCTCATGGGAGACGTGTCGTATTCATTCCGGGTTCTAGTCTGGGCAATTTTGACCCGCCGGAAGTTCAGCATTTTCTGAGCGGTATACACCGACTAACCGGCAATGGTGGTGGTTTACTTGTCGGTGTTGACCGTAAAAAGGATCATTCCGTATTGAATGCAGCCTACAACGATACGGCCGGCATCTCGGCAGAATTCAATCTCAATCTGCTTACCCGTATCAATAGCGAACTAGAAGGCAATTTTGACCTCGACCGCTTCGAACATCGTGCTTATTACAACGACCAACGAGGGCGTATTGAAATGCACTTGGTCAGTAGCCAGGTTCAGCAAGTTAGAGTTTCCGGCCAACATTTCCAGTTTACAAAAGGCGAATACATTCATACCGAAAATTCCTACAAATACAGTCCTGATGAGTTTATTACCTTGGCTAACGCCAGCGGTTTCAGGTTGATCAAAATGTGGTCTGACGACCTGCATCTTTTCAGTGTTTACTTTCTTGAAGCCGTTTAAAAACCTGAAAAATTAACACAACAAGGAGCAAAAACATGAAAGCTATCTGGAACAATGTCATCATTGCCGAAAGCGATGACACAGTAATGGTCGAGGGTAATCATTATTTTCCTGCCGATTCGGTTAAAGCCCAATTCCTTAAGAAAAGCAACACGAACACCTTCTGTGCCTGGAAAGGTAAAGCAAGCTATTACGATCTCTGCGTAAACGATGCGATTAATCGCGACGCCGCCTGGTTCTATCCCGATCCAAAACCGGAAGCGTTAAATATTAAAAACCACATCGCTTTCTGGCGAGGAGTAGAAGTTATTCAATAATAAAGTGTTTTTAAAAATAGACGCAGTCAAACTTTACATTTGACATTTACCCTCCCAAATTCGGCTCCGGGGTGTCCGCCAAAGGCCCAGCACCTAAATTCCATAGCCCATTGGCTGTTACCGGTCATCCCGGTGCCTATTAATCACTGTCGAATTTTGAAGTGCGCCGATGTTTTATCGGAGCCTGTTTTGCTTTTCGGGTATATCCCCTGCGGCGTTCAAAAAGTATATTTCGAAAGAGGCAAACTCCTCACCCGTTGCCCTGTCAATTTAAACAGGGCATTACAGACCGCCGGCGCGATCGGCGGGGTGCCGGGTTCGCCGATACCGCCCAGCGGCTCGCCGCTGTTGATAATTTCGACATCGACAGCCGGCATTTGATCGGGCCGCAAGATCGGGTAGTCGTGAAAATTGCTTTGCGTCACACGGCCTTTCTCAAGTGTAATTTCCTCGCTCCACGCTGCCGACAAACCGTAAACAATACCGCTTTCCATTTGCATTTTAACGATGGCCGGATTTACCGCAAAACCGCAATCGACCGCACACCAGACTCGAACAACCCGGATGTCGCCATCGTCAACCGCCACTTCAGCCACCTGAGCGACGATGCTACCGAACGATTCATGCAAGGCGACACCCATCGCATGTTTGATACCATTTTCGTCTTTCCATGCCTCGGATTTCCAATTTGCCATCCCGGCAGCGGTATCGAGTACTTTTTTAAAACGCGGTTGTTCGGTTAACAAGTTACGGCGAAATTCGACCGGGTCGGCACCTGCCGCATGAGCCATTTCATCGATGAACGACTCCTTGAAAAATGCATTCTGCGAATTTCCGACCGAGCGCCAGTAGCCGATCGGCACCGGCTTGACCGTTACATTGACCAGTTCGGCGCGCTTATTCGGTATCGCATAAGGTTGATGAGGACCGCCTTCGAAAATGCTCTCGTCGATAGTAGGGTCTTTTAGAAACTCGGGATTGAGCCGGCCCGATGGTCCCTCGCCCGCCGTCGTAATTTGAATTGCAAGCGGATTACCTTGCGCATCGAAGCCGGCCCGGTATTTCGCTGCGGTCATCGGGCGATAATGGTCGTGTTGCGTGTCTTCCTCGCGCGTCCAAATAACTTTGATCGGCTTACCCGGAAGTTTCTTGGCAAGCGTTACCGCCTGCGCCGTGTAATCCATGATGAAGCGCCGTCCGAAACCGCCGCCGAGGAAAGGAGTGATGACTTCGATAGCATCCAATTTTAGACCGGTAATTTCGGCTGCGACTTTGGCGACGAAATCGGCGCCTTGATTCGGCGCCCAAACCTTGCAATGATCCTTCGTGACCAGGGCGGTGCAATTCATCGGTTCCATCGTTTGGTGCGCCAGGAACGGCGCATGATAGACCGCTTCGATAGTTTTAGCCGCTTCGGATAAAGCCTTATCCGCATCGCCGACATTTTCTACCCTGACTCCCGATTCGTTCAACGCGGCTTTAAGTTTTTCCAAATACGACTTCGATGAGAAATCGGCATTATCGCCTTCATCGAAAGTCACCGGTAATTGTTCTAAAGCCTTTTTGGCTCGCCAATATTGATCGGCAATCACGGCAACACCGTTCGGTATCTCCTCGACCGCGACGACTCCTGGCATTTTGAGTACAGCGTCTTGGTCGTAGGATTGGACCGAACCGCCGAATACCGGCGATTGTTTGACTGCGGCATACAGCAGTCCATCGGCCTTGATATCGATACCGAATTCGGCTTCTCCGGTGGCTTTAACCCTGTTATCGGTTCGCTTGATCGGTTTACCGATGAGCCGGAAAGAGGCATCGTCTTTTAACGGCACGTCTGCGGGTATATCCAGTTTAGCCGCCAAGGGCGCCAATTCGCCATAGGTCATTTTTTTTCCGCTCTCGCGATGAATCACGACACCAGGTTCTGTCGTACATTCGCCGGGAGGTACGCGCCAGGTGCCTGCGGCGGCTTCGATCAACATTGCCCGTGCGGTCGCACCGGCTTTTCGCATGGTCATATAAGACGAACGCACGCTGAAACTGCCGCCGGTAAAACGCGTCGTATTGTTGAACATAATACGGTATTCCGGCCCGTGCGGTGCCTGCACGACCTTGAGCATCGCCATGTCGGCATCCAGTTCTTCGGCCATGATGGCCGGTATCGAGGTGTAGGTCCCCTGCCCCATTTCGATGAAAGGATTTTGAAAAGTCACGACGCCGTTTTCATCGATTCCGATAAAGGCATTGATCACGCCTTCGCCTTGTTCGTCAACCTTGGCGCAACCGGGCAAGGATATCCCTAACACGAATACGCCGGCGCCGGCCGCGGCGGTTCCAAGAAATTGACGGCGCGTCATCGACAGATTCGATAAAGTGCTCATGACTGCTCTCCTTGAAGTTGCGCCGCTTGTTTGACCGCTTCGAATATTTGCAGATAGGTTCCGCAACGGCAATAGTTGGTCATTTTTGTCCGGATTTCATCTTCGCTCGGATTCGGATTCTCCCGCAGCAAAGCGGCAGCCGCCATGATCTGGCCGGGCTGGCAGTATCCGCATTGCGATACATCTTTGTCGATCCAGGCTTGTTGCAACGGATGCAGACCTTCTTCCGACGCTAACCCTTCGATGGTCGTGATTGCTTTATCTTTGGCCGCACCGAACGGCATCATGCAAGATCGAACCAGCTCGCCATCGAGATGGATGGAACAGGCGCCGCACATCCCGATACCGCAACCGAATTTGGTTCCGGTTAAACCGGCGATATCGCGTATAGCCCACAGTAAGGGCATATCGTCCTCGGCGTCTAACTCGTATTGCTTACCGTTGATCATCAAGGTCGTCATCGTTCACTCCCCGGCATCGTAATGGCCGCTTAGGTGGTCGAAATCTTCCCTGGTATCGATATCGAGTTCCGCTTCGGGTAAAGGAATTTTCTGAAGTTTATCTTCAAATTGCAACAACAGTCTCTTCGCGCCTCGGTCGCCCTGCAAGGAGCGCAACGCACCGAAAAAAGTCGACGGAAATAGCGCCGGAACGCCGACCGTATCATGATACTGGCTTGCGGCGATACGGGACGGTTCAATTTGCCACTGTGTCAACAAGTTCTGCATCGCCCTGTAACCGACCAAAGGTTGATCGGATAATAACATCAATACGCCGTCGGCGTTAACCGGCAGAGAGTCGATGCCGGCTTGAATCGACGAAGCAATACCCGTTTGCCAGTCCGGGTTAACAACTGCGATAACCCCGCCCAAACCGACCTTTTCTTGTATCGTCTCTGCTTGCGAGCCCAGAACCACAATGACACGCTCATTCAATAATGAACGAGCGTTTTCGATCGTATTGCCGAGTAAGGTTCGGCCGCGCCATTCGAGGAGTTGTTTGGGATTACCCAGTCGGCGGGATGCGCCGGCGGCTAAAATTATTGCATATACATTCTCAAAATCACGAGTCATAGTGAATGCAACTTTAAATGCCGAGTTGTCCGCCGGTTCGCCCTTTCATCGCGGCATGAATACCGGCCATGATCGATAAGGCAATTTCCTCGGGCGTCTCGGCGCCGATGTCCAAGCCGACCGGGCCGAAGACCTTAGCGGCAATCTTCGGTGCATCCGCGCCTAAACTATCGAGGAGTCTATCTCTGCGATGAACAGGGCCAAGCAAACCAATGAAAGGGATTCGGCTAGACGCTATGACTCTTAAATAGCGTTCATCATATTCGATACTGTGAGTCATCAACACGAGCGCATCGAATCGATCCAACGACAAACGCTCCTGCAAGTCCTCGGGCATTAAATGCAACAAGGCATCGACTGCGGGAAATCGTTCGGGCTTGACATAGCCCGGCCGATGATCGACGATCGTAACACGCCAACCGAGCGCTTTGGCGAACTGCACGACCGGAAGCGTATCGACACCGGCTCCCAACACCAGCAGTTGAGCTGGCGGCCGGATTAAGTCGAAAAACAATTTAACGGTATGGCGATCGATCTCGCAAGTTTTTAAACAAGCTTTGTGCTGCATCCAAGTTTGTTTGGCCCACTCGACGACCGATTCGGGAGTATTGCCCTGTTGGCTAAGACCGTCTAATTCGGATTCAGTCAAAAAATAACTATCGCCGATTGAATAATCGGGATGGTCCGATTCATAAATAGTCGCCAAAATGCCTGCCGTGTGGCTTTCGGATGCATCGACAATTCGGTTCAGCGGATGAAAATCACTGTTGGCTTTCAATAATTGCAACAATACCCTTACTGCCCCATTGCAGCCTAAACCCAGGCCCCAAACCGCATCGTCGGGAGAACGCATATCGTAGAATAGCGTTTTGGGATTTTCGGTTTCGAAAACCGTATGCGCCTGTTCTATCAAGTCTCTTTCAAAGCAGCCGCCGCCCAACAGACCGCTCGACTCGCCATTGCCGGCTATCAGCATTCTGGCACCGGCTTTTTGATAAGTTGAACCAAAAGTTTCGATGATCGTCGCCAAAACAACATTTTCCGTGTTATTCCGTAATCGCCAATAAGCGTCGATCAAATGATGGGTATTACGGGTCATGACAACGATCCCGAGCGACTATGCCGCGCCATCGGCGCAATGCTTGCAGATGCCGTGAATTTCAAGCGTTTTACGTCGCGCGGTAAATCCTGCTTGCTTCAATTCATTCGCCAAACTGTCCATGACCGGTGTCGCCGGTCTTTCTTCGATCTGACGGCAACCTTCGCAAATCAACAACAATAAATCGTGCTTGCCTTCAACATGATTGCAGCCGATAAATGCATTCATGCTTTCGACGCGGTGAATTAATTTCTGTTCGATCAAAAAATCCAGCGCGCGATAAACGGTCGCCGGTTTTGCCGAATCGTTGAACGGCTTGATCCGGTCCAATAAATCATAAGCCTTGACAGCCTCGTGGCTATCCCAAATCAACTCAAGAACCTTATGACGTATCGGCGTCAATTGCGCGCCTCTCTCCAAACATAGCTTTTCCGCTTTTTTTAAGGCTTCCTGCTTACAGGTTTTATGATCATGGTTAAAGGTTTCGGCACAGGCCTGTTTTGAATCGCCGGTTTGAGACATTAATTAACTCCGATTTTTTGCGGGAATTATACAGTATCAATCCAGTCTTTGCGGCACCGGAGTTATATTCATCGCAGATCAAAATTCGGCGCCGGGGTGCCCGTCAAAGGACGCCGTGAACCCAGCACCTAAATTATTCAAGACAATTAATCCTAGCCAATGGGCTATGGAATTTAGGTGCTGGGTGAATACGTCCATGTAGGCTCTATGCCAGCTCCATGCTGGCAAAGCCTTTGTGAACGCCATGAATGGCGTGAATGTCGATTTTGCAGGAGCGAAAATCGACCGGACACCCCGGTGGCTCCTTAGTCACCTGCCGAATTTTGAAGTACGAAAGGTATAGAACAAGCTTTAACGATAGTGTCGATATGAACTATAGTAGTTCCAAAATGCCTCCATCCCTTAGATTGACGCATAATATAGAAATCTAACGCCAATACGAGAAACATCCATGTTTGAAATTGCCGAACTGGGTCATACCCTAAAAAAATCAGAATACAACGAACAAATTCCGGAACTCAGAACCCAATTGTTGCTGCTTCAACAACAGCTCGGCACTTGCGATTTCCCTGTCATTATTCTTATCTCCGGAGTGGACGGCGGCGGCAAGGGTCAAGTCATTAATCTACTGAACGAATGGCTGGATGCGCGCTACATGGAAACATTCGCCTTCGACGAACCCAGCGATGAGGAAAAAGAGCGTCCTAAATATTGGCGCTATTGGCGTTCTCTGCCGCCTAAGGGAAGAATAGGCATCTATGTCGGTTCTTGGTATAGCGACCCGATATCGCACAGAGTTTACGGAGACATCGACGATAGTCAATTATCGGTGGAGCTAAAGCACATCAACGAAATGGAACAATTACTAATAAACGACGGCGCATTAATCATAAAATGTTGGCTGCATTTGAAAAAAGAAACGCAGAAAAAACGTCTCAAGGAACTTGAAAAAGATCCGGAAACCAGTTGGCAAGTCACCGAACGCGATAAAAAACATTTGAAACTGTATGACGAGTTCGTAGAAATCGCCGAAAATGTATTAACGACAACCAGCACAGGAATCTCGCCTTGGCTAGTTGTCGAAGGAACCGATATTCGTTACAGCAGCTTGACAGTCGGGCAGCATGTTTTGCATAGAATTCGTCAACATATCGAAAGCCGCAATGGAAAATCGGAAAACATAAACGGCCTATCCTTCGTCAATATTAACCAGCAAAGCTTACTCGACACGTTGGACTTATCGCTCGAACTCGACAAAAAAGACTACAACGATCAATTACTACACTATCAAGGTAAATTGAATAAATTGGTCAGAATGGCACGAGAACAAAAGCGTTCCACAATACTGGTATTCGAAGGTTGGGACGCCGCCGGTAAGGGCGGAGCGATACGGCGCATTACATCGGCAATCGACGCGAGAAGCTACCGAGTCATTCAAACCGCAGCGCCAACCGACGAGGAAGCCGCGCATCATTATCTATGGCGATTCTGGCGGCATATCCCTAGAGCCGGCAAGGTCACCATTTACGACAGAAGCTGGTACGGCCGCGTCTTGGTCGAACGCGTGGAAGGCTTTGCCCAAGAAAAGGAATGGATGCGCAGTTACTCGGAGATTGTCAATTTCGAGGAAGCATTGATCGAACATGGCATTCTATTGTTGAAGTTTTGGCTGCACATCGATAAAGACGAGCAACTAGAGCGTTTCAAAGCTCGCGAGCAAATCAGTTACAAAAAACATAAAATCACCGAGGACGATTACCGTAACCGGGAAAAATGGGATGACTATAAAATCGCGGTCAACGAAATGATTGCACGAACAAGCACCCGCACCGTTCCTTGGCTAATGATAGAAGCGAACGACAAACGCTATGCGCGCATCAAAATCTTGAAAACCGTTTGCGAGAAACTGGAAGCGATGCTGGAACCTGAGAAATAATCGTTTCTGCACGAAGCGCCTCAATGATGCCTGTGTGCGCCTCATAACTTAAAGCTGACCGGCTTTTATCGGCCATTTCGAGAACAGGCAATATTTTGATGCGGACCTCTATCTTTCCGAGTTTCAGCATTTTGAATAAATGCGGAATAAAATCGTCGTCGCCGATAAATGGCGCTAAGGATTTAGCTTGACCTTCATAACGGAGCGCTACCGGCTGAATTGCCGTATGGGTCAATAAGGCCGGCTGCAGCAGCGATGGATGAAACGGTAAAACGGTTGAGCCATCCGAAGTTGTACCTTCCGGAAACACGAATACCTTGCTGTTTTGTATCAACAACCAGCTCATTTGCTCGGTCGTGGCATGAATCGCCTGCTTATCTCCTCGCCGGACGAATATTGTCCCGGCTTTTTTCGACAAATAACCGATGACGGGCCAATCGAGAATATCGTTTTTGGCGACAAAATATCCCGGCAAATGCTGCCCCAATGCGATGATATCGAGCCAAGAAACATGATTACTGACAACCAACGCCGGTCCATCGACCGCCTGTCCTTCGATAAGGACTTCGAGGTTTACAATCCGTCTGAAGGTTTTGAGCCAAGCCTGCTTGATCCGGTTGATTCTTTCCCGAGCTTGAATCGGGCGACAAGACCTATTAATAACCGGAAACAGACCCAGAACGATCACGAAACCGGATAAGAACAGTAGTACAATCAGTTTTATTTTATAAAGCAGGCGAAGCGTGGCTATCATTGATTAAGTAATCGGGTTTTAAATAATGTTTCGAATAGCGGTCTTCCAGTTGCGCCAACGGCAACAGGATAAACAAATCCATGACGTTGAAATCTTCGTCCCAAAACGGGCGGCCGCAAATTTGTACACCAAAGCGTAAATACGCTTTCAACAAAGGCGGAATCCCCGACTCGTCGCGTTCGCATCGTAAATGTTCAGGCACTTCGATTAAGGGCACTACCGACAACGCGTCCGAAGCCTTGTTTTTTGAATCGATCGATCGATAAACCGCATCGACCGCATAACCGCTCGGCCCGGGCGAAATACTCGCGCACCCGATCAAATAATGGTAATCGCCCAACTGCGCATAATTTACTAACTCCGACCAGAGCGTGGTTAATACCGTACTGCCCCGGTATTTCGGGTCCACGCAGGTACGGCCTATTTCGAGAAAGCGCCCAGGTAAAGCCAGCACTCGGTCCAGATTAAATTCTTTTTGCGAATAAAAATATCCCAATTTGCGGGCTTGTTCTTGATTTAGTAAGCGTGTATAGCCTACAATTTTTTCATTAGTCGTATCGACTACGACCAAATGATCGCAAAAATGGTCGATTTCGTCATAATCTAAGCCTTCTTTGTCAGTTTTGAGTCTCGCCCCCATTTCCTTGGCGAAAACCTGATATCGCAGACGCTGCGCATGTTCGATCAAAACCTGATCGTGTGTGACAAAACAATCCAGTCGGCGTGTAGGACTAACTCTTATCTGTGTGTCGATTAATTTCATAATGTTGGCTGCAAATGCTTTACTTATCGATAAGATAAATAAGAAATATTTCAATTTCGCGTCGTTTCTATGAAAAATTGGTGACAGAAGTAAATCTTTCGCTCATGTTAGGACCAAACATGAGCTTCACGGATTAGGCTGATAGATCCTGACTAAAATCAAAATGCTTGCAGCTTGTTCAGACAGGCATCGCGCCATAAACTATTGATACTTTTCACACATATTTAAGGTAGCTCGGTAAATCGCTCGACAAAATAAGGCCGACGTGTCGCCGAACCCCTTGCGAAATTTGAAGAAGTTATTTCCTGTTCGTTCCTAAGGCGCCCTATCCTAAAAAAATCAGTTGGAGCGCTTGGAATCTGTTCTTGCTGAGCCCTTCGGCTGCGTTCAGGATAGCTTTGTCGAAGCAAGAGCGATCTCCAATCGACTCCATTGGCTGAATATTCTAAATCCGATCACCCTTTCGACCAGGCTCAGGGCAATCGGGATTTAGAATGTCCAATTGCTTTTTTAGCTTTATTCAACACTTAAATTCTATTGGTCATTACTATCCTTTAGCACTTTACTTTGGCTAAATAGTCTAGCGAATTAACTACGCACCATAGGCCCGAAATGCATTGCACTTATTTGTTAAATCCACGTTATTTTGAAACTATCAACTCAGCCGTTAGATACTTTGCAACCTTTTTCTGAAAATTATGGCAACCAATAAAGTTTACGACTCAAGGGCGCAAGGGTGGTCGACTAGAAAAAAAGTCGTCTTCATTATCGGCCTGTTCGGACTTATTTCGGTATCCCTGGTCGGCATGATTTACTGGAACGGCAATGTCTTTGAGGGAGTTCGTTCTTATGTGAGAGGCGAAGGACTCTGGGCCAAAGCGCAAAAAGATGCGGTTTTTTACTTAACTCAATATTCCTACAGTCATGACGAGGCGGATTACCTAGCTTATTTGGAAGCTCTCGAAATCATCAGCGGCGATAGCAAAGCTCGAACGGCTTTATTTCAATTGCCACCCGACAAGCAAGCAGCGAGGGAAGGCTTTCTTCAAGGGCAAAATCATCCGGAAGACATCGATGCGATGATCCATTTTTTTTTAAAATTTCACCGCATTTCCTACATGCGTGAAGCGATCGATATATGGCAGTCTGCCGATAAACAAATCGATGCATTGACACGAATCGGCGAACAAATACGAGATGAAGGTATCGGCTCGCGTCGCGATAGCGAAAAACTCGCCGAATTAAGGCTGCGCATGCGGCAGCTCAATGACGAGCTTCATGAACTGGAAAACCTATTTTCGTTAAAACTAAGCGAAGGCGCCAGATGGGTTAAACTCATGGCATGGCAAATTAGCTTGCTGATATTAATTATCTTTGTCGGTATTGGGCTCTTGGTCAGCCGGCAAATTATCAAGAGTATCGAAAAGTCCGAACAACAACTGGCTCTCAGTGAATCGCGTTTTCGAAGCCTGAAGGAGTCCAATACCATCGGTATTATTTCATGGCGCCTCGATGGTATGATCGACGAAGCAAACGACCTATTTTTGAACATGTTAGGTTTTGTCCAAGCCGATATTGAAAAAGCTGCTGTCAATTGGCGAGATATTACTCCAACTGAGTTTCATACCAAGGATCAACAGGCTATCGACGAGCTTTTAATGCAGGGCCGATGCGAGCCTTATGAGAAAGTGCTGATCCATAAACAAGGATATTGGGTACCCGTATATATCGGCGCGGCATTGCTTAGCGGTAACCGTGAACAAGGTATCGCTTATGTAATGGACCTAAGCGAACGTAAGAAAGCTGAACAACAATTGAAACTTGCGGCTACGGTTTTTGACTTCAGTAGCGAAGGGATTATGATCACCGATTCATCGGTTCGCATCGTATCGGTCAATCAAACACTATGCAAAATGACCGGCTACGATCAAAAGGAATTATTGGGTAAGCCGCCTTCGATCTTGCAATCGGGTTATATCTCGACCGAACAATACCAATATATGTGGGATGCTCTAAACCAAGACGGTCATTGGCAAGGCGATATTGTCGATCGCACCAAAAATGGCGCATTATTACCGATGCGAATCAGCATTAGCCAAGTTAAAGACGGTGCCAATCAAATCACACATTATGTGGCAATACTGTCGGATATTTCGGAACGCAAGGCCGAAGAAGAGCATCTCCGTCATATTGCTCATCATGACCCATTGACCGGTCTGCCCAATCGAATTTTGTTTAACGACCGGATAGAAAGAGCCATAAAGAAAGCCGCGAGAAACAATACCAAGCTGGCTGTTTTGTTTCTGGATTTAGACAAATTCAAACCGGTTAACGATTTGTTCGGTCACAAGACCGGAGATCGCCTATTGCAGAGCGTGGCTCACCGGATCGCACGGAGTGTTCGAGAAACGGACACCGTCACCCGATTAGGTGGCGACGAATTCGCAATATTACTCGAGGATGTGACCGATTTGGAAATGGTCGATAAAATTCTTAAACATACGGTCGATGTCATCAGCGAAACCTATCTTATAGATGACCGTATGATCGACATTGGCGTCAGCGCCGGAATGAGCATTTATCCCAACGATGGCACCGACATTAAAACACTACTGGACCGCGCCGATAAAGCCATGTACGAAAATAAAAAAACGGCAACGGCAGCTAATATCAACCGTTGATATACCCACCGTAGATTTATCAAACAGCACCGTTTCCAGGTATACGATGACCTCTGTTTAGCAAGTTTACCGATATTTGTGTATAACGGCGAGAGCCGGAGCTTGGGAAAGAGCGTAAAAATTGAGCTTAGAGTTCGGTCATAAATAACCTCCCTATTTTTAATGCAAGGTAAGCATGAAAAAGCCGCCGTCTAGCGCCTTGGCACCTCTTCAGGCGTTACCGAATTTTGATATACGATGAGTTTAATTCAATGTATCCGCAATTATGCCGCACTACACCTTAGCCCAAACGGATCTTATAATCATTCTGGTTTATTTCTGTATCGTACTGGCAATCGGTATCAAGGTAGGAACAGAAGCCAAAGGCACGGAAGATTATTTTCTAGCCGGACGATCGATGACCTGGCCTTTCGTCGGCATTTCATTGTTTGCGTCCAATATTTCCAGCACCACTTTGGTGGGATTGTCCGGAGATGCTTATGCAACCGGTATTTCGGTCTTCAACTATGAATGGATGGCTGCGATCGTCTTGGTGTTTTACGCGGTTTTCTTTTTGCCGATGGTGCTACAGTCAAAAGTTTACACGATGCCCGAGTTTTTACAGAGACGCTACGACGCTCGCTCGCGTTATTTTTTTTCGGGCTTAACTTTAGTGGGTAATATTCTTATCGATACCGCCGGTGCACTCTATGCCGGCGGTATTTTGCTAAAAATGATTTTCCCTGACATTCCTCTGTGGCAATCTATTTTAGTCTTGGCTTTATTGGCCGGAGCTTATACCGTAGCGGGCGGTTTAAAAGCGGTTATCTATACCGATGCAATACAAACAATACTAATTCTAATCGGCGCTATTATCGTTTCAATTCTTGCTTATCGAAAAATCGATGGATGGGAAGCAGTGACCGCCGTTACGCCGGAAAACATGCTCAGCTTGATACAATCAGCCGATGACACTACTTTACCTTGGACAGGGTTGGTTTTGGGAGTGCCTATTCTCGGTTTTTATTTTTGGTGTACCAATCAATTCATGGCGCAAAGAATTCTTAGCGCAAAAAATATACAGCATGGTCGCTATGGGACATTGCTGGCTGCTTTATTGAAGTTACCCGTTTTGTTCATCATGGTATTGCCGGGCAGCATGTCTCGTGTGCTTTATCCTGACCTACCGAACCCCGATCAGGTATATCCGACTTTGTTGTTCGACTTATTGCCTTCCGGACTCTTAGGGCTTGTAGTTGCAGGGACTCTCGCCGCACTGATGTCCAGTATAGACTCTACGCTCAACTCGGCATCCACCCTGGTAACCATGGACTTTATTCGCCAAATTCGTCCCCAATGGTCCGACCGAACCCTAATGTGGGCCGGGCGGCTAACTGCATTTATCTTCATGGTTTTAGCGGCTGCTTGGGCGCCTTATATTGAAAATTTCAGCTCATTATTCCAATATTTGCAAAACATATTAGCCTATATCGCACCGCCCGTCGTCGCAGTCTTCATCTTGGGCATTTTCTGGCGCGGAGCAACGGCAACTGCGGCGTTTTATACTTTTATTGTCAGCCTGGGCATCTCGTTTTATTTAATAATTAGTCCAATCGATATGCATTTTCTTCATGTCGCTTTCATGCTCTTTGTCATCTGTCTGATTATCATGTTCATAATCAGTAGGCTGACGGAAAAGCCAAATTTGCAGGATATCGCGCCTTATCTTTGGAAGATTCGCAGGCTACAAGAAGAATCGGTTGAATTGGAGCTTCTGCCGTGGTATCAAAATTACCGGATACTCGCCGCTCTGTTATTAGTATTGACTATCGCTTTGGTTATCGTGTGGCGGTAAATTATGTTTTCGGCCTTTATACCTTTCGCACGTCAAATTTCGGCAGTGTCTTAGGAGGCGCCGGGGTGCTCGGCAATAGCCAATGGTTATGGAATTTAGGTGCTGAGCCTTTGACGGGCACCCCGGTACCGAATTTTGATATACGATGAGTATACTCAAAAAATAGCTAACTTTATGAGGGTATGGGGTGTGGCTAGCGAGGATGTCGGCAGCAGGGCAGATTTTTGCTCCATGCAAAATCCGCATTCACGCCATCCCTGGCGTTCGATTGCTGCCGTCAAGCCCCCATGGATGGGTTCATCCAGCCCCTAAATTCCAAACGATTTAGTTGCTGGATCGAATTTCGATAATTTAGGGGCTGGATCCTCGATAGACACATCCCATACCTTTTATTTTTCGACGGTTTTTCGATCAAAAGGGAGTATAACAAAGCTATTTTATTAAACGCTTGCACGAAAGTAAGCACTAGACGCTAGACTGCGCCAGGAACCGGCAGTAATGCATGCGACTAAAACTCGGCCTGACCGGATAAAAGTTTTTTCTGATGTCGTCTGATCCGCCGCATGACTCCTCGCGCAGTAAGTGCGAGTGGACTATCCGTCGCGACATCTGCTTCGCTCATAGCTTCCATGGTCCAAGTATTGCAGTTGTTAAAAATATGATAGGAACCGGTTGCGCTGTAAAAACGGCTATAAGCATACAAGCCTCGCCCTAAATTGATTAAATCGCCCTGCCCGTCTCTTACGAAAGACTGATTGATAAAACCCAACATTGCGACCACCTGGTTTTTTGACAATAAGATGCGTTCGATGTCACTGCGCCGAAAATAATGCTCCGGATGGTGCCGAAGCCCAGCGACATGCATGACTGACTCGGTCGGAAAAAACAACGCCTTTATAGCCAACCACAAAGAAAACGACTCGGCCTGATAAAAAGCGCGATCGCCCCAACCAAACTCGATAAAACCGATTTCAGTTAAATCGAACGCCAGTCCGGAAATACTCTCCGCCGCCGTTCTAGCATCGACCACGATACCGGTATGTAATCCGTGATCGACGACATGAATAATCATTTGTTCGGTGCCGTTTGCATAAAGCGCCGATGGCGAAGATCCGCAGCCGCTGCATAAAAAGCAGGCCATCCAAAAAACGATCGGTCTGATAAGCATCTCGGCACACTCGTCGATTCAACAAGGCAAGGCAATCAAATCAAATTCATCAATGCTTTGTTCAAGGTTAAATAAGGCATCAAGCTGCTTGTCGTACTTCTCGAAACTTCTTGAAAAACTCGTTGATAACGGATGAGCTTCTGCTTGTTAGCAGAGTCTGCGAAATAAGCTTTGCAATCGTACGCATCCGAGGCCAAAAGAGATTGCACGAGCCTTCCATGCGTTTGTTTGATTTCAGCCTTGAGATTGTTAAAAACTTTGCGCTCCCAATGATTTTGCACCGTTATAGCCGACAGCTGCTCCAACAACTTGTCCAAGTCCAAAAATTTGGCAACTTCGACAAACGTCTTACGTACTGTACTGAAAGCATACCCGGATTCAGTAGAGAGTACTGCAATTTGCGGAAAATCGTTCAGTGCATTGATGAATGCGATACGCTTTGCCAGTTTGACGGGTACACCGTTAGCCGCTTCATTCTCGGAATCGGACGGAATAAATTCATTGGCGAAAGCAGTTAAACAAGAGCGATAATTTTCCAACGTAATAGGATCAGGACGCACAACCAGTTCGTTCATCAATACCCATTGGCTGAATTCGGCCAAGACATTTTCCAGTTGTAATAGCAGACCGTACTGCTGTTCGGCAGGAATGAGATTATCCAAACTAAAAATTTCTCGGCGAAAATCGGCAGCTTCCAGTACTTGATCGAAAGTCAAATAAACGGTAATGCTGTCGATGATACTGCCGCCATTGTCATTATGCCAATTCAAAAAACCGCACCCTGCTTGATTGATAACCGTATTACTGATTACGGTCGCCTTAATTGCCGGCGCGAGAGGATGATTGGCTAAATGCTCGGCAAAGTTCTGCCGTATCGGGTCTGGAAAGTAGCTTTGCAAATAAATATCGTAATCGGAAGCCGATATTAATTCGCTTCTATCCATGATGTCTTGTGTCAGTTGGATCTTACAGGCGGCCATCAGCACGGCAAATTCAGGCCGTGTAATGATTTGACCGGATCTCCCCATCACTTCTTTGTAAGATGGAAAAGACTCGATGGCACGGTCGAGCACGCCGGCACTTTCCAATCGTTCTGAAAGCAACAAGTACTGTTCGGCATTCCCTTTTACACGTAATTGTTCGAGCGACAAGCATAGACTTTGTTTGTAATTATTGGTCAATACTGCCGCGCATACTTCGTCGGTCAAGGATTCGAAAGTTTCCCGATAATCCTTCAAGCCTTGTTTTTTCTGAAGCCCGGTCAATAATATTTTGAGGTTGACCTCATGATCGGAACAATCGACCCCACCCGAATTATGAACCGCATCGGTATCGATACGCCCTCCACCAAGCGCGAACTCAATTCTGGCCTTTTGAGTGAAACCGAGATTAGCGCCTTCGCCGACAACCGCCGCACGCAATTGCAGCGCATCGACACGTACATCGTCGTTGCTTCGGTCGCCTACATCTTCATGTTTTTCGTTAGTTGCTTTCACATAGGTACCGATACCGCCAAACCATAGTAACTCAACCGGCGCAGTCAATAATAAGCGAATCAAGGTCGAGCCATCTAAGCTTTTATAACGAATACCCAACCATTTGCGCAATTGCG
The DNA here is from genome assembly GCF_000968535.2 of Methylotuvimicrobium alcaliphilum 20Z. NCBI lineage: Bacteria > Pseudomonadati > Pseudomonadota > Gammaproteobacteria > Methylococcales > Methylococcaceae > Methylotuvimicrobium > Methylotuvimicrobium alcaliphilum. The sequence goes on from NC_016112.1 coordinate 2,515,333, forward strand.
GAGATACTGCAATATCCTTCGCATGTCGCGAATAAATTCCACCTCCCTCGGAAATGAGACTTCGGTCATAATCGTCCCAGCTCGACCCCGGCAATTCAAACAAACGCTTACGCTCTAAATACGATTTTTCGAGATCGGCCGGGGCGGGATCGATAAAGATATGACGACCGCTAATTGCGGCAAGCAAGTGCGTGCTATGCGATAACAACATGCCGTTTCCGAATACGTCGCCGTCCATGCTGCCGATGCCGACAACTGTAAAAGGCTCGCTTTGTATATCCTTACCGAGTTCGCGAAAATGCCGTTTAACGCATTCCCAAGCCCCACGGGCGGTAATTCCTAATGCTTTGTGGTTATAGCCGTTTGAGCCGCCGCTCGCAAAGGCATCGCCAAGCCAAAAATGATATTGAGCTGAAACCGAATTCGCCAAATCCGAAAACTGAGCCGTTCCTTTGTCGGCGGCGACGACCAAATAAGGATCATGATCGTCATAGCTCACAATACCGGGTAAAGGCACAACTTGATCTTCGACATAATTGTCGGTCAAATCTAGTAAGCCCTGAACCAGCTTGACATAAGCCTTGCGGCCCGCTTCTCTAAAGCCGGGGTCGGCAACCGGTGCCTTGACGATAAACCCGCCCTTTGCGCCTTTCGGAATAATCAGCGCGTTCTTGCTCATCTGAGTTTGCATCAGATCTAAAACTTCGGTTCTGAAATCGTCGGGCCGGTCCGACCAACGAATGCCGCCGCGAGAGATTTTACCCCCCCGCAAATGTATCCCTTCCATATCGACGGCATGCACATATATTTCATTTTGAGGCTTTGGAGGGGGCATGTCGATGATGCCGAGGCTGTTGATTTTGAATGCGATAAAAAAATCGTCCCGCTTTTGCCTAACATGAAAATTACAACGCATCGTTGCATCAATTAAATTAAACAGCGTACGCAAAATTTTGTCGTGATTGATATCGGTAACGCCGCTAAGATTTTCTAGCAATTTAAGACGTAACGGAAACAACAACTGTTCCTCGCGTTGCATCGGCTCCCCTAAATTAGGGTCGGGCCTGAAACGGGCCTCGAAATACTCAAACAAGGCGAAGGCGGTACTAGAATTAGCGAGTAATGCCTGGTTGAAGCTACTAGTCGTCGTCGGGTAGCCCAATTGCAGATAATAATTGCGATATGCACGCAGCACATCGATCTGCTGCCAAGTCATACCAGCCAATACGAGTAAGCTATTCAACTCGTCGTTTTCAGCTTTTCCGTTAAATACCGCACCGATACCGGATAATAAGCGAGATTTTAACTCGGTAAAACTGTCATGCTGAGACTTCGCGGCGGAAATCGTAAAGCTTTTAATAAAAACCGGGCGACCGGACACTGACAATGGGAATTGAACCTGATCCAAAACTCGCAAATTAAAATTTTCGAGAATTGGAATATATTCGTCTAAATAGCGTTCTTGCCGACTGCAAAAATGCAAACGATAATGCCGAATCTTGCCGCACGGTCTCAACAAACCAATCGTCATCGGCTCGTCATCCAACAACGATTCGATTAAGCCAATGTCCTTGATGGCATGGCGCGGAGGCATCAACGCTTGATATCCGGGCGGAAAAACCGTACGGTATTTCTGCCATAATTTACAGGCTTTGTATTTACCGTAGGCGCGCTCCAGAGTTCGACACAACGACGTAGACCAGGGCCTGATCTGTTTATTGAGGTCCCTATCTAATTGATCGACATCGATTGTTATTGTTTCGGCCGTTGGTCTCAGCAAAAAATGCAGCCCTAAATAAGGACCGCTAAGCATAATTTTCCGGACTAATTCAGCGCTACTATCGAGATTTGACGACAAGCGTCCTAACAATACGGATTCAATTTCTTCGCTATACAAATGAATCGGGACAATAATTAGCGCGGACATCGATTCCAACCCGAAGCCGCCGAGCACCACTAACTTGATGCCTTCCGGACGATATAGGTAACGCCTGAGCGATTGAATCAATAAATCGAGTTGCGGAATCTCGAGCAAAAATAAATCGACTTTCGGAAACAAATTGAATATCTCTTTAAGCTGCAGATATTCATAACTGTTTTCAGGGGTTTTATGATGCGCTAATGTTTGTTCGATTTTACGTTGTAAAAACGGGATATTACTGCATGCCCCCCCCATTTCGGTCTCATCGAAAACCCCGAAAAAACCGTATTCGCAAAAACCGCCTCCGTCCGGCAACGAATGTTTGAACCCTATGTAAATTAAGGGTTGGTCGTGAATCAATGGGCTTCGTACCGGTAAGTATTGGATGATCAAAGGATAATCGCGCGCCAAAACAGCCTGCATCACTCGAATGAAGTCCGATATGGCTGTAGGGTTATTGTCGCGACAAAACTCTGAACCCAAGGGTTTAAGCGAAGTGGTCGTGTCTTGATCGTCGACCGACAATCGATGGCTCTTAAAAGGGATAAAAGCCTTTTGCTCGAGCCAATCGATCAAAGCGCTAAATTGAGAAAACTCGGAAATATCATTGAGGCCAAGCAAGCTTTCTTTCAAGGCTATGCGGTCTCGATCAAGGGCTTCGGCCCATTCGATAATTGCCGTTATCCTTTCGAAAAATGCATCTTTGATACCTGAATCAACCGCTTCAAGACGCAACACGATCAACAGTTGCTTGGTTCCGGATAAACCATTACTTTCTAACCCGGTTATCATTTCCCCCTGACGCTTAACAGTCAAAACGGGATGTGCCAATAATTGAAACGGAAGCTGTTGATCGCTTTGTAAGGCCAATAAAGAATCGACGACATGCGTTAAATTACGACAGACAATCACGATAAATTGTTGAGGATCGTTCGGTATCCTTAGTTCTTCGACGATATGCGTTTCGATATCGTCAGTAAAGAGCTCAAATATCCTGGCAATCAGCGATGAGGATATATGAGGCGGCAGTGAAACAAAATAGCTGTCCGGAAACAACAGCATTTCCGCCAATTTAATTAAAAACCGCCGGTTTTGATTGTCGCCGTGTCCTTCTAGAATATGTTGTACCGCCTTTAATTTCCGGCGCTGACGCGATGCCTTTAGAGCAAGATTACCGGCTCTCAGATATACTTTCACGAACTACTCCTTGAGTTTCTGTTAATAAACGTCACGGCTAAGAATTGCGCACGAAATAAGTTTATCAACCTAAATTCGGCAGTTTAACCATGAAGCACATGAAGTTCATGAAGAATTTCAAGAAATTACCTAAATATTCTCGCTAACCTTTTTGATGAGAGAAAATCCTATACAAACGAATACAAATTGTTAAATAAACTTCTTATTCTTCATGATCTTCATGGTGAAATGCTTTTTCTAGGATGAATATTTAGTGATAAAGATTGAGTATTTAGCAAGGAGAGCTCATCAAACAAAAGTTTGATCCCCAATTTGGGACATTAATTATCGTAGGCTTTTTTTAATTTCTAAAACGTTGACTTCTTCCATTCGCGTATAAGTGACCGAGTCCATCAGTGTCTTAATAAAATAAATACCCATTCCGTTTTCCTTCGGATTATCGAAATCCGGAATCGGCACTGACTCGATATCAAAGCCTTGTCCATGATCGAAAACTTTAATATCGAGTTCATCTTCCTGTATGTGAATCGTAATTCTTACACAGTCCTTCGGCCCTTTATAATTAGAATGCTTAATTGCGTTTGTTGTTGCTTCGGTTAACACAAGGTTCAATTGATAAGCCAACGCATCTCGATCACCGGAATAATGATCCAGCTCTCTACCGATCCGCTCCCCGATGCTGCCGATCAAATCCAGGTATTTGGTTTGTGTCGGAATAACTACATCAACCTGAATATCCGCACTTTGCATAAAAGCCTCTAAGATTCACTGGTGGTCGCTTCGTCCAAATTATTATAAATTTCGAATACCCGGTTCAGCCGGGTTAATTCAAACATAGACAACACTTGCGGCTGTAGGTTCGACAAAGCTAATTTACCTGATTTTGCAGTCGCATGTTTAAAGCCTGCCAGCAACGCACCAAGCCCCGAACTATCAATAAACTTGACCTGTTGTAACTGCACGACGATATTAGGTTCGCCTTCTTCTATCATATCGATAATAAATGCTTTTAAATCACTCGAATTGTGAGCATCGATCCTCTCTTCATTGATGTGAAGGACATTGAAACCGTCTAATTGTTGCTGCGTTAAATTCATATATTTTATATTCATTAATCAAAAGTAGTCGAAAATAGCCGATTGTAGTAGTTATACTCATCGTATATCAAAATTCTGCATCGGGGCAGCAATTCTCAGTTTAAGAAATTTTGCCGTATTCAGGGTGCGGGGCCTGTCAAGCGCGAGTGACCGCCCCTTCAACAAAGCGCATAGTTCTACTCTCTTTATACTCAAAAAATGGCTAACTTTATGAATTCAAGCTTTTATTCTTAGACGGTTTTTCGATCAAAAGGGAGTAGGAAGTTTACCCATCGTAGATCAAAATTCGGCACAGGGGGCCCGCCAAAGGACGCCGTGAACCCAGCACCTAAATTACTAAGGCTATTAACCATGGCCAATGGGCTATGGAATTTAGGTGCTGGGTGAGTACGTCCATGTAGGCTCTATGCCAGCATCCATGCTGGCAAAGCCTTTGCCAGGCAGCCCGGTGCCTCCTTAGGCACTGCCGAAATTTGAAGTGCGAAAGGTATATATATGACGACATCGTAATCTGAAGCACTTTGCAAATCAAGAAACTCAATTCACTTCGGCAATCACATTGAACAAGAATATCGACACGATTCCTTTTAAACAAGCACTTTGGTATTGGTTTAAACTCGGCTTCATCAGTTTCGGCGGCCCGGCCGGCCAAATCAGCATGATGCATCAAGAGTTGGTTGAAAAAAGAAAATGGATCTCCGAACAACGCTTTTTACATGCATTGAATTATTGTATGGTTCTACCCGGCCCGGAAGCCCAACAATTAGCTACATACATCGGATGGTTGATGCATGGTGTAAGCGGCGGTATTGCCGCCGGCGTTTTGTTCGTACTACCTTCGCTGTTTATTTTAATCGCTCTGACTTGGAGCTATTTAGTATTCAACGATGTTCCCGCCGTATCAGGCATACTCTACGGTATTAAACCGGCTGTCACCGCCATTATCGTTTTCGCCGCCTATCGAATCGGTTCCAGAACGTTAAGCAACCGTTATCTTAAACTAATTGCAGCACTTTCCTTCTTCGCCATTTTCGCATTGAATATTCCGTTTCCCTTGATCGTGCTTGGTGCAGGCGTCCTAGGTTGGCTCGGCGCGCATTGTTTTCCGAATCAATTTCATATATCCGAACACCCTGCGAACTCTATAAATTCTTTTGGACCTGCCATTATTGACGACCATACGTCCATGCCTGGCCACGCTAAGTTTACTTGGTCAAAAATCTATAAAACCGGTTTGACCGGTTTCGGGATTTGGGCAAGCCTGATTTTAGTATTGCTGATCAACTTCGGTCGACACAATTTATTAACACAGATGGCTTGGTTTTTTACCAAAGCTGCTCTATTAACCTTTGGCGGAGCTTATGCCGTATTGCCTTATGTTTATCAAGGAGGAGTCGGGCACTTTTATTGGTTGACCGGCACGCAAATGATGGATGGTTTGGCATTGGGCGAAACGACTCCCGGACCGTTGATTATGATCGTTGCGTTCGTCGGCTTCGTCGGCGGTTGGAATCATCCGGTGTTTGAGACTAACAGTTTAGTTTGGTCCGGCATCGCCGCGGCAAGCATCGCAACGTTATTCACTTTTTTACCGTCGTTTTTATTTATATTGATCGGCGGACCTTTAGTCGAAGCCACTCGCGACGACCTAAAAATGACTGCACCGCTCAAAGGTATTACTGCCGCCGTGGTTGGAGTAATTTTAAATCTGGCGGTATTTTTTGCTTGGCATGTTCTTTGGCCGCTAAACTTCAATGGCCCTTTCGATGTATTTTCCGCATTGACCGGCACAGTCGCTTTCGTATTGCTGTTTAAATTTAAACGTGGCATGGTAACAGTGATCGGCTTAAGCGCGATACTGGGATTGCTTTATTCGTTGCTCATCACGAACTGAGCACACGCACCGATTTCCAATATCTATCGGAGCAGTATTGATTATCTAAACTGGAAATCGCGACTCCTTTGATCGTCGAGACATGCAAGAATCTTCTTTGCTCGATATAGATGCCGACATGATGCTGTTGGGGACCCGTATTAAAAAATACCAAATCTCCGGTTCTCAATTGCTGCTGCGGTATAGGCTTCCCAGTCTGCGCTTGGCGGTCGGATGTTCTAGGCAAATGAACACCTAACTTTTTCGCGAAAGTCAGATAAACGAAACCGGAGCAATCGATACCGGATTTCGAAAGCCCGCCACATTGATAAGGAATCGACGCCCATTCGCGGTAATGGCCATAGAGCGTTTGCTTTAATGCCGCTTCGGAATTAGGCATAGTAGTTATTGAGGATGTTTTTTTCTGGCCTCCCGAACAAGCATTTAACAGCGCGAGCGCAAAAACTATACCTTTCGCACTTCAAATTTCGGCAGTGCCTGAGGAGGCGCCGGGGTGCTCGGCAAAGGCTTTGCCAGCATGGAGCTGGCATAGAGCCTACAGGGACGTATTCACGGCGTCCTTTGACTGGCACCCCGGTGCCGAATTTTGATCTACGATGGGTATAAAACAATAATTTTTAAATCACTAGTTAAGAAGCGCAAGCGCGTTGCAAACAGGATGGGGGTAGACTCAACACTCGTGTCATCAGCCGCCATTTGAGCTGATCGATTGGCCGCTCGACGGGCAGCTTCCCACTCGAGTAGCTTCGACTAGCGAACGTGTAATCGGTGGAATGAAGGCTACCTTTGTGCGATTACGCCATGCTAATCGCACCTACCGCCCTAGATCGGCAAGCCATGAAAAAAGCCTCCTAACTTAACGATTGAGGCGACAATTATTTTGACAATTACCGGAATTGGGTTAAACAGCAATGTAGCATAAAATATCGTGTCTGCCCCCTGTTTCTTGCAATTTCGAACAAGTCCGTTAACCCCCTTTCGGCCCCGCAAACCACCAGATTATCAGACCGACAACTGGCAGCAGTAATATCAAAATCACCCATAAAACTTGCGATCCAGTTGAAGCACCACTTTTTACAATGCTAATAATGGCCCAGATATCCAGGACAAGCACTACAAGACCCAGAAAACCGCCGACTTCAATATCCATAAGTCCCCCTAACAGGCTTGTGTTTAATGAATAAACTATTTTGTCTCATCAGCTTCGAACTTTACGCTTTAAAAATGGGTGAGTTCTGTACGGTAACGCACATTGCTCAGCTTGCAACAAATTGGAGCATACCCGCCACCCGGCATGGGGTCTTGAATTTTGCAAATACGTTCTTGCATAAAAACGAGACTTGATGCAAATTGCAAGACCTGACCCTATTCACTTCTGTCTAATTTAATTGAATCTCAAATTAGAACAACCGCTGAAAATCTTGGAAACGGAGCGTTTTGGCGCAGTAACCCTAAACCAACGCGCAAACTCCAGTTAATCACCGAAGTAAAATGTGGCGTCCACGGTAATTCAAGCGATGTTTGTGAATGAAATAATTCAAGAATGCGCGGAACGCTACGAAAAGAAACCACCGCATCAAGCACGATAAGCACGCATAAAAGTCGCGTTTGCTGAGCTTGTGTTATGTCAATAACCGTTGAAGTATTCGCGGGTACAACAGCAATATCCTGGGTTGCTAGGGTTGACTGATGCTCGAAGGTAATGTTTTTTTTGCTTCGACAAGCTGTTTTAACTGGCAATTATTCCGTTTCAGTTCCGCTATTTTTTTCAAATGACGTTTTTGTGTTTTTCTAAGCTCACGAAGCTCAGCTGCGCGCTCAGTCGCTTTGTTTTTCCATTCATCGCGGCTGTTTAGTAGTTTTGACATTTGAAGCATAGTATTTGGGGGATGGGTTAAAATAAGACCTATTTATACCGCATACAGCGATAATTTTAAATCCACAAGCTGAGGAAATAAAATCACTGTAAAGTGAACAATTATAAGCCATTCAGGTGTACTTCTTTTAGCTAAGTCATTGATTAGTCGCTTTATGAGCAAAATAAAAGCGGCTTAAGCTGTCGTTTTGGTCAAACGATTGCATCCAGAATGATTTTAAGTTATTGAATATTAATAAGGTATGTGATTTGATGCATGCGTTTCGACAGCCTAGGCCTAACCCCGCAGGTGCAACCTCCGCTCACTCTCAATCAACCCCGACTCGCTCGTTCAATTTTTCTTGATTGCCGGGAAGCTAGAGCTTCCTGAACAGGTTACCCAAGCTGGAGCTCTCATCGTTATACATAAATTGTAAGGTACGCTGCGCGTACCAAAGCCGTGCCCTGGCGGTTCGGTTGGCACATGAACATCGCGGGGTTACCATGGTACGCACAGCGTACCCTACGCGGATCACCTAGCGTTAGATGAGGAAGATCCGAGAGTGTTAAGTGACAATATAATGGTATCGAGGTCTCATTGGTTAAGATTACAAAAGGGTAATTTTTGACTTATGTATAACGATGAGAGCTCCAGCTTGGGTAACAGCATATCAATCGATAATAAACATTAGCCGCGATAACGCCCTCTCTTCCATAACTTTTTCAATCCGCCGGTATCAACTGCCCCAATAATTCCTCGATGAATTCCAGCTTTTCTTCCGTAGCGTTGAACGGCATGATGAAACGCAATTTGTCCGCGCCGTCGAATTTGTAGACTTGCGCCTGGGTTTGTATCAATTCGATCAGACTGGCCGCGTCGATCTTCGGTTCGTGCGAGAACACGATGCGGCCGCCGCCGGCGTTCGCTTCGATTTTCTTGATGCCGAGTTTTTCGGCTTGCTGTTTCAATTCGGCAACGCTGAACAATGTCTTGACCGGTTCCGGCAGCAGACCGAAGCGATCGATCATTTCGATTTGCAGGGCTCTCAGGTCTTCGTGCGTATCGGCGCTGGCGATGCGTTTGTACAGCACCAGCCGGGCGTGGATGTCGGGCAGATAATCTTCGGGGATCAACGCCGGCGACTGCAAATCGACTTCGGGACCGGCTTCCATCGGCGCGTCGAGTTCGGGCTGGCGGCCCGATTTCAATGCATTGACCGCGCGTTCGAGCAAATCGGTGTAGAGCGTGAAGCCGATTTCCTGGATTTGCCCGCTTTGTTCGTCGCCTAGCAATTCGCCGGCGCCGCGGATTTCCATGTCGTGCGACGACAGCATGAAGCCCGCGCCGAGGTCGCCCGACGCTTCGAGCGCTTCGAGCCGTTTCAACGCGTCCTTGGTCATGACCGTTTTCGGCGGAATCACGAAATAGGCATAGGCCCGATGATGCGAGCGCCCTACCCGGCCGCGCAATTGATGCAATTGCGCGAGACCGAGCTTGTCGGCGCGATTGATCACGATCGTATTCGCGCTGGGTATGTCGATGCCGCTTTCGATGATCGTCGTGCTGAGCAATAAGTTGAAGCGCTGGTGATAGAAATCGAGCATGATTTTTTCCAGTTCGCGCTCGGGCATCTGGCCGTGCGCGATTTCGATGCGCGCCTCGGGCACCAGGTTTTCGAGCTGGCGCGCCATTTTCTCCATCGTTTTGACGTCGTTATGCAGAAAGAACACTTGACCGCCGCGCTTGATTTCGCGCTGACAGGCCTCTTTGATTTGCGAGTCGATCCATTCGCTGATGAAGGTCTTGATCGCGTGGCGGTTCGGCGGCGGGCTCGCGATGATCGAGATTTCGCGCAGACCCGACATCGCCATGTTCAAGGTTCTCGGAATCGGCGTCGCGGTCAGCGTCAGCATGTCGATCTCGTTGCGCAACTTCTTGAAATGCTCCTTTTGGCGCACGCCGAAACGGTGTTCCTCGTCGATGACGACCAGGCCGAGTTCGCGGTATTTGATCTCGTTCGACAACAGTTTATGCGTACCGATCACGATATCGACCTTGCCCTGCTCCAGGTCTTCGAGAATCGCTTTTTGCTGCTTCGGCGTGACAAAACGCGACATCACTTCGATGCGCACCGGCCAGTCGGCGAAGCGATCGCGGAAATTCTGATAATGCTGCTGCGCCAACAGCGTGGTCGGCACCAGAACCGCGACTTGCTTGCCGCTTTGCACCGCTATGAAGGCCGCGCGCATCGATACCTCGGTCTTGCCGAAGCCGACGTCGCCGCAGATCACGCGGTCCATCGGCTGCGGGCTGGCCATGTCTTCGAGAATCGCTTCGATCGCGGTTTGCTGATCCGGCGTTTCCTCGAACGGAAAAGCGGCCGCAAAGGCTTGGTATTCGGTGTTGTCGACATTGAAGGCATGGCCTTTTTTCATCGCGCGTTTGGCGTGGATGTCGAGCAATTCGGCCGCGACGTCGCGAATGCGTTCCATCGCCTTTTTCTTTGCCTTACTCCACTGGTCGCCGCCGAGCCTGTGCAGCGGCGCGTCTTCGGGGCTGATGCCGGTATAGCGACCGATCAGGTTCAGCGACGAGACCGGCACGTAGAGTTTGTCGTTGTTCGCGTATTCGAGCATCAGGAATTCTGCGGTCATGCCACCGAGTTCGAGGGTTTGCAGTCCCATATAGCGTCCGACGCCGTGCTCGACATGCACGACCGGCGAGCCGATCGTCAATTCGTTCAGATTATTGACGATGTTTTCGAGTTCTTTCGCGGCCGATTTGCGGCGACGGCGGCGCTGTTGGACTTTTTCGCCGCTCAACTGGCTCTCGGTAATCACGGCGATCGCCGGACTATCCAGCCACAAGCCTTGATCCATCGGCGCGACGACCATGCACGGCGACTGTTCGGATTGCAGAAACGCGTGCCAATGTTCGACTTGTTGGGTCTTAATGCCGAATTTGCTCAATTTACCGATCAAGTCTTCGCGGTGCCCGGCCGTTTCGGCGACGAACAGTACCTTGCCCGGAAACTCGTCGAGAAACTGTTGCAACGCCCGCGCCGGCTCCTTCAACTTCGCGTCGATCGTTACCTCGGGCAGCGGCTTGCAGCGAAAATCAATCTCGCTAATTCCACCGAGCTGGGTTTGGCTCAACGTAATACGAGTAAACTTATCGGTACGCTCGCGCATTTCTCCCGGCGACAGGAACAAGGTTTCGGGTTCGAGCAGCGGCCGCTCCACATCATATTTACGTTGTTCGTAACGCTCTTTTGCCTCGCTGTAGAAAGACTCGGTGCTTTGCGCAAAATTGTCGGCCGTAACCAACACCGCAGAATCGGGCAGATAATCGAATAGCGCTGCGGTGCTTTCAACGAACAACGGCAAATAATATTCGATGCCGCCGAACGCGACGCCTTTGCTGACATCTAGATAAAGACTGTTCTTCTGCGAGGCATTCGGGAAACGGGTTCGAAAGGCTTGGCGGAAATGCTTGATCGCCTCGTCGGTGAACGGAAATTCGCGCGCCGGAAACAATTGTATGCGGTCAATTTTTTCAACCGAAAGCTGCGTCTCGGGATCGAAGGTGCGGATCGATTCGATGTCTTCGTCGAACAATTCGATACGGTACGGCACCTTGCTGCCCATCGGAAACAGATCTACGATGGCGCCACGCACCGCGAATTCGCCATGCTGATAGACCTGAGACACGCACTGATAGCCGACGCTTTCGAGTTTTGAGCGGTTCAGCTCCAGATTGAAGGTATCGCCGACGGAGATTGAAAAACTGTTGGCCAGAACATGATCTCGCGGCGCAAGCCTGTGCATCAGAGTCGAGACCGGTACGATCAGCGCGCCGCGTTGGACTTCGGGCAGCACCGCAAGCGTTTTCAGGCGTTCCGAGACGATGTCCGGCAGCGGCGAAAACACATCGTAAGGCAGGATTTCCCAGTCGGGAAAATGCAAAATGGGATGCTTATTTTGCAGAAAGAACGCCAGTTCATGCTCAAGACGCAATGCAGTTTGACTATCCGGCGTAATAATCACGAATAAGCGCTTTTCTTGTTGTATCGCCGATGCCAACGCAAGCGAATCGCCGCAACCGTTTAAACCTGTCCAAATTGAAATGGTATGCGGTTGTAATGAAATTTCGGTGGGGAAAATCAAATCTTGATGTTTAGACATGACTCGGCGTCAAAATTGAGAAATTTTAAAAGGGTATTATATACTTTTCGTTGGCAACTTCTCAGTAGATGCATTTGAAATTTAGAATGGCGGAAACGTTAATCCTCATGATCATAATATGGGCGGTTTCACCTTAGAGCATGAAAGCACTGATTTCATGCCTGTTCCTAACGGGTGAATCCCGACACAACCTTGCATGTATATATTCGTCGGCGTATATTGATAACTAAGGATCATAAGAATACGAACAGTCCTATAAGTGAATATCACGGTTTTCTCTTGAGAATTTACTAAGAGTGAAAACCTCTCCCCGCGTTTGCAAGGATCGCAAAAGTTGCGGTCGTTAAAGGCCGCGTAAGGTTAAAGCTTATGTCTATCGTAAAACGTCTACACTCCATGCCGTTCGGCTCTCATATACTCGACGACGGACGCGTCAATTTCCGCTTGTGGGCGCCCGGCGCGAAGCAAGTCGAACTTTGTTTACAAGGTTTGGCTCCGGAAATACGATTGCTGATGGCCCCGGAAGATGATGGCTGGTTCGGCATTACTACCGAATTGGCCAGCGCGGGATTTTATTACCAATACCGAATCGATAAAAAAATACAAGTTCCCGATCCTGCCTCCCGATATCAACCGCAGGATGTCCACGGTTCCAGTCAGGTCATCGATCCTAGCGAATGGCAATGGCAAGACAATGATTGGATAGGCCTGCCTTGGGAAGATTCGGTCATTTATGAATTGCATGTCGGCACTTTCAGTAAAGAAGGCACATTCGCCGGCGTTAAAAAACATCTAGACCACTTGGTCGATTTAGGCGTCACCGCATTGCAATTGATGCCGATCGCCGACTTCCCCGGGCGCTGTAATTGGGGTTACGACGGTGCTCTGTTATTTGCCCCCGACAGCCGCTACGGGACACCCGACGACTTAAAAGACTTGATTGCCAGCGCTCATGCCAAGGGTCTGATGGTTTTCAACGATGTGGTTTACAATCACTTCGGACCGGAAGGCAATTATCTGCATCATTACGCGCCGGCATTTTTCAGCGATCGAACGCATACGCCGTGGGGCGCGGCGATAAATTTCGACGGCGAACACAGCCATTGGGTACGCCAGTTTTTTATCCATAATGCCTTATATTGGCTTAACGAGTTTCATTTCGACGGCCTACGCCTGGATGCGGTACATGCCATTTTCGACGAATCCGACCCGGATTTTTTGAGTTGTCTGGCCGAAGCCGTGCGCCGGGGTCCGGGTTTCGACCGGCAAATTCACTTGATACTGGAAAACGACGCCAATGCCGCGCATTACTTGAGGCAGAATTCGGAGCACCCGGAACGTTATTTTACCTCGCAGTGGAATGACGACTTTCATCATACGCTACACGCACAGTTGACCGGCGAACACCAAGGTTATTATCAAGACTACGGCGAGCAGCCGATTCAACACCTGGGGCGGTGTCTTGCCGAAGGCTTTGCCTACCAGGGAGAGATTTCCGGATACCGAGACGACAATCCGCGCGGCGAACCGTCGAAGGATCTACCGCCGACCGCTTTTGTCAATTTTCTCCAGACTCACGACCAAATCGGCAACCGAGCCTATGGCGAACGCTTATCGGCTCTATGCTCGCCTGAAGCGTTACGAGCCGCAACCGCGATATTGCTGCTAGCCCCTGCCCCGCCGTTGTTGTTCATGGGACAGGAATGGGCCTGCAGCCGTCCTTTCAACTACTTTGTCGACTTCTCCGACGACTTAAATAAGCAAGTCGCCGAAGGCAGGCTCAACGAATTTGCCAAGTTCCCCGATTTCAAACCGAACCCCAAAAAGCCGATTCCGACGCCGAATGAGCCGGAAACCTTCGAGTCGGCAATACTGGATTGGAACGAAATCGACGAAACGCCGCATCTGCAATGGCTCGAATATCACCGAAAACTATTACGCATTCGAAGCCGGTATATTCGACCGAGACTCTACGGATTGGCCGGAGGGCAAGCCGAATACCGAGTTCTCAATGAACATGCGTTATGCGTGCAATGGCCGATGAATGATGGAAGCATTTTAAAAATGATCGCCAACCTCGGCAGCGAACCGGCTTGGGTCAACTGCTTTAGCGAAGGCGAAGTCTTGTTTGCCGCCGAACCCGATGCGTCCGAGCGTATCGAACAGGGCCGGCTGACGCCTTGGTCGGTAATTTTTCTATTGGCCGAAGCCGATAACGAGTCTTAAGAAATATGCATAAAACAACTTTCCTAAACAGTAAACTTTGTGGCGATTCATGCCCGTTCCTAAGTTTTCTCGATGTGCTAAAAACTAGCGGCCATGGCGCTTTCCGATAAACCAAAGGCGGAAACCGTCATTCCGGATTCGACTTATCGGTTACAATTAAACAAGCATTTTAATTTTGAGCAGGTCGCCTCCTGCATTCCCTATCTTCACCGCTTAGGCATTAGTCATTGTTATCTATCGCCTTTTCTAAAAGCCCGCCCGGGGAGTTCGCATGGCTACGATATCGTCGACCATAACACGCTCAATCCGGAAATAGGCGAGACTGAAGATTTCGACACCCTCATTAGTCGACTTCAACAACACGGCATGGGCTTGATCGCCGACATCGTGCCTAATCATATGGGCATCATGGGCGCGGACAACGATTGGTGGCTCGATGTCCTGGAAAACGGTCCTTCTTCGGCCCATGCCTCATTTTTCGATATCGATTGGCATCCGGTCAAAAAAGTCTTGGAAAACAAGATCTTGATTCCGGTATTGGGCGACCATTACGGAAATATTCTCGAAAAACAAGAACTGAAACTTAGCTTCGACAGCGAGCGCGGCGAGTTCAGCGTTTATTATTACGAACATCGCTTTCCGATCGATCCGCAAACGTATCCGTTGATCTTGAGTTCGCAACACCAACGTTTACATGAGTATTTCGAAGCAGACGACCCCGTTCTACACGAATATCAAACGCTCGATAATAGTTTCGGAAAATTACCCGCCTATACCGAAATAACGCCGGAGTCGATCGATGAAAGAACCCGCGATAAGGAAGTATTTAAAAAACAATTAGCGAGACTTTGTTTAGAGAATGCCCGGCTTACATTATTTATCCGGTCTAGGATAACGGAAATCAATCGACATCCCGAAGACTGCGGCGAACTGCACGCCTTACTGGAACGACAAGCCTATCGCCTGGCTTACTGGCATGTAGCCGGCGATGAAATCAATTATCGCCGTTTTTTCGACATCAACGACCTAGCCGGGCTCAGAGTCGAGGATGCAGAGGTTTTCGATGCCAGCCACCGGCTTGTTCTGAGTCTCGTCGAACAAGGGAAAATCCAGGGCTTGCGAATCGATCATGCCGACGGCCTGCATAATCCGGTCGCTTATTACCGACGCTTGCAATCGGAAAATATATCTCGTTCCGATAAGGATTGCGCTTCGAAAATTGCTCCTCTTTATATCGTTGCCGAAAAAATCGTCGCGAATTATGAATATCTTAACAGCGACTGGCCCATTCACGGGACCACCGGTTATGAATTTGCCGCGATCGTCAATGGACTTTTTATCGACATGACTGCCGAAAAAGCGTTGACCCGCACTTATACGCGCTTTGTCGGACATAAACGGGATTTCGACGAGATTCTCTATCAAGCCAAAAAACATGTGATGGAAACGTCGCTAGCCAGCGAACTCAACATGCTAGCGATCCAACTCAGTAGAATCGCCGAAGCCAACGCTAAAACCCGCGATTACACGCTCAATGCCTTACACGATGCGCTAAAAGAAACCGTATCCTGTTTTCCCGTCTATAGGACTTATATTAACAGCCTAAACGTACGCAAAGAAGACAGCCAATATATCGACTGGGCCGTTCAACAAGGGCGCCAACGTAGTCGAGCATCCGACTTAACGATATTCGGCTTTATCCATGACGTCTTATTATTAAAAACCGGAGACTCGACAGTTTCCAGCAATGACTTATTGAAATTCGTCATGCGCTTTCAGCAATATACCGCACCGGTCATGGCCAAAGGCACCGAAGACACCGCTCTCTACGAGTACAACCGGCTAGTTTCATTAAACGAGGTCGGTAGCGATCCTAGACATTTCGGCAACTCGAGCAATGCATTCCATCATTTCAACCAGGAACGCGCGCGAAAATGGCCCCATAGTTTATTATGTCTATCCAGTCATGACACGAAACGAAGCGCCGACACGCGGGCTCGAATCAATGTATTGAGCGAAATTCCGCAGCAATGGCATGAAGCGGTTTTTCGTTGGCATCGCATCAATCGCATCAGAAAAGATAAAAGCGAAGCGGTTATCGCGCGTAACGACGAATATCTGTTTTATCAAACACTAGTGGGCACTTTTCCGCTAGGCGAATTAAACGCGTCAAATTTATCCGCGTATCGAGAACGTGTTGAAAATTACATGCTCAAAGCCGTACGCGAGGCCAAACAATTGACTTCTTGGACGAATCCGAACACAGATTACGAGCAAGCGGTTAGCCTATTTGTCAAACGCTGCCTAAACGAGACCCATACAACGCCTTTTTTGCCGGATTTTCTCGAATTCGAACATAACATTCGTCCGGCGGGCTTATTCAATGCTCTATCACAAACACTGCTGCTATTAACCTCGCCCGGCGTACCTGATATCTATCAAGGCAACGAGAACTGGCGGTTTTCGCTGGTCGATCCGGATAATCGCCGACCGGTCGACTTTAATCACAATGACATTATTCTAAGCGAACTCGATAATCAAACTAGCCAAGATCGTGCCGATTTACTGAAAACTTTACTGGAAACGATCGAAGACGGGCGCATCAAATTATTTGTGATAGCGCAAACGCTGCGTTTCAGACGCAGGTACTCCGACCTGTTTCAAAATGGCGATTACATCAAGCTCGATTGCAGCGGAACGCAGGCCGAACATACCGTCGCCTATGCCAGAAAAGCGCAAGATCGATGGGCTCTCATCATACTGCCTCGACTGACGACAAGCTTGCTGGATAACGACACCTACCATTTTCGCCCGGAAATTTGGCAAGATACGGCGTTGACATTGCCGCAAGAGTCGCCCTTGAAGTTATGCGATATTTTTAGCCGAAACGCTTTGACGGCAAAAGATGTTAACGGAAATCGTCTGCTCAACTTAGGCGAAGTATTCGAATACTTTCCATTCGCTTTATTGACCAATCTTGCGCCGGACTAAGCCAATCTTACGATGCGCTTCGCTAATCAAAATCAGCTATATTTCATCACCTATTGCATAAAGAACAATGCTAAGCCCAAACCGACCGAACACGACATCGCGCCGCCAACCCTAAAACCGAGCGCGCAGCCGCCGATGCTCAATGCCATGATGCTCTTGACGACCGAATTGACAGCCGCCGCAATCAAAATGGCCAATACCGCAACATCGATCGCCATACCTTCTTGACTCATGCGCGACATCGACAGCGTAATCGGGTCGACATCGGTGATTCCGGAAATCGCAGCGACAAAATAGACTCCGGTATCGCCGAAATAAATCCGCAGCATCCTCGCGATGAATAAAATAGCGAGCAACAACGCCCCGAATTTCAGCGCCATAACTAATTGAAAAGGATTTTCCAACTTGAGGTCAGTATCGGATTCATAAATATTTGTCGCAGTTCTCCAAAACAGAAATGCAAAGAAATAACTGAGCAACCCCATCAAGAGAAGCGCCGGAAACAAAGGCCTCAACAAAGACGGATTAATGATCGAAGCCAAAAACAAAGTCCGAGGAAACATCGTAGCGCAGGCGGTCAGAATTCCGGCCGACAGGGCATTTTCGTCACCCGGATATTGCCTAGAAAACCTCGCCAAGTTAAGCGTGACCGCGGTCGACGAAGCCAAACCGCCGAATACGCCGGTCAAAACCGGACCGTGCCTGTTACCGGCAATCTTGATCGAAAAATATCCCAAATAAGATATCGTCGCAATCAAGACCACCATCAACCAAACATGATAGGGGTTGAATACTTGCCAAGAGTCTAAATAACGGTCGGGTAAAATCGGCAGTATAACGATCGAAATCAACAGTAACTTTAGTGTTGCGAATAATTCTCGGCGCTCGATTTTTTTTAACCAGCCATGCAGTAAAGGTTTAAAACCGAGTAAAAACGTAACTACGACAGCCGATGAGGAAGCCAAGACGGTATAACCGAAAACGGCCAGCGCGCCGAATGCGAAAGCCAGCAACGAGGCAATAACACTGGTGACACCAAAGTCCTCGGTTCTCTCAAGGCTACTGTGATAAGCAACCATTAACACTAACGTCAATGCCAAAAAAGAAAAACCGATCAAAAGCGGATCCACCTCCCGCGCAAACAATGCCCAAACGCCGCCGAGCAAAGAGATTAGACCGAAAGTACGCAACCCGGCCACACGCGTTCCTTCTCCCCAATCGCGAGACTCCCAACCGCGCTCGAGACCGATTAGTAAACCGATGCCGAGGGCCGTGCCTAACAGTTTGAAGTTTTCCAAATCAGTCATGAACCACCCCTGACAAAATTATCGACTATGATCATCCGATTTACGATAATCCTAAAAAGTGCAGTTGGCATGTGTTTTAGACCGTTCGTGCTGAGCCAAATCGAAGCATGAACGGTCTACAACACTTTCACTGGCTTACTGATGCCCCCCCATAACAAGGCTCTCCTGAGCGCAGCCGAAGGGATCAGGGCGAACGAGACTCCCTTTTGATAGAAAAACCATCTAAGAATAAAAGGAGTAGCTTGAAGCACTCAACTGCTAATTGGAACGGCAGCTATTTCTTGCAGTCCAAACGATTAAAAGAATAAGATTCCAGCCAATGAAGTATTTCGGCTTAGAATATCACGAAATTTTATCGATGATGTCTTTCAGACGGTATCGTTCTATCGCGGGAGCTGATATTTCATTATGTTACCTGATTAGCAAGATGCTTCCGCTTGCCGAAGCCAAGTGTCCGAGCAGGGGCCAGTCGTAGTCGTAAAAACTAAAATATGCTGTTACCCAAGCTCCAAGCTTGGGTAACCTGTTTAGGAAGCTCTAGCTTCCCGACAATCAAGAAAAATTGAACGAGCGAGTCAGGGATGATTGAGAATGTGCGGAGCTTGTGTCGGTCTCAGGAAGCGGGAGCTTCCGGGGTGTCTTTCCCAAGCTGGAGCTGGGAAAGAGCGTGATGTAGGTTGGCCGTTTTTAGCTTGACGCGCATGGCTTGCGAACCCCGTCCTGCGAGGGATATGCTGATCTTTGGGCTTTAGCTGAAGAAACTTGCTAATCAGGTTATGTTATGTCGGTCGAGCCGAAACGACACCGACCCATCTAATCGGAGGTTATCGACAACATGATCAAGATCAAAAATATCGACCATGTCGTGATCCGTGCCCGAAACCCGGAAATCATGATACGTTTTTATTTCGATGTGCTAGGTTGCCGTTTGGAAAAATCGTCGGAAAAAATCGGCTTGTATCAATTGAGAGCAGGAGCCTCATTGATCGACATCGTTTCGATCGACGGCGAACTCGGCCGGCAAGGCGGACGGGCTCCGAGTGAAGGGAGTCGGAATATGCATCACTTTTGCCTGCGCATCGACCCGTTCGATGAACAAGAAATCAAACGGTATTTAGTAGAAAAAAGCGTTAGCTACAGTGATATCGAAACACATTATGGAGCCGAAGGCTATGGACCTTCGATGTATATCAAAGACCCGGAAAATAATGTTATCGAATTGAAAGGGCCTGCGAATGCTTAGGTTTTTTTTCGAAAATCAATCCCTCCTTTCCCTAGGCTGATCGAGTTTAACTCTTTACTATTCCATAATGATCCAAAAACCACCTAAGAATGAAGGGTATGTGATGTGTCTATCGAGGAACGCCTTGAACTCATCCATGGAGGGCTTGACGGCAGCGCTCGAACGCTAGGCATGGCGTGAATGCAGATTTTACAGGAGCAAAAACCTACCCTACTGCCGACATCCTCGCTAGCCACATCCATACCGTCATAAAGTTAACTAATTTTTGAGTATAAAGGAAATAAGGTCAAGCATTCCGGAAGTGACTTTTACCCAGAAAGGTCAAGCACTGTTGGCGCGGACCTGGAGGCACGAAGCGCGATATCTGTCTGATTTTCTTATGTTTTTTACGATTACAGTAACTATTTTTCAATAGTTTTAGGCTACTGTAAAATCTGCTGTAAGAATTGGCAAATGTTACTGAATTTTATGAACTTAAATAAACGATTTTTAAGCGCTTATTTATTGATTTTGCAGTATTTTTGAACGTCGTTGAACGTTAAAAATTTATCATTGGAGGCTGCGGCCGGAATCGAACCGGCGTAGATGGCTTTGCAGGCCACTGCATAACCACTTTGCTACGCAGCCATAATATTAAATAAAAAAGCCGCGAGGTTCGCGGCTTAAAAATTTATTGGAGCGGGAAACGAGATTCGAACTCGCGACCCCAACCTTGGCAAGGTTGTGCTCTACCACTGAGCTATTCCCGCATCGCTTCAATAACGAGTATTATACTTGAATATTTTAGCTCGTCAACTTTTTATTGAACATTTATTGAATTAGTCCACGCTGTTTTGCCTTGGCATTCACCTTCCGCTTCAATTTTTACATTAGCGAAGGCATTTTTTTTGCCGAAAGCATCTTGAAAACCAAGAACAGTAACAGGTGTTCCTGGCGGCATATGTTTACATCCGCCTACTCTGTCGTCTTCTTCTGTATCATCATAAGCTGCAATCGTACCAGGTACAGCAACCAATCGTATTGTGGAGTTCTTATCATAAGCATTCGGCCCTTGTAGAACATATTTTTGACCGATGACCAAGTTTTTCATAACCGGTCCGGATACGGATGAACCCGACCCCCCTCCAAACATCATGATACCCAACAAGACTACGGCACCGCCTACCGCACCGTAAAAAATCTTAGGTTTTTCATCCTTGAGCTTCATTGCGGAACTTAAAAAACCACCCGCCATTTTTTTTATTGATTCTGCTTTATCTTCAGAACTCTTCGAAGCTGTTTCTTTTTCAATTGTTTCCTGGTTACTTTCCGAAGGTTGGTTATTGTTGTCTTCGCTGCTCATATTTTTCCTCTCAATCTTCTAGTTATTATAATTAACAATGGGTTTCTACACGTTATCAAACAAAGCCAGTAAAAACCTAATCCCATTGCATTAAATATTGCAATGCTAATACATTCAACTCGGATTGATCAAATTACCACGATAGCAAAAGTTTTCAAGCTTAAAATTAAGTCACTTAACTCTACTTCAATAGTAATTAGAAATATCAGAGTTTTTTTAGCGCGCTTTAGTCGAATCCGTCCTACTCAAATAAAGTCATATCCTTTTTTGGTTTCAGTCTTTTGAACATTTAACTCCTCGACTCTTCTACATTCAAATTGCCAGTAACCCAATCCGATATTTTTTCTATCTCGGAGAATAATCGGGAACGTTTCATTGTTCATAGTCATACGAATCAAATCACCATCCTTAAGATTAAAGGACTCAAGTATGATAAAGCTTTTTTCGCTTTCTTGATTCTTAACGCCATAAATTAATGCCTTTTGAGGTAACTCGTCTGTTTCGTTCTTTGTGTAAGACTTATAAGAAACCGCAAACACTCGACTAGCCAACAATTGGATTTCAAAACCGATCTTTCCGTCAGCTTTAACTGAAGTAATTTTGTTAACAACACCCAGCGATCGTTTAGAAATCGGTGAATTTTTTTTTCTAAAACCGATTAAACTTCCGATTGAGATCATGCCTGCCTTGTTGAAGCGGCACGCCAGCGACCTTTCCGAAGCCGACTCGGCTACCATCTCATCCTCTCCTAATTTGTTCGCAGGGTCGTCTCCGCTAAGCAAATCGTGGCATGCTTCCAATCCAATACAAAAATACCGCTCCAACCTGTCGCCGAATACCGGCACGCCATGAAACTCGATTCCGGTCCATCTCGAAAGCAAATAATCTAATAATTCAGCCGGCAATAAGCCATCACCGTCTTTCACTAGCATTAATGAACTAAAACGCGCTTGCTCCTTCGAGACAAACTTTGATTTGTTTTGAAGTACTTTTATTAGCTTATTAAAACCCAAATATAAAACCGAAGAATCAGAGGGCGGAGCAGATTCCGATATAAAATGCGGTCCTTGGTCCTCATCCGTCAAAATAATGCATTGATGTGGCTGGGTCTCGAAGGGACTATGACTTATCGCCAAATGGGCGCTGTGTTGTTCAATGAAATTAAATACCTGCAACACCTCTTTTTGCATAAGCCCCGAAGGTTCAGCCAGGCAAAGCAATAAAATTTGCCTATAGCAATCACCCACAGAAAGCCCCTGCCCTGGTTCTAAATGACTTTTAGGAACATTGGTCGAATCTTTTTTGATTTTCACGCTTAAGCGATACAGCGAATGGATATCTATCCATACCCAATCCGGAACCGGAAAATTCATTAGATAATGACTGACGACAATGTTGCTCAGACCTCTGATCGCTCTTTGAATAGATAAAGGAGCACTCTTACCTTGAAACCAACCTACGCTTCTGCGAGTAAGCTCTTTCACAACAATCCAATAACCAAGCGTAAATTCCTTTTCTATTGCGATCAATACATTAAATATTTTGTGCTCGTCAGGCTCTTTCGGAAACCCCTCCTGCATTAATCTGAAACGTAAATATTCCTCTACACTGGAAACTCGAAAACTTAATATTTCCAGCGCATCAAGACGAGTCTGAGCACTCATTGCCAGACTATTGAACTCTTTCAAAAAATCGTATATTAAACGCGTAGACAACCCGGGATTGGCAACCGGCAACTCATCCAACCAATGTTTCAATGCCTTTTCTTCGAATATTCTCAATCTTTCAGAAATATTCTGTTGGGCGGGTATTACTAAAAAAAAAGAATTTTTCACTGATCCCTCAGATTTAAGCGCTCAACCAAAAACTGAAACATGTGCTTGACTCAACATCTCGTTTGCAACAAATATACCCATCGCAGATCAAAATTCGGCACCAGGGTGTCCGTCAAAGGACGCCGTGAACCCAGCACCTAAATTCCATAGGTCTTTGGCAATGATTCAAAATCATAGCTTATAGGTGCTGGATAAATTATCCAAGACCATTAACCATGGCCAATGGACTATGGAATTTAGGTGCTGGGCTTGTCAAGCGAGTTACCGAACCCGCTACAAAACTCATAGCACCAGGAAGTTATTTTTCACGAAATCCTAAGCACATTAAATATCGGCACCGGCTTTCAAAGAGCCCCCGGAGGTCGGTATAGGCTCTATGCCCCCGCGAGGATCATAGAACTTACAAGATCCTATTCACCCCGCATATAAAGATTATTAATTATAGTCATATTTTATGGAATTTAGATGCTGGGGGGCTTGACGACAGTTCTCGAACACCAAGGATGGCGTGTATAAGGCAGCAACAGTAGGCGCTTTAGACGGCGCAGGACAGAAAATGCTCCTGCGTTTTCTGCATTCAATACATCCTTGTAACCCAGCAATTGTCGAGGAGCAAAACTTGCCCTGCTGCCGATCCTCGCTAGCCCCATAACTTTTATAAGGTTAGCCATTTTTTGAGTATAAGGGGAGTATGATTAAAATTATTCTGAATCCATGCCGACAATCGACAAAAATCTCGTTTTATCCAGCGCATATTCTCGCAACGCCGATAAAATCGTTGGATCTGCTGAACTATCGGACTGCAACTCCTGCACTTTTGAGAAATACTCATTAATCGTCATGCAATTGCTAACAGCCCCCGTCAAACGCTCCGCACAATCTTTCATCCAGCGCGTCCGCTCCTCCTCGTTTAACGTTTCAGGATAGTTCCGGGCTCGATATCGGAAAAACATTTCCGGTAACCGCGGATCGCTGAAGTTTAAACGCAAGTTAGCTAAATTCTCAGGAAGAGTTTTATGAACTTTCTCCATTGCTTTTTTGTCGCTATCGCTGAAAAAACCGCCACTGTAAATCATCAAATCAGGGTCGGCATCAGATTCCGGAAAATCCGTTTCAAAGACTTGGGCAATTTTATCTAAGATATTAGAATCGTTGCGGATTTTATCAATATACCGATAGCAGCGATCGATATCTAAATTGAGCCTCGCTGCGTCATCAGGCCTTATAACCGCTATCGGCGCCAAAACAGGACACTTGTTGACATGCACGGTTTTTAGCGGAATCCGTTCGACTCCTTCCGGAAGATCTTTTGTAGCTGTAAAAATTCTTTGCTTGATTTCATCGACAGACAAATTAAGTAGAATTTCAGGGTCACTAGAAAGATCATAAACCACCACCCCATTGCTGTTGCTCGGGTGCCGACAAATAGGCAGAACCACGGCCATACAATGATTTCTGACAGCGTATTTTCCTGAAATGTGAACAACCGGTTTAAAGCTGCCTGTTTGCAACAAACGGTTTGCGGCAGATTTAACTCGGTTATCAAAAAGAAACTTATATAGTTTAGGTTGCGTATCACGGACCAGCTTAGCCACGGCTATTGTTGCGTAAACATCCGACAACGCATCGTGAGCCATGGCATGCTCAATACCATTAGCCTTGGTCAATTCTTCCAACCGAAAAGTAACTAGCCCCTCCTCGTTTACCGGCCATTCAATACCGCCGGGACGAAGCGCGTAAGCGGCTCGAACCACATCGATTAAATCCCAACGCGAATTACCGTTTTGCCATTCTCGTTGATAAGGATCGTAAAGGTTTCGATACAAAGTATTGCGCGTCACCTCATCGTCGAAACGAATATTGTTATACCCTAGGGTGCAAGTATTGGGCTGAGAAATTTCACGAGAAATCGCTTCGATAAACTCAGCCTCGCAAATCCCTTTTGCTTCGGCAATTTGCGGAGTAATACCTGTAATTAAACAGGCAACGGGATCGGGAAGACAATCGAGTGCGGGCTTGCAGTAAATGACAAGCGGATCGCCTAAAACATTGAAATCATAATCGGTGCGAATTCCGGCAAATTGAACCGGCCTATCGAGTCGTGGGTCTATTCCAAACGTTTCGTAGTCATGCCAATAAAAAGTCCGTCCGGCCACAATGGGTCAACAGCCTTTTAAAGATTGACCAGGGCTTTCAGCACATCGGTCCGACTGACAACGCCAACAAGTTCGGAATCTCGAAAAACAGGAAAACTTCTAATCGTAGAATCCTTGAACTTGGCCGCAATGTCGACGATACTCGCATCCGCATCGACTGAAACGATATCCGTGGTCATAAATTCGGAAACCTTACCAGCCGAACC
The DNA here is from genome assembly GCF_000968535.2 of Methylotuvimicrobium alcaliphilum 20Z. NCBI lineage: Bacteria > Pseudomonadati > Pseudomonadota > Gammaproteobacteria > Methylococcales > Methylococcaceae > Methylotuvimicrobium > Methylotuvimicrobium alcaliphilum. The sequence continues at coordinate 2,540,788 of NC_016112.1, forward strand.
TTGGTTATAAGCCGATTCTAATACGACTTTCATGCTGTCCTTTTCGGAGAACATACCGACTAACTTGCCTTGACCGTTTATGACAGGAGCACAAGTGATTTTATGGGAAAGCAATTGTTTAATTGCCTCAACGACATTGGCATTTTCCTTGAGTGTGACCATATTTCTTTTGGTCATATAATCGGCAACAGTAATTTTAGCCAGCATGGATTAACTCCTGATTATGGTTATTATTATCAACGAAAGAAACCATTAGACAAACACAAGCGTTAAACTCGTCCTTCCGCTTCCATTTTTTTTCTTTTATCACACTTTTTAATGCAAACGCAATCGCCTTTATTAGCCCCGCCGCATGAGCCCTTGATAGCATTTCTTCCAAAAATAACGCCCACTGCCATTATCGCAATAACAATGAGCATAAATACAAATGTTACTAAAAAGTAAGTCATTGTTCCTCCTTAAAATAATCGCGAAACGCCGGGGTTGATGTCTCACTGAACCCCTGCGCAGTTTTGGTAATAAATAAGACAGGAAGATGCTGTTGCTCTGCCAATCGCAAACCGTCTTCGGCGCCTAAGACCATAAAGGCGGTTGCCCATGCATCAGCCTGCATCGCGGTTTCGCTCAATACTGTTACCGAGGCAAGGTTATGATTGATAGATTTTCCCGTTCTTGGATCGATCGTATGTGAAAATCTGACTCCTTCTACTTCAAAAAAGTTTCGGTAATCTCCGGAGGTCGCCACCGACATATCGGTAATCGATACGATTTTTTGTATCATTCGCTGCTCTGAAGACGGCTTTTCTATAGCAATACGCCAAGAATTACCATCCGGTTTGCGTCCTCTCAACCGAAGTTCGCCGCCAATTTCAACTAAATAATCCTCAATACCTCGCTTTTCCAACAGCAAACCGACTTGATCGACCCCATAACCTTTAGCGATCGCCGATAAATCAATATATAGATCAGAATGATTTTTTTTGATCGATAAAGGCTCTGTTCTTAACTTCAGATGCCGATAACCAATTCGCTGCATTGCCAGAAGAATCGCTTCGTTCGAAGGCGCCTGAAACGATAAAGGATCAGGACCGAAGCCCCATAAATTAACTAAAGGGCCAACCGTAATATCAAAGGCGCCCTCCGTCAAATCACTGATCCGTTTAGCTTCGGCCAAGACACTATAAAGAGCCTCGGAAACCGGCTGCCATTCGACTGAGTCGCTGTTATTAATCAACGATAATTCTGATTGCGGCCGATAGGTCGACATCTGATCGTTAACGAGTTCCAGCAATTCTTTGACGTCAATATTAAGTTGGTCGGCGTTAACTTCATCGGGTAACACCGATGCTTTGATGCTGAAACTGGTCCCCATCGTTTGACCGGTCATCTCGAAAGCAAAAACAGCTTTCTTAGTCCCCTGGTCATCACAGCCTACCAATAAAAAAACGAGGACCAGAAAAAACCCGAATCCTCGTTGATCTTGTTTTACATGCATAGATTTTTTTTGCAACCTCTCCCAAAATACTCGGGAGAGGTGTTTGCCTTTAAATTATCAACCGCCGAAATCATCCAAGAAGATACTTTCAGGCTCGACTCCGTATTCCAACAGCATGTTGATAACCGACGAGTTCATGATTGGAGGCCCGCACATGTAGTATTCACAATCTTCCGGTGCCGGATGATTTTTAAGATAATTCTCATACAACACATTATGAATAAAGCCAGTATACCCGTCCCAGTCATCGTCAGGAAGAGGATCGGACAACGCGACATGCCATTCGAAGTTATCATTCTCGGCCGCCAGCATGTCGAAGTCTTCAACATAGAACATTTCGCGCTTACTGCGCGCACCGTACCAGAAGGTTATCTTGCGTTTCGACTTTAATCGGCGTAATTGATCGAAGATATGCGAACGCATCGGAGCCATACCAGCACCACCGCCGATGAAAATCATCTCCTTATCGGTATCTTGCGCGAAGAATTCGCCGTAAGGGCCCGAAATGATACACTTATCGCCTGGTTTCAAATTGAAGATATAGGACGACATGATGCCTGGCGGAACGTTTTCAGGTGCTCCCGGTGGCGGCGAGGCGATCCTGACGTTTAACATGATTTCCTTTTCCTCAGGATAACTTGCCATCGAGTAAGCTCTCAAGGCAGGCTCTTTGACTTCGGAAACATAACGCCATAGGTTGAATTTATCCCAATCTTCACGGAAACGTTCTTCTACAATGAAATCTTTGTATTTTACGACATGAGGAGGACATTCAATTTGAATGTAACCGCCTGCGCGGTAATTGATCGCTTCACCTTCCGGCAAATCTAAAACCAATTCTTTGATAAACGTCGCGACGTTATGATTCGACTTGACAGTACATTCCCATTTTTTGACGCCGAAAACAGAATCTTCGACTTCAATTTTCATGTTTTGCTTTACCGTGACTTGGCAAGACAGACGTTCGCCTTCGTTCGCTTCACGCTTAGTGATATGAGAGCGTTCAGTCGGCAAAATTTCGCCGCCGCCCTCAAATATTTTGACACGGCATTGCGCACATGAGCCGCCGCCGCCACAAGCCGAAGGAACGAACAATTTGTTGTCTGCCAAGGCAGTCAACAATTTAGACCCGACAGGAGCATGAATCGTTTTCTCATCATTGATAAGAATTTCCACATCTCCCGAGGCAACTAATTTGCTCTTTGCGCCGATGATCACGAAGACCAGCGCAATCACGATTACCGTGAAAATAATAATCCCTAATGCAATTTCCAGCATTACGATACCTTTTTAAAGTTGGATTCCAGAAAAAGCCATGAAGCCAAGAGACATCAGACCCGCGGTAAGAAAAGTGATGCCAAGACCTTGCAGGCCACCCGGTATATCACTGTATTTAAGCTTTTCGCGCACGCCGGCCAAGACCGTTATAGCCAATGCCCAACCGAAACCACTGCCGATTCCGTAAGTGACGCTTTCGCCGAGACTGTAATCGCGCTCGATCATAAACAAGCTGCCGCCGAGTATTGCACAGTTCACAGTAATCAACGGCAAGAACACGCCCAATGCGTTGTATAGCGCCGGAAAGAACTTATCCAAGATCATTTCCAGAATTTGAACCAAGGCTGCAATCATGCCGATACAGCTAAGCAGTGCTAAAAAGCTCAAATCGACACCGCTAATACCCAACCATGACAGCGCATCTTCTTTCAATAAACTATGATAGATGATGTTATTGGCAGGAACAGTGATTGTTTGCACGACCATCACAGCAATACCAAGCCCCATAGCAGTCGAAATCTTTTTCGAAACCGCTAGGAATGTACACATCCCCAGGAAAAACGATAACGCCAGGTTTTCGATGAAAACCGCTTTAACAAATAGACTGATATAAGCTTCCATTAGTGATGTCCTCCTTCACCGTGAGCAATCGGCATGATTTCAAATTCAACATGCTCGCGTTGCTCGGGCTTAAATTGACGAAACACCCAAATGATCATTCCGATAATAAAAAACGCGCTGGGCGGCAACAGCATCAAACCATTCGGATCGTACCAACCGCCGTCTTTGGTCAATTCGAAAATTTCGATACCAAGGAGTTTGCCTGAACCGAATAATTCGCGGAAAAAAGCGACGATAACCAAAATCAAGCTATAGCCCAACCCATTACCGATGCCGTCCATAAAACTTTCCAATGGCGGGTTTTTCATCGCATAAGCTTCGGCACGCCCCATGACGATACAATTAGTGATGATCAAGCCGACAAATACCGACAATTGCTTGCTGATGTCGTAAGCAACCGCCTTCAATATTTGGTCGACAACGATAACCAACGACGCAATGATCGTCATTTGCACGATGATCCGAATGCTGCTCGGAATATGATTCCGGATCAAACTGATCGATGCGCTTGAACACGCCGTTACCGACGTCAATGCAATCGCCATGATCAGTGAAGTCGACATTTGCGACGTAACCGCCAGTGCCGAACAGATACCCAATACCTGAAGGGTAATCGGATTTTCGTTAATTAAAGGTTTTATTAAAACCTTTTTAGTTTCGCTCGTTAATATTGCACTCATGATTAACCCCCTACCCGTCTGTTCTGACTTTGTCTAAATAGGTAGCAAAGCCTTCTTTGCTCATCCAATATTTAACCAGATTGGACACACCTACGCTGGTTAAAGTGGCGCCGGCTAATCCATCAACTTGGTATTCGGAGCCCGGCTTATTGGTATCGACCGTACCTTTGACCAATTTCAAAACCGGCTCACCGGCTTCGTTGTAAACTTTTTTGCCTTGCCACAAAGCTCGCCAATTTGGATTGACTACTTCACCGCCCAAGCCCGGTGTTTCGGCTTGATCGTAAAAGTTGATGCTTTGTACGGTTTGACCGTCGGCTTCCAGCGCTAAAAAGCCATAGAGCGTCGACCATAATCCATATCCGCTAACCGGCAGGATGATCGACTCTATTTCTTCGCCTTTCTTAACTAGATAAACTTTAGCAATCTTGGCTTTGGCCTTTATACTGGCGATATCCTCTTCCGGCGGAATAGCGATACTCAGCTCGGGATCCTTAGTCGCTTTCCGTTGATCGTAAGTCGCAACGTCGATGTCCTCGACATAATCGCCGGTTTCCAAATCAACCAATTTGGCTTCGATTTGTTGATCGAAAGCCTCATTGATATCGACGCCCTCTTCCAGCAAGCCTGCGACATCGAGAATGTTCTTCTTCATGTCTAAGGCCTTATTCTCGGCTTGCATAGGCCTCAACGCAACGGCGGCAAATGAAACCAAAATCGCGCACACAAAACAGACAGCCAACGCAATCGCAATCGTCTTCTCAAGACTATCGTTACTCTGCGCTAAAACTTTATCCGCGTATACCTTAAATTTTTCGTAGTGTTTACAATCTTTTAGATTAGGCATGACGCTTCACCCTTCTTCTAATGTTTGCCTGAACGACAAAGTAATCGATGATAGGCGCGAACATGTTCGAGAATAGTATCGCCAGCATGATTCCCTCAGGAAACGCCGGATTTACCACTCTGATCAAAACCGTCATAACACCCACTAACATTCCAAAAATCCAGCGACCGGTATTAGTCATCGCAGCACTCACAGGATCGGTAGCCATGTAGACCATGCCGAATGCGAAACCGCCGACGGTCAAATGCCAATACCATGGGAAAGCAAACATTGGGTTGCTGTCGCTGCCGATAAAATTGAATACCGACGACATCATCAACATGCCGAGGAACACACCGCCCACTATACGGTAAGAGGCGATACGGGTGTAGAGCAAAAACGCACAGCCAATCAAAATAGCCACCGTCGAGGTTTCGCCCAAACACCCGGGCATGAAACCGAAGAATGTTTGCATCCAACCATAACCGGCCTCTTGGACGGCATCCAGGCCACCTGAAGCGGCTAAACCTAAAGGCGTAGCAGCCGTGTAACCGTCAACCGCAACCCAGACGGAGTCACCGGAAATAGATGCCGGATACGCGAAGTACAGAAATGCACGACCGGTCAAAGCAGGGTTTAAGAAATTTTTACCGGTACCGCCGAAAACTTCCTTACCGATTACGATACCGAACGAAATACCCAGCGCAACTTGCCACAACGGCATATCGGGCGGCATGATCAATGTATAAAGCATCGACGATACCAAGAAGCCTTCGTTGACTTCATGACCGCGCACGGTCGCAAACAAGACTTCCCAAACACCGCCGACAGCCAGGGTCACGATATAAATTGGCAAAAAGTAAAGCGCGCCATGAACCAAGTTGGATAACGGATTGTATGGGCTATATCCGAATATCATCATAGGCAGACTACGCCAGCCGTCCGCTTTTTCCAGGCCCATCGCTTCCATCGCGACATTCGCTTGATAGCCGGTGTTATACCAAGCCATCAGGATACAAAAAAATGTTGCAATAACGACAAACGTCATTGTTCGTTTTAAATCGTTACCGTCACGAACATGAGTTTTACCGCGAGTCACCTCAGCGGGCGTATATAGAAAAGTATCGACCATCTCGTAGAGACCGTAGTACTTCTCTAGCTTACCGCCTTTGGTAAAATGCGGCTCTATGTTGTCTAAAAAATTTCTAGCCGACATTAGCCTTCCTTCTCGATTTTAGTTAAATTCGCTCTCAGAACCGGACCAAACTCATGCTTACCCGGATCGACAAAGGTAAACAGAGCCATATCTTCCTCGTCCAACTCCAAACAACCTAGCATTTGCGCTTGATCCGTATCGCCGACAACCAAAGACTTTAGCAATGGCGTAGGCAAAATATCCATCGGCATCACGGATTCGTAGACGCCAACCGGAACAATGGCCCGATTACTGCCGTTTTTGTTCGTCGTCAGCGGAAACTTGCGTCCGATTTTTCGGTCTTTACTGGAGGTGTATACATTTAAGGCCGAATACTTATCCTTGCCCGGAACGATCCAACCGAAGAACTCTCGGTCACGGCCTTCTTTCAATACCGAAACTTGATTGCTGTAATAACCCAAATAATCCGACCAATCTGCCGCTTTATGGCCATAGATAACCGAACCGGAAATCACGCGATTCTCCCCGTCCATCAGCTCTCCAGCGACGAGTTCGCTGAGACATGCACCGACACGGGTTCTAAGCAATCTTGGTTTTTTAGCGGTAGGCCCCGCCAACGAAACCACTCTTTCAACATTCAATTTACCGGTCGTGAACAACGAACCAATTGCCATCACGGCTTGATAATCCAAATGCCAAACCGATTTATTGGCGTTGACAGGGTCGATATAATGAATATGCGTACTAGGCAAGCCGGCCGGATGTGGACCTGAAAACTCGGCAACTGTAACGGAAGACGCGTTTCCGGTCGGTATGTCGGCACCGGAGGCTTTACAGACGTAAACTTTACCATCGGTCAACTTAGCAATCACTGCCAGACCGTTGCTAAAGTCGGTAGACCGTTCCTTGATAATTACCGATGGATCGGCGGCCAAAGGATTGGTATCGATTGCGGTCACAAAAATCGAACTAGGAGTGCTATCGATTGCCGGTGTTTTTCCGTAAGGACGCGTTCTCAACGCAACCCACAAACCGGAAGCAATGAGGCTTTCCTTGACTTGCTCGGTTGATAAACCGTCCAATTCGGAATCTTTATATTTTGCAAACGATTCCGCCTCATTACCTTTCAGCTCGATGACAACCGATTGCAAAACGCGCTTGGCTCCGCGGTTTATCGCCTTAACGATACCGGCACCGGGCGATGTGAAATTGACCCCAGGATTTTTTTTATCGGAAAAAAGCACTTGACCGAGTTTGACTTTGTCACCCTCGGCTACCATCATGGTAGGCTTCATTCCTACATAATCCATCCCAAGAACGGCAACCGACTTAACCTTATTACCGTTTTCTATTATTTGTTCGGGCTCTCCCGTGATCGGAAGATCCAAACCTTTTTTTAAATTAAATTGCATAGTAAATAAGCCTGCTCTCCAGACATATCGCGGCGAACAACCCCCTTATTTGAAACAGCAGAAATAAGAGGCACTTGAAGACGTAAACCGGGGCATTAGACCATAATTTCGTTTCGTTCTCAAGATCGATAAAATGTCCTTTGAGTCAACACACTGTCACCTATCACGCATATTTCGGCTTATTGTTATGAATTGAAATTTTTCGACACAATATTCAAAAACAAAAAAGCCGTTACATACCAAGTAAGTAACGGCTTTTTTGTATCGATTCGATGCTATATAAAAAGCACAGCATTAAAGTTTCTTATCATTAATAAAGATCTTTAATGCTAATCAGAGTATACCTTTCGCACTTCAAATTTCGGCAGTGCCGGAGGAGGCCTCGGGGTGTCCGGTCGATTTTCGCTCCTTGGCAATTGCTGAGTTACATGGATGTAATGAATGCAGAAAATGCAGGAGCATTTTTCTGCCCTGCATTGCCCTAATACACGCCACCCATGGCGTTCATAAAGGCTTTGCCAGCATGGAGCTGGCATAGAGCCTACATGGACGTATTTACCCAGCACCTAAATTCCATAGCCCATTGGCCATGGTTAATTGTCTTGGATAATTCATCCAGCACCTAAATAAGCCATGATTTTGAATCATTGCCAAAGACCTATGGAATATTTAGGTGCTGGATTTACGGCGTCCTTTAACGGGCACCCCGAGGCCGAATTTTCATCTACGATGAGTATAATAAAATACCAAAGTCATTGGATGCCTACTTCTTAAGAGGATATCAATGTATCGAAAGCATATTGTCCAATGCTTTTTTAGCTAGTACAGACTCTCGTTCCGGTACCGATATCCGATTAACGACATGTCCTTGGACCAGATTTTCCAGCACCCAAGCCAAATGCTGCGGATCGGTTCGGAACATCGTAGAACACATGCATACCGTCGGCGACATGAAATGCACATTTTTGCCTTGATCCTTACATTCGTCGTGCAATCGATTGACCAGGTTCAATTCGGTAGCAACCAACCAACGGGTACCGGGCTCAGCCTCACGTACGATCTTCAATATCGCTTCGGTCGAGCCAATGTATTCGGATTTTTGACAGACTTCAAAACTAGCCTCGGGATGTGAAATTACATGCGTTTCGGGATGTTTTTCCAAGAACCTGTCGATATGCTCGGGCTTAAACATTTGATGAACCGAACAAAAACCTTTCCAAAGAATTATTTTTGCATTTCGAATTTGTTCCTCGGTCAAGCCTCCCATCGGCTTATCAAAATCCCAAGTTACCATTTCCTCAAGCGGGATGCCCATTCGATAACCGGTATTACGCCCTAAATGCTGATCCGGAAAAAACAACACCTTCTCGCGTCTAGCAAAACTCCATTCAAGAATTTTTTGCGCGTTCGACGATGTACAAACGATACCGCCATGCTCGCCGCAAAACGCCTTCAAATCGGCCGCCGAATTTATGTAGGTAACCGGCGTCACCATGCTATCAGGATCCAATACCGTCGACAATTCTTTCCAGCACTTATTGACCTTGATGACATTCGCCATATCGGCCATAGAACAGCCAGCCGCCAAATCGGGAAGAATTGAAATCTGATCGGGCCGAGACAGAATATCGGCGACTTCGGCCATGAAATGCACACCGCAAAACACGATATATTCGGCTTCAGAGGCTGCCGCATTACGCGACAACTTCAACGAATCCCCGCTATAGTCGGCATGCTTGAACACTTCGTCACGCTGGTAATGATGTCCAAGAATGACGCAGCGCGAACCGAGCTTTTCCTTCGCGGCTGCGATGCGCGCATCGCATTCTTCATCATCGAGAAGCGCATAATCTTGGATAGGTAAGGCTGTCGCAGACATTTTTTATCACTCAAATTTTGTAGGGTACGCAACGCACACCCTTATTAAACTTCGTTCGCTTTATTCATGAGGCTAGCGTCGCATACGAACCGATAAACACACTCCGAGTAACATTAATTTTGCTTTTCGTCTTTTCCGGTCGGCTTACGCAATTTGATACCCAATTCCTTCAATTGTTCCTCGCTTACAAAAGCCGGTGCATTAAATAATGGACATGCTGCAGTTTGCGTTTTCGGGAATGCAATCACATCGCGGATCGAATGCGCGCCGGTCATCAACATCACTAGACGATCCAAGCCGAAAGCGATACCGCCATGAGGCGGCGCACCGTATTTCAATGCATCCAACAGGAAGCCGAATTTCTCGCGCGCTTCATCGTGGCCTATTCCGAGAATGGCGAATACGATTTGCTGCATGTCGGTCCGATTAATCCTAATCGAGCCGCCGCCGACTTCGGTTCCGTTCAGCACTAAGTCGTAAGCACGCGACAAAGCATGACCCGGGTCGGCTTTCAACTCCTCGATAGAGCAACTCGGCGCGGTGAACGGATGATGAATCGCGGTATAGCGCTGAGCCTTTTCGTCCCAAGCAAACATAGGAAAATCGATGACCCATACCGGTTTCCAATCGCCATCGAGCAAGCCGCGATCCAAACCTAATTTGACACGCAAAGCTCCCATGGCTTCATTGACGACACCGGCCTTATCGGCGCCGAAGAAAATCAAATCCCCGTTTTGCGCACCGACCTTAGCCATCACCTTCGCCCAAACATCATCAGGCGCAAATTTAACAATCGGCGATTGCAAACCTTCGACACCAGCCGCCAAATCATTAACCTTGATATAAGCCAAACCTTTAGCGCCATAGATACCGACAAACTTGGTCAAATCGTCGATTTCTTTGCGGCTCAATTCACCGCCCTCGGGCAGACGCATCGCGACGACACGCCCGTGCGGATCGTTGGCTGGACCCGAAAACACCTTAAAATCGACTTCTCGCATTTCTTCGGCGATATCGACCAATTCCAGAGGAATACGCAGATCGGGGCGATCGGAACCGAATCGACGCATCGCCTCGCTATAACTCATAACCGGAAACGGATCGGCTAAATCGACATCGATGATATCCTTGAACAAACGGCGAATCATCTGTTCCATAATCGCCATAATTTCTTGTTCGTTCATGAACGACGTCTCGATATCGAGCTGCGTGAATTCCGGCTGTCTGTCGGCGCGCAAGTCTTCGTCACGGAAACACCGCACCACCTGGTAATAGCGCTCCATGCCGGCAACCATCAGTAACTGCTTATAGAGTTGAGGCGATTGCGGTAAGGCAAAAAAGGCGTTTGGATGCGTGCGGCTCGGTACGATGTAATCCCTAGCTCCTTCCGGCGTTGCTTTGGTTAAATAAGGCGTTTCGATTTCGAAAAACTCCTTATCGTCGAGGAACTGACGTAAATTACGCGTCACATCGCGGCGCACCTTCATTTTATGCTGCATCTCGGTGCGGCGAAGATCGATATAACGAAAACGCAGACGCATTTCCTCATTGACTTCAATCTCACTTTCGATTGGAAACGGAGGCGTTTCGGATTCATTTAAGACTTCGATACTTTTGCCCAGCACCTCAATCTCACCGGTTGCCATATTCGAATTATGCGTACCCTCAGGACGATCTCGAACAATACCTTCGATACGTAATACATACTCGCTACGTACACTCTCGGCTATTGAAAACGACTCCGGCGCATCAGGATCGAAAACTACCTGCACCAAGCCTGCCCGATCCCTCAGATCGATAAATATAACGCCGCCATGATCCCGGCGACGATGTACCCAGCCGCACAAAGCAACCGATTGTCCTAAATGTTGGGTATTCAATTCTCCACACTTGTGGCTACGCATAACTCTTCTCGTGTTAATCCAAAAAATTTGCCGATGTTACTTACTTACAACCTGTTATGCAAGCTGCCGTTATTGGGCAGAACAAGCACCGCCGCCGCACCCGCTGTCAGTTGAAGAACACGACGCGGGAGCGGAAGCCTCGCCGGCGACATTTTTCTTATTGCCGCTTTTAAAATCGGTTTCATACCAGCCGCCGCCCTTCAATCTAAAACCGGCAGCGGAAATTTTTTTCATCAACTCGGGCCGGCTACAGGCAGGACAATGAACCAAAACAGGATCACTCATTTTTTGCAAAGCCTCATGTTCATGACCACAGGCTTGACATTGATATTCGTAAATAGGCATTTTCAACTCCGTAACAAGAAATAATTGCCAAAATAAGGGCACGATTTAATTTTTCAAGCCCAATAAGGTAGAATTATCGTTTAAAAAAATAAGCGCATTATAATGAATAAACTCATCATTACCCAGCCCGACGACTGGCATTTGCATATCAGAAACGGCGAGATACTCAAAACCGTACTGCCGCATACCGCTAAACGGTTTGCAAGAGCCATTATCATGCCCAACTTAAAACCTCCGGTGACGACGTTCCGACAGGCCTTGCAGTACCGAAATGAAATTTTGTCGGTCCTTCCTTCAGAGTCTCATTTCACCCCATTGATGACGCTTTATCTAACCGGCTCAACCACTATCCAAGACGTCAAAGAAGCCGCCGAATGCGAACACATCTATGCGTTTAAACTCTACCCTGCCGGCGCGACCACCAACTCCGATGCCGGAGTCGCCGACCCGAAAACGATTTATCCGATTTTCGAGGCGATGCAACAATTCGACATACCACTGTTGATTCACGGCGAAGTCGTCGATCAAGACTGCGATATTTTCGACCGGGAACGCGTGTTTATCGAGCGCACGCTCAACGATATCACTCGCCAATTTCCTAATTTACGTATTGTACTCGAACACGTCACAACAAGTGATGCGGTCGAATTCGTAAAATCGGCGCCGAATACGATTGCGGCGACCATTACGCCGCAGCATTTACTTTATAATCGCAATGCGATGTTAGTAGGCGGTATAAAACCTCATTACTACTGCCTACCGATCTTGAAGCGAGAACGACACCGTCAAGCTCTGGTCGCAGCCGCAACTAGCGGCAACCCAAAATTCTTTTTGGGCACCGACAGCGCTCCACACCTAACCGGCTCAAAAGAAAATGCTTGCGGTTGCGCCGGCTGTTTCAGCGCTCATGCTGCGATCGAGCTTTATGCAGAAGCCTTTGATAAGGTCGGCGCTTTAGAAAAATTGGAAGGATTTGCGAGTTTTTTCGGGGCCGATTTTTACCGATTACCCAGAAATACTCGTTCGGTCACATTGATTAAAGAACCTTGGCTCGTACCTGAATCTTACGGGCATGGAGAAATTAATATCACACCGCTTAAAGCCGGCGAGCCGTTAGCTTGGAAACTCGAAGTCGAGGGCCGTGAATACTGACTCCGATAGCTTATACTCATCGTAGATCAAAAATTCGGCACCGGGGTGTGCGCCCCCTCACCCCGATGCCTCCTAAGGCACTGCCGAAATTTGAGGTACGAAAGGTATATACCATAGAAGGGGCCATGAAGCATTCCCCTCGGTTAAAACCGTTCTTACAATCAGGAAAGTTTTTTCATCTCATCCATTTTATCGAAATCAACCCCTACGCTAACGATAAAGCTAGTCGCTTGCTCAATATTCATTTCGGACTTTATGACTCTGGATTTATGCACAATCACCGTAAAACCAGAAGTCGGATTCGGCGATGTCGGCACAAACAATACATACTGATCGTCTCGCTTATTGGTCACATAAGCTGGAACCCAAAGCCCTTCTTTAGGATATTCAATATAAACTACCTCCCGCGCTTCCTTACGATCATGCGAGGAAAACATATTAATGACTTTCTTAGTTACCCGATAAATGCTATTTAATAACGGAATTCTATCGATAATAAAATCAAACGCCGCGATAGCCCAAAACTTACCTTCCTTGACGATTTTGTGTCCGATCATCGATAAAATCAAAAAACTAACCGCAAACACCATTAATGTATACAGGTAATTATCGGCATAACCATATACCATCCTAAAGAGATCGGAGACCCGATCTTTTACGAATATGACGATCTGTAAAATGATCACAATCGGAATTACCGCGAAAATTCCGATCAAAAAATTATTTAAAATCGCCTTAAGCTGTTGATTCATCATGTACCCTTTTAGTTGTTATGTATACCCGTCGTAGATCAAAATTCGGCGCCTGGGTATCCGCTAAAGGACGCCGTGAACCAGCACCTAAATTATCCCAGATGGTTAAGCATAGCCTATGGGCTATGGAATTTAGGTACTGGGTAAATACGTCCATATAGGCTCTATGCCAGCTCCATGCTAGCAAAGCCTTTATCGGACACCCAGGCGCTTCCTCTGGCACTTCCGAAATTTGAAGTACGAAAGGTATAATGGTAGGCCGTGACACTTAACCGGCTAATTGTTCTGCACTCACAGACTTAATCGGACAACAAGACTACAAAGATTTCCAAATCAATACAAAGCCCGAAATCCCCAAAAATGCCGCGAAGATTTTAGCGTATTTTTCGTTATCGATGTTCTTATAAAGCATTTCCTCAGTCAATAAAAATACGACCACGGCAATTTGCAACAACGACACATTATCGGCATAAGAAATCACATACTGATGTTTAACAAATAATAAAGTCAAAATCTGAAACACTGCGAACATGCCATAACAAACCGCAACAGTCGACCGAGTCTGATTTTTTTCATACTGTTTGCTATGCGCTATCGCAGTCAATAGAGAACCGCCTAAATTAGTCAAGCCATGCACTATGCCCATCGAAATTAAATACGTTCTTTCGTAACTGACCAGTTTTTCAATTATTCTATTGACTGCGCCGACCGCATCCTTAAACGCAACGAAAATTAAAAATACCCCAATCAATGCGCCGATATTGATCCGAACGCTAGTCACGATAAATAAAAACACCACAACGAATGGTATGCTGTATTTAAGTACATTCCTAACGAAGTTTATATCTATAAAATGATGATGTTTAACCAACTGCAACAAGTTGATGGCGATTGAGATCGGCAACAAAATCTCAAGCGCATTGATGAACTGATAGCCCAATAGCAATAACAAGGGCGTACCAAACAACAAAACGCCCACGCCAAAAATCGACTGAATGACGGTCGTCGCTATAATTGTCAACAAAATATCCAACGGCATCGATACCTCCTTTTTATTTTTATAAAGATCTGAATTATATACAGACTTAAGTTTTCTAAGGACTTAATGACAAATAATTTACTGGGTTTATGAGCTTACCCCCTTTTGATTGAATAACCGTCGAAGACTAAAAAGGTATGAGATGCGTGTATTAGAACACCAACAGGTAAGCGATGTAGAAGAAAAACAGCCTGGCTCGCTAGCTCCCACCCTATATCCCCGGAAAGTTAGCCATTTTTTGAGTATAAAGAGAGTAGTAACACCACGACCAGCAAGTTTTTCAATAGGTTGCCGGGTTTGCGGAAAAACTTATCAAAATCCCGACTAAACGAGGTCTCCAAAAAATTAGCGCCAAACATAGTAAAAGACAAAAATATTGTTTGAGCCGGCGCTATTCCATAAAAAAATTAGAAATTTCCAATATTTATTTCCTCAAAAATTTGGGAGATATCAGCTTTTCTTTATTAACGACCCTGATTTTGAACCGGGCTTTTTTAGTAAATCCGGGAAATGCTCGATCGACAATCCCTAATTCCGCAAGTTTGTTTACATCAGCGGCTTGCGGAATTTCAGCCGACTTGATCAAAATTAATTCATCGGCACCGAGTCTAACTGCGAGCCAAGCGGCAAGACTGTCGGAAGTTACTTCCCAACTTGCGGGGACACCGGCTTGATTAAGTTCATTGACATCGGGTGACCAAATGACCGATTTTCCTAGATCGAGCTGCCGAACAGTATCGGCAATCGACTCAGCCAATACACAATCGCGATGCATCGAATGCATTAGCAAGGCCATCTGCCGCATCGCCAAAAGAGCCATTGCGTGCGCGGTAATATCATCGAAATGCCAACGCTGTTGAGCCTGACGCACTTGTTCGGCAAAATCGCCGCCGCCGGGAACCCAAACACATCCTTCCCGGTAGAAAGCAGCCGCTTTGTCCATACACGATTTTAAAGTACCGCTGCATTCAAGACTACCGCCGAATTTTATGACCCGCAATCCGGCTTTCATGCAACCGTCAACTGACGTAAAACCGATATCATCGCCGAGGCTTTGTCGAAGCACTCCTGGTATTCCTCTTCCATCACCGAGTCGTTGACGATACCGCCGCCGGCCCAAAAACGGATCGTATCATCCGAATGCACCAAGGTTCTGATCGCAATATTGGTATCCATATTGCCGTCGAAACCCATATAGCCGATCGCTCCGCAATAAACACCCCGCCGATGCGGCTCCAATTCTTCGATGATCTGCATCGCCCTGATCTTTGGCGCACCGGTAATCGAACCTCCGGGAAAACAGCTTCTCAATAAGTCCAAACTATGCCGCCCATCTGCCAACTCGCCGGTAACCGTGCTAACCAAGTGATGCACCGTCGCATAACTTTCGATATCGAATAAACGGGGAACTTTAACGGAACCTTTTTTGCAAGTTTTACTGATATCGTTACGCAATAAGTCGACGATCATGACATTTTCGGCACGATCTTTCTTGCTGCTTTCCAACTGACTGATTTGATCCAGGTCGTCGGCGTGACTAGATTTCCTCGGGCGCGTTCCTTTGATCGGCTTGGTTTCGACAAAGCCGTCACGAAGCTTTAAAAAACGCTCCGGCGAGGAACTCAATACGGATGCCTCCGGCGTATTCATATATGCGCTAAACGGCGCCGAATTTAATTTTCGCAGTTTCAAATAAGCCGCCCAAGGATCGCCATGGCATGGAGCACTGAAACGCTGGGCAAGATTGACTTGGTAACAATCGCCATCATTCAAATATTTTTTGATACGACTAAAGGCTTCGGCATAATCCGCCTGATCGAAGTTGGCTTCGACAGACCCCGTGACACGGAACACATTTTGAGCCCCCTCTTCCGGCAATCGGCTAAACAATGCCGTCAAATACACCAATTGTGCTTCATCGAGGTAACCGACCAAGCGGCTGCGCCGCAACTGATGATCGACAATAACAGCCCATTCGTAAATACCGACCGCCATTTCGGCAATATTTTCGGCATCTCGCGCAATGACCGGTAGTTTTTCCAAGCGGCGGGCCAAATCGTAGGAAAAATATCCGATAGCGCCACCATTGAATGGCAAATCGTCGAATCCCGACCGCTTCGGTAGTAATTGTTTTTTAACCAATTCAAAAGGATCGTCGGTCGATTCGCTGACAACACCCTCCCGCTTGATCTTAGTGACATTTCCATGTGTGACTAAAGTGCAAACCGGATCGGCGGCGATGATATCGAAACAGCCATGTCGACTAACCGGGTATCCGCTATCCAAAAACACCGCCCAAGGTTTACCGGCAAGCGGTGCGAACAAGCGAGCACTATCTTCGAAATATGGAAGTGGTTGATTGATGATTTTAGATAGCGACATTTAATAGAGAAAGAGGGGAACCGTTCGGAGTCATCCAAGTATCCGCAATGTTTGGGAACACAGCATCAAATGCCGATGAACAAGATTGCAATTTTATAACATCCTAGGGTATTTAAGAAACGTAAAAGGAAAGGAAACGATACCATGACAAACGCATTTATCTAAATTCGGCAGTTTAACCATGAAGCACATGAAGCTCATCAAGTCTTTCAACCGCTTATTCTAAAATTTTAAATAGCCTTTCCTGACGCAACTATTCAATCCCCCGGCAATTATCGTTCCCACGATCTGCGCTCATCGTTATACATAAATTGTAGGGCACGCTGCGCGTACCAAAGCCGTGCCCTGGCGGTTCGGTAGGCAAATGAACATCCCGGGGTTACCATGGTACGCATAGCGTACCCTACGAGGCTATGTATAGCATTCGCACTTCAATTTCGGTAGTGCCCGAGGAAGCGCAGGGGTGTCCGAGAAGGCTTTGTATTTGGTTATCACTGAAAGCGCTAAGAAATATGCACAAAATAACTGCTACACGTAGTAGGCTTTGCGGCGATTCGGTGACTCGCTTGACAGGACGCCGTGAACCCAGCACCTAAATTATCCAAGATATTTAACCATAGCCAATGGGCTATGGAATTTAGGTACTGGGTGAATACTTCCATGTAGGCTTGACGGCGGAATCTGATTGCCATGGATGGCATGAATGCAGATTTTACAGGAGCAAAAATCTGCCCTGCCGCCGACACCTGTCAATCGAGCCACCGAACCCCCTCCCAGAAGTTGTCGAAGTTATACCTTTCGCACTTCAAATTTCGGCAGTGCCTGAGGAGGCGCCAGGGTGTGCGGCAAAGGCTTTGCCAGCATGGAGCTGGCATAGAGCTTACAGGGATGTATTCACGGCGTCCTTTGACGGACACCCTGGTGCCGAATTTTGATCTGCGATGGGTATATTTCATGCTCGTTCCTATACTTTAAGCCTTCGGACGATCATCGAAACGTTTAGCACCGGGCGGCAGTTTATCGAATACCGGATGCCTGGTAATGCCGTAATGTTCCGGATAATAAACGCCGCCTAAATACAAGCCATCGGGCGGCGCTGTGATTCCGCCTTGATCGCGATCCTTGATCAACAATAATTCTTGTGCCCAATCGACCGGCTGTTTATCCATACCGATTTCCATCAACACGCCGGCAATGTTTCTGACCATGTGGTGCAAAAACGCATTGGCCGAAATATCCATAATGACCTTTTCCTGTTCGCGGTAAACATCGATAAAATGCATCATGCGGCAAGGACTTTTGGATTGACAGCCTTGCGCCCTGAACGACGAAAAGTCATGGTCGCCAATCAAATATTGTGCCGCTCGATGCATTTTATCGGCATCAAGCGACTGATAGCACCATGTGACTTGTTTGCGCAGCAACGCCGATTTCATCGGCCTGTTCAAAATGACATAGCGATAAAACCGGGCAATGGCGCTATAACGGGCATGAAAATCGAAAATCGCCTGTTGCGCCCAAATAATCCTGATGTCATCGGGCAAATGCGTATTCCCACCCATCATCCATCCGTACATAGATCGCTCGGCTTGCGTGTCGAAATGCACCACCTGCTCGAGCGCATGCACGCCGGCATCGGTCCGGCCCGCACAGATTACCGTAATCGGCTCGTCGGCGATTTTGGACAGTGCAGTTTCCAACTCGGATTGAACGGTGCGACGCGCGGTTTGCCATTGCCAACCGAAAAAAGCGCTACCGTCGTATTCGATTCCTAAAACGATTCTAGGCATCTCAATCTAATAATTTATTCATGAATATAAACTTCGGTATTGATCGCAACGCGCTCGAATAAATCGAGCAAATCGGCATTGATCATACGAATGCAGCCGTGCGATTCGGGCTTGCCGTTCATCAGTTCGTCGGGGCAACCGTGAATGTAAATATAGCGCCAGGCCGTATCGACTGAACCGTAACGGTTTTTTCCCGGCTCGAGGCCGCCCAACCAGAGAATTCGAGTCAAAATCCAATCGCGTTCCGGAAATTGCTTGCCTAATTCCGGTGAATAAATCTCACTGGTCGGCCTACGTGCTTTGAAAACGGAATAGACAGGAATACCCTCACCGATTTTCGCGCGAATCTTATGCCAGCCGCGCGGCGTACATTCGCTGCCCCTCAATTCGCCGGCGCCGTTTTTTGCCGTAGAAACGGGATACGACTTTACAACCCTACCCTCATCGACAATTACCAATCGTTGCGCGGGAATCGAAATGTCGATGAATGAGTTAGGTTTCATGGATTTATTAGTGAATAGTGAATAGTGAATAGTGAATAGTGAATAGTGAATAGTGAATAGTGAATAGTGAATAGTGAATAGTGAATAGTGAATAGTGAATAGTGAAATGATGAGGCATTTCAATTACGTGTCAAGCCCTAATCTCCTCTTTCCTCTTTCCTCTTTCCTCTTTCCCCTATAAATCCAGCAACTCGTCATTAACATCTGCCATATCGAAATAGGCCGGGTCGAATTCATCGATTGACAACCATTCGTGCATTTCATCATATTGCGGATTTTCCGGATCGTTTAGGATTTTGAGCAAGTTTTCATAACCTGGAATACCACCACAGTCTTCAGGCGGTGCTGCGCGTTCGCCTTCTATACAACGAGGCAAATGGCCGCCATTGTCATCGTTAGATAGGATTTTTTCTAGTGTAATCGTATGCATCCAACTATCGCCGAAATCGTATTCGTATTTAATTTCCTGCATTTCCTGATTCAGAAGCTCAGAAATCGTATGTTGACTTTCATCCTTTAAGTCAAACTCTTCGTCCGGTACGCCGTAAAAAACGCCATCGGCGATAAACTGATGCAAATGCGATTCAAACCATCCCATCGCAACTTGAATAATATCGTGCAATTGCTGCAAACTCGCGTCTTCCGATACCAATAAACGGCGCCAAATAGGTGGAGTAGAACCATCCAACGAAACTTTGATTTGATATACTTTATTTACCATTTTTTAACCTTTGAATTATTAAACGTAATATTTATCGATTTGATTTCATCATAGGCCCGCCCCCTTCTATAGGCACGTCGATTCCGAATTGATGTTTATTGCCCTTTTCATTCACCGATCAGCGGCATTAAACAGCGCAATCGATTCCACATGCGCGGTTTGCGGGAACATATTCATGACGCCGGCTTTTACCAGTTTAAAACCTAAATCGTTCACCAGAATGCCTGCATCGCGGGCCAAGGTCGACGGATTACACGAGACATAGACGATACTTTCGGGCTGCCATTGCTTGAAATGATGCAATACCTCCGATGCGCCGGCTCGCGACGGATCGAGCAAAATTTTGTTATAGCGCTGTTTCGCCCACGGTAAATCGACAATCGCCTTACTCAAGTCGGCAGCGTGAAACTCGACATTATCCAGATTGTTTAAGCGGGCATTCGCCTGTGCATGATTGACCAACGGCAAATCGCCTTCGATACCGACCACTTTTCCTGCATAACGAGCCATCGGCAAGGTAAAGTTTCCAAGCCCGCAGAACAAATCCAGCACGACATCGTCCTTAGTTAAATCCAACGCTTCGATGACCCGGTTGACCATGAGCCGGTTGATTTCATAATTGACTTGCGTAAACATCGCCGGTCTGAACCGGAATACGATATCGTGCTCCGGCAAAGCATAGGTCGGGGTTACTACCGGTTCGCCATCGATCGGCGCAATCGTATCGGGGCCTTTCGACTGTAGACACAAGGTCACATTATGCTTATGTGCAAAAGACCGCATTCGCTCCTTATCCTCGTCGGTCGGCGGCTCCAGTACGCGTACCGCAAGCACGCAATCCTCATCGCCGATCGCAACTTCGATTTGCGGAATTTTCTCTCTGATCGTCAAGCCGCCGATCATCTCCGATAAAGCCATTAAGCGCGTTCCGATAACCGGATGCATGACCTTACAGCTTTCGATCTCGGCCAAAAACGGTTGGCGCTTTTCGCGAAAACCGACGAGCACCCTGCCTTTTTTCGCGACATATTTGACACCCATGCGCGCCTTGCGCCGATAACCCCAATGCGGCCCGTCCAATGACGGCCAAATTTCGGGAATATCGAGCTTACCGATGCGTTTAAACTGCTCTTTCAGCAATTCCTCTTTAATATGGATTTGCTCGCTTGAAGCGACATGCTGAAAACTGCAGCCCCCGCATACGTCATAATGCGGACATTCCGCATCGACGCGGCACTCGGCCTTACTCAATAGCTTGACGACCCGGCCTTCGGCGAAATCGCGGCGAATGTCGGTATAGACAAATTCGAGTTCCTCGCCCGGCAAGGCTGCATCGATAAATACCGCCTTGCCGTCTACATGGGCAACCCCTCGCCCGTCATGCGTCAGCGAATCGATGATGGTTTTAACGGGGGTGTCCGGTAATTTTTTACGTTCCCTTTTTCTGCGCGCCATGCTTATTTTTGTCTCCAACTACCGTTCGGCATTTGATACCACCAGCCGGACTGCGCATTACTGACCCAACGCGCGGCAAACGTCGATTTGATCTGAGCGAACCAATTGGGTTGGCCGTTGGCATTGGCAATAGCCTGGTATAACTGATTACGATCGGCGTTCTCGGCGGCCACCAAACGATTCACCTGTGTTCTATCGCGCAAAGGCACGGCAGAGGCATTCCTGACGACTAACAGGCCATCCGAACCGATGCCAACGTAGCCTGCATCGTAAAACGGTTTCAGCGACAAAAAACGGCTTTGCATCGATGCGGTCAGGCGTCTGATTTCGGGCGAGTCGATCGACAGATCGGCCTGTTGCGCATGCGCCGGTGCAATCACGACATTCAATACCCCATCGATCAATCGATAAAACACGATCTTCAACGACTGTAAGTCGCTTTGGGGCTTTTGGGATGAATCAGTCGTTTGCTGTATATCTTGAATGATTTGATCCGCCGCTTTTTCCGCTGCAGCGGCGGGAAAATAGATGTTAATCGTCACACAAGCCGTTAGCAGCAAGGCGCCGATGATCGATAATTTTTTCATGTTTAACTCCGGTTACTCGATGACCACGTCGTCCGACGCCATCGTAATGCGTTTCAGACGCTCCAATAAAACGTTCCAATCAACGCGGGGATTATACCCCATCACATCGATTCTCGGCAGACCGCCGCCTTTGACGATGTAATACCCTTGCTCGGCCGGCTCTACACCTGTCAACTGGCATACGCCATTATGCAAATAACAGCCAATACCGAGACGCTCGTAACCGAAATTCTCGAAAAAACCTAAAAAGGCTCTCGAAATCAAGTCGGTGGCCCCGCCTCCGCCGATACTGGCTAAATTTTCGACTGCGGTTTGACTGATTCGTCGACTCGAATCGTCATCATCGGGCGTGCCTAACCATGCAAAAAAAGTCGCCGGCTGCCAATTTTCCAGATAGAGATCGCGAACGAAACCGGACAAGCGCCCTTCGATACGACCGAATTTAAATTTGCTCGTCAATTGTGCCAGATCTAAATTCTCTATTTCGACCGAACCATAGAATTGAGAAAATTCACTGAATAAGCCGGAAGATGCCAGCTGGCTGATCGTAATCCGGCCGTCGAACACATCAATCGTCAACTCGCCATCCAAAGCAAGCTTATTATCCCGGTAATCGACGCCGGGAATCCTGCCGCTAATCGTTCCGCTCATCGGCGTCCAATCCAATGCCTGCGTCAACTCTTCTAATGAAATATCCTCCAATTCGCCGATAAAAAACAAATCGTGCTCGTCGTTTTCGCGTGCAGTCCAATCGAAACGATCGATCGTTAAAGTACCGCCAAGTAATGGTAAGCGAGTTCTATTTAAAAGACGAAACGAGGTCGCTTCGGTCAAAAACGAGATTTTAGCCGAGTCAATCGGCACATTACCCAGTTGTAACTGTTGCCAAGCAAAGACCGATGGCTTAGAAGGGCCTTCCCGAGCGGACCAATGCAACACCCCAATTCCATCGGTTAAAGCCAAGCGAGATTGACTGTCGCTTACGTTCAAACCATCGATATCCACTGCCAGGTCGAGCAACGTATTATTATGTATCGAAGCGTCGGCGCTTAAACGCCCGGACAGACTCATGCCTTCTGCCGGAGTACCTAAGAGAAGCGAATCGAGATAAATGCCGGATACAGACTGCAAATTTTCCGCTTGGACAAAAAACCGTCCCTGCTCGAGACTCAAAGAAGGAATCGTTTTAACCTGGCCGCTTCCGGATACCTCGAATACGCCGGGGTGGCGGAAATCGACATGCGCGATGTCCACTCGCCGCGAATCGACATACCAAGTACCCGCGCTATTGATCGAGACTGTTTCAGGCGACAGTTCGACAAACCAGGGCTCGATATACAATCCTCCTTTGGAAAATTCGGCGCGGCTCAACCATTGCCAATTGCCTGTCGCCGAACCCGCCCGTAAAGACCATATGGCATCGATATCTTCTCCGGCAAGACTACCGTCCGTAGCTTGTGCGGATAAACCCTTAAGACTGGCATAGACGGAAAGCTTGTCCAATTCGATTCCGGGTCCTTCTGCTAAGACATCGATATCCGCACGCTCCGCACCTATTTGAAAGTCATTGGAATCGATAAAAGGTTTGATAGCGTCGCTTTGCAAGCCGCGCGAATTTACTTGAAGCGCCCAACGCTCGTCTTCGACCGAGGCATGCACGGCAACTTCGCCGCCGCCGGCTTTGAGCCGTTCGATGCGAACTTCACTACGCCGGGGACCGATACTGAAACGAAAATCGAAAGCCGGCGATTGTAACCAGGCGCTTTTAATTTCCGCCCTGCCTTTGAAACAATGGATTTCCTCGTCGCGCCAACTGAAATCCGAACATTCGATGCCGACGAATGTTATTTCATCGAAGGGCGCGGGAAGCCCGAGAGATTGCACCGATAAAACGATATTTTGAGACGGCGCCGCAAATTCGGACAACCGAATCTCTATACCTTCAAGCTGCCAGCCTTCCGCTTCGATCGTAGCTATTCTCAAGCCGACCGAATCCAATGCCATTACCGTTGAAGACATCAACAAACAGGCAGCAGTTCCAAGCGGCTTCATGGCACATGCCGTAACGATCAACCTGGAAAAACACCGGTCGATAAATAACGGTCGCCACGATCGCAGATAATCACGACAATCACCGAATTTTCAACTTCTGCAGACAACCTCAATGCAGCGGCAACGGCTCCGCCCGACGATACCCCGGCAAAAATACCTTCCTCGGTCGCCAGCGCCCGCATCGTGATTTCGGCGGTTGCTTGATCGATATCGATAATTCTATCGACGCGGCTACGATCATAGATTTTCGGTAAATATTCCTTCGGCCAACGCCGAATGCCGGGGATTTTCGAATCGCCTTCCGGCTGAACGCCCACGATTTGAATCGCGGGATCTTGTTCTTTTAGAAAGCTCGATGTCCCCATGATCGTCCCTGTCGTGCCCATCGAGCTGACGAAATGCGTGATACGGCCTTCGGTATCGCGCCAGATTTCAGGGCCGGTACCTTCATAATGCGCGCGGGGATTGTCCGGATTGGCAAACTGGTCGAGAATTCGGCCCTTGCCTTCACGCTCCATTTGCCGGGCCAAATCGATCGCGCCCTCCATGCTCGATGCGGACGGCGTCAAGATGATCTCGGCGCCGTAAGCCTTCATCGATGCCCTACGTTCCTCGCTCATGTTGTCCGGCATGATCAAGGTCATTTTATAGCCTTTGATCGCGGCTGCCATGGCCAATGCGATACCGGTATTACCGCTGGTCGCCTCGATCAAACGATCGCCCGGCTTGATTTCCCCGCGCGTTTCGGCATGTTTGATCATACTCAGCGCGGGCCGGTCCTTTACCGAACCGGCCGGGTTATTACCTTCCAGTTTGGCTAAAATAATATTCGACGAATCTCCGGGCAAGCGTTGTAATTTAACCAGGGGAGTATTGCCGACACAGGATTCTATCGTTTTAAAAGTCATGTCTGAATTGTCTAAAGTAAAGTTATTGCTGTGAGGAAAATAAAGCTATACCTTTCGCACTTCAAATTTCGGCAGTGCCGGAGGAGGCCTCGGGGTGCTAGGTCGATTTTTGCTCCTCGGCAATTGCTCCTGCATTGCCCTAATACACGCCATCCGTGGCGTAATGCAAAATCGACATTCACGCCATCCATAGCGTTCATAAAGGCTTTGCCAGCATGGACGTATTTACCCAGCACCTAAATTCCATAACCCATTGGCCATGGTTAATTGTCTTGGATAATTTAGGTGCTGGGTTTACGGCGTCCTTTAACGGGCACCCCGAGGCCGAATTTTCATCTACGATGAGTATAAATTGAACGGACATACTTCGTGCGATCAATGTCTATCCGTGCCAATAGTGTCTATTTTCCAGCTCTTGAAAAGATTTTCCGGCTAAGCCTTGCTGTCGATCGAAGGCGGCTCTAGCGGTATTTCGAATGCGAACAGACTGCCATAACCTTCGCCTTTCGATTCGGCCCAAATTCGCCCGCCATGGTGCTCGACAATGCGCCGGCATAAGGCCAAACCCATTCCGGTACCCTCGAACCGCGTTCGCGGTTGCAAGCGGCTGAAAAAAGCGAACAAACGATCAATCTGCGCCGGATCGATGCCAATACCATTATCCTTGATACGCACTTGCCAAATGCTATTGTCTCGCTTTGAAGCTATTTCCAAATGCGGTTTATGTCCTTCGCAATATTTAACCGCATTGCCGATCAAATTCTGAAACAAACGAATCATTTCATCCGGACTCGCATACACTTGAGGCCACTCGCCGTCGATATCGATGATCGCCTTCGACTCGTTGATGATGGCAGCCAATACAACGAGCGACTCGTTGAGCACTTCGAGACTGTCTACCCGGCGCATTGCCTCGGTTTTACGACCGACACGGGAAAACTCGAGTAATGACATAATCATCGCATCCATGCGTTTAGCCCCTTCAAGCACGAAATTAAAATTAAGCTGTCCGTCTTCGTCTAATTTACCCTTCAAATCGTTCGCTAAGAATTGCAAATGCCCAATGATGCTTCGCAAAGGCTGACGCATATCATGAGAAACGCTGTAAGCGAATTGTTCGAGATCGGCATTCGACTGCTGCAAGGCTTCAGTTTTCCGCTCGAGTTGTTCGGTCGCACGCCGCCGCTCCATTTCACTCGCGGCACGCGTTGCAAATACCTTCAATAAAGACAACAAGAATTCGGGATTATCGATCGGTTTGACATCCATCAACCCCATATGCCCCAAAAATTGGCCTTGACTATCCGACAACGGTATTCCTACATAACTTTCCACGGCGTTTTGTTTTAGCCAAATATCATCCGGAAAATATTCGGCGACTTTTTCCGAAAAGACGCTAATCCGCTTTTTAATAACATTCTCGCAAGGCGTGCCGCAAATATCGTAACTAAAATTTTCGCCGACCATTTCACCGTTCCAAAACGCAATAGTTCGCGCTTTTCGAATATCGCTACTATCTATTTCGGCAACGAAAGCAAAACGCATGTTCAATACGTTCGCCAAGCATTCAACCAACGACGCAAAAAAAGTTTCCCCGACAACGGACGACGTTCCTTTAATAATCGCCTCCAGCGTATTGCGCGTTTGTGTCAAAAGCTCGGACTTTTGTAACACAAGCCGGCGTTCCGCCTGTAATTTCTTATTGACCCTCCATAGACTCAAACTCAATAACGAGATCAAAGCGGCAATGACTACAGCGGAAATAATTAGCAGCGAATAACGCCGCCAAACATCCTCAAGCGTAAAACGAGGCGGCGAATCGAAAGGTGGTAAACGCAAGTCTCGCAACAAATCCGCCACGGCGGTGTAATCGGCCGGAATGGTAAAACCACGAATTGCTAATTGGCGCGTAACCTCGGGATTGTCGGTCAATAAGAATAAAGCGGCGACAACGCGACGAGCCAGCGTTTCGTTAATATGCGGCAAAGATGCAATAGGCCATTCGGGAAACAAACGCGTCGATATCGCAGCAGGAAAATCGGGTAAATCTTGACGATTTAGTACCTGCACTCGGGCCATGTCGAGTTTTCCTTGCAGAGCCATCGACTCGAGCACACCGCTACGCACAAAACCGACCTCGGCATCGCCGTTAAATACGGCTTCTATGACCCGGTCATGAGGCATCCCTGTTACGAATGGCTTAAAATCCTGACCGGCATATAAATTATTTTTCATTAATTCATGAGCCTGCATTTGATAGCCACCCAACGACCGGGGCGTGGCGACGGCAACCGTTTTTCCGCGCAAATCGGACAAATGCTGAAGCTCTTTACGATCAGTCAGTGTAAAAATAACGCCGCCAAATGCCGAAAGCGCTTGACCGCCCTCGCTTTTAACCAACGTTGCCAAAGGCGCCGACAAACCGCTTCGGTAAGCCATTAACCAATAATGCGATGGATTCGTCAAAATAAAATCGATTTGACGCGTCGCGACTGCCTGCTCCAACTCCTCATAATTCATGGCCTCGACACTAAATTCGCAATCCGGAATCGCTTGATTCAAAATATCGGCCAGCGGTTGATATTGCTTCTGAATATAGTCTTTAGAACGATAAGCCAAGACACCGATTTTCAGAGGTTCGGCTAAAACAGTTGACTCAAAAAGAACGCACAAAAAAGCTAGCCCGACACAACAAGAAGCGTTTTTGCAAATCCCGGCATATTTTTTCATCGGACCATCCTGCATCCAACACACATCAGTCCCCGGAAATTCATACGCCCTTTTGATCGAAAACCAGTCTAAGAATAAAAGGTATGGGGTGTGTCTATCGAGGACCGCCGTGAATCCATCCATGGAGGCTTGACGGCAGCGCCCCCTGCTGCCGACATCCTCGCTAGCCACACCCCATACCTTCATAAAGTTAACCATTTGTTGAGTATAAAGGGAGTAAGGCTTCTTACTGATCTCTCAAGCGTTGCAGCCAACTTTCCGCCGGCTCGGGTTTACCGTATAAATACCCTTGATAAATCACTCGGCCGCGAGCTTTCAAAAAATCGCTCTGCGCTTGAGTTTCCACCCCTTCAGCCACCACTTGCAAGCTCAAATGTTGCGCAACCGCTAAAATAGTTTCGACCAGTGCGGCATCGTTCGGATCGGTCGGCGCATCTTGTATGAAACTTTTATCGATTTTTATTTCATGTATCGGCAAGCGTTTCAAATAAGCCAAGCTCGAATAGCCGGTGCCGAAATCATCCATTGAAAAATGAATGCCCATCGTCGACAATATAGTCATCTTAGCCACGACATCTTCAAGATTACCGATCATTAACCCTTCGGTCACTTCCAAAACCAAATGCGTCGGATCGGCACCGCTCAACATCAATTGCCGCTTTATTTCCCCCACGAAATCCGAACGTTCGAAATGCCTCGGACTAATATTTACCGAAAGCCGAATCGAGCGGCCTTCGCCATCGAGCTCGGCCAATATCCTGCAAACCGAACCGAGCATCCAGCGATCGAGCGCTACGATCAAATCGGTCGCTTCGGCCAGCGGAATAAATACTCCGGGCATGATCAAGCCTCGTTCAGGATGCTGCCAACGCACCAGAGACTCCGCTCCTACCTGGATACCGTCGCTATCGACCTGTGGCTGCAAATAAAGTTTGAGTTGTCCTTCGGCGATCGCCGTACGCAATTCACCTTCGAGCTTGAAACGCTCCTTGACCGCATCCCCCATCGTAGTTTCGAAGAACACAACACGTCCTCCGCCTTCGGTTTTGGCGCGATGCATGGCCATATCGGCCTGACGTAATATATCGATTGCTGTTTCACCGTTTCCTTCCGAACACAGTGCGATTCCGACCGCAGCATCGAGATGCATTAGCTCACCCTCGACCTCGAAACCGCGGCGCAATTCAGCCCGCAATTTTTCCGCCAGCGCTAACGCTTCTCGTCCAAACGCTTCTTGCGTAGGCGCTTGACGTGTCAGCAAAACGGCAAACTCGTCGGAATCCAATCTTGCCAATAGATCATCATCACTCAATGCATCAAGCAAACGAGTAGCGACGGTTTTCAGTAATTCATCGCCGATTGCCAGTCCGCGAGCTTCATTGATGTCCTTAAAACGGTCAAGATTTAATAAGAGCACACCGGCAAATCGACCTTCCCGAGAAGCGGCAATCAAGGTTTGCTCCAATTCCTTCAAGAACAGAGCCCGGTTGCCTAAACCGGTCAGCGGGTCGCGCCACGCCAATTTTTCGGCCGCCTCTTGTGCGCGTCTGATTTCGCTTAGATCGGCAAATACGGCGATATATTGCGTCACGTTCCCGCGCTCGTCCCTAACCGCGCTGATCGTTTCCCATTCCAGAAACATCTCCCCGTTCTTGCGCCGATTCCAGATTTCGCCGGCCCATTCTCCTTTATTCTGCAGCGCTCGCCACATCGCCGCCCAAAACGACTTACTGTATCGCCCGGAGTTTAACAGGCGTGGGTTTTTTCCTTGCACTTCGGCTTCGGTATAACCGGTAATGCGCGTAAAAGCAGGATTAACGGCAATAATGTTCGCATCGGCATCAGTCACCATGATCGCTTCGCCGGCCGTCTCAAAGACTCGGGTGGAAAGTCTATGGCGCGCCTCGGCTTGTTTACGCTCGTCAATATCGCGCCCAACCACAACCAAGCCTTTACGGCGACCATCATCATGAAACAACGGAATTTTAATAATCTCAAACGTTCGCGAAGATCCGTCGGGGCGTGGGATGTCTTCTTCAACCCGGGTAATGACTCCGGCTTGCCAAGCTTTTTCGTCGCTGGCCTCACAGGCTAAAAAAGACTCTTTATAAAAGTCTTGGTAAACCGCTAGCTCGGAATCTTTTTTACCTCGATAATCGACATGCTCCAAACCGAATAATTTCAAATCGAAATCGTTCGCTTCGAGCCAACGCCCTTCTCCATCCTTAAAGCAAACGATATCCGGCAGCGCATTGATTAACGTCCGCAAATGCATGCCGGTTTCGGCCAAACGTTGCTCAAGGCGTCCTCGGCTAACCGCATAACGAATCGCACGCACCAATCCATCGGTTTCGAAACGACCTTTGACTAAATAATCCTGGGCTCCGCAATCCAATGTCCGCAATGCGAATTGACTATCGTCATTACCGGTCAAGACAATCAACGGCAAAGTTCCGGCGGCTTGACGAACCGCATCTACGGTATCGAGCCCACTCGAGTCGGGCAGAGTCAAATCGAGCAAAACTACATCGAGCGAACCGTCCTGCAACTGGCGTTTAGCTTCGGTTAAGTTCGTCGACCAAATAATTTCGAAATGGACGTCCCGAGACGCACGCAAAGCCTGACGCACCAAATTAGCATCGCCGGGATCGTCTTCCACCATTAATATCCGGTAAGATCCGGTGTTTGGCATCATTTGTTAAACGTTTGAAGGGTAATCATCATTGGGAATAATTATAAAGGTATCCGAAAATTTTTTACTCATTGGTTTTTATTTATCGCTTTTGCTACTTCTTTTCGATCGAAAAAACCGTCTAAGGAATATGCACAAAATAACTGCTACAAGTAGTAGGCTTTGCGGTGATTCGGTGACTCGCTTGACAGGACGCCGTGAATACTTCCATGTAGGCTTGACGGCGGCGACTGATTGCCAAGGATGGCATGAATGCAGATTTTGCAGGAGCAAAAATCTGCCCTGCCGCCGACACCTGTCAATCGAGCCACCGAACCCCCTCCCAGAAGTTATCGAAGTTATTTCATGCTCGTTCCTAAAGAGCAAGAGATGTGCGATGTATATAACGAGATAAGACACTTGTAAAATGAAATGAATAAACTAAGCTCTTCTGTATAAAAAAACCATAAGAAAAATCGATCTCGTAACGCTCCGACGCATTCTTTACAAACTACCCTTGCAATCCGAGACACCAGCCGAACACCTGCTTAGAAATTACAGTATGACTCACGGATGATCGTCGATCTTGTCTATTGATACTTGACTACCCGGACACCTATCCCCATGCCGTTTAGAACCGATTACGACTACTCCACCGAAGAAAACATTCAATTTATGCATCGCATCGTTAAACTCATGATGCAGCATAAAATCACTCCGACCCCAATCAATTATGCCGTATTTTACGAATACACCGCGAGTTACAATGACAACCTCAAGGCCGCTGTCGACCAACTAATTGCCGAAAAAAATCCTTTCGATATGGAGACCGGCCTGGCTTTATATAAAAAACATATCTGTCACGCGGCACTGGTATCGTTCGACAAAATCAATCAAGATATCCAAAGGATCATCGATCAAACCGAAAAATCGGTTAATGAAACTCAGCAAAAAGCATCAGAAGCCAGCGATAGTTTTGAGAAAAAATCGATACGCCTGGAAAACATAACGAATTTGGAAGAATTGAAAACCGTACTGTCGGAAATTGCCGGCGAAACAAAGAGCCTGATAGATACCAGCGATCATTTTAAGTCACAACTGGAAGTCGCTAATAAAGAAATGGAACAGCTGCGCAAGGAACTTTCAAAAGTTAAGGAAGCGGCGACTGTCGACGCTCTGACCGGACTATTGAATCGCGGAACATTTGATGAGACGCTAACCAACCTCCTCGAGGAATCGAGCGACAAAGACATTTGCCTGACACTATTGGATCTGGACCACTTCAAGCAGGTCAATGACAAATTCGGACATTTAATCGGCGACAATGTGTTGAAATTCACCGCATCGCTACTGAAAAAGTATAGCGAAAAACATCATTATGTTGCTCGTTACGGGGGTGAGGAACTGGCCATTATCATGCCCGACACTTCATTGTCCGTAGCTCAGGATATTGCTGAAAAAATCAGAACGTCATTACAAAACAGCAGACTAAAACGCAAAAACAGCAACGAATCGATCGGCACCATTACGTTATCGATCGGTATCGCGACTCGAAAACAAAACGATACGATTGAAAGCTTTATCTTACGCGCCGATCAGGCCCTATATAAAGCCAAAGAAACCGGGCGTAACAAAGTTATCTGCGAATGGGCCATGGACGCAATCAGCCATTGTTAACGAAAACACCATTCAGCCGAAGCGCTTCGAAACCTCCTTTGCGATACCTTTTAAAGTGCTTGCGGACGGCTTCCCTTTCAAACAACAAATCTTCGGCAACTCTAATTGAAGATGCGCCATTTATCATTCATCGAGTTTTTGTTGGGAAAGTTCGTTTTTGATGAAAAGGGTAAATTTTAACGCATGGCATTAAATTCGTAAGTATTCAGACCCCGTTGGCAAATTACCGCAATTCAGGCGTAATTGTTGGCCTCCCCCTTTGAAAAAGGGGGGATTGAGGGGGGATTTATTTAAAAAATCTCCCCTAGCCCCTCTTTTTCAAAGAGGGGGACTGAATACTTACTTAAATTCTTATGTACTCTAAACCAAACTTTGATTCACATCGGGTACGGTTTAATTGATAAAGCTGCTCTGACTCATCAATCATTTTAAGGATTTCGCGATAAATAACTTCCTGGAGTTTTGAGCTTTATCTAGGATTCGGTGACTCGCTTGACAGAACGACGCCCCGGCGCCGAATTTTGATCTAAGATGGATATAATTCAATCGGCCAATGTCACGTCGACAAAAGTGTAGACTATAATTTTTAATTATCGAATACATACAGGAAAGCTCATGAGAAGAATTTACTTTTTGTCTCCGGACATTGGAACCACACATAAAATCGTTGACGAACTTCGTTTGGAAGGGATCAAAGATAGACACATACACATACTGGCCAAACGCGACACGCCGCTTGATGACTTACCCGAAGCTTCGGAATTTCAAAAAACCGACTTTGTTCCCGCAATGGAACGTGGTGCTGCGTTAGGTGGGGCAACAGGACTACTCGCAGGACTTGTCGGTTTACGATTTGCCGGATTTGCCATTGCCGGAGGCCCGGTTCTAGGTGTCTTGCTCTACGGTGCGACAATTGGCACAATCATGAGCGGTCTGGCCGGACTCGAAATCGGTAATTCGCGCGTCAAGCAATACTCCGAAGCAATAGAAAACGGCTCGTTCTTGGTCATGATCGACATCCCGACAGAGCGTATCGATACTATCAGCCAATTGATCGTCAAACATCATCCGAGCGCGCAATTCGAAGGTATCGAACCGTTGCTACCGCCATCCTATTGATTTGGGGATGACCATGAAAATTGCCGTCGCCAGTCAAAACCGTAAGGAGGTCACCGGCCACACCGGTCGATGCAGGAAATTCTGGATATACCGGGTCGAACATGAAAGCGTTACCGGGAAGGAGATTTTGGAACTGACCAAGGAGCAGTCTTTTCATGAAACATCCCGCCTCGAGCCTACTCCGCTGGATGATATAAATGTTCTAATCTGCGGCGGTATTGGCGACGGCCTGGCGCGTCGATTAGCGGAAAAAAACATCAAAGTTCTTGTTACGAAAATGATCGAACCCGATCTTGCCATTGAAGCCTTTTTAAAAGGCACATTGAAAACGGAACCGATCGAACATCACGAACACAAGCATTGATGAACTGGTGCTATTTTAATGATGTCAACTCGATATTGGAGGCATTATGAAAAACAGAAATAAAGTCAAGTCAACCGCAGCCGCTTTTAGCAGCAATTCCCAGTTTGAGCATTTTCGCCGATCTTAGGGTGTGGGGTATGCCTGTCGAGGAACGCGGCGACGACGGCCCCTTTAAAGCCTTGTTGGTGAGACCGGTTCCGAATCTAACCGTTCTACCCAAGAACAATATCGGCGTATTCCCGTTCGACCGCTTCTATTAAGATCATCCACGAAAGGGAGGAAGTCAAATCTCACGGGCCTCCCGACATGCCGATCTGGGGCCGAGCCTTCACCAACCAAACCTCGCTGTATTTCAACAACTATCACGAGGCCGATACCGAATCGGCCGCTTGCAGCCGTATTCTTGCTCTGACCGAATACTTATATCGCTTGCAGGAATAAACCCTTTTCCATGACAGTGCAAAACCCGCGGAGTCAAACAATGAAAAAAGTCCAATGGTTCATCATCTTAGTTGTGGCGGTCATTCTGTTTCTGCCGCTTTCGAACCTGATCGGTCTGTCCGGTGAAAACGAGCCGATCGAAGTAATTGCCGGTAAATCGGAGGCTTTTGCGAAAGCTTCGCGGGTTTTGCAGAACAAATGCGTCGACTGTCATTCACCAGGCATGACCCGCATGCCGATCTACGCTGGCCTACCGATCGCAAAACAACTGATGGAGCACGACATCGAAGAGGCCAGCGAACGATTGTTGCTGACGAAAGAAGCCTATAACGGCAAGGAACCCTTGTCGCCGTTGATGTTGGCCCGGCTAGAAGGCGTTATCCGCAACAATAGCATGCCGCCGGCGCTATACCTTCTGATGCATTGGAACGGCAAGTTGAACCATGACGAAAAAACGACACTAATAACCTGGATCGCAGAAGAGCGCGTCAAACATCCATGGAGCAGGGACGCCGCCAATCAATTCAAGGGCGAACCGGTGCAACCGCTGCCGCTTACCGTCGATCTCAATCCTGAAATTGTCGCACTCGGCGACAAACTGTTTCACGACCGCCGACTGTCCGGTGACGACACGTTAAATTGCGCATCTTGCCACGATTTGACGCGCGGCGGCACCGATCAGACCAAAGTCGCGATCGGCATTAGCGGCCAATTGGGACCGATCAACTCGCCAACCGTCTATGTTGCGATGTATAACCTTGCGCAATTCTGGGACGGACGAGCAAAAGACCTTCAGGAACAAGCGGCGGGACCGGTGACGAACCCGATCGAAATGGGTATGGTATGGGATGAAGTCGTCGAAAAACTCAAACAAGACGAAGCCTATCAACAAGCCTTCGCCAAGCTGTATCCGGACCAAGGCTTGACCAAAACGACCGTCACGAATGCAATCGCCGTCTTCGAGGAATCGCTGGTTACGCCGAACTCCCGCTTCGATCAATACCTTCGCGGCAACGTGACCGTACTGACGAACGAAGAAAAAGCCGGCTACGAGCTGTTCAAGACGCATTGCGCGTCCTGCCATTCCGGCCCGGCGCTCGGCGGCTTGTCGTATGAAAAAATGGGAGTCGCGCGCGATTACTTCAAACAACGCGGCGGCGAGTTGACAGAAGCAGACAACGGCCGATTCAACGTCACGAAACAAGAAAAAGACCGTCATTTCTTCAAAGTGCCGGTGCTGCGCAATATCGAATTGACTTTCCCTTACTTCCACGACGGCTCCGCCGAAACGCTTGCCGACGCGGTTCGCGTGATGGGCCAAGTGCAACTCGACAAAGACTTCAGTGGCGATGAAATCGGCGATATGGTTGCTTTCCTGAAAACGCTCACTGGCGAATACAAAGGCAAGCCGCTTGGCGAATTGACTGCTGG
The DNA here is from genome assembly GCF_000968535.2 of Methylotuvimicrobium alcaliphilum 20Z. Lineage (NCBI taxonomy): Bacteria > Pseudomonadati > Pseudomonadota > Gammaproteobacteria > Methylococcales > Methylococcaceae > Methylotuvimicrobium > Methylotuvimicrobium alcaliphilum. The sequence continues at coordinate 2,576,158 of NC_016112.1, forward strand.
GGACATTCGTTAACCAATAGTTCAAACACGCGGCAGGTAAATGATTCAAATGCTGCCTGTCGCGTAATTGTAACCATTTGGGTGAAACAACTATGCTCGGCATCGACCACGACATCAACGATCTTTCTCTGGCGGATCAAGGCAATGAGCGCATCGAATGGGCTTTTTCGGAAATGCCGGTGCTGCGCGCGATTCAAGAACGTTTTCAGCGCGAAAGCCCATTGGCCGGGGCACGCATTAGCGGTTGTCTGCATAACACCACCGAAACCGCAAACCTGGCCCGCACACTGAAAGCCGGCGGCGCCGAGCTAGTTTTATGCGCTAGCAATCCGCTCAGTACGCAAGACGATGTCGCGGCTTCGCTGGTGAAACATCATCGGATTCCGATCTTTGCGAAACGAGGCGAAGACAACGACACCTATTACCGCCACATCGAAAAGACGCTGGATCACCGACCGCAACTCACGATGGACGATGGCGCCGACTTGGTCAGCGAACTGCATAAAAATCGCCGAGAGTTACTGGACGATATGATCGGCGGCAGCGAAGAAACCACGACCGGCGTGATACGGCTGCGGGCGATGGCGGCGGATAAAGCCCTCAAATTTCCGGCATCTGTCATGGCCGATCTCGAGACGGCAGCCAAGTCACGGACATTCCGCAAAGCAAGCGCCGCCTCAATGTCTAATCTTGTAACCCGTCTTGAATACCCACCACACGAAAGTCAGGCATGTCATGAGAAAACCAAACGTCATGCCGATGCTCACGGCGACATCCACGTCAGCTATGCCGTAAAAGCTCCATCGAAAACCGCTTATCAAATACACTACCGGATTGAATAGCGTGATCTTCTGCCACAATGGCGGCAACATATCGATGGAATAGAACGCGCCGCCTAGAAAGGTCAGCGGCGTAACGATCAACATCGGGACCACTTGAAGTTTCTGAAAGCTATCGGCCCACAGGCCGATAATGAAGCCGAATAGACTGAAAGTCACCGCCGTCAGCAACAGAAAGGCAACCATCCACACTGGATGGGCGATCTCGTAGGGCACGAAAATGCGCGCGGTACCCAGAATGAGTAGGCCCAACATGACCGATTTGGTTGCCGCCGCCCCCACATAACCGATCAGCACTTCGAACCATGAAACCGGTGCCGATAATAGCTCGTAAATAGTACCCGCCCACTTGGGCATGTAGATGCCGAAAGAGGCATTGGAAATGCTTTCGTTCAGCAAATTCAGCATTACCAACCCTGGGATGATGAAGGCACCGTAGCTGACACTGTCGATGTCGCCCATACGCGAACCGATGGCTTTGCCGAATACGATGAAATACAGCGAGGTGGTCAGCACCGGTGCTACGATGCTTTCCGACAGCGTACGAAAGGTACGCGCCATTTCAAAATGGTAAATGGCGCGAATGCCGTAAATATTCATTCTTGTGTTCCTTTGGGCCGATGTACTAGGCTGACGAAAATGTCCTCCAGTGAACTCTCTCTGGAGCGTAAATCTTTGAATTCGATGCCGTGCTCGCCGAGCGTGCGCAACAAATCAGCAATCCCGGTTTCATCTTCCTGGGCGTCGAAGCTATAAACCAGGGCGTGTCCATCGTCGGAGAGCACTAACGGCCAAGCGCTCAATCCGGCCGGGATGCCGGTCATCGGCCGTCGCAAAGTCAGGGTGAGCTGCTTTTTGCCGAGCTTGCGCATGAGCACCGCTTTGTCTTCAACGACGATCAGTTCACCCTTGCTGATCACTCCGATGCGGTCTGCCATGTCTTCGGCTTCCTCGATGTAATGAGTGGTCAGAATGATCGTAGTACCCTGCGCACGAAGGGTTCGAACCATTCGCCACATGTCGTGCCGTAATTCCACATCCACGCCGGCGCTCGGCTCGTCGAGAAACAATATCGTTGGTTCATGCGCGAGCGCCTTGGCAATCAGAACCCGGCGTTTCATACCGCCCGAAAGCGTCATGATTTTTGCGTTCCGCTTGTCCCACAAGGACAGGTCGCGCAGGACTTTTTCCAAGTAGGCTGCATCGGGCGCCTTGCCGAACAGTCCCCGGCTGAATTTGACCGTCGCCCAGACCGATTCAAACGCATCCGTATGCAATTCCTGCGGCACCAAACCGATGGTTGCCCTCGCCGCGCGGTAGTCTCGCATGATGTCGTGTCCGTCGGCGATGATGGTTCCGGAAGTGGCCTTGACGATGCCGCAGATGAGGCTAATCAACGTCGTCTTGCCCGCACCGTTGGGTCCGAGCAAGGCGAATATCTCGCCGCGTTTAATGTCCAGGTCGATTTTTTTGAGCGCCTGGAAACCGCCGGCATAGGTCTTGTTGACGCCGCACACGGAAATGATGGGGGCGGAGCTATTGGCGGTCATCGCCGCCGTGGCTGTTTTCATAGATGAATTTGATATAGAAGGTGGATTTTGACTTCGGTTGCCGAATTCATGCGCAATCTTTTCATGACTCGGGTTTACAATCAAGCCGGCCGTGGAATTGGGTTCGTTTTTTCATCGCGCGGATCCGACTCCCATCAAACGGTTATATGGTATTGGACGATACGTTGGGCGGCAACGGCAACCGCTCATACCAGTTGCCCATTCCTATAGTCGGCCATGGCCTGCTCGATTTCTTCTCGCGTGTTCATCACGAAAGGCCCGTACTGAGCGATCGGCTCTCCTATCGGCCGGCCGGCCAACAGCAAGAATGCCGCTGCGTGCTCTTCAGCCAAGATTTCATTCCGGTCGCCATCGGAAAGAACCCCGGCACTGTGCGATGCCAGGATACGCCTATTTGCCGCAGGTCCTATTGCCAATGTGCCCTCATAGGGATACCTGATTAGCAAGATGCTTCAGCTTGCCGAAGCCAAGTGTCCGAGCGGGGTCCAGTCGTAGCCGCTGCCACGATAAGGCGCGTAGTAATGGTATCGAGTTGGAAGCGCCGGTTAAAGCGGTACGCGAACGCACCTAAGTAACTGGTGCCGTATTTTGCGAAATCGAAAGCATGGTAGGCGCCGCCTAGACTGGTTTTGAGATTGCCCAGTACCGTATTGATCCAACAGAACTCCGGCAGGTCTTTGGGTTTCCGGCCACCGGCGACGGTTACCTGGTGTTGACAATCGGCATCGGTCACGCCGGCAAAACAGGCCAAGCCGCCGGACCGCACGACACAACAGGGGCTAAGATCACCTTGTGCCCAATTGGCAATGGCTTTACGGGTAAAACCCGGAATCGGCGCCATTTTGATAAACCTCGGCTGTCCCTCGGGGCTGAGCGAGAGCGCCGCGACAAATGGCACCTTATTCTCAGAGCCGCGCCCGGCCTTACCGCCAGCCAATTCGCCACCGAGATAGGCATCGTCCACCTGGACGTCGCCACTCAAGGTATACCGGGCATCCCGTTCGACCATCGCTTGCATCAGTTTCTGTTGGATCAGCCAAGCGGTAAGATAACTGACACCCAACTGCCGTTTCAAAGCGAGGGCGGACAAGCCGGTCTTGGCCTGGCTGATCAAGTAGATCGCCAGAAACCAGATCGTCAGTTTAAGGTGGGTGCTCTGGAATAGAGTGCCCGCAATCAGCGATGTCTGTAATCGGCAGGACCGGCATTGGAAGGTTTTGCGTCCACCTGATTTAAGCACATAGTGTTCGGCATGACCGCAGTCGGGGCAGCGAAAGCCTTGGGGCCAGCGGGACTGTTCCAAACTGTCTTCACATTGCGCTTCGGTGCCGAATTGCGCTAAAAAAGCAGGCAGTGACAGGCCTGCTTGAAACTGGATTTTATTCATGGCCATGAGCTGGACTCCTGGGTAATTAAGTGGCCAGTATGCGCCTTCTAGCCAAGAATATTCTGGTTTTTGGGCTTTAGCTGAAGAAGCTTGCTAATCAGGTTCTCTGATGGGTCGGCCAATGATGAAAACCCTTGGGGTTGAGATCTTGTTCACCCAGCATGTTATTGAGTATGATGCCGGTCCCCGGGATTAACAAACCGCAGCCCTCGCCATTGCTGGTAGTCAGACTAGCGATATTGCCCTGACCGTCGATCACGCTGATTTGCGTGGTTCCCCTGGAACAGATGGGCGCCGGTTTGATTTGGGTACGATAGGCTTCGACGTTTTCCGCATCCAAGACATGCTCTCCGGGATAGTGCGTGTGATCGTCAAGGTAGGCGTCGATGCGCGCCTTATTGGTCATATCTTGAACCTGAGCCAGCAAATCGAGATACGGGACCGTGCTTGGGCTATGGCGAGACAGGTCGAAAGCTTGCAACAGTTGCAAAGCAAAAGCAATCAGCGTGCCTCCGGAACTGGGGGCGGGATTGGTCAGCACGGTGGCTCCGCGATAATCGATCGACAACGGCTTGCGTTTGACTGGCCGATAATCATTGAAATCTTTACCGACCAGGTGCCCGCCTCGTTCGGCAAAGAGTCTTATGACGGCGCGAGCGATCTCGCCCTGATAAAAAAACGCTTCGCCCTCCCGTGCCAGCACCTCAAGGCAATCGGCTAAATCGGGCAGATACAATACCTCCCCTTGCTGCAGCAATTGGCCTTGATGCGTTTTGCTGCCAAAGGTTTTATGCGTGTCGGGATAGGTCAGGTAAATCGCCTTGACGATATCAAAGATATAGGCCTGAAAGGCATTCATGACCACGCCGCCGCGCGCCAGTTCGATCGCAGGCTCGGCCAGAACCGTCAATAGATGCTCACAAATAAATGTTTCCTGTGCTTTGCCATGCTGTTAATGGTCAATTAAACTGAGCCAGAAATGGCCAACAATTTTGAGCCACTTTTTCAGACTTTATTTATACCAATAAATCTGACAGAGTCCCTGAATTTTTTCCAGGGAGCGTCATGAAGGAGTGGATTGTGATCCATCAGATTAAAGCGTTATACAACGATGGCAACGGCTTATCCGAGCGTCAGATTGCCAGTCAATTGGGTATTTCCCGTAACACCGTGAGCAAATACCTGAAGCTGTCGGCTGCGGACATTAGTGCCCTGCAGGAAGAGATATCCCGTGGTAAGAAGCTGGACGATTACCGCGACTACATTATTCAGTTGCTGCAAACCTATCCGGGCTTGTCAGCGGTCAAAGTGCTGCGCAAACTGAAGGCCAAAGTGGACGATTTGGCCGTTTCCGACCGTTCGGTACGGCGTTATATACAGGCTCTCAAGCAAGAGATTAGCTTTAAGCAGGCGCGTTATTATGAGCCGGTATTGGACATGGTGCCGGGCGAACAATGCCAGGTCGATGGCGGCGAACTCCGCGATGTGATGATTGGCGGCGTGGCGACGACGGTATATTTCATGGTGTTTGTGCTATCGTATTCGCGTCTGATGCATGTTTCGATCTGTGCCAAGCCGATTGATACCGAGATGCTGATTCGCCAGCACGATGCGGCATTTCGCTATTTCGGCGGCATGCCGCAGGAGTGCGTGTACGATCAGACCAAGCTGGTGGTCATTAGCGAAGTGTTTCGCGAGTTGCGCTTGAACCAGCGCTTCCATCAGTACGCCACGGCAGCGGGCTTCACGATTCGGGCTTGTGAAGGTTATGATCCGGAAAGCAAAGGCAAGGTCGAGGCCGGGGTCAAATACGTCAAACAAAATGCCTTGTATGGCGAGACTTTTACCGACTGGGATGCTTTGAAGGCCCATATGACCGACTGGCTCGACGGGATAGCCAATCAACGGCGACACGGCACCACCGGCCAACAACCGGCGATACATTACGCGGCCAACGAGCAAGGCCATATGCGGGCTTACCTGACGCCGTCTTGTGTTGACGCTACCGCCAGCCAGGCCCGCATCACCCGCAAGGCGGATAAAACCGGCTTGATCGCCTGGCAATCCAATAAATACTCGGTACCGATGGCGTATCAATGCGCCCGTGTCGCCGTGCATGAAGCTAACGGCGTCATCCAGATCAGCGATCTCAGTACTCACAAAGTGATCGCCGAACATGCTGTGTGTCTGGAAAAGGGGCAAATTATCAAGAACCGGCATCATTACCGAGATATGTCGCTACGCATCGAAACGCTTGAAAAGGACTTGCATGAACTGCTGCCGTCTCCGGCGGTCGTGACTCAGCTATGTGCCTTGTTGAAAGCCAGCTCGCCGAAAATCTACAAAGACCAGCTGGCCGGTGCCAAGCAGGTGCTGACCGAGCAGATCAAACAGCAGGGTGCGATTCCCGAAGCGGTGCTGACGCGACTGATCGACACGCCTCGGTTAACGGCCAGCGGCCTGAAAGAACGACTGGAGGCCTGGCGGCAGTCTGTGGGACGCTCGGACGACAGCGATGCCCTATCGATGCCGCCATCAGAGCAGGCCACTGCCGCCATCAAGCAAGAATGTCCGCTGGCCCGTTATCGTGCCCTGAATGGCCACTCGGCTGGCCAAGGAGAGAGCCATGCCATCCATTGATCAGATTGCCAGGCAATACCGCAGCTTGTGCCTGACGGCCATTGCCGAGCACTTGCCGACCTTGCTTGGCCAAGCCGAGACCCATGAAAGTTCCTACCTGCAGTTTGCCGAAAGCTTGGTTGAACATGAACAGCGCCAGCGCAACGCCAAGCGCATCGAGCAAAACCGCAAACGCGCTGGCTTTCCTTTGCTCAAAAGCCTGGAAGAGTTCGATTATCGCTTTCAGACCACCATCAGTAAACGGGAAGTCAACAGTCTGCTCGACTTCGGCTTTATCGACAATCGGGACAATGTGGTCTTCATCGGACCGCCCGGGGTCGGCAAGACCCACCTGGCCATCGGCATCGGCCTGAAAGCCATTGATGCCGGTTATAAGGTCAGCTTCAACACCGCACTAGGCTTGATGGAGGTATTGGAACTGGCCGAACTCAAAGGCGAGTTGAAAAAGAAAATCAACCAACTGCTCAAATTCGATGTGCTGATCATCGACGAACTAGGATACCTGCCGATGAACAAACAAGGCATGCACAACCTGTTTCAGCTCATCAATGCGCTGTACGAATACCGCTCGGTGATCCTGACCACCAACAAGGAATTCACCAACTGGGGCGAGTTTTTTATCGATGACAACGTCGCCGTACCCATCGTCGACCGCATCATCCATCATTCACACATTTTTATGCTGGGAGGGGAAAGTTATCGACTCAAATCAAAGCTAAATCAAGCATCGTAACCCTGGAAAAGTGGCTCAATTTAAATGGCCAAAACTGGCTCAATTCTGTTGGCCATTGACACATGCTCTTCACAGAGGATAAGGCTGTCAGATTCATCCATTTAAAAACCCTAACGACAAGCTCACTTGCCACAAAAAGCATAGCGACGAAAGGAGCCATGCTTTTTGTGGTCAGGTGGAGCGTTTGGTTAGACTTTTATTGTTTCGGCTACACAAAAAAACCGCTCATCTTAGCCGAAACTGTATATCATCAAGGAAGATATATGTGTCGCCAACGCTATCGTAAGTATCGATTACATGAACGGAAAGATAATATTTACCGGCCCCGTAGGGAATTGGATGACTAAAGGAATCCATGATCCAATCGGTTTGCACAAAAGGGGATATTTGTACCACTGATGATAAATTCCGTTGGCCCATAATATGATTTAACGAGGTGGCAAACAAAATCATTTCTTGACTCGGATCATCAACGCGGCTTAGTTTGACATAAATTTGATCATTCCAAATAACCGGCTGGCGAGAAAAATTCAAGTCCACGCTGGCGACTTTCCAGCGAAATGACAGGGGCAGTTCGGTGACCCCTTCGGGAATATCGATGATATTGCGAATATTGGTTCCAACACTCGGGAAAAAAGTATTTTCATCGACGCCGTGCGTACCGCAGGCCAGCATTTTTTCACCTTTAGGTGGCGTGATTTCACCAAAAAAAGGCACGCCTTTGCAGTGCAAATGGATATCGATTTCTTCCCAGTGCTGCCACTCGGCCAGACGGTTTTCATTGACTTCTTCACCGGAATCATCCGGCAGCTCAAAATCACCATTAAATACGGCATCGAAAATATTGAGCAATCCTTCGCCTAAACCATCATCGGATAAAGGTTTAGCGGTCACCAATAAACGTTTTTTCGCTTTATCTATTTTATTTATCCCCTCATCTTCAATCCAGTCTGGATGTCGTGCCAACACCTGCGACAAAGCACCGGACACATGCGGCGTGGCTTGTGAGGTGCCATTGGCGCAATCATAATTGCCGCCGTAAGCGCAGCGACGTCCCTCTTTACTCGCCGGTACAGTTGAATAGACATCGTTCCCGGGAGCGGCAAGAGCAATCCAGTCGCCATAATTGCTGCCACCGATTACACCGATGGACTCCGGAACTTTTTCAAAACCAAAAAACGAATAAATATCGCCAAATAACCAAAACAATTTATCGGCAAAACTCGTATTCGGGTCGCCTATTTCAACCCAACGTTCATTGCTATACAGCTCGGTTGCTCCAACGGCAATCGCTTGGCTACAGGCTGCCGGGAACATTTTTGCGTTTGCAGCTGCGTTTCCGGCTGCTGCAACCACAAGGCTATTATGATTAGTTGCCTCGGTGACGGCGTTACATATTTGATCTTTTGCTGCCTGTGCGTCACAAGGGCCATCCCGATGATAAGTACTTTTATATGCTTCACAAGCGGCAATTTGATCCGCTGTCGGGTTTTCCGGTACACCGGCGCTAATATTGATAATCGGGGCGGGCGTATGGGATGGACTGTCCGCATCCAGGTTTGCCGACCATTTAATGGCATCCGCCAAATCACCGTACCACATATTTCGTTCTTCTGTAATTTTAACAGCTTGTAGATAATTTTTAGGAACAATTCCCGCCATACCGAGCCCGTTACCTGTATTCGCCGCAATAATCCCGGCAACATGGGTGCCGTGATAATAGGTGTCCTCCGATCCATCACCTGAACCAACAAAATTGAGACCATTAATCACCCGTCCATCCAATTCTTCATGCTGAAAACTAATTCCTGAATCAATCACGGCAATCTGATGAGTCAGTTCGTCACTGCCCTGGGTAACGAACCAAGCTTCATCTGCGCGCACACGTTCCAAATTGGGCTGATAGCCGCCCTGGAAAAGAGGGTCATTGCTGACAGGGGAAGAGAATAAGAGTCCGGTTTTCATATCGGCACCCACGCGCTCAACTTCAGGAAAAGCTCTCAGCTGATCCATAATCTCGTCCAGATTTTGGAATAAAGGCACAGCAAAATGCAGTTCCAATTGATAGTACGGACTCGATTGACCAATAATTTCTCCGTCGACGGCGCTTGCAATTTCACGCATCCGTTGTTCCGTGGTGCCTTCTCGAAAACGAATCAACAGCAGATTGTTGGCAAAAATTCGCCCGGTAATGGGTTCGCTGATAGCGTTACGCTTAGCCCGGTCGTATCCAATCGGAAATCCCGTTATACAGACTTTTTCCGGGTCGGAAACGGCCTCGCCCTGACTGGTTTCGGCGACCACAACATAGGAAAAACAGCGATCCGCTTGCGAGGTATCTACGAAAAGCGTTCCCTCATATTTCAGGGAATATAAACCCACCCTATCAGTGCTTTTGGAAGAAACGAAGTTCAAATCGATATTTTCGCCCGATTCCTGTTGTCTGAGTTTTACCGAAGAAATTTGGGTCAGCGTATTTTCACTGCCCCCAATGCCGACTAAAACCGTTTGTTCGCCGAAAGAGTCTTCTGCCAATAACCGTCTCAGATCCATGCTAAAGCCCAACATTGGCTCATCCTCGCCATATACCCTGACCTTGGCCGTGGCGGTAAAACTTTGCCCGGTTTCGACCACGGTTGCCGTGGTGGTGACGACATACTCGCCGGGCTGTTCGCCAATTAACAATTCATCGGTAGTTTCGTGAATATGATTGTTTTGATTAGTCTGAAACTCCCGGCCATTGGTGTCCCGGATAAACGAAATCCCACCCGCTGGTTTCACCGTGCGGTTCAATCGTAAAGTAAAGGGCTGTTTCGCCTCGCCTTTGGTGCTGAAACGATAATAGGTCGTAAAATCAATTGTTGTGCCGACACGAGCTTTCCTCTTCATTGAGCTATTAGCATAACCATCAATCACCCCATCGACCTCACCCACTGCGGGCGTGGCCGGATCATAGTGAATCGTCCAATGCAAGTCCTCCGGATTAAAGGGATACAAGCGATCTTGTCTAAATACCACGGTATTGTTGCCGACCAGGGTTGCATTCGCATCGGCATTATTAAATTTCACCCGGCCATCGCCCATAATCGTGGTATGCGGCGACGAACTGGTCACCGTCGCGCTCACATTTTGAATCGCTTCACCATGATTGATCAGCGTCACGTTAAAGGTGTATTCAAACACCGTGCGGCTGATGCGTTGCTTACTGACTAACGTATAATCCGGGCTGATTTCCGGCGCTATGGCGAATGTCTTGCCCGGAAACAAAGAGGGTAAAGTGAGCAATATTAGATAGCCTGCTTGACGTAATAATTTTTTCATGATCACTCGACTATGTATTTTGTTGAGAAAAGACGGTAATACGATTTGTTTTTCTCTGGCTGAAGAACAGAAATAATCCAACCCCGAAAAGCCATAAAGCCGGTGGCGCAGGAATAGGACTAGGCTGATGGACAGTACTGCCTGAAACAATGCTATTAAAAGCGGCATCATAGAGCTCAAACGCCTGACTGCCAGGCATCCCCGAACCCAACCAGACAAAGGTCAAGCTAAATGAACCAGCAAGCGATGGCCTATCAATCAATGCCAAGGCATCGTATATTCCTGGTTCGTCAAACAACAGCGGCTCTGGTTGGGTGACTAACAAATCCCAATCGGTATTAACCGCAGGCGGTGGATTTTGCAGATTCGAATACAAGGTTGCGTCAAAATACAGGGTAAATCCTGTATTACTGTCAAAGCTATGATCGCTAACTGTGTAGCGATATTGCCATAAATCTTCATCGACAATCGCATCGGGAAGATCGACAGCCTGATAATGGATCATGGCGGCTTGGGCTGGAAAAACTAGACAGGCAAAACAACCGCCTATAAGGTAAAAGTAAAGACGTTCAAACGAAAAAATCGTAAGATATTGATAATAAAAGCCATACTTTCCTCGTTGAGAATGTGATGAGTGGGATTTCAAAGAGAAAAGGCAATAATTACGCCATTAATCTAATCAATTGATTGGACTAAGGTTTTGGGTTGGCAGATAATCTTTCTTCGTATAATTGAGTTATATGCCATTGAAGAGTGAGTGATATGGCATAGTTTTATACGAGAAAATCCATAGGTTGGAAGCCAAAAGTGTAACTATTGAATAGCAGGCAAATCTGCCCATACAAGTCGATATTACCGGTATTTTCAGGCCCTTTTGCCTCGATATTCGATAAACCGCGCATAGTTGCCCAGGGCAAACGCATTAAAAAACTATAGAAAATCAAATAGTTAAAATATTCTTTTTTTCCTGGTTAACTATAAGATTTAGTTTGAAACCTAAATAAGGCTTTGTGTCGCTATCGCGACGTTTATGTGTAGTCGGTTCGCGGACCGACAACCGCGATACTGCTACGAAACCCAATCCCTGGGTTTCGCCCTTCGGGCCAGCTAAAGCTGTTCAAAATCGCTCCAGGCGATTTTGTCTTTGCTTGTCCAAAGAAAAGTATCCAAAAGAAAAGACACCCGGAGGCCGCTGCATCCTGCGCGGCCTAACGGGACCCCGGGAGGGATACCATAAGTTAAACCAAATTGACCAAGCGTTCTAAGCGACAGGATAACATATTGATATATTAATTATTTTAATGCGTTTACCCTGCATAGTTGCCTCGATAACTTGCTATTGACCGTAAATTCAGGCAAATTTGCCTATCGATTAAATTGCAACTGACTTTAGACGGTGTTATTTTCGATGTCAAGCTCCCCGACTCTATTGGATGACGTTCGAAGGATCATGCGTCTCAAACATTATTCCTTGCATACCGAAAGTACTAACTGCAATTGAATTAAGCGCAATTCGTCAGGTTTCATAGAATGACGGAAGGACAATCCTTATTTGAACACAGCGAAGCCAAAATCGAAGCCTTTTTGACGCATCCGGCTACGTAGCGTAATGTCGCCGGATCGACGCAGAATCAGGCGATGAACACTTTGGCTCTATGTGAAATACAGTGGGTAATCAAATTTCAACTTTCCACATAGGAAGTAAATCATATTAATGAAATTGTTGATGTTGCGATAGCCTCTGGCTCGCCGTTTAGCCAGCTGAATCTTACTATTGATGCCTTCAAGAATGCCGTTACTAATGAGTGATTCCACGAAATGCACAATTCCCGACCAATGTCCTCGAACTGTGTTGGCGAACTTGATAAACGCTGGAATTTTGGCTGCGTCCACCGCATCGCACCATTGCCTCAAAAAAGCCTCCGCTGTCGGTTTGTCGGGCATTTCCCAGAGATCATTGAATAGCACTTTTAAGCGGTAAGCTTCGCCCAGCGTGGGGTACAGTTGTATCAGTTCATCCAGCTCTTTTTCTTTTTTGTCGGATAGGTTTTCCCGGTTCTTTAGAAAAGTGTATTTGTGGCCTTTCAGAGCATCATGCTCTTTGCGTTCGGCAATGCGCACCTGATTCATGGCCTCGTTCAATAATTTCACAACATGGAATCGGTCAAAGGTAATTTGTGCAGACGGGAATGATTCGGCAGCACCGGCAATAAATGACGGTGACAAATCCATGCTGATTTGCTCCACCTGTTCTTTATCAACACCTTTATCTTCAAGGTGTTGCTGAATACTTTGCAGCGTTGCCTTACCCTTACCTTCGGTGACATGAATTACGCGGGCTTCATCCAAATCAACGCCCAGCGTAACGTAATGATGGCCTTTTTTGGTCGAGGTTTCATCGACGCCCAGCTTGGTTATCGTGCTCGGATCATCGGCTGCTTTTGCCTTGCTAATCCAGTGATTAAAGATAGTCCAGATGCGCTGTGGATTGACCTTCAGTATCTCGGCGACTCGGTTGACCGGCATTTCCCGCTCAATCAAGGCTAGCGCTAAGGCTTCGAATAACAGGGTAAAACCACTGCCTGGCCGTGCCCAAGGAACGTCAACAGTACGGACTTTGCCATCGGTCGTGGTAATGCGCGGCACCGCACAATGGAGGTAACAGGTGTGTTCAAAAAAGCTCAAATGTTGCCATTGCCGCTCTACGGTATCATGCACTGGACAGAGGTTATTCGCGTCGTCTAAGAAGCGCGAGCCAGTCACGAAATCGATATGCAGATGAAGTTCGCTACGGGCCAATTCATCTGTAGAAAAGGTCACAGCTTTGACCTGCCAAGGAGGTTGCAGGCCTAAAGCCATGCTGAATAAAGTTTCACTGTTCATGGCTATATTATTGCATTACCCACTACGAATCACATAGAGCCAACACTTTGGTATTTTTGTACAAAAAAATTCTCGACAAGCCGCTGGAAAAGCGTATCGATGCGATTCGTTCCGGTAAAAAACGGCACATTCCGGTCGTTTTGTCGGCGGATGAAGTGAAACAGGTTTTGGCACGCATGAAGGCGTTCCGCAGTTAGCGGCAAAGACCCTTTACGGCAGCGGATTACGGATTGCCGAGGCGGTCAGGCTCGGAGTTCAGGATCTCGATTACGAATACAAACAGATTACAGTGCGTTCCGGCAAGGGCGACGAAGACCGGGTGACGACCTTTTCCGCGGCGTTGATGCCGCTGCCGCGCAATCGCCTTGATAAGGTCAAGCTGATTCAAAGCCGGCAACGTCTCGAATTCCGCGTGTCGGCAATGAGGAAGGGTAATGGTTGACTCAACCATGACGGTCATGGGTTAACGCTGCAGTCAACGGATCGAATAGTTCGAACAAACCCGATAAAGCGAGTCGACAGCCTCCCGGTCTCGGCTGAAGCTGCAAACGACTTCGCGTTTGTGTTCATAGTAGCGCCCGGAATGTTGCAGGCCGACCGGATCGGTCGCGAGCCATACCGGCGTTTCGGCGCCCTGATCCGGTGTTTCGTGGCCGCCGAATCCCAAATCGTTGCTCAATTTAGAATTGACGTCGCCCGGATGGCAGGCATTAACCGCAATTCGGTAAGGCAGCAGTCTTTCCGAGAAAGCCGCGCTCAGCATGCGGTCGGCCTGTTTTGACTGCCGGTACGCGCTGTCGTTGTCGTAGCGCCTGCGGGTAAACTCCAAATCGCTCAAATCCAGGCCGCCGGCCCAGTAGCTCGCGACATTGACGATACGGGCAGGCGCCGACGCTATCAATGTATCGGCGAACGCGTCAATCAACCGGAAATAACCGAGCACGTTAGTGGCGAACTGCATTTCGATGCCTTCGGAAGTTTCCTGCCGGGTGCGCGGCGTACAGGCGGCATTGTTGATCAATGCATGCAGCGGGCCGGTCCAGCGTTCCGCCAAACCACGGATTTCGAGATGCTCGCTCAAGTCGGCGAGTTCGAAGCGCACTGCTTCATTCCCCGTGGCCGCGATGATTTCCCGCACCGCTCGTTGTGCTTTATCGCCATCGCGGCAGACCAGTACGACTTCGGAATTCGGCTTTGCCGCCAGTTGCCGCGCAATGGCTTTGCCAATCGCCCCGGTGGCGCCGGTGACCAAATAAACCCGTACACCGGAACTTTGAGCGCTTGATGAATAAGCAGATGAAACCATGAAACCGCACTCCATCGAGGGATGTTTAGACCCGTATATTATCGTGTAACTGTCGTTTTCAATGAATCAATCCTCGTAACTATTCAGCGCATTTGGTCGGTTTGCGTCGGGTATTGATTTCTAAGGACGCGTAAATACGTCCCTGTAAGCTCTGACCGCAACGTCCTGTTGCAGACAGCCTTATAAATCAATGCCCGACACCTTCTTATATATGACTTATGCTGAATAATTACCAATCCTCTTTCGTTGCCGCGACGACAACGAATGCGCATTGACCCCGCCCTGCCCTTAGCGATTCGATCTCCCGAGTTTCGGACAATGGGCGGGCGAGCGTTTGGCCCCAAGCGTCGATCGAGAAACCGGTTTCCAGCAGAAGTTGCTCTACTTCGTCAGCCGAAATGAATGTGGCTTCGCGGTAAAATACGCTCTCGTCCTGATGCGCCAAATAATCTTGTCCCAAGGCACTTTCCCTATCGATAAACCCGATCACAAGGCGGCCGCCCGGCTTAAGCACTCGGTAAGCCTCGGCAAGCATTTTCACTGGGGAGTCTACAAAACAGATGGTCGTTACCACCAACGCGTAATCGAAGGTGCCGACTTCGAAAGGCAGATTCTCGGCCACGCCTTCGACAACCTTTATGCCTCGCGCCGAAGCATGGAGCAACATCGCCGGGGAAGGATCGACGCCGACCTGTATCCCTAACGGCGCCGCGAAGCGACCGCTGCCGACGCCTATCTCGACGCCGTAACCTTCCCAGGGCACGAATGGCCGCAGGGCCAGCAATTCCGAGATATAAGCAGCCTCATGCTTTTCGAACCACGCCTCGTAACGTTGATGATGAGCCTCGAACGGAGCCACTCTAGGCATGGCGCAACTCCTGTTGAAAACTGCCTTCCGCGATCCTACTCATGGCCGCCCCCGTGTCTGCCGCGACGTCCTTCCCCTCCGCCATGTCCACCGCGTCCGGATGATCCTTGCACACATCGCTGAAACGCCGGCAGGTGGCGCTGCTGCGATGCATCCCGAAGATTGCGGAACACGGTCAGAATATCCGGTCGTTCCGTGGCTTGAACTAACCGTTCGTAGATTTCGGCATTGGCGATTTCGGCGGCGACGCCTGCTTCGCAAGCTTCTTGCAGACTCGCATAACGCTCAACCTTTCCCAACCAGGGATTCTCGGGAATGGTTAACCCATAGCGAGAAAAAAGTGTGCAAAGCGCGTCTATGTGTCGGCTTTCCGCATCTCGTATGTTGCCGAACGGCGGCGCATCGCCAAAGTCGGCAATGACTTGATCGTAAATCGCCAAGGCCCGGTATTCATCATCCAACGCCTCGTTGAGGGCGGCGATTTCAGTTTCGGTGAGCGGGTTCATGGTTTATCCTCCAAGGTGAAAGAAAGCGACGGTAGCGATGCCCGCGAGCAACAGCAATATTTGGCGTAGCGATGTCAGCAGGCTAACCTGCCGGTGCAAGGACGGTATCAGATCGGCCGTCGCGATATAGATGAAGCTGGCGGCCGAGATCGCCAAAATATAGGGCGCCGCTTCGCGTGTCTCGACCAGCCAAAAATAGGCGATTAAAGCACCGGGCAATGTGGCGATGGATGATAGCCCATTGAGCGCCAAGGCCTTCACACGACTGTAGCCGCTATCGAGCAGGATGGCGAAGTCGCCGACTTCCTGCGGGATCTCGTGCGCAATCACTGCCAATGCAGTAGTGACGCCCAATGGTATAGACGTAAGGAACGCTGCGGCGATCACCATGCCGTCCACAAAGTTATGGAAGGCATCACCGATCAGAATCAACGGCGCGGCATGGCTATGTACCTCGCATCCGCTATTGTGACAGTGACGCCAAATGACGAGCTTTTCCAAAACGAAAAAGCCGACCATGCCGGCCAAGACCGTCGCCATGACAGCGATCGCCGGAGCCTGTTTCAGCCCGGCGGGCAACATGCCGAGAAAAGCCGCGCCGAGCAACGTGCCGGTCGCGTAGCTGATCAAACAAGGAACCAGCACTCTACGAATGCCTTCCGGAAAGAACAAAAACAAGGCCGCACCGGCAATAGCGCCTAAGCTTCCCAACAGGCTGAATCCGATTATCCATAGCAGCATTCGTAGGTCCTCGATCGATTTAACGCAACACCTGATTAGCAAGATGCTTCAGCTTGTCGAAGCCAAGTGTCCAAGCAGGGGCCAGACGCAGTCGCAAAAACTAAAATATGCTGTTACCCAAGCTCCAGCTTGGGTAACCTGTTCAGGAAGCTCTAGCTTCCCGAAAATCAAGAAAGATTGATCGAGCGAGTCGGGGTTGATTGAAAATGTGCGGAGGTTGTGTCGGTCTCAGGAAGCTGGAGCTTCCGGGGTGTCTTTCCCAAGCTGGAGCTTGGGAAAGAGCGTGATGTGGGTTAGCCGTTTTTAGCTTGACGCGCATGGCTTGCGAACCCCGTCCTGCTAGGGATATGCTGATCTTTGGGCTTTAGCTGAAGAAACTTGCTAATCAGGACGCAACATGCCCAACACGATCATATCCGTGGCCTGCTCGGGGGAAAGCCCGTGCGCGATCAAGGTCTCCATTTGTTTCTTGTCGACGGTGCCGATAGCCGCTTCGTGGGTGATCTTCGCAAGCGGATGACTGACTTTGACGACCGGCGTCGATTGTCCGACCGCTTGGTCTTTGATGATTTCCATGCAATCCATGTGACCGCGCGCTCGTACATCGTCCAGGCGCCGATGTCCCGGCCGTCAAAGACGATTTGCCCGGAACTCAGCCGAAAACCCTCGCTGCCGATGATCAAGCGCGCCAGGGTGCTCTTGCCGGTGCCGTTCGTGCCGATCAACGCATGCACATCCCCTTCGTCGATACCGAAATCCAGATCGTCGAGAATCTTTTTGGGGCCCGCCGCATAAACGACATGACTCAACGCCAGCAAAGACATCCTTCAGGACTCCTCAGCGACCACTTCGGAATCGGAGCGCAAGCGCTCGGGTTCGCAGTGCTGATCGCGGCCGGTCAGCTCATCCATTTTTCTGAACATAGGCCCGACCAGCGATTGCTCGATGCCGGTGAAATACAGCCGGCCGGCATTGACGACGACGAACACCGAACTGACATGATGCAGCAGCGCGGCAAAGATCGGATTGAGCAAGCCGAATGTCGCTAGCGCCAGGCCGACGCTGTTGAAAATGACGGCCCACAGATAATTTTGCCGGATGATGCCGCCCATTTTATGACCGAGCCGCAAGATCGTGACCAGATCCTGAGCATCGTGACCGAGAATGACGACATCCGATGAAATGATCGCCAGATTGACGTTCTTGTGCCCGCCGATCGCGATGCCGACATTGGCGGTGGCCAAAGACGGTGCGTCATTGACGCCATCGCCGACCATCGCCACTTTGCCCTGTTCCTGAAATTTTTTGACCAGCGCGGTTTTGTCGTCCGGCTTGCAATTGAAATAGTACTCGTCGGCGTTGATATAATCGGCCACGCGTTTGGCTTCCTGTTCTTCGTTATCGCCGGTCGCGAGCACGACCTTTTCGATACCGCAGGCACGGATCGTATCGGCCAAGCCCCGCATTTCCGACAGAATGATATCGCGAATGACGATGACGCCTTGGACTTCGCGGTCGACCGCCAGCCAGACAGCTCGGCCGGTATAGTCGATAGCCGGCAATTCGATGTCCTGAAGGCTCAGCGTTTCGGCGCTGCCCATCAGAATTTCCCGGCCTTCGATCCGGGCCTTGATGCCGCGGCCCGGAAGGTCCTCGGCTTTCTCGACCGGCAGGAAGGCAGTCAGACCCTGCTTTTTCGCATAATTGACGATCGAATGCGCGATCGGATGATCGAAACGCGATTCGATCGATGCGGCCAGTTCCAATAGACCCTGTGTCGGCAGGCCCATTTCGATGACCTGGCTGACTTCGGGTTCTGCCAACGTGACCGTGCCGGTTTTATCCAGAATCAGTGTTTTGATGTCCTGCATGTTCTCCAGCGGCTCGCCGCCGCGGGCTAGAATATTCGAACGAGCCAGACGCCCGATATTAGCGGCGAACGCGGTCGGCGTAGCCAGCGCCCAGGCGCAAGGGCAAACCACCGCCAGCGCCGTCGCCATCAAATGCAGGCTGCCGGTGATGTAGAGCAGCAAAAAGGCATAGGCCGTGACCGACAACAGCAGAATCTGCACCGTGGTATCGGCGCGCCGCTGCAGATCGGATTTGTTCTCCAGACTGTTTTCGATTTCCTGAGTGATCACTGCGAGAAATGAATCGTCCCCGTTTTTATCGGCCTTGACCTGCAGCGGCGCGCTCAGATTCAGCGTGCCAGATGTCACGCTGGCACCGGTCTCCTTATATACCGGAAAAGGTTCGCCGGTAATCGTCGATTCGTCGATCGCCGAGGCGCCTTCGATGATGATTCCGTCGATCGGAACCATTGCGCCTTTCGGAATCAGCACCGTGGCGCCTAGCCGAATTTGGTTGATCGGCACTTCCACGATGTCGCCGTCCTGCAGCATCCGGGCGGTCTTTTTACCCTCCTGAATCAGGCTTTCGATCTTTTCCCGGTTCTTCCGGATGATCGTAAACGAGATGTACAACCCCAGACCAATGAACCAGGCGACCATCGCCCCGCTCAACGGCGCGCCATCGATCAGCGTCACGGTCATGACCAAAACGATCAGCAGTTCCGCCGAAACCTTGTGCAAGAACAACACGCTTTTCAACAGGCTTTCGAGATAGAGCACCAAACAGAACAGATAAAACGGAATGCCCAGCCAATACAAGACCGGCAAATCATAAAGCGCATCCAGGCCGAACAAGACCACCGGAATGACGGCGGCGATGACGCGCAGCAGCATGATGTCTTGGCGCGGACTGATTTTCAGCAGTTCCGCATCGATTTTGTCGAAATAGGTTTTATCAATCATGTTTGTGCCCTTTATCAGATGTAGGTAGGGTTAGCGTAACTCGACATCCTCTCGTTCTCACGCTCCTGTGTGTGGAAACGCATAACGAGCTTAAATACAACGAGCCGCTCCCAGAGCCCGGTATCGGTTCCCACGGAGGACCGCTCATCGTTTTATACACATCTTTATGTTAGCCGCGTCATTCCGGCAGGGATTGCCGGAATCCAGGCTACATGGATGTATTTGGCTTGCCAACCTTGGCACTGGATGCGGCAACTGTTCCTGCGTTGCTCTAGCTCCTGCATCCATGCATTCGACCCGCTTCCCGGCGGGTATGACGAGACTTATGTATGACGATGAGCGGAGGACCGTGGGAGCTCGGGAAGTCTCAGTTCGAAGCTTGCCGGCCCTTCCCCCAATGCCGAAACGCCAGCACAACCGCAACGGCGATCATCGCAATCCCGGCCAGCCAGGCCGTCGAGCTTTCCGGATGCTCGCTAAAGGTCGCCGACTGATAAAACAGCGTCGCGGTCAAATAAGCCAGCCCCGTGGACCAGAGTACCATGAACGACGACCAGACGAGACTGGATTCCCGGTAGGCAGCCGCCGAAGTCGCAATGCAAGGGAAATACAGCAAAATAAACAACAGATAGGCGAATGCGCCGATCGTCCCGTCGAAATGCCGATGCAAGGCCTCGACAAACGAATCTTGGCCGGCCGACTGATTGACCGGGTCGGCACCGAACATCTTTTTCAGTCCCATCGGAATGGTCATGAAGGCCCGTTCTACCGCATCGCCCAAGTCGAAGGACTGAACTTGCCGGGCGGAAGCCGCCTGTCCGGTTTCGGCATAGATCGTTTTCAGCGTGCTGATGACGACGACTTTATGCAGGATACCGGTAAACAACGCGACCGTCGCCGGCCAATTTTCTTCGTCGATACCCATCGGCCCCAACGCCGGCGTCACCGAGCGACCTGCGGCGCTGAGCACCGAATGTTCGATGTCGTTCGGTTTAAAGCCGCCGTCCTTCCCGATCGAACCCAGGATGTTCAAGAGCACGACCATCGTGATGATGATTTTTCCGACCCGCACGACGAAGGTCTTAACTCGCATCCAACTGTTAATCAATACATTTTTCAGCTTCGGAACGTGATAATTCGGGATTTCCATCATCACCAGCGAAAATTCCTCTTTCAGAAACGTGTTCTTCAGCAGCAATGCGGTCAGCACGGCGAAGAAAACGCCTATCGAATAAAGCACGAATACGATCAAGCCGCCGTGGTCCGGGAAAAAAGCCGCGGCGAACAAGGTAAATACGGCCAACCGAGCGCCGCAGGTCATGAACGGATTCAACAGGATGCTCAGCAACCGGTCGCGCGGATTCTCCAATGTCCGGGTCGCCAGCATCGCCGGCACGTTACAGCCGAAACCCAGAATCATCGGTACAAAGGCCTTGCCGGGCAGTCCCAGGACGCGCATCAAGCGGTCCATCGCAAACGTCGCGCGGGCCATGTAACCCGACTCCTCCAATACCGAAATGAACAGATACAGAAAACCGAGGATAGGAACGAACGCGGCCACTTCCCGGATGCCGTTGCCGACACCCTGGGCGATCAGCATGATCAGCCATTGCGGACTGTCGAGCAGCATCAGGAAATGCCCCATGCCATCGACAAAAAGCGCCTGAGTCAGGTCGTTGAAGAACGGTTTGAAGACACGCCCGAGTTTGATCGTGAACGTGAACATCAAATACATCACGCCGAAGAAGATCGGAATGGCCAAGAAACGGTTCAATATCACATTATCGATCTTATCGGAAAAGTTCCTGCCCAGCTCGGACTGCCGCGTGAGCGTCTCATTTAGCAATAGACCGATAAAACCGTAGCGGCTGTCCGCAATCAATAGATCCGCCTCTTCGGCGGCTTGGTCTTCGATCGTCCGGCGCAGTTGTTTCGCGGTCTCAATCAGTAACGGATCGGCATGGCCGAGCGCAAAAGCGTCTTGTTCCAGCAATTTGACGGCGAACCAGCGCGCATCGCCGTAAAGGTTGTCCAATTGTTGCTCGACCATCGGTATGAGTCGATCCAGCGCTTCCCGAATCGCAAGCGGATAATCGATCACCGAATGCGACAGAACTTTATGCTCCAGCCATTGGTTGATCGCCGCTTTCAAGGCCCTGACCTCATCGACTCGAGTCGCAACCAATGAAACCAACGGACATTCGAGGCGGCGGGCTATTTCGTCGCTATCGATCTTGATGTCGCGGCCGGTCGCGTCGTCCATGTTATTCAGCACCACCAGCATCGGCAGCCGCATTTCCAGCAGTTGTGTCGTCAGATAGAGGTTATGTTCGAGATGCGATGTATCGACGATATTGATGATCAGGTCCGCCTGCCGCGAAAGAATGTAATCCCTGGCAATTTTTTCATCCAGCGCTGTGGCCGTACCGCTCTCATCCAACGCATAGATGCCGGGCAAGTCGACAATTTTGACGGTTTTGTCATCGAACCGATAAAAGCCGCTTTTGCGCTCGACGGTCACGCCGGCCCAATTGCCGACATGCTGACGGGCGCCGGTCAAACCATTGAACAGCGTGGTTTTACCGCAGTTGGGATTGCCGATGACGGCGACGGTGTAATCCTGTTTCTGCAAGACAGGTTTCGGGGCCGGCGGCACTTTGTCCAGACGCTCGATTCTCAAGCCGGCGACTTCATCCGGGCGCACGCTGAGATCGGTACCGCGCACTCTGATTTCAATCGGGTCGCCTAACGGCGCGACTCGCATAATTTTGAATTCGGTGCCGGGTGTCAAACCCATCGCCAGCAGTTTCTGCCGGTAAGGCAAGAAGCTTTTGTCATAACCCACGACGCGTCCGCAGTCGCCCGCTTTCATATCGCTCAAATTCATTTGCATCGAAAGCCACCCTTGTTCCTTTTAAAACGCAAAAAACGCCAATGCCGTTGCTGAATCAGCAAACTCGTCAATGTCGAACGATTTTTCAATAGCCTAATTTAGGATAAAACCTGGCTCAGTAACGGATCCTACTGGCATAACGGCAAATGTCGGGCTTTCGCGATCGATCAGTGAGGCGAGATATTGTCGACTATTTTTAGCGGAACCGACCTCGATAGGAGCCCCTAAGTGTCTATCCACTCGCTTCCGTCGCCCGCCTTCTTGCCGAGTAAGTCTTCATACCGCCGGACAGTACTTTGACCCGCAAGCCGTTTTGCGCCAATAGGCGATACGCGTAATAAGCGCGCTGGCCGACACCGCAGATCAACCAGATATCACGATCCGTAGGAAACTCGTGAATGCGGTCGCGTAACGATTCCAGCGGTAAGTTTTGTGCAGCCGGAACATGGCCGCCGGCATATTCGTCCGCGCTGCGCACATCGACCAACAAGGCCGGGGTTGTCTCCAGCTCGTCCCAGTTCGCCAAAGGAAAATCGCCGCGCTGATGGTTGCCGGCCAACATGCCGGCGACGTTGACCGGGTCTTTGGCAGCGCCGAACTGCGGCGCATAACAAAGCTCCAGATTCTCCAGATCGAATATCGTGGCTCCTTGCATCAGCGCCGTCGCGATGACGTCGATCGGCCGCGTGACATCCTTCTCGCCGACGGCTTGCGCGCCCAAAATCTTGTTGTCCGTCTTCGAGAACAATAACTTGATGTGTATCGGTTTCGCGCCGGGAAAATAACTGGAATGGTGACCGGGATGCAAATAGACCTTCTCGAAATCCATGCTGAGCCGCTTCAATAGTTTTTCGCTGGCGCCGGTGCAGGCAACGGTCAGACCGAAAACCTCGCATACGGCGGTTCCCAACACGCCATCGAAAGCCAGGGGCGGTAATGCTTCTTTTTCGCCGCAAGAGAAATCATGAATGATTGCCGTCGCAGCAACCCGTCCCTGCCGGTTAGCGGGCCCCGCCAGCGGGACCAGTTGCCATTGACCCGTGACACGGTTTTTGACTTCGACGACATCGCCGACCGCCCAAATCGCCGGATCGTTCGTCCGCATGTAGGGATCGACACGGATTCCGCCGAGTTCGCCCAGTTCCAATCCGGCCTCCCGAGCCAGCGTGGCTTCGGGACGCACGCCGATTCCCAGTATGACCAGATCGGTGTTGAGCGTTGCGCCTTTCGAGGTGTGCAAGATCAAACCGCGCTCCGGGTGCTGCTCGAACGACACGGCGCTTTCGCCGAGCCTTAATTCGACGCCGTTGGCTCTCAAGCGCTCCGCGGCATAGCCGGCCATTTCAGCATCCAGCGGCGGCAGCACTTGGTCTGCCAATTCCAGCAAGGTGACGTCGAGTCCCAATGCCACCAGATTTTCGGCCATTTCAAGCCCGATGAAACCGCCTCCGACGATCAACGCTCGCGATGCCTGAGCGGTAGCGGCCTTGATCTTTCGGCTGTCCGGGATATTGCGCAAGACATAGATACCCGGCAGATCGATGCCCGGCAAGGGCGGGCGGATCGGCTGGGCGCCGGTCGCCAAAACCAGGGCATCATAGGCTTCTTCGCGGTACGTACCCGTTTTCAAATCACGCACTTCTATCGTCCGCGCTTGCCGGTCGATGCGCGTGACTTCGGTTTCGGTATGGACTTCGATGTTGAAACGGTGCTCGAACAAATCCGGACTGGCCACCAGCAGCTTGGCTTCGGACTCGATCACATCGCCGACGAAATAAGGCAGGCCGCAATTGGCGAACGAAACGTGCTGGCCTCGTTCGAAGACGACGATATCGCAGGTTTCGCAAAGTCTCCGCGCACGCGCCGCGCAAGTCGCTCCGCCGGCCACGCCGCCGACAATGAGGATACGTTTTTTGTTTGGATTCATAATTATACTCATCGTAGATCAAAATTCGGCACTGGAATGCCTCCTAAGCTTTGCCGAAATTTGCAATGCGAAAGATATAAAAGGACCGGATAATGAGAGGAGCATCTCTACCCAGCCGACACACGAGTAATTTGTGCTTATGCTCTTTGACGTTTCCCCAATCTTTACCGTCGATACAGAATTCCGCATTCCATTTTTTCGCCGCTATTCAGACATAAATTAGAAATAGCTGAGTGAACATATTACTATGGTAGATTAGCCGAACCAAAGAATCTCCGCCGAGTTATTTTACTCCCTTTATATTCAAAAATTAGCTAACTTTATGAAGGGATAAGCTGTGGCTAGCGAGGATGTCGGCAGCAGGGCAGATTTTTGCTCCATGCAAAATCTGCATTCACGCCATCCTTGGCGTTCGATTGCTGTCGTCAAGCCTCCATGCTGGTCTCTCACCTAGCGTTAGGTGAGGGATCGGACACCCCGGCGCCTCCTCGGACACTGCCGAAATTTGAAGTGCGAAAGGTATAACGCCAACGCACACATTTGGTGCCGTACTACCCTGGCAATGACTCTCTCTGCACTAAATCATGTCATCGCTTCCCCAGTGGAAAACAGCCATCCCTCCCTTCTCAAAACCCTTCTCACCATAGCCTATTGATATCATTGAACTATTAATTACTATTCGAAAACTATCTCACTATTGGCATTCCAATTGCTTAAATACTAATAAATCTCCGACGATGGAGTAACTGACAAGCTCACTGTCGAGCAAACCGGACAAAGGCGTCTCTCATGCGATAACCCTCCTATCGCATGGCAGACGCCTTTTTATTTGCCTGAATTTTAAATTTTCGGAACCGACCATGAATACAGACCTAGCATTCAACGCTAAACAACGACCGACCGTACTAGCGGCTACTGCAGCCTTTTTGCTTATCGCAAGCACGAATGCTGCATCGGTAGAAAACATCGAAAAGGAAGACCTGAAATTGGGTTTCATTAAGCTAACCGATATGGCGCCATTAGCCATCGCCTATGAAAAAGGCTATTTCGAAGACGAAGGCCTGTATGTACAACTGGAAGCTCAAGCCAATTGGAAAGTACTGCTCGACCGCGTCATCAACGGCGAGTTGGACGGCGCGCATATGCTGGCGGGACAACCCCTGGGCGCGACAATCGGTTTCGGCACGAAAGCCGATGTAATCACTGCTTTCAGTATGGACCTAAACGGCAATGCCGTGACCGTTTCGAACGACATCTGGCAACAAATGAAACCGCATGTGCCAATGCAAGACGGTAAGCCCGTGCATCCGATCAAAGCCGAATCGTTGAAACCGGTGATCGACAAATTCAAGGCCGAAGGCAAACCGTTCAATATGGGCATGGTGTTTCCGGTTTCGACACATAACTATGAACTACGTTATTGGCTAGCCGCTGGCGGCATTCAACCCGGTTATTACGCGCCGCCGGGAGAAACGACCGGACAACTCAATGCCGATGTACTGCTGTCGGTCACTCCACCGCCGCAAATGCCCGCCACGCTCGAAGCCGGCACGATTTACGGTTATTGCGTCGGCGAGCCGTGGAACCAGCAAGCGGTGTTCAAAGGCATCGGCGTACCGGTCGTGACCAATTATGAAATCTGGAAGAACAATCCGGAAAAAGTACTCGGCGTCAGTAAAGACTGGGCCGACAAAAACCCGAACACGCACTTGGCCGTCGTCAAGGCGCTGATCCGCGCAGCAATTTGGCTCGACGCCGATAACAATAAGAACCGCAAAGAAGCGGCCAAGATTATTTCCGACAGCCGTTATGTCGGTGCCGACTACGAAGTGATCGCCAACAGCATGACCGGGTCTTTCGAATACGAAAAAGGCGACACGCGCTCGCTGCCCGACTTCAATGTCTTTTTCCGTTATCACGCCACGTATCCCTATTACAGCGATGCAATCTGGTTTTTGACGCAAATGCGCCGCTGGGGACAGATCAACGAATCCAAATCCGACGAATGGTTCATCGAAACGGCTAAAAAAGTCTATCGCCCCGATATCTACATGGCCGCCGCAAAAGAATTGATTGCCGAAGGTAAAGCCAAGGCAAGCGATTTTCCGCCTGAAAGCGAAAGCGGATTCAAACCGCCGCAAGCCGATTTTATCGACGGCATCGTTTACGACGGCAGCAAACCGAACGAATACTTGACGAAATTCACGATCGGCCTGAAAGGCAAAGAAATATTGAAAGACGGGAAAATCAGCCAATGACGGCGCATCGCTCCGAATAAAACAAGCAAATAAAGAACAACCCCTTCCGATAGTGACATCGAATGTCGCCTAGGTGCAGGGATGCGCCATTTTTTTAGACATTCATGCCTAAACATGACCGTTGGTTAGACAAAGAGGTTCGCCATGTCGACTACATTAATCAAATTTTTCAACGTAACCGGGCTGACCTGGTTCGTACCGTTCGTCAAGCTCTGCGCAGGCGAAAATCCGCAGCAGCAAATGCGGCAAATCGGTTTGACGATCATCGTGCCGATACTGGCTTTTGTCGTATTCCTAGGTCTTTGGAATGCCTCGGCCGTAAAAATCCAAACCAGTTTGGGGGCGATTCCGGGGCCTGAAGCCGTATGGCAAGAAGCGCAGGGCCTGATCGGCGCCCATTATGCCGAAAGAGAAAAAAAGGCCGCATTCTACGAGCGCCAAAAAGTCCGCAATCAACAAAGGTTGGCAAACGACCCGCACGCCGAAATCAAAACTCGGCCTTATACCGGAAAACCGACTTACTTCGATCAAATTTTGACCAGTCTTTATACCGTATTCACCGGCTTTATCATTGCAACATTGATTGCAGTACCGCTCGGTATTCTTTGCGGCATGAGCCCGGTCATCAATACCGCGATCAATCCGATGATTCAGATTTTCAAACCGGTTTCACCGCTCGCTTGGTTGCCGATTGTGACGCTGGTTGTTAGCGCGGTCTACATCACGACCGACGATTCATGGTTCGAAAAAGCGTTTTTGACTTCGGCGATTACCGTCACGCTCTGTTCTCTATGGCCGACTCTGATCAACACCGCGGTCGGCGTCTCGTCGATCGACAAGGATTTGGTCAATGTCGGCAAAGTCCTTCGCCTCAACTGGAGTACGCAGATCAAGAAAATCGTACTGCCTTCGGCCTTGCCTTATATCTTCACCGGCATGCGCATGTCGCTTGGGGTCGGCTGGATGGTGCTGATCGCAGCCGAAATGCTCGCACAAAACCCCGGCCTCGGAAAGTTTATCTGGGACGAGTTTCAAAACGGTAGCTCGAATTCGCTGGGCCGTATCATGGTCGCGGTATTCACGATTGGTATCATCGGTTTCATGCTGGACCGCGTCATGCATTCGCTGCAACAAGCCTTCTCATTCGGCAAAACGCTCTGACCCGGAGACCGACATGAAAACATCCCAACTCTTACGTAGCGATGACGAATCAATCGACACGCCGGCACCCTCTGCACCGTTAGCCAAGGTCCATTCATTGAAACCTTTTTTACAACTCAAAAACGTTTGCAAATCGTACGGCGAGGGAAAAGCTAAAACGTCGGTATTGAAAAACATCAATCTGGACATCGAGGCAGGCGAATTTATCGCGATCGTCGGCTTTTCCGGCAGCGGCAAGACCACGCTGATTTCAACGATCGCCGGATTGATCGAGGCCGACAGCGGCGAGGTACTTAAACAAGGCTGGCCGATCAAAGGACCGGGGCCTGACCGCTGCGTGGTCTTTCAAAATTATTCGCTGCTACCTTGGCTAACCGTATTCGACAATGTCGCTCTGGCCGTCGATCAACGCTTCAAGGATTGGCCGGCCGACCGGCGTAAAGCGCATACCGAAAAATATGTGCGCATGGTCAATTTGGGCGCAGCAATGACCAAAAAACCGGCCGAATTATCGGGCGGCATGCGCCAGCGCGTCAATGTGGCGAGGGCCTTGGCCGCCGATCCCGATATCTTGTTGCTGGACGAACCGTTGAGCGCATTAGATGCACTGACACGCGGCAAACTTCAGGATGAAATCATCGCGATTTGGCAAGCGGAAAAGAAAACCGTGATTTTAATCACGAACGATGTCGACGAAGCCATTTATATGGCCGATCGCGTCATCGCGCTGAATCCCGGACCCGGCGCGACATTCGGCCCAAACTTCAAGATTCCGCTGGCAAGGCCGCGCGACCGGGCCGCACTGAACCACGACGAAACCTTCAAGAAACTCCGTGCCGAAATCACCCGTTACTTAATGGGCGTCGGTATGCAAAAAGCCGAATCCGGCAGCGATGCGGTCGTCTTGCCGGACGTGCGACCCAACACTAGCAACGATTGGAAATTGGATAACTCGGCTTTAAAACCCAGACAAAATGACCTTGGCAAACCGCGTTATTTGGAATTCTCGCAACTCTCGAAAATCTATCCGACGCCCGACGGCAAGAGTACGGTCAAGGTTGTAGACGGATTCGATATGTTAGTCAAAAAAGGGGAATTCATCTCGATCATCGGCCATTCGGGCTGCGGCAAATCGACCGTGCTGTCGATGACCGCCGGTTTAACCGACGTATCCGAAGGCGGCATTGTGCTCGACAACAAAGAAATCGACAGCGCCGGCCCGGATAAAGGCGTCGTGTTCCAGTCGCCCAGCTTGTTTCCCTGGTTGACCGCATTCGAGAACGTCATGATCGGCGTCGATAACGTTTACCCGCATGCATCGCAATCCGAGCGCGACGATATCGTCGAATATTATCTAACCCGCGTCGGACTTGCCGATGCGATGGAGAAAAAAGCGGCGGACCTCTCCAACGGGATGCGGCAACGGGTCGGCATCGCCCGCGCTTTCGCGCTGTCGCCGAAACTGTTATTGCTCGACGAACCGTTCGGCATGCTCGATTCGCTGACCCGTTGGGAATTGCAGGAAGTCCTGATGGAAGTTTGGGAACGGACCCATGTGACCGCGATCGTCGTGACCCATGATGTCGACGAGGCCATCCTGCTCGCCGACCGGGTCGTGATGATGACCAACGGTCCGCACGCGAAGATCGGCAAGATCGAAACGATCGACCTACCGAGGCCGCGCACAAGACAAGCCTTGCTCGATCACCCGGATTATTACAAGTACCGGGAAAGCCTACTGACCTTTCTGGCCGAATGCGACCATACGCATTGAGACGCTTGTAGACGGTACGCGATGTGTACTTGATGTTACCGCGTGTTGCCTAAGCCCGTTCTAATGGATCGCATGTGCGATCAAAACGATTTCATGTTCATTAAGGAGAATACAATGCTGTTAGCTAACGCTTTACCGCTTAAAACCCGAAGGTCATGGCATGCCGTCTGTTCGGCAACATTAATCGCGATAACATCGTCAGCCCAGGCCGGCGGCTTCGACGAAACGATTGAAAACGCGCTCAAGTTCGGGCAAAGCGACGGGAAATACGGTCAAGTCACTTTCGACCTGAACTACCGCTACGAACATGCCAACACCGAAGGAACCCGGCCGGAACCGGCCAATGCCAACACCTTCCGTTTACGCCTGGGCTATTTAAGCCCGAATGTATTCGGTTGGCAAGGTTTCGCCGAGTACGAAAACGTCTTTGCCGCGCAGCGCGATTACAATGGCGTATCCACCGGCAACAGCCGTTATCATGTCGTCGCCGACCCGGCCGACCAACACGAGTTGAATCAACTCTGGCTCACCTTTAACGGTATTCCGGATACCTTAATCAAGGGCGGCCGGCAACGCATCAAGCTGGACGACGATCGTTTCATCGGTAACGTCGGGTGGCGGCAAATGGAAATGACCTACGATTCGGTGTTGGTAACCAATACTTCGATTGCGGATTTGACGATTCGGGCCGGTTATATCGGCAGGGTCCGAACCATTCTTTCGTTGACCGACAACACCGAACTGCCGTTACTCAACGTCAATTACAACTTCGGCAATTTGGGCAGCGCCGTTGCTTACGGTTACTGGTTGAAATATACCGAAGATAAGGCGTTGTTCGGTCGCTCCAGCCAGACCTACGGCATAAGACTGATAGGCTCGCCGCAAATCAACGAAGACTTGGCGCTGCATTACACGGCCGAATACAGCTATCAAGCCGATTATCAAAACAATCCGAACAGCTTCGCATTGGACCGTTACAACTTGATGGGCGGTTTAACGTTATTCGGTATTACCGGAAAAGCGGCGATGGAACAACTTAACGGCAATGGACGCAATGCATTTCAAACGCCGCTCGGGACTAATCATGCATTTCAAGGCTGGGCCGACCGTTTTCTGGCAACGCCGGCCGACGGTATTCGTGACGTCAATTTCACATTAGGCAGCAGCGTGCTCGGCGCCAATTTGATGTTCGTTTATCACAACTTCACCGATGACAGCGGTAGTGTCGATTACGGCAATGAATACGATTTTCAAGTCACCAAGGCGTTCGGCAAGCATTATTCCGTCTTGTTGAAGTACGCCTATTACGTCGCCGACGCCAACGCCCCCGCCTTTGCCCAAAACGACACGCAAAAGGTTTGGGTACAAGGCAACATTTCGTTTTAACCGGTTTGCCGGCGCGACTCGGCTATTCATTCACCCGGTAAAGTCAACGCGCCCGCATCTTCTTTGAGGAGAATGGTCATGAAACAAAAACTGGTCGTCATCGGTAACGGCATGGCGGGCATGCGTACCGTCGAAGCCTTGATCGAATCGGCACCCGACTTATACGACATCACCGTATTCGGCGCCGAACCTTACGGGAATTACAATCGTATCTTGTTAACACCGATCTTGTACGGCGAAAAACGGATCGATGACATCATGATTCACGACTTTGCCTGGTACCGAAAACACCATATCACGTTGCATTGCGGCCCGGGTAAAACCGTCGTCGATGTCGACCGAAACCGCCGCCGCGTGATCGCAAAGGACGGTACGGAGGCCACTTACGACCGGTTATTGATCGCAACGGGTTCGTTGCCATTGATTTTGCCGATTCCAGGCCGCGATACCGAAGGCGTGATGAGTTTTCGCGAAATCTCCGACGTCGAAGCGATGATCGCAAAAAGCCTAAGCAAACGGCACGCCATCATACTCGGCGGCGGCTTATTGGGTTTGGAAGCCGCCAACGGTCTTAAGCAGCGCGGCATGAACGTCACCGTCATCAACCGCGCGGACCATTTATTGAATCGCCAACTCGATAACGAGGCCGGCGACCTGTTGAAATCGCAGCTCGAAGCCAAGGGGCTTCGCTTCGAGCTGGGTTGCACGATCGAAAACATCATCAGCCGAAACGGCCATATCTCCGAAGTCGAATTGAACAACGGCAGTTCTCTACCCGCCGATCTTCTGATCATGGCAACCGGTATCCAACCGAATATCGCGCTCGCAAAAAACATCGGTCTCGACTGCGAACAAGGCATCGTCGTCGACGACGCGATGCAAACCAGCGATCCTGAGATCTATTCAGTCGGCGAATGCGTGCAGCATCGCGGCGAATTATTCGGACTGGTCGCGCCGGTGTACGAGCAAGCCAAAGTCTGCGCCCGGCAACTGAGCCATCGAACCGATTCGCGTTATCAAAGCCTGTTGCCGGCAACCCGGCTCAAGGTCACCGGCATCGACCTGTTTTCGGCAGGCGATTTCAATGGCGGAGAACAATGCGAGCAGATCGTTTTCAAGGACCCTGCCCTGCATATCTATAAAAAATTGGTCATCAAGAATCGGCGTATCGCCGGTATCGTGCTCTACGGCGATACCGGCGATTCGGCTTGGTATCTCGATTGCTTGAAGAGCCGAACCGATATTTCGCCGTACCGCGATTGTTTGATTTTCGGGCGCCCACCCTTGCCGATTGCCGCATGACCGCCGCCATGAACGAAAAGACAATCAAGACCACCTGTCCCTATTGCGGAGTCGGCTGCGGTATCGTTGCAACCGTCGACGATGCTATCGGCCACCAAGTGACGATACAAGGCGATCCGGATCATCCCTCCAATTTCGGTAAACTGTGCTCGAAAGGTTCGGCATTGGGCGATACCGTCTCGACGGAAAACCGTCTGTTGCATCCCGAAGTTCATTGCATACCGTGCGACTGGAATACCGCGCTCGACACCGTTGCCGACGGTTTGACCTCAGTCATCCGGCAATACGGGCCCGATGCGATCGCGTTCTATGTCTCGGGCCAGTTATTGACCGAAGACTATTATGTCGTCAATAAATTCATGAAAGGTTTTATCGGCTCGGCCAATATCGACACCAATTCCCGGCTGTGCATGTCCTCGGCAGTCACCGGCTATAAAAGGGCCTTCGGCGCCGATGCCGTCCCGTGCAGCTATGAAGACTTGGAAGCCGCCGAATTGATCGTGCTGACCGGCTCGAACACCGCGTGGTGTCACCCCATCGTGTTTCAACGCATCCGAAAAGCCAAAGAAAACAATCCGGCGCTGAAAATCGTAGTCATCGATCCGCGCCGGACCGCGACATGCGACAGCGCGGATTTGCATTTAACGATAAAGCCAGGCATGGACGGCTTATTGTTCAACGGTTTGTTGACCTATTTAGCGCAAACCGATGCGCTCGATAATGATTATATCGCCGCGCATACTCAGGATTTCGAATGGGCTTTGCAGTCCGCCCGCAACACGGCGGGAAATATTGAAATTGTCGCGCAAGACTGCGGTTTGTCCTCGGCCGACGTCGAAAAGTTTTACGGTTGGTATGCGAAAACCGCTAAAACCGTCACAGTCTATTCGCAAGGCGTCAATCAGTCTTCTTCCGGCTCGGATAAGTGCAATGCCATCATCAATTGCCATTTGGCGACCGGTAGAATCGGCAAGCCGGGCATGGGGCCTTTTTCGTTCACCGGTCAGCCAAATGCGATGGGCGGACGCGAAGTCGGCGGCTTGGCCAATACTTTGGCAGCGCACATGGAGCTAGATAACCCCGAGCATATCGACCGCGTCGCCCGCTTTTGGCAAACCGACCGGATCGCGACCCGCCCCGGCCTGAAAGCGGTCGAACTCTTCGATGCAATCGATGCGGGCACCATCAAGGCCGTCTGGATTATCGCAACGAACCCTGTGGTCACGCTGCCGGACGCCGATAAAGTCAAAAATGCGCTCAAACGCTGCAATCTCGTCATCGTATCGGATTGCATCAAGAACACCGACACGGTCGATTTGGCGCATATCCGCCTACCGGCGGCCGGCTGGAGCGAAAAAGCCGGTACCGTCACGAATATGGAACGGCGCATTTCCAGACAGCGCCCGCTATTTCCGTTTTCCGGTTTGGCTAAGCCGGACTGGTGGATTATAAGCCAAGTTGCCGCCCGCATGGGCTTCAAGCATGCCTTCGATTACCGGTCCAGCGCCGACATTTTCCGCGAACACGCCGCGCTTTCCGGATTTGAAAATAACCTGGAAGGCCAACCTCGCGATTTCGATATTTCGGCCTTTGCGGACCTGACCGAAGACGCCTACGACCGTTTGCAACCGGTGCAATGGCCGGTCACCAAGAAGAACCCTAACGGCACCGAGAGACTGTTCACCGACGGTAAGTTTTATACCGCGTCCCGAAAAGCCCGATTCATTGCGATACGCCCGCGCGCCCCGGTCAATAAGCCCGACCCGAACTATCCTTTCACGTTGAATACCGGACGTCTACGCGATCAATGGCATACGATGACCCGAACCGGCTTGTCGGCGAAACTCAATGCCCATAAACCGGAGCCTTTCGTCGAGATCCATCCGCTCGATGCGGCACGTTATCATTTACAAACGCATGACCTAGCGACGATCTCCAGTCTGTGGGGTAATATGATTGCCCGGGTTGTTATCACCGAAAACCAGCAACCCGGCAGTCTGTTCGTGCCGATGCACTGGACGGCGCAATTCAGTAGCCGTGGACGAGTCGGCGCATTGGTCAACCCGGTCATCGACCCACATTCCGGTCAACCAGAAAGCAAGCAAACCCCGGCAGCCATCACGCCTTATCGAGCTCTCTGGTACGCGATGTTATTGACGCGTTCGCCGTTGATGCTAGACGATATAGAATATCGCGTTACAGTCAAAGGCAACGACTTCATCCGGTACGAGCTAGCCGACCGAACCCCCTTCCCTTCCTGGCGCGATTGGCTAAAATCGCTATCCGGCGAGTCGAACAACCCTCATTGCCTGGAATACAGCGATCCGGAACGGGGAGTTTATCGCAGCGCGCTAATCATCGACGGACGATTGGAAGTTTGCTTATTCGTGTCCTCAACACCGCCATTGCCGGAAACAGGCTGGCTTGAAACGCTATTCGCTCAACCGCAGATCAACAAAGAGGAGCGCCTGCGACTACTGAGCGCTTTGCCGCCGGAAGGACAAGAGGATTGCGGCCGCTTGGTTTGTTCCTGTTTCAATGTCGGCGAAAAATCGATCGCCAAAGCGATCAGGGAATTCAATTTAGCGAACGTCGAACAAATCGGGCAACAACTCAGCGCAGGAAAGGGCTGCGGCTCTTGTCTGCCGGAGCTGAAACGATTTTTGCCGAGGCAATGAGCATCCGCCTGCGGCTCAATGCTGTTGATCATTGACAGACACTCCCAAATCCATTGAAATCACGATCGAAGAACGCAATTTTATCGATAAACCTGGACCGAGAAGGGAGTACATATGAGGGGATTTCCTCGTTGGCTAATTTTAGTCGCATTGATTGTGGGCTTGGCCCAGTGGTGGAACTTCGATACGTCAATAATCGATGAAGCCAAAACAATCATCGGCTCGACCGAAGGAAGCACTAAGCATGATACCGAAACGGCTTTTTTACCGAAAGAAGCCTACCTCACGATTCGGCGTATACAGCAAGGCGGTCCTCATCCGTATCCTCAGGACGATAAAACATTTTTCAACCGAGAAAGACACTTGCCGCAGAAACCTCGAGGATACTACCGCGAGTACACGGTCGACACACCTGGACTGAGTCATCGGGGAGCACGGCGCATCGTTACAGGCGGACAGCCGCCTCAAGTGTGGTATTACACCGACGATCATTACAACAGTTTCCGTGCCTTTCCGGTGCCGCAATGATGACATTAACGCCGTTATCCACTCCGCGGGAAATCCGAAACGAGGCCCGTCGTAATTCGCTACATCTGGTGGAAATCGATCTTACGGGCTGCCGTGACAAAAAATCCGCCATGCAACGGCTATCCGATACGTTGTCGCTGCCGGCGTCATTCGGCCGCAATTGGGATGCGCTGCTCGATGTACTAAGGGACCTGCAAGTTGATAATAATGAGCAAAACCTCATCCTGATGGTTCTCGGTGCAGACTTGCTACGCCGAAACACTCCCGAGGACTATGAAATACTGCGTACGATTCTCGAGGAATGGTCGGCAGAATACGGCCCCAATAAGGTGACGACTTATCTTTTCGATTCGTGCGGTTAAGAATACGCATCACAGATCATCTTTCCTCGTTTCCATCGCTCCAGCGTGGAAATGCATACCTATCTCTCTTGGCAGCCAAGGTATGGGCTCCCACGGCGGAGACCTCATCGCCGTTATACACAAGTAATGTATTACCCTTTTGCTATTTTAGCCAATGAGTCTTCGATACCATTTATTGTTGCCTAATACTTTCGACCTAGAAATCACGATCAGGGGATCGCTCCCACAAAGGGTTAACAGCGCGCTGATAGGGGTAGGGAAGATTTCTCTCCCCTCCCTCCGAACCGTGCATGCGGTTCTCCCGCACACGGCTCTCCAGTCGGTGGTTTCCTCATCGGGACAAGCTGGTGAGCAATGGTGTTATTAATTGGTGAACCCCATTACTCCGCGTTACCACGTCAGCCCGCAAACTCGGTTTGATTCGTTACCTTCGGCTCCCTTCAACGGCTGAGCCTCTTTAAGCCTTTTACCTGAGGTTGGCTTAATGGCCGTGACACCGAACGCTACCTCGTTTCCACCTTCCTACCCTTCTTTCCTATGGCCGGTTTTGCTAGCCGGCTTTTACCATCTTTTCCCCTCTCGGTTTAGGCTCGTGTTTGTTTTCTCTGTTTCCGCCTGGTTTCCCAGCGGTGCCACACTATCCTCGCCTTGCCTTGAGCTTCCTCGACTTACGGTAATATAAGGGTTCTGACTCCTGCCACGGTCACCTCCGTAACAGGTCTCCCCAGTTTCTTCACAATACCTTCTGAACATTCCACTCCCAACCACAAGGTAGGCCCATTTATCGTTTTATCTGCCACAACAACGTAAATGATGGTTTTCAGGCTTCGTCGACTCCCAGGGGACTCGCCGCCTTACCCCGCCGAATCGGATTCGCTTTACTGCGGACTGCTCTTTTGCCTCCAGTTGCTCTCCACCCCACCTCGCGGTGACGCAGTTACTTTCAGCTACGACGTTATGGCTTACGCCGACAGGGACTTACACCCTGCTGATTTTGTGCCCTCCTGGGCGCACTGGGAGCGACGCCTTCGTCGCGATTTCTCCCGTATTTGGCTACACTGCATATGGACTACAACGCGCCTAAAGCGCCTATACTGTTAGTGCCATAATAGACGCCATCCATGGCGTAATACAAAACCTGCATTCACGCCTTCCTTGGCCTTCGAACTGCCGTCAAGCCACCACGGACCGGTTCACGGCGTTCCTCGACAGGCATGCTCTCCACCCTAAACTGCGAGAACATGTTCAAAATGGGAATTGCTGCCCAAACGTTTTGATTGACTCAAACCATAGTCGATATGTTACGCCCCCACCCCTTCCAACTTGGCATAAGATAACATCAGCCATTTGATGCCTACTGCTTGAAAATTGATCTGAATGCGCTCCTGTGCGCCGCTACCTTCTCTTTGCAGCACCACCCCTTCGCCGAATTTTTCGTGACGAACGCGCTGCCCTAATTTGTATGTCCCCGGCTCATGACTATCCATGTTTCCGGTGAATGAAACCGGACGGCTGACCTGGGCGCGCATCCTGACTTCCTGAAGCGTTTCGGCCGGAATTTCTCGCAAAAACCGCGAAGCCTTCGGATAGGTTTCGCGCCCCCACAAGCGCCGGGATTCGGCATAGGTCAAACACAAGTTTTCCATCGCGCGGGTCATGCCGACATAACATAGCCTACGCTCTTCTTCCAAGCGCCCCGGATCCTCGACCGATTGTTGCGACGGAAACAAACCTTCCTCGAAGCCGACCATGAACACCCGCTTGAATTCCAAGCCCTTAGCGGCATGCAAGGTCATCAGCTGCACGCAATCTTGTTCGGCATTGCTTTGCATTTCACCGGCTTCGAGCGCCGCATGCGTCAAAAACATGTCAAGTTCGCTCAGGTTTTCTTCGTTATCCTGGTCGTACTCGTACAGTCGAGCGGCATTGACCAATTCTTCTAAGTTTTCGACGCGGGCCTCGCCCTTATCGCCTTTTTCTTTTTTATAAAACTCGATCAACCCGGACTTTTCGACGACGATCTTAACTTGCTCGAACAACGGTAAACCTTGCGTCTGTTCGGCCAAACTCCGAACTAAAGCAATGAATCCGGACATGGCATTCCCAGCCCTTGGCGTCGTCAATTTTTGTGCAATCGCGAACTCAACCGCCTGCCGAAGCGATAAATTCTTATCCCGCGCCAATACCCGAATGTCGTCCAATGATTTAGCCCCTATACCGCGCGTCGGCGTATTGATTACGCGTTCGAAAGATGCATCGTCATCGGGATTGGCCATTAGGCGCAAATAAGCCAAGGCATTCTTGATTTCGGCCCGATCGAAAAAGCGCAAGCCGCCATAGACACGATAAGGAATACTGGTCGCGATCAGCTTTTCCTCGAACTGGCGCGACTGCGCATTGGAGCGGTAAAGAATCGCGATATCGCTTCGCGAACCGCCTTCATGGACCCATTTCCGAATACGCTCGACGACATAATAAGCCTCGTCTTGCTCGTTGAATGCGGCATAGACCGAAATCGGCTCGCCGTCGCCGCTTTCGGTCCAAAGCTCCTTGCCCATCCGTCCTTCGTTATGTTCGATCACCCGGTTGGCCGCTTTCAGAATATGGCCGGTCGAACGGTAGTTTCGTTCCAGTTTGACGACTTTATGATTCGGAAAATGCTTCTGAAAACGGTAGATATTTTCAATTTTTGCGCCGCGCCATCCGTAAATGGATTGATCGTCGTCGCCGACCACGAACAGATTATCGCGGTCT
The DNA here is from genome assembly GCF_000968535.2 of Methylotuvimicrobium alcaliphilum 20Z. NCBI lineage: Bacteria > Pseudomonadati > Pseudomonadota > Gammaproteobacteria > Methylococcales > Methylococcaceae > Methylotuvimicrobium > Methylotuvimicrobium alcaliphilum. The sequence continues at coordinate 2,614,789 of NC_016112.1, forward strand.
TGCGTCAACAACCGTAACCAAGCATATTGGATCGTATTGGTATCTTGAAATTCGTCGACATGCACATGCCGGAACCGTTGTTGATAAAAGCTCAAGGTTTCGGGATTATCGCGCAGCAATTCATGCGCGCGTAGCAGCAGTTCGGCAAAATCGACCAGACCGGAGCGCTGACAGACCTCTTCATAAGCCTTATAAATCGCCAGCATTTGCCGCTGGAAAAAATCCCCGGTTTCCGGCATGTGCTTGGCTCGAATACCCTCGTCTTTTTGCCCGTTGATATACCATTGCGCTTGCTTGGGCGGCCACTTGGCCTCGTCCAGATTCAGGTTTTTGTAGAGGCGCTTGATCAGGCGCAACTGATCGTCCGAGTCCATGACTTGAAAGGTTTCTGGCAGTTGCGCATCTTTTGCGTGACGCCTGAGCAAACGATGCGCAAGCCCATGAAAGGTACCTATCCACATCGAGCGTGCAGAAATATTGAGCAGGTCTTCTATGCGAGTGCGCATTTCCGTTGCGGCTTTATTAGTAAAGGTGACGGCTAAGATGCTATGCGGCGAATGGCCTTCGACTTGAATCTGCCAGGCGATGCGATGCACCAAGACCCGGGTCTTGCCGCTGCCGGCGCCGGCTAAAACCAACATTGCGCGAGAAGGTGCCGATACCGCCTCGCGCTGGGCATCATTGAGAGGATTAATAATTGAAGTAATATCCATTTGTTATCGTTGAAACATTTCTATAAGCTATGCGCGTTTAAGGAAAGCAACAATGACGGCCGGACCAGGCTTTAATAACCAACATTAATTAGCAGAGGGGACTTACAATGAGCTTCGATTTTAAACGCATGATAAAATTCGAACACAATCTTGGCGATAAGGATAAAAAATACCGCATGTTCGGAGGCGCGGCATTAGTATTGATATCCTTATTCACCGCAAAAATTATTTTATTGCTGTTAGGAACCGTTTTAATCGGCACCTCTTTTTTCGGTTGGTGTCCGGTTTATTCCGGACTCAACAAGAACACTTGCACAAGCGGCGAATCGGAAAGCAGCCAATAAGCGCTTAAATTCTACAGGGACGTAGATCAAGCAGCTTATAAAATAAAGTTCTGTCAATCCTCTTTTTTATATTCGCCTTCCAGAACATTATTATCTTTAGGTCGACCGGGATGAACCGCGCCACCAGCCTGTATCAGATGATTCTCAATCACATAACGGGCAATTTTGCCGCGCAATTGAGGAATTAGACATGCAAAGCCAAGCACATCGGTAAAAAAACCCGGAGTCAACAACAATGCGCCACCAACCAGCAAAATCGGCCCCTCTATCATTTCGTAAGCGGGAACCACGCCCTGATTCAAATTCGCTTGAAAACGCCTTAAGGTCGCAAAACCTTGCTGTCTTAACAAAGCAGCGCCCAATACAGCAGTAAATACCACCAAAAAAACCGTCGGAAATACACCGATCAAGCCGCCGATGGTCAGCAACAAATAAATCTCTAGAAAAGGAATGATCAAAAAACACAAAAATACAACTTGAAAAACTTTCATTTAAAATTCCTAAACAAATTTCACATTGGAAACAGATAACCCCGGAAAGTTTCCCATTTGAAATCAATTATACCCATCGTAGATCAAAATCCGGCACCGGGGTGTCCTCGGGCACTACCGAAACTTGAAGTACGAAAGTTATAAACCCATTTTCACCCGCTCAAGATCAATGAACCAAGGTCGGCGAAAAATTGCCCCGCTGCCTTATCCCGGATTAAACGGTACAATATAGGGATTTTAAAACCGAAACTCCAGTACAAATTGACCGAGTCTCTCGTTATGTCGAATCACATTATCCTCTTTTGCACCTGTCCGGACCAGAATACGGCAAGCTCAATCGCACATACGTTAATCGGAGAGAATTTTGCCGCTTGCGTGAATATTCTTCCAGGATTGACTTCCGTTTATCGCTGGCAAGATCGAATCGAAACGGCGCAGGAATACCTGCTGCTAGTTAAGACACGACGCGACATTTACCCGCAAGTGGAACGGTGCATACAAGAGGCTCATCCTTATGAACTTCCCGAGATCGTCGCGGTCTCTGTCGAACACGCTTTGCCTGAGTATCTGAAATGGATCGATTCATGCCTATCAAAATAATATTGCTTTGCCTCATTGCATCTTTTCATCAAGCCGCCTTTGCCATCAGCGAAAGCGAATTACTGCCGCAAGAGCAAGCATTCAAACTTACTGCCAAGACCAATACACAGAATAAAATCGTTCTAACCTGGCAGATCGCAGACGGCTACTATTTGTACCGCGATAAATTGGGCGTTGAAAGCCGGTCAGAACGGATTACACTCGACGATGTCACTTATCCTCCAGGAAAAACCAAGCATGACGAGTTTTTCGGCGATATGGTCATTTATCGAAACGAACTCATCGTTGAAGTACCGTTCATCAAGCTAGACAATGCGCTTAATACCTTGCAATTGGCGGTTAAACATCAGGGTTGCGCCGATATCGGCATTTGTTATCCTCCTCAAAAGACCGGACTGACGGTAGACCTACCAGATCAAGATCCTTCCGCGAAAACCGGCTCGATTTTCGGCTTAGTTCAGGGCCTGAGCGACTTAAAGCTAAATCTGTTCCAGGATGAATTGCTTCCGGCAGAACAAGCCTTCCGCTTTTTCGCTTCGGTCAAAGACCCGAATACGTTGACCGTCAATTGGCAAATTGCGGAAGGCTATTATCTGTATCGCGACAAATTTCAATTCGATATCCTAGATTCCGATAAAGTAAAAATCGGCAACCTCAATTTGCCCAAAGGCACACCCTACCACGACGAGGAATTCGGCAACGTTGAAATCTTCCGTAACGACCTAAGCTTCGACCTGCCGATTAACCGCTATCAAGCGGATCAACAAAACATTATCCTTCAAGCACGATTTCAAGGCTGCGCGGATCGGGGCGTATGCTATCCCCCGATGTCGCAAAGCACGCCATTGATTCTACCGACGACCGCATCGGTATCGACGCAAAATATTTCTTCGATAAGCACTCGGGTCGATGAACCACAATCCGAACAAGACCGCATCGTACAATCGCTGCATCAAAGCACGCTCTGGCTCACGCTGCTGTCCTTTTTCGGCTTTGGATTGTTACTGTCTTTCACGCCCTGTATTTTCCCGATGATTCCGATTTTATCCGGCATCATCGTCGGCCAACGCAACCGGGTAACCACTGGCCGCGCCTTTCTTTTATCACTAAGTTACGTCACCGCCTCCGCATTGACCTACACGGTCTTCGGAGTACTGGCTGCGTTATTCGGCAGCAACTTGCAAACAGTATTCCAGCAATCTTGGATCATCGCGCTATTCAGCGGGGTTTTCGTGCTATTGTCGCTATCGATGTTCGGCTTTTACAATTTGGAATTGCCTGCATCGATTCAAACCCGACTGCATAAATCCAGCGATAAACATCGTGACGGCTCGTTTTGGGGCGCGGCGATCATGGGCTCGTTATCGTCGCTGATCGTAGGACCGTGCGTCGCCGCCCCCCTAGCCGGCGCATTGATCTATATCGGCCAAACAGGCGATGCGATACTCGGAGGCATCGCATTATTCGCGATGGGCTTCGGCATGGGCGTGCCACTTTTGATAATCGGCGCGTCGGCAGGAAAATTATTACCGAAAGCAGGACAATGGTTGAATACGACCAAAGCGGTCTTCGGCGTAATCATGCTGGCTGTCGCGTTATGGATGCTCGACCGTATTCTGCCTCCCGATATGACGATGTTTCTATGGGCCTTATTACTGATCATTCCGGCCATTTACCTGAAAGCTATCGACCCGTTAAGTGAAAATGCCGGCGGCTGGAAAAAGCTTTGGAAAGGCGCGGGAGTCGTAATGCTGACTTATGGCGTCCTGTTATTGATCGGCTTGGGCATGGGCAACCATAACCCGCTAAAACCTTTACAGGGACTGAGCTTAGCAAGTACAGCCGAGGCCGACAGCCCTCTACCCTTTGTCAAAGTCGCCTCGCTACAGGAGCTCGAAAATCGGATAGAAACGGCAGCGCGCAACAATCAACCGGTCATGCTCGACTTTTATGCCGACTGGTGCGTCTCGTGCAAGGAAATGGATGCGTATACTTTCGCTCATCCTGAAGTCAAACAAGAACTGAATCGCTTCGTTTTATTGAAGGCGGACGTCACAACTAACAATGCAGAGCATCAAGCCTTGCTGAGAAAATTTAACTTAGTCGGCCCCCCGGCCACTTTATTTTTCGGAGTCGATCTAGCCGAAAAAAAACACTTACGCGTGATAGGCTATCAGGATGCCAACACTTTTTTAAACATACTGCGGCAAGTTGACGACTTATGAAACAAACCACGGTACTTATCATCGCTGCTGCAGTCGCTTTAGCCGGCGGCATTTGGCTGCAAAGCAAAAATCAACCGGAAACGCAAACCGAGGCCATGGAACTGCCGGATTACCGACTACCCGATTTGACCGGCAACGAACGCAGCTCATCCGAATGGCGCGGTAAAATCGTCATCGTCAACTTTTGGGCAACTTGGTGTCCGCCCTGCCGCGAAGAAATCCCCGAATTTATTGCCTTGCAGCAAGAATACCAGGGCCGCGGCTTGCAATTTGTCGGCATCGCTATCGAAACTAAAGAATCGGTCGAAAAATATCTCGACTTTGTCGACATCAATTATCCGATGCTAATCGCCGGCGACCAAGGCATCATCCTGACACAACAATGGGGCAATTCTGCCGGAATTCTTCCTTTCAGTCTTATCTTCAATCAACAAGGCCGGATGATTCATAAACAAGCCGGGCAATTATCCCGCGCCAAGATTGTTGAAATCATCGAACCTCTGATGGACTGAGAAATCGTTAAATCATTCTACTCCCTTTATATACTATCGCAGATGAAAATTCGGCCTCGGTGTGCCCGTTAAAGGACGCCGTAAATACGTCCATGTAGGCTCTGTGCCAGTTCCATACTGGCAAAGCCTTTATCGAGCACCCCGAGGCCTCCTCCGGCACTGCCGAAATTTAAAGTGCGAAAGGTATACTCAAAAAATGGTTAACTTTATGAAGGTATGGGGTGTGGCTAGCGAGGGTGTCGGCAGCAGGGCAGATTTTTGCTCCATGCAAAATCTGCATTCACGCCATCCTTGGCGTTCGAGCGCTGCCGTCAAGCCCCCATGGACGGGTTTACCCAGCACCTAAATTCCATAGTCCATTGGCTATGGTTAACTATCTGGGATAATTTAGGTGCTGGGTGAACGGCGGTCCTCGATAGACACATCCCATGCCTTTTTATTCTTAGACGATTTTTCAATCAAAAGGGAGTATAAATCAAGCAAAGTTCTTAAAAGATCCAGTTTTTACGGCGTATTTGTGTTAAATGACATAAATATGGACAAACGTGCTTAAATTAGGGAGAATTATCGGCACCGAATCTAAATTAGCACTTCAATTGCATGGCGAATATTTGCGTTATTAACGGTCCGAACTTGAATCTGCTGGGTCTAAGAGAACCTACCTATTACGGTAGCAAAACCTTAGCCGATATACAGCTGGCGATGGAAAAATCCGCCTCGACTCTTGGTCACACGGTCCTTTTTCACCAATATAACGCCGAACACCAAATCGTGGAACTAATTCATCGATCTTTTTCCAACGATGTCGATTTTATCATTATTAATCCAGCAGCTTTTACTCATACCAGCGTGGCGATACGCGACGCATTGCTGGCGACCAAGATTCCCTTCATTGAAGTGCACCTGTCGAACGTACATGCCCGGGAAGCTTTTAGAAAACATTCCTATTTTTCGGATATTGCCGTGGGAGTTGTTTGCGGACTGGGAGCCATCGGTTACGAATTGGCCTTAACGGCCGCTCACGAGATATTAGCAAAGAGAACATAACACAATGGATATTAGAAAAATAAAAAAACTAATTGAGCTCATCGAAGAATCGGATATTGCCGAATTAGAAATCAGTGAGGGGGAAGAATCCGTCCGAATTAGTCGTTACTCGAATGCCGCGCAAGTGAACTACGCACCGGCTCAATTCGCCCCGACCGCCCCATCTTCGGCACCCGCACCAAGCCCTGTAGAACCGGCCGAGAAAAAAATAACCGGTCACATTGTAAAATCGCCGATGGTCGGCACTTTCTACAGGTCCGCTTCTCCCGGCGCCAAGCCTTTTGTCGATATCGGGCAATCGGTTCAAGCGGGCGATACTCTCTGCATCATAGAAGCGATGAAAATCCTCAACCAAATCGAAGCCGATAAAACCGGCACAGTAACGCAAATATTGGTTGAGAACAGCCAACCCGTCGAATATGACCAACCTTTGTTTGTCATTGAATAACAGCCCAAAGGTATTTAATCATGTTCGATAAAATAGTCATCGCCAATCGAGGCGAAATAGCGTTGCGCATCTTGCGTGCCTGCCGTGAACTTGGAGTCAAGGTTGTCGCGGTACATTCTGTGGCGGATCGGGATCTAAAACATGTTAGGCTAGCCGACGAGTCGGTTTGCATAGGCCCCGCCCCATCCACCGATAGTTATCTAAATATCCCAGCCATCATCAGCGCAGCCGAAGTCACCGATGCCGAAGCCATTCATCCGGGATACGGCTTTCTATCGGAAAATGCCGATTTTTCGGAAAAAGTAAAGCAAAGCGGCTTTGTTTTCATCGGCCCGAATGCAGATACGATCCGCATAATGGGCGATAAAATCGCCGCAAAAAAGGCAATGATAGCGGCTGGCATTCCCTGTGTGCCGGGCAACGGCAATCCGTTGACCGACAATAATAAGCAAAACCTGCAAATGGCTCAGGAAATCGGCTACCCGGTTATCATTAAAGCTTCCGGCGGCGGTGGCGGACGCGGAATGCGTACCGTACATACCGAAGCCGCATTGATCAATGCCATTACCATGACGAAAGCGGAAGCGGCTGCCGCATTCGGCAACGATACTGTGTACATGGAAAAATTCCTGGAAGACCCCCGCCATATCGAATTCCAGGTGATGGCCGACTCGCACGGTAATGCGATCCATCTTGGCGAGCGTGACTGCTCGATGCAACGCAGGCACCAAAAAGTCGTCGAGGAAGCGCCCGCTCCCGGCATTACCGACGAAGAACGTAACCGTATGGGCGAATTGTGCGCCAAAGCTTGCCGCGATATCGGCTACCTGGGCGCCGGAACTTTCGAATTCTTATATGAAAAAGGCGAATTCTTCTTCATAGAAATGAATACGAGGGTTCAAGTCGAGCATCCGGTTACCGAAATGGTCACCGGCTTCGATATTGTTAAGGAACAATTACGTATCGCCTACGGCTTACCCTTATCGATTACTCAAGAGCAAGTCAAAATTCAGGGTCATGCGATCGAGTGCCGACTCAATGCCGAGGACCCTAAAACCTTCATGCCCTGCCCCGGCACAATCCATCAATTCCATATGCCGGGAGGCCCCGGCATACGATGCGAAACGCACATCTATAACGGTTACAAAGTACCGCCCTATTACGACTCGATGATCGGCAAGCTAATCGCGCACGGCGAAAACCGCAATAGTGCGATTGCAAGAATGACGACCGCATTGAACGAAATGGTGATCGACGGTATAAAAACGAATATACCGCTCCAAAAAGACATCATGACCGACTCCGGATTCATCGCCGGACAACGCAACATTCACTATCTTGAAAAGCTATTGGACTTAAACTAGCATGCTTGATTGGGTCGGGTTACGCTATCGCTGACCCGACCGCAAGATCCCAGCTGAGTAAGCATTTCCAGCAAATACCCTCCTTTAATCAACAATAATAGCTTTATGTCTTGGCATCAATTAAGCGTGATTACCGACGAAGTCTCGGCGCCCGAACTTTCGGATTATTTCAGCGATCTGGGCGCGGTTTCGGTTACTTACATGGACGCCGAAGACCAACCGGTCTATGAGCCCCTCCCCGGCGAAACCAAGATCTGGCCAAATACAAAAGTCATCGCTTTGTTTGAGCTCGATACCCAGCCGGAAGACATTAAAGCACGAGTCTTCGACGCTTTTAATCGGCATTCGCTCAAGGAGTGGTCGGCAGAGATTCTGGAAGACCAAGCCTGGGAGAGAGCCTGGATGGAACATTATCATCCGATGAAGTTTGCCGATCGCCTTTGGGTTTGTCCGACCGGACAAGAGCAACAAGAGCCCGGCACGGTTTGCCTGACTCTCGATCCGGGGCTTGCCTTCGGTACCGGCACGCATCCGACTACCGCATTGTGCCTGGAATGGCTTGCCGAACATGACCTGAGCGACAAAACCGTCATCGATTACGGCTGCGGATCGGGAATACTGGCGGTTGCCGCTGTGTTGCTCGGCGCTCGTGAAGCTCATGCTATCGATATCGATCCGCAGGCACTAACAGCGACACACGACAATGCGATGAAAAACGGCATTGCCGATAAAATTCGATGCTATTTACCGGAACAATTCGCGGCTTGCAGCTGCACCGCCGACGTCGTCATAGCAAATATATTGGCTCAACCGCTAATTGAATTATCCGGTAAAATTGCCTCATTACTCGCTCCTGCCGGCTCCTTGGTTTTATCCGGCATTTTGAAAGAACAAGCCGAAGCCGTTAGCGCAGCGTACCGGCCGTTTATTTCAATCAATCCGCCGACAATCCAAGAAGACTGGTGCCGCCTTGACGGTCGAAAGGATACATAAGCGATGTTCACACAATGCCCCGAATGCCACCACCCGCAAACGTTGACAATAGATCAATTACGCGAAACTCGGGGCATAATCCGCTGCAGCCAATGCTCGACGCAATTCGATGCACTGCAACGACTTAGCGACACACCGGCGAATGTTGCATTACCCCCATCTGAAGAACAGCTGCCTTGGGTACAAGACCGCAAGCCGACGAATCCGCTTTTATGGAATTTATCCGTAGCCGCCGGCATCATACTGCTATGCGTACAAATTATCTATTTCCAAGGTCCTTCGGCATTACAACACGAAAGATTCAGACCCTGGTTCATTGAAGCGTGTTCTTATTTAAGCTGTTCATTACCCGATTACAGAAACCTGGCCGACTTTTCGGTTTTAGCGAGCTCGCTGATCTTGACGGCCGATCAAAATTACTATTTTAAAGCCATCATCAACAATCAGGCTGAATTCGCCCAACCGCATCCGGGCGTAAAACTAACTTTATTGAAGCTTTCCGGAGAACCGTTCGCGCAACGCGCATTTACACCGGACAATTTAACTTTCCGCACCGACAAAATTGCGCCTCACGAAACTATCGAAATCGGTCTCGCCATCGCCGCACCCGGCACTTCGGTCGGCGGCTATACTTTCGAACTCATTTAATTCATGCCGCATCCTGAAATTTATTTAAAGAAAAACGAAGACCGACGCTTGCGCCAAGGCCATTTATGGATTTTCAGTAATGAAATCGACACCAAACGAAGCGTGCTCAACGATTTTGAACCTGGGCAACTGGTTAATATACTTGCGGCTGACGACAAAGCGTTGGGAAGCGCCTATATCAATCCACACACCCTGATTTGCGCGCGTTTACTCTCCAGAAAATCCGATCTGAGCTGTAGTATCAAATTTTTTAAAAAACGACTCAATACCGCATTGCAACTGCGCGAACAACTCTTCGGCAAACCTTATTATCGTCTTGTGTTCGGAGAAAGCGACGGCCTACCCGGCTTGGTTGTGGACCGTTTCGGCGATGTCTTATCGGTGCAAATCACGACCGCCGGCATTGAACGCCACAAAGACGACTTACTGACCGCTCTGATCGACCTGCTTGACCCGCAAGCCATCGTATTGAAAAACGACAATGGTCAACGAGCTTTGGAAGGCTTGCCTTTAGACAACGAAATCATCTACGGCAGTTTGCCGGAAACAATGATCATTGAGGAAAACGGCTGCTTATTTAGAGTCGATATTCAAGAAGGCCAAAAAACCGGCTGGTTTTACGACCATCGCGACAGCCGCAATCGTCTTATGCAACTATGTAAAGAACGAAGCGTATTGGATCTGTTCTGCTATACCGGGGCCTGGAGTATTCCTGCCGCCGTATCCGGAGCCTCCGAAGTCACTTGCGTCGATGCCTCCGAAAATGCACTGAAACTCGCATCGAACAATGCGCAATTAAACGGCGTGGAAACTAAGATGAAGTTCGTGCATAGCGATGTTTTCGATTTTCTGAAGACAGCACGTCAAGATAACCGACATTACGATATTATCGTCCTTGACCCGCCCGCATTGATTAAACGCAAAAAAGATTTTAAGCAGGGCTACGAAGCCTACCGGCGACTCAATCATTTAGCCTTGCAAATATTATCTCCGAACGGCATACTGGTTTCAGCATCCTGTTCACACCATCTAGGACGCGATGCGCTCCACGAGATCCTAAGATCTTCCGCGCGCCATATAGATCGACATTTAATTTTTTTTGCCGCTGTAGGACAGGGTCCCGATCACCCGATACACCCGGCAATACCCGAAACGGATTATCTAAAGACGTTTTTTTGCGCCGTTTCTCCAAGCTTATGATCGTTTCGTTACATGTCTGCTGAAGCAAAAAAGCCGCCATGCGCATTATGCGGCCAATCGGTTGAAATAAAAGGATTTACACTCGACACACCCACAAAACAGTTACTCTTCTGCTGTGCCGGTTGTTTGAGTATTTATCAACTGCTCAACGAAAATCAAAGCGCCGACGCCAATCAACCCGACGACCCAATCACACCACCCAATAAAGAGGTTTATTAACCATGAAAGCCTGCAATTCCTGCGCTCACCGCGTTGCCATCGGACGCAATTACCGAAACGTTCCTGTTTGGAAAAGAGCGATCGGGGTACCGTTGATTTATTTACCGATACTGACGTTACCATTCGTATTTGCTAGCGCTTACTTAACCTATCTACATTTACGCTTGATCGGGGCCAAAGACCTCAAAACCTTATCCGACTTCTTGCCGGCCCGCTCGACCCACCGCTATAACTTAAAAAACCAAATTACAATGGACCCATCATTCAAATTGAGTCCTTCACAATCGAAACTTTATTGGATATTCAACTGTACTTGGTATTGCCCACTCAGCGTCGGTTTATTCGAATGGCATACTTACATGGTCAAAATCGTTGAAAATTGGTGGTGCCCATTCGGTCACGAGAAAAAAGAAAACTATAAAAACGGCGCTATCGATAAATCGTTCTGGCATATTTATCAACACGATGAAGATAAACTTAACACGGAAGACCGCGTTAACCCCATCTGGAATGACGAAGTTGAAAAAGAGAAAAGTGAATAGGAAATGGAGAATAGTGAATCGTGAATGGATAATGGTTTAGCAGCTAAAAGTTTTGCGGGAGATTTAGCTAGCCTCAATAGCGCATTCCACGGCACGATACTAAAAATCATACCCTCGAATCAAGGTACGCCCCAAGGTCCCAAACCACTATGGATTTCATGATAAATAACGTCCTGGAGCTATGAGCTTTGTTGAGGGCTCGGTAACTCGCTTGACAGGACGCCGTGAACCCAGCACCTAAATTATGCAAGATAATTACTATAGCCAAAGGGCTATAGAATTTAGGTGCTGGGTGAATACGTCCGTGTAGGCTTGACGGCGGAATCTAATTGCCATGGATGGCATGAATGCAGATTTTGCATTACGCCAAGGATGGCGTGTATTAGGGCAATGCAGGAGCAATTGCCGAGGAGCAAAAATCTGCCCTGCCGCCGACACCTGCCAATCGAGCAACCGAACCCTCCGTAAAATAGGGAAGTTATTTACGACCAAATCCTATTCACTACTAACTGTTAACCGCTAACTAAAACCATGCAAATAGGACCGCATACTCTCGAGAACAATCTAATTCTCGCCCCAATGGCCGGAATTACCGACCGTCCGTTCAGAACGCTCTGCAAACAATTCGGCGCAGGACTTGCCGTATCTGAAATGGTCAGCTCCCTGCCGTCATTGCAAACCAATAAACGCACCTTATTAAAAGCCGACCACAGCGGCGAAACGGGCCTACGTTCGGTGCAGATTGTCGGAACAAATCCGCGACAAATGGCCGACGCCGCTAAACTTAACGTCGACCGGGGCGCCGATATCATCGATATCAACATGGGATGTCCGGCCAAAAAAGTCTGTGCAGTCGCAGCCGGCTCCGCTCTAATGAGAGATGAGGATCTAGTCAAACGCATTCTCGAAGCCGTCGTCGAGGCAGTTTCGGTGCCGGTCACATTGAAAATCCGCACCGGCTGGGATCCACAAAATCGTAATGCGCCGGCTATCGCTAAAATAGCCGAAGACGCCGGCATTGACGCACTGACCATACATGGCCGAACACGCGCCTGCAAATTCAATGGCAACGCCGAATACGAAACCATCAAGCAAATCAAAAAAAACATTGCTATCCCGGTCATCGCGAACGGTGACATCGACTCGGCCGACAAGGCTCGTTATGTCTTGAAAAAAACGGGGGCCGATGCGCTGATGATCGGCCGCGGCGCTCAAGGCAACCCTTGGATTTTTAGCGACATAATCAGTTCTTTACGCAGCGGCGAGCCCTTAGAACCGCGAACTATCGACTCGACCCGCGAAACTTTATTGAGTCATGTACAACAATTATATAGTTTCTACGGCAACCTAAGCGGTGTTAAAATAGCGCGCAAACATATCGGTTGGTATTTTGACAGGCTCGGCATCTTACCTGTCGAAATTCGCAATGCTATCAACCGAGCTCAACAGCCGACCGAACAAATTCAGCGTATCGACTCGGCATTCCGGCATTTTTCATACCATCGTGCTGCATAATATGGAAGCAACTCAACAATCCGCCAAGGTGATTAATATTGACAATAAAATACCGACCGCAATACCATTGTCTACACAGGTCAAACAAGCCATTGAGCTCTATTTTTCGCAACTAAACGGTCATGATGCCGCAGGACTCCACGCAATGGTCATCGGAGAAGTCGAAAAGCCGCTGCTGGAAGTCACACTACAGCATGCCGGTTATAACCAAACCAAGGCTGCCAAAGTGCTCGGTTTAAGTCGTAGCACCTTACGTAAAAAACTGGACCAATACGGTATTTCTTAACACAGCCTGAACATTTAGTAACAATAGGATATTGAAAATAAAAAACATTATGGAACTACATTTATTAAAGCTGGGTTATTTTTACTAATACCGCTCTCGTTCAAGGCTATTATCTTTCCTGGCTACCTAAAAATTTTAACCACGAAAAAGAAAAAGGCATTAATCGAATTGTCGATTATCGACGAATACCCTTTCTATAACCCCTAAGATCTTCATAAACTTTCTATTTTTTGTGGCTTAACTGCCCAGTGATACCTGAAACCCTTTTCGATATCGATCAACACTCCTTACCCGAGGCTCCACTCATGTACAAAAAAGTTACTCGCGCACTAGTCAGCGTTTCCGACAAATACGGCATCGTTGAATTCTGCCGAGCACTGAACGACTTAGGCATTGAAGTTTTATCTACCGGCGGTACGGCAAAAGCCTTGGCTGAACAAGACATTCCTGTTATTGAAGTCTCCGACTATACCGGTTTTCCGGAAATGATGGACGGAAGAGTCAAAACCCTTCATCCGAAGATACACGGCGGCATATTGGCCCGGCGCGGCATCGACGATGAAGTGATGGCCGCCAACGGCATCGCTGCGATCGACATGGTCGTGGTTAACCTTTATCCGTTCGAAAAAACCATCGCCAGACCGGATTGCGACCTGGAAACTGCAATCGAAAATATCGATATCGGCGGACCGACAATGATCCGCGCGGCCGCCAAAAACCATAATGATGTCGCTGTCGTCGTGGACCCAAGGGATTACGAAGCCATCTTGTCGGAATTGAGAGAAAATAACATTGGCTTATCCCAAGAAACACGTTTCAGCCTAGCCTTGAAATGTTTTCAACATACCGCAAATTACGATACCGCAATTTCAGCTTACCTGGGCCAGGTGAATGACCAAACGTATCCCGAAGTCCTGAATTTGCAGTTTAAACTCAAACAAACCATGCGTTATGGTGAAAACCCTCACCAATCGGCCGCTTTTTACCGGGAGCGCAACCCCGCTGCAGGAAGCATCGCCGCCGCAAATCAAATACAAGGTAAAGAACTTTCCTATAATAATATCGCCGACTCTGACGCTGCACTTGAATGTGTCAAGTCCTTCGAAGAGCAAACCGCCTGCGTCATCGTTAAACATGCCAATCCCTGCGGCGTCGCAATTGCGGACACTATCCTAGAGGCTTACGACAGAGCCCATGCGACCGACCCAACCTCGGCATTCGGCGGCATCATCGCTTTCAACCGAGAACTCGATGAAGCAACCGCCTCGGCCATCATCGAACGCCAATTCGTCGAAGTCATTATCGCGCCTACAGTTAACAACGCCGCACGCGCTATTCTTGCGAAAAAACAAAATGTCAGGGTTCTCGAAACGGGCATCTGGACCAGCGGTAACGAGCCCGGCTTCGACTACAAAAAAGTCACCGGCGGATTATTGGTGCAAGACCGCGATCACGGCATCGTGGCGCAAGCCGAACTAAAAGTTGTCAGCCGCCGCGCCCCGACCACCCAAGAACTCGCCGACTTGATGTTTGCTTGGAAGGTAGCCAAATTCGTCAAATCCAATGCGATCGTCTATTGCAAAAACGGTCAAACGATCGGAGTCGGGGCCGGACAAATGAGCCGTGTATATTCAGCTAAAATCGCCGGCATCAAAGCCGCCGACGAAGGATTGTCCGTGCCGGGATCGGTAATGGCATCGGACGCTTTCTTTCCGTTTCGCGACGGCATCGATTCGGCCGCAGAATGCGGCATCACGGCCGTAATCCAACCCGGAGGTTCGATGCGCGACAACGAAGTCATTGCGGCGGCCGACGAGCACGATATCGCAATGGTATTTACCGGCATGCGCCATTTCCGGCACTAAAGAGAGTGTGAAAGGATCGGCGAACACATCATAAAAAAATTTATTCACCATGAAGTTCATGAAGTATTTCAAACACTTACCCTAAAATAGCAACTAACCTTTTAGGAAAACAAAAATGATTGACCAAGGCAGATTAAGTTATTGAATTAACTTCGTAACTATTCAGCGCATGCGGTAGGTTGGTGTCAGGCATTGATTTCTAAGGACGCGTGAATACATCCCTGTAAGCTCTGACTGCAACGTCCTGTTGCAGACAGCCTTATAAATCAATGTCTGACACCTTCTCATACATGACTTATGCTGAATAATTACTTAACTTCTTATTCTTCATGGCCTTCATGGTGAAATGCTTTTCTAGGTATTAATTAAAAACCCCAACCTTGAGAAACCGAATGAAAATTCTTATTGTCGGCGGCGGCGGCCGCGAACATGCCCTGGCTTGGAAAGCCGCGCAATCCCCTAGAGCCGAAACAGTCTTCGTTGCGCCAGGCAATGCCGGAACCGCATTAGAACCCAACCTCGAAAATGTCGACATTGCGGCTGATGACGTTAGCGCATTACTAGCCTTTGCCAAACAACAAGAAATCGACCTAACCATCATCGGCCCCGAAGCGCCGTTGGTCAAAGGCATCGTCGACAGCTTTCAAGAAGCCGGCTTAAAATGCTTCGGACCCACTGCTCAAGCCGCGCAATTAGAAGGATCGAAAGCCTTTTGCAAAGACTTCATGGCGCGCCACAACATACCGACTGCCGAATACCAAACCTTCACCGATACCGCCGAAGCGATAGCCTATATCGAAGCCAAAGGGGCGCCGATCGTAGTCAAAGCCGACGGACTCGCGGCAGGTAAAGGGGTGATTGTCGCGCAAACCGTCGCCGAAGCGACTAGCGCAGTCGAAGACATGTTATCCGGAAATGCCTTCGGTGCAGCCGGCAATCGCGTCGTGATCGAAGAATTTTTGGCCGGAGAAGAAGCTAGCTTCATCGTCATTGCCGACGGCAAACATGCCTTGCCCATGGCCACCTCGCAAGACCACAAAGCCCGCGACAACGGCGATAAAGGGCCGAACACCGGTGGCATGGGTGCCTATTCCCCTGCCCCTATCGTAACACCGGAAATCCATGATCGAGTCATGCGCGAAGTCATCGAGCCGACGCTGCAAGGCATGATTGAAGACGGCAATCCTTACACAGGATTTTTATACGCCGGATTGATGATCGCGCCAAACGGTTCGCTCAAAGTTCTCGAGTACAATTGCCGGTTCGGCGACCCGGAGACCCAACCGATCATGATGCGCCTAAAAAGCGATTTGACCGCACTTTGCGAAGCTGCCCTAGAAGGAACCCTAAATACAGTCGAAACCGATTGGGAGGAACGCGCCGCACTTGGCGTTGTCTTAGCCGCAGGCGGTTATCCGGGCGACTACCGAAAAGGCGACGTTATCACGGGCCTTCCTAAATCGGAACTAGACGACCGAAAAGTCTTTCATGCCGGCACTCAGTTGCAAGGCAATGACATCGTTACATCGGGAGGGCGCGTATTGTGTGCTTGCGCTTTGGGTGAAACGATTAAGGATGCTCAAGTCAATGCCTATGCATTAACCGCCGAGATACAATGGGATGGCATTTATTATCGAACTGATATCGGCTTTAAGGCTATTCGGTAAACATACACCTTCGCTATTCGAGTCTCGACTTATGTCTAAGGATTTCGTGAAAAATAACTTCCTGGAGCTATGAGTTTTGTAGCGGGTTCGTTACTCGCTTGACAGGACGCCCCGGTGCCGAATTTTGATCTACGATGGGTATATAAATCAAGGACTGAAACTAACTCTCGGTTTATTCGGGCCTAGTCAGTCTTAATTGATAGCAAAGAACCGCCCAAGCCCCTGCTATTCCGAGCAGTGAAGAAATTGCAATTAACGACATCATTTCGCCGAGACTCAAATAACGCATCGAAAATACACCGTCATAAAGACCGGACAATCGATCGATCGGCTGCTGCAGAATAAAAAGCATGACCGTCACAGTAATCCAAGCCAAAATGCCGGAACAAAAACCCAGCCAAAAACCGGTATACAAAAACGGCCTTTGAATAAAGCGATGGGTCGCGCCCACCAGTTTAGCGATGATCACTTCATCACGCCGGTTGTGTAATTCCAGTCTTATCGTATTGCCGGTAATGAATAATACGGCTAGGGCCAATATAAAACTGAGCAGCGTAACGCCACGATCCGCCAGTTCCATGATCGAATACAAGCGTTTGATCCATTGCATATCCAATTGTGCAAAATCGACTTCTTGTAAATCCGTTAATTTTTTAAACAATTCGTCCAGTTGCGGTCCTTCTTCGAGGCTATGTTCCGGCATAACCTGAATGACTGTCGGCAAGGGGTTTTTATCCAACGCCTTCAGTGCATCGCCGAAACCGCTATATTCGCGAAACTCGGCGAGCCCTTGGGTTTTCGTAACAACCTTAACTTCCTGTATATGATCGAATTTTTTAATTTTCTCGGCTAACTTTACGCCGGCATCATCAGTGACTTGATCTTTTAAAAACAACGAAATTTGATTGCTATCTTCGAGTCCGCCGGTTAATTGTTGAATATTGGCGACCAACAGATAAAATCCGGCGGCCAACGAAATTGCAATGGATAATACGCTGACGGTCATCAGCGATGTCACCGGCGCGCGCGCCAAACGACCTAAACTGGAAAACAAGGCTTGCGCATGAATATCCAGATAAGCCTGCAGCATAGCGCTTAGCTTACCGGAAACAACTTTTCGCCGGGCTTCCTTTTTCTGTCGAGGTTGCGGTCTTCTGTGGTTGATATTCGGCTTTTTCATCTGTTAACTTGCGACCAAGCGACCATGATCCAATTGCAATACACGATGTCCCATTCGCTCAACCAAAGCGATATCATGTGTGGCAATCAACACCGTTACGCCGACTTGTTGAAAATCCTCAAATAATTTCATAATCTCGGACGACAATTCCGGATCCAAATTACCGGTCGGCTCGTCAGCGAGAATCAACGGAGGTTTGTTTATAACGGCGCGGGCAATACCGACGCGCTGCTGTTCGCCGCCGGACAAAGTCTGCGGAAGTTTTTTTTCCTTACCCAGCAAGCCGACCTTATCGAGCGCAGCTCGAACGCGCCGACCGATATCAAAATGACTGTAACCCGCCACGACCAATGGCAATGCGACATTGTCGAAAACGGTTCTATCTTGCAACAATTTATAATCCTGAAATATTAAGCCCAGCTTCCTTCGTATATAGGGTATTTGCCGATCGGACGCCTTGTTCAGATTTTGCCCGTCCAACAAAACTTGCCCTCGCGAACATCTTTCCATGACCGCGATCAACTTCAACAAAGTGCTTTTACCGGCTCCGGAATGGCCAGTCAAAAAAGCGAATTCGCCGCGCTGTAGATGAAACGTGACATCCAGCAATGCATCGCCGGCATCGGGATAACGTTTACTGACATGATCGAATTTGAGCATAATCCTATTGATCTTTGGCAAATAAGGCGTCGACAAACTGTTCTGCATCGAAATCCTGCAAATCATCGATCCCTTCGCCGATACCGATAAAACGAATCGGTACGCTTAATTGCTTGGCCAACGCAAAAATAACGCCGCCCTTCGCGGTGCCGTCCAATTTGGTTAATGCGATACCGGTCAATGCCACAGTTTCGTTAAATTGTTTCGCCTGAGACAACGCGTTCTGACCCGTTCCCGCGTCTAGAACCAACAAAACCTCGTGCGGCGCGGTTTCATCGAGCTTTCCGATAATGCGCTTAACCTTTTTCAGTTCGTCCATCAAATTAGATTTGGTGTGTAAACGTCCCGCAGTATCGGCAATCAATACGTCGACACCTTTAGCGTGTGCCGATTGCACACCGTCATAAATCACCGAGGCCGAGTCGGCGCCGGTGTGCTGCGCGACAACATGGATGTTGTTCCGCTCGCCCCAGGTTTGCAACTGTTCGACCGCTGCTGCCCTGAAGGTGTCGCCCGCTGCCAGCATCACACTATGGCCTTGAGATTGAAAGCGCTTGGCCATTTTACCGATCGTCGTAGTTTTGCCGGCACCGTTGACGCCGACTACCAAAATCACGAAAGGTTTATCTTGTTTGGGAATCTGTAAGGGATCATCACAAGGTTTAAGAATAGCCAATAATTCTTGTTTCAGCGCATTTTCCAATGCTTCTCCGTCGTTTAATTGATGCCGTTCGAGACTATCGGTCAATCGCCGAATGATTGCTGTCGTCGCTTCGATACCGATATCGGCCATCAATAATCTAGCTTCGATTTCCTCCAGTAAATCGTCGTCGATGGCTTTTTGACCAATAGGAATCGTTGCCATCAATCCGCTTAGGCCGGACCGGGTTTTCTGCAGCTGCGACTTGAGACGACGCGCCAGCGATTCCGGTTCCGGCTCGACATAGCCGACTTCGATTACTGCTTCGGCAGCTTCAACCTCGGCGACAGGACGCTCGACCGTTTCGCCGGCCAACACTTCGCCCGCATATCCGTAACGGCTATAAACGGCGATCGCGAGCAACGGCAGCATCAATATTGCCGAAACAAAATTATGCACAATGGCCGACCATGCCGGTAGTCCGTATTTGGCAGCAATTACGCTAAAACCGATTTGTACGAACAGTAAAATACTCAGCATCATGCCGGCTTTTCTGACCGGTTTGGCGCAATTAGCCGAGGTGGCTCGCAGCACCAGCCAAGTTAAGACAACAAAAATCGGCAGGGCAAAGACTCTATGCAACCAATGGGCAGCCACCTGTGCATCGTAGGATAAAATTCCTTGATAACCGGTGACCAGACCATTGAATATATTCAACGCGGCACGGTAATCGGCTTGCGGCCACCATTGCCCGTTACACTGGGGAAAACCGCTGCAGACTTGTCCCGCATGATTGGCGTTAACCCATAAACCGGATAGGGTTTGCACCAACACCAACAAGCCGGCGAACCCGGCAAGCCAGATGGGACCGCTTATTCGACCTAGCTTATTTAAGGCAGGATTTAATCGTACAAATAGCCAACTCAATAGCCAAAACTGAATAAATCCAAGCAATGCCTGAGCAGTGACTATAATCGGCATCGCATTCAATTCGACCGCTTTGACGGCCGTGCATACTTGCGCAGTCGCCACGATAAGCAACGCCACCGCGCCAATTGTCGCCACGGACCGTTGATATTGCTGGCGCCATGCGATCAATGCCAACAGCAACACGGTCAACATCGATAAGCCGAATACATAGCGGCGCGCCATTTCTTGCCAAGCTTTACCTACATCGACCGCTTTTCCCGGATAAAGCTGTTCGGCCGAGGCTTTAAACTCGGCATTATCGGCGATAAACCATTGACCGTAGCATTCAGGCCAGTCGAGGCATGCCAAATCCGCTCCGGTCAACTTGACGACGGAACCGGCTACGATAAGCAATAAAGCTAAAAAGGCGGAAACAAAGGTAATTTTTCTAAACATGGTTTATCCGATTTGCGAAACACTAAGTAATTTTCTAAGATCGCTCTTTACATCATAAGGGTTAAATCCGGGCTGATAACGCATCATGATATTGCCCAATGGATCCATGATCAACAGCACACCGTTCGCGATCCCGGTTCCGTTGAGCTTTGTCATCTGCTTCAGTAAATCCGCACTGGGGCGAATTTTTAACAGCCGGTCGTCGTCTTGCCACCACGTCTTTATATGCTGTTCGGCATCGGGATTCAGCAATATCACCGTTCGACGGATACGGGTTAACTCTTTGCCCATCATCAGTAAGAGTTGTTTGGACTTATAAACGGCATCGAGGCAGGTTTGATCGCAATCCGCGTCAGGCACCACATTGATTAAAACCCAGCGGCCTTTTAATTCGTCAATATTTTCGGCCGAGAATGAATCGATACCAATTAGATCGGGGCGCTCGGTCAGTAACGGCGGAATAATCAATTCGCCATGATTGGTTGCGCCTTTAAGTAGATTGGGATGTTCTTTTAAATACCACGCAAAAAGAAACGGGATGATCGACATTCCGAAAATAATCAGAATTAGGTTGCGATTTTTTTTCTGTTGATTATTCATGTTTTGTTTTGCACGCGTACCATATAAATAAAGCCGTTAAAGTTAAAGCCAAGCCATACCATTGCACCGCATAAGCAACATGCTTTTCTGGCGGTATGACAGTCGCGATATGCCATTCCCGCAAATAACCTTGATCCTCGGCTGGGTGTAGTTCAATTTGATAATCGGCCAACGGATAACCCAGTTTCTCAGCAATAATGTTGCTGTCGATCAGTTGCACGAGAGACGGCCAAGTATCGGTTGGAATTTCCGCACCTTCCAGATGATAACCGACATCCGGAAAAGCATTGATTCGTCCTTGGACGGTAACCTTGCTTTCTTGCAAGGTAATATCAGGCAGCGTTTGTCGATCGCGACCCGCTTCAATCCATCCCCGATTAACCAAGACTGCCGTATTGGAGTTTTCCGGCAGCAACGGCGTCATCACGAAATACCCGGCCTTTCCGTGTCTAATTTGATTATCCAGCAAAAATTGACGCTCGGTATCGTAACGCCCGGTTAATTCGACAGTTCGATAACGAATACTCGCGGCATCGACCGGCAACTCCGATGTAAACGACAACGGCGGTAATTGGCTTTGTTTCTCCTGTTCGGCCAGGTAGGCGGCTTTTTCCGAAGATCTGGATAATTGCCAGTTTCCTAGCGAAATCAGTAGAACCATCAACAACACATAGGCGATTGATGGAATTAATGTGAGTCTAAGATTACAAAGACCGATTTTGATCGTCATGATTTTTGGATTGTCCTATTGGCAAGCGTCGATTAATCGTTGAGAATACCCGATTATCATCGATCGCTTTTAGACTTTTTATGCTTATTAAAACTATCTTCATTATTGCGTTTGCTGCAATCCTTATCAGCCTGGGCTCCGCACTTTATCATATCGTTGTCCGCAAACCGGAAAACCGGTCGGATAAAGCCGTCAAAGCATTAACAGTCCGAATTTCATTATCAATCGTGTTATTCATTTTATTGTTTCTGGCGATGGCCTTCGGCTTATTAAAACCTCACGGTATCGGCTCGGCCATTCATGCAAAAAAACCGCCTCAAGCGGAACAAAGCCAATAAAACCCATCTCTCAAGCAGGACGGGGTTTGTAAGCCCGTCCTGAGCGTTTCGACCGAAACAAACCCAATTCGAAAGTAATTATTCATACCCCCCCGTTCCCACGCTCCAACGTCACTGCCATTAAGTTACCTGATTAGCAAGATGCTTCAGCTTGCCGAAGTCAACTGTCCGAGCAGTGGCCAGTCGTAGCCACTTCTGCGGGACGGGGTTGCAAACCCCGTCCCGCTAGGGATATGCTGGTTTTTTGGGCTTTAGCTGAAGAAACTTGCTAATCAGGTTAAGTTAAGCCGTCACAAAATAAGTAATACTGGCATTCAGGATCGAATGTGCGTCAAAAGCTTGCCATCCATGGCACTGGATTCCGCCAGTCCATGGCGGAATGACGGGTTTCCCTTAACTTAATGGCAGTGACGCAGAGCGTGGGAACGATAACTTCCGGGGAACCCTGAGCGCTTCGACCGCAGCAAAACCAATCCGAAACGTTGGGGACGGGTTAAATAACCCGTCCCGCACAGATCCTCTTTCATCTTGCCTCTTTCATCTTGCCTCTTTCATCTTGCCTCTTTCATCTTGCCTCTTTCATCTTGCCTCTTTCATCTTGCCCCTTTCACCTTTAACCTTTCTTAAATCGAACGACAAAAAAAAAGCGCTGCCTGGCAGGCAGCGCTTTAATTTGATGCCCTGTTATCGACTTACATCATGTAAACGAAGACAAATAATCCTAACCAGACCACGTCGACAAAATGCCAGTACCAAGCCGCCGCTTCGAATGCGAAATGATTCTCCGGTTTAAAATGACCTTTCCAGCTGCGAAACAATACCACAGAAAGAATAATCGCACCGACACAAACATGGAAACCATGGAAGCCAGTTAGCATAAAGAATGTCGACCCGTAAATACCTGAACCTAAGGTCAAGCCCATTTCGGTATAGGCTTCGTGATATTCCATTGCTTGAAAACCGACGAACAGAAAACCCAACGCAACCGTTGCAATCAGGCCTTTAATAAGCTGGTCACGGTTTTTTGCCAACAAACCATGATGCGCCCAGGTACAAGTAACGCCGCTTGTCAACAGAATTAATGTGTTTAAAAACGGTAAACCCCAAGCCCCCATCGGTTCGTATTCGCCGCCGATTTCACCCGGTCCGTTAGTCGGCCACATCGCTTCGAATGCCGGCCACAAGGTTTCATGAGTCGCACGTCCGGGACCGTCGCCGAAACCGCCAAGCCAAGGCACTGAAAGGTTTCGCGTATACCATAAGGTTCCGAAGAATACCGCAAAGAACATGACTTCCGAAAAAATGAACCACATCATGCCCATGCGATAGGAAATACCGACTTGAGTACTGTACATTCCCGATTCGCTTTCAACAGCCTGAAGCGTAAACCAGCCGGCTAGCATGATAATAAATACGACGAAGCCCATAATCATCATCGCCGAACCGATCGAGGAGCCATTTAACACATTGGCAAAACCTGCCAACGTCAGCATAAGCCCTCCGGTTCCAATAATCGGCCAGGTCGCCTTATGCGGAATGTAATAAGCGTTTGTAGACATAACCTTCCCCTATTTTTGCTTTTTTACTGATAATTCAGTGTTATCGAAAAATGTGTATGCAAGCGTAATTGTTTTGTACTTTTCAGGCAGTTTCGGATCTACGACGAAACGAACCGGCATCGTTTTAGATTCATGGGCTTCGAAACTTTGTTCGTCAAAACAAAAGCATTGCGTCTTTGTGAAAAATTCCGCAGCCTGACCCGGCGTAATACTGGGGATCGCCCGGGCAATCATCGGCTTATCGGTAAGGTTTTCGGCATAAAAGTTAACCGTATAATATTGTCCGGGGTGCACCTTCATTTTATACGTCTCGGCACGAAACTCCATCGGCGCGGCTTGGTTCAACGAAGTGACGAATTCAACAGTCACTTCACGGCTTTCATCGACTTCGCGTGCCGTTTCTGCGGCCGCAACCGAGGCCGTTTTTCCGTTCAGGCCCGTTATGTCGCAAAATACATCGTAAATCGGAACCAGCACATAACCGAAACCGAACATGCCCACCGCAATCAATACTAAATTGCGAACCAGTTTTCTGTTTTTTTGCTTCGTATCATCATTCATTGCGAAATAGCTCTTAAAACCGCAAACACATATATCGCAATCGCGACAGCGACCAGCACAACTGCTGTCAAAATATTCTTTGTTTTCGTATTCATAACATCACCGCTTTACCCGCCGTAAAGCGGGTAAAGTCTTTAAAAAAGTCGATCCGTTACTGAACGGCTACGGCGCACCGTAGCCCGATTAGAAATGCTCGGTTGGAATTTCTTTCGGTGGTGTCGTGAATGTATGGTATGGAAGCGGAGAAGGTAAAGTCCATTCCAAACTATGTTTAGATGCATCTTCCCAAACTTCGCCGGTGACTTCTTCGCCGGTTCCGCCTCTAATCGTTTTGATCACGATATACAAGAACAGCAACTGGCTGAAACCGAATACGAATGCACCGATACTCGATACCATATTCCAATCTGCAAACTGTACGGCATAGTCGGGAATTCTGCGCGGCATGCCGGCAAGTCCTAAGAAATGCTGAGGAAAGAATAATACGTTGACCGAAATCGCCGACAACCAAAAGTGCAGTTGTCCCAATTTCTCGTCATACATATTGCCGGTCCATTTCGGCAGCCAGAAGTAACCTGCCGCCATCAAGATGAAGATCGAAGCCGGAACCAACGTGTAGTGGAAATGCGCAACGATGAAATAGGTGTCGTGATATTGGAAATCCGAAGGCGCGACCGACATCATCAAGCCGGTAAACCCGCCCATCGTGAACAGTACGACGAATGCAATCGAGAAAAGCATCGGTGTTTCGAAGGTCATAGAGCCTTTCCACATGGTCGCGGTCCAGTTGAAAACTTTAACGCCGGTCGGAATCGCAATCAGCATCGTCGCATACATAAAATAAAGCTCTCCGGCAACCGGCATACCGACCGTAAACATGTGATGAGCCCATACGATGAACGATAAAAATGCAATCGATGCGGTCGCATAGACCATCGAGCTGTAACCGAACAACGGTTTACGCGCAAAGACAGGAATGATTGTCGAAGCGACACCGAAGGTCGGCAGAATCATTACATAAACTTCCGGATGACCGAAGAACCAGAAAATATGTTGATAAAGGACAGGATCGCCGCCGCCGGCTGCATCGAAGAAACTGGTATCGAAGAAACGGTCGGTCAATAGCATAGTCACCGCACCGGCGAAAACCGGCATGATCGCAATCAGCAGAAATGCAGTGATCAACCAGGTCCATACGAACAATGGCATTTTCATCAGCGTCATGCCGGGTGCGCGCATATTGAAGATCGTAGCGATGATGTTGATCGCGCCCATGATCGATGAAATACCGAGCAAATGCACAGAGAAGATCGCGAACGGTAGCGCGGCGCCGGTTTGCAACACCAATGGGGGATACAAGGTCCAACCCGAGGCTGGGGCACCGCCTTCCATGAACAAAGTGCTCGCGAGCATCAATGCACCGGCCACGAGTAGCCAGAAACTCATGTTGTTCATACGTGGTAACGCCATATCGGGCGCACCGATCATTAATGGGATCATCCAGTTGGCTAATCCAACAAATGCAGGCATGACCGCACCGAATACCATGATCAGCGCGTGCATTGTCGTCATGGAGTTGAAGAACTGGGGCTCAACAAACTGCAATCCCGGTTCGAACAACTCCGCGCGGATAACCAAAGCCATCGCGCCGCCTAGAAAAAACATTGCTAATGAAAACAGCAAATACAGTGTACCGATATCCTTGTGATTGGTGGTAATGATCCATCTTAACAGCCCCTTTTCCGGACCATGGTCGTGATGATCGTGATGATCGTCATGTTCAGCTACTACCGCAGACATATTGTTACCTCTATGATTTTTAAAAAGATTAGATTTTGAATAAAGTTAAGCATTACTCTTCATCATCCTCATCTTCCTCTTCATCCGTCGGTGCGGATGATTTCAATGATTTAATCGCAGCGGGTTGAACCGAATCGCCCACCGAGTTACCTAAGGCATTGCGGGTATAGGTAACGACTGCGGCAAATTCGGTTTCGCTCAGCATTTGTCCAAATGCAGGCATCATCCCTTTTCCGTTATACATTAACTCGATTTGAGCATCGATATCGCCCGTCACGACAGAGCTTCCGGTCAAAGCCGGAAATGCACCTTCCATACCGGCGCCGTCGGCCATGTGACAGGAAGCACAGTTATTGGCATACACGGCTTCACCCTTAGTCATCAGCTCATCAGTCGTCCACTCCTTATCGGCCAATTGTTTCTCGGCTTCGGCCCCCGCCTTCTGAGATTCAACCCATGCGTCATAGTCGTCTTGCTCCATTGCGATCACGACGATCGGCATGAAACCATGATCTTTTCCGCAGAGTTCGGCACACTGTCCGCGATAGGTTCCTGCTTTTTCGACATAAGTCCAGGCTTCATTTATAAAGCCGGGGACCGTATCTTTTTTCCATCCTAAATCAGGCACCCACCAGGAATGCAGAACATCGGCAGCAGTGAATAAAAAGCGGATTTTCGTATTGACCGGAACAACCAACGGATGATCGACATTAAGCAAGTAATGAGGCACGGATCTCGGATCGATACCGGAACCCAGCTGACGCGCTCTATTACTGGCTTCGTCCAAGGTACTGAAAAAGTGAATACCGTTATCCAGGTATTCATATTCCCATTTCCATTGCCACCCGGTGACTTTGATCGACATATCCGCATCTTGAACATCGTCCAAATCGAGCATCGTTTTTGTAGCCGGAATCGCCATACCGATCAGAATCAAAGTCGGAATGATCGTCCAGATAATTTCGACTTTGGTGCTCTCATGAAATTGAGATGCGACATGCCCTTTCGATTTACGATGGTGATATATCGAGTAGAACATTGTGCCGAACACAGCAATACCGATTAACACACATATCCATAAAATCAACATATGCAAATCGTAGACTTCTTGACTGATCTGGGTTACGCCTTGCCTCAGATTCAGTGTATATTCGGCCTGTGCATTCCCTAGTCCCAAGGACATCAAGAACAGGCTTGCGAACAGTTGCTTGGTTTTCTTCACGGAGCAGCCTCCCGGTGGTAGTTAGAAACTCTTGTATGCAATTGATAAATTCTTAGTAACGTCATCAGCGCCAGCTTGTTTTAAGATCAAGGCTTGTACGATTTGGCTTTCTAACGGCAAGCGCCCTATCTTAAGTCAATGAAATAGAGAAAAAGTTTCTCTCGCTGATCAGCTACTTTTAGCCGGGGTTCAAAGCAAATCAACATTCACTAATTTCCCTGTTTTTATAATAGCTATTTTAAAAACGAGAATTTTAACCCATGATGCAACGGTAAGCCAGAAGAGCTTTGCCGATGCCTTAAAACTAACGCGCACAAAAAAGCCCGTGATTCCCTATTCACGGGCTTCAATTATCTTCATTTTCACAGTCTATTCCGGGCTAACAGTCTTCATCGACAGTAACCTTAACCGTCAATTTAGGCTACAACCGTATCGAAATATTTTCTGAAAAATGCTAACTTCATATTGAAAAAGTTGAAAAAGCATCCATTCATTTTTTCATCGATTAACTCAAAACGGCGGCATAGCCTCTATCGAAAGTCGGAATGTGACTTTCCAACCAACTCTTAACCATTTGCCCCACCTCATCGGTTACATCGGCTTCGCCGGCATGGAATTTTTTTTGTAGATCGGCGCAAGTTCCCACTAAGGCCTCGTGTTCGGCTTTATGTGCCGCCAAACCGGCAAAACCGGCCGCTTCCATTTCTTTTTCTTCATGCGCGAAATGCCCTACGACATAGGCAATTAAATCATCGAGTTGCGCGCCGATTGCGGATCTTTCCGCCCCGCCTGTCGCCAAATCGTAAAGTTTATTGAGTTTGTCGAACAAAACTTTATGTTCATCGTCGGCAAAACCGACATTGGTGCCGAATTGATCTGCCGTCCAAGTGATTAAAGCCATAATTTCCTCTCCTGTGTTGATTAATTGCCTTGTTTGAGCCTTTTCACTCGTCAAGGCTTTGAATTATGAGAATGCGGCGCATTCGCCCTCCCCTTGCATTGCAAACTGTTTTGCATGCCGAAATAACCGCAAAAGAATTATGGTTTATTTGGAACTTAATTTCAATATTTTTTATAGGGTTTTCTCGAATGCCGCCGACAGCTCATCGAAGTCGGGTTCGGGCATAAAAGGAAATACTCCTAGCAACGGTGCGTCGATCATTGCCTTAATCGTGGCGATATTTTCCTCGCGCAACAGCATGTTGTTATCGGAGCAAACGGCTATCCAACCGGCGCAAGCTTGCCCGGACTGCACAATCGACTCATAAGTTAATCTTGCATGATTGATACAACCCAGCCTTATCTTCACCACGATGACGACCGGCAAGCCCAGTACGCGCGCCAAATCGGAGACATCGGAGTCGGCATTCAACGGAACCCGCCAACCGCCGACGCCTTCGACCAAAACGATATCGGCATTTTGTTGCAGCGTTTGAAAAATCGAACATATATCATCCAAAACCGGCGGATGCTCTGCTCCAGCCAAATGCGGCGAAACCGGCATGCGATAGGCGTAAGGATTAACCCATTCGTATTGCACCGGTATCGAGGCGTTTTGCTGTAATAGCAGCGCATCTTCGTTTCTCAGTTTGCCGTCGATTTCGAGACAACCCGAGGCGACCGGCTTCATGCCGATAACCGTATGCCCTTGATTTTTAAAATGACGCATCAACGCGACAGTCGCCCAGGTTTTTCCGACACCCGTATCTGTGCCGGTTATAAATAGCCCTTTAGTCATTGTTTTCTACTCTCGCCGAAACGATAAAAACCTCAAATGTCGCCTCAATATTGGCATCATTAAGCGGATAAGCCTCGATCATGCTTGTCATTTCCTGTTTTGTCGTTAGCCTTTTATTACGTCCGGAAGACACATTATGTGCCCCCATCGATTTAAGCTCTTTCATTAAAGCCAATACGGAACCGTAAACCGGCCGATAAATTTCGGATTGCACCGCTATTTCCTTAAATCCGGCATCGGCCAGGCAACGCCTGATTTCCGTTTCGCGGTAAAACTCGTTGACATGATGATAGTCGTCGACTGCGGCCCAAGCCTGTTTTAACTCGCAGAGCGTATGCGGACCGAAAGTCGAAAATACCAATTCGCCGTCCGCCTTGAGAATACGATGCAGACCGCAGAAAACCGCCGTTAAATCGCGGCACCATTGCAAGGCCAGATTGGAAACCACCGTATCGACCGAGTTCGTATTTAACGGCGGGCTTTCCGCATCGCCGCAAACATAATGCAAACGACCGGTATCGCCGAGCTTTTGCCTTGCCGCATGCAGCATCGGCAAGGCAATGTCGAGCGCAACAATTCGCTCGACATTTTCGGCATCGAGCAAGGATTTAGTCAAAAATCCGGTGCCGCAGCCCAAATCGACAACGGTGCCCGTCAATTGTGCCGGTGCTACTCTTTGCAATAGATTTATGCCAACCGTTCTTTGTAAACCGGCAACACGATCATAAGACAGACTCGCCGAACCGAACGATTCTCTGAGCTTGGTCTTATCCAGTTCAAATACCGCGCTCACCTCGACTCCCAAAAATCGATAAGACTCTCGATCAATTCCGGTCGATGCGATAAAAACGGCGCATGCCCGGCATTTTTAATCACGCTCAAATGCAGGTCCGGATTGATTACCCGCATTGCTTCGCCGATGCCAACCGGAACCAAGGTATCTTTTTCGCCCAACATCGCCGCGACCGGTACGCGAAGATCGGCAAGCGCCGACCTTAAATCGGTCTGCTTTAAAACAGCTAAGCCGCCCTGCAGCGTTTTTTCCGTCGGCATGCGGGATTCGCGAAGCACGGCCGCGAGTTTTTTAGACAATTTCCTAAACTCTGGCAAACCATTGATTTGCAATGACAAGAAACGCAATAGCGTCGATTCGCAATCGACGCCGAGGTTCTCGGCGAATAGATCGAGCTGATTTTCCGGCATACCCGGCCAATCCGCATTTTCGACAAAACAAGGATTGCTGGCCAGCAGAACGACCGACGAGACGACTTCCGGAAACAATCCAGCCATTGCCAAGGCCACCGACCCGCCCAACGACCAACCGATCCAGCAAGCTTTACTATCGACAATTTCGCTCAACTGCTCGCATACCGACTCGAGCGTGAACTCGGGTATTTCGGCGCTTAAGCCATGCCCCGGCAAATCGACGCAAACGACGCGGCGGGTTTGCGCCAATTGCTCGGCAAAATTGCGCCAAATGCCCGAATGCATCGCCCAACCATGGACCAAGACGATAGGCTCCCCTTCGCCGTAAACTTGATAATGAATAGTCATTGCGATATAGATTTTGCCAAGGATTCGAGCAAACGATCGACTTGTTGCTCGTCGTGTAGCGCCGAAAAAGTCACGCGCAGCCGAGCGCTGCCTTGCGGAACGGTGGGCGGCCGAATTGCACCGACCCAAAACCCGTCATCGAGCAAACGCTTGCCGATTTCGACCGCCCTTCGACTATCGCCGATCAGGATAGGCTGAATCGCCGAATTCGAGGGCATCAACGGAAAACCGAGCTGTTCGGCG
The DNA here is from genome assembly GCF_000968535.2 of Methylotuvimicrobium alcaliphilum 20Z. NCBI lineage: Bacteria > Pseudomonadati > Pseudomonadota > Gammaproteobacteria > Methylococcales > Methylococcaceae > Methylotuvimicrobium > Methylotuvimicrobium alcaliphilum. The sequence goes on from NC_016112.1 coordinate 2,645,658, forward strand.
CCTCGGCGAAAACGTCGCACCAAATCGTTTAAATTTTCCCTGCGCCACTGATCTTCGATAAGAATATTCAAAGCAGCACGGGTTGCTTCGGCGACGGCGGGCGGCAATGCGGTCGTGTAGATATAGGTTCGAGCCTTTTGAATCAAAGTCTCGATCAGCGTTTCGGAGCCGGCGACAAAGGCTCCAAAGGTACCGAAAGCCTTGCCGAGCGTTCCGACCAATATCGGCACCTGTTGTTGCGTCAAGCCGAAATGCTCGACGATTCCCCGCCCTTTGTCGCCGATCACGCCCAAACCGTGCGCATCGTCGACCATTAAGCAGGTGTCCTGATCTTTCGCGATTTGCGACAGGACGTCGAGCGGCGCCAAATCTCCATCCATACTGAACACGCCGTCGGTTACGATCATCGACCGTCCTTCGGTACGGTTCAAACTATCGAGCAAACCGTCCGCGTCGGCATGGCGATATCGTTTGAAACGCGCGCCCGATAACAAACCGCCATCCAATAGAGAGGCATGATTCAACCGGTCTTCGAAAACCGTATCCCCCTTGCCCGTCAGCGCCGAAATGACGCCGATATTCGCCATGTAACCGGTCGAAAACAACAGCGCACGATCGCGGCCGGTAAACTCCGCAAGTTCTTCTTCCAAGGCATGATGCGCGCTGCCGTGACCGCAAATCAAATGCGCGGAGCCGCTGCCGACGCCGTAACGAGCCGCGCCGTCTTGAAAGGCCTTGACGACCGCAGGATGATTGGCCAAGCCGAGATAATCGTTGCCGCAAAAATTAATCAGCTTTCGTCCGCCGCACTGTAATTCGACGCCTTGAGCGGATTCGACGACTCGGCGCGTCCGGTACAAATCTTCGCGCGCCAAGCGCTCGAGCTCGGCATCCAGCCCGGATTCGATACCGATCATTGAACGTGACAAGACCCGCCGGAACGCACGCCTAAGCGCTCAAATAAGGCTAGATCTTGATTGGTCATCGGATTGTCGGTCGTCAACAATTTTTCGCCGTAGAAAATCGAATTGGCGCCGGCGAGAAAACATAGAGCCTGCATTTCGTCGCTCATAGCATTACGGCCGGCCGACAAACGCACGCGGGAAGTCGGCATTAGGATACGCGCGACCGCGATGGTTCTAATGAATACGATAGGATCCAATTTTTCGGTACCGTTCAGCGGCGTACCCTCGACCTGAACCAGCATGTTGATCGGCACGCTTTCCGGATGCTTCGGTAAATTAGCCAATTCGATCAACAGTTTCGCTCTGTCTTGTTCGCTCTCGCCCATGCCGACAATGCCGCCGCAACAGACATTGATACCGGCATCCCGAACCCTCGCTAAGGTATCGAGACGGTCTTGATAGCTACGGGTCGTGATGATTTCCGAATAATAATCTTCCGAAGTATCCAGATTATGATTGTAATAATCGAGACCGGCTTCCTTGAGCGTCGCGGTTTGAGTGTCGGTCAACATACCCAGGGTCACACAGGTTTCCATGCCTAACGCTTTAACGCCTTGAATCATTTCGACGACGCGCGCGACATCTTTGTCTTTCGGTTGTCGCCAGGCCGCGCCCATGCAGAACCGAGAAGCGCCTTCGTCTTTCGCGCGCCGCGCTGCCTTTAACACGTCATCGACCGGCATCAAGGCTTCCGGTTGCAAATCCGCATCATAACGCGCGCTTTGCGGGCAATAAGCGCAATCTTCCGAACACGATCCGGTTTTAATGCTCAATAAGCTACTAATCTGAATCTCGTTCGGGTCGAAATGTTCGCGATGAATCGATTGGGCACGAAATATCAAATCGTTGAAAGGCAACGCGAATAAAGCTTGAACCTCCTCAGTGCGCCAGTCGTGGCGAATCGTGCTTATTGCTGGGTTTGCTGACATTCTGTTAATCTCCGGATTATAAAAATTGAGCGATATCGATCAGGCTTTTGTCGGATTCGAGCTGCACCCGGTACCGATCTTTTTCAATGGCGCACCGTTTGTCAACCTGACCGCTTTAAAATGGTAAACAACTGGCTCGATATTATACAGAATTACTTATTGCCGCCCACCTGCATTTTATGCGGCAATCAGGGACAGGCTTCGAGGGATATTTGCGGGCCTTGCATGGAATTACTGGTCACTAACCCATATTGCTGTTACCGCTGCGGCATTCCTTTCGAACACGCGCCAACCGGGCCGGTATTGTGCGGCGATTGTCAAAAACGCATGCCCGGCTTCGACGAAACGCATGCGCCTTTTAAACATCAAAGCGTTATCCGTTTTTTAATCTCAGGATTGAAATTTCGCCGCCAATTCAAAAATGCGCGACTGCTAGGATTGTTGATGGCGGACTACTTGAAAATATCCGCCGAAATGCCCGATTGCCTGGTGCCGGTGCCGTTGCACCCTCGCCGCTACCGGGAACGCGGCTTTAATCAATCGATCGAAATCGCCCGCACGCTAAGCCGCGAACTAGCGATACCGATTGACCTCGACTGTTGCATTCGTAGCCGCAACACGCCCCACCAAATCGATTTGCCGGCCAAGGAACGGCGTAAAAACATGAGAAACGCATTTACCGTCAACGGACCGTTAAGATTCGATCATATTGCAATCATCGATGACGTGATGACCACCGGCACGACCGTTTCCGAACTGGCGCGAGCGCTAAAAAAAGCCGGTGCGGCCCGAGTCGATGTTTGGGTTTGCGCACGGGCATGAGAAATCGCGATGTTTAAAGCGAGGATTCAACCAGGAAAACTAGGGCGAATGCCCTGTCATTCGCTATAGGCATTGTAAAACTGCTTTGCGGTTCGGCCGCTTTTCGATGCCCTGAGCTTGGCAAACTCCAGGGCTTTTTGATGGAGTTGTTCGCTGTCGCCGTCGTAACTGGTGAACAGACTATCGACGATTTCCAGAAAGGTTTCGGTATTCGGCGGGTAAAACGACAGCCACAAGCCGAAGCGGTCGGAGAGCGATATTTTTTGTTCGACCGCATCGGAATAATGAACCTCGCCGTCGACTAAGCGGGTATCGAGATTGTCGCGCATCTGTTCCGGCATCAGATGGCGCCGGTTCGATGTGGCATAGAGCAATACATTTTCCGGCGGCAATTCGATGGAACCTTCCATGACGCTCTTCAGCGCGGTATACAAGCCGTTATCGGCTTCGAAGGAAAGGTCGTCGCAATAGACGATGAAACGCTGCTCTTGTTCGCGAATGTCGTCGACGATTTCGGGCAGATCGATCAAATCTTGTTTGTCCACTTCAATGACCCGCAGACCCCGATCCTTGTATTCATTGAGCAAGGCCTTGATCAACGACGATTTACCGGTACCTCGCGCGCCCCAAAGCAAGGCGTTATTGGCCGGTTTTCCCGCTAAAAAGCGCTCGGTATTGTCGATCAAGCATTGCTTTTGCCGATCGATACCGAGCAAATCATCGAGTCGAATCGCATCCAGTTGCTTGACCGGCCGCAGACATTCTTTCCGCCGCCGCCAAATAGCGGCGTGAGTTTGATTCCAATCGATCATGACCGCTCCTCCTTCGACTATCGCTTAATCCTAAATTCTACAATTTAACCATGAAACACATGAACTTCATGAAGGATTTCAAGGGTGCTAATGCAGTACAATGTTTATAGCTTGTTTTTTATTACCATGAAGGGCATGAAGATAATGAAGGGAAGAGAATTGAGTGCTTTATAAACTATCCCAATATAACAGATGAACTCAATGCAGTAATATAGCGTTTTCAAATCCAGTCCTGATTAGCAAGTTTCTTCAGCTAAAGCCCAAAAACCAGCATATCCCTAGCAGGACGGGGTTTGCAACCCCGTCCTAAACGTTTTGACTTTGGCCGAAGTTAGCCGAAATGTTTAGGGCAAACCGAAACGTTGGGGACGGGTTAAATAACCCGTCCCGCAGAAGTGGCTACGACTGGCCACTGCTCGGACAATTGGCTTCAGCAAGCTGAAGCATCTTGCTAATCAGGAATCCAGTTAATGACTCAAAAACATCAAAACAATGGCGGGACTGGAGTGCAGGCAAGCCTGCACTCCAGCGGCAATAATGATGACATAGGCTGTTAATGATAAGTCACTCATTTAAATTGAAATCGCTGTATTTTCAAGTACTTCATGATCTTCATGGTGAAATGCTTTTTTAGGTTAATTCGCCGGTTGACAAAGCAATTCCAAACGAACCTTGCGCTCGCTGATGTGCTGGGTCAATTGCCTGGCCAAGTCGCCGAGCGGGTCTTCGCCGCTCGCTTCGGCCTCGCCGACCGTGCCCATCAATTCGTATAATTCCGTTTGCTTTTGTTCGCTGAGTTCCTGTTCGGCCTCGGACAAACGCCGGCGCAATTGTGCGATACGGCGAATCACTTTGACCAAGCGCGCGCCGGTATCGCTACCTTCGACGGCTTCCGAGTCTTGGCCGAAATCGATAATCAATTGTTCGATTGCCGCCAAATCGCCGGCCTCGTAGGCACGATTGACGCGGGCCATCATGATTGTGCGGCGTTCGCGTTCGATCTCGTTAGTGGCGCGGTCGGGGTGCATCAGCTTCGTCGCTTTACGGTAGGCTTGTTTGATTTCCGGCGTAATTTCGGCCGGCGGAACCTGGCTTTCGGTTAAACCGGCTTCTTCAGCCGATCGCTGCGCCTGCTGCTCGGCGTCATGGGCGCGCGCTCGCAACTCGATATTGTCGGGATAGCGCTCTGCTTGTTCCGAGGCAATTCGAGCATCCAACTCATCCATTTCGACATACAAATAACCCACTAGCCGGTAGTAGCGGTAATGAAACTGCGCCATTTCGGTTTTTACCGTTTCCAACGCCAACTCAGCGGATGAGACCTGCTCTTCGAGCTCGGCTTCTTCGGTCTCCAAACGCTTGAGTTCTTGTTCTTCCGGTAGCATTAACGATTCTTCCAATTGATGTCGAATCTCGACAGAAATTCTTGCGTTTTCACATGCCCGCGGCCGGCAATCTTGCGATACCAATACAAGGCTTGCTGATCGACGGTTTCAACTGCAGGACCGTTCGGATAAACTCGATGCAGCATATCTTGCGCTCTCGGCGCGCCTTGATCGGCGGCTTGTCGATACCAAAACACGGCTTTTTCATAATCTTGCGCCACGCCAAAACCGGCCCAATACAATTCGCCTAAAAAATCTTGCGCATAAGGATGACCTTGTTCGGCCGCTTTTCGGTACCAAAACGCTGCTTGCTCGCCATCTCGCGCCACACCTACACCGAACTCGTAGAGCGCCCCCAGCTCGATTTGCGCATAAGCGTAGCCTTGCTCGGCGGCGCGGCGATACCAGAATGCCGCCTGCACTGTATTTTGCTCGACCCCGTAACCGCATTCGTAGTTCAGCCCTAGGTTACATTGCGCTCCGGCATAGCCTTGATCGGCCGCCTTTCGGTACCAAAAAACAGCCTGGATTGCATCCTGCTTGACGCCTAATCCGTATTCGATTTTTAAACCTAAATTATATTGAGCGCCGGCCAGACCTGCTTCGGCAGCCTTGCGGCACCATGACAATGACTGAACCGGATTCTGTTCAATGCCAAAACCATTACCGTACATTTCGGCCAGATCCATCCAAATTTCCGGATCGGCAAGCGCTTGATGAGACGTACACCAGTTGAACGCCATGCGCATATAATATTCGGCTTTTTCGGCATTTCGAGGAATCCCTTGTCCGCCCAAATACATTCTCGCAAGCGGAAAATAGGCCTTACCGTAATCTTGATCGGCTAATTCTTGGAACGTCGAGAAATCTTGTTTCAGCTGCTGCCTCATCGAAAACAAGGGCCGCAGCGATTCGCTTTCATTGCCGTTTATGACTGTAGCCGTCGCATCGCAGTTAAATCGGATTTCATTGCCGTCATCGGTAATACGATTATAACTGTCGCGGGCTAAGCGGTAACGCTCGTCCATATTGACCGCAGGCTCATTGGCTGGAGCGTTACGAATAGCCTCCAATCCGCGCCCGACCATGCTTGTCGATGACGAAAAAGGGGAAGAGAGATTGCGCTGCACGCTGACAGAAGGCAATCGTTCAGCCATGTCTATTTCCTCGGTCATATTTCATGTTTGGAAAAAATTAAGTCGTTTCGTAAAGTAGGTAGCTCCGGAATACTCCGAGCTTAAAAATATGCGTAGTCGTTTTTCTGCTGGGGAGGATTATTTAACCTAACGTTCATGAAGGCCTAGCCATCGCCCCGGCAAATGAAAGTTCTTGGGTGGCGGAGGGCGCGGTCACTCGCCCGACAGGACGCCGTGAACCCAGCACCTAAATTATCCAAGATAGTTAACCATAGCCAATGGGCTATGGAATTTAGGTGCTGGGTGAATACGTCCCTGTAGGCTCGACGGCGGAATCTGATTGCCATGGATGGCATGAATGCAGATTTTGCAGGAGCAAAAATCTGCCCTGCCGCCGACACCTGTCGATCGAGCAAACGCGCCCTCTTCGGAACCGACATGCTCTCTATCGAGCTTCGACTATCAAAAAATTAGAAGAGTCCAAATCTACGAACTTTCACAGTAAGAGCAGTTGGCAAGTGTTGTAGACCGTTCGTGCTGAGCCCAGTCGAAGCATGAAGGGTCTACAACACTTACACCGGCTTGGTGAAGCCTCAAACTGCTCTTTTTAGGTTCATGTGCTTCATGGTTAAACTGCCAAATCTAGAATTAATCTTTAGCAAAATCAAAGATTCTGCAACCCCAGTCTCTCGCCCCGGTAACTGCCGTCCAAGACATTGGCCCACCAGGCTTTATTATCGAGATACCATTGCACGGTTTTTCGCAGACCGGTTTCGAAGGTTTCTTGCGGTTCCCAACCCAATTCGCGTTTAATTTTACCGGCATCGATCGCATAACGCAGATCATGACCGGGACGGTCTTGCACGAATTGCATCAAATTTCGATGCGGCCTGAAATTCGAATCCGGCATTAATTCGTCGAGCACGGCGCAAATCGTTTCGACGACTTCCAGGTTGGTTTTTTCATTGTTGCCGCCGATATTGTAAACCTCGCCGATAAGGCCATTTTCGAGCACGGTCTCGATCGCGCGGCAATGGTCTTCGACATACAGCCAATCGCGCACATTCATTCCGGCCCCGTAAATCGGCAACGACTTTCCGCTAAGCGCGTTCAAGATCATCAACGGAATGAGTTTTTCCGGGAATTGATAAGGCCCGTAATTATTCGAGCAATTGGTCGTCAATACCGGAAAATCGTAAGTGTGATGATAGGCTCTGACCAAGTGGTCGGACGCGGCCTTCGACGCCGAATACGGCGAATTCGGTTGATAAGGCGTTTGCTCGGTGAATTTGCCTTCCGCGCCGAGCGACCCGTAGACTTCATCGGTCGAGACATGAAGAAACCGAAAATTCTGCCGATCTTCGCTATCGAGTTGCCGCCAATAAGCCTTCGCTGAATCGAGCAATCCGTATGTGCCGACCACATTGGTCTGAATAAACGCACCGGGATTGTCGATCGAGCGGTCGACATGGCTTTCGGCCGCGAAATTGACGATCGCATCGGGTTGATAACGCGTCAACAAATAATCGACCAGGCTTTTGTCGCCAATCGACCCGAGTACGAAGCGGTGATTGTCGTTTCCGTCTAAATCCGCCAGAGTTTCCAGATTACCGGCGTAGGTCAAGGCATCCAGATTGATGACTTTGACACTGCCTTTTTCCACTAAGCGACGGACGAAATTGCCGCCGATGAAACCGGCGCCGCCGGTTACCAAAATCGTTTTGTGTTGCATTAGGCGCCTCCTCCTTTTCGAGTCATCATGCCTTTCGATGGGTTATAACCGAGTATGGCCGCTGTCATGAAAATGACAAAGGCCGATAGTGTGTAGATAAAAGCCTCTTGATTGAATTGGTTATACAACGCAAAACGAATCAATTCCACTGCTTGCGAAAACGGATTGTACCGGGCGATATTATGCAGCAATTCGCTGGACTCCTTGATTTTCCAAAGCGGATACAACGCAGTCGACATGAAAAACATCGGAAAAATGACGAAATTCATCACGCCGGCAAAGTTTTCCAATTGTTTGATGAACGATGACAGCAATAAGCCCAATGCGCCAAGCATCATTCCCGACAACAACAAGGCCGGCAATACCCAGAGATAGCCTTCAAGCGGCGCCTCGATCTCATACAGCCAGGCGATACCAAGAAAGACATAGACTTGCAAGACCGACACGGCGGTTCCGGCAATCAGCTTACAAAACAGCAGAAACCAACGCGGCAATGGTGCAACCATCAGAGTCCGCATACTGCCCATTTCGCGGTCGTAAACCATCGACAACGAACTTTGCATGCCGTTGAACAATTGAATCATGCCGATCAGACCGGGGGTGATATAGACTTCGTAAAGAATATAGGTTTCGTAAGGCGGCGCAATCGCGATGCCAAGCGCGGCGCGAAATCCTGCCGCGAACACGAATAGCCATAGCAAGGGTCGAACCAAGGCTGAAATAAAACGCTCGCGTTGCTTCACGAAGCGCAATAATTCGCGGCCGATAATGCCCCACATCGCTCGCCAATAATGCAATAGCCTCATGTCCGTGCCCCCTGAGTCAGTGCAAAAAACGCCTCGTCGATCGACTCTTTGCCGGTCTGTTGTAAAACCGTGGGAATCGCGCCGTTCGCCTTGACTTGGCCTTGATGCAACACGACCAAATGATCGTCCGGATAAATTTCGTCGATGAGATGCGTCGCCCACAGCACCGATAATTGCCCGTCATTAACCAATTGATGAACGTGTTCGACAATCGCCTTGCGGCTCGGCACATCGAGTCCGACCGTCGGTTCGTCGAGCAACAGCAGTGACGGCTTATGCAACAGCGCCCGGGCAATTTCGACACGCCGCCGGTGCCCGCCGTTGAGTTGCCGTATTTTTTCGAAACGGCGCTCATACATATCGAATCGCTCCAATTCCTCCTGTATACGCTGTTTCGCCACCTTACGCCTCATGCCGTGCAGAGCCGTGTGGTAACGCAAATTCTGCATCACCGTCAGATCCATATCGAGCGTGGTTTGCTGAAAAACCACGCCCAACATCGCCAATGCCTTGCGCGTTTGTTTCTTGATATCGAAGCCGGACAGTTCGATACGTCCGGAACGCGTATCGTAAAGCCTCGTAATTAACGCAAACAAGGTACTTTTTCCGGCGCCGTTCGGTCCGAGCAGAATCGTACATTCACCGGGATTTATCGAAAAGCCGACCTTATCCAGAGCCTTCTTGCCGCTGTAGGAAAAACTTAAATCCTCGACGGACAACGCGATCGAATTCATGGCTTCGCAACCACACCCCAGGGATAGCGCCCTACCCCGACCGATTTGGTGACTTTATGGCTAGCCAAGTCGATGATCGAAATATCGTTGCTGACGCCGTTGGTCGTATAAAGCCGCTTTTGATCGGGAGAGAACGCCAAATTCCAGACTCTTTCGCCAACCAACAGAAATTTTTCGATCTCGTAAGTTTTGGCATTAATTACCGCAACCCGGTTCGCAGGCCCCATTGCGACATAGCCCCAGCGATTATCCTTATCGATCGCGACGCCGACCGGCTGAATCTTATCGAAAGTCACGCCCGGAACTTCCAGTTTAATATTCTTGACGACTTGCCGAGTCTCTGCATCGAGTATCGTCAAGGTCCCGGCCATTTCGGATGTCGCCCAAACGAATTTACTGTCGGCGGTAAAACTCAACGCCCGTGGGCGCGGGTCGACTAGCGTGTTATCGACGATAGCAAGGCTCTCGGTATCGATCCAGTGCAGCATATTGGTCGTTTCGGAAGCGCTGATAACCCAACGCCCATCGGGGCTCGCGGCAATGCCTTCCGGCTCGACGCCGACCTTGATTTCCTTGATCGCTTTGCGTTCTTGCACATCGATCACGGTGACTTGACTGTCGTCCTCGTTCGATACATACATACGGCTGCCGTCGGGACTGACCGCAAAGGTCTCGGGATCCTCGCCGGACGGCAATCGTCCGACTTCCTCAAGCGTTTCGGCATCGATGATTTTAATCGTATCGTCGTCGCTGGTCGCTATGTATAGGAACTTATTATCGGGGCTGATTGCAATACCGCGAGGTCTTTGCCCGACCGGTACCGTTTTGGTTAATGTTCCGGCAATCGGATCGACGACGGCCAAGGCATTGTCTTTTTCCAGTGTGACGTAAACTGTTTCGGCGTGGGCCGTAACGGCAGCGCATAGCGCGACAGTCCATAAAATATTTTTCATAGTCTCTACCTTTTACTTACATTTGGTTTCAGGTTGATCAAAACCCAGCGTATCCAATTCGGTTTTCGGATGTAAAAAACCTTCGATCGGGGCGACCGCAACCAAAGAACGCGGCGCTGCGAGTAACAGCGGTTGTCTCAACTGACCGTTCCAAGTCCGGAACGACAATGGCCTGCCTTTATAACCTTGCAACGCGAATTTGTCGCTCAACAAATAAGTCTTGATATCGTTGAGTTGGCTCGATTGGGTCCGGGTCGCGGCCTCGCCGACGGCACGAATCGCTAGATAAGCGCCGTAATCCGCCTCTTCCATCCAACGGCCCTTTTGCTCTTTGAAACGATTTTGAATTTGCACCGCGCCCCATTGTTCATGCGCACGATGCCAGGACGTCGCGATCAAGCCTTGCGTGCCGATAACCGGCCTTGGAATCCAAGTCCGATAATCGAGATATTCGCCGAACAAGCCTTGTTCGTCGGCAACCACCAATATATCGTAGTCGACGCCCTGCGTGAACACCGGCACATCGGATTGAGCGGTACGCCGAGCGTCATAGGTATGATCCCAGGCTTTCTCCGCGACGATTTTCATGCCGAAACGCTTCGCGGATCGCTTGATCGCAGCGGCGAATAATTTATCTTCATCGCTCGCACCGATCACCAAAAACCACTTGGCCCAGCGCTTTTTCAACATATATTGAGCCAAGGCATCGGCACGCATTGCGCGGCTTGGTAAGATATGCAGCACATCGCTACCGCAACGCTGCCGCAGACTGTCGTCCGTCGTCCCCGCATCGAAAATCAAGGTGTGCTCCGGCTTATTCGCATCGATGATTTTCAGTAAATCATCGGCTGGCAAATTAGCGACAACAAAGGAAAATTTCCCGGCTATCTTGTCGTTAAATTCCTGGGCGACATCGCCGTCGATCGGCACGATAACCTTGTTCAGTTTATACAATTGACCGGTAAACTGTCCGGTAGTGTTGTTATCGTCGATCGCCAGTTCGGCGCCAAGTTCCCCTTTGTCTTGAATAAACGGATCAAGATTCGACAAGGCCGGCGGAGCCGTTTTTTCTTGGGTAAAGTAAACAATTTCGATTTCCTGTTTTTGTTCCGCTTGTGCAACAAAGACAGTCAACGACAGCATACTAATACCTAACAATAAAGATCGGACGATCATTTTCCTACTCCATTCAATTGCTGTGGCTGAGATAAAAATTCGGCGCCGGGGGTCCGCCAAAGGACGCCGTGAATACGTCCATCTAGGCTCGATGAAAGCTCCATGCTGGCAAAGCCTTGTCGGACACCTCGGCGCCTCCTTAGGCACTGCCGAAATTTGAAGTGCGAAAGATATAACTTAACAAATTCCTGACGCTTAAGGTATTGCTCAATCGAGCATTATAAACATAACTGAGCAGGGTTTCCTTATGCATCGACACCGCCAATAATAAACTGCCCCCTAATACAAGCGAAAACACACTATAATTTAAAAAAGCGCCACATTATTCGATAACCCAACATTACTCATGATTTCGTAATCCCCATGGCCGACATCAATCCTCCTTCAGAAGATCATCGTGATATTTTCGATTTAGATACCGATGATACGATTCAAGATAATGGCCGAAGATCGGTTCGCTATGTCAGAAACGATATTCAAGTCGCGTTGATTGCAAAAAACCTGCTAGGGATAGATAAAAAGACACAAGCCCAACTTCAAGACATCAGCAGTAAAGGCTTACGCGTAAGCGCCGAAGAAAAACTGAGCATCAATAAAAAAATTACTGTAGTACTTAAATTCACGGACGGCAGACGATTTAATATCAAAGCCAAAGTCGTCCGCCAATCCAGCAGCAATAAGTTTGACTACGGTATCAAGTTCGAAGAAAGACAAAACGGTCTTGGCGATCATTTACTTGAAACTCAGACGGATTTACTGTTTAAATGAACGATCCAAGAAAATTATTGCCCAATTAAAAAACAGGCATTGCCACCCATGAAACCGGATATCGGCAAATTATACCTTTCGCACTTCAAATTTCGGCAGTGCCGCGGAAGAGACCCCGGGGCCGAATTTTCATTTACGATGGGTATAAAATGCCATATCGGTACCAATGAACACTTTGTTATACCTATCGCACTCCAAATTTCGGCATTAGCGTATGGAGGCGGAGGGGTGTTCGGCAAAGGCTTTGGCAGCATGGATGCTGTCATAAAGCCTACATGGACGTATTCACGGCGTCCTTTGACGGGCACCCCGACGCCGAAATTTGACTAGCAAAGGGTATAGTCAGGAATCTTTTCGAATGAGGAATCCAAAATGGAAATCCAAGCCATAACACCACGCATCGACAATACCGTACCGAATGTTCCCGCTCAGCCGGAGCAAAATCGCGGACTTACCGAAGCGCCAAACCAAGACGTCGCCACACCAAGAGCGCCTATCGTCAGCGACGAACAAAATCTCGAATTATCGGATAACGCACTACAACTTTCCGAATCGTTTCGTAACCGTGAAGCACAAAATGTCAATTCAGCCCCACCGGTCGCCGAACCGGAACAGGCCAACGAGATTGTCAGGCAAACCGCCGACTTGATTAAACAATTCCCGTCGGACGGTCTAGCCGCTCAGAGCAACCTAACATCGAGCGTCGTGAAAGGACTGCTCGGTTAAATGATGCCTTCGCCTTTTTTAAGCGGAATTTATATCTATCCGGTTAAATCATTGGCGGGTATCGCGGTCGACCGCTGGCCGGTGACTGAAAAAGGTCTGCGCTATGATAGGCAATGGATGTTGGTTGATAAAAACAGAAAATTTTTATCCCAACGGCGCCTGCCTAAGATGGCATTGATTCGCACCGCATTGACCGAAAGTTGTCTGACTCTATCGGCGCCGGGTTTGGACGATTTGGTACTCCCCCTGGAGGCAACAAACGGTGAAACGCTCGAATGCGAAATCTGGCATGACCGCTGCCTGGCACACGAGGTTTCAACACAAGCAAACCGATGGCTCAGTGATTTTTTACATATCGACTGCAAACTGGTTTACCAAGCGGAAGAAACGATTCGCCCGGTCGATCCGAATTACGCCCGGCCCGAAGACAAAGTTTATTTTTCGGACGGCTTTCCGTTCTTGATAATTTCGGAAAACTCTCTGGCATCACTCAACCGCGCCATGAATCTGAATTATCCAATGCCCCGTTTTAGGCCTAATTTGGTCATTTCAGGTTGCGATAGCTACGCCGAAGACAGTTGGCGAACGATAAGCATCGGCGAAATCAACTTCAGATTACCTAAACCCTGTGCGCGCTGCTCGGTACCGACTATCGATCCGGAAACGGCAGAATCCGGACAAGAGCCGCTGCTCACATTAAGTAGAATTCGCAAATGGAACCAAAAAGTTTATTTCGGACAAAATGCCTTGCATGACAATACCGGAGTATTACACATCGGCGATCAGGTTAGCATCCATAAAACCGGACCCAAACAACCCCCGATAGTCTAAAACGAAATATTGATGTTGCCATGATCACGCTCATTAGAATGGCAAAACCATTGAGATTAAGACGTCGCGATTCACTGAAATTTCCTAAGCCTATACCTTTCTTTCACACTTCAAATTTCGGCAGTGCCCGAGGAAGCACCGGAGTGTCCGACAAAGGCATTGCGGGCACGGAGCTGGCATAGAGCCAACATGGACGTATTCACGGCGTCCTTTGACGGACCCCCCCGGTGCCGAATTTTGATCTACGATGGTTATACTTAGAAAGTCATTGTAAATTTTTTAGTTTTTTATCTTAAATAGAGCGCGATGCAAAAAATTTTCCTGATCCTGGGTATTCCCTTATTAAGTATCGGCTTTTGGCTTAGCGAAGAATTTAAAGGCATCGCAGCCGGCGTTGCTATTTTTTTGTTCGGTATGATGTCGCTCGAACAAGGCTTCAAGGCCTTTACCGGCGGCACACTGGAACGCATTCTGCAAAAAACCACCGATACGCGACTCAAAAGTCTGGGCTTCGGCATCGTCGCGACAACGCTGATGCAATCGAGCTCATTGGTATCGATCATCACAATATCGTTTCTCAGCGCGGGTTTGCTCGATTTAGCCTCAGGCATCGGGATTATCTTCGGAGCTAACCTCGGCACCTCGACCGGCGCCTGGCTGATCGCCGGCTTCGGACTTAAAGTCGATATCGCCGCATACGCGCTGCCTATGCTGGTTTTCGGTATATTATTTATTTTTCAAGCCCGGAAAAAAGTAAAAGGCGTAGGCTTCATTCTGACCGGACTCGGCTTTCTGTTTTTGGGCATCGACTATATGAAGGATAATTTCGAGCGCATCAAGGAAACCATCGACCTAGTCGAATTCGCCATGCCGGGCATCAAGGGCTTGTTGGTTTACACCGCGGTCGGCGTTGCCGCCACGGTCGTCATGCAATCGAGCCATGCCACAATGGTCTTGATCATCACCGCGCTAGCAGCACAACAAATCACTTACGAGAATGCCCTGGCCTTGGCGGTCGGCTCTAACATCGGCACGACGATCACGGCTATTATCGGCGCACTCGGCGCCAATATCGACGGCAAACGTTTAGCTTGGGCGCATTTAATTTTTAATTTTTTGACCGGCTTCGTCACACTCATATTTATTCCTTATTTTGTCGTGTCTGTAGATTGGCTAAGCGATAAGATCGGAATAAACCCCAGCGACTACACCTTAAAACTCGCCGTCTTTCACACCTTATTCAATTTTGCGGGAATCGCTCTATTATTCCCTTTTATCGGGTACATGGTCGTGTTTTTACAACGCTTCATTAAGGAAAGAAAAATCAGTATTTTCATGCCGAAATATTTAAATAGCTCGGCGGTTGAATTCCCTGAAACCATGAACGAATCGATACGACTGGAGACGCTGCATCTATACGACAATGCCGTTTATGTCATTCTAAGAACCTTTGGATTGAGCCGCCGGGATCTTCAGGACAATGAGCAGTTACTTCAAACTTTGAAGCAACAAGAAAATCCGGCCGAATACGATATCGAAAATGCTTACGAAAAACGCATTAAAGGTATTTACAGTGCCATTATCGCCTTCATCAGTCGCGCTTCTTTTTCTCCGGAAAACAAACCCTCGGCAAAACTTTATTGGCTACGCGATGCGAATCGTCATATCGTCGAGGCGATCAAAGATACCAAGCATCTACAAAACAACTGGCTGCATTTTGCCACTTCGCGTTACCGCTACGCCCGCGATGAGTATCAAAAGATTGCTTATCAAATCGCAATATTGATCAAGCAAATCGATGCATTCATGAAAAACATCGAGGCCGATGAACTCCCTTTTGTTTCGCTCGATGCTCTCAAGGCTAAAATTGAGGAAGACGACCAGCAGATCACACGCAGCATCGAGACATTGATTCGCGAAAATAAAATCACCGCCGAAACCGGCTCATCGTTGATTAATGACAGCGCTTACATGTTCAGTATCAAAACCAATCTGGTCAAAGCCGCGGAAACTTTATTTTTGCATAATACGCATCACCTTGAGCCTGAGCAGAACCTGGCATTGAATGAAACGGAAATCAAAACGGTCGTGGAAACAGTCAATTCATAAGTAAAAGGTATCGGATCATGAAAGCAAAATTTTTGACCCAATTGGAACATTTCTTCGATCCAGAGCACAAAAAAACCAAACACTACGCCAAGGAACTAAAAACCGTTCTCCGCAAACTGAAAAAGAAGGAACGCGAATTGACCGATGCGCTCGAACAAACCGCCGATCAGGAATTGGCGAAATTGTATCAAACCGAATTGGAAATCATTCGAGTCCAACGAAAAAAAGGGCTGGATACTTTGCAAAACATCCGCAAAGAACGTCAAGAAAAACCATGATCCCCGCAATTCCCAATTTGAGGATAAAAAAGGCTGCGGGGTGTGCCTGGCGCGGATGTCGGCGGCAGGGCAGATTTTTGCTCCTGCAAAATCTGCATTCACGCAATCGCAATCCTTGGCGTTCGAGCCGCCGTCAAGCCCCCCATGGATGGGTTTACGGCGTTCCTCGACTGGCATAGCCTGCATCCTGAATACGGCGAAATTTCTCAAACTGGGAATTGCTGCCATGATTTAGGGCACTCGCTTTTCACACAAGCGAATTAAGCGGCATTCGATTCGACGGAACACACTATCAGCCAATTTGGCATTATTTCGGGCAAAAAAAAGCGGACATCGATTGTCCGCTTGAGAAACTCTTAAAACCCTTTAGGAGGAAAGCCTGCAAAACGCAGTTAATCAAGAGTTGCATGCATTATACTGTGTACAAAAAACCTTGAAAATGTGGCGAATTGACGCGCGGCAGCTTGTCGCAGCAGAGAAACAAGACTCGCAATCGACAAAACTTAGGAACAAGCATGAAATAACTTAGACAACTGTCGGAAGGGGGTTTGGTCAGCAATTCCCAATTTGGAGATCAAAAAGGGCGTGGGGTATGCTTGGCGAGGATGTCGGCAGCAGGGCAGATTTTTGCTCCTGCAAAATCTGCATTCACGCCATCCTTGGCGCTTGCAGATTTTTGCTCCTGCAAAATCTGCAAGCGCCAAGGATGGCGTTCGAGCTGCCGCCAAGCCCCCATGGATGGGTTTACGGCGTTCCTCGACAAGGCATACCCCACACCCTAAAATCGGCGAAACTGCTCAAACTGGGAATTGCTGGGGTTTGGTGGCTCGATTGACAGGTGTCGGCGGCAGGGATAGCCGCCGTCAAGCCTACATGGATGTATTCACGGCGTCCTGTCAAGCGAGTCACCAAACCGCCACAAAGCCTACTACTTGTATAAGTTCTTTTGTGCATATTCCTTAGTTAATAAAGAACCGGGCTAACTGCTCATGACTCGCGCGTATTTCTTGGTTTTATGTAGTCCCATCGCCAAAATCAGCTGGATCGAAATCCGATGACCGGCCCGCTTTACGGAAATCGGGAATTGCAGTAGTATTGCCCGTCATTTTGTGTCTCTTTACATAGATGAAGCTTTAGTCCACGCAATACGCAAAAATCATCAAAATGTTCGATTTTCATGATTTGTTGAATTTTCACCCCAAGGGTGGAGCATTCTCCTTGAGAAGCGCCCCCACGTCCTAAACATGACGAAATGGGCCAACCAGAGAGTTGCCGAATTTTTGTGGACAAACTGCCGGATTCAGGATCATGTGTTAACACAACATTCCCATTACCAATCAATCACTGACCACCCATGTCATCAAACGAAACGCTGCCTTCCAATTTCATTCGCCAGATCATCAATAACGATCTGAAACAAAACAAAAATAACGGCAAAGTCGCCACGCGCTTCCCTCCGGAACCGAATGGTTATTTGCACATCGGCCATGCCAAATCGATTTGCTTGAATTTCGGTATCGCGGCCGAATATCAGGGCACCTGCAACCTTCGTTTCGACGATACGAATCCTGAAAAAGAAAGCGTCGAATACATGGAAGCGATCGAACGCGACGTGAGTTGGCTTGGCTTTCAATGGCACGAACTTCGCCATGCCTCCGATTATTTCGAACAGCTTTACGATTACGCAGTCGAGTTGATTCAAAAAGGCTTGGCCTATGTCGATAGCTCGACACCCGAACAAATGCGTCAGAATCGGGGCACGCTGACCGAACCCGGCAAGGAAAGCCCGGACCGTAGCCGTTCCATCGAAGAAAACCTCGATTTATTCACACGCATGCGCGCCGGCGAATTCGCCGACGGACAATACGTCTTGCGGGCAAAAATCGATATGGCTTCGTCAAATATCAACATGCGCGACCCGGTCATTTACCGAATTCGCCGCGTACATCATCACCGCACCGGCAACCAATGGTGCGTTTATCCGATGTACGACTATACGCATTGCATTTCCGACGCGATCGAAGGCATCACGCATTCGCTGTGTACGCTCGAATTCGAAGACCATCGACCGCTCTATGACTGGGTACTCGACAACATTACGATTCCCTGCCATCCGCAGCAAATCGAATTCGCGCGACTGCAACTCGAATACAGCATCGTCAGTAAGCGTAAACTGAATCAACTGGTCATCGAAAAACATGTCGGCGGCTGGGACGATCCGCGCATGCCGACGCTCGCCGGCCTGCGCCGCGCGGGCGTGACGCCGGCCGCGATCCGCGACTTTTGCGAACGCATCGGCATCACCAAAAAAGATTCGTGGATTGAAATGGCCGTTCTGGAAAACTGTATCCGCGAAGATTTGAATGAAAATGCCCCGCGCGCGATGGCGGTGCTACGCCCGTTGAAGCTGATCATCGATAACTATCCGGACGACAAAGTCGAAGCGCTCGAGCTCGGCAATCATCCGCAAAAACCGGAACTCGGAACGCGTAAAGTCGAGTTCAGCAAGGTTTTGTATATCGAACAGGACGATTTCGCCGAAAATCCGCCGCCTAAGTACAAACGCCTAGTCGAAGGCGGCGAAGTTCGTCTACGCGGCGCCTACGTGATCCGCTGCAACCGCATCGTCAAAGACGAGAACGAATCAATCATAGAGCTGCATTGCAGTTACGATCCGGACACATTAGGTAAAAACCCGGAAGGTCGTAAAGTCAAGGGCGTGATTCATTGGGTCAGCGAACGCCATTCCGTACCTGCTGAAATACGCTTGTACGATAGGCTATTCAGCCAGCCGAATCCCGATTCGCTCGATAACTTTCTGGACGCTTTGAATCCGGATTCGCTGGAAATCCTAACCGAATCGCGCGTCGAGTCGAGCCTTACCGATGCGCCGCCTGAAAGCCGTTTCCAATTCGAGCGCATGGGTTATTTCTGCCTCGATGCGATAGACAGCACTCCCGGCAAGCCGGTATTCAACCGCACCGTCACGCTACGAGATACCTGGGGAAAATAAATACCTAGTTCAACCGTTGAACCTAAAAAGAGCAGTTGAGAGCCTCAAACTACCGTTCGCCCTGAGCCCGTCGAAGGGTCAACGGTAGTTTGAGGCTTCACCACGACGGTGAAAGTGTTGTAGACCCTTCATGCTTCGACTTAGCTCAGCACGAACGGTCTACAACACATGTCAACTGCTCTTTTTACTGTGAAAGTTCGTAGATATAGACTCTTTATCTAATTTTTCGATATACGGAGCTCATCAGAGAAAATGCCGGTTCCGGAGAGGGTGCGGTTGCTCGACCGACAGGCCTCCGCGGGCACTGCCGAAATTTGAAGTGCGAAAGGTATAAAAGCCGCAAGCCACATAAATCATTGCTTTCAAAAAAGCGCATTTTGAGATTGAATAAGATCAAACGCATACTTTTTAACATCTTGAATTTAAATAAATTCCAAATTAATAATCGCTGCTATACTGCTCTATCGAAATTCAAATGTCAGCATTAGCGCATGGAAGCGCCTGGGTGTTCGCAAAGGCTTTGACGTCATGAATGCTGTCATTGAAACTACTTGGACGCATCACGCCGTCCTTTGACGGGTTCCCCTGCGCCGAAATTTGACTATCAAAGGGGATAAATCCCTTTATTACCCCTGACTGTATGCCCCTTGACTTCAATCAAACCTCCTTTGGTACCCGCCTTCGTCAATGGGCTCCTCAATTACTGACCGGCCTAATGCTTATTATCGGAGTCGGCACTACCGCTTTTTTTTGGCAACACGCACGCGAGGAGAACTCGGATAGTCTAGGCACCGCCTTCGAATTATCGGCAAATCAAATTACCCAAATTGTCGGCAACAGGATCGATATCTATATAGTCCTTATGAAAGGGGTCAAAGGCTTTTTTGAGGGTTCGGACGACGTCACTTTAGAGGAATTCCGCGACTATGTGAGCGCGCTGAAAATCCACAAAAACTTGCCCGGCATTCAGGCAGTAGGACTGGTGATACCTGTCGCGCATGCCGACAAAAACCGGCATATCGCCGAAATTCGGCAACAAAACATACCGAACTACCAAATCAAACCGGGTGGCGATCGAGAACAATACGCCCCCATTACCCGTCTCGAACCCTCGACAGCAGAAAACCGGAAAGCCTTGGGATTCGATGCCTACACCGTGCCCGCCGCACGAGAAGCCTTGCAACGGTCGCGCGACACAGGCGAAGTCATCATGACTTCAAGAGTTATTCTCGTACAGGATGACGATAAATCCGATTCATACGCCTTTGTGATGTATTTACCTATCTACAAGATAAAGGAGAAACTCGATTCGATAAGCGACCGGCAATCGGCCATTTCGGCCTGGGTCGACGTCCCTTTTCGTCTCAGTAATCTGATGGCCGGATTACGCGAAGAACTCAACCCGACTATCGAACTCGAAATTCATGACGGAGAGCCCCTATCGAATCAGACGCGGATATATCACTCGAGTGACTTAGCCGTGGATCGGCTATCCGGCAACCGCAGACTGGAAACACGACGTCAAATCAATATCGCAGGTCGGCAATGGACCTTGCTAATGCGCACCACTCCGGCTTTCGAAGCCGGCATCGCCCAACATAACCCTGCATTGATCGCTAAGACCGGTTTAGCGCTGACACTGTTACTCGGCATGCTAACTTGGCAACTTGCCAAAAGCCACAAAAGCACTAAACAGCGTTACCGGCAACTCTTCGATCAATCGAGCGACGGCTTACTGGTGATGCGCCGAGCCGACCATGGCTTCATCGACGCCAACCCTTCCGCATTAAGACTGTTGGGTTATCGCCATGAAGAACTGTTGCACCTACAGTTACAAGACATCCTGACTCACGATGAATTGCCGAAATCGACTCCCTGCGCCGATAAAATCATGTCCGATACGGCGCATGCTGAAGAATGGACTTGTCTGCGTAAGGACGGCTCCGAGTTTACAGCTGAGGTCTGTGTTCACAAACTTGATGCCCGGCATTGTTTCGCGATCTTACGCGACTTGACCGAACGCAAAAAGGCCGCGCAACGCATCGAACGCTTGACGCAGCTCTACCAAGCACTTAGCGAAATTAATCAAGCCATCGTGCGCACGGGAAACCAGGTCGATTTATTCCAATTAGCCTGTCGATGTGCGGTTGAGCGTGGCGGCATGGCGCTTGCCTGGGTAGGTCAACTCGACAGAATGGACTCCCGAATCAAATCCGTCGCCGCATTCGGCGAGGGAATAGAACATCTTGAAGATCTGACATTATCTTCCGACCCTTCAACTCCTGAAGGCCGCGACCCCACGGGCACGGCCTTACGTGAAAACCGCGCTATCATAGTCAACGACTATATCAATGATCCGATGACGCAATACTGGCAGGATAGGGCCAAACGATTCGGCTGGGCTTCGGGTGCCGCATTCCCTATTCAACGTAACGGCGAAGCCTTTGCGATACTGACGGTTTACCACGACCAACGGGGCGCCTTTGATGATGAAGTCGTGAGTTTGCTCAATGAAATCGCCATCGACATCGGCTTTGCTCTGGACAATGTCGACCGAGAAAATCAGCGGCTAAAACTACAACAAGAATTGTCTAGCTATTATCAGCACATCACACATATCATCGATGTGAACCCGGCCATCATTTATGCGCTAAAAGCACAATCTCTTGATGAGAACGATTTCGTGATCGATTTTATCAGCGTAACCGCGCGGAACATGACCGGCTATCCACTTGAAGAATGGCACGCACCCGGATTCTGGATCAGTCATGTTCATCCGAATGATCGACAACTCGCATTACAAGCCCAGCAGCGCTTACTGAAACAAGGCAGAATTAATTACCAATACCGATTCTTGCATGCCGACGGTCATTACTGTTGGATTCACGATCAATCGATCCTACATCGGGATAATACCGGACAACCTTTGGAAATCATCGGCACCTGGCTAGACATCACCGAACAAAAACAGGCGGAAGAGAGGGCTCATGAACAAGCACGTCTGCTAGCCGAGTCGCAAGCTATCGCTCATGTCGGCAGTTGGGTTATCGAGATACCGAACAATCGAGTCATTTGGACCGAAGAATCCTATCGGTTATTTGGTCTTTCTTCGGGAAAAGACCCGTTCACCCTCGATTACTTTCTTCACCTGCTGAATCCCGCCGATATCGAAACGATGCAAACCTGGATAGCGGACTGCTTAGCCGGAAAACAGCCCGAAGGCATCGAATTCAGAACACGTCCGATAAAAGGCATATTCCGCTGGATATTCGGAACAGGCGAACTTGAAACCAAAGAAAACGGCGAACCACTGCGAATTATCGGCACCCTTCAAGACACCACAGAACGCAAAATTGCCGAAAACGCTTTACGGGATAGCGAAGCTCGCTATCGTCAACTTTTTGCGGCCAATCCTTTGCCGATGTGGGTCTACGATCTCGACAGTTTGGCATTCCTTGCCGTCAATGATGCAGCAGTTATACAGTACGGTTATAGCCGAGAAGAATTTTTAAGCATGACGATAGCGGACATTCGCCCTGTCGAAGACCTCGAGGAACTGTACGAGGATATCCGGCAGACCGCTCTAACCATGGATCAATACAACGAAGCATCAATTTGGAGACATCGCAAGAAAGACGGCTCCCTAATCTGGGCCGAGATAACCGGACACACGCTAACATTCGAAAACCGCAATGCCGAAATCATTCTTGCCCACGACGTTACTGCGCGCATCAATGCGGAACAACAATTACGGCTCCATGCACAAGTCTTTCAATCCAGCCAAGAAGGCATCATCATCACCGACGCCGAAAACAACATTATTTCGGCTAATCCCACCTATATCGAACTCAGCGGATACACAGAAGAGGAAGCGCTCGGCAAGAATCCCCGTCTGATCTCATCAGGTTTACAAGATAAGTCATTCTACGAAAACATCTGGCAGGAAATCCATCAACGCGGACATTGGCAAGGCGAAGTCATCAATCGCCGCAAAAATGGCGATCTGTATCCACAGTGGCTCTCGATCACTGTGATTCGTAATCCGGAAGGCCGAATCACTCATCATATCGGCATCATGAGCGACCTGACCGAACACAAAGCGGCAGAAGAGCGCATCCGATTTCTGAGTCATTTCGACACATTGACTCAATTACCTAACCGCAGTCTGCTCCGCGATAGAACCGAACTGGCAATAACCGGCGCCAAACGAGCGAATGCCCGCATTGCATTGATGTTTATCGATCTCGACCGCTTCAAAATCATTAACGATTCGCTAGGCCCCACTATCGGCGACCGGTTGCTGGTTGCAATAGCCGATCGGCTGACCGATCATTTACACCCTAACGACACGTTATGCCGACAAGGCGGCGATGAGTTCATTTTATTATTGCCGAACACCGATGCCGAAAGTGTCGCCCATGTCGCCCAAACCATTCTACAGCTGATCGCCCAACCGTTTGTTATCGAAGATCATCGTTTGACACTGACGGCCAGTATCGGCATTGCCGAATTTCCCCAAGACGGAAACAATTTCGAACAGTTGTCGCAAGCCGCCGACGCCGCCTTATTCCGAGCCAAGGGGACCGGTCGCAACAATTTTCAGTTTTTTACACGACAATTGCACGAACAAGCCAACCGGTTATTGCAAATCGAAAATGAACTACATCTAGCCCTTGAGCGAAATGAACTGCTGCTCTATTATCAACCGCAGGTAGATGCGAAAACTTCGACGATTATCGGTTGCGAAGCATTGGTTCGCTGGCAACATCCCGAAAAAGGCATGATTCCGCCGGGACAGTTTATCCCTATCGCCGAAGAAAGCGGCTTGATCTTGAAAATAGACGACTGGGTGCTGAAAACCGCAATTCGCCAAAACGTCTCGTGGCAGGCTGAAGGCCTGCCCGTCGTGCCTGTTTCTGTTAATCTGTCGGGGCTGCAATTTCAACAAGCTTCGCTCTATGAAACAGTTGCCCAACTATTACAGATGAATCGGCTCGATCCGGCAATGCTGGAACTCGAATTAACCGAGGGCATAGCAATGGACAATTCCGAACGCACGATCAGCCTACTCCGTCGATTTCATCAGCTCGGCATCTCACTTTCGATCGACGATTTCGGAACCGGTTATTCGTCGCTCGCTTATCTCAAACGTTTCCAAATAGACAAGCTTAAAATCGATCAATCGTTCGTACGCGAGCTAGGCCGCGACCCGGAAGACGAAGCAATCGTCAGTGCCATCATCGGCATGGCCAAAAGCCTGGGTTTCAAAACCATCGCCGAGGGCGTAGAAACACGCGATCAATTGGAATTTTTGCTAAATAATCAATGCGATCAAATACAAGGCTATTATTTCAGCAAACCGCTACCGGCAAACGAGTTCGCCGAGCGACTGCGAAGCAAGGATTTATTCATAGCTCAATCTCGATAAGCGGTTCAAGTATACCTTTCCCACTTCAAATTTCGGCAGCGCCTAAGGAGGCGCCGAAATTTAATGTCCGATAAGCATGACTTTATTGCATTTTCCAACCTGATATAATTAACACTTAAATATTTCGATAAAATTCTTTAAGATATAAGCCTGCATATATCTGTAAAATCCAATTCCAGCCATCAATTCCCATCCTAATTTCGGGGTACGTCTAACCTATGTTACGTAAAATACTGATTGCCAACCGCGGCGAAATCGCCGTGCGCATCATTCGCGCCTGCGCCGAAATGGGCATTCGCTCCGTCGCGATCTATTCGGAAGCCGACCGTTTCGCCCTTCATGTTAAAAAAGCCGACGAATCCTATTGTATCGGTAGCGAACCGATGTCCGGTTATCTCAATATTTATGCTTTGGTCAATCTGGCTGCAGCGACCGGCTGCGATGCCATTCACCCGGGCTACGGATTTTTGTCCGAAAATGCCTTATTCGCGAAAGCCTGCAAGGAACGTGGCTTGATCTTTATCGGTCCCGAGGCAGAAGTCATACATCGTATGGGTGATAAAACCGAAGCACGCAAAGCGATGGTTGCAGCCGGGATTCCGGTCACCCCTGGCTCGGAAGGCAATCTCGAATCGGTTGAAGAAGCCTTAGAGGTGGCCGAATCGATTGGTTATCCGGTCATGCTGAAAGCGACTTCCGGCGGCGGCGGCCGTGGCATTCGCCGCTGCGATAATGCCGAAGAACTGCAACGTAATTACAGCCGCGTAATCTCAGAGGCGACCAAAGCCTTCGGCAGCGCCGATGTGTTTCTTGAAAAATGCATCGTTAACCCGAAGCATATCGAAGTACAAGTTCTGGCCGATCACCACGGCAATGCGATTCACCTCTACGAACGCGATTGCTCGATTCAACGCCGCAATCAAAAACTGATCGAAATTGCGCCTTCACCTCAACTCGACGAAGCACAACGCCAATATATCGGCGGTTTGGCCGTGATCGCGGCAAAATCGGTCGGCTATACCAATGCCGGCACCGTCGAATTTCTGCTCGACGATAACGACCGTTTCTACTTTATGGAAATGAATACACGCGTTCAGGTCGAACACACGATCACCGAAACCGTGACCGGCGTCGATATCGTCGAGGAGCAAATCCGTATCGCCGCCGGTTTGCCTTTGCGTTTCAAACAACATGAAATCGTTCGTCGCGGTTATGCCATCCAATTTCGCGTCAATGCCGAAGACCCTAAGAACAGTTTTCTACCGAGCTTCGGTAAAATTACGCGTTATTACGCGCCGGGCGGACCGGGCGTACGCACCGATACCGCGATTTACACCGGCTACGAAATTCCGCCGTTTTACGACTCGATGGTCGCGAAGGTCATCGTAAATGCGCTGACTTGGGAAGACGCGATTCAACGCGGCGAACGTGCGCTCAAAGACATGGGCTTATTCGGCATCAAAACGACGATTCCGTATTATCTACAGATCCTGAAACACCCCGAGTTCCGCACGGCCTGTTTCAATACCGGTTTCGTCGAACAGCACGGAGAACTCGTCAATTATTCTAACAAGCCGCGCCCTGAAGTGCTCGCGAGTGTAATCGCTGCGGCGATGGCCTCACATACCGGCTTGTGATTTCCTGATTTAAAAAACTGACAGCCGACAAGATTCAATAGGATACAAAATGCCAAAAGTTCATATTACCGATGTGATATTGCGCGATGCCCACCAATCGCTGATCGCAACGCGACTGCGTACCGAAGACATGCTGCCTGCATGTGAAATGCTCGACAATATCGGCTACTGGTCGCTCGAATGTTGGGGCGGTGCGACTTTCGACGCATGCCTGAGATTCCTAAAAGAAGATCCGTGGGAACGTCTCAGTAAACTGAAAGCCGCATTACCGAACACGCGCCTGCAAATGCTGCTAAGGGGGCAAAACCTGCTCGGTTACCGCCACTATTCGGACGATGTCGTTAAGACTTTCATCGAACGGGCCGCTGCGAACGGTATGGACGTCTTTCGCATTTTCGATGCATTGAACGACGTACGCAATCTGCAAACCGCTATAGAAACCACCAAGGCGACCGGTAAACATGCACAGGGGACGCTATGCTATACGACCAGTCCCGTGCATGATGTAAACAGTTTCGTGACATTAGCCAAGGAGTTGTCCTTGATGGGCTGCGACTCGATCGCAATCAAGGATATGGCCGGCTTGCTAACGCCCTACGCGGCTTCGGAACTGGTCAAAGCACTGAAAGATACGATTGATTTACCGTTGCATCTACACACACACGCCACTTCCGGACTCGCCGAAATGTGTCAAATCAAAGCAGTCGAGGCCGGCTGCGAGCACATTGACACCGCATTGTCATCTTGGTCCGGCGGAACGAGCCATCCGCCGACCGAAAGCCTCGTCACGGCTTTGAAAGGCACTGATTACGACACCGGTCTCGACCTCGATAAACTGCAAACCGTCAACAACTACTTCGCCGAAATGCGTAAGAAATACCGCCGCTTTGAAAGCGAATTCACCGGCATCGACACGCGCGTGCACGTATTTCAGGTACCGGGCGGCATGATCTCGAATCTCGCGAACCAATTGCGCGAACGCAATGCACTGGACCGAATCCAGGAAGTTTACAAAGAAATTCCCGAAGTTCGTAAAGATCTGGGCTATCCGCCTCTGGTCACGCCGACATCGCAAATTGTCGGCACGCAAGCCGTATTGAACGTATTGACCGGTAAACGCTATGAAACGATCACTAACGAGGTCAAACGTTACCTGCAAGGCGGCTACGGCAAGGCCCCGGCCCCGGTCAACGAGAGTCTACAAAATAGGGCAATCGGCAAGGAAGAGCCGATCGACTGCCGCCCGGCCGATCTACTCAAGCCCGAGTTCGAACATTTACGCTCGGAAATCGGCCATTTGGCGTTGAATGACGAAGACGTACTCAGCTATGCGATGTTCCCGGAAGTCGGCAAACAATTTCTCGAGCAGCGCTCGAACGATAACCTGGTTCCCGAACCGTTGGAAATTGAAACTCAAGCAACCGACGCCGTACAAAAAGCGGCGACCGAATTCAATGTCGCGCTGCACGGCGAGTCTTATCATGTCAAAGTAACTGGCGCCGGACCTAAAAATCAAAGTCTTCGCCACTTCTATTTCATGGTCGACGGCGTACCGGAAGAAATCGTCGTGGAAACACTCGACGAAATCGTCCTGGACGGCGGCACCCATGGTGCGGTAAAAAGCACAATTTCGAGTAAACGTCGCCGCCCATCTTCGGAAGGCGATGTCACAGTCAGTATGCCGTGTAACATTCTCGAAGTCTTGGTTAAAGTCGGCCAATCAGTCACAGCCGGCCAAGCTGTTTTGATCACCGAGGCAATGAAAATGGAAACGGAAATCACTGCACCGATTTCGGGTACTGTAAAAGCCGTGCATGTCGTCAAAGGCGAACCGGCCAATCCGGATGAAGTGTTGGTAGAAATCGAGGTCGCATAAGAACATGACTGAAACGGTTTTTGCCGACGATGCCGCAATCGCTAAAGCGGTTGAATTGTTGAATCAAGGCCGTTTAGTCGCCTTCCCGACCGAAACAGTTTACGGTCTTGGCGCCGACGCCGGCAGTGCCGAGGCCGTAACCGGCATATTCAAGGCCAAAGGCCGACCGGTCGATCATCCTCTGATCGTCCATATCGCAAGCCCCGCTCAGTTATCGGACTGGGCGAGCACGGTCCCGGAAACGGCTCAACGATTGGCAAAACGCTTTTGGCCGGGACCGCTAACTTTAATTTTAAAGAAACGTCCCGAAGTTCCGAATGAAGTCACCGGCGGACAAGATACCATCGGGCTGAGAATTCCCGATAGCCCGGTTGCCTTGCATCTTTTACGAGCATTCGGCGGCGGCATTGCCGCACCTTCAGCCAATCGATTCAAACGTGTCAGCCCGACTCAAGCCTCCCATGTCGCTGAAGAACTGGAGGGGTTGGTCGATTTGATTCTGGACGGCGGACCTTGCCGAGTCGGCGTCGAATCGACCATCATCGATTTAAGCGGTGCAAGCCCCTTGCTGTTAAGGCCAGGCAGTATTACTAAGGCCGAAATCGAACAGGTTCTACAATGCGAATTGACCGAGATAAGCACCACGAACAACGATACGCCCCGTGCGCCCGGACAAATGGCCGTGCATTACGCGCCAACGACCCCGACTCGTTTGTGCCCTTCCGAGCAACTTAACGAAACGATTAGGCAATTGTCCGAACAAGGAAATAAAATCGGTTTACTGGCATTTCGCTTCGAACCGAACTTATCGATGACTATCATTCAGTTACCTGAAACTGCCGAAGCTTATGCACAAGGTTTGTATGCAGCGCTACGCGAACTGGATCGCCAAAAATTGGACATCATCTTGGTCGAACAACCACCAGAATCCAATGAATGGCATGCAATCAACGACCGATTGAAAAAAGCGGCTACGGCATTTTAGTCCTAACCACACTGCTATCGATATCCACAAACTATTGAATAGGTCCTTCAGTTCGGTTTTCAATCGTTCCCACAAAGCTCCCATCGTTATAAACAAATCGTAGGGTACGCTGCGCGTACCTCTATGCCTTTAAGCACGGAATCCCTGCTCAGATCAAACCATAAGGGCTTGGTTAGCATTGGTGGGGTTACCATGGTACGCATAGCTTACCCTATGGCGCTAGATTGCAGTGTCGTCCGGAAAATCTATTGGTGTTTGAGTGAAGCGGCTTCGATAGTCGCGACGTAGGCGTCGCTCCCACAGCGCTTGTAACCTTTTATGGGAGCGATCCCCTGGTCGCGATTTCGAAACCGGGAGCGTTAGGTGACAACAAACGGTATCGAGGTCACATTAGCTAAGATGGTATCTACCAACGACGAGCTCAGAGCGTGGGAATCATTTGGGGAGTTTTTTTACTTCTGCGGGACGGGTTATTTAACCCGTCCCCAACGTTTCGGTTTGCCCTAAACATTTCGGCTGACTTCGGCCAAAGTCAAAACGTTTAGGACGGGGTTGCAAACCCCGTCCTGCTAGGGATATGCTGGTTTTTGGGCTTTAGCTGAAGAAACTTGCTAATCAGGAAATCCTTAGTCTTTACCACACGACTACGGAAAATCTCTTAACTTAATGACAGTAATCCTAAGCAGCCGGTTTTCGACCGGTTTCTTGAGCCTGTATCGCCGTGATCACAACGGTATTGACGATATCGTTTACGGTACAGCCTCGGCTTAAATCGTTGACCGGTTTATTCAAGCCTTGCAAAATAGGCCCGATGGCAATCGCTCCGGACGAGCGCTGAACTGCTTTATAAGTATTGTTGCCGGTATTTAGATCGGGAAAAATAAATACGTTCGCTTGCCCTGCCACCTCGCTGTCCGGCATTTTGGTCTTGGCAACACGGCTATCGATCGCCGCATCGTATTGAATCGGCCCTTCCAGTTTCAATTCCGGTTTCAATCGTTTAGCCAATTCGACTGCCGACCTAACCTTATCGACCGCCTCGCCTTTTCCGGACTCGCCGGTTGAATAAGAAAGCATCGCAACGCGTGGCGTGATATTGAACATACTCGCGGTTTGCGCGGAACTAATCGCAATATCGGCTAATTGTCTGGAATTAGGATTCGGATTGACCGCGCAATCCCCATAAACCAGCACCCGGTCTTCCAAGCACATGAAAAAAACGCTAGAGACGATCGATGTTCCCGGTTTGGTTTTGATGATTTCAAAGGCCGGCCTGATCGTATGCTGGGTCGTATGTATTGACCCGGAAACCATTCCGTCGGCAAGATTATGGTGTACCATCATCGTCCCGAAAAAACTGACATCTGTCATAAGATCAAACGCCAATTCGTAATGAACGCCCTTATGCTTGCGTAACTCGAAATAAGTTTCGGCAAATTTCTGACGCAGTTCGGAAGTCATCGGATCGATAATCTCGATGTCTTCTAATTGCAAAGCCATCGCAGCGATTTTTTGCTTGATCGTTTCTTCATTACCTAGCAGCGTCAACTTGACGGCTCCCCTAAGGAAAAGGATTTCGGCTGCCCTTAAAATGCGCTCTTCCTCGCCTTCAGGCAAAACAATATGCTGCGGATTGGCTTTGGCTCGCTGCAAAATTTCATATTCGAACATGATCGGCGTCACGCGCGGCGTTTTACGCGTAAACAGGCGCTGCTGCAGCTCCTGCATGTTGATATTATCTTCGACCAAACTCAAGGCCGTGGCGATCTTGCGTTCATTATTGGAATTTAAACGCGCATGTACTCGAGTAACGTTCATCGCCGTCGTGAAGGTGTCGGTGGCGACACCTAAAACGGCAAACGGCAAAGCCCCTAATCCCTCGATTAAGTATTGCACCTGCGGCGCGGGCTCTTGCTCTCCAGTCAACAGTAAACCGGCAATTTGCGGATAACTTTTCGAGTGATAAGCCATCAAACAAGCCAGAATGATATCCGAACGATCCCCGGGCGTAATGATCAAATCGCCTTTCTCAATGTAGTCGAGAAAATCCGAAACTAACATCGCCGCAACCTTGTAGTTATAAACTTCAAGGTTGAGCGTTTCGAAATCATGCGATAAAAACTTTGCATTCAACGACCTGGCAATATCGCCCATGCTGGGCTTTTCCAGTGACGGTTCGGAGGGTACGACATAAACAGGAAAGTTGGATTGCGGATCGTGTCCGAATTGATCTCTAAGTTCGCCAACCTGAGCCGCCGGAACACTGTTGATCACCGTTGCCAACAGGACAGCATTTTTTTCCTGAATATCATGTCGGAGCCCGGCCAAAGCATCGATTATTTGTTCATTGGATCGATTGCCTCCTTGAATAATTGGCATCAACAGACAATCTAAATTGTTCGCGACATCGGCATTAAAATCGAACTCAAAAATCGACTCGCCGCTTTTATAATCGGAACCGACACAAATCACATGATCCGATTGAATTTTTAAGCTTCGGTATTTAGCGAGAATCAGTTTTATTAAATCGTCATAACGATCATGAGCCAATAGGCGCCGAGCTTCCTCATCGGTGCATCCGTACATCGATTCGTACGGCCACTCGAGCTGATAACGATAGGTTACTAGCTCAATCAAGTCGTCTTTTTCCTCTCCGGCATGAATAATAGGGCGAAAAAAACCGATCTTTTGGGCAAAACCGGAAAACATTTCCATCATAGCTAGCATGATGACCGACTTACCGCTGCCCTGCTCGGCACCGGTTATATAAATATTTTTAGAGACTTGGGACATTTTTGTTTAAAGAATCAATTATGGAGAAAGAATTATTTCCGGTTCCCATGGTCCTGAAGCTGTGAAAGTTTTGGCGAATAGGTCATAAAAAATTTATTCACCATGAAGGCAATGAAGATAAAAGCTAATAAAATCAAAAATCTAATTCTTCATTTACTTCATGCGCTGCATGGTTATTTCGCAATATTCAATACTTTTACGGTCTTTGGAGCGGTGGGAACGAGGAAGAGCCTAAATGATGTCGATAGTCTTTAGGATTTCGCGATAAACATACCTTTCGCACTTCAAATTTCGGCAGTGCCTAGAGCCTACATGGATGTATTTACCCAGCACCTAAATTCCATAGCCCATTGACCATGGTTAATTGTCTTGGATAATTTAGGTGCTGGGCGGACACCCAGGCGCCGAACTTTTATCTACGACGGGTATAACTTCCCGGTTCCATGAGCTTTGTATCGACTACGACAACTCGCACAAGACTTTATCGTTTTGCCATATTTTGCAAGCACCTGCTTTTTTTGGTTCCGACGAGCCTTGCTTAGATTTATCATAAGACTAATGCGACAGTAACGAGTTAATATATTCCAAATCATTTTCGCTCAGACTGCTGGCTGCTTGTTTCAGGCGAATACTGTTGATCAGATAATCGTAACGCGAGCGCGCATGATCTCGTTTTGCACGAAAAAGGTTTCTTTGTTCGGCTAATATTTCAACCATGGTTCGAGTGCCGACTTCCAAACCGGCCGAGGTTGCTTCCAACGCGCTCTCGGCCGACTTAACGGCCGATTGCAATGCATCGACGCGACTGATACTGGCATTCACGCCTCGGTAGGCATTGTTCACCTGGCGTATAACGGCGCGCTTTGCCGCGATCAGATTTTGTTTGGCCGCCTCAAACTCTTGCCTTGCTTGCCGAGTGCGCGAATTCACCGCACCGCCCTCGAATAGCGGCACATTCAATTGCAAACCGATGCTTTGCGTATCGCCGCGAAAACCGAAAGTACTGGTATTATCCGACACGCCATAGGATCCGACGATGTCCAATTGCGGCATATGCCCGCTATTTTGCAAATCGACGGCCTTCCTAGCAAACTCGGCCTGATTGAATGCCGAAATAATCGAAAAGTTGCCGTTTAGCGCCGCATCGCTCCATGCCTTCATTTCATTGGGCTCAGGGACAATCAACGGCAACTCTTTTCCTATCGGGCTAAGCTCCCCGTCAAACTCGCCGATGATTTCACGCAAAGCTTCCTTTTGATTATCGAGATTATTATCCGCTTCGATTTCATTGGCCAAGGCTAAATCATGGGCAGCCTTCGCTTCATAAACATCGGTAATCGCAATCAAACCGACTTCGAAACGCTGCTGAGCTTGTTCCAGTTGACGAGCAATCGCATTTTTTTCGGCAACCGCAAAGTCTAGACCGTCCTGCGCGGACAACACGTTGAAATAAGCCTCGGTGATTTTGACCATTAAGTTCTGCAGCTCCGCCAAATATTCGGCCTCGGTCTGAGCAATTTGGTTATCCGACTGGCTTAATTGAATCCAATGATCCCAATGAAAAACCGGCTGCACAAAATTAAGGCTAAAAGTGTTATTCCAAAATTCTTGATTAGTCTGCGGACCTCGAAAATCGAAACCGGCACCGGCTTTTTTGTTGTGAAGCCATTCTCGGCTACTAGCCCCGGTAGCCGAAAGACTGGGCAGCAAACGCGCAATACCTTGATCCTTGAATTCCGCGTTGGCATACTGCCGTGCAAGCGCTTGTTTTAATATCGGATCATTTTCCAGTGCTTGCATGTAAACCTCAATAAGATCCTGCGCAAAGGACTGATTTTGAATAAGTAAAGCAAATAGCGCTACGATGGCGCTTTTAAAAAAATAAAGCTTGCTACTATTCATTTGTAGATGAACCCGGTTTAAACATATTAATTCGATCCTTGTCTCCACTCTGGAACACAGAAGATGTAATTTTAAGGCTATATTCGCATCAATGGTTGAAGTGATTACTACACCAACCTCAAAACTTGAAGACTGCAGGGGACGCTGTAAGTACCACAGCAGTAACACCCGTAGTTTAAAACGCCCTCGTGTGCTACCTTGTGCTGACATTAGGTATGCGTAGCGTACGCTACAACCCACTGGATTTATAAGCGCTTCTGGTAGTGGCGGGTGTTTTCAACTAATACCGCATAATGAGCCAATTCTAACACCTACACCCTAAAAAAATTCGTTACTATTTTATTTTCTCAACGCCCATTATAGACTCGACAATAAAAGTGAAATTAGAAGTTTAAATAGCTTATTTAAAGTAGACTTTGTTTGTAATTTATATTAATGATCTTCAAAACCTGTTGCCATGAAAAAAATT
Organism: Methylotuvimicrobium alcaliphilum 20Z; assembly: GCF_000968535.2. Lineage (NCBI taxonomy): Bacteria > Pseudomonadati > Pseudomonadota > Gammaproteobacteria > Methylococcales > Methylococcaceae > Methylotuvimicrobium > Methylotuvimicrobium alcaliphilum. The sequence goes on from NC_016112.1 coordinate 2,679,923, forward strand.
GTCCCTTTTCTCATTATCGTCCTTTTCAGTATACTTTCCAGCGGTTGTGCCAGTTTCGGACGGGGCATTGCCGAAGCTTATTTCGAAAAACAAGAAGCCGCCGATACCCGATTATGTGAAGTTACCGGCAGCCCTTTTGAAGGTATCAAACCGCATCTAAATAATGCGGACGGTAAAATGAAAGTGCTGATGGTCCATGGAGTCGGCGATAGACTGCCGGGCTATTCAACACAATTTCTTGAAAAACTCGCCAAATCACTAAACCTAACTGTCAGAGCTAAACGTAACAAAGACATTTTTCTGCGCGATCCTTTGGACGAATCGAAAAAACTCGGCAATTTGAGAATTCATCGTTTACTCAACAAGAGGCGCGATCAAGAATTATTGTTTTACGAGCTAACCTGGTCCGAAATCACCGCTCAACAAAAAGCGATTCTGGCCTATGACAACTCCGGCGAGTACTCCTTTCGCCGCGCCGAGGTCAACGATTTATTGAAACGATTTTCCAACGATACCGGCCCCGATCCGATTATCTATCTCGGCGATAGCCGAGAAGACATTTTGGTCTCGTTTACGCAATCGTTTTGCTGGATGACCAAAGGCCTATGGGACGATTTACCCGACCAGCAGGCAAAAAGCTGTACTTTCGACGATTTAGCGGCGGTTGAAAATTTAAAAAACGACCAATACGCGGTCGTATCACATAGTCTCGGCAGCCGAATCACAATCGATGGATTGCAACGGCTTGCCCGCTTTTTCAGCGATAGCAGTTTCAGGCCCGAGCTCAACCGTCCGAAAGAGATGGTTCAAGCCCTACAACAGAAAGTCATTCCCATATACATGATGTCGAATCAACTTCCGATGCTGCAGATGGGTCGGCAATTACCGGAAATCACGGGCCAACAGAGTGCCTTTTGCAGTCCCGAAGGCGAACATTATGATAAAAGAATTCTGAGCGAAACACCGATTATCGCCTTCAGCGACCCGAACGACCTATTGAGCTATGCCATACAACAAAATTTTGTCGATAGATTCATCGACTCGAGACTGTGCGCCGAAGTCACGAATATCAACATCAATGTCGCGAAAATTTTTGACGCTTTCGGTTTAGGAAAATTTGCCAATCCGCTCGACGCCCATATCGGCTACACCACCGACAAACGGGTAATCGCAATGATCGCCAAAGGCATCGGCAACGCCAATACCTCTAAACTTGTCAAAAAGCGTTGCAGTTGGACCGAAACAATCGATTGAAAGACTATGCCAGCTATGCTATAAATCACTATATTAGAGCTCACTAATATTAAAATAAATTGACCACTTCTTCCACATCCTTCAATCACCCACTAGACCGCCTTGTCGCTTACGCGCTGCAGGGCGGCCTGCCGGTATTCTTTTTTACGCTGTCCTTGGCGCTCGGCGCGATTGCGCTGACGTTTACGCCGCGCGAGGAAGAACCGCAAATCGTCGTGCCGATGGCCAATGTCATCGTTGCCGCGCCCGGCCTGTCCGCAGGACAAGTCGAAAAGCAGATTACCTTGCGCTTGGAAAAACTGCTGACTCAAATTACCGGTGTCGAACACGTTTATTCCCGCTCGAGCAATGGTCAAGCTATCGTAACTTTACGCTTTTTTGTCGGCGAGGACCGAGAAGATGCCTTACTGAATACCTATAACAAACTCTATTCGAATCAGGATCAAATTCCGGCAGCGGTAACCGAATGGCAAGTCAAACCGGCCGAAGTCGACGACGTTCCGATCGTATTGGCTTCGCTTTGGAGCCGGGCGCCGGACTTGTACAGCGACTATGAATTGCGCCGCTTTGCCGATGAAATTACCGTGCAATTGCAGCAGATCGCCGACACTAATCAAATCAACGTGGTCGGCGGGCGTGCACGAACGATCAATGTCATGCTCAATCCGCAAAGCATGGCCGCCCGAAAAACCACGGCTATAGAAATCGCAAGCGCCATTCGACAAGCCAATCAACTGCATAATGCCGGACTCGTCTCGGTTAATAATCGTTCGATTCAATTACAAGCGGGCGATTTCATCAGAACGACCGAGCAATTGAGCGCACTGGTCGTCAATATCGTCGACGGCATTCCGATTTATTTGCGCGATGTCGCCGAAATCACCGACGGCCCGGAGGAACCGGATCATTACAGCTGGATTCAGTTTGCCGACGGGCACCCTTTATCCGCCGATTTCAAGGACGATTACCCGATGATCACGATTGCGGTCGCAAAAAAACGCGGCGCCAATGCGGTCGCGGTCGCCGAGAATGTGCATCGTAAATTGGCGCAGTTGCAACAAGAATTGCTGCCGCCCGAAATTGGCATCGAAGTTTTGCGCGATTACGGCCAAACCGCCGATGAAAAAGTCAACAACCTAACAACGAGCCTCGCATTCGCGGTCGTTACGGTCGTGTTATTCATCGGTATCTTTCTTGGCTGGCGCCCTGCCCTCGTGGTCGGCTTGGCGATTCCGGTCTGTTACGGCGCAACCTTGGCGCTGGATATGTTTTTCGGCTATACGATCAACCGCGTGACCTTATTCGCGCTGATCCTGTCGCTCGGGCTGCTGGTCGACGATCCGATCACCGGCGTCGACAATGTCGAACGCTATATGCGTCTTGGCCAAGGTAGCTTGAATGAACGTATCGTCGCGGCGATCGCCGAAATCCGCCCGGCGCTGCTGATGTCGACGATCACGATCATTCTGGCCTTCATTCCTCTGGCCTTCATTACCGGCATGATGGGGCCGTACATGGCGCCAATGGCATTCAACGTGCCGGTAGCGGTCATTCTATCGACGGTCACGGCCTTCATCGTGACGCCGTGGCTAGCCGGCAAGGCTTTGAAACCGGCCGAAGACGATCTTGAAACGACAACCGGACCTAGCCGCTATGAAAAACTGATCGAACCGTGCATCGCCAATCGCAAGTCGGCCTGGATCGTCATCATCGCGATGCTGATCTTGTTTGTTTTGACTGCACTTTTGCCGGTATTGCGCCTAGTACCTTTGAAATTACTGCCTTTCGACAATAAAAACGAAATGCAGATCATCGTCGACATGCCGGAGGGCAGCACGCTCGAACATACCGCCGCCGTTACCCGCTCGGCCGCCGCGATTGCCGCGCGTTTGCCTGAGGTCAAGGCGATCGCGGCATTTGCCGGCACGCCGTCGCCGATCGACTTCAACGGCTTGGTTCGGCAATACGATTACCGCATCGCGCCGCATTTGGCCGATATCCGCCTGACTTTGGCACCTAAGGAAGAACGCGAACATCAATCGCATGCCGTACTCTTAAGACTCAGAGCTTTGCTGGCGCCGCTCAATGTCGACGGCATTTCGGTCAAGGTCGTCGAAGTTCCGCCCGGCCCGCCGGTCATCAGCACACTGGTCGCGGAAATTTACGGCGGCACGCTAACGCCTTACGAACGACAACGCCAGGCCGCTCAAGTCGTCATGAATAGAATGGCGAAGGAACCCTTTGTCGTCGATATCGATTCGAGTGTTGAAGACAGTCAACCGCGTTGGCGTTTCGAAACCGACAAAGAAAAAGCCGCGCTGGCCGGAATTTCCACCGAAAACCTGGCCATGAACTTAGGCCTTGCGAATCGAGGCCATATTCCCGGCTATTTCCATCTCGAACGCGAAGTCCGCCCGGTGCCGATTAAACTCAGGCTTGCGCAAAACGTGCGCAGCAGCCGGCGCGATTTGGGCGTATTACCAATCAAACCCGATAGAAACCCGGCCGCCGAAGCCTTGATGCTGGCCGAATTGGGTTCTTTTGTCGAATCCGAGGCCGAAAAATCGATCTATCACAAAGACTTGAAACCGGTCGTCTATGTCATGGCCGAACTGGAAGGCCGCACGCCCGCCGAAGTCATCGCCGATATCAATGCCGATTTGAACGGTACGAAAACTTCGGCTCCGGATTGGGATAGCCGCACGTTTCTAAATTCCGGCGGCGGCATTCCCTGGCATTTACCCGACGACATCACGATCGGTTGGGGCGGCGAAGGCGAATGGAAAATCACGGTCGACGTATTCCGCGACATGGGCATCGCATTTGCTTTCGCGCTAGTTGGTATCTTCTTCGTATTGCGGATACAAACCGCCTCGACCACGTTGTCGCTGATCATCATGTCGTCGATTCCGCTGACCGTAATCGGCATCATGCCTGGCTTCTGGGTGTTGAATCAGTTCGGCGAACGCTTTATCAACGGCAGCCCCGACCCAGTGTTGTTCACTGCGACGGCGATGATCGGCATGATCGCTCTGGCCGGTATCGTGGTCAGAAACTCGCTGATTCTGGTCGAATTCATCACACAAGCCCGAAACGAAGGACTGGGATTGAAGGACTCCTTACGGCAAGCCGGTAGCGTCAGAATGCGCCCGGTATTATTGACAGCCGGAACCACCTTACTCGGTAACCTCGTTATCGTGCTCGACCCGGTATTCAGCGGCCTGGCGATAGCGATTATCTTCGGCATCATCGCCTCGACTTTGTTTACGCTGTTCGTCATACCTGCCGTTTATTATTTGATCTATGCCAAAAGCGAGAATGCCACAACATGACTTTACCGAATAGTATAAAAACGCTGGCTTTATCGGCTGTAACTCTTCTAATATTGTTATTGATGATTCTGTGGATGGCAGGCGCCTTTCAAAGCAAAATCAAGCCCGAAACCTCAGCGAGCGGTCCGGCTTATCAAGGCCCGAGCCTAACGGTCGAAAGAGTGACGGTACCGGTCTTTGAAAAGGCCACCGGCACTCTTGAATCGAAGCAGTCCGGCGATATCAGCGCACAAGTTCAGGCTCGCATCAAATCGATTCATGTTAAATCAGGCGATAGCGTCAAGCCTGGCGATTTACTGATTACACTCGACGATGAAGCCATTGCCGCCCGAACCGCGCAAGCGAGACAAAACATCAATGCGGTGAACGCGCGCCTGGCCGGCGCCGAGGCGCATTATCAGCGCACCCGAAAACTGTTCGCTCAAGAAAGCGCGACCCAAGCAGCGCTGGATGCGGCCAAGAGCGATTATGAAAGCCTCAAATCGCAACGCGCGGCGGCCGGATCCCAATTACAGGAAGCCAGCTCCATTCAGGATTTCAGTAAAATCCGGGCCACTTTTCCGGCCCGAGTCATAGACCGGCACGCTGAACCCGGCGAAGTCGCCTATCCGGGCAAAAAACTGCTGACGCTGTACGACCCGGCGGCACTCAGTGTCGAAGCCTATATCCGCGAATCGGTCGCAATCGGGCTACAAACCGGACAAACACTCGAAGTCAGTATTGAAGCATTGAAACTGACTTTGCCCGCGGTCATCGAGGAAATCGTCCCGGCCGCCAATCCCGGCGCGCGTAATTTTCTAATCAAAATGCGCATCGACAGCCGCCCCGGCTTGTACCCCGGCCTGTTTGTCCGAATCCGCATTCCGCAAGGCGAAGAGCGATTGCTTTCGATTCCGCAAGACTATGTGCACCAAGTCGGTCAACTCGATGTCGTCTGGATACTGAACAACGGCCAAATCGAGCGCCGTTTCGTCCGCCTCGGCCGCACCTTACCGGACGGCCAGATCAAAGTCGTGTCCGGCTTATCGGGCGGCGAGCAATTGGTTCCACCGGAACGCGCATTAGCCGAAGGCGTTTGATGTTTATCATAACGTTCATGTAGGCTTGGCAATCACATTGGCTGTTTCCGTTCCGTGAATGTCTTCCAAAACACCTCAGGTTTTAAGCTTGAGTGGCTTGGATAAAGGCAATAAAGCGGTCTTTCTCCAAGCAAAGCTCTGGGTCAAAATCTTGGGAATCACCTGGCTGATAACCGTTATTAAGTAAATGATGTTCTATTGCTGCTTCAAAGTGTTTTTCTTGGGTGTTTGCCTTCATTGTTCCTAATTCATAGGTTCACTCGCCATAGTGTGTTTTTGCCCTAACGATTAATACCACACAGCGATCATTCTCAATGCGATAAACAATACGGTCTTGAAAGCTCAGACGCACGGAATAATAGCCCGTCAAATCACCCACCAGCGGTTTGCCTGAGTACGGTGCAATGGAAATTTTATGGCGTAAAATGTCCTTGAGTTTGTTTTTTAATTTAGGTGTCAGTTTGGCAATGTCTTTTTGTGCTTGCTTGGTCAACTCAATCTGATAGCGATCACAGCTCACAAAGGCTCTCCGAAGACCTCCTCAAAACTGGCGACTTCGCCTGTTTCTGCTTGTTGGATAGATTCATCAAATGCTTGTTTAAAATCAGGCTGAGAGAGAAGCAGTAAGGTTTCTTGTAAACTGTCGTAGTCATCGGCAGACATTATGACGGCATTACCCGATTTATGCTGTACCTCAATAATTTCATGTTGCAGAGTGGTTTGTTTAATCAGCTCAAAAAAGGTTTTTCTGGCTTCAGTTGCTGTAATAGTTATCATTATTTTGCCCTCATGAATGTACCGGATAATGTACCACTATGACCGAGATGAGTAAATCATTCAGCTTCTTTTCCTCGTTTTTCTGGTTCCCACGGTTCTCCGTGGAAATCCATACCGGGTTGGATTTTGGTGCTTCGACACAGGCGCGAGTCAATTTAAGTCCAGTATGCAAATGTTTTTCCTGGGTGTTTTTTATTGTTATTCATTATCCCACTGTTTCTACAATGGCATGCTCTAAATCACTTCGTGGATTTAAGAACATAATCTCAAGAACTTTCTTCGAGAATCGCAACACCTTGATTCTAAGTGCTACTGTCGGGCCAAAATCTTACACACTTGAGCAATCGCGAATATGTGGCATCCATCAATGCCACCCGTGACGAAATCGAAGCCGACTCCACGATTTGAGAAAAAATTAACACTGACAACATCTTTTTGGCATGCTTTTCATGCCCCCTTTCCGGCATTATGAGCTTGCACGTTAACATTTAACACGAGCACCCTTTTGCAATACTCAGTCTTGCGGCAGCCAAAAACCCCCCAAATTCATGCTGGTCACATCGAACGGCGGCGCATTGACAATATCGTCGTTTTGCCAAGTGCGCTCCAACAGCCAATGTCCGTCGAGCAGGCGATAGACCTCCAATATCCGAAGATCGGGATCGACCAGCCACAACCATTGCACCGACTCCGCCGCATAAATCGGCATTTTGACAACCCGGTCCGTGCGCGCGGTACCGGGGGATATCACTTCACAAACCCAATCGGGTGCGAGACTGAAATAAGCCTCATCAGGAAAACGCGGCATGCGCTCTTTACGCCAACCGGCGAGATTGGGTACCAAGATATTGGGTCCCAAATGCAGCTCCGGTTCATCTAATATCCACCATCCACCCGCCCCCCTTTGCCTTGATCGAAAGGTCCCATCACTTCGCCTCCGATAATCGAGGCGGATCGGGCGTGTTTGGGTGCCGGACGGGGCTGAGTTATCAATTGACCATGCAAAATTTCGCCGATGACATGATCCGGCAAATCAAACAAGTCTTCATAAACGGCGGGACGATAGACAAAATGACTCATAAGCGGTTACCGGAAAAAACAAGAAATGCGGGCTGGAAGCAAGGCAGCCTCCAGCACTCGGGGTCGCATGCCCTAAGATTGCTCGCTCCCAAATTCTTGTTTGGGAGTGTCTACCGTCAAGCTCCGCTTGGCGAACAATAAGCAGAGCTTAAAGGTAAGCATTCCCAAGTAGAACTTGGAAACGAGACAACTCTTCTTAATAGGATTATGAGTATTCGGTTTATTACAATAAAGCCTTAAACTCCCGGTGCCAGCGGGCTAGTTGCTCATGATAATGATGGGCTTCGTATTTCGGTCCGTTGTAATATCTGGCCACACTCCGAAAATCGGCCTCTTCAGGCTTTGCTTTTTTAACCGCGTCTTTTCTGCCGGTTAGGAATCGCGCGACAAAAGCCACCTGTTGTTCGGCCGGCGCGGTAAAAAGCTCCGTCGCCGATTTCGCTCCGACCATTTTGAAATTAGCCCCCATGATCTGCCCCAATCCGAGACTCATCGATTGCATGCGTAGTTCTTCCAGCGGCACGTCGGGATGCTGTTTGTTCAAACGCGACAAATAATGCTGTTCGAATCTCGGCCTTATGACGCCGGCGGTTTCTTGGCGAATGATCGCTAAAATCCATTCGGGGCGGACGGCAACGCCTTTTTCTTGCTCGATTTGTTTCGAAGCCTGTTGCGCCATTTCTCCATACCGGGCAAGAATACCCCGGCAATCCAAAAAACGCCTTTTATGCAATGCATTCAAATGAAAGATCGCATCATCGAAGCGCCCTGTCATGATATGTCCGGCGTCAATTCTATCAAGCGCGGCTTTGAGCATTTTTTCCAACGTAGTCAAAGTCAATTTGGCGTCCGGTATCACTGTTATCAGAGTCCGCGCGGTATTCCATCGACACTCGTAGCAAATCGTTTTTCGGCTAATCGCCGGATTCAAATCGTGCTCGAACTGAAACTGCGCGACCGCACGATTGGTGCCGCGACCGAAATCGCCGTCGATCGAAAAGGCGCCGGTCGATGTCGTCGAATAACCCAAGAAAATCAGCAAGCGCTGAATCGCCTTGATGCCGCTTTCGCCAGCCGAGGTACGTGTCAATGAAGCATCGCCGTTCAAAAAACGCTGTAGATCGTATCGCCATTGGTCGTCATGATCATTTGCATCTGCGATAATCCTTCCGATTCGCGCATCATTCATTAAGGTTGTTATAGTCATAGCATCAAACTCCAAAAAAGAAATGAACCCATCATCGTTAGCATGCGTACCAATTCACGCTGTCAATAGAGGTTTCAAAATTTTCTGCGAGAACTCAAAGTCGCTCTTCGCATCGCTGTCTATCCAATCAATTTTTGTAAGACTGCTTTTCAGTAAATGCTCGGCCGTTTTTCTATCCGTCTGTTTATCGAACAAAATGATCAGTTTGCGTAAATGCGGCATAGCGGCGAGTACACTAAGTTCATAACTGCAACCTTGCCGTTCCGAACAATACCCCCTTAAATCCATCAAAACACAATTCGCTCGATGCGCCAACACGACTAATACCCTCTGCCAAGTACCGTCGAAGCAAAAAAAATCGTTGACACGAAACCGCCCATCCAAGTCAGGTAACAAATCCAAATCCTGCAAAGCTTGTTGCAATCGCGCCTCGCTGCTGATGAAACGGTCCTGTATATGTCCGCTCAAAAACGTAAACAATTCGTCAGGCTCAAGCGTGCGCAATGATAAATCCTTGCCTGCTATCAACAAGGTTTTGCCGGAATAACGCCACCGCTCGACGATTTGATCGAATAAGGATTCAATACGATTATCCGACCGAAACACGCGCAACAGCAACAATGTCGGCGCTTGATGACGTTGCCGCAACACTGGGGTCAACACAACAAACGACAGAGGAATAATAACCCAGGCAAATAAGACTAAATACGCCTGAAAACCGAGCGAATGGCTAAGCACCATCGCATGAAAAAGCAAGGCAATAGCCCATAAACCGGCGAACAGGTATAAGGGTTCCGAAAATAGTTTTTTACGATAAGCCGTAGCAACGCCTCTCGCCAGCAGACGAACCGGATAATAAGCCAACAGCCATGGCGCAATACTAAACAAGATAAAAACGAAATAAGCATTCGTTGCCGAAACCCAGTCCATTACCCAAGAATCCGGTTCGTCTCCCAGCGCTTGTTCGAGAGCATTTAAGCCGGTCAACGATGACGCGGACAATAAAAAAAACACGATCAACAAATACGGTCCGACGGCGCGTAATTTCGGACCGGTCATAAAAAACACAAAGACTAATAGCGGCACCTGCTGGCCGAATAACCAGAACATCATCTCGATCGAAACCTGTCTGTCGTAAGAGCTTACAATGACCAACATGCCGGCCAATAACATATAAGACACAGACACGATCAGAATTTTCCATCGTGACCAACGCTCCAACAATCCTACCCCCGGCACTAACGGCCACGCATAAATTAAAGTCAGAATCGTCGTCCGGCGCCAACTATAGACCTCTTCCACATAGGCGGCCTGTGCGCTAACGGCAACAATCATTGCAACGATAGCCGAAACCAGCACGAATGCGATGCGTAACCGCCAAAGTGCATGGGTATTCTGCCGAAACAAATCAATGCCTTCGACCGAAAACCGGTCATCCTCACTATCGGCCGAAAACGTTGAATCGGCCTTAGGGTTTCGTGATAAATAACGTCCGGGAGCTATGAGCTTTGTTGAGGGTTCGGTAACTCGCTTGACAGGACGCCGTGAAATAGGAAAGTTATTTACGACCAAATCCTTAGCAACCGAGTCATCGGGTGCATCACCAACCATCATCAGCTCGAGTACTTTATTGCGATAACGCCGAGCAATAAGCAGGCCCGCAACCCAAGACAATATCAGTGCGGCGATTAATGCAAAAAAAAGCTGCCCGTCCAGTAAATTCATAAGACCTCACTTTATACCTTTCGCACTTCAAATTTCGACAGTGCCTGAGGAGGCGCCAGGGTGGCGGCAAAGGCTACAGGGATGTATTCACGGCGTCCTTTGACGGAGAACTTTGATCTGCGATGGGTATATCTTCGGTCCTTAATTTCGCATTGCCGGCCTATATTGCACACGGTTTGTTTATTTCAAACTTAGCAATCGCGCCAGTCGGCCTCGTTTCAAAAACAGACGATCGAAAAGCAGCAAATGCAGCTTGGCCATGAGGTAGCCAGTCAACGCAATCGCAACCTTTATTACGATGCTTCTAACCTCTTCCTTTGGATTCAACCATTTTATCGCCGGAAGAAATAATGCCGCCAATAAACCCAGAAGCACGACAATCAAACCGCCGACCGACATCGAAAACACGACACTATTCCATTGTGCGGCAACAAGCTCGATCATTACCCAAAGCAAGAAGCCGATAGCGCCGAATGCCGCAATCTTTAAACCGGAGACCAAATAACAAGCTTTGAAGAACAGACTCCCTCCGACCTGTAATTGAAAAGCTAAATCCATTCTTTGCTTTGTCGCCTGTTGCCCTGGTTTCTCGGCCAGAATGGTTTTCAATTTCAAGAATTCCCAATTTTTTTGAGGTTCTGCATGGATATCGAAATCGCCCCAGGTACCTGGATTCCCCTCCGCCTTGTGCCGTTGATCCAAATCCTTCAATTGCCGGTCTGCCATCAAATAGCCGCTGGCCATCAGCGAATACGCTTCTACTTCGGTAAACGAATCGAGATCGGTGCGAAGCCCTGCAATTTTTTCTTGCAGATCCTTCGAAACACCGTAGGCTGTCAGGTGCTCTTCGTTAGTCTGTCCGCCGGGATTGTCGCAACCTATCCAGTCCAAAGGCTGAGGCGCCAAACCCTTTCGGGTATGAACGAAAAACACACTTTCCAACGCCTTGCTATCCAAGCGGACTTGTAAATCTTGATATTGAGCTTCCCGAATTCTATCCTGCAACACAGATACGGTTCGCAAAACCACGCCGCCCGGATCATCGGCCGGATCATGGGAATCGTTCAACTGCCCGCTAGCATCGCTACATAAAATCAGCGTACACCCTTCCGCAAGCAGACCTTGAATGCCTTGATTATCATAAACGCCACCATCGACTAATTTGACGGCACGCTTCGGATACAGACCGTTCAATACGAGCGGTTCGAACAATCCGGGCACACAAGACGAGGCCGCCGTGGCATAGCCCAATCGGAAATTTCTGAGGCTGTCTTCCGGCGCTTGCCAATAATACAGCCGGCGATAGCGTTCGTTGCTATCGATGTCGATCAATCCTGGCGGTTCACCCATCCAACTGGCGGTGAAGAACCAATTATGGCCGGAATTCAGCGATGTGGTATTCAACATCAAAATCGGCACCTTGGCCCGCCGCCGCCAGTTATGGAAATTCGGCCTGAAATCTTTTCCCTGGTACCTTCCGTGCGCGGGCTCTACCATTAAATCCGGCATTTTGCGAGGCAGGTAGGCTTTACCATCATCCACTTGAGAATACAGTTTGCTTTCATAAAGCTCGCCCAATTTATGACTGCGCGTATAGCGCTTGGAAAACAACATCTTGACATTATCGATAAAATCGTTGAACGTCCTCAGACGAATGTTGCTTTGCACGCCCTGCAAAAAATCTTTTTGCAGCATTTCGATGACATCCAAGTAATCATCGCGATCCAGCTTCTTCGTCGAATCTTCCAGCAATTTCTGCACTTCCAAATAATACTGAGTACCCAAAATACTGCCGCCCGAAACGGTCGACAGTACATCGACACCGCGTAGCGCATCGACCTCTGCCAGCCTAGCCATCACCCCCAGATGAAAGAATGAAGCGCGGAATCCGCCGCCCGACAAAGCCAACCCGACCTTGCCGCGATAACACATCAACGCATTGGCCGTTTCGTCGCCCAACAGTCGATGCAATGCTCGCCAGGCTTCATGCCAAGTTTCCGGTTCTTCCGTTTCATCGGGGACATCAAGACCCTGATTTTTCGCCAATCTTACCCATTGCCGAAAAGTTGATTGAAGTTCCCATTCTTTCGGTTCCGGTTCTGAATCTCGTGCCTTGGCCAACCATCCACCCGCTTCGGCATAATCTGCTAGACCGAAATAAGCCTCGCCGATTGTGACCGAAAACCAATAATTTTTGGACAGTTCGGGATCGTTTTGCCGAGCCAACAAATTTTCCAAACTCTTTTTGCGCAAGTCCGATGCTTCTTTTCGGAATTTTTGCGCTTCCTTGGTCTTAATGCCGTTTCGTTGCTCCAGGCTTTCGGCGCGCGCCGCGAGCAAGTCTAAAAGATAAGCCGCATTATTCGCAGCATAACCCAAATCACGATCCGGATCGGTTTCAAAAGCTGCCCGGTAAAACGACAAGCTTTGATAAAGGTGATCGATTTGTCCGCAAAATTCCCAAAGCTTTTTATAAATCGCGCCGCCCAACGACAAGGTTTCTGAGTCTCGGTTTTTCGAGTCGCGTAAACCAATCGATTCCAGCAATGTCAATGCTTCTTCGAAGCGATGCTTGGGATAGCGTTCTTCGTCCTTATAGGTGCATAAAGCCAACTGTTGAACGATCCAAATGTCTTCAGGATAAATGTCACGAGCCTTTTCCAAAACCCTGCGCGCTATACTGAATTCCAGCTCACCCTTCAGAACTGCGATCAGTTCTTTTAAGCCGGGTAAATCCGGAAATTCGCTTCCCGATAAAATGTTGTCGGCCGTTTCGATTGCGTTCATCATCCCACCTCTAATTGTTATTGTTGGTCAACTCTACATATTGCGTGAGCAAATCTTTCAATTTTATCGCTTGAGTTTCACGGGTTTGCTGCATCCAATTCGGTACGTCCATGGCTTTGGCCTGAGCGTCCCATTTTGCTGCCGCCTGTTTGTCACCAAGCCCTATCGCCGCTTCAAAGAGCGTGGCGATCACCCAATAACGACCATGCTTATCTTCCAACTTGTCGACTAACGGGCTCGCGAATCGAATAACATCTTTACGCACGCGTTTGGCCTGCACAAAGTCCGCCAAAGCCTCTTCGCAATTACCGTCTTGCATCGCATGAAGGGCTCGCTGATTCAACAGGTAGGCCAGATTGATACCGTTGTAATGGTCCTGTTTGATATAAAAACCGCGTTCATAAGCGGATATGCTCTTTTCCAGGCATTCCGAACGATCGCATTCCTCCCACATGCGTTTATGTATCGCGCCCCATAAACCCAGCGTCTCCGGATTGTTGGAAGTTTCCGGGGTCAATACTTTGAGAATCTCGCAGGCCGCACCCAACGCCTCGAGAACGGAAGGTTGCTTGCTTTTATAAGTTGCCAAGGCCAATTGCTGAACCACAAACGAATCGTCGGGACGCATTTTATTAACTTCTTGCAACAAAAGTCTGGCCGACGAAAAGTCGTCGTTTTTGATGCGCTCCATTGCCTTGTCAAGCATCGTCTTGGCGCTGGGATTATCCTCTCCGACGATTTGCGCGACCGGGCTCGGCGAAACTCCAGCTAACGTAATGGACGGTTTCGGTGCGGAAGGTATAGCCACCGATTTAAACAGTTGCGATGATAATTGCGGAGGCTTCAATTGCGGCAGATAAGTATAGACAGGGCTGTCGGTTACAGGGTTACCGATAATTTGTTTAATCGCCTCCTGTAACTCTTTCATGAGGCGTCGAGCTTCTTTGTAGCCGACCTCTTCTCCTAAATGTTTATAGCGACGAATTACGATATGCGACATATCGAAAGGGCTTTTAAATTGCTCTTCGGCTAAAACGATGGTCGTATGCGGCCGCAAAGCATAACGCACGCCGAGTTCGAAAGCTGCATTGACGTTGTAAGTGGACAGGTCGGCAATGACCAGATCGGCATTCAACAGCCGTTCGTACATCGGTACATCGATCGTACCGGAATGAACGATTTCGTCGGCGCGAACGCATTCCAGCCCGGCCGACTCGACCGCCGTTTTGATGATTTCGTAAGAAGCATCGAGATCAAGTTCCCGGCCGTTGGTGTAATCGATTTTCTTACCGTAGCCTTGGATGACAAAACATTGTTTCATACTCCTCCCTTTATATACCTTTCGCACTTCAAATTTCGGCAATGCCAGAGGAGGCGCAATACAATCCGCGAAGCGCCTCACCACAATTCCCGGGTATTCAACCAATAGACTCGACCGGCCTTATCGTTCACTTCATGATACATATGCGCCGTTCCTCCCGGGGCATCTCCGCCCTCTCCGTTCCAGAGACAAATGAAGCGCACTTTTTCCGTGCCGTAAGCCAATGCCGAGTATAGCAGCCAAAGATTGCAGCGTTCATAAGGATTGACACCCTCAGGCAACGGACCCAACTCGACCGGTGCGGTTTTAATTTGTGCGTGCGGTTTGATCGCGAAGTAACGGTCCCGCCAAGACTCACCTCCTGTCAGTACCGATTTCTGAATGAATGCCGATTCTTCAAATGGCAACAAAAGATGAAGTCTTACGCCACGTTGCAGGCAGGCTTCGGCAAACAGAATATCGCCGCCGCAGGCGCCTTGCGCCAATGCCAGATCTTCCGGACCCGCGCCGAGTGTATCGAGGGTATCGGCTATTTTTTTCGCGGCGACAGCTTCCTTATCGGCTGGAAATCTGGGTTTATCCCGATCCGGCGCATCGATCATGTGTCCGCTGAACAACAAAACCTGACGCGGCCGCCATCCGCTTTCATTTTTTCGAAATGTATTCATCAATACTCCGGAGCTAAGCAAGCAGAACTTGTTGTCAAACTCACCCAACTCATGCACCAAAACAGGGAGTTTGCTTTAATAAAACGTTACTTTTGGGCATTAAAAGCCATTGTTTCCTCCTAAAAACCGATTATCTCGTATTGACCGGGCTTCCAATCTAAACTTTTATTATTTAATATCAATTGCTTATATTGAAACAAAAAAAATTGGCATAGGAAATGCTTTAGGATAACTAAGCAGAAATACTTTCATTGTGTGTCCTCCTCCTTTGTGATTGTTTGTTAAGGCCTTGGCGCTTTATTCTTCCGAATAAAGCGCTTTTTTTTATGCGGCAAATGACTTATTTTTTAAGCCTGTTGCGGCATTTCGGCCTTACGCTCCTCGCCTTTGCCGATCGTTAGCAAGTCCCAAACCAACAAACCTAAGCCGCTTGCCGTGATCAACCCGAAAAACAAACGTCACGTCATCGCGCTATGGAAGGCCGGATGAGACTACGCAGCGAAATAGCCGCAACAATGAAATCAACAATTCTCAATTTAAAACTTTAGCTTATATATACCTTTCGCACTTCAAATTTCGGCAGTGCCGGTGGAGGCCCCGGGGCCGAATTTTCATCTACGATGGATATAAAACGTTTGGAGCGGGTTAAATAACCATACGCATAAAGTTAAAGACGGCCAACCCATATCCACTCTTTCCCAAGTTTCTATTAAAGCACGTAGCCCGTCAGCGTAGCGGAATACGGGAATGGCGTGACTCCGAGCTTCCCGAATTGCGCTATTTAGACTCGCCGAAAGCGGTAGGTCGCGATTTATACCTTTCGTACTTCAAATTTCGGTAGTGCCTGAGGCGGCACCGGGGTGTGCGGCAAAGGCTTTGCCAGCATGGAGCTGGCATAGAGCCTCTACAGGGATGTATTCACGGCGTCCTTTGGCGGACACCCGGTGCCGAATTTTGATCTACGATGAGTATATCAGCGGGGGTCTGTGTTAGCTTGATGCGTATGGGTTGAATAAGCCGCCCAGCTAAGTAAAAGTATGATTGAAACGAACCGGCAATATTGGCTAGGTTAAGTTCGATTTGCTAATATTCCGCTAACTACCAATTAAATTAAGAGTGAGCCAATATGGACCTTGCCGAACAGGTTTTTCAAACTATCAAACCCATGCCGGAACCCCTCGTGCAGGAAATTTTGGACTTCGCGTTATTCCTGCGCCAGCGTGAAACACAAGCCGAGTGGCAAAACTTGATGAATGCTCAGACGCACTCACTCGACGATTGGGACAACGATGAAGACGAGGTGTGGAACGATGTCCCAGCCGTCTGAAATCGTTTTACTGCCATCTTTCATCGCTCAAATACACCTGCCTTAATCCCCACAGCTGCCAACGCACAGGCCGACTCTTTTCTCCTTCCTGATCGAAAAAACGCCTAAGAATAAGATTAGCCAATTCTTGAGTATAAAGGGAGCAAACCAACTGGAAAAATTGAAGACAATGACGACCTTTCATGCCTGTTCACCGAGGATTGCCACGATGCCCGCAATGAGAAGCGCCTTATTGTCATGTCTATTCATCACGGGCTGTGTCTCGACCGACACCGTTTTGATTGCTCCGCAGGGCGGACAGCAAGCGTCTTGTTTGCAATTTTATCAAGACCTCGATGATGCCGTTTTCGCAAATGGCGCCGAGGATACCGGCGAAATGCGGATTCCCGGCTTTCCCTATCTTCGCGGCAATCGTTTTTTTGCTTCATTTGCCGGTGAGTCAATGTCCGATTCGGCTTACGCGCAGTGGCTCGAACAAATGCGGCAATTGGATGAGAACGCAAGACTGACGGAATTCGCGAATTTGCCGCGAGACGCGGCCGCCGGCATAACTTCCCTTTTGCCTGCGGGTTCGTCGTTTCGGCAAAGACTCAACGAATGCGGCCTCGCACTGGTCGGTTCGGATTCGTTTAAAAAACCCGACTACAAAACCGAATTAGCCGATCGAGTCGCGGTACCCGACCATTACAAAACTTGGCAACGAGTTGCCGGAGCCTACCCGCTGCTGCGCTGGTTCGCCGGGGTTGCGCTCGACGACTTGCACAATGAATTAAACGCCCCCTTTCAACTGCCGATCGAGCAAATTCCGGTATCCGGCAAACCGATCCGCTACGCGCCGCCCCGAACTGCGTCGATCACTCGGCAAGAAGCAGCCGATAGATTCGCCAAAGCCTACCGCAACCCGCTGCAAATTCCGCTGTTCGAAACTGAGCTACTTGATATCCTGTTCGCGCAATTCGCACCGGTCTGGGAAATCGACACGCGCAACGAAACCGATCTAATCGGCACCGTGACGCTCGATGCGAACGGCAAACCGTCGATCGACACCGAAAAACCGACAGTCTACGTCAAACACTCCTATACACGTTTTCACGGCGAAAATTTGTTGCAGTTGATTTATCAAGTCTGGATGCCGGCGCGCGAAAAAACGGGAACATTCGATCTTTATGGCGGCGAGTTGGACAGCGTGATTTGGCGCGTGACATTGAACCGCAAGGGCCTACCGATCGCCTACGACAGCATTCATGCCTGCGGCTGTTATTACAAACTGTTTCCGGTAAAAGGCTTCATCGCATTGCCAAACGCAGACGGAACGGAAGCCGTGTTATCGCCGAAACGAATATCGGTTAATCCCTACGAAAAACGCTTGCTGTTACGCTTGTCGAACAGAACGCATTATCTGCAGCAGGTATCGGAAGCCGGTGCCGCAAACGCCGCGCCGTATCGCTTCGAATCTTACGACCGTTTGCGATCGCTGCCTATCGGCAACGGCGAACGGCGCAATCTGTTCGGGCCTGAAGGCATTATCGAGGCCAGCCGAAGGGCCGAAAGATTCCTGTTATGGCCTTTCGGCGTTGAAAGTCCCGGCGCGATGCGTCAATGGGGCAGCCATGCGATAGCGTTCGTCGGCCGAAGACATTTCGACGATGCGTTTTTACTGGAAAAATTGATCGCTCAGGAAAAATGATACCCGCATTTACTTCCTTTTTACTCGAGAATTAACTGATTTTATAAAGGTGTGGAGTGCTGGCGTTTATGAAACACCACCTAATCTGATACAGACGGCCGGCAAAAACCGATCCATACCCACCTCTTAATTTAGATGTTTAACTGTCCATTGCGGTCATTCAAAACGTGGCTTCGGTATTATCCCGATCGGTTTGTCATGAATGAAATGCAGGCTATACAGTTTAGAAAATCTAGCTTCGAAGCTGCATTATTGACAGTTGAGCTGGAAAAATCGTATGTTAGCCCGGTCGGGACAATAACTTGATGGCTCTGCTTTGCGGAGCCATCGGGTCGAATAAAGAGCTTGAGCATGTCAAAACGACATACAGTATCGAACGTAGCGCCATCAATCAGATCAAGCAGTCACCTAGGCGCTCCTTATCTGACCCGTTAGCCCTCAAGGAAGCGACACAATGATCTTGGAAGCGGAAATAGAACAGTACAGAACATCAGATCAACTGAAGTCCTTTGTAGAAGAGGTTCGTGATAGGGTTGAGTCGGATCCTGATGAATTGCAACGGGCTCGGAGGGGCGAAGGACTTTACAAGGCCTTTGTCAATGAAGTGATGCCGTTGTCTCAGTTTGCTCATCTGCTATACTCGCCCGAAACCTTATTTCGTCCTGTGCTTGGAAACCAAGGTTATGACGTTGAAGTTTTTGACGGACAGAGAAATCCAATCGACAGAATAGAAATTGCCAAGCCTCATGATGGTCAAGCTGAAGCGGAGGATAACCGTCTCGTGGCTGTGCGAGGGTTTGGCCAAACACGAGTTTATGACTTAGGAGGCCAATTGGATGCATTGGCGCCCTGGATCGCTGACACCGCTGAGAACAAATCACTCAAAGATTACAGCGATTGCACACTTGTAATTGTGGCCGCTACTGACCCACCATTTGACGAAGAACTACCAGTCTTGGAGCAACGATCCATCGAAATTGTAGAGCAATTGGGAAAGATGGCATTTCGAGCAAAGCGTGCATACTTGGCTGTCCCATCGTTGAATAAGTGCTTTAAGATTGAGGGCTAACAAGGTTATGAAATTGACCTCAATACGCTACGCTTCTTTCGCCAATTTATAACGTCGTTATGTGTGAATGGAGCGCGGTAGGATGCGGTGAGGTACGAACCGCATCGTTCGAAAAACGTGAATGAACAAAGGTAATCGATGACAGAATATCGCCGCTTTCAACATCCCGGAGCCACTTGGTTTTTACGGTCAATTTGGCCGAGCGTCGTGGCAAACGGCTATTGACCGATCTTGTCGATGTATTAAGGACGGCGTTTACCAATGTGAAACGCAAACACCCCTTCAAGATTGATGCGGTAGTCATATTGCCGGATCATTTGCATTGCATCTGGACCCTACCGGAAGGGGGACTCAGATTTTCCACTCGCTGGGGACTCATCAAGACGCATTTTTCCCGACAGATTGCAAAAGGTGAGAGGATTTCGAAAAGCCGAGAAAACCGAGGAGAACGCGGTTTATGGCAACGGCGATTTTGGGAGCACCTGATTCGAGATGAAACAGATTATCGGCAACACATAGATTATATTCATTGGAATCCCGTCAAGCATGGTTGGGTGCGATGCGTTAAAGATTGGCCGCATTCGAGCTTTCATCGTTATGTGATATCTGGGGTTTATGCTGAAAATTGGGGTAATGGCATCGATTTGTCGGATATGGCGGTAGGGGAATGACTCGAACGATGCGGTTCGTGCCTCACCGCATCCTACCGCGCTTTACGTTAGCTCTTTGAAGGCGCATCACTATTAAATTAATAAGGAATGAAAATGGTTCAAAAAACAAATGATCAGATAATTCTTGAGCAAATAATCAAGGAGAGATGTGCTGAGTCTGAAGATGAACTGACGGTGTCGGAATATTTTGAAATATATTCGGCATCGGAAATACTTAAGAACTATGACCTTACTTACGATGACATCTCTTACGGGATTGTAGGTGATGGTGGAGATGGTGGAATTGATTCGATCTATACCTTTATAAATGGAGAGCCGTTAAAAGAAGACACGGCAATAAATACGAATCAGAAAAAAAATCATATTGAATTAATAATGATTCAGTCAAAAACCTCGGCTTCATTTAAAGAAGATGCCATCACCAAGTTCAGAGAATCAGCCCAAGATCTATTTAATCTGGCAAATAACCCTAATGATTATTCTTCTCGATACAACTCAGAGCTTATTGATAAAGTAAATCTTTTTAGGGATTCTTACGCCAAGCTCGCAAAAACGTTTCCCAAGATGGAAATACGATATTTCTATGCCACTCAAGGTGATGAAGTGCACCCAAATGTTTCGGGCAAAGTTCCAAAACTCCAAGAAGATATTGTTAAAATGTTTGGTGGTGCTGAATTTTCATTCGAATTCATAGGTTCATCCAAACTTCTCGAAATGACTAGGAATGTGCCATCTACATCAAGATTTCTTGAGGTTGCAGAGTCGCCAATTGGTACTAGTGCTGGTAGTTATTTATGTCTAGTCAGCCTTTCTAAATACTACGAGTTTATATCAGATTCTGGCTCATTGGCACGCAGCATCTTCGAATCAAATGTCCGAGATTATCAAGGTAGTGTTGTCGTTAATACTGGCATACGGAAGACACTTGAAAATAAAGAATCAGAAAACTTTTGGTATCTGAATAACGGTGTAACCATCATTACTCCTAAAGCAGTAATGGCGGGTAAGCAACTTACAATTGAAGATCCACAAATTGTTAATGGATTGCAAACATCTCATGAAATATATCAATACTTTTCTCAGTTGGATGACCACGAGGGTGATGAAAGGGCTGTACTTGTAAGGGTTATATGTGAAGAGAATGAAGAAGCTAGAGATAGAATCATCCGAGCTACAAATAGTCAAACATCTATTCCTCCAGCATCACTAAGAAGCTCCGATGATATTCATAGAAACATTGAAGATTTTCTAAAGTCGAACGGTTACTACTATGATAGGAAGAAAAACTTTTATAAAAACCAAGGGATGCCAGTTGCTAAGATCATAAGTATTTCCTATATGGCGCAAGCAATGATGGCTATTATGCTATTAAAACCAAATAGTGCTAGGGCTAGGCCATCGACACTAATAAATTCCGATGTCGAATATAAAAAAATATTTAGCTTGGATAAGCCAATTGACATATATCTCAAAGCCATCCAAATAATGAAAACTGTTGAAACTTATCTAAAGCCAGAGAATTGCGAAATACAGTTAGAAAGAAAGACAATCACAAATATTAAGTTTTATGTGGCAATGGTAGCCAGCATAAAGCTAGCAGGCACTTCAAAAGATATAGAGAAAAAGTTGTCAGAATTACCAAACGTTGAAGTGTCCAATGAAATACTTCATGACTCACTTCAAAATGTTTTAAAAGAATTTAATGATCTTGGCGCCACTGACCAAGTTGCAAAGAGTTCATCTCTAGTGGCTAACTTGCTGAGCTAACAAGTTGCAGTGTTTAGGGTCAAGTCCGCCCTTCCTTGAATTGTTGAGGCGACAACTATGCTGACATTTACCGTGTCCGGCGAATAACCGCACCCTCACCACTCTGTGTACTTTCATTATCCGGGGTGATGAGTAACTTCATGATCGTTAGGTTATTTTCTGCGATAAACATCGGAACCTTCGACTTTTTTCAGCTTGGATTCCAATCCTTTCACCGAGTCGGCGGATATGAACATATAGTCTTGCGACAAACCGGAGTTCGGTATATGTCAATGATTTTGAGACACCCATAATAAAAAATTAGTGTAGATTGTGAGTTTAGTTTTCCTGGTCGAGAGCCTCATTTGCCGTCCGTGAAGGGGGCGGGTTAATCCAAGCGGCTTCAGGTACGGCTTGGGCATGGGGTTGGCGGTTTTTGAAGCGTTCCGGATTGCGCTCGAATGCGGCATGCAGGACTTGCGTGCGCTGCGTAACTATCTCGACGGCTTGGCCGCTGTGAACGCTGGCCGGGGTTAACAGTGCAATGCCGGAGTGATAGTGGTCATGGTTGTACCAGTCGAAGAACGTTCCGCAAAAGCTTCTGGCATCTTCGATAGCGCCGAATTGAGCCGGAAAGCCCGGTCGGTATTTCAAGGTCTTGAACTGCGCCTCGGAATACGGGTTGTCGTTGGAGACATGGGGCCGTGAATGGGTTTTGGTCACGCCCAGGTCAGCCAGCAGTTGCTCGACGCCTTTGGAGGTCATACTGCTGCCGCGGTCGGCGTGAATAGTCAATTGGCCTTCACGGATAGTTTGCCGAGTACAGCTTTCGCCAATCAGTCGCTTAGCCAGCTCGGTGGATTCGCGGTGCGCTACCATCCAGCCGACCACGCAGCGGCTGAAAATGTCGATAATGACGTAGAGGTAGAAATACGTCCATTTGGCCGGGCCTTTGAGTTTGGTGATATCCCATGACCATACTTGGTTGGGCGCAGTGGCGAGTAACTCGGGCTTGGTGTAGTTGGGACGACGAAGCTGGTTGCGGCGCTCGCGCACTTCCTGGTGGCGCACCAGGATGCGATAGAGGGTGCTGATGGAGCACAGGTAAACGCCCTCGTCGAGCAGCGCCGCATAGACCTGATAAGGCGAGCAATCCATGAAACGCTCGCTGTGCAGATGCGCCAGGACGTGTAGCTCTTCGTCCGTACTCAGTGCCAGCGGCGGGCGCGGACGTTCGACCGGCCACGAAGAGCGATCTTGTTGTGCGCGATAAAACGAGGCACGGTTGAAGTTGAGCGCCTCGCAGGCGGCCTTAACGCCAACCTCACGGCTGAGTTCAAGCGTGGCCTTCATGATGCTCTCCCGGTGTGGGCTGGAATCTCGCACAAGCCCAGCAGTTGCGAAAGTTTTTTTTGGACATCGATGATAGCCTCCGCCTGTGTTAGGCATGCCTGCAAACGCTGAATTTCGGCTTGCAGACGAGCATTTTCAGCGGCTAACGGATTCTTGTCCGAAGGTTTGCGGCCACGCGGCTTGGATAGACCGGCGCGGATGGCCTGCTCACGTTCGCTGCGCCATTTGCTGAGATGTGAGGAATATAATCCCTCTGTGCGCAGCAACTTGCCGATGCAGCCCGGTTCGCTACACGCATCAGCCTGGGTCAAGATGCGCTCTTTGTATTCGGCGGTAAACGTCCGGCGGGCGGCCTTTTCAAGCACTTCGCTGGTGATGCGGGAAGGTTCCGCGGCGAACGCGGAGGACACTTCAGCCGCCCTACGGGCGTCTTGCGTGTCCTCCGCGTTCGCCGCGGCATGAGGAATAGCTTGTACGGTTGTGTCAGTCATGAGATTTTCTCCGAAAATGTTCCCTAATTAATGCATGGGGCGGTGTCTCAGGTATATTGACACAGAGGGGTTATCGATGAACGATGAAACTTGTTCGTCGACTTTTGCCTGCGTCTGCCAAAATTTCGGTTTGATTCGGTAAGCGATCACATAGCAAGGATATTCCGGCATGTATTTGACCGATTTTTGCACCTGATACACCTTCGCAATGACCGGGTGCCGATCGAAATAGTCGACAAAATCGGCGACGATGTCGGGGTCTAGGCCGTGTGGAATGAATTCGTCGGATTCCAGAATCAGCGATCTCTCTTCCTGCGCGGAATTACGCAGATATTCCCAATTTTCCAAGCGCTCGTAAAATGGCTCGGCTTCTTGCTCACGCCCTGCATCGTTATAAAACTCGATCGCGTAGCGGCACAGATTGGGCAAATATTCGGGGAATTTTTCCATCCATTTCTCAATATCCGCCAGTTGGCTTTCATCTTTTTCAATGATCAACCGGTACCAGAAACAATTGATTGCGGCGCTTGAGTTTTCAGGATAGCGGCGCAACAGCTCCCGGTTCGCGCTATCAAAAAGCGCATAGTCGTTCAAACGGTTAGCCGCTGTAATCAGCTCGTCCAATTCGGTATCGTTCAAATCTTGTATCGCCTTTTCCCGCAGATCTTGGTATTTTTCCGACCATGAACGAAATTCATTATGGCTGACTTGCCAATTTTCCTGCGCCTCGACTTGCCACTCGTCATTGAATCGGCAGATCAGCTTGGCCTCCATCGCGCCGAGCAATCGAGTAGCCGCGGATTCTGCCGGCGCTTGCGGAGCCTTGAATGATGCCGACAATGCCGCCAAGCGGTCGGATATCGCCGGATGGATCGCCGAGTAATTGGTTTTTTCCTTCAATGCAAATTCAACCGCTTCGGAAACGTTTTCAACCGAAGCAAAAAACTGCGGAACATCGGCATAAGGTCTAACGGATTGAATATCGTCTTCGTGATGGCTTTTATCCCAAATCTTTCTCCAGAATACGGAGTCGAATTAATTCATGCTCTTTCCCGAGCTCCAGCTTGGGAAAGAAACCCCGGAAGCTCCAGCTTCCAGTGACCGACACAACCTCCGCACACTCTCAATCAACCCCGACTCGCTCGTTCATTCTTTCTTGATTGTCGGGAAGCTAGAGCTTCCTGATCAGGTTACCCAAGCTGGAGCTTGGGTAACAGCATATTTTAGTTTTTGCGACTACGACCTGGCCCCTGCTCGGACACTTGGCTTCGGCAAGCTGAAGCATCTTCCTAATCAGGACATCTTTTAAATGAGGCCGGCTTATGAAACTCGCCAAAAATCACCCTTCACAAGAAAGCCAAGTGATTCAAATGGCATTGAATAAAGCCATTGCCAATGCATTAGAGAAAAAACGCAAGCTCGGCCAATATGCGGTGATGTGGGAAAACAATCGGGTGGTTTATAAAGGCGCCGATGCGCCGGATAGGCATGACGACAAACAAACGACTTGAAAACGAAAATTCGGCGCACGAAAATTTAAAAGACACCAGTTCTTGCTATCAAACATTTCCGACTAATGGTTTTCACTGATAAAAAACGGCCATCCCGGCCATTTTACGGTGACATTAAAATCGCTTTCGAGAATCAAGCATAGGTCGGCTGAAACGCCTGCTCGGGATTCGCGACCGGACCGTTGCCGTCCCAGTACGGCGACAGTTTCCGCAACGTCGCGACGATGCCCGGCATGACTTTCAAGACCTCCTCGACCTCATGCATCGTATTGTAACGCGAGAACGAAAAGCGGATCGTGCCGTGCGCGGCGGTATACGGAATATCCATTGCGCGCATCACATGGGACGGCTCCAACGACCCCGAGGTACAGGCCGAACCGCTCGAAGCGGCGATGCCGGCCTTGTTCAGCAACATCAAGATCGCCTCGCCCTCGATGTATTCGAAGGCGATGTCGGTCGTATTCGGCAGGCGGTTGTTCAAATCGCCGGTGATGAAGCTATGCGGAATCTGTTCGACGATGCCGCGCTCCAAGCGGTCGCGCATCGCCTTGACCTGGATATTTTCATATTCCATGTATTCGAGCGCCAATTCGCAGGCCTTACCCAAACCGACGATAGAGGCTGAGTTTTCGGTGCCTGCTCGGCGGCCGCGTTCCTGGTGGCCTCCTCGCAGTAGCGGCCGGAAGCGAGTTCCTCTCCGCAGGTACAACACGCCGATTCCTTTCGGCGCATGCAGCTTATGTCCCGAAATCGACAGCATATCGATCTTGGTATCCTGCAACATCATCGGAATCTTGCCGACCGCCTGCACCGCGTCGGTATGAAACATCACGCCGGCCGCATGGGCCATTTCGGCCATTTCGACGACTGGAAAAATCGTGCCGGTCTCGTTGTTCGCCCACATCACCGACACGATCGCGACCTGGTCGGACAACATTTTTTGTAGGCGTCCAGGCTCAAGCGGCCGCATTTATCGACCGGCAGGCGGTGTATCGTATAGCCTTCCTTTTCGAGATATTCGCACAGACTCAGTATTGCCGGATGCTCGACCGTCGCCGTAATGATTTCCTTCTTGTTCGGCTGCGCCTTGATCGCCGACAGAATCGCGGTCGAATCCGATTCGGTGCCGCACGACGTGAAGATGATTTCGGAGTCGTGCTCGGCGCCGATCAATTCCTGCACCTGTTGCCGCGCTTTTTTGAGCGCCTTCGCGACGCCGTCGGCGAATTTGTGAATCGACGACGGATTGCCGAACTGTTCGGTAAAAAACGGCAGCATCGCATCGACGACGAGCGGGTCGACCTTGGTCGTGGCATTGTTATCGAGATAAATATCGCTCATGATCAGCCTCCCGCCGCGACAGCGACCTTAGGCATTTGCGAGGCAGGAATAACGCGAATGAATTCGCCCAAGACTTCCATCAAGCGCTGTTGTATGCCGGCGATCGTCATCGCGGCCATTTGGCAGCCGCTGCAAGCGCCCGTCATGTTGATATAGGCGGTGTTGTCGACGACTTCGACCAACTCGACGTCGCCGCCGTCGGCCATCAATTGCGGACGCAGCGATTCGAGTACTTCCTCGATTTTCTTGATGCGCTGCAGATTGGTCAGCGGTTTTTTCTCCATCACGACGGCTTCGATCGGCGCGGCATCCGGATCGAAGGTCTCGCCGCGTTCCTTCAAGACCCGCTCGAGTATGCCTTCGATGTCTTCATGACAAGCCGCGCAGCCGCCGCCCGCCTTCGTGAAGTTGGTGACGTCCTCGACCGTGCGCAATTTGTTGGCCCATACCATTTCTTCGATCATCACCGCATCGATCGCGAAACATTTACAGATCAGCGCGCCTTCTTCGTGATCGTCCTCCCACTCCTCGCCCCGATAATTCGCGACGGCGGCTTGCAAGGCTTCGCGTCCCATCACCGAACAATGCATTTTTTCCGGCGGCAGCCCGTCCAACTCGTTCGCGATGTCCTGATTGCTGACTTTTAGCGCATCATCGAGCGTCATGCCTTTGATGATTTCGGTCAGCACCGACGACGAAGCGATCGCCGAGCCGCAGCCGAAGGTTTGGAAACCGGCGTCCTCGATCACCTCTGATTCTTCGTTGACTTTCAAGGTCAAGCGCAACGCGTCGCCGGTAGTAAACGACGAACCGCATACGCAGCTTTTCACTGCATTCGGATTGGTGAACTTGAAGCCGGAGCCGTCCAGACTATCGACGAAATCGATCGACATGCCGTCCAATTTCGGCAAACTGAGCGGATCGACGAATACCTTGACTTCGCCGCAATCGATCACGGTATCGTCTTGACTTTCTTTGGCCTCCAAACGCAGCCCATAGGACAAGCCGGAACAACCGCCGTCGGTTACTTCGATGCGCAGTCCGCCGGTCGGCTTGTCGGAACTGCTGATAAATCGGCCCACCGCTTTGACGGCGCTTTCGGTTAACGTAATCATGATTGAGTCTCCTGAACGATTTGGCATTGATTTTGTTAATGTATAAAGCAACGCTCATGCCATACCCAATTCAATATTTTAACCAATTGAAATTAAGAGAAGTTTTGTTACTCCCGGGGTGGCTTGCAGGCGCGATTAACGACAATCACAAATGCTTTGTCGCATTTACTACAAAACCCAGATAGGAGATGACAGTGAAAATAACAAAACTTGACATCGGCGATGTCGTTTATGCCGCAAACGATATCACCGACGACGGATCGATGCCCGATCACAGCGAAGGCGAACTCTTGGCCTTGGCCGGCGCACGCGGAATCATAGTCATGAAAGGCCTCATCGAAGAGGCGCCGCAACGGCAAGTATTTCTAGTCCGTTTCGAAGACGCAACCCTGACGTTGGGAGGAGGATTTGTCTTCCGAAGGAAAATAAACCCAAACCGGCTCAGCCGGACCAACCAAAAAACAATTCTTTTGGCAAGGAACGAGCATGAAATAACTTCTTCAAATGTCGGAAAGGGGTTCGGTGGCTCGATTGACAGGTGTCGGCGGCAGGGCAGATTTTTGCTCCTCGGCAATTGCTGAGTTACATGGATGTAATGAATGCAGAAAATGCAGGAGCATTTTTCTGCCCTGCATTGCCCTACTACACGTCATCCTTGGCGTAATGCAAAATCTGCATTCATGCCATCCATGGCAATCAGATTCCGCCGTCAAGACTACAAGGATGTATTTACGGCGTCCTGTCAAGCGAGTCACCGAATCTCCACAAAGCTTACTGTTTCTGGAAGTTATTTTGCGCATATTCCTAAAACGGTGCGAGGTTGGCCTGCAAACCTCGCACCTTATGCATTGTCGATCAAGAAGCAACCGCCAAAAACACCGCATTGGCTTTAAAGGCCGCAACGACGCCGTTTCCTTCGGCAAGCCCCAGCTCCTCGATGCTGTCGTTGGTCACCGTCGCATAGACCGAATTACCACCGGGGAGCCCAACGACGACTTCGGTATTCACCGCACCTTTTTGCAACCTCGACACCGTTCCCGACAATTGGTTACGCGCGCTCAGCCGGTACGGCCCCAAATCGGTCACGATCAGCACCTGCGGCGCCTTGATCAGCGCCACGACCTCGACGCCTTCCGCTACACCCAGGTTTTTCATCGACTCCTGGGTTATCGCGGCAACTAACGTGTCCCCGCCCTTCAATGCAATGACGATTTCGACATTGATACCGCCTTCGTGAATCTCGCTGACGGTTCCGAAAAATTGATTACGTGCACTGGCTTTCATCAACGTTCTCCTGATTAAGTAATTGAATTCTGTATCGGCTTCCAATTCGCGGTTGATGCGATCCAGAAATCGATCGTGCTCCTTACGCAGCCTGGCCAACAGTTTCAACAGGCTTTTTCCGGCGTCGGTCAAAACACTGCCGCCGCCGTGTTTGCCGCCGATTGCGGTCGTCACCAATAGTCGCGGCGAAAGATTGTTGGCGCGCTCCAAGATTTCCCACGCCCCCTTGTAACTCAACCCGACCTTTTTCGCGGCGCGACTGAGCGAACCGGTCGATTCGATAGCGCTCAGTAAATTACACAACTTCCAAGTAAATCCTCCGGCAATGCGTAACTCGCCCTCGACAAGCCGTTCGAACGGCTTTTCTTTCGCGATAGCGGAGGATGGTTTTTCTGTTTCTTTCATGGTCGACATCCCTTAATTTTGCTGTAGACAATTCGAATTTTAATTGGAAACGTCACAACGATTCCAAAAATAGAACGACGTAAGCGTTCGTACCGTCGGCTATACAGGTTGATACTGCCGCCCAAAGTATGAAAATTATTGTTTAGCAAAGTTATTTTGGATTTGGTCATAAATAACTTCTCTATTTTATGGAGGGTTCGGTAACTCGATTGGCAGGTGTCGGCGGCAGGGAAAGCCGCCGTCAAGCTTACACGGACGTATTCACAGCGTCCTGTCAAGCGAGTTACCGAACCCTCAACAAAGCTCATGGCTCCAGGACGTTATTAATAACGAAATCCTTTGTGCATATTCTTTAATGTTCGCATAAACCACCCACAAAAATAGTTACACCCTCTACTAGTGTAATTTCGGTGTATAACTCGTCAGGAAAAAGTCTGTTGTTACGGCTTGCCGTCGCCAAATGCGTTAAGCGCCACCTCGAAGTAAAAGAAATTGGTGGGCTCGGTCGTATAAGGGCCGGTGCCGGCCTTGGCTTGGGATTTGGTGAAATCGCCCGGCGTGAAGCGGGCATAACTCAAACTCCAATCGACATAGGGATTGAGATGATGCCGAATGCGGATGTCGAATTCATGCCCTAAAAAACTGCCGCTATCGCCGGTCGAATCGCGCAGGTTCGCCCGGTTCCAGGCGTCGGTTTCGCTTTCCAACCAATAGGCGTGGTAGCCGGTATCGATGCGCACATCCCGGTGCGGCGTCAATTCCAGGCGAAGCTTCGGCGCATGCATGTTGTCCCAAGCAAAATAATCATTGCGAGAAACCGGTTGATTGAATCCGTAAAAAATATCCATCCGTTGGTTGATATTATCGTCCGGACTCTTGTCGCCGGTACCGAAGCCGTAATAGATACTGGTCCTGGGCTTCCAATCATGCGCGAAGGTATAGCCCAGCTCCAGCGAATACGCGAGCGCATCGTGTTGTTGCAGGGTTTGAGTCGCGCTATTTCTCGGCCTCATGCCGAAACGGCCGAATTGCTTATTGATGTCGGCATCGAAATCGAAACCGCTATCTCCGAATAAACCGTAAACCCTTAGGCCCGGCGCATAAATGTCCATGTTGGGCCTGCGCTTGTGTTCGATAGGGTGATGGATATCGCCGTCGACTTTGCGCCCGAAGAAGTAAGGCTGTATCGTGATGATTTTCGACCACTGCCGCCAACTGAATACGCCGCCATAAATTATAGTATCCCCGTCGGCTCGATCGAAGCGGTTTTTGAAGCGCTCGACCGGATGAAACGCAAATGTTTCCAAATCCCAATTATTCTGTTTTTTACCGAAAAACAGCCGAATGCCTTCGAAGCTATTGGTGGTATTACGAAACTGATTATTGCCTATTAAACGCTTGTCCAACAATTCCAGATGCATCCTGCCCACGCGAATACTCAACGGCCGGTCGTCACCTAAGGCGTTTTTGAAATATAGCTCGCCGTAGCCTTGAATCAGCTCGAATTCGTTGACATCAGCGACCGATGTTTCATAAAGACCGTTGTAACTGCGCGCGTCCTCGAACTCGACCGCAAAGCGAAACGGATCGAGAATATCGTGAATGCCGACATAGGCCCGCGATCTCAGCAGCCATAGATTATCGGGATCGGGCCGGAATTTCTTTACCGGCGCACCGGAAGACTTATCCGTCCATGGACGATAATCGTTTTCGCGGTATTCGTAACGGGTACGAAAATCCAATCCGACATCCAACCAGTCGATATCGCTGTATGTTGCGAGCGGCGTATTACTCAGGTTATAGACATAAGCCGGCGGCTCGGGAGCCGGCTCGACGCGATAGCCCCGCGTCTTGACGTAGAAGTCCTCAGCCGCCGCAGGAACCGCCGAAACCGACAAGAACCCGATCGCACCGATCGACCGTTGAAGCGGCTTCAATCCGCTTTTAATTAGCCTAATTAAAATAGTCATAACCTATTCTTCCAACTATCGATAGCAATTAAACGTTATAACGAATCCGAGAACAATCTATGCAATATGTTCCATTTCATACCTGAATATCCGGCTTTGTAGGAAACACGACACACAGAAAGCCGATTTTTCATCTTTTCGCTATAACAATGAGTATACAACGTGAACTAAACGCTCCCAAAATACGTTCAGCAAAAAATAAGTCACATCTCTTTATTCGACACTTCTGCGTGACGATGCCGGCCGATTTTGATAGGCTGCCGGGCATGAAGACATCGACGAACAAACCGAACCTGGTGCGCCCGCGCATCTATATCGGTGACACCATTGCGCTGGGTCCCGGCAAGATCGATTTGCTGCGCTTGATCGATCAAACCCGTTCGATCGCCGCCGCAGCCAGAGCGCTCAAAATGCCCTACAAACGCGCCTGGCTGCTGATAGACAGCCTGAACCAAGGCTTCGGGCGACCGGTCGTCAGCACGGCGAGCGGCGGCAAAGGGGGCGGCGGGGCCGTCCTAACGACTTTGGGGCAGGATTTATTGGATCGCTACACCGCGCTGGAGGAACGCATCAACAGCGCATCCCACCGGGAAATCGAAGCGTTATGCGCCTTGGCATATCTACAGGAAGCTTCGGTTTTCGATGAAGAATCGCCCTCTTCGTAACCCTCTATCCGCCATCAAATGGCTGTTTGACTCGTAATCTTCGGGTATCACAGCTCTTCCGTCTCAAAAATTACGCATTGCGCGTTTAACTGCCAACAAAAAACATCGCCCGATACGCATCCTGCCTCTTTGGCATTTTGTTTGCTTAATGTTTATCGTTATGACATTTTTGACCTAACGATGTCCGGAATGCGACAATTCAACCGCCT
The DNA here is from genome assembly GCF_000968535.2 of Methylotuvimicrobium alcaliphilum 20Z. Taxonomy (NCBI): domain Bacteria; kingdom Pseudomonadati; phylum Pseudomonadota; class Gammaproteobacteria; order Methylococcales; family Methylococcaceae; genus Methylotuvimicrobium; species Methylotuvimicrobium alcaliphilum. Next base: position 2,711,997 of record NC_016112.1, read on the forward strand.
ATCAGGAGACTTCCCATGCTTAGCAAGCTTTTCACGCTGTTTGCTCTCTTTTTTATTCACTGTTCAAGTCAGGCCGGCGAAGTCAATGTCGCCGTTGCGGCCAATTTCACCGGACCGATGCAACACATTGCGCCGGCTTTCGAAAAGGTTACCGGTCATAAAACCATCATCGCCTACGGCACGGTCGGTAAGTTTTATGCGCAAATCCACAACGGCGCACCGTTCGACGTGCTGATTTCGGCGGACCGGGAAACGCCGGCTCGGCTCGAACATGACGGGCTGGCGCTTGCCGACAGTCGCTTTACTTATGCGATAGGCAAACTGGTTCTGTGGAGCGCCCGCTCCGGCTTTGTCGATGATCGAGGCGAGGTGCTAAAGCATGGCGATTTCAGACATTTGGCCATCGCCAATCCCAAAGTCGCGGTATACGGTGCGGCCGCGATCGAAACGCTCAGCAAACTGGGACTGAAGAAACATCTACAAGCCCGTTTCGTATTGGGCGAAAACATCACTCAAGCCTATCAATTCGTCGCCACCGGAAACGCCGAGCTCGGTTTTGTCGACTGGTCGCATATCTATGAAGAAGGCCGCGAAGCCCAAGGCTCATATTGGCCGGTTCCCGAGGATCTCTACCCGCATATCCGGCAAGACGCCGTTTTACTCATACGCGGCAAGGACAACGATGCGGCGAAAGATTTATTGACCTATCTAGGCAGCGATGCCGCTAAATCCATCATCCGCCGCTACGGCTACGACAACTAAGTTTCGGTACTCGGAGACAAATTGATGAACGCCATTAAATTTCTGTTATTGACCGGCCTATTGCTGACCGCTTCGGCAGCCTGTGCCGAAAAGATTCTCATAGCGGCCGCGGCCGACCTCAAGTTCGCGCTGGATGAAATTGCCGCCGAATTCCGCCAAGACCACCCCGATGACACGATCGAAATTGTCTACGGCTCGTCGGGCAAGTTTTTCACGCAGATTCAGCAGGACGCGCCCTACGATCTGTATTTTTCGGCCGACATCGGTTTTCCGAAACAATTGGCGCAAGACGATTTCGCGGCAAGCGAAGTCAAGCCTTATGCCGTCGGCCGTATCGTCTTATGGAGCGCTACGCTCGATGCCTCTATGCTGACACTGGAAAACCTGACCGATTCCTCGATCAAACGGATTGCCATCGCCAATCCGAAACACGCCCCTTACGGTAAACGGGCCGAGGAAGCGCTCCGCTCGACGGGAATTTGGGCGGCCGTGGAACCGAAACTGGTGTACGGCGAAAATATCGCGCATACCGCGCAATTCGTACAAACCGGCAACGCCCAGACCGGCATTATCGCGCTGTCGTTGGCCTTGAATCCCGAGCTATCCAAGCAAGGCGGCCATTATTTGATCCCGGACACGTTGCACGAACCGCTCGAACAAGGCTACATCATCACCCGGCGTGCTGCGAACAATGTCTTGGCCAAAAATTTTGCCGAGTTCATTGCATCGCCGCAGGCCCGTAACGTGATGACCCGCTATGGCTTTATCCTGCCGGATCAAATCGGTAACCCTTAGCAACAAGAACAGCGACATGTCTTACCTTTATCGCAACGGTCAAAGTTTTGCCACCGGTTCCGTCAGCGCTCTGAGCAGTTTGATACGTTACCGAAGAAGCTCAAATTCGTATCCCGGCACTCGAGGTGCGCAATGCTGTTGAGCGATAGCGACATTCAAGCCATTGTTTTGACGCTGAGATTGGCCTTCGCCGTAACTGCCATCTTGCTGGTCGTAGGCACTCCAATCGCTTGGTGGCTGGCACGCACGCCGTCGCGCTGGAAAGGCCCGATCGGCGCCGTCGTGGCTCTGCCGTTGGTTTTGCCGCCTTCGGTGTTGGGCTTTTATTTGTTGCTGGCGATGGGACCGAACGGCCCGGTCGGCCGGTTGACAAGCGCGCTGGGCATCGATCCGTTACCATTCACGTTTGAAGGTCTGGTGCTGGCATCGGTATTCTATTCGCTGCCGTTCATGGTGCAACCGCTGCAAAACGCCTTCGAAGCCATCGGCGACAGGCCCTTGGAAGCGGCCGCGACATTACGCGCCTCGCCGTTGAACGCGTTTTTTACCGTCGCGCTGCCGTTGGCCTTGCCCGGTTTCCTGACCGCCGGCGTGCTGACGTTCGCGCACACGGTCGGCGAATTCGGCGTCGTATTGATGATCGGCGGTAACATTCCAGGTATCACCCGCGTCGCGTCGGTGCAGATTTACGATCACGTCGAAGCGTTGGAATACGGCGAGGCGCACAGTTTGGCCGCAGTCATGCTGATTTTTTCTTTCCTGGTGCTGCTGACTGTCTACGCCTGGCGACCCGGCGCGGAAAAGGCTTGAACGATGACGAAAGACCAAATCGAAGCCCGCTTTTTATTGAATTGGCCGGGCTTTTCGCTCGATATCGACCTGACTTTGCCGGGACGCGGCGTCACAGCGTTGTTCGGACAGTCCGGTTCCGGCAAGACCACGCTGCTGCGCTGCATGGCGGGACTGGAACGCGCCGATGAAGGATTCTTGTCGTTCAAAGGCGAAATCTGGCAAAACGGCAAGACCTGGTTACCGGCGCACCGACGGCCGATCGGGTATGTCTTTCAGGAAGCGAGTTTATTTGAGCACATGACCGTGCGGAATAATTTGCATTACGGCCGAAAAAGAATTCCCGCTGCCCGGCAAACCGATCTCGATCCGATCATCGAGTTGTTCGGCATCGGCCATTTATTGGGCCGCAAACCGGACCGCCTGTCCGGGGGCGAACGTCAGCGCGTCGGCATTGCCCGCGCGCTCGCGGTCAATCCGCGCATGCTGCTGATGGACGAACCGCTCAGCGCCCTGGACTCGGCTCGAAAGCAAGAGATTTTGCCTTATTTGGAAAAGCTCCGCGATCGACTCGATATTCCTATCGTTTATGTCAGCCATTCGCCCGAGGAAGTCGCCCGGCTGGCCGATTATCTGGTTGCGATGAATAACGGCAAGGTCATGGCTCATGGACCGCTCAAAGAAACACTGGCGCGAATTGATTTGCCGATACGCCTCGGCGAAGAGGCCGGCGTCGTGCTCGACGCGGTCGTCGCGGAACGTGACTCAAGCTGGCATTTGGCAAAATTGGATTTTTCCGGAGGTAGTCTATGGACGCGGGACAAAGGCATTGCACTCGGCCGCCGCGTTCGCGTCAGAGTGCTGGCAAGAGATATCAGTCTAGCCCGCGACAATCGAGAACATTCCAGTATTCAGAACGTACTGCCCGGCGAGGTGGAAGCCATCGCGGACGACGAACATCCGGGATTGGCCTTGGTCAGCGTCAAAGTCGGCCCAAGCGTTTTGGTTGCACGACTGACCAAGCGTGCCGCGCACATGCTCGAAATAGCACCCGGACAAGCGATCTGGCTTCAGATTAAATCGGTGGCGTTGATGGAATAACATTTTGTCCACAGAAATGTCAAAATTGATCTATAAATTTCCTGGCTCCCTTACTCTTGCGCTGATTGTTACTAAGCCAATGCGACTTCGATACCATCTATTGCCGCCTAACGTTTGCGGCTTCGACATCGCGATCTGGGGATCGCTCCCACAGAGCTTCCCGTCCCTTGTAGCAGCAACGACTTCGTCGCGATTGCTGAAGCCACTGATGCTCAATATCTGCATATTTCGCGCATTCCCACACTCTTTGCTTGGGAAAGCAGTGAGAGAAGCTCCAGCTTCTCGAAGGCGGCAAGCTTAGAGTTTGCGGGAATAGTATCCCAATCCTGAATTTGAGGATCGGAGAATAGAGAATCGATCAACTCGCATGTCGGGTTGCGGCTTACGCCTAACCCGACCTACTTCTTTTTCAACGCCTGTTTCGCTTGGTTCCATAAGGCATCGAGTTCGGCCAGTTTGCAGTCTCTCAAATCGCGCCCGGATTCTTGAACGTGTTTTTCGATATATTGAAACCGCGCCGAAAATTTTTTCGTGCTTTCGCGGAGCGCGATTTCGGGATTGACTTTCAGATGCCTGGCCAGATTGACCGCGACCAAGAGCAGATCGCCGATTTCTTCCTGAATATGGGCTTGATCGCCCGACTCCCACGCATCCCTGACTTCCTCTAATTCTTCGGTAACTTTATCGAACACCGGCAAGACTTCGGGCCAATCGAAACCATGACTCGCGGCGCGGTTCTGGATTTTTTCGCATTGCACCAATGCCGGCAGATTTCCCGGAACGCCATCGAGCACACTGTCCGGTAATTCAGCGGAGCGTTTCGATTGACGCTCCTCTAGCTTAGCTTGCTCCCAGGCCTGTTTACGCTCTTCGTCGCTCTGATAGACAGCATCGCCGAAGACATGCGGATGCCGTCTGACCAGCTTTTCGGCGATGCTGCCCGCTACTTGTTCGAAGTCGAACAGACCTCGCTCCTCGGCGATGCGCGAGTGGAAGACGACCTGCAATAACAAATCGCCGAGTTCCAAGCGCAAGTCGTCCAAATCGCCGCGCTCGATCGCATCGGCAACCTCATAAGCTTCCTCGATCGTGTACGGGATCAAGCTGTAGAAATCCTGCTCGATATCCCAGGCGCAACCGCCGTCCGGCGAGCGTAGCTGCGCCATGATACCGAGCAATTTTTCGGTATTGCTTAAACTCAAAACGACGCCCCGAAGGTCTCGCGGTAACGGTCCTTAAAAGAATCGATGTCGAAGCTGTGATTTTGCGTGCCGTGATGCTCAATTTTAATCGAGCCCATCAACGAAGCGATCCTGCCGGTCGTCGGCCAACCCAAATCGTTCATCAAACCGTATAAGAGTCCGGCGCGGTAGGCATCGCCGCAACCGGTCGGATCGACAACCGCGGCAGGCTTAACCGGCGGAATCTCGATACACTCGCCGCCGACGTATATTTTCGAACCGTTACCGCCCAAGGTAACAATTAACGCCTCGACCTTATCGGCCATTTCATCCAAGGACAAACCGGTGCGCTGCTGCATCATTTCGGATTCGTAATCGTTTAGCGTGACCCAATTCGCCAGTTCCAAAAACTTCAGCAGCTCGTCGCCGTCGAACATCGGCATGCCTTGGCCCGGGTCGAATATGAACGGAATGCCCTGTTCGGCGAATTGCTCGGCGTGCTGCAGCATGCCTTCCTTGCCGTCCGGAGAAACGATGCCGATGCTGATCGAACCGTCGGTCGGCACCGAATTCAAATGCGAGAAATTCATCGCACCGGGATGGAACGCCGTAATTTGATTGTCTTCCTGATCGGTCGTGATGTAAGCCTGACCTGTGTAATTGTCGTCGAGAATGCGAATGAATTCGCTGGACAAGCCGCATTGAGACAACCACTGCGAATACGGCTCGAAATCGTGTCCTACCGTCGCCATGATCAAAGGCTCTTCGCCAAGCAAGTTGAGGTTATAGGCGATATTGCCGGCACAACCGCCGTATTCGCGGCGCATGACCGGCACCAAAAACGAAACATTAAGAATGTGGACTTTTTCCGGCAGGATATGATTCCTGAAATTATCATGAAAGACCATGATGGTATCGTAAGCCATCGAACCACAGATTAATGCACTCATTGTTTCTCCTAAAAAAATAAAATCAATATCCAGGTCGCCGCAGCCCAAACCAAGGAAAGCATGACAGCGGCCGAACCGATGTCCTTGGCCCGGCCGGACAGTTCATGATGCTCGAATCCGACTCGATCTACGACCGCTTCAACCGCCGAATTCAGTAGTTCCACCAATAAAACCAGGACCATGCTGCCGATAAGCAGCAATTTCTCAATGTTTGTCTCGCCGAGCCAAACGGCCAACGGCGTCGTGACTATAAACAACCAAACCTCTTGCCTAAACGCCTCTTCATGAAACCAAGTGGCCTTAAAGCCCGACAGCGAAAAGAAAAAAGCGTTTACGATGCGTTTAAAACCTTTTGCGTTTTGATTTGCCATAGTTTGATACAAGTTTCGGTAGATTAAAACGCCAGATTACACAAGCCTTTTGTCATTTTAATTACAATGATTTTACAGCGTCTTAATAAGCTTGATAATTTTTATAAGTCATTGTTTATTAATTATATTATATTCCGACCAATACTTGTTCGATTTGTAAAAACGCCTGCTAAGTCAAATTGTTGAGAACCTTCTCAAGACGCTATCCACAGAGTTATCCACAGATTTTGTGGAAAACTGACAAACGGACGCATCACTATACAAGCAAAGTACCGGCCAACTCACATCCTTTCTTTCTCAAGTTGCTATTCAAGTATGTAGCCGGTATGCAGCGTAGCGAAATACGGGAATGGCGTGGCCCCGAGCTACCCGGATTGCGCTTCGCTCCATCCGGGCTACGCTACTTGGACCCGCCGGAAGCGGTCGGTAGCGATTTAGCAACGGTGACCTGTGCTTAGCTTGAGCGTATGACCGCCTCCCCCCAAAACGCGTCAAACAACGCTTTCTGCTTATTCAGCGATTAATTGGCCATAGGCCGAAGCATCCAGCAAGGAATCCAATTCTGCCGGATTATCGGCCTTCACGCAAAACAGCCAAGCATCGTAGGCATCGTCGTTAACCTGCTCCGGCGCATCGGATAGCTCTTCATTAACCGAAACGATTTCTCCGGACACGGGGCTGAATAAATCCGAAGCGGTTTTGACCGACTCGACGACAGCGCATTGCTCGCCCGCTTTAACGACACGCCCGACTTTAGGCAGTTCGATAAAAACTAAATCGCCGAGTTCGGCTTGCGCGAATTCGGTAATACCTACGCGCACCACATTGTCGCTTTCCAGTTTTGCCCATTCATGGGTTTTTGCATACTTCAAATTTTCCGGCAAATCGCTCATCGATAGTTCTCCGTTCAATAGTGCCTAACGGCGCAAACCGTAAAGAATAACGCGATCAATTATAAAAACAACAAATAATTTCGGTTACGCCCCTTCCGGCCCTTATAATTTGCTCATGCCGCACATGAAATTCTCCTTTATTAGCCTCGTTAGTTATCCCATAACCTTGTTGGGCGGTTTGAAATGGCCGACTTTGATTACCGTAGCGCTTGCATTAAGCGATAACGGCATTGCCTTTGCGACGAATCAAGACAAAGAAGCCGCTCCCGTTCGAACCGAAACCGATGTTGACGACTACGGGAAGGAAGGCACTCTGAACATCGACTCGGCGTCCCAAACTCGCTCCGGGTTGCAAACAATAAAACTCGAACCTCATCGGTATCGTCCGGAACTGACTGCTTACGGCAATGTCGTTGCGTTACAACCGCTGCTGGATTTGAGAAACCGTTACCTCGCCGCACTCAGCGGGCATGAGAGTGCCAAGTCTCGACTAACGCTGGCTCAACAATCGATCGACCGAACCCGGCTTTTACACCGCGGCGGCGCCGTTTCCGGGCGCAGTCTGCAAGAACAACAGTCGCAATGGCAATCGGAACAAGCGTTAACTCAAGGCAGTCGCCTACAAATCGAAACCGTTCGCAATGAGGCGATACTCAATTGGGGCCAAGCGATTGCCGAATTGTTCCTTGATGCCAATACCGACACCCTGCTCCCCTATTTGTCGGGGCAAAAAAATTTATTGCATATCTCGTTGCCGCCTAATAATAAACCGGTCGATACGCTCGACGAAATCCGGGTCTCACGCTACGGCGATCGAAACCGAGCCGAACCGGCGCGTTTTATATCGCCCGCACCGCAAACCGACCCGCTCACCCAAGGGGAAAGTTATTTTTTCGAAACCGAACACGGCGGCATTCGAACCGGCATGCGCATCGCCGCCTTCATTCCATTGCAGGAAAACGCCGAAAACGGCGTCTTAATACCGGCATCATCCGTCATTCGCCATCTCGGTCAAGCTTTCGTTTACGTCAAAACGTCTCCGGAACATTTTCAACGACTGACTATTACCGGATTTATCGACACACATGCCGGCTATTTCGTCACGGACGGTTTGCATGCGGGTCAGGAATTAGTCGTAAGCGGTGCGCAAATGCTGCTTTCGGAGGAATTCAAAAGCCAAATTCCCGATGAAGATGATGACGATGATTGAATTGCAGAACCTTGAAACGCCGGGCGGCGGGAAATCCGTTTTAAAATGCTAAGCGCCTTAATCCGCTTTGCGATCCGTCAACATGGCATCGTGGTCGTCGCTGCAATACTGCTATTCGTCTACGGCTTTTATCGTTTCACCGTAGCAGGCCTCGACATTTTTCCGGAGTTCTCGCCGAAGCAAGTTGTCATCCAAACCGAAGCGCCCGGCTATTCCGCCGAGCAAGTCGAAACGCTGGTCACGCAAGCGATTGAAAGCTCAATCTCGGGGCTAATCGGCTTAAAAACGGTCCGTTCGGAATCGATACAGGGCTTATCGGTCGTGACCGCGCTTTTTGAAGAAAGTAGCGATATCCACCGTAACCGACAGATGGTCGGCGAACGCCTGGCCGGTATCGCCAATCGCCTGCCGCAAGGCATCGGCCCGCCTCTGGCAGTCCCCTTGTCTTCGTCATCGGCAACGGTTTTGACAATCGGTCTGCATTCGGATCGACAGGATTTAATGGCCCTGAGAAGCCTTGCCGATTGGACGATCGTCCCGCGATTAATGGCTGTCCCAGGCGTTGCCGACGTCAATGTATTCGGCGGTGAAATTCGGCAATTGCAAATTCAAGTCGACTCCGCCCGTTTGCAGCGCTTCGGCTTGGCGCTCGACGAAATCGTTCAAGCCGCATCGGAATCGACGAACCTTCAAGGCGGCGGTTTCATCGAAACCGACAATCAGCGTTTTAGCATCACGCTTTCCGGCCAAAATCTCAACCCGGAACGACTTCAAGACATTATTGTCAGGCATACTCAAGGCCGAAGTGTCAGACTCGCCGATGTCGCCGATATTCGCTATGGGCCGGAACCGCCGATCGGCGCCGCACAAATCATGGGCCATCCGGGTATCGTCATGATGGTCATCGGCCAATACGGCGCCAATACACTCACCGTTTCGAAACAAGTCGAAAAAGCCTTGAGCGAATTCAATACGCTATTCGCCAAGCAAGCGATCGATTTTTATCCGAACTTATTCCGTCCGGCCGATTACATCGAAACCTCGTTGCATAACCTATCGGGACATTTATTAATCGGCGGCTTGTGCGTTCTGATCGTGCTTTATCTATTTCTATTCGAAATACGGACCGCCTTCATCGCCGCGACGGCAATACCGGTATCGCTGATTGCCGCTGTTCTATTGCTACTCGAATTCGGCGTCAATTTGAACATCATGGTCTTGGGCGGACTTGCCATTGCGCTTGGAGAAGTCGTCGACGATGCGATCATCGATACCGAAAATATCTTTCGTCGGCTGCGCGAAAATCGGCTTTCGGCAGTACCGCGTCCGGTTTCCGAAGTCATCTACTCCGCCTCGATGGAAGTGAGGGGCTCGGTGGTCTATGCCAGCTTCATCGTCGCACTGGTTTTCGTGCCGCTGCTAACTTTGACCGGCGTCGCCGGACGTCTGTTTTCACCGCTGGGTATGTCCTACATTCTTGCCATACTCATGTCGCTAATCGCGGCATTAACGCTAACTCCGGCGCTGTGCTTCATGTTATTGGGCAAAAACGACTCAAGCGTTAAAGAACCGCCATTGATCCGGTACTTAAAACCGGTTTACCGGCGTTGGCTCAGTTTCGTTAGCCGGCATTTTAAACTAGCGATAGCGACTGCCGTGCTAATCTGTATCACCGGCCTGGCTGCTTTGTTTTTCACGAACAGCCGATTTCTACCGCCGCTGCGTGAAGGTCATTATATTGTGCATACCAGCAGTATTCCCGGCACGGCGCTGAAGGAATCGATCCGAATCGGTACGAAAATCACCGAGCAATTTTTAGAAATTGCGGGCGTCGTTTCGGTTTCGCAATGGGCCGGGCGCGCGGAGCGTGGGGCCGATACCTACGGCAGTCATTACAGCGAGTATGAAGTGCGACTGGCGCCGATGTCCGGTCCGGAACAGCAACAAGTCTTAAACCGACTGCGCAAGACTTTGGACGGCGTACCGGGCATCGTGTACGAAGCCAATACCTTTTTGACCGAACGGGTCGACGAAACCATCTCCGGCTATACGTCGCCTCTCGTGGTCAATGTTTACGGTAATGACTTAGCGTTTCTCGACAGGAAAGCCGAGGATATCGCGGGGCTGCTACGATCAATGCCGGGTGCGGCCGATGTAACGGTCCGTTCGCCTCCCGGCACGCCGATGCTCGAAATCCGGTTACAATCGGACAAGCTGGCGTTTTGGGGCTTGCGGCCGACTCACGTCATGAGCACCGTACAAAGCGCCTATGAAGGCCGCATCGTCGGCAAGCATATCGAGGGTAACCGTATTGACAACATTGCGGTTACCCTCGATGCCAATCTCCGCAATAAGCCCGAAGCACTTGAAAAACTGCCGATACGCGCCCCGGACGGTACGCTCGTGACGCTCGGGCAAGTCGCCGCTATCGAGCAAAGCTCCGGGCGATACAATATCCTGCATGAAGGAGCGCAAAGACGGCAGACCGTTACCGCAAACATTATCGACCGGGATTACGAATCGTTCGTCGCCGAATTAAAGCAAAGAGTATTCGACGAAATCCCATTTCCGGCCGATATGTATCCGGAATTTACCGGCGCCGCGATCGAACAAGCCGAGGCGCGCCGAGAATTGGTCTTGCATTCGTTGTTGGCCGGTGCGGGCGTATTGATGCTGATCTACATTGCGATCGGCAGCTTTCGTCACACAGCATTGACACTCGTGAATCTGCCGTTTTCGTTGATCGGCGGCGTCGCGGCGGTATTATTGACCGGAGCGTCACTATCGGTCGGTTCGGTCGTCGGTTTCATCACGCTGTTCGGCATCACCGTACGTAACAGCATTATGTTGATCGCCCATTATCGGCATCTGGTCCAAACCGACGGCAAAAGTTGGGATTTCGCCACGGCCATGCAAGGGGCGGAAGAACGCCTGCCGTCGATTCTTATGACTGCATTGGTCACCGCACTAGCGATGCTGCCTATCGCATTGAACAGCGATAATCCGGGACGTGAAATCATGGGGCCGATGGCGGCAATCATCATCGGCGGCTTGGCCTCCTCGACGCTACTCAACCTACTACTCATGCCGGTTATTTTGTTACGGTTCGGCAGATTTCAGGGGAAACCTTAAGCGATGAACCTAGAAAAAGCATTTCACCATGAAGATTATGAATATTCTCTTGAAATACTTCAAGAACATCATGTACTTGATGGCTAAATTACTAAATTTAGGATAAATCGTAAAAAACCTTACGGACTGCACGATTATTTTAATAAATAGCTGCATTAATAATTTTGTACGCTAAAATTAAATAACCCTTACATCCAATATCAAGCCTCATCCATGAAACTCAGAACGCAAATTTCACTTGGCTTCGCCGGCATCCTAGTTCTGTTATTACTGACATCCGGAATCGGTATTCAACGACTTATTTCGCTAGTCGACGAAACTCGTAATGTCGTCGAAGCCGATAATCTGCGCACCGATTTGGTCGAACGAGAGGTCGATCATCTAAATTGGGCCGCCCAACTCAATGCCTTTGTTTATGACGATCATGCTCATGATTTGAATATACAGTTGGATCATACGCAATGCGCCTTCGGACGATGGTTTTACGGTCAGGAAAGACGGCACGCCGAATCGCGCTTTCCTGAATTAAAACCGCTACTCGCCGATATCGAAGAACCCCACCGACTCTTGCACGAATCGGCGAAATTAATCCGGGATGCCCGAGTCAACATAATCCGCAACGAGGACCGGAGCGAAGATCAACAAACCGGCGCGCTTTATAAAAACGAAACCGTGCCCAATCTTCAGAGCGTGCAGCATTATCTTGGGCAAATGCGCGACATCGTCAATGCTTCGGCGGCAGCCATTCAACAAGCCATGGAAAACGACAGCACTCAAGCTCGTTTCGTTTTGATTGCAATCACACTCTCCGCGGTTTTGGCGGGTATCATTCTGGCCACGGTCATCGTCAGATACATTCTCAAACAGCTCGGAGGGGAACCGGCGGAACTGGCAGCGATCTCGAAACGCATGGCTACTGGCGACTTGACGATGAAATTAAATGTCAAATCCGGCGACAGGGAAAGCTTGTATGCATCGATGGCGGAAATGATCAACAACCTTAAGCAAACGGTTGAGGAAGTAAGAAACCGTGCGGATTACTTGACCAGTGCCGCGAATGAAGTTAGCGCGACCTCGCAGAGCCTTAGCCAAAGCGCCACGGAACAAGCCTCGGGACTGGAGGAAACGACCTCAAGTTTGGAAGAATTAACAGCGTCAGTGCAGCACAATAGCGAGAATGCCGTTGCAACCAGCAAAATCGCGACAGGAACGGCAGCGGAAGCGCAACAAGGCGGCGATGCGGTATCTCGGACCGTGCAGGCAATGCGCGAAATTGCCGATAAAATCGAGATTATCGAAGACATTGCCAGAAAAACCAATTTGCTTTCGCTCAATGCCGCAATCGAAGCGGCTCGCGCCGGAGAACATGGGCGCGGCTTTTCAGTCGTCGCATCGGAAGTTCGAAATCTCGCCGAAAATAGCCGCAAAGCCGCGGAACAAATCGGGGACCTGGCCACCGACAGCGTCGATATTGCCAACCAAGCCGGGCAATTGTTACAACAAATCGTTCCGGATATCGGCAAAACCGCGACCTTGATCGAAGAAATCACATCCGCTAGTAACGAGCAAGCATCAGGTTTGGCGCAAATCAACGAAGCCATGACACAACTGGACAAGGCCACCCAACAAAATGCCGCCGCGTCCGAGCAACTTGCGGCAACGGCCGAAGAACTTTCCGGCAATGCCGAGGAACTCCAGCAAGCCATGGCTTTCTTCAAAGTCGACGATGACGTCCAAAACCGTTGATCCTTAATTCTCCAGTTTAACCATGAAGCACATGAAGTCTTTCAACGGCTTGCCATAAAATAGTGGATAACGTTACTGTGAAAGTTCGTGGATTTGAAATCTTAATCTAGTTTTTCGATATTCAATACAATGCCGGTTTCGAAGAGGGTGCGGTCGCTCGACCGACCGACAGACGTCGGCGTCCTATCGGTCGAGTAACCGCGCCCTCCCCACCCGAGAACTTTCATTTGCCGGGGCGATGGCTAGCGCGTAGGTCGGGTTAGGCGTAGCCGTAACCCGACTATCCGGAAACGTCGGGTTACGCTGGAGCTAACCCGACCTACGCGGCTTAATCTAGTTTTTCGATATTCAATACAATGCCGGTTCCGAAGAGGGGGCGGTTGCTAGATCGACAGCCGCCGTCGAGCCTACATGGGCGTATTCACCCAGCACCTAAATTCCATAGCTCATTGGCTTTGGTAAACTATCTTGGATAATTTAGGTGCTGGGTTCACGGCGTCCTGTCGGGCGAGTGACCGCACCCTCCCTACCCCAGAGAGCTTTCATTTACCGGGGCGATGGCTAGGCCTTCATGAACGTTACTGTGAAAGTTCGCGGATTTGAAACGCGGATTCAACTAACAAGTGCAATACCTTACGAATCCCGCAATTGCTCGAGTAAAGCCGAGAACTCATTCAAACCTTGCTTAATTTCGGCAATATCGAAGCTATCGATATGCCGTTCGAGACGTTCGGCGTAGTCAAGGACCGGGGTAAACCGGTAACGCTCGCCGATTGCCGACACGTTTTCGGCAAATGTTTTCATAGTCGATATGTTATTACTGAACGCTGCCTGCTCGCATTGCGGACTTAATTTTTCCAAGGCTGCCAGTACTTCGGGCAAGACAGCCTGTTGCTCCGTCGTTAATACGAGCGGATATGGCTCGACTTGTGCCGTCTCGTCTCTATCGAACGGTAAAAACTTCGCAAGCTCTTCAATCAAGTCGGCTTTCAATATCGGTTTTCTCAGATAAGCGTCGAAGTGCGCGGTTTTTACTCGATCGTATTCGTCTTTCATAACCGACGCGGTCAACGCGATAATCGGCGTATCGCTAAACGATTTTATTATCTCGGCCGCCTCGTAGCCGCTCATTACAGGCATACGAATGTCCATCAATATCAAATCGACAGGCTGCCGTTTAACCAAGTCAACGGCATCAAGCCCGTTTTCGACCGTCAAGACAGTCAAAGCGGTTCCGGAAAAGTTCTCTTGCAATAAACGCCGATTATTTTCGATATCGTCGACGACCAAAACCGTTGCCGGGTGAAACCGGATTTTTTGATGACTCGTCCCGATTGGTATTTGTTCGGATTCGTCGATGGACGCGATATCGACATTGTAAAGTCTGACGGTAAATATGGAGCCTTCGCCCAAACGGCTAGCAACAGTAATCTCGCCACCCATCATTTCGACCAAACGGCGACTGATCGCTAGCCCCAAACCGGTACCCCCATATTTCCGAATATCCTGCCCTTCCGATTGCTCAAACTCCTGAAAAATGACTTGTTGATGTTCCTGTGAAATTCCGATACCGGTATCCTCGACATCGATACATAAATCCAATCGACTGCGAATATCGTCTTCATTAGCGGTACGCGCAATCAAACGAATATGGCCCTGATCGGTAAATTTGACGGCATTGCCGATCAAGTTGAATAACACCTGGCGCAAACGCGCGGCATCGAGCACCAAGCTGCGTGGAATTGCGGGATCGACATTTAAAATCAATGCCAAATTTTTTTCTCGCATTTTCATCGTAAAAATTCCGCCTAGCTCGGTAAATAATTCATGCGGATTGCAAGCTTGCTTTTCGATACTGAGTTTACCGGCCTCGATTTTCGATAAATCCAAAATATCATTGATCAATGCCAACAGGTTTTGTCCAGCGGTTTTGATCGTTTTCACGAAAGATTTGAGATGGGGTTCCTTGATTTGCTCGTCGAGCAAATCGGTAAAACCGATAATTGCATTCATCGGCGTTCGGATTTCATGACTCATGTTCGCAAGAAAACGGGACTTGGCTTGGTTTGCCGACTCCGCTTGCTCCTTGGCTTTAGCCAGCGCGATTTCAGCATTTTTGCGCTCGCTGATATCCCAACTCACGCCAATGATTTTCCCCGGATTATTTTCGTTGCCAGTAATCCGGCTTCCGCTGTAGAGTGTGCGAATGATACCGTCCGGACGAATGATCCGATATTCGTTATGAGCTTGATCATCGCGCAGGTGTAACTGACTGATCACCCCTTGAACCAGCGACCGGTCTTCCGGATGGATACGTGCTATCCATTCGGCAAAGGCAAGACTCGGCTGTTTGGGTAGGCCGTATATGTCGAACATCCTATCGTCGAACAGCAAATTGGGTTCTCCGGTCAAATTCAACTCCCAAACGCCGATCGATGCGATTCCGGCCGCAAGCGTTAGCCGTTCGTTTAATAATGCGGCTTCTTGCTCGCTCTGCTTACGCCGGACTACTTCGTCGGCCAAACGCCGGTTCCAAAAAAACACGAACGCCAATATCAGCAAAAAGCCCCCAACGATCCATGCGATCAACCGATAATCGATTTTCTCGGCAATACTTTTGCTTGCCCAAGTATCGCGTATCTTCTGCTGTTCGCTGGGTCCGATCGTATGTAAGGCACGATTTAAAAGCGGTGCCAGTTGCGCCTGTTTCTGTGCAATGGCGAACCCCAGATCGCTGGTAAATTCGGTTTTACCTACGATGCGGATATTATGGATGCCTTGGTCTGCAATTTGATAACCGGCTGCCGCCAGCGTACAAAGCAATGCGTCTACGCTGCCTGTCGAAACCGCAGTCAAACCTTCGGCGACCGAATCTACATAGTGAAAATCGATTTCCGGATAATGATCGGCAATGGTCGATGCATAGGCGTAACTCTGGACGATCGCCAATCGACGATGCCGGATTTCCCGGATATTATCGACATAGGGCTCTCGATCGCTCATCACGATTACAACCGGGCTACTGAAAAAAGATTCGGTAAGAACCAAGCGTTTATCGTCTAAACTATCAAGCGCCTCAAACATGATGTCGACTTCGCCGAGTTCGACTTTTTGTTTGGCTTCGCGCCACGATTCAAGCGGAATAATGTCCAACTCGATACGGAGTATTTTGGCGATCCATGCCAAATAGTCGGCCGCCATGCCGATATATCGACCCTGACGATCGACGCTTTCATAAGGTAACTTATTTCTCTTGACGGCAACTCGAATGACCGGATGCTCGGCCAGCCATTTTTGCTCGTAAGACGTCATAGCGACCGTTTGTCCCTTGAATCTGGCACCGAACCATTTATCTTGTACTTGCTGCTTCTCCTGTTCGGGAATCGCCGCAAGCGCTTTATTCAAGATCGAATGCAATTCCGGCAAATCCGTACGAACCGCCATGTGCAATTGCTGAGCCTCGCCAGGAGGCAATACCTTAAACGGCCGAATTGTTGTTATCGCATTACGTTTCAACCAATAAGTGATAACCGAATGCGCATCGACCAGTAAATCCGCTTTTCTCTCAATAACGCTTTGCAAAGCTCCCATCAGATCCTCGACTTCGAGAATACTCAGTTCCGGGAACATTTTTTTTATGGTTTCATCATGCAAAAAACCTCTCGGTATCGCGATCGTTTTACCGGCTAAATCCGCCAAGGACTTGGCTTGGACATCTTCATGAATGAAAAAATAATCCAACATCCACTGATAAGGCTCGGTAAAAAGCATATAGTCGGCCCGCTCGTCGGAATAATACAGCGATGGCAGTAAGTCGATTTCCCGTTGCCGGATCTTTTGCAGAAGATTATTCCAGTCGTCGATCTCGGCTTCGAAAGTCAGTCCGGTATATTGCCCGATCAATTGCAATATATCCCGGCTCAAGCCGTTATGAACACCGTTACGATCGACAAAATCGTAAGGCGCCCAATCCCGCTCTCCCCCGTAACGGACCACCGGGTTACGTTTTATCCAGGCTCTCTCTTTCGCCGAAAAAGCCAGTACCGGACCGGTTTCGGCATTCGGCAAACGGTAAAAAAAATCATCCTCGATGAGGCTGTGCTCGACAAATCCCAAACGTTGGTAATCCTCGGCCGTCAAACGATAACGCTTTGGATCGACCGATCCCAACTGTATCAACTCGGGAATAATCATCTGCCGGGTCATGCGCGCTTCGTACTCCAAATAAGCGCGGGAAAGCTTAGGGTTATAACGATCGATAATCAACTCGATGATTTCTTTCGGGTGATCGAGCGCATACTGCCAACCTTTGATCGTCGCCCGGCTGATTTTTTCGACTCGCTCGGGATGTTCGATGATTTCATTGCGGGTAGTGAATAAATTGTCTCCGTAATAATCGATTCCGTAATTTAGCGGATTGATGACATTGACTTCAACCCCTTGCTCTTTTAGAAGAAACGGTTGGGAAGTCGCATAGGCGGTAACGACATCGATCTTGCCGTCGCGTAAATCCTGATAGGAATCTCCGGTTGCCTTGATCCGTTGAACTTTATTCAGATCGCCGAGGGTTTTCAGCAGCAGCGCATTCAGCGCCGCATCGCCCCGGCTGGATAAGTCGAGCGCGACTTTTTTGCCGATCATTTCATAAGGACTGACGATGCCCGATTCGCGGCGGGCGATGAATACCAGCGGAGAATGTTGAAAAAATTGATTGATCAGAACGACCGGATCGCCCTGTAAATGATAGATCAGCAAAGTGCTATCGGTTACGCCGTATTCCGATTCTCCGGCAAGGACCTGCTTGACGAAGTCTTTCGAATAATCGATTTCTTTTAACTGAACTTCGAGCCCTTCGTCCCGGTAAAAACCTTTCTCGATAGCAGCATAATAACCGGCAAACTGAAAACCATGTTCCCAACGTAATTGAATGCTCACCGAGTCTAGGTCTAGCGCCGATTCGTCTACTGCCGCATGCGCACTGCTTAAAAATAGATAAAAGAAGCACAACAGAATGGCAATAGCGGTTTTTACAAGCATCGGCGGCATTGAACCGGCACTCACTTCAAATCGGCGATTGCAAAAAACTCATCGACATGGCCTAAGAAAATGTCGACCAATTCCGGGTCGAACTGCGTTTCGCGATGTCCCTCAATATAATCGACAACCCGATCGCGACTCCAAACGGCTTTATAACATCGAGCATGAGTCAACGCATCGAACACATCGGCTAATGCGACGATTCGGCCGTAAATATGAATATCATTACCCTTCAATCCGCGCGGATACCCGCTACCGTCCCATTTCTCATGATGTTCATGAGCGATGACGGCGGCGGATTTAATGATTCTTCGATCCGAACGGCATAGTAATTGATAACCGTTAGTGGTATGCGACTTGATGACATTAAATTCGTCCTCGGTCAATCGCCCCGGCTTATTCAATATTTCCTTAGGTATCATCATCTTGCCGATATCATGCATCGGGGAGGCATGATACAACATATCCATATCGTGAACGGAGAGGCTTTTATGATATTTAGCCAGCAATGCTGAAATCTCGGACAAGCGCTTGATATGCTTTCCGGTTTCATCCGAAGTCGATTCCATTAATTCGGTCAGCATAAATATCATTTCTTTTTGATTTTCTTCCAACTCCGTAAGTAAGCGGACCCGCTCATAGGCGACTTTCGCTTCCAATGCGATATTATGTTCGCGCAGTATTTTTTTTGCATGAAACAAATCGATATGCGTCTTGACGCGCGCCAACAATTCATCGGCATGAAAAGGCTTGGTTATATAATCGACGCCGCCGACGGTAAAGCCTTTCGCCATCGAATCGACATCGACACGGGCAGTCAAAAAAATAATCGGCACATCTTGATAACGCGGATTGTCTTTTAAAATTCGGCAGACTTCGAAGCCGTCCATGCCCGGCATCATAATGTCCAGCAGAATCAAATCGAACGGCGCCGGATTATCTCGAATCAACCGTAACGCTTCTTCTCCGCCGCAGGCAAACGAAAGATCGTAATTGTCTTCCTTTAAAAAGTTCATGGCGACACGAATGTTATCGATGACGTCATCGACAATCAGAATACGATTGGATGTAAGCATGGAGGTTGATTCAGTTGCTGGATGTATTGGATTTTCTAAGCGTAGCAATCAAATCCGGGATTGTCTAGAGCCTGTGCTAGGCAATCAATTACTTGCCGACTTGAATGATTTTTAAATTATACAAAGGATTTCCATTGCAAATCACGAGGGGATAACCTGGAATCAATGAGGCTCTCGCGGGCTATGCTATTGAAATAAAAATATTATAAATAATATCAAATTGAACCTTACACCGCCATGCGGCTTATTTTTCAATAATTTACGATCTATAAATGTTAAGGATAGGTTCCCGGGAACCGAACTGCCTAAAACTTGCCCATACTCAATACAAAACCATCTATAATTTGTTACAAATTACGGGCATAAAACGCTTTCCGTACTCTTACTCATTCATGAATCTCATTGTGCATCTGATTATTTTTTTTATTTTACTCTTTTTATCGATGCCGTCGGTTGCCTCTGATTTAAAGACCGACTCGGCTTCAGCATCGGTTCCGGCTCCGGTTCGCACTATAACTTTGAATCCAGAAGAACAAAAGTGGCTGGAAAAGCATAAAAAAATCCGAATCGCTTTTGACGGAGACTTTCCTCCCTTTAGCTTTGTTAATGATAAAGGCATTGTCGAAGGCGTTGCCGTTGAAATCATTAGCTTACTAAGCCAGCGACTAGGTATTGACTTCGAAATTTATCCGCACACCGACTGGAGCCGGATATACGAAGCGGCCGTCGCAAGACAAACCGATATCGTGGCAACGATGGTCAACAGACCGGAGCGTCGCACATGGTTTTTCTTTACTCAACCCTATCTCAACAAGTCGCTGGTCATCATTACCCGAAAAGACAATTTCACCATCAAGCGCCGCACCGATATCGCCGGCAAAAAAATCGCTCTGGTCGACAATTACCAATATGTCGATCGAGTTCGCGAAGAGTTTCCTTCGATCAAAATACACGCGGTCGATTCTTTCCTAGAGGGTCTTAAAGCGGTGGCGAATCGCCAAGCAGATGCCGCAATCACTTTTACCGGGACCGGTCATTTTTTAATCAATAGACACCAACTCAGCGACCTTAATATAGCGGCTTTCTACGATCACAACAGCGCAAACGAAAGTATCGCGATACGTAAAGATTGGCCGGAATTGGCTTCGATATTACAAAAAGGGCTCGACTCGCTCAGCTCCGAAGAAAAACAGGCGATCTTCGAAAAATGGGTTCCCAAAGTTGAAACCGTAGTCACCGACTATGTGCTGATCGGTAAAATTGTTGCAGCATTCGCATTCGTACTACTCGTCATGTTGCTATGGATTGTTCAAGTCCGCAGACAAAATCGCCGTATCGAGCAATCCAAGGATGAAGTGTTGCTCGCAAATCAACAATTAGTCAATCTACAAAACGAATTGGAAAACTTGGTCGAGCAAAGGACTGCCGAACTTAAAGCCAGCGAACAAAAATACCGTAGTTTGGTCGAGAATCTACGCCATGAATATTTTTTCTATCGTCAAGACCCTTCGGGTTTACTGACTTATGTGAGCCCTTCGGTCAGCAATATACTCGGCTACAGTACGGAAGAGTTTATCGCTAATCACCGCGACTTCCTGACCGACAACCCCGCTAACCTAAACATCGATAAAAACACGGATTTATGCTTAAAAGGCATGCCTCAACCGCCTTACGAAGTCGAAGTTTATGATAGCAACGGTTATATCCATTGGCTTGAAGTCATGGACTCGCCAGTATTTGACCAAAACGGCCAATGCATAGGCGTCGACGGTATCGCACACGACATTACCGAGCGTAAAGAAACGCATGAATTACTCACATCGCTTTCTTATTATGACGATCTGACCGGTTTGGCCAACCGGCGTTTATTCGCCGATCGCCTACAACAAGCAATCAATCTTGCTCACCGGAACAAAACCTCAATTACGCTATTTTATCTTGATCTGGATAAGTTTAAATCGATCAATGATACGCTCGGCCATGCCGCAGGAGACGAGGTTCTTAAGGAAACGGCGCAAAAAATACTGTCAGTCATACGCGACTCCGATATTGCGGCCCGCATGGGCGGAGATGAATTCGTCATACTCCTACCTGATTCCGACGCCCAAGCCGCCCTATCGGTTGCTAACAAGCTCATTAAGGTCTTGCAACAGCCTTATTACATCGGCGAACAAATGCTTAGCATTGGAAGCAGTATCGGCATCTCTGTATATCCGGACAACGGCACCGACGGCGATAGTCTAATCAATCATGCCGATACCGCGATGTATCACGCTAAGAAGGAAAAATTGGGTTATGCATTT
Organism: Methylotuvimicrobium alcaliphilum 20Z; assembly: GCF_000968535.2. Lineage (NCBI taxonomy): Bacteria > Pseudomonadati > Pseudomonadota > Gammaproteobacteria > Methylococcales > Methylococcaceae > Methylotuvimicrobium > Methylotuvimicrobium alcaliphilum. Next base: position 2,733,343 of record NC_016112.1, read on the forward strand.
TATTCCGAGGACATGCAACCGGCTTTCATAAGCTCCGAACAACTGACCGAAGACTTGACGAACACCGTTAAACATTGCCTACGAATAAGCCGAACAACCTCGGCAAGTTCGATAGAAAATACTCAAAATCCAGGCATGAACGGTCACTTTTTGATTTATTATCAGAGTCGACATGCATTGATCAGCAGCGACATCATCGGTTTCGAGAGTTTAGTCCGCTGGTATCATCCCGAACAAGGCATCTTATCGCCTTCGGAATTTTTACCGCTCGCCGAAAAATCCGGTTTAATCGATAAAATTACCGACTGGGTCGTCAGGCAGGTCTGTAGTCAGGCGCTGGCTTGGGAAAAGATGAACCTCAGACCCGCCAAAATCAGCATTAATCTTTCGGTCAATCAAATTCAACAACAAAGCTTGGTAGAAAGAATGCTACGCGATATCGATAACCTCGGAGTAACTCCGAACTGGCTGGAAATTGAGATTAAAGAGAGCACGATCATGCAAAATATCGATCATGCCGTAAATATCATCGATCAACTCAATGCTGCGGGTCTGTCGGTTGCAATAGACGATATCAATTCCGACTCGCCTATTTTGGAGCAACTCGATTCCCTTCCGGCGCAAACCATCAAAATCGATCGCGCACTGATTCGTACCCTTCCGATCAATAACGAAAATGCGAACAGCGTCATATCGATCATCAAAAAAGCGCATGCCCATGGCAAAGTTGTTACGGCGGAAGGCGTGGAAAGTGAAAATCAATTGGATTTTCTCAAAACAAACCGCTGCGATAACGTGCAAGGATTCTATTTCAGCAAGCCCTTAGCAGCAGCCGACGCAGAAAACTTTCTCAAGAGTTTGTCATGGTTTCTTGATAAAAACGACTAAATTATAACTATCCACACTTCAAATTTCGGAATTGACATATCTATCTTCCTGATTAGCAAGATGCTTCAGCTTGCCGAAGCCAAGTGTCCGAGCAGGGGCCAGTCGTAGTCGCAAAAACTAAAATATGCTATTACCCAAGCTCCAGCTTGGGTAATCTGTTCAGGAAGCTCTAGCTTCCCGACAATCAAGAAAGATTGAACGAGCGAGTCGGGGTTGATTGAGAATGTGCGAAGGTTGTGTCGGTCTCAAGAAGCTGGAGCTTGGGAAAGAGCGTGATGTGGGTTGGCTGTTTTTAGCTTGACGCGCATGGCTTGCGAACCCCGCCCTGCTAAGGATATGCTGATCTTTGGGCTTTAGCTGAAGAAACTTGCTAATCAGGTCTATCTTTGCCGAAATTTGATTAGCAATGTGGCGTATATTGACTCTGTTCATCAAGGCCACATCGAGCCGGCAAACCACCTCCATTGCAAAGACCAACACCCCAATTCCATTGAAAATGCTTTATCATAGCGCACTCGAAACAGCATACTCTTACAGACGATAATAATAATGAACACCCCGTCACTCTCCTTACAAGACCGCAGACTCTCGCTCATTCTGCTTTTCGCCGCGACGCTATTCACCAGCGCCACATTGATGTTTAGCCTACAACCGATGTTCGGCAAGCTGATTTTGCCTAAATTGGGCGGCACGCCCGCGGTTTGGAATACCTGCATGGTGTTTTATCAAAGCATCCTATTCCTAGGTTATATGTATGCGCATTTTTTATCGACACGCCAAGACACTCGGCGACAGCTTCAAATCCATGCCGCCGTCTTATTCATCAGTCTGTTGATATTGCCGGTCGCTTTGCCGGATAATCTATCGCCTCCAACCGAGACCAACCCGACGTTATGGCTGCTTGGCACACTTTTCCTTGCGATCGGCCTGCCCTTCTTTGTCGTTTCGGCCACAGCACCGCTGTTGCAAAAATGGTTCGCGCAAGTCGGCCACCACACCAGTCACGACCCTTATTATCTCTATGCCGCAAGCAATGCCGGAAGCCTGTTGGCCTTATTAAGCTACCCGTTTGTGATCGAACCGAATATCGGATTGGCTTCGCAACAAATCGCTTGGAGCGGAGGCTATGCAGCTTTATGTTTGATGATTGCCGGTTGCGGGTGGAGCTTGTGGAAAAACAAGCCTCGAACGGATGCATCGGCACAGGAAGACATACTATTGTCCCCTGAGCTCGACAACAAAACCCGCCTACATTGGCTCGTCTTGGCCTTCGTGCCGTCGAGCTTACTATTGGGCTTGACTAACTTTATCAGCACCGATATCGCATCGGTACCGCTGCTGTGGATCATTCCGCTAACGCTCTATTTACTGTCTTTCATCATTGTGTTTTCGAAATGGAACCTAAAAACACATCCGATCATGACGGCACTGCAGCCGGTAATATTGCTACCGTTCATCGCTTACTCGTTCATCAATCCGGCAATCTTACCTTATTGGCTCGACCTGGTACTGCATTCAACCGCTTTTTTCCTGGCCATCATGGTTTGTCACGGCGAACTAGCCAGACTTCGCCCCCACACGCGGCATTTGACCGACTTTTATTTGATCATGTCGTTCGCCGGCATGCTCGGCGGTATGTTCAATACCTTTGTCGCGCCGTTCGTTTTCAATGCGGTTTACGAATATCCAATCATGATCATTGCGGCATTACTGCTGCGCCCCGGACTGGATATCTCGACCGGTTATCGCTGGACTCTGCAAGCCGTTTTTCCGGCCATTGTGATTGCCTGCGGATTAATCATCTATTTAACGGTCGACGATCTGCCGCAATATCTAGACACGATCGGCACGGGCTTGATTCTATTGGCCGGCCTGACTTATGCGTTCAAAAATCAACCGTTATCTTTAGCTTTGCTCGCGGGAACATTAATCTTCTTTACACAGGGTCTGCATGGTTTGGTGTCCAACACGATTTTTCAGGATAGAACCTTCTTTGGCGTACTGTCGGTGCGTGAAAATGTTTTACTCGATGAACAAAACCGTCCGGAAAAATACCACGAGCTGTTTCATGGCACGACCAAGCACGGCGCGCAACGCTTAGCAGCTCATTTGGAAACCGTTCCGTTGACCTATTACAGCCGCCCCGGACCGATGGGTCAGTTATTTAAAAGTTACGACGAACAAAACGGCGAGTGGGTCGTCGGCGCGGTCGGCCTCGGCGCCGGCGCATTGGCTTGTTACGCCAAGGATAATCAGCAATGGACTTTTTACGAAATCGATCCGTTGGTTGTCGAAATTGCCGAAAACCCGGACTATTTCACTTATCTGAAACGCTGCGCCCGCAATTTGACCCATAATATCGGCGATGCACGCCTATCGCTGGCGGAAGAACCGGACCACAAATTCGATTTGTTGATCATGGATGCGTTCAGCTCGGATGCCGTGCCGACCCACCTATTGACTCGCGAAGCGCTCGATCTGTATTTCGAAAAACTCAAACCGAATGGTATTTTGGCGTTTCATATCACCAACCGCCATTTGGCCTTGAAAAAAGTGCTGGCCGACCATGCCAAACAAATGCAATTGGCCGCATTGATCCAAGAATTTAAAACGGACGGCTCGATACCATTGGTCACGGCCACCGATTGGGTCGTGATGGCGAAAGACGAGAAGATATTGAACCCGCTCATCGCCAGTCGGCTCGGAAGTTGGGAAAAAATGCCGTTGTATTTCGGCATGCGGCCCTGGACCGACGATTTTACGAATATCATCAGCATTTGGAAGTAACATGAAAAAATCGGCAGGTTACCTACCTGCCCTGCTGCTTTGCTGCGCCTTGCCCGTTCTAGCTATCGATTGGACCGCGAGTAATGTTCAACTGTTGTACGGAGGGGATTTCGAGTTCGGCGAGCCGAAGCGAACGACGGTCACAGTCGAACATGCCCATGGCTGGCAATACGGAACCAATTTTTTCTTTGTCGACGTCATGCCCCGCAACGATGTCGGCACCGAAGTCTACGCCGAAGTCTACACCTATTTAAGCTGGAATAAAGTAACCGGGCTCAATCTGACATTGGGTCCGATCAAGGACATTTCATTGGCGCTAGGCCTTAACATCAGCAATCTACCGGCACAAGACCACTTTAAAGCCTATATGTTCGGCTTGAGCTTCGACCTGGCGAACAGTCTATTCGATTATCTGCAATTCGACGTAACCGTCTATAAAGCGGACGATGTGAGCAGTCGCTACGGCTTGCAGTTTACACCGGTGTGGAGCCTGCCCTTTTCGATGGGCTGTGTGGACTTTAAATTTCGGGGTTTTACCGACTTCAGAACCGGCAATACCAATACATCGGGAAACTTCAACATTCTGGCACAGCCGCAATTATTGGTCGACATCGGCAATTTAACCGGTTGGAAAAAAGACACGATTTACATCGGCACCGAATATTCGCACTGGTATAACAAATACGGCGTCAAGGGTGTCGACGAAAGAGCGATTCAGGCCATGATCATCGGATTTTTTTAATGCTTACTCCGGCAGAGATGCAAACTAAATGTATGTGTCGAAGCGAAACAAAAGGTTTAGATTGCATCTCTACGGGTAAATATCGATCAACCGTTAATCAGCATATGCGCGCCGATACTGGCCGCATAGCCTAATGCGATCGCAGGCGTCCATTTCAGATGACTGAAAAAGGTATAATGGCCGCGCGCCTGACCCATCAACGCGACACCGGCCGCCGAACCGACCGACAACAAACTGCCGCCAACGCCGGCAGTCAATGTAACCAGCAACCATTGTACTTCAGGCATGTCGGGATTCATCGTTAATACTGCAAACATAACCGGAATGTTATCGACAATCGCGGACATCACACCGACAATAATATTCGCGTAAGTCGCACCCAATTCGCCGTAAATGAATTCCGAAGCGATGCTCAAATAACCGATGAAACCTAAACCGCCGACACACATGATCACGCCGTAGAAAAAGAACAGCGTATCCCATTCTGCTTTAGCAATCTGGCTGAACACATTGAAACCGCTGCCTTGTCCTTCGCTGCCCGGAACAGAATCGAAGCTGGAAAACTCGCGTCGATGCTTCATGCGCAGGTAATAACCGAAAAATTTCAGATAACCGAGACCGGTCAACATGCCGAACGCCGACGGCAGATGCAAAACCTGATGAAATAGTACCGCTGTTAAGATCGTCAATAAAAATAAACCCACAATTACCAAACCGCCATGTTTGATTTCGGCGCTATCCTCTTCCGGTAAAGCTGGTAAACCCACCGGAATAAAATAATGCATGATCGCAGCAGGCACGACAAAATTGACGATCGATGGAATAAACAGCTTGAAAAAGTCCCCAAAATCGATAATGCCTTTTTGCCAAACCATTAGCGTCGTAATATCGCCAAACGGACTAAATGCGCCTCCGGCATTTGCGGCCACTACAATGTTAACGCAAGATATCGCGACAAACTCCGGCCGGCTTGCACCAACGGTCATCACAACGGTACACATAATCAGCGCGGTAGTCAGGTTATCGGCTATCGGCGAAATAAAGAAGGCGAGAATACCGGTCATCCAAAACATTTGCCGATAACTGAAGCCTTTAGAAACCAACCAGAAGTGCAATGCCTGAAAAACATCCCGCTCTATCATCGCACTGATATAGGTCATCGCCACTAACAAAAAGAAAAATAGCTCGGCATATTCCAAAAAGTTATGGCGCAACGCTTCTTCGGTTGTTTCATTTAGACCGTGCGACGCATAAACTGCGGCGATCATCGCCCAAATGATACCGGCCGCAAGCAGCACGGGTTTAGATTTTTGCAAATGTGTTTGCTCTTCGAGTATGACTAATACATAAGCAACAGCAAATATCAATAATGCAAAATAACCGACTGCATGTTCGGTCAAATTGAGCGTTTCGAGTCCTGTAGCCGAAGCGAACGCGGATACCGGTAATAACAAGAAAAATAAGATTAAAGGAATAAATCGGATAGGCAACATTTTCTTCACAGAATATATCCTAAATGACGTGAGGAGAATCGCAAGGAGAAATCGAATTCGCTTGCACAAAAAATCGCCATTATCCAATAAGTCTTAGAACGATGCAAAGTAAACGCCCGCAAAAACAGACTTAGAACATCCTTTAAAAAAGATATTTTACTTATTTTTCAAAAATATAATAAATACCAAAAAAGCATTGAATCGATACTTTTTTGCATTCATAGCCTCGAATTCCGATTCTCCTAAAAAAATCAGTTGGGTTGTCAATATCCAGGACACATGAATGTGAAGCTACGCATTGCCATCCTTGGCACTGGATTCCGCCAATCCCTGACGGAATGACGCGTTCTTTCCTTAAGTTGGCGCTTATCCCTTTATACTGAAAATCGTTCAAGCTTATTGAAGGTACTTTGTAGGCTTGAAGCATCCCCGCAAAGTTGAATAATATTTCAGTAAGAAGGAGGCATAATCGGCTCAATGCCTTCGAACTCGGCGGTTGGATGGTGCTTTTTAATCAACCGACTAATTTCATCAATTTCATTTTTATTTATATCGACCAACACTAACAGCTGTCCTTCTTCTATAGCTTGCTCGAATTGCCTTAAGCGAGAATTACCCGAATTCATCCCCGAAAGCCCTCCCATTAAAGAGCCAATGGTCGCGCCGGCTAAAAGTACGCCCAATATAGGACCTCCGGCAATCGCAAAACCTGCAAACCGTAATCCCACCAACCCCGCCAGTACGCCTGTCGAACCGCCGAGCGCTGCGCCCCGCTCGGCAGCCGCAAGAAAATCCGTTTTTATCGTCACGCCCGCTTCCGGCAGCCCTTCGAGCGGAGTATCGCGTTTCGCCAAAATATGAATATGACACTCCTCGATGCCTTCGGCCTTAAGTTCATCGACAATTTTATGCGTGGTGGCAATATCCGGAACCAAAAAATAGATTCGTCTCATGATTTTCTCCGCAAAATTAGCAGGATAACATCCCAATCGATATAAAAACTTCCTTGTCTACATTGATACTAATTAACAAGTCTCGGTTCAACAATTATTCAAAGTTGACAATAGCGACCGATTAAGAATTACGGCCTGCTCCTAACTTAAATCTTAATTCGCTTCCCCTTTCACCTTTCACCTTTCACCTATTTCCTCCCCTCGCGTAATTCATTAAACAGCATAATATAAAGCTTCGCGCTAATTATCTCGTTTTTACTCAATTTAGCCAGCGTTTCCATTTGCTGGGCATCGAGCGTTTTTTGCCCGCTAACCGAATTGAAATCCGTTAACAATTCGTAATTCGACTCAATCATCTTATCGAGGTTTTGCTTGGTATTTGAGGCCAAGGCTTTGTATAGATCGATAGTTCGACACAATGCATCGGCGTCGTCGAAAATCTCGCCTAGACTGGTATTTTGTAAACCCTCCAACCTTCCGACCACCGTTTCGAGCATTTGATATTGAGTCCGGTAATAAATATAAAGCTCTTGAGGCTGCAAATTCTGCGACGACAAAAATAACAATCTTCGCACGCCATTGATGAGACGCTCTATTCCGTCCACCGGAAACTTCTCGTCCAACTTATTTAGCTGAGAATGCCCTTTTTCGATACGGGCCATTTGAATATCCAGTAAATTGAGAATTTTCTTATAAACCTTCTCATTAATATCGCCGCGATGATAGATTTCTTTCAATTCGCTCTTTTCCATGCCCAGCACAAAAATACGCAGTAACTTCTCAGTCAATTCCGCAGCATTCGGAAACTTGCCTTTATATTCGCTCAAAGCCTTATCATGTAAACGCTGATAACTATCGCGCATCGTCCGGTATTGTTCCTCGCTGATTTTTCTATCTTGAAACAAACGTTCCAGAGAGCTCAAGACTTCATCATATATCAATGCCTTACCTTTGTAATAACTGACTTCTTCATAATCCGTCAAAGCGTCGATACCGAGCGCGTGCATCACTTTACCGATCGTGGTCGCCTTGACCAACAAGGTAAAATAAATACAACCGATCGTGATTGCGGTAACGAAATCCTTAACCGAAAAGTCATAAGTCCAACCCGGCAAGGTCGCATCGTCAGGAATCAATAAGACCATGATGACCGCTAACGACCCTCTCAAACTACCCCAGGACAACAAATGCATCCAGGAAACGAGAATCGGCTCTTCCTTCCGAGTCAGATTCAACAAACCCAGCAACGGATAAATCGACAACGCACGCCCCAGCATCACAACAACAATCGCCAGTAATATAGGCAGAATCGCAACATGCAAATCGATCGATTGTTTGACGAACAACAAACCCATTAAGATGAAAACCAGCGAATTCGTCACGAAACCGAAATAACTCCAAAACTTTTCCATGTATTCTTCGACGCCGTGCGACATTTTGAACCGGCCGAAATTACCGATCACCATCGACGCGACCAAAGTTGCGATAATCGATGAGAAGCGAAGCTGCTGACCGAATAACACAATATGCTCGGAGATCACCTCGGTCAAAATGAACGTAAAATGCGCAACCAGCAATGTCAGCGTAATTTCTAAATGCTCATGACCTTTGACCCATTCGATTAGTTTCGCGAATACAAAACCCATTAACAAGCCGAACATAATTCCGCCGAACAGCATGATAAAAAAATTCAAAAAACCGTTCGCAACCGAAGTCGATCCGGCAAAACCATGCAGTAAAATTTCAAGAAAAACCAAAAAAATAGCGAACGCGGTACCGTCGTTAAACAAGCTTTCGCCTTCGAAAATCAACGTGAGCCTTTTCGGCGCTCCGTAATCTTTGAATAAAGACAATACGGCGACCGGATCGGTCGAAGATATGATCGCGCCGAATAACAAGGTCACGATAATCGGCACTTCAAAGCCAATCCATCTGAACACATAAAAACCGGCGATACCGATAAAAAAAGTCGACACCAACATGCCCGGTATCGCCAGCAAACTGATCGCCCGGATATTGTTAATCATGTCGCCGATTTTGATGTTATAAGCCGATTCGAAAATCAAAATCGGTAAAAATACGAAAAACAACAACTCGGGCGTCAGCTCGAAACTATTGATAAACGCGAAGGCTTCGACCCGCGACAAGGGCACCAATAACGAACCGACGATCACCAACAGCACGGTATAAGGGATGCGGGCCTTTTGCGCCGCCATGTATACACCCAACGAAATTAGCATCAAGCTAAACAACGCTAAAAATACTTCAAGATTCATTCAGAGGCCTCGAATAGAGAAGAACGGCAAATGCCGGTGAGCAGCTTTTCACAAACGATTTCGGACCGGCCGGCCATTTTAACGCCCAATCGGCTTTTTACATATACTTCGCGCGGTCATGTTTGCGGATTTTATGACAAGGCCATTTTGTTCGACGCTTACTGGGAAGTCAGAGTTAGACTGTGCGAAAACTGACAGTCGACAATATCCGCAACTGTCGAACAAATGATCACATCAAATTGCTCGATGGTAAAAGTCAGCTATGTTGACTATTACCGCTATCGCAGACAATGTTTTTAAAAACCCTATTTTGCCGTATATTAGCGACTACTCTAATCGTTAGGAACGCACTTATGAGCCGACATAAAAACCCTTGGAATATTGACGGCATTATCCGGAATATCTATCTCAATGAAATTATTTTTCTAGGCCTAATCGGATTGTGTTTTATCGGCGACCTGATCGGCTACTTATCCGAACGAGCGGTGCTTTTTTACTGGTTGACGATGACGCCGATTTTTTTTATTAGCTCTGTTATTAGCGAAAAAGCCGCCGCACTGCAAAGCGGAAGAGATACGCCGCATTTTCTAAAATACGAAGCGATTTTTTGGCTGAGTGCTTTCATTGCGGTAATGCTAATCATGCTACTTTGGCATGCCAGCATTATCGAAACCGAAGCAACCGGTTTGATTATTCACATCATTCTTGCTCATACCATGCTCCTAACCGGAACGCTACTCGGTATTCGCTTCTATTTAATCGGTTTTTTTCTATTTTTAACGGCAGGACTCACGATTGCGGTAGAAGGCGAAGTCGGACGCTCGGTATTCATCGCGGTACCCGTTATTATTTTAGGACTCTATTACGAAAAATATTTTTTGTTTCCTTCCATCCGAAACAAAATCGAACAGGCTTATCGAGGCGATGAAATTTACGAAGATGAAGAGTAAACCCTGTTCGACTTCGGCAAATTTTATTTGTCGACCGCCATCTTAAAAGGCCGTCCTCTAATAATAGGCCAACATAAGATCTGTTTTGCGAGAATGCCGGTAACATTCAAACTAACGCCAAGCCTCCAGCCATACCCATCGTAGATCAAAATTCGGCACCGGGGTGCACGTCAAAGGACGCCGTGAATACGTCCCTGTAGGCTCTATGCCAGCTCCATGCTGGCAAAGCCTTTGCAATCGCCAAGGATGACGTGAATGTCGATTTTGCATTACGCCATGGATGGCGTGTATTAGGGCAATGCAGGAGCAATTGCCGAGGAGCAAAAATCGACCTAACACCCCGGCGCCTCCTCAGGCACTGCCGAAATTTGAAGTGCGAGAGGTATACTAAATTCCAGAATCTCTTGGTAATATGCGGCCATATCCTTAATATACCCATCGCAGATCCAAATTCGGTACCGGGGTGTTCGTCAAAGGGCGCAGTGAATACATCCATGTAGGCTCTATGCCAGCATCCATGCTGGCAAAGCCTTTGCAATCGCCAAGGATGGCGTGAATGTCGATTTTGCAGGAGCAAAAATCGACCTAACACCCCGGCGTCCCCTTAAACAATACCGAAATTTGAAGTGTGAAAGGTATAACTATAAAAATTTATTAAATAGGCTCCTCGCCTGTCACACTCCATGCCTTTAACCAATTTTTTTAGTCGAGCATTTAGGGAGTCATTCGTTTTCTATGAATTGGTTTATCGAGCTCATCAGCGAGGAATCGGTCCCGCACAGCCTAATCGTCATCAGTCTGGTTTCCGCGTCGGGGCTAGCCCTAGGCCGGCTCAAACTATTCAACTTTAACCTAGGAATTGCAGGCGTATTGTTTACCGGATTGGCTTTCGGCCATTTCGAGGTCACCATTTCCTCCGAAATCCTGTATTTTTTGAGAGAATTCGGCCTTATTCTGTTCGTTTATGCAATCGGACTTCAAGTCGGTCCCGGCTTTATTCATGCGTTTTATCATCACGGCATATTGTTAAACATCTTGGCCGCGACGATCGTGCTGCTTGGCGCCCTAACGGCCGTGTCGATCGGGCTGATCGAAAATATTCCGATTGCCGCGATAGTCGGTTTATTTTCGGGCGCGACGACCAATACACCGTCCCTTGCTGCGGCTCAAGAAGTCTTAGGCGGTTTACCGATGATCGACGCCGAAACCTTAAAACTCCCCGGCATGGGCTATGCGGTCGCCTATCCGTTCGGAATTATCGGCATCATTTTATCCATGCTTCTGATCAAGCGGGTTTTCAACGTGATGATTCAGCACGAAGCCGATGTGTTCTCGCGCATTCAGCGGGCCAATACTCAAGCACCGGTCTGGAAAGATCTAACGGTCGAAAATCCGAATCTTAATAATATCGCGATCGGCGAGATTTCATTTTTCGAAGCAATGGGCGTCGTGGTAACTCGAATACTTCATGACGGGCAAGTCCATGTTGCCTCAATTGACAGCAAACTGCATACCGGCGACTCGATTCGTCTAGTCGGCAGCCCGAAACAATTGGCAAAACTAAAAATGTTGATCGGCCCGGAGGCTATCGTCAATCTTCATGATATAAGCAGTAACCTTCACACCGGCCGTTTCGTCGTCACTAACAAAAAGGCCGTCGGACAATCGATCGCGCATCTTCGCGCTTTATTCGGCGTCACGATATCGAGAATACATCGGCCTGATGTGGAATTTACGCCGACCGGCGCGATGCACGTCCATTTCGGCGACGAGTTGCTGGCTGTCGGCAGCAAGGAAGGCCTGGCAGGTCTCGAGGAACTGCTGGGCAATTCGCTCGAAACTTTGAATCATCCGCAAATCGTGCCGATCTTCATCGGCATCGGCCTTGGTATCTTACTTGGTAGTTGGCCGATCTGGATTCCCGGCATGCCTTCGGCGGTCAAATTAGGCCTGGCAGGGGGACCTTTGATTATCGCGATTATATTGAGCCGCATCGGCAATTGGGGCACGATGACTTGGCATCTACCGAAAAGCTCAAACATTATTCTCAAAGATATGGGAATCGTTTTATTTCTCGCCGCAGTGGGCCTTCATTCCGGCGACAGATTCATCGAAACGCTCATTCATGGCGACGGTTTCTATTGGATGGCCTGCGCGGCATTGATTACGCTATTGCCGTTGCTGCTCGTCGGCTTTTTTGCACGATTGTTTTTTAAGCTGAATTATTTATCATTGTGCGGCTTGTTGGCCGGCAGCATGACCGATCCGCCGGCCTTGGCTTTTGCTAACGGGCTTAGCCCTTCTCCTGCCGTCTCGATCGCCTATGCAACCGTTTATCCGTTAGTCATGATTCTCAGAATCATTGCCGCACAATTGATGATCATCTTGTTAATTTAGCGAATCCATGAAACGCCATACGATCGCCAACCGTTTTTACTCCTTGATTCTGCTCTTATCGATGGCAAGCTATACGGCCTTGTTGGGCTGGCTATTTGCCGGCTTGGATGGACTGATCGCATTATCATTGTCCTGCTTGCTGGTCGTCACTTTGAATCCGACGCTGTCTCCGCATTGGCTGATGAGCCTTTATGGTGCAATTCCGATCACACCGGACAGAGCGCCCGAACTTTATCAATTATTACTGCACATCGCCCAGCGCTCAGGCCTAAAAACGTTGCCGGTTTTATACCGCGTGCCGAGCAGCACGCTCAATGCCTTTACGACCGGAGGCCAAAACCATGCCGCCATCGCCTTAACCGACGGCTTGTTCGGTCAACTAAGCTTGCGCGAATTGGCAGGCGTACTGGCCCACGAGGCCAGCCATATCCGTAATAACGACATTTGGATCATGGGCTTGGCCGATTTATTCAGCCGCGGCACCAGCCTATTATCGTTGTTCGGGCAATTGATCTTATTGATCAATTTACCGTTTGTTTTATTGACCGAAGCCCGTTTTAACTGGCCGTTGGTTTTGCTGATGATTTTCGCACCCTATATCAGTGCATTGACCCAACTGGCACTCTCGAGAACCCGAGAATTCGATGCCGATCTATGTGCGGCCGAAGTCACGGGCGACCCTCGCGGTTTGGCCTCGGCGCTGACTAAAATCGAACACGCTCAATATTCGCTCTGGGAACGAATTTTCTTTCCCGGCGGGCGCGATTCCGCCCCCTCATTACTTCGCACCCATCCGCCAACCGAAGAACGCGTGAAACGTCTGCTCGAGCTCGAAACAGACCAGTCTTTCCAAGCCATGGCCTATCCGGAGTTGATCGATTATCGAGCCCGACTCGGCGACCGAGTTGCCAAACGCCCCCGGCGCCATATCACCGGCCTGTGGTTCTAATAACTTCCCCAAAGATTCACACGCTCTGCCTCACTACCATTAAGTTAACAGAATCCCTCGTTCCGGCATGGATTACCGGAATCCAGTTGCCATGAATGACAGGCTTTTCTCGTTCCCACGGTCCTGAGACTGTGAAAGTATTCAATATAACGAACTAACCATGAAGTCCATAAAGTGACATGAAGAATTAGTTCGATGATTTTTTTGCTTTTTTCTTCATTACCTTCATGCTCTTCATGGTGAAATGCTTTTTCTAGGATTAAGGCTTTTTCGAACCGAGTGCTTGTTCCTGCATCAAAGCACGTATCACGACCGATGCGCAGACCCCGCCAAAAGCCGCCGGCAAATACGAGATCGTTCCGTAGGCGGATTTTTTATAAGGGTTGCCTTCGCTCATCATCAAGGACTCCTTAATCACGGCCTCGGGCGAAAACACGGTTTTAAGGCCGCTCCGAATACCCATTTTTCGCAAGCGAATCCGAATGAACTGCGCGAACGGGCAATGATAGGTCTTGGAAATATCGACCACTTTGATTTGCGTCGGATCAAGCTTGCCGCCAGCCCCCATCGAACTGACGATTTTCATTTTGCGCCGCTTGGCTGCCTGTATCAACGTAATTTTCGGCTTCAAACTATCGATCGCATCGACCACATAGTCGTATGGCGTGTTCAATATCTCGGGCGCGGTATCGGGCGTGATGAATTCGTGCCTGACGTGCAGTTTCAAACCGGGGTTGATCGCAAGCAGGCGCTCGCCCATGATATCGGCTTTCGATTGACCATGCGTCGTCGCCAACGCCGGCAATTGACGATTACGGTTACTCGGCTCGACCACGTCGCCGTCTACGATGGTCATTTCGCCGACACCGGCACGGCATATGAATTCGGCCGCGAACGAGCCGACTCCGCCCATACCGACCACTAAAACATGGGCCTTCTGCAAGCTCTCCAGTTTGGCAGGTCCGATCAATAATTCGGTACGGGACAGCCAGCTTAAATCAGTCATGTAAAAAAACTCGGTTAAAATTATTTTCGAGGTGTTGTTGAAGTTCGGGCAAATCGATTTGCAAAATAGCCGCCGCAGTCCGGTATATACTATCGATAGCCAGACCGGAATCGTCGGTTTCCAAAAAAAACCGGTCTCTGGACACGGCGGGCAATACCTTAGCGGCATTGCTGCTAGGATGCAACAAAGCCTTTCCGAACGATAGATAACACCCCCGATCGACCAGGCACGCCGCGATTGAAGGCTTATTGTTGAAGCCATGCACGATCCAAGGCACCGAGGATTTTCGTTTCGATTTGATACGGAGTAATTCGCTGAAAGCGCGCACGCAATGAATCACGACCGGTTTCCCGCATTGCTCGGCAAGTTCTAGCTGCGCGATGAAGATCGATTCTTGCTCGGAAAAAGGCGCGCCGGTCAATCTATCGAGACCGCATTCGCCGAGTGCCAGTAAATTCTTATCGGCTAATGCGGACTCTAGAGTTCGCAGGGACGCTCTACAATCCTGCCGTTCGATAAACCACGGATGAATTCCTAATGAATAATAACCGGTTCGCGGTTCTTGGCCGGCCCATTCCGAGGTATCGAAATTGACAATGACCCTGCCCTCGCCTTTGCCATGCCTGTGAATATCGATAAAAACATCGGGCGGCATCGATAGACTGGATTCAAGCGTGATTTAGTGGAGGGAATCGAACAACACCGAACTCAAATAGCGTTCGCCGGAATCGGGCAATATTACGACGATGGTTTTACCCGCAAATTCGTCCTCTTCGGCTAACCGAATCGCCGCCACCATAGCCGCGCCGCAGGATATACCGCAAAGAATGCCTTCCTCTTGCGCTAATCGTCTAGCCATCTCAACCGCCTCCATACTTTCGACTTGTTCGATCCGATCGACGACTGATAAATCGAGCGTATCCGGAATGAAACCGGCGCCGATACCTTGAATTTTGTGCGGTCCCGGTTGCAATTCCTGACCGGCTAATTTTTGCGAAATCACCGGACTTTCCTTCGGCTCGACCGCGACGGACAAGATATTTTTGCCTTGGGTCTGTTTGATATAGCGCGACACACCGGTGATCGTTCCACCGGTACCGACACCGCTAACTAGGACATCGACACTGCCGTCGGTATCGTTCCAAATTTCAGGACCGGTAGTTTTTTCATGAATCGCGGGATTGGCCGGATTTTTAAATTGCTGCGGCATAAAATAACGATCCGGATCGCTTTGCACGATTTCTTCGGCGCGCTGAATCGCGCCCTTCATGCCTTCGGCGCCCGGCGTCAAAAATAATTGGGCGCCGAACGCGGCCAAGACTTTACGCCGCTCGATACTCATCGTGTCGGGCATCGTCAAGGTCAATGAATAACCGCGCGCCGCGGCGACATAAGCTAGGGCAATACCGGTATTGCCGCTGGTCGGTTCGACGATTTCGATGCCGGGTTTCAAGATACCTCGTTGTTCGGCATCCCAAATCATCGCCGCGCCTATTCTGCATTTAACCGAATATGCCGGGTTCCGGCCTTCGATCTTGGCCAATACCGTAGCCTTGTTGCCGGCGATACGGTTTAGTTTCACTAATGGCGTACGGCCTATCGATAATGAATTGTCATCGAAAATATTCATATCCCCTCCTGTTTTAATTAACTTGTCGAGGGCCTGATGATTTCATTTTTGTTCCTAAGCTGGCAAGTTTTTTCTTGCCGGTCGAATACTGACAACTTGGCATTATGCGAAGAGTTTATTGCTAACCCATCACCCCGGCGGCCAGCGCATCGAACGTCCGCCGAGCAAATGCAGATGCAGATGATACACTGCTTGGCCGCCATGCTCGTTGCAGTTAATGACGGTCCGGTAACCGTCCTCGGACAAGCCTTCCTGAGCCGCCAACTTCGCTGCTGTCAGCAATAAATGACCGGCCAAGCCGGCATCGTCGAGCTCGTTCAACGTGGCGATATGAATTTTCGGAATGATCAAGATATGAACCGGCGCTTGCGGATGAATATCCCTGAACGCCAAGACTTTATCGTCTTCATAAACCGTATCCGGCTTGATCTCGCCGCTCACCATTTTGCAAAACAAACAATCTGTCATCGTAAGCTCCTCAAACTTGACGGCGTCCGTTAAACGCGTGCGATAACGTGCCGCTGTCGATATATTCCAATTCGCCGCCCATCGGCACGCCATGTGCGATACGCGTGGCCTTGACTTGATATTTCTTCGCCATCTCGGCAATTAGGTGCGCGGTCGCCTCGCCTTCAACGGTCGAATTGGTCGCTAAAATAATTTCGCCTACATCGCCTGCCGCCAATCTATTTTCCAGCAAATTCAAACCGATTTCTTCGGGACCTATGCCGTCGAGCGGAGATAGGTGTCCATGCAACACAAAATAAACGCCCTTAAAGGTTGCAGCTTGCTCGACCGCCCAAACATCGGCCGGGCTTTCGACGACGCAAACCATCGATGAATCGCGAGATTTATCGGCACACAGCCGGCATAGCTTGTCCTCGGTCAAAGTTCTGCATTGTTCGCAATAAGCGATTTTTTTGCTGGCCGATAATAATGTTTCGGCCAAGCGCATAGCGCCATCCCTGTCTCGCTGCAACAAGTAAAACGCCATTCGCTGCGCCGATTTAGGGCCGACGCCGGGCAAGGCGCATAAATCCGTAATCAGTTGCCCGAGCAATCCCTGTCTGATCATATCAGAACGGCATTTGAAAACCGGGCGGCATCGGGAATCCGGAAGTGAAAGCGGACATTTTTTCTTCCTTCATTTTAGCGACTTTGTGGACCGCATCATTAACCGCTGCCGCCACTAAATCTTCCAGCATATCCTTATCGTCACCGACCAACGAGTCATCGATGTTGATTTTTCTTACTTCCCTTTTACCGGTCATCACGACCGTTACCAGACCGCCGCCGGATTCGCCTTGTACTTGCATCAGCGCAAGTTCTTCCTGGGCTTTTTTTAATTCTTCCTGCACTTTTTGGGCTTGTTGCATTAATGAGCCTAAGGCATTTTTCATGTGTTTCTCCTGTCTTGTTGAGCAACCGGTTCTATCGTTCCGGGCAAAATTCTGGCGTCGAATCGTTCTTTAAGGGCGTGTACCGTCTCGTCGTTTTCGATAGCCTCGACCGCCGAACGCTGTAAATCTTCTCGGTCCTTTTGCAATTGCACTGCGGGCGTATCGACTTCGGCTTTCTCGGTAATAATGTTCAGCTTTATCGGTTTACCGCAAAAGTCTTGCAACGATTTTTGTAATTTCTCTACCGTTCGGGCGCCGCTTAATTGCTTATGCCCCGGGTCGAGCAGCAATGTACAGACTTTATCATCAATACTTTGCAGCACACAATTATTCGCCAATTCGCGGGTCATACCACCGATCCTCATCGCGGCTATCATGTCGGCCCATTGGCTTGTATCCGATCCGGACGGACCGGGCTCAAAAGCGTCCGCGGGTTTTATAGCGTGTTCGGCACCCTTAAGCGATGCAACGGATTTATTTGTAGTGTTTTTTGCCGGCTCGCTATTTACCGGTTGCGGGGACGACGAAGTTGGCGTCTGTAACGTGGAAGGCTTAAAGGCAAGCATCCTCAACATGACCATTTCAAAACCGCTTTTAGGATCGGGAGCCAAATCTAAATCGCGCCGGCCGATCAATGCAATTTGATAATAAAGCTGAATATCCTCGGGGCTGAGCAGTTTAGCCAACTCGACAATCATCTCTCCATCGAACTCGTGTTCGATCGAGGCAGGCACCGCTTG
Organism: Methylotuvimicrobium alcaliphilum 20Z; assembly: GCF_000968535.2. NCBI lineage: Bacteria > Pseudomonadati > Pseudomonadota > Gammaproteobacteria > Methylococcales > Methylococcaceae > Methylotuvimicrobium > Methylotuvimicrobium alcaliphilum. The sequence continues at coordinate 2,751,554 of NC_016112.1, forward strand.
ATAGAGCGCAATCCTGTGCAATGCTTGCAAGATTTGTTGCAATACATCGCCGAAGTCGGGAGTCAAATCGGCCATTTCGCCGATCACTTTAAGCATTTCCTGCGCATTGGCAGCCGCCAAGGCGGTCAGCAAATCATTGACGGGATGTTGTGCAATGGTTCCAAGCATCAAACACACATCGTCGAGGCCAACCTTACCGTTGCCGTAAACAATCGCTTGGTCGAGCAAACTCAAGCCGTCACGCATACTCCCATCAGCCGCGCGCGCAAGCAATCTCAGCGCCGCCGATTCCGACTCGATGCCTTCTTGCTGAAGAATAAATTCCATTTGCTTAAATACCTGCTCCGGCAGCATTCTTTTCAAATTGAACTGCAGGCAACGGGATAGTACGGTTACCGGAATTTTATGGGGATCGGTCGTAGCCAGCAAAAACTTGACGTGCGGCGGGGGTTCTTCGAGCGTTTTCAATAAGGCGTTAAAGCTATGCCCCGACAGCATATGGACTTCGTCGATCAGATAGACTTTGTAACGACCGCTATTCGGCGCATATTGCGCATTTTCGAGCAAATCTCGGGTATCTTCGACTTTGGTTCGGGAAGCGGCATCGACTTCGATTAAATCCAGAAAGCGGCCCTGGTCGAGTTGAATGCAGACATTACATTCGCCGCAAGGATTATGACCTTGAAGGTTTTCGCAGTTGATGGCCTTGGCGAGAATTCGGGCTATCGTGGTTTTACCCACGCCGCGCGTACCGGTGAATAAATAGGCATGATGTAGACGATCATGTTGCAATGCATTGATCAGCGATTTGACAACATGTTCTTGACCAACAATTTCGGAGAAATTATGAGGCCGCCATTTTCTGGCGAGAACCTGGTAAGTCATTACAGACTCGGGGAGAAGGTTACTTTAAGATTGGGCGGTAACCTTGCCAGCCACATCCCGGCACACGAATCTGCTGCTACCGTTGCTCCCTTCCGGGCCTGGCGGGGTTTACAGCGTATCGTTGCGAGAGGACCGACACGGTTACCATAATTACTTAACAGCCTGCTTGGCTGAGAAGGAGTATTATCCTTGAATCACCCATTTAATTCAACCGTAATTTTGAATTTATTTTACTTGGCCGAACTAAATTCAATGTATACCTTTCGCACTTCAAATTTCGGCAGTGCCGGAGGAGGCCTCGGGGTGCTAGGTCGATTTTTGCTCCTCGGCAATTGCTCCTGCATTGCCCTAATACACGCCATCCGTGGAGTAATGCAAAATCGACATTCACGCCATCCATAGCGTTCATAAAGGCTTTGCCAGCATGGAGCTGGCATAGAGCCTACATGGACGTATTTACAGCGTCCTTTAACGGGCACCCCGAGGCCGAATTTTCATCTATGATGAGTATACTTGTCTCGCCACCCTATTCCTTCATCACATTCAATTATCGAAAAAGCATTATCGCCAAGAAGGTTAATGATGCAAACTTAGCGGTCTTTCAACAATTGCTCGATCAACTTCCTTTGTAAATCGATAATTTCATCCTTAGCCGCAATGGTTTTATCTTTTTCCAGCAGCAATTCGTTCAGCAATTTTTCTTTTTCATTCATCTCGGGAACGGCATATTCTTTCCAATCGACCGATTTGGCCTCAACTGTCGATTCGGGCGGGTCTTTTTTTAAAAACTCCGTAATATCGACCGGATTTTTATCCCAATTCATTTGCGGCTCTTTTTTAAGTCTCGAGTAAACCCCGCCGCTCCATTCCGGTTCATTGTCATTTTCAGTTAATTCATTAGGAAACGATAATTTAGGTTCGTTCATACGATGCCTCCCCCGGAGAAGCTCAATTTTGGCCAAAAAACATAGAAATTGTTTAAAGAAGTTTAGCTAACAGTATAAATTATTAACTGAAAACTACGTATAAATTTTACGGCAAATAAACCCTCCAGCGCATACCGCCCAAACTCTGGCTTTTATCGCCCAACAATTGCCCTCCCAACAAATCGATAATTTCATTGACCACCGCCATGCCTATCCCGTGCCCATCGGTATTTTGATCGGCCCGGACACCTCTTTTAAGAATATCGTTCAGATGGTCGATAGGAATCCCAGGACCGTCGTCTTCGATTTGCAATAAAAATGAAAAACCGTCTTGCTTGATTTGATTTTTATTCAAAATACTGACCTTAACTTTTTTATCGCACCATTTGCAGGCATTATCGATTAAATTACCGGCGATTTCATAAAAATCCCCTTGTTCGCAATAAATCTTAAATTTATCGGGCTTTTTGATCTCAAAAACAATTGGCTTATCGGCATGTACTTTTTTCATTGACGCTATAATCTTATCAATCCCCATAGCGGCATCCATTGTGCCGGTTATCTTCTTTTCACCCTTAGCCGCCGCACGTTGCAGTTGATATTCAACGATTTCGTCCATACGAGAAATCTGATCGTGCACAGTTTTTTTATCCAACACCAGCGAATCAATACTCCCCCTTAAAATAGCCAGCGGAGTCTTTAAACTATGCGCCAAATCGGCCAACGTATTACGATAACGCTCTAAATGCGCTCGCTCGCTGCTGATCAACGCATTGAGATTTCCAGCCAATCCTCGCAACTCGGTCACATAACTACCGTCAAGAAGAGACTTTTCTCCTCGTTCGATCGACTCCAGATCTCTCACGATCAAACGAAGCGGACTTAAGCCCCAGCGCAATACTAAAAATTGAATCAAAATTAAAATCAAGCCCATCGCCAACAACCAAGAACCTAATGCAGTTTTAAATCGATCGACTTGCTTAGCGACAAATAAACTTTCCTCGGCCACACTGAAAACATATTTGCGCTCCTTGCCCCGGTCGTTTTCCCAAATGACTTTGTAATGCAATACATAACGACCTTGTTCGTCGAGCAAAAATACAAATTGACCAGAATCCATGTCCGGCGCTGAAGAAGCGTTCAAACCGATTGCCGAAGGAGAAAACCACACGACGTCCGCATCAACCGGCTGTATCCAAGCATAAAGACCGGAACCCGGATTAGAAAAGCGCGGCTCTCGTAACTCTTTAGGCATTTTGATTTGCCCGGCTCGAGTCAACTCAGCTGCCGACAACAGCGAGTAAACTTGAATTTTTAAGTTTTCCCGGAGCGTTTGCTCGGCACTTTCACGATAACCTTGCTCCAAGACGATGGCAACCAATATAAAAAACGAGGCCAAAACGACGCCGGCGGAAACCAATAAACGAAAACTGAGCGATTTAGAATTCAAAGCAGACCACAGTAGTAAGTGACGGGAAGTAAGGTTTTATCTTAAATTTGGCAGATCAACCATGAAGCACATGAAGTTAATGAACCATTTCAAGAAATCAACTAAACATTCCAGCTAATCTACGGATGCTGATTCCAAAAAATGTCATTTTTTTACCATGAAGAGCATGAAGGACTTGAAGATACAGCGCTTTCAATCTAAATGAGTCATGTTTCGATTACCGATCACTGAGAAAGCATACCTTTCGCAGTTCGAATTTCGGCGATGCTTAAGGAGGCGCCGGGGCGATCGGCATAGGCTTTGCCAGCATGAATGCTGGCAAAGAGCCTACATGGACGTATTCACCCAGCACCTAAATTCCATAGCCCATTGGCAATGGTTAACTATCTTGGGTAATTTAGGTGCTGGGTTCACGGCGTCCTTTGACGATCACCCCGGTGCCGAACTTTGATCTACGATGGGTATAAAAATTAACCCATCGAATTGCATGAAGAAATCATAACTCGTACCCTATATTGTCATTCGCCGGTATAATCGAAACAAATTAATCCAAGCATCCAAGCCGATCGTAAGCTCTCCTAAACGCTCGAGCCATCACATAGGCAAATCTTATGCCGGCGATTAGTTAAGGAATCAGGCAAAAGTGGCACATATTATTATTTCATCCGAAACTCCAAATCAAGCCGAACGCTGGGCAAGCATCCTCAGTAAGGAACATAAAACCAAAGTTTTGCATGATCTGAACAAAGTTTCTGAAAATACCACTCACGAGACTATTAACTTGGTCGTTATCGATGCGAAACTTCTCGATTCGAATTTTTCCACGTTAGTTTCGCTTGCGCAACTAAATCTTAAAGTACTCGTTATAGGCCAAAATTGGTCCGACGACAACCAAATCGAAGCCCTGGCTTCCGGATGCTCCGGTTATTGCGAAATGGATACCGTCGACCAATTACTCCTGAAAGCTGCGAACCACCTACTGACAGGAGATATCTGGATACAAAGACATTTAATCCCTCGTTTAATCAATGCGCTGTCAGAGTTAAGCGGAGACTTAAGAAAAAACCGACATCACCAACAAGATATTGAAAATAAATTAACCCTGCTTTCTAAACGCGAATTAGATGTTGCCGAGCTTATAAAAACCGGAGAAAGCAACAAAGCAATCGCAGCCAAGCTAAACATATCCGAAAGAACGGTCAAAGCCCATTTAACCTCTATTTTCAATAAATTAGAGATACCGGATCGACTACATCTAGCATTATTTCTAAAAGAAATGAGTTCGCCATAATAAACCGTAAAAGCGCATAAGAAACTAGTCTTACCTATCCACAAACGTCAATACCATTAAGTTAAGTCGTTCGTGGTGAGCCTGTCGAACCATGGGCGGCTTAACTTATCGACCCGGACTTTTTTCCCCTTCGACAAGACTCTCTTAAGCGCAGCCGAAGGGCCAGGTCTAACGGAAATCCTTAATTTAATGCAGTGCCCCATAGGCATGGATGTCGACGGTAAAAAATCATCACTAAGACGACAATATCCTCTTCTAAAACTAAACTGTTTAGTTTAGTATCACCGCAATCAAATTAATTTTCAGTCTATCTATGTCGTCGGAATCTTGCGAACCCAAACGAGAAGCCATTATCGAAGGCGCGACCCGCATGTTTTTAAAACATGGCTTCCATCAAGTCAGCATGGACAGAATCGCCAAAGAAGCCCCGGTTTCCAAAGCGACTCTATACCAACATTTCGAGAATAAAAACGCGCTTTTTTCCGCGGTCATTTCTGAATTATGTCGATCCTTATTGGACACGATGACTGAGATTACCCCAGAGTCGAATGAACTCGACAAAAATCTCCGTCAAATTGCCGAAGCATTCATCGATTTAATCTATACCGAGGAAGCCTTGGCGATATACCGGCTCGTAATCTCCGAATGCCGAGACTTTCCTGAACTTGGTCAAGTCGTCTACGACAGCGCACCTAAAATTGCACTAACCCAATTGGAGCATTATCTCCATAATTTAAAATCTAGCGGGCACATTGATATTCCAGATATTAAATTTTCTGCCGATGCTTTTTTCAGCCTTCTCAAAGGCGATTTGCATTTTCAATGCTTGCTTGGCATCAGTGCACCGCCCTCCCCCGAACAAAAACGTCTCTTGATCGACCAAGTTATTGAGTTTTACCTGCGAGGTGTTTTGAATGCGACCGATTAGCATTAAACAATACATTGCATTGTTGGCAATATTGCCGGTTTTTTGCGCTCAAGCCGAAACACTTGAAGAAGCTTTCGAACATGCATTGAATCAAAATCACCTAATTAAATCGGCCAAGGCCGATACCGAGGCATCCGAACAACAACTATACTCGGCGCAAAATCAACGTTTGCCATCGCTCAACATCAAAGGGGGCTACACTCAATTGAGCGAAACCCCCGCCGCGAAAACCGAGATCGAAGGTCAAGCCGCACAATTTCCGATGTCACAAGCCGGTAGCGGCCAAGCCGAAGTGATTGCGTCGGTTCCGATCTTCACTAGCGGGCGCATCAGTCATGGTATCGATGCGGCCGAAGCCGCCCTATCGGCGACACAGCAGAATGAAGTCGCAACCGCATTGACGATTAAATTACAGATAGCCGAAGCCTTTCTGGCAGTATTACGTGCGCAAAGCGCGCTGCAAGTAACGGAAAGTCACGCCGAAACGCTGAAAGCTAACGCTGCCGATGTTGAGCGCTTGCATAGCCAAGGCATGGTTTCGAAAAACGACCGACTGGCCGCCGAAGTCGAATACGCCAATGCCCGGCAACTCGTCGTGCAAAACGACAATCGGCTTGATATCGCCAAAGCGCAATACAACCGGTTACTGAATCGCCGACTCGATAACCCTGTCGAACTGGAAGAACGCTTTCCGAGTTCCCCCGACGGCGCACCGGACGAATTATCCACCCAGGCACTCGCCCAACGCCCTGAACTTAACGCATTAAACAGCCAAATTACCGCCTTGCAAGAACAAGCCAGAAGCATTCAATCCGGCCTATTACCGCAAGTCGCTGTCAACGGCGGCTATCAATACCAGGAAAACCGTTACATGGCCTTCGAAGGCATGTGGATGGTCAATGTCGGCATGGAATGGAAACTCGACGGCGGCACGCACCATCAGAGTCAATCGCTCAACAGACAAGCGTTGGCCTTGCAGGCACAGCGGGATGACATGGCTAGCATGATCGGACTTGAAGTCCGGCGCGCCTGGCTGGATATTCAGGAAACCGAAAAGCGTATCGAGGTCAGCCAACAAGCGATCGCCCAAGCCGATGAAAATTTGCGGGTCAACCGCGAACGCTATCGGCAGGGCTTATCCACGCAGACCGAAGTGCTGAAGGCCGAAGAACTCAGAATCACAACTCACAACAACTTCAATAATGCCCGTTACGATGCGGCGTTGGCGAAATTGAATTTGCGCCGTGCGCTCGGGATTTTGTAATCCGCCCAACGCATCTCGAAATATACCTTTCGCACTTCAAATTTCGGCAGTGCCTAAGGAGGCGCCGGGGTGCTCGGTCGATTTTTGCTCCTCGGCAATTGCTCCTGCATTGCCCTAATACACGCCATCCATGGCGTAATGCAAAATCGACATTCACGGCGTCCTTTGACGGGCCCCTGGTGCCGAATTTTGATCTACGATGAGTATAATCATTATCTTGACACTCTACCTATCTTTGCAAAGGAATCGTAACATGGGGAAATCCAAATCGACCGGACATGCGGTTTTATTACTTGTTATCACGGCGTTGCTCAGCGCCTGCGGCAATAACGACGGAGAACCTGAACAAGAAATCGTCCGAACCGTGCGCATCGAAACGGTCAAGGTTACCGAGGCGCTTGCGCAGCGCCGCTTCGTCGGCCGCGTGGACGCGTTAAAAACGGTCGACCTGTCGTTTCAAGTCGGCGGACGCCTGGCCGAATTGCCGGTACAACAAGGTACCGTGGTCGCCAAGGGCGGCTTGATTGCTGCGCTTGATCCGACCGATTTTCGCCTGAACGAACAAGAAGCCAAAACACAATACGCCTTCGCACAACTCGATCTCGGTCGCAAACGCAATCTCGCAGCCTCGGATACGATACCGAAGGTCATGCTGGACGAAGCCGAAACCGCCTTTAAACTGCGTCAAGTTGCACTGGACAATGCCCGCCGTAACCTATCGTATGCCCGTATCGCCGCACCATTCGATGCGTTAATTACGCGCCGCTTGATGGATATCCATACCCATGTTGCGCCGCACCAAGCCGTAGTCAGACTTCAGGACGTCAGTGCTTTACACGTCAAGATCAATGTGCCGGAAGACCTGATCAGACTAATCGGCCTTGCCGACGCAATGAGTATCGAGGCGGAGTTTCCGGGTCAGCCCGGTAAACGCCTGCCGCTACGCTATCTGGAACATGCCACTGAAGCCGATGCGGTCGCGCAAACCTACGAAGTGACACTGGAATTGCAACGCCCGCACGATATGAAGATATTACCGGGCATGACCGTCAGCGTCTCGGTCGGCAGCCCTTTCGTCAACGGATCGACCGAAATCACGATCCCGCTCTCTGCGATCGATACCGATGAACATGGCAAGACCCGAGTTTGGCTATTTGATACGCAGACCGAAACCGTCTCGCCGCACGTTATCGAAATCGGCGCCGTCGCAGCCAGCCGCGTACCGGTATTATCAGGCTTGAGCGGCGGCGAACAAATCGTCACGGCCGGCGGACATTTGCTGCATGACGGCATGACGGTACGCCTTTTTACCGGATTTTAAGGACTATCGCCATGTCTATCGATATCGCACGCGCGGCCATCGAACGCCCGGTCAATACCTGGCTGATCATCCTGACTTGCCTGATTGGAGGCCTGTGGGGCCTATCCACGGTCGGGCGCCTCGAAGACCCTGCCTTTACCATTAAACAAGCCTTAGTCATTACGCCGTATCCTGGCGCGACGGCCGAAGAGGTCGAACTGGAAGTCACGGAACCCTTGGAATCGGCGATTCAACAATTACCGCAAATCAAACACATCACCTCGCGATCCAAACCCGGCATTTCCGAAATCGAAGTCGAAATCAAGGACACTTACGATGGCAATACGATGCCGCAGGTCTGGGACGAGCTGAGGCGCAAAGTCGGCGATGCTCAAAAAACCTTGCCGGAAGGCGCGAACCCATCGACCGTCAACGACGACTTCGGCGATGTATTCGGTATTTTTTATGCAATCACCGCACCGGGATTTTCGGATCGGGAAATTTTAGATCTGGCTAAATTTTTACGCCGCGAGCTGCTGACCGTGACCAATGTAGCGAAAGTCGAGACCGCCGGCATGCGCACCGAAACCATCTATGTCGAGGTATCGAATGCCAGGCTCGCGCGTTTCGGGCTACCGATGGCTGAGGTCTTAAATACCATTTCTTCGGAAAACAGGATCGCCGATGCCGGCGCGGTCACGATCGACGACCGGCGCATCCGCATTACCACTTCCGCCGGCTTCGATTCAGTCCCCGCGATCGAAGCGTTGCGCATCGGTCGTCCCGGAAGCACGGAACAAATCAGCTTGATCGATCTTGCCGAGATCCGCCGCGAACCGACCGAAATCCCGGACCATCTCGTGCACTTCAACGGCATGCCGGCCTTTACGTTGGCGATTTCTGGCGTCACCGACGCCAACATCGTCACGATCGGCCAGGCGGTCGAGGCGCGCCTGGCCGAACTGGCGCCGCGCATTCCTTTAGGGATCGAGATTCATCCGATTTACGAGCAACACAAAGTCGTTGACCAATCGATCGATGACTTCATCGTCAATCTAATCATATCGGTCTCGATCGTGATTCTGTCGCTGTGTCTGATGATGGGCTGGCGAGTCGGATTGATCGTCGGCGCGACGTTGCTTCTGACCGTTCTCGGCACGGTGTTTTTGATGCGCGTTTTTCATATCGACATGGAGCGCATTTCGCTCGGCGCGTTGATTATCGCGATGGGCATGCTGGTCGATAACGCGATCGTGGTTGCCGAAGGCATGCTGATTAACATGCAGCACGGCATGAACGGCAAGGACGCCGCGACCATATCGGTCAAACGCACGCAACTGCCGCTGCTCGGCGCGACCGTGATCGGCATCATGGCCTTTTCCGGCATAGGCCTGTCGCCGGACGTCACCGGCGAATTTTTGTTTTCGCTGTTTGCGGTAATCGGGATGTCGCTGCTGTTAAGCTGGATCTTAGCGATCACGGTAACTCCTTTGTTCGGTCATTTATTCTTGAAAGTCGAGCAAACCGGTGAGGACCCCTACCGTGCGTGGGTCTATCAAGCCTACCGCAAAACGCTAACCGCTACCTTAAAAGCCAGAGCCTTGACCGCTTTGATCATGGTCCTTTTGACTGCGACCTGCTTCGCCGGTTTCGGCTTGGTCAAGCAAGCCTTTTTTCCCGACGCCAACACGCCGTTGTTCTACATTCATTATCAACTGCCGCAAGGCAGCGATATCCGCTCGACCGAACGCGATATCGGCGAAATCGACGCAATTATCCGCGCCAAACCGGACGTTGTGTCAGTGGCAAGCTTCATCGGCCGCGGCGCCAGCCGCTATATGCTGACTTACGCGCCGGAACAACCGAACAGCTCCTATGGACTGTTTATTGTCCGTACAGAAAACCTCGACCCCATTCCCGCCTTGGCCGCGGAATTGAAAAACGAACTGAACGCCGCCTATCCTAATGCCGAAATCCGCACCGAACGACTGATGTTCGGTCCCGGCGGCGGCGCGAAAATCGAAGCGCGTTTTTCAGGTCCCGACTCCGCCGTGCTGCGCCGGCTCGGCAACGAAGCTTTGGATATCATGCGCGCCGACGGCAATCTCATCGATCTGCGCACGAATTGGCGGCAAAAGGAACTGGTGATGAAACCTGTCTATAGTCCCGAACGCGCGCGTATTGCCGGCATCGGTTTGAGCGACTTGGCGCAGGCCCTGCAATTCGCCAGCACCGGCATCCAAGCCGGTACTTACCGCGAGGACGACAAACAAATCCCCATCGTCGTTCGCCCGCCGGATGCCGAGCGGCGCGATGCCAAACAATTGCGCGACCGCTTGGTTTGGAGCAATGCCGACCAATCTTATATCCCGATCGCGCAAATCGCCGAACATTTCGAAACGGTCAGCGAGGATACCTTAATACACCGGCGCAACCGGGTGCGTACATTGATCGCGCAGGCCGACCCGTTACCGGAACTGACCGCCGATCAAGCCTTCCGCCGCATCCGCGCGCAAATCGAAGCCATTCCGCTACCGTCCGGTTATCGCTTCGAATGGGGCGGCGAATACGAAAGCTCGACCGACGCACAAACCGCGCTCAACGCCCAGATACCGGTCGGCTTCGTCGTCATGCTAGTCATCAGTATTTTGTTGTTCGGCAAAGTGCGTCAACCGCTGATCATCTGGCTGGTCGTGCCGATGTCGGTCTGCGGCGTCGTGATCGGTCTGCTGATTTCCAATCAGCCGTTCAGCTTCATGGCCCTACTCGGCCTGTTGAGCCTGTCCGGCATGCTAATGAAAAATGCGATCGTGCTGGTCGACGAAATCGACGCGCAAATCGACGAAGGCAAACACGGCCATGCCGCGATCGTCGACGCCGGCGTTAGCCGTCTACGCCCAGTATTCCTTGCCGCCGGCACGACGATACTCGGTATGATCCCATTGTTAACCGATGCCTTTTTTGCCAGCATGGCGGTCACGATCATGGGAGGCCTGGCCTTCGCGACTGTGTTGACCCTGATCGCCGTGCCGGTGTTGTATGCGTTGTTTTTTGGGGTAAAAGCCGAAGCGGCGGCGAAATAGCTCTCTGCGGGACGGTTGCAGACTTCGAAAAAAGACAACGACAACTTGAACGACGCCGGCCTCGACATCGCGACGAAGGCGTCGCTCCCACAAAAGATTTTTCTCCTGCGGGACGGAGTTGCAAACCCCGTCCCGCCAATGAACAAAATTGTGGCTTTGGTTGCGCTCCTTATTCAGCAGAGATTAAGCGTCAAATGCGACAATTATCCAAACACGGGGAAATTGTCCGACACCGACCGCCTTCGATGACATACCTCCCTGCCTAACCCGCCAAGGCCCAAGCCTGGAGGTATATTCGATGAAAACGATTATCATGCTGCTTGTCGCGTTGATGTCTTACATACCGACCGCATCCGCTCAACAAGAGAATCCGGCTTTCAGCCAAGCCGAACTCGATCAAATGCTGGCGCCGATCGCGTTGTATCCCGACGTACTATTGTCGCAAATACTGGTGGCGGCCACCTACCCTTTAGAAGTTGTCGAAGCGGCCCGTTGGTCAGCAGCCAATCCAGGCCTAGAAGGCGAACAGGCTGTAACTGCCGTCGAACATCAAGCCTGGGACCCCAGCGTCAAAGCCTTGGTTGCATTTCCGGGTGTCCTGGACCGAATGAATGAAGACCTGAATTGGACGCGCGCGCTCGGCGACGCGTTTTTATTTCAAGAAGCGCAAGTCATGGGTAGCGTTCAGAACCTGCGGCAACGAGCCTATGAGGCGGGAAATCTCAATTCGACAGACAATGCGCGAGTCGTACGCGAAAATCAAGTTATCGTTATCGAACCGGCCAACCCTCAAGTCGTCTATGTGCCTTATTACAACCCACAGGTCGTTTACGGTTCATGGTGGTGGCCCGGCTATACGCCAGCCTTCTGGGGCCCTCCGCCTGGTATTCATTTAAACTTGGGCTTTAATTGGGGATGGGGCCGAGGCGTATTCGTATCGCCGGGATTTTTCTTCAGCAGTTTCGACTGGTATCGACGCCAGACCGTAGTTGTACACCGCCGGCATAACTACTATCACAGGCCGCATTTCGTTTCAGGAAGACATATCCGTTACGCCGACTATCCTAGATGGCGGCATAATTCGAATCACCGCCGAGGCGTTGCCTATCGTCATGATTCGCTGCAGCAGCAATTCGGAACATCCAGACGTTCCGGTAGCGGCTATGCCGATACCGGCCGAAATAAGTTCGATCGCACCGATAACATAAAGCGGCCTCAATCCGGGCGACGCAACCATGGCTGGAGCAGTTATGCAGCCACGCGAAGTCATGACAATCGATCAACAGCCCAAAGCACCGGACGGAGAAATAACCGCTCCGACACCGACAGAGTATCAACAAGAGAGCCTTGGCGCGCTAATAGCACAACCCCAACCCCACCCGACCGGCGCAATCGAGACCGGAGCAGTTATGCAGCCACGCGAAGTCATGACAATCGATCAACAACCCAAAGCACCGGACGGAGAAATAACCGCTCCGATACCGGCAGAGTATCAACAAGAGAGCGTTGGCGCCAATCCAGCAATATTTCGCCAAACAGCTTGGCAAACGATTTAAATTCGCGCAATTCCGGCTCCACCGCTCAAAACGCTTCATCCGGCAATACTCGCGGGCAAAACAGTAGCTATAATCGTGACAACGCGCGGCGCCGAGAATCTTCTTCGCGGCGAACAACCTCCGATATCTCTTCAAACCGCAAAACCGGGAATTTTCCTGCGCAACGACGCTCTAGCGCCTCTAACCGTGAAGCGAATCGAAACCAAGATTCCCGGCGTCAAATGTCTAGTGGGACAACTCTTCAAAATAGACGTGCCAGCTCATCCGGCCCATCGTCTCCAGCTGTTTCACCAGAACGTCAACGAACCCGAACCCCCAATAGCGGACGCGTAACGAGATCCGAAAACCGACGTCAGAGTCCGTCTTTCTCAACGACTGTTAACCGCGATAGAGGCGGCGCATCGACAGGTGCGCGTTATCGATCCTCAAACAGTAACAATAGCCGCGGCAATTCAGGCAATTATTCCTCCGGCAGGTCATTCAATCGAAGAGAATCATCGAATTCACGCTGACATACTTCGTGAGTAAAATCTCGCATTTAGGTTTATTCTAAAGTAGCATTTCACCATGAAGAATAAGAAGTTATACCTTTCGCACTTCAAATTTCGGCATTAGCCAACCTGATTAGCAAGATGCCTCAGCTTGCCGAAGCCAAGTGTCCGAGCAGGGGCCAGTCGTAGTCGAAAAAACTAAAATATGCCTTCTGCGGGACGGGTTATTTAACCCGTCCCCAACGTTTCGGTTTGCCCTAAACATTTCGGCTGACTTCGGCCAAAGTCAAAACGTTTAGGACGGGGTTGCAAACCCCGTCCTGCTAGGGATATGCTGGTTTTTGGGCTTTAGCTGAAGAAACTTGCTAATCAGGTTAGCCAATGGAGGTGCCGGGGTGTTCGGCAAAGGCTTTGATAGCATGGATGCTATCATAGAGCCTACATGGACGTATTTACGGCGTCCTTTAACGGACACCCCGGCACCGAAATTTGACAAGCAAAGGGTATAATACAATAACGTGTTATTCGTTTATATAGAGCTTTCATTCACGCAAGAGGTTAGCAGGAATGTTTAGATAATCTCTTAAAATACGTCAACTGCTTCATGGTTAAACTACCGAATTTAGGTTTATGCCCAACAATTCATTGCTTGGCATAAACCTAATCCGTAAAAATCAACCTACTTCTCAGTCGACGTTTGCTTGAACACCACATCGGCTTTCGTCCCACCCTTGCCTGGCGAAGTGCCGAGAACTAGCTCCGCTTGATGTAAGTCGGCAATTTCCTTGACAATCGGAAGTCCTAATCCGCAGCCATCCCCAGGACTTCCCGGAATTCGATAAAAGCGCTCGAAGATTTTATCCATTTCGGATACCGGTATGCCCGGCCCATCGTCCTCGACAGTCAACGTAGGCGAAGAACCCGGCTTTAACCTTACGATTATGCTACCGTTCTCTCGTCCGTAACAAATCGCGTTATCGAGAAGATTGACCAACAACTCGCGAATTAAAATTTCGTTGCCATTGATATAAACCGGTTGTTTAGGACCTTCGAAACTGAGTTCGATATCATTTTGCAAGGCCTTAGGAACCCATTCGCTACTGACTTCCCTCACCAGCGTCAATAGATCGAACTTTGCCAAAAGTAGCCCGCTTTCAATTGCACCCGACTTGGCTAAAGCCAAAAGCTGAGAGATGATATGAGAAACTCTGTCGGCACTGCTTTGAATTTGCAGTAAAGCCGGCTTCATTGCCACCATGTTATCTTCCCGTAACGCTCTTTCCGATTGCAATTTCAGCCCCGCCAGCGGCGTGCGAAGTTGATGCGCGGCATTGGCGATAAAGCGTTGCTGAGAAGCGATCGCGCCGTCCAAGCGCTTCAACAAACCATTAATGGTATCGGTCAAGATCCGCACTTCGGCAAAAACATGTGCTTCAGGAATCGGGCTCAAGTCTTTCGGGGAGCGCATGGCAACTTCATCGGCCAATTCGCGTAAAGGGTTCAAGCCTCGATAAACAGCCTTGCGCATATAAAAACCAATAAAAATCGCTAAAACAATCGGCGGTATCAAATCGGCCAATAAAATATCCATCATCATGTTGCGGCGCTTGTTGAGCGTCTCGGCAACATGCACGAATACGATTTCCGGAAGGTCTTCCCGCGCGACAAGGATAGAGACTCCTCGTACCGACTCGCCTCGAACCGTATCATTGAAAAAAACCGGCTTCGACCAATCGGTCGATTCATCGAAAGGCTCGGGAACGAAGCTATCTCCGGCGATCATGCCTTGATTTTCAGCGATGATTTTAAAATAAGTCTTGTCTAATTCATCCCATTTAAAAATGGTTAAAGCAGCTGGCGGCAATTCAGCAACAATCAGATTATCATTCACTTTGATTTCCTGCACCAAAGAACCTGCAGAATCCAATAGCCATCGATCGTAAGCTTCATCGACATAATGCCGCGTTACATAATAGGAACTAACGGCTTCAAACACGACAAACAGCAAAACCGGCGTGATTAACCGAATCAGTATTTCGGTTCTTAGCGTTCTATTTTGCTCCATCGCTACCCGTCTCCAGCAAGTAACCTAAACCCCGTACTGTCCGTATAACGGCGTCGTAAGGTTCGATGCGTTTTCGAACGCGGTGTACATATACTTCGATCGCATTATCGGCCAATGCATCGCCGTCCGCCGACAAACGCTGCGCGATACGATCCTTGCAAACCACTTTGCCTGCTTGTAACAACAAAATTTCGAGAACCGCCGCTTCTCGAGCCGATAACACCAGTAACTGACCATCCGCGGAAACTTGGTTATTTTGAGTATCGAGCGAAAGACGACCCACTTCGATGGTATAGCTGAAGCCCCCATAACAACGCCTGATCAAAGCGTGAATACGCGCTTCCAACTCCATTAGCTCGAAAGGTTTGGTCATATAGTCGTCCGCACCTTGACGAATACCCTCGATGCGGTCGTTCATACTTTCCCGTGCCGTCAAAATCAATATTGGCAATGAAACCTTGCGGTTACGAAATTTGCGCAATAATTCTAAACCGTCCATATCGGGCAACCCCAAGTCGAGCACAATCAAATCGAAATCTTGTGCTTCTACCAATTGCTCGGCATAACGCCCGCTTTTGGTGGCGGTAACAACGTAACCGGTTTTTTTAAGCGTATGAATCAATCCATCGGTAAGAACGGAATCATCTTCGATCAATAAAATATTCATAATAGTTAAAGCATAAACAAAACGATAAACCTAAAAAATCAGTCGGAGCGCTTGGAATTCGTTCGTGTTGAGCAAAGAGAGCCCCTCATGGACGGGTTCACCCCGCACCTAAAATTATCTAAATACTCATTTACTGTGAAAGTTCGCAAATCCGAAGTCCTTATCTAATTTTTCGATATGCACAAATCTGCTGTAAAAATGCAACAATTCCCAGTTTGAGCATTTTCGCCGATCTTAGGGTGTGGGGTATGCCTGTCGAGGAACGCCGTAAACCCATCCATGGGAGCTTGGCGTTCTAGCCGCCGTCGAGCCTGCATAGACGTATTCACCCAACACCTAAATTCCATAATCTGTTGGCTATGGTTAACTGCCTTGGATAATCAGGTGCTGGGTTCACGGCGTCCTATCGAGCGAGTAACCGCACCCTCCGTCACGCCGCGAGCTTTCATTTGCCGGGGCGATGGCCAGGCTTTCATGAACGTTAGGCTATGGAACTTTGGTACTGAGTTCATATACCTTTCGCACTTCAAATTTCGGTAGCGCCCGAGGAGGCGCCGGGATGTCCGACAAAGGCTTTGCCAGCATGGATCTGGCGTAGAGCCTACATGGACGTTTTCACGGCGTCCTTCGACGGACACCCCGGTGCCGAATTTTGATCTACTATGAGTATAACGTTCTGTAATAAGCATACCCCATACCTAACAAAATTGAACGATTATTAAGTAAGAATGGACCAGAAATCAATGTCTGATACCAAACGGCATACTCAGACTAAATAGTTATACCCATCGCACTTCAAATTTCGGCATTGACGCATGGAGGTGCCGGGGTGTTCGGCAAAGGCTTTGACAGCAGGGATGCTGTCACAGAGCCTACATGGGCGTATTCACCCAGCACCTAAATTCCATAGCCCATTGGCTATGGTTAACTATCTTGGATAATTTAGGTGCTGGGTTCACGGCGTCCTTTGACGCGGACCCCCCGGCGCCGAAATTTGACCAGCAAAGGGTATACAATCCGGTTAAAAATAAACATCGTTGAATTGAAAGCATTTTGAAAGGTAGTGTCGATACAATACCTTCCAAACCAAACTATCGGTCCTCATTAGATTCGATAATCGCTAATTGATGCGATTGGTTTAAACCAAACAAAATTAATTTGTAACAATTCGGTTTTTTGCCGGACTGGTCTAGTGTATTGATTTAACAGGAAGCGTTTCACTGACATATAAATTCTTTTTCACTGTATCGAACTTTAAGAATTTAAGCGTCCGTTGCACCTCCTCTGAAAGCTCTAAAGCATGGACTCGCAGGTCACCGCCTCGAACAAAACGAAACGAAGACCAGTGAAGAGTATATGAAGAAAATCTGTCTTGCCATATTGTAAAGCCGACAAATCAATAAGCTATAACATCCAGATTAAACAGCTCGAAGCGTTACGATTTTTAACTATAGAAAATTGCAAACAGCAAGGCGGAAACTATGAAATCATTCGAAAAGCTGTTAATGGAAAACAAAAAATGGGCCTCTGACAAGCAAAGCATAGACCCCAATTTTTTTAAACATCTTGCAAAAGAGCAAAAACCCGAATTCCTTTGGATCGGATGTTCGGATAGCCGTGTTCCGGCGGAACTCATCGTAAATGCCGAACCCGGCGAAATATTCATTCATCGCAACATTGCCAATCAGATGGTGGCGACCGACTTCAACTGCTTAAGCGTCTTGCAATATGCGGTAGCTGTGTTGAAAGTCAAGCACATTATCGTTTGCGGTCATTACAACTGCGGCGGAGTTAAAGCCGCTTTATCCAAACAACACCCAAAATTGGTGCTAACCAATAAATGGCTCATGCATATCAAAGGCATCTATCGCTTACATAAAGATGAAATCGACAGCCTTCCCTCCGAGGAACAGCGCATTAATCGACTGGTTGAGCTCAATATTCTCGAGCAAGTCCAAACTCTCGCGCATACATCGATCATTCAACAAGCCTGGCATCAAGAGCAGCGACCGGTCATTCACGGCTGGGTCTATGGCCTGGAGAACGGCTTATTAAACTCGCTAGCGACGATTTATCCGGATGCCGAAATTGACCCGATATTCAAATACGATTATCAATATGCATGAATATAGAGCGGACAATACGTCCCAAATCACGAGGAAATGAACGATGATTTTGCAACGTTTACGACTATTTAACACATTTTTCGACAGTCGCTGGGAGGACCTGACCCGCGACACTTGGATGCAAACGACCTATCGAGATTTCAGCGCCGGCTTGATCGTGGCACTGACAGCAATCCCGATGGCCATGGGCTTTGCAATGGCCATGGGCTTGCGTCCCGAACAAGGCATTATCGCCGGAGCGTTAGCTTGTGCAGTCGGGCGAACCTGGGGCGGCTCAAAATATCAAGTTTACGGCCCTACCGCAGCCTTTATTCCCTTAATTGCCGCACTGATGATGAAGTACGGTGAAACCAATGGGGGCAGCGCTCAGGAAGCCCACGGCTTTCTCGTATTAGTCTCGATCATAGCCGGCGTGATACTGATGCTAATGGGCGTCTTCGGTCTCGGCAAATACGCCAAGCTGGTCCCGAACTCGATTGTCGTCGGCTTTACGGTCGGCATCGCAATCGTGATTGCGCTCACCAACGTCGAAGATATCCTAGGCGTGGAAAACTTCAAGGATATGCTCGGCCAAGATGAGGGAATCACCGGAGGTTTGACTCATAATATTGCAGCCGCGTTTAACAATCTCCACATGATCAATGGCTGGTCTGTCGCAATAGGCTTGGGTACATTTGTCCTGACAAAGTTTTTGCTGCGCATCTCGATTTTTATTCCGGCACCGCTGATTGCAATCGCTGCCTCGACTATCGTGACCGCGACACTGCTGAAAGATAAAGGTATTATTTTAGTCGGCGATATTTACGGTTCCATTCCCAACAATTTCTTCGTCTTTACCCCGCCGGTGATGCCGACGATGACTTCGGGTGTTATGGTCGATATCGTTTATTTCACACTAGCCATCGTTTTCGTATCGGGCGTCGAAAGTTTGCTGTGTTCGTCGATGGCCGACCGCCTTGCCGATAATCGTAAAACCCCGTTCAATCCCGATAAGGAATTTTGGGGACAAGGCTTGGTACAAGTTCTGGTCCCGATGGTAAACGGCTTTCCTTGCACCGGCGCCTTGGCGAGAACCGCGACCAGCATCAAGGCCGGCGCGGTGACGCCTTTGGCCGGTTATTTCAAAGCCGTTCTCAAATTGGCGTTGGCTTATTACATCGCCAGCTATCTGGAAGCCGTGCCCATGGCTTGCATCGGCGGTATTTTATTGTGGGTGGCAACCAACATGGTCAAACCATCCGAAATGAAAGAAGTTTTGGGGCACAATAAATTCCATGCCGGCTTGATGATTTACACTGCGGTAATGGTGCCGATGACCGACTTTTTGACCGGCGTGCTTTCCGCATTGGTTATTTATGTCTTGTTGTTTAAATTTCTGGACAAGCCCGTCAAGCGCGAAGAAGAGCACGTTGCCGAGGTGGTCGGCGCGGATCAAGCCATTATTTCCGCCCCAGGCCGTTTTAACAGGGTAACGATTCCTTTGGCGATGACCGCCGAAGACGCGGAATTACTGCATTACGCCGCCAAATTGGCGGAACGCGATATTGCCAAGGAATTTCATTTCGTCCATGTCATTCCTCCGCAAAAACAACCTATTAAACCGAATCAAGAAGCATCGATCAAACAAAGTATACGCGACGAAGTCGAGAAGTATTTCGATACCGATATCGAGCATGTGACTTTTATGTCGCATGTACTGAGCGGTCCATCGCGTCTCGATAAGTTGATTGAATATACTGTCGCCTCCAATTCGGACCTGATCCTATTAGGTCACCGGAAAAACCGTACCGGACAACGCTCGTTGGGCCGCCGTCTGGCAATGGTAACCAAGGCATCTGTTTGGATGGTTCCCGAAGGCACGAGCCGGGATATCAAGCGCATTATCGCTCCGGTGGATTTCTCGCAGCCTTCGGCCGATAGCTTATCTCATGCGACTGCAATAGCTAAATTGCATGGCCTGAATGAAGTTACAGCCTTGCATGTTTATTTCGATCCGTCGACGATTCGCTATGATGAACATATCGATGAAGTCAAGTGGCACGAACAACAAGCTTTCGAAGAGTTTTTAGCTAAAATAGAAACTCACGGCATCACCGTAAAACCGGAATTTGTCGAAAGCAGTATTCCGAGCAACGCGATTCTGCATAGGGCCAAGGAACTGGATGGCGACTTGATCGTAATGAGTACCCGCGGGCGAAGCAACACCGCGACTATTCTACTCGGCAGTGCAACATCGCAAATCATGATGGACTCTCCGATTCCGATTGTTGCGATTAAGCATTACGGCGATCAATTAGATTTGCTCGATGCCTTAATCGCCAGTCGATTCTGGGAGCGCTCGGACCCGAAAACGAACTAACTATTCGTCACAACCGGCCTGCAGCTCTATCGTTGCAGGCCGTTTTTGCAATTGAATCAAGTCGCCGAAACCAAATCATGGCCTTGGTTTCCGCCCCCCCCCAAAAAAAGAAGACGTTTCCTCTATCGTTATTCAAGCTCGCAATACTTGACCGCACAGCCGCCCGTTTCACTGTTATAATCATTGCATGGCTGAGTTATCAATCTTCCTGATCGCCGCCTGATACGACCATCATATAAGGACTTACCGCGTCCGTTGAAATGATATTGTCAGCATAAAATCAACCATAAAGGAGCTTTATATGGGCAAATCAAAGCAAAAAGTCGAGAAAATAGCGAAGATCGATTGGCACGCATCATCGACCGAGGAAGTCCTCAAGCAGCTCGACGGCAACCCGGACGGACTTTCCGAACAAGAATCCGTATCCCGTCTGCAGAAATATGGCGCAAATAGTTTACCTCCGCCCAAAACCCGCGGCCCGCTGCTGCGCTTTTTTTCCCAATTTCACAACTTATTGATCTATGTCTTGATCGGTGCCGCAGTCGTCACAGCGCTACTGGATCATTGGATCGATACTTACGTGATCATCGCCGTCGTATTCGTTAATTCGATTATCGGTTTCGTTCAGGAAGGCAAGGCCGAAAAATCGCTCGAAGCCATTCGGCATATGTTAGCGCCGCGCGCGACGGCATTGCGTGACGGTAATCGAATAGGGGTTCCGGCCGAAGAATTGGTTCCCGGCGATATCGTAATTCTCGAACCGGGCGATAAAGTTCCCGCCGACCTACGCTTGCTTTCGGCGAAAGGCCTCCAAATTCAAGAGGCGGTCCTCACCGGCGAATCGGTCGCGGTCGAAAAAACAACCAAACCGGTTGAAGCAAACGCCGATTTGGGAGACCGCTTTTCGATGGCTTATTCGGGAACCATGGTTGCGGCCGGACACGGCAAAGCCATCGTCGTTGCGACCGGCGCCGATACCGAAATCGGCCGCATCAGCGGCATGATCTCGAGTATCGAGGAATTGACGACTCCTCTGCTTAAACAAATCGCGATTTTTTCCCGCTGGCTGACCTTGGCGATCATCCTGATTGCCGCAAGCGTCTTTGCTTTCGGTTTTTACATCCAGGGAACCGATCCCTCGGAAATGTTCATGACTGTGGTCGGCCTCGCTGTAGCGGCCATTCCTGAAGGTTTACCGGCAATCCTGACAGTGACATTGGCCATCGGCGTCCAACGCATGGCTTCCCGCAATGCCATTATTCGTCGTTTGCCTGCCGTCGAAACGCTGGGTGCGGTATCGATCATCTGTTCGGACAAAACCGGCACACTGACGCGTAACGAAATGACCGTCAAATCCATCGTAACGTCATCTAAACTCTTTGAAATCAGCGGCGTCGGCTATGAACCTTCCGGCGATTTTTTCTCGGGCGGCGAACATGTCGCTATCGACAAGCGCCCTATTTTGCAGCAAGTCGTTAAATTCGGCGCCTTATGCAACGATTCGTCCTTGCGCCAAAAAGACGATCAATGGATTGCCGACGGAGACCCGATGGAAGGCGCCTTATTGACCGTTGCGATGAAAGCCGGTTTCGACCCCGCCGACCTGCATCGCAACAATGCTCGAGGCGATGTAATTCCATTCGATGCCCAACACCGCTTCATGGCCACCTTGAATCACGACCACGAAAACCATCAGTATATTATCGTCAAAGGCGCGCCGGAACGGTTGATCGAGCTATGCACCTTACAAAGACAAAAGGACGGCGATACAGCAATCAATTCTGGATATTGGAGCGGCTGGATCGATGAGGTCGCCTCACTCGGACAGCGCGTTTTAGCCATCGCGTATAAACCGGTCGAAGAAGGTAAAACCGAGCTTAATTTTTCGGATCTAGATGACGGTTTGATACTATTGGGGCTTATCGGCCTAATCGACCCGCCGCGCGAGGAAGCGATACAAGCCGTCAAGGAATGCCGCGCGGCCGGTATCCGCGTCAAAATGATCACTGGCGATCACGCCGCGACTGCCCGCGCGATTGCCGCGCAATTACACCTTGAAAATCACGATGAAGTCATGACCGGCCAAGACCTGTCTTCGATCGACGACGATGCATTGATCGAAGTCGCCGCACGCGTCGACGTCTTTGCCCGAACTTCGCCGGAACACAAATTGCGCCTGGTTACTGCAATGCAGGCCGGCGGCAATGTCATTGCCATGACCGGAGACGGGGTTAACGACGCGCCCGCCTTAAAACGAGCCGATGTCGGAATAGCAATGGGCAGAACCGGAACCGAAGCCGCCAAGGAAGCTTCGGAAATGGTACTGGCGGACGACAATTTCGCATCGATCGCACGCGCAGTCCGCGAAGGCCGTACCGTCTACGATAATTTAAAGAAAGCCATCATTTTTTTATTGCCGGTCAACGGCGGCGAATCGATGAGCATCATCGTCGCGGTATTGACCGGCCTGACTTTGCCGATTACACCGCTACAAGTCCTTTGGGTCAATATGGTCAGCTCGGTCGCCTTGGCAATGGCGCTGGCCTTCGAGCCGTCCGAGCCTAGCGTCATGCAACGCCCGCCGAGACCTAAGGACGAAGCAATGTTGTCCGGCTTTTTATTGTGGCGCATCACCTTCGTTTCGCTGCTGTTTTTCTCTGGCATCTACGGCATTTTCCTTTGGAGCCAACTGCACGGCTCGACGCTCGAAGAAGCACGAACTTATGCGGTCAATACGTTGGTTATGCTGGAAGTCTTTTACCTTTTAAATGTACGTTACCTAAGCAGTTCCTCTCTATCGTTCAAACACTTATTCAGCTCTAAAGCCGTTTTAATCGCAATTTTTGTCGTTATTACGCTTCAAGCCATATTTACTTATGCACCGTTCATGGAACACTTTTTCGACACACGTCCGGTCGACTTCATCCATGGCATGGAAATCGTCGGAATCGGCCTGCTCTTGTTCATCATACTGGAATTGGAAAAATTGATTAGACGCCTATTTTCTAACCGTCGGGCTAAAGACCTTAAAGCCCAACCGAAAGCCAAGAGGTAAATCTTAAGGAACGTGCATTTTCCTGAAACAGTTTCTATGCAGAGCATCACTGCTATTAAGTTAACGGAAACTCGTCATTCCGACATGGACTGGCGGAATCCAGTGCCATGGATGGCAAGCTTTTGAGGTGTATTAGAGCCTGAATGCAAGCATTATTTATTTCTGTGATGGCTTAACTTAATGGCATTGATGTAGAGACTGGGAACCATAGACAACGCCCATGACGCTCGGACCACATTCTCGTTTACATTTAGGTATAATACCTTTTTGTTTTCAATAGAATCAGCTCATTGAACGTGCAATACTCTAAAGTTAGCGTGATAGCCCCCGCCCGTCTGCATATGGGTTTTATCGATTTGAGCGGCGCGCTGGGGCGTCACTTCGGCAGCATCGGCGTCGCGCTGAATGAAATCAACACCCGCTTAAGTATTAGACCGGCCGATCATTTGACCGTAACCGGGATGTCCGCTTCTCGAGCCGAAAAATGTGCGCGCAAACTCTGTACGGCACTCAATCTTCCCGAGTCATTCAGCATCGATGTCGAAACGTCGATCCCGGAACATGTCGGATTAGGCTCCGGTACGCAAATGTCGCTGGCGGTCGGCATGGGCTTGAACCATTATTACGGCTTAAATCTGACGGTTCGCGATATCGCGCGATTAACCGATAGAGGCATGCGTTCGGGTATCGGCATCGGTGTTTTTGAACGCGGAGGACTGGTTGTCGATGGCGGACGGGGCGAGCGAACAGTGACCCCCCCGGTATTAGCGCACATGCAAATTCCCGACGATTGGCGCTTTATTTTAGCGTTCGACAAACGCGGACAAGGCTTGCATGGTAAACAAGAAGTTCAGGCTTTCGAAGCGCTACCCCCATTTCCGCAACAAGAAGCGGCCAGGCTTTGTTATTTATTGATGATGCAAGGATTACCTGCCGTTGCCGAACAAGATCTTGTCAAATTCGGCGAAGTCGTTACGCAATTGCAGCGCTCGGTCGGCGAACATTTCGCTCCGGCACAGGGCGGCATTTTCACCAGCCCGGAAGTTGCCGAATCCATGGCATGGCTGGAAGCGCAAGGTTGCGTCGCTATCGGCCAAACTTCATGGGGGCCAACCGGCTTTTGCGCTTTGCTGGGAGCCGAGCAAGCCGAAGCGATCACCGAACAAGCGCGCCGACAATTTTCACGCCATCCTCATTTGAGTTTTGTCACGGTCGGCGTCAGTAACAGCGGCGGCCAAGTATCGGCCGTCTAATTCGCTTATTGATTCCTAAAGCCGGCACATACTCGCTTAAGCGATAGACTTTTAACATCATAAACTGCCATTTTTGAATCCCAGCATTAACAAACCTATTTTGATTATTGCCAACTCCGGCCGCATGCTGGCCGAGGCAGCCTGCCGGTCGGGGTTCATACCGTGGGTAATCGATTTGTTTGCCGACCAAGATACCCTGAAATATTCCGAACGGGTATTTCGAATCGAAGCATTGGACGAACCCTTTTTAAAAGCCATTGTTGCCGATTTCAGCTCCCTGAACCCGATGTCTCCAGCGGTATATGGCAGCGGCCTCGAGCATTATCCCAAGGCGCTCGAGCTCATTAGCTGCGAATGCGAATTAGTCGGCAACGATATAAAAACCGTTCGACTGATTCAGCAAAAAAAATGTTTTTTCGAATTACTCGATCATTTGGAGATAAACTATCCGCGCGTCTCCTTCACGGAACCGAAAGGGGCTGAGCAATGGTTGGTCAAATCCGAAAGCGGTGAAGGCGGCCACGGTATTCGCCTGTTTCGAAACGGCATGCCGACCCAAAGAAATATGTACTGGCAAAAATATATCGAAGGGACAGCCTGCTCCGCTTTATTTCTTGCAGACGGAAAAAATATTCGAATTATCGGTTTCCATGCGCAGTGGTGCGAAAACCTGAATGCCGACCAACCCTTCCTATTTGCCGGCGTCATCAATCGCTGCCCCCTGTCCGCCGAGCAAGCCGATATCATTCATTCGTGGATCACCGCCCTTGTGCGGGCAATCCCGCTTAAAGGCCTCAACACGCTCGATTTCATTATCCAAGGTGAGCGAATTTATGTATTAGAGGTCAATCCCCGCCCATCGGCCAGCATGCAATTATATGATGGCGATTTATTCGGGGCGCATCTCAATGCCTGTCGGGGCATCTTAGACAATACGAACTTTACGAGTCGTACGGTTTGCGCTTATCGAATCATTTACGCCGACAGAAGCATCACTATTCCCGATGCCTTTTGCTGGCCGAAAGCCTGCCGGGATTTACCGATTGCCGGCTCGATAATTCGCAAAGGACAGCCTATATGCAGTATCATTGCCCGCGATATAAACGTTCGGAACGTTCATCGGCAATTGAACGAAATCCGGCAAACCATTTTTCAATCATTCAATTAAAGGTGTTTTAGGTCATGGCATCAAAAGCGAGCGTTAATAGACTAGCGCAGCCTCTGGTTAGAGAACTCATCGAAAATGCGGCTAAATTACGAGTCGGCGTAGAAAAATTGGCGAACGGCTGCACCATCATCGACGCCGGCATCGACATGCCGGGCGGTTTGGAAGCAGGCCGAATCATTGCCGAAATTTGTTTGGGCGGCATGGGCTCGGTCTCTATCTCGCACAGTTGTTACACCGCGAATTGGCCATTGACAGTCAATGTGCATACCGGTAACCCGGTCTTGGCCTGTCTCGGCAGCCAATACGCCGGCTGGAGTTTGTCGCATGAAAAATATTACGCGCTCGGCTCCGGTCCTGCACGGGCCATGGCGGTCAAAATCAAGGATGGCCAACAAGAGCCTGTCGAGGAGCTATACAAAGAATTGGCCTATCGCGACGATGCGGAAAACACCGTATTGGTGATCGAAAACGATGCGATCCCGCCGCTCGAAATCGTCGAAAAAGTAGCAAACGCTTGTCAAGTAGACCCTTGCAACTTAACCATCATCGTCACGCCGACCAGCAGCCTGGCAGGCGGCGTTCAGGTCGTCGCACGGGTTTTGGAAGTTGCGATGCACAAGGCGCATGCCTTGCATTTTCCGCTGGAAAACATCGTCGATGGTAGCGGCAGCGCGCCAATCTGCCCGCCGCATCCGGATTTTATCAAGGCGATGGGGCGCACCAACGATGCGATATTGTTCGCGGGGCAAGTTCATATTTTCGTCAAAGGCAGCGACGAAGCAGCCGAGAAGCTCGCAAAAGAGTTGCCTAGCTCGACTTCGAAGGATTACGGCAAACCGTTCGCGCAAGTCTTCAAAGAATACAATTACGACTTTTTCAAGGTCGATGCAATGCTGTTCAGCCCTGCAAGTGTCATCGTGACCGCAGTCGAATCCGGTAAGAGTTTCCGCGCCGGCAAACTCGACAATGCGTTGCTCGATCAATCGTTCGGCGCTTAAGAGTTTCGACACATGGGTAGAATTGCCGTTTTCACAGACGATCCGGGTTGGCACGGCAAAGCATTGCGTCTTGCATTCGCCGCTCGCGGCTATTCGGCGGACTATGTATCGTTAACTGAGTGCCGCTTGAATCTGGTTTCGGAAGGACTTCCTGTTTCGATTCCGGGTTTCGAGCATGCCCTGCCCGACGCCGTGTTTGTCCGCGGCGTACCGGGCGGCTCCCTCGAGGAAGTCGTGTTTTATCTCGACATCCTCCATGCGCTGAAGATCATCGGCGTTCCGGTGTACAACGACGCCGGAGCAATCGAACGCAGCGTCGACAAGGCGATGACCAGCTTCCTGCTTCGGCAAAACGGTTTGCCGACGCCTCCGACCTGGGTTTTACGCGATAGAAAAGAAGCATTGGCCATCGCCGAATGCGAACTCGCGCAAGGCCGCATGATCATCAGCAAACCTTTATTCGGCTCGCAAGGCGAAGGCGTCCGACGCATCGAAAAAATGCTGGATTTGTTTTGGTTAACCGGCAGCCGCGGCATCTATTATTTGCAACGCTTTGTCGATTGTTACGGCGAAGGTTATTCCGATACGCGAGTATTCGTTATCAACGGCCGCGCGGTCGCCGCGATGCGGAGGAAAGGTACATTTTGGTTGAATAATGTTGCCAAAGGTGCTAGTTGCGAACGGGTCCAATTGGAATCCGAATTATCGAAATTAGCTATCAAGACAGCGGAAGTCGTCAAAATGGACTATGCCGGCGTCGATATCATTCGCGAAAAAAACGGCGATTACACCGTAATCGAGGTCAACAGCATTCCCGCATGGAAGGGCCTGCAAAGCGTTTGTGATATCAATATCGCCGAATTACTCGTCGAGGATTTGCTGGACAGGCATGTCGGCGATCATCGCCCCGAATTGCAAACGGTTGCCTCATGATGACTATCGAAACGCTTGAAGATTTGTACCGACAAGCTTGCGAGATCGAATTACAGGCTTTTAAGCCGGGCAACGTCAGTGTTCATGCAGACGGGCACGACATGTCCGTCGATGATTTCAGAATCAGCGCAAAGGTCAGCGCACCGCATATCGCAAATCCAAATTACTCGCTTGGCGAAAAAATTTATTATGCGATCAAGGCCACGCGCGATGCAGTCGGCTGTAATACCAATCTGGGCATTGTTTTATTATGCGCGCCACTTCTTCAAGCCGCATTATTACGAAAACCGAATTCGACGTTAAGACAAGCTTTACACGACGTATTAAATAATACGTCAGTCGACGATGCCGACTGGGTCTTCAAAGCGATCGTTTTAGCCTCTCCGGGCGGTTTAGGCCACTCATCCGAACAAGACGTTTCAGAGCGGCCGGCTGTCAATTTGACCGAAGCGATGCGAATAGCGGCCGACAAGGATCGCATCGCTTTACAGTACTGCTCGGATTATAAAGATATTTTTGATTTCGGAGTTTTAAGGTATAATGCTTGGCTAACTCGATGGGCTGAAGCTAATTGGGCGGCTGTAGCAGTCTATGTCGGGTTGCTGAGCCTTTATCCCGATAGTCATATCGAGCGGAAATACGGCAATCGCTTTACGCTTTCGGTGACATCCAAAATGGACATGGTTAACCAAGCCCTGCAAGATTCTGATAATCCGAAAGAAATCGAACCTTTACTGCGTAGGATTGACGCGGAATTTAAATCCGAAGGCATCAATCCGGGTACGACGGCCGATTTAACGGTAGCGACGATTTTAGCGGTATTTCTGGAGGATCATATTAGCAATTCGAATTGCTAATGGGTCTTCAAAACGGATTTACACTTAAAGTAAATAAATTAATTCTCACTGTTCATATTATTCTTCAAAGGAGACAACTAGCATGGCTAAAATCAACAACCTGCGCGTAGGCGAATCATTGGTAGGTGACGGCAACGAAGTTGCGCACATCGACTTGATCATCGGCCCACGCGGCTCGGCTGCCGAAACCGCTTTCGCTAACTGCTTGACTAACAACAAAGACGGTTTCTCCAGCTTGTTGGCTGTTGTTGCACCTAACCTGATGGTTAAACCTGCAACTGTTATGTTCAACAAAGTCACCATCAAAGGCTCGAAACAAGCCGTTCAAATGTTCGGCCCTGCGCAACGCGGCGTAGCCATGGCTGTTGCGGATTCAGTTGAAAACGGCACCATTCCTGCCGATGAAGCTGACAACCTGTTCATTTCTGTTGGTGTTTTCATTCACTGGATGGCTGAAGACGACGCAAAAATTCAACAATACAACTACGAAGCGACTAAAGAAGCTATCGAACGCGCTGTTGCCGGCTCTCCAACAGCTCAAGAAGTTGTTGCTGCTAAAGCCACTGCAACACACCCATTCGCTGCCAACTAAAATTTAGCTCGGCATAGAATGACCAAAAACCCCGGCTAGCCCGGGGTTTTTTTTGCCTAAAATAAATTGGATAGCGGTTAGCAGTGAGTAGTAAGCGGCAGAATCAGGGCTTTTATCCTACTACTCCCTTTATCCTGAATTCGGCAGTTTTATACCATGAAGTTCATGAAGGACTTCAAGAAATTAACTAAATCTTCTCGCTAACCATTTTGGTGAGCGAAAGCTCTATTCAAACGCGTAATAAGTTATTGAATTAACTTCCTATTCTTCATGATCTTCATGGTGAAATGCTTTTTCTAGGTTTATACTCAAAAATGGCTAACTTTATGAAGGTATGGGGGGGGTGTGGCTCATAAGCGCCAACTTAAGAATCTAAGTATTTGATTAAGTAAGACTAACGCCACCTCCCCGACCTTCAATAATGAGCTCCAAAACACGCCCCGGCAAACCCTGAAGCTTTCTCTTGCGCGGACGCTCACAGAGGCTTTTTGTGCAGTCATCGATAAATCGCTTATTTATTGGAAAACAAGCCGTAAGTCCTGCCTTGATCTCATTGGCGATCGTGCGCCATAAACGCCAATGGGTAATCGAACGATCACCGTCCATTGTGGTGGCCGCCCGGCCGAATCGGCGCTGCGCTATTTTTTGAGTCACTGCAGCAAACAGTAACTTGCCATGCAAATATAAATCCGCCAGCTTGCTGTCTTTTCGGGCGCGTAGCCGGTCGATATCAAGCAAGCTCTTTAGCCGCTTTATGACCAGCTCCACTTGCCAGCGAACCCGGTAGAGCTCAGCGATTGATTTCGTGTCGAGCAGCGCTTCGGGGAGCGAAGTAAAAATCAACACCCAGCCGCTCAGCATCAAGGTCTTTTGGCTCGCCGTGCGACCTTTATCACGCGCGCGTTGTTTCGCTTTGCGGCGTGCTTGCGCCGCCTGTTCCGGCGGTAACGGCATCGCATGCACCACGCCTTCAATACGTTTGTCTTGATGGCACAGATAAACGGGTATCGCACCCGGCTGACCATTCAAATCGCGTATGCGCTGTTCCCAATCGATTTTAACACCTTTCGGTTCGTTGCACCGTTCGTAAAGGGTCATGCTGTGTGGATTGTAGCGCAGCACGACGTGGCCGCCGCGATCAATGACCGGGACTAAAGACTTCGGTTGGTTGTAGCCTCGATCAAGCAACGCGACATCACCTGCAGTCAACTGATAGTGATCCAAGCTCTCGCCGACTTTATCGGTCGTGACGTTGACCTCGCGGAGTGTCAAGCTCATCAAGTCGATCGCCACATGCAAGCGATACGTTGTTTCTTTCGCGCCGGGTTCTTGCACGGTCGAACCGTCAATCACAATGAAATTCAAGGAGCCATTGTTAATCTGTTTATCCAATCCGAACACACGCTTCAGTAACGACTTGATCCACGCCACGCAGGCCGCCAGTCGCTTGGTCACCGCCGTGTCGCTCAAATAGCCTTGAAGCTTGGCAACTTCGCCGGCACAGCTGCGCAACGACAAGTCCAGTCCGCAATACAACAGGACTAACTGTAATAATTGCAACGGTGATCGGATTTTCCGTGCCCGTGCAAACGCCTGTAATTCATAGGCCTGCTCCTGGAAATCTGCTGGAAGCTCTTGCAAAAAGTCATCAAAAAGGGTATCTGTTAGCTGTGGCTGCTTCATAGGGATTTTCACTTTCGTCGGTAAAAATACTCTATGTTGTGGCCACATCTTGATTTTTCAACTGTGAATCAAGGTCTTGCGTCTTAAGTTGGCGCTTATGGGGGTGTGGCTGCCGACATCTTCGCCGAACACGCCCCCATACTTTCAATGAAACTTAACTATTTTCAGCAAGATATCAATAGTATCCGTATTTTAGCTGGCTCGTTTTCAATGGAACATATATCCAACAAAAAGAACTAATAAGACATGAAAAAGATAAGAAGCATTGTGCTTTATTTGACGGCATTCGCATCGCTGACAGTTCTGATAGGGCTGGGCGGCACTTATTGGTTACTGCAAGAATCGATGCCGAAACTGGACGGCGAAATCGAATTGACAGGTCTTGTCGAGCCCGTTACAGTCGACTCCGATGAATTCGGAATACCCGCCGTACACGCCGAAAATCGCCTCGACGCGATTCGGGCACTCGGCTATCTAAGTGCGCGCGACCGCATATTTCAAATGGACTTGATGAGACGAAAAACTGCAGGACGTCTAGCAGAAATATTCGGCGAAATGGCCGTCAGTAGCGACACCAGAGCCCGAACGCTCGGTTTCAATCAAGTTGCCGAAAAAACGGTAACACAACTGCCGCGACGCCATAAGCGCTTCCTCGATGCCTATGCCGAAGGCGTCAACAGCTATATCGAGCAAACTAATGCCTTAACCTTTGAGTTTAGCGTATTGAATTATCGCCCCTCCCCTTGGCAAGCCGAAGACAGCATTCTGGTCATGCTCGGCATGTTCGATACGCTCACGGGTTGGACCGAAAGAGAGGAACGCATGTTGTCCGTGATGGAAAAAACCTTGCCTCCCGATCTGATTGCATTTTTGACACCGGACACCGACCGATTTACCGAGCAATTACAAGATTATCGCGAATCATCGCGACCGGCTCGGCCCATCCCTTTAGCCTCGATGACGGCGGCCCTTGATCAATATTCACCCGACGCCTTGAAAGTAGCCGGCGCCGTGCAATTACACGACACTCTGCCGGGATCCAATGCGTGGGCCGTCAGCGGCAAGAAAACTCAGGACGGACGCGCAATACTTGCCAACGATATGCACTTAGGCATTACCGTACCCAACTTATGGTATCGAATCGAAATTCATTATGCCGAAACTCATGCAAGCGGCGTGATGCTACCCGGCGTACCGATAATAATTGCCGGCAGCAACAAGCATTTAGCTTGGGGAGCAACCAATCTTTCCGGTGATTTTCTGGATCTGGTCAGCCTTGAAATCAATCCTGACAACTCAAATGAATATCGTGTTGACGGAGGCTGGCAACGATTTGAGCAACGGCGTGAAATCATCGCCGTGAAAGGAGGGGATTCTCGAGAAATAACAGTCAAACAAACGGAGTGGGGCCCGGTTGCCACCGAACCTCTGATAGATAACTTAGTGGCCGTCCGCTGGACCGCATTGGACCCTAACGCCATCAATATCGAATTAATCGACTTGGAGCAAAATCGAACGTTGGAACAAGCCATTCCGACGATCAACCAAAGCGGCGGGCCGCAATTGAATTTTTTACTGGCCGATAAGACAGGCCGAGTCGCCTGGACGCTGATGGGACGCATACCTAAGCGGTACGGCAACGACGGTTCGGTAAGCCGCTCTTGGGCGGACGGTTCCGTGGGCTGGAACGGTTATTTGGCCCCGGAGTCATTGCCGCGCACGATCGACCCGCCGGAAGGTATTTTAGTTTCGGCCAATGATCGTCGTTTCGGCAAAGACTATCCTCATATCATCGGACGACAGTTTGCCAACGGCTATCGAGCTTATCGGATCACTGAGCGGCTTGGAGAAATCGAAATACTGAACGAACAAACGATGTTCGCATTACAACTCGATAGCAGGAGCGAATTTTATCAGTTTTACCAGCAATTGGCGTTATCGGTTCTGACGCCGAAAAATTTCGAGCAAGAACCGGAATTGACAGAATTGCGAGGCCACCTCCAGGCCTGGGACGGTAATGCAGATAGAGATAGCTTAGGGTTTGCGTTATTGGTGGAATTTCGCAAGCAACTAGCCCATTCAGTATTCGCGCCTTTTATATCGGCATGCCGCAAATCGGATAAAAAGTTCAACTATTCTTGGACATACATCGACACACCATTACAACGGCTTTTAACTGAAAAGCCGGCTGAACTGTTACCTGACCCGGCGCGTTTTCAGGATTGGGATACGTTCATTCTAAACCAATTAAAAAAAAGCCTCGGTCGACTCAAAAACCTGTACCCCGAAGCAAGCTTTCCGGAACTGACTTGGGGAAAAATCAACCGAGCGCAATATCGTCATCCATTCTCAAGGGTATTGCCATGGGTCGGACGTTTCCTTGATATGCCGACGGACCCGTTATCGGGTTGCCCTTATTGCGTTCGAGTGGCCGGTCCCGATTTCGGCGCCAGCGAACGACTTGTGGTTTCTCCACGTCATATCGATGAAGGAATTCTACACATGCCAGGCGGCCAATCGAGCCATCCTTTATCGCCCCACTATCGCGACCAACAAGCATACTGGGTCGAAGGTTTACCGATACCGCTTCAGGCAGGAAAAACTGAGCATCGATTGATTTTGCAGCCGCGGAGGGATAGTGAACAGTAAATAGTT
This sequence comes from Methylotuvimicrobium alcaliphilum 20Z, assembly GCF_000968535.2. Classification (NCBI taxonomy): domain Bacteria; kingdom Pseudomonadati; phylum Pseudomonadota; class Gammaproteobacteria; order Methylococcales; family Methylococcaceae; genus Methylotuvimicrobium; species Methylotuvimicrobium alcaliphilum. Next base: position 2,785,139 of record NC_016112.1, read on the forward strand.
AGCGGTAAGCGGTAAGCGGTTAGCAGTAAATAGCGAATGAAGCGATATACCCCTATAAGCGCCAACTTAAGAAAATAACGCGTCATTCCGCCAGGGATTGGCGGAATCCAGTGCCATGGATGGCAATACATAGCTTCCCCCCATGTAACTTGAATATCGGCAATCCATGCCGATATGACGAATAATGCAGTAAATACACTATAGAGTGGGTGCTAAGTTAGCGCCTATGCGATATACCACTGTGTCGAACAAATTGACAGAATCTTCTACAGAATTAACAAACAATTTATTCGAATTCATTGTTAGCGATTTGTTTAATGTCGTTCTCCGACAATGCGCCGGAATGTAAAGCGCTGGCTATCAAGACATCGTTCACGCCGATTTTTTGTAGCTCGACTAGGTCTTGTTTGTGCCGAATACCGCCGGCGGCGATGATCCGTTTTTCAGGAAACTCTCGACAATAATAGTCCAGCTTCGCGAAATCCGGACCGAGCTCGCTACCGACTTGCGCTAGCGTCATGATAATAATAGCGTTCGGCCATAACTTAGGATTGTCGAAAATCAACGACGAGCCGAGCCGGCCGTTTGCCGAATAATCGAGCGAGAGTACAAAATCTTCCGACAATCGCTCGATATGCTCGACATCGTCATCGATCAACGATTCGGAGCCGATAACCGGCAAATAATTCGCAAAACCTTGGAAATAGCGCTGGACCGCATGATTTCCCGAGTCGACCCAAAACTGCCTATCCGGATAGCGTCTGAATACATCGAGTAAAAAGCTTTGATGAACCGATTCGCAAGCGGTAATGGCATTCAGGTCGGCGATATAAAACATCTTAAAATCGTATAGCGACAAAAACGCCTCGATGACGCGATCGATATCCGGCTCTTTGCATAATGAGGAACGAACCGGCACATATTCGGCCCGATTACCTTTGACGGCATGAACGACATGATGGTCTTTGAGATCAATGACCGGAATGATTTGCATGTTACGAAACCAACCTTCTGAGTTTGTAATTATTCAGCATAAGTCATGTATGAGAAGGTGTCAGGCATTGATTTATAAGGCTGTCTGCAACAGGACGTTGCAGTCAGAGCTTACAGGGATGTATTCACCCAGCACCTAAATACCATAATCCATTTGCTATGATAAACAATTTTGGATTATTTAGGTGCTGGGTTCACGCGCCCTTAGAAATCAATGCCTGACACCAACCTACCGCATGCGCTGAATAGTTACCTGAGTTTATAAGAAATAGTATGTATTATACTGTGCGCAATGAAAATACTCGTTTTTGAATATGTTACCGGCGGCGGCTTTAACCGCGAACGCATTCCCGATACGCTCGCCACGGAAGGCCTGTTGATGCTGAAGGCTTTATTACAGGATTTATCGGAAATAGCCGATATCAAGTTGATAGTGATGCTCGATACTCGATTTGCCGACTCAATATCGGAATATGCCGGAGCTATCGAAATTGTGCCGATTGATGCGCATCAATCGGTACTCGAAACATTTCAAAAACAAGTCGTGCGTTGTGATGCGGTTTGGTCGGTCGCTCCCGAAATAAACAATATTTTGTTCGACTTAACGCGCATGATCGAACGCCTTGGGAAAAGACTGCTGTCATCTTCGTCCGAAGCCGTCGCAATCACCTCGAATAAGCTCGAAACATTTCGTTATCTGACACAACACCGGATCGAAACCGTGCCATCGGAACCATTCATTCCGCATCGCTTCCAACCGATCGGTAGACAAGTAATCAAACCGGTAGACGGCATGGGTTGCGAACGAACATTCCGAGTCGATAACGCCGAGGATTGGGCGCTCGTCAGGCCGCAACTCGGTGAAGAACCTTATATTGTTCAGCCTTACATCGACGGGACGCCGGCTAGTTTGAGTTGTTTATTCAACCATGGCAAAGGGTGGCTCTTGTGCCATAATGTGCAACGAATCGAAATCAAGGACTGCCGATTTAAGTTGAACGCTTGCCGGGTCAACGAACCCGGCGTCAAAGAAAACTATCAAGTCCTGGTCAACCGTGTCGCACATGCGTTGCCGGGCTTATCCGGTTATGCCGGCATCGATATCATAGAAACACCTGAATACATTGCGGTATTGGAAATCAATCCGCGTTTGACAACGTCTTACGCGGGGATACGAGAGGCCTTGGGAATCAATGTCGCGGCAGAGGTTTTGCGAATGCCGCAAAACCAACCAAGCGTGAGTCCCATTATCAATCGAAGCATCAATCTACTCATCGACGGAGACGAAACCTATGCAAACTAACATTATCGGCTGGGATATCGGCGGCGCCCATTTAAAAGCGGCGCTGATTAACGAATTGGGCGAAGCTCTGGCAATCGTTCAACGACCCTGCGCGTTATGGCAAGGCATCGAACAATTGCAACAAGCCGTACAAGCCGTTACCGCCGAACTGCCGGAAGCCCGATACCGGCATGCGATTACGATGACGGGGGAATTAGTCGATCATTTCGAGAGCCGAGAGCAAGGGGTTCAACGTATCGTCGAAGCCATGTCGGTTTACTTTCCAGGCGATCCGCTGTGGATTTATGCCGGCTTGTCCGGATTCATTCGAGCCGGTTCGGTGCTGCCTGAGCATAGCGAAAGCATCGCGTCGGCGAACTGGTTGGCGAGCGCATCTTTTGCCGCACGCAACATAGACAGCGGATTATTTATCGACATCGGCAGCACCACAACCGATATCATTGCGATGGCAAACGGAAAAATTAATGCCAAAGGTTTTACCGATTATAAGCGGCTCATTTCCGAAGAGTTAGTTTATACCGGCGTCGTGCGCACCCCGGTAATGGCCATCGCGCAAACAGCCATATTCAAAGGCGTCAAAATCGGCTTGATGGCCGAGTATTTCGCGACGATGGCCGATGTATACCGCATAACCGGCGAACTGGACGAAGCCCATGATCAAAACGATACCGCCGATGGCGGCGAAAAAACCGTTACGGCCAGCGCCAGGCGTTTATCGCGTATGATCGGTCATGAAGTCGAACACGAGTTGCCGGAATGCTGGCGCCATTTCGCGCTTTATCTTCGCAACCAACAATTGCACAAAATACAAATGGGCTGCGAAAGGCAAATATCCAGAATTCGTTTACCTTCAGATCAGCCTTTTGTCGGCGCCGGTGTTGGCCGCTTTTTGGTCAAACAATTAGCCGCCAACTTAGGTCACCCTTATCTGGATTTCAACGATTTATTCGAACAGTCCTTGGTCTCCTCGCCAATGTCCGCTGCCGATTGCGCGCCGGCCATCGCAGTAGCGTATTTAGCGCTGGCGCAATTCAAATAAATTACGCCCTTTTGATCGAAAAACCGTCGAAGAATAAAAGGCATGGGATGTGTCTATCGAGGACGGCCGTGAACCCTTCCATGGGGCTTGACGGCAGCAATCGAACGCCAGGGATGGCGGGTATTAGGGCAAATTGCCGAGAAGCAAAAATCTGCCCTGTCGCTAACACCTGTCAATCGAGCCCCCCCCCTTCCAACAGTTGCCTAAGTTATTTCATGCTCGTTCCTTAGGTAAAACTACCCGAATTGCACCTTGTTACCGGGCCTTGAAGTTTTTCCAACATCAACGAGATAATACGGCGGGATACCCAAGCCTCTCCTTGCTGAATGACCTTGATCGCTTTCTTAAAAAACCTAGCCAAATCGGCAAACTGTAAATAGCCTTGGGCACCCGAAACCAAACAATCGATGACTTCGCGATCGGTCAATTCAGGTGCGATCAAAATTATTTTGCTATCGGGACTCGCCGCATTCAATAACGCAATATATTCGGCGGTTTGCTGTTCGCGAAGTTCATAGCGAAGCACAACGACAAGCGGCTTGTCTCTTTCAACCGCGATCAAGGCTTTTATTTCGTCATGATCGACTCGAATGTTTAGGCTCGGATCATCGATAAACCGCAGAATGTCTTCGTCATTATCAATTATGTGCAAATCAATCATAAAGTTACCGATCGTTTAAGTTATACCTTTCGCACTTCAAATTTCGGCATTGTCGGAGGAGGCCTTGGGATGCTAGGTCGATTTTTGCTCCTCGGCAATTGCTCCTGCATTGCCCTAATACACGCCATCCGTGGCGTAATGCAAAATCGACATTCACGCCATCCATGGCGTTCATAAAGGCTTTGCCAGCATGGAGCTGGCATAGAGCCTACATGGACGTATTCACCCAGCACCTAAATTCCATAGTCCATTGGCTATGGTTAATTGTCTTGGATAATTTAGGTGCTGGGTTTACGGCGTCCTTTGACGGGCACCCCAAGGCTGAATTTTCATCTACGATGGGTATATCCAGCTTTCAAAATACCAATCCCTCCCCTCTGTGTTTGTTTGAGTTAAAACCATCCACGTTTTCAACTTAGAACAGAGTCTAGTCTGTTTTAGGCAATTGTTAACTGTACCGAAGTACTAAATCGTTCAACCTAGATCACTCTTCAACAATCTGCACTCGCTGAGTAATGCCGCAAACCAGTGTGTACGGGATGGTTCCCGACCAAGACGCTACCTCTTCGATGGGCAACGCCCCTCCCCATAGCGTCACCGGATCACCGGGCTTGGCATCGTTTTGTCCGCTTAAATCAACCGTGATCATATCCATCGATACCCTGCCGATCATCGGGACACGCCTGCCGTTAACAAGAACCGGCGTGCCGGATCTTGCATGACGAGGATAACCGTCCCCGTAACCGATTGCGACAACACCCATTGTAATCGGTCGGTCGCAAGCCCAAGTAGCGCCGTACCCCACCGTATCGCCTTGCCGTACGGATTTAACGGCAATCAACCGGGAATGCAAAGCCATGACCGGTTTTAAATCGAAATCACCTCCTGTCGTTTCGGGAAACGGGGAAATCCCATACAACATAATCCCGGGTCTTACCCAGTCGGTCAAAGCTTCCCGCCAACCTAAAATCCCGGCTGAATTCGCGATACTTCGCGGCCCTGCAAAACCCGATAATGTCCTGTTAAATAAGTCGATTTGTTTCAATGTCATTGGGTCGGATCTCAGGTCGGCATTTGCCAAATGGGTTATAAAACCAACCGGTTGCTTGATCAACGAGCTCGATCTCAAACGCTGATGAACTTTTTCGACCTCGTCAGCCGAAAACCCCAAACGGTTCATGCCGGTATCGATTTTCAACCAAGCATTGATCCCGATAGAGCCGAATTTTCGATCAATGATATCCAACTGCCCGAACGAGTGAATTAAGGGATCTAAACCGAAATCGATCAAATCGTTTAATTCTTCAGAACACGTAAAACCTTCCATGACCGCGATGCGATGCGAAATACCGGCTTGGCGTAAGCGGATCCCCTCGTCGACGCGGGCCACGGCAAAGCCGTCCGCTTCGGTTAATCGTTCTGCGACGCGCAACAAACCGTGCCCGTAAGCATTGGCTTTAATCACCGCCATGACTTTCGAGTCTGGCGCGTAGCGTCTAACCACATGCAAATTATGACGTAACGCATCCAGGTTCAATTTGACATAAGCGGCCGGCGTCATTCGTAATCGTCTCCGCCGTAAGGATTTCCGGCAAAGTTTTCAAACCGAGTGTATTGTCCGAGGAAAGTCAACCTGACCGTGCCTATCGGACCGTTACGTTGTTTACCGATGATAATTTCAGCAACACCTTTCTCCGGACTATCCGGGTTGTAAACCTCATCCCGATAAACAAATACGATCACGTCGGCATCCTGTTCGATACCTCCCGACTCACGCAAATCGGACATCACCGGCCGTTTGTTGGGCCGCTGCTCAAGGTTACGGTTCAGCTGCGAGAGCGCGATAACCGGCACGTTCAGCTCCTTGGCCAAGGCTTTCAAGCCCCTCGAGATATCCGAAATCTGTTGAACCCGATTATCGCCGCTGGCCGGCGACTGCATCAATTGCAGATAATCCAATACGATCAAACCCAACTGGCCATGTTCGCGCATCAATCGTCGCGCTCTCGAGCGGACTTCAGTCGGCGTCAAAGCCGGCGTATCGTCGATGAACAATTTCGTTTCAGCCAATAAATTAATCGCCGAAGTCAAACGAGGCCATTCGTCGTCATCGAGTTTACCGGTTCTGATCTTATGTTGATCGATACGCCCCAATGAGGACATCATCCGCATCGCTAACGAGTCGCCGGGCATTTCCATACTGAACACCGCAACCGGCTTATCGCCTTTAATTGCGACATTCTCCGCCATGTTCATCGCGATCGTAGTTTTGCCCATTGACGGCCGACCAGCAACAATAATTAAATCGGACGGCTGTAGACCCGAGGTCATTTCGTCGAAATCATTGAATCCGGTGCTGGCGCCGGTGATATTGCCTTCCTGCTCGTAAAGCATTTCGATCTTATCGACCGCTTGCGCCAGCAACGACTTGATCGACGTGAAACCGCCCTGCCCGCGTTGGCGCTGTTCAGCAATTTGAAATACTTGACGCTCGGCATTTTCGAGCAACTCCGATGTATCGCGCCCTTCCGGACTAAAAGCCGAGTCGGATATATCGGTTCCGACATGAATCAATTGCCTTAAAACCGACTTATCGCGAACTATGGTTGCATAAGCGACGATATTCGCGGCACTCGGGGTATCCTTTGCCAAGGTACCTAAATAGGCCAGACCGCCGACCTCATTCAATTGTCCGGCGGAAGCCAGTGCCTCGGATAAGGTAATGACGTCGAAAGGATCTTGTTTTTCTGCCAATTTTTCGATGGCCCGAAAAATCATTCGATGATCTTTGCGATAAAAATCGCCTTCGACAACTTTATCGGCTATCGAATCCCAGGTTTGGTTATCCAGCATCAAACCGCCGAGTACGGATTGCTCGGCTTGTATTGAATGCGGCGATACTTTTAAAGCTTCGGTTGCGTAATCGCGGTCGAATACATATTCTTCAGACATAATTTCGGTCAAGGGAAATACTGCAAAATAGAAGTTAATTGAAAATCGGTACGGGTTCCGACGCAACGAATCCCTAAACAAGAAAGTCACTGCGATTCAGTTTTGAGAAAACTCGTTTACTCCGTTCGTACCGAAAAATCGCTGAGCTTCGTTAAACATGCGGGGTGTGTTAGTGGAGCGCCGTGAACCCAGCACCTAAATCCATAGGTCATTGGCAATGATTCAAAACCATGGCTTATTTAGGTGCTGGATTTTGGCATTGGGCTTGTCAAGCGAGTAAACCGAACAGCCAAAAACATAATTCTCGTACAAGATATACCTTTCGCACTTCAAATTTCGGTAGTGCCGGAGGAGGCCTCGTGGTGTCCGGTCGATTTTCGCTCCTGCAAAATCGACATTCACGCCATCCATAGCGTTCATAAAGGCTTTGCCAGCATGGAGCTGGCATAGAGCCTACATGGACGTATTTACGGCGTCCTTTAACGAGCACCCCGAGGCCGAATTCTCATCTACGATGAGTATATATTGTGAATATTCCTAAGCACCGATACGAGAAATCCCAACTGCCTCTCTCAATTGTTTCATAAAAGGCACGCTAATCTCGCGGGCCTTTTTAGCGCCTTCCTGTAATTCGTTTTCAATATGCTCAGGCGCCTGTAATAAGGCTTCATAACGCTCTCGGGCCGGAGCAATATGGTCGTTGATATATTCGAACAACAACTTTTTCATTTCACCCCAAGCAATACCGTCCGCATAGAGCTTTCGAACTTCATCGACTTCCGAAGGCCGGGCAAAAGCCTGATAAATTCCAAACAAGGTGCAGCCATCGGGATCTTTCGGCTCGCCCGGCTCCAAAGAATTGGTCTTGATCTTGTTTATCAGTTTTCTGAGTTTCTTCTCGGGTTCGAATAACGGAATCGTATTGTTATAACTCTTACTCATTTTCCGCCCGTCTAAACCAGCTAGCGTCGCGGCATTTTCGGTCACAACCGCATCCGGGATGACAAAATGTTCGCCATAAATATGATTGAAACGTCCAGCGATATCACGCGCCATTTCGATATGCTGAATCTGATCCTTGCCTACAGGAACCTTGTGTGCATTGAATATCAAAATGTCGGCCGCCATCAGAATCGGATAACTGAACAAGCCCATCGTAATGCCTTTGTCGGGATCGTTTTCGCCGCCTTGTTCATTTTCGGCAACCGCTGCCTTATAAGCATGCGCCCTATTCATGAGCCCCTTTGCCGTAACACAAGTCAACATCCAAGCCAACTCGGTAATTTCCGGCACATCGGATTGCCGGTAAAACACCGCATTCGACGTATCCAAGCCGAGCGCCAACCAAGTCGCCGCGATTTCAAGACTCGATTGTCTGACTTTTTCCGGATCCTGACATTTGATCAAGGCATGGTAATCGGCCAAAAAATAAAATGGACTCACGTTTGCATCTTTACTGGCGGCAATAGCAGGCCTGATCGCGCCTACATAATTTCCCAAATGAGGAGTACCGGTGGTCGTGATACCGGTTAAAACGGTCGCTTTTGTCATTATAAATTAATCCCCAAAACCCTGACGGGGTTCACATCGTTAAAATCTGCAAAATATTACATGATTTACAATCAATAGCCATAGTCTATGCGAAAACTTTTACGCACAAATGAGACCTAATTGTTCAGTCTTCTACATTCAAAACATGCGAGAACTTTGCGCCCCCCTTGAAAAGACTATGTTCGCGCTAACAGTGAAAGCAGATCTTATGTCTGTGAAACAAGGAATTTAGAAAATAATCAAAATAATAATATCTTTCCAACACATCGATCTCCTTTCAACCATCGACACGGAATTGAAAAAAGAAAAGTTATTTTATGGCCAAATCCTTAACAAAAAACCAAAGATTTCCAACACTATCTTTATAAAACCGGAAAACAATGCCGAAACAGAATCTCATAATATGAAGTTACGCAACTTTCAAGGTAATTTTCATGAACAAGCATTTTATTTATAGTAAACTTCGCGCAAACAGTCTGAAAGCAAACACGGGCACTGCCATTCACGGAAAAACAATTTATCCAATTATAAAGAAGAGAGTTGACATGCTGGAATACGATGAAAAACGTAATTACATCCGAATGAGCGTCGATTGCGAACTCACCTACAAGTTAGCCGATGCAAGCGAAAGTCATTCCGGAATTTGTACATCCATTAGCGGTTCTGGTGTCTCCTTCATTGCCGATCAATCCTTCGATCCCGGAAGCGCAATGGAGGTTAATATTACGCCCAAAAACACAATCACTCCTCCCATGACCGCATATATCGAAGTCGTCAGAACGACAAAACAAGATAATGGCCGCTACGAAATTGCCGCCGCAATCAAGAGCATTAAAGGGCATTAACTTACATTATTCCAAATCGGCCGAGATTGCTAACTCATGTATACGATTACTAAGGAAGTCTATTTTTGCTATGGACATAGACTGATGAACCACCCCGGCAAGTGCCGTCATCTTCACGGACACAGCGTTAAGGCTGCTATCACGATTAAACAAGAACATCTTAACGAGCAAGGTATGGTTTGTGACTTTTCGGACATAAAAGCGTGTGTCGAAGACTATATCAACGAACATTTGGATCATAATTTTCTATTGCATAAAAACGACCCGATTATTCCGTACTTAACCGAAACCCAAGAGCGATTCATGGCTCTGGACGAGCATCCGACCGCGGAAGTACTGAGTCAAATGATTTATCAACATATTAAAGAACAAGGGTTCGATGTCGATCAAGTGACCTTATGGGAAACCGCAAGCGCTCATGCCTGTTATCGGGAAGACTGATCTATCATGAGCAGAATTCATCCGCAAAACAAAGCGGCGTGCTTGGAAGCCATTTGTGCCTCTAATTACCGAAAGTTGTTAAGCTTAATTCCGAACATCAGAAATCTGGCACAATCGGCTGTCGGAAAAGCGTCGCAAAAGCCCGACCTGCAGCTTGAGGTGCTCGAGCGCTCGGCACACACTCTTACTGTAAAACTCAGCCATCGATTCGATCAATTACCCAACGATTTATGGGTGCCGGATGTCACAGTCCGCGTATATTTGGACGCGGAACTCGTCGAAGTATTGCGCGATCATGCCAGATCAGACGTCTCGCGCGTCTACAAAGACCCCGGCAAGATCTCTGAAATCTTGAATTATAAATGGCAATTAAATTATTTTTTGCTGAAATGGCTAGATCACTGCCTGAGCATTAATTATCAATTCACTGATCGAAAAGCCACTGAAGTTATAGCCTGATTTCCCCCATAGCCTCTATCAACCCCATACACCCTCGCTAGTCAAATTTCAGGATAAGAAAATCCTGTTTAATCCAGTCACGAATCTCCATAAAGCACGCTGTTTCGGGCATTACTGTGAAAGTAAGCGAACCGAAGCGGGTGCGGTTGCTCGACTGACAGGCGTCGGCGGCAGGGAGCCGCCGCCGAGCCTACATGGACGTATTTACGGCGTCCTGTCGGGCGAGTGACCGCACCCAGCCATCCCTCGCACTTTCATTTGCCGGGGCGATGGCTAGACCTTCATGAACGTTACGGTCAAAGTTCGTAGATCAAAACACTTGGGCCAGTCGCTCAGGTTCCTGCGTCACTGAACAAGACTGAAATTTGTCTAATGAATAATTTAAATGTATATTTGAAATTTGCTTTTGAATATCTAACCCGCGATGCCCGAACCTACAGCCAAACCGTTAAAAACTCGAACCCGCTTAATTATCGCGGCCAGCCAAATTTTTGCCGAAAAAGGTTTTCAGGAAGCAACCATTGCCGAAATCTGCGAACAAGCCCAAACTAATATCGCTTCGGTCAATTATCATTTTCGAGATAAGGAAAGTCTTTATCTCGAAGCCTGGCGCCATGCGTTTCTCAAGGACCTTGAAATTTACCCGTCGGATGGCGGCGTTGCGCCCAGTGCTTCCCCCGAAAAACGCCTAGCGGGCCGCATTCGCTCTTTGATCGCCCGCATCGCCGACGACGATTCGCATTTTTTCGCGATCATCAACAAAGAAATGGCGCAACCGACCTCGTTGCTGCCGGAAATCCTCGAAAAAGAAATCAATCCGCAGCGCCAAGCCATGCTTGAACTCATTTCCGAATGCTTGGGACCTAGTGCGGATGAACGAACGATTCATTTTTGTCATGCCAGCATCATCGGCCAATGCTTTCATCTCCTGAAAGTCAAACACATGCAAAGCCACTTTCCGACACGAAAACACACTCCGGAATTGGAGAACCCGGCAGCCTTTGCCGATCATGTCGTGCATTTTTCATTAGCCGGAATTAAAGCACTGCGCGACCGTCTCGAACCAAGCCGTGGAGACGAGACATGCGAGTCATAAATCCTTCGGTTTTACTCATCTTCTTTTTTCTCAGCGCATGCAGTATTGACATCAAAGAATTCAATCCGCCGATTCCAGTCCCGGAAACCTTCTCGATTACCGGCGGAGAATCCCTTCAAGACCGCTGGTGGCTTAACTTTAACGATCCTGCGTTGAATACTCTGATCGATACGGCGCTTCAGCAAAATCTCGATCTAACCGCGGCATTCGAAAGGCTCAAACAAGCCGAAGCCGAAGCTCGCAAAGCCGGGGCCGAATTAATCCCCGCCGTTAATGCTACGACTAACGCAAATCGCTTGATCGAAGACAACGCCAATACCGGTTCGCTGACTTTCGACAACTTTTCGCTGGGCTTGATCGCCAGTTATGAAGTCGACCTATGGGGCCGAATCCGCGCCGGTACTTATGCGGCCGAACAGGAAATCAAAGCCGCCGAACAAGACATCCATACCGCCGCGATTGCCTTGTCGGCCGAGATAGCGCGTATTTGGTATCTATTGACCGAACAAAAACTACAGCTGGACTTATTGAACGAACAAATCGAAGTCAATAAGCAATACGCGGACTTAGTCGAAGTCCGATTCAGAGGCGGCCAAGCAACTGCCGCCGACGTATTTCAACAACGGCAATTGCTTGAAGGCGTGGTCGGCGACCGCTATACAGTGCTCGCGAATATCGAGGTATTAAAAAATCAACTCGCGGTCTTGACCGGACAAGCCCCCGGCACGTTGGACATTGTCGCCGGCGATCGTTTTCCCGAACTCGCAGGTCTCCCCAAAACCGGTTTGACCTCGGATTTGATTCAACGCCGCCCCGATGTCATGAAGGCCTATTATCGCCTGCAAGCGGCCGATCTTCGTATTGCCGCGGCCGTGGCCGACCGCTTTCCGAAACTCGGCTTATCGGCCAGCCTCGACACCTCGGCGCCGGACTTACAAGCCTTCTTCAATAATTGGATGGCAACGCTAGCGGGCAATCTGGTGCTGCCCTTGATCGACGGCGGACGCCGGGTGGCGGAAGTCCGGCGCACCGAGGCTGCAACAGAAGAAGCACTGAATCTCTACGGTCAGAGCGTCTTGCAATCGTTGCAGGAAGTCGAAAACGCCTTGGCACAGGAAACGCGCCAGCACGAGCGACTCGACAGCCTCAAAGATCAACTGCGCTATCTGAACGAAGCCAATGAGAACATCCGCATCCGGTCCGCCTATGGGATTTTCGATTTTTTGCGGGTACTGTCGACATTGAACAGCTTACAAGCGATGCAGCGCACACTCATTCGCGCCGAACGCGAATTGATCGATTTCAGAATTCAACTCTACCGGTCGCTTGCGGGCGGTTGGCCGCTTACCGAACCGGTTTCGAACAGGAACGATATCTATGACTAATCCCTTCAAGAAATTCGCCACACTGCTGATTTCGCTGGCAATCATCACATTTGCCGGGGCACTGTCTTATTATTGGCTAAGCAATAAACCCCGCGCGGTCCGCGCCCCCGTTACGGCCGTGGCGCCATTAGTCGAAATCATCACGCCGCAAGCCATCGATCATCAAACCACCGTTTTCGCGCTCGGCAATGTAATCCCGGCACAAAGCGTCAATCTTAATTCGCGTGTCGACGGCATGGTCGTTTCGGTCAGCGACCAGTTCATCGAAGGCGGCTTGTTGAAAAAGGACGAAGAAATCGTCCGGCTCGACCCGACCGACTACGAATTACGCGTACGCAGAGCGCAAAGCGATCTCACCCAAGCCCGTTTCAACCTAAAAATGGAATTGGGCCAACAAGCGATCGCGCAACGCGAATATCAATTGCTCGGCCAGGAATTGGACGAACTGGCTCAAGAACTGGTCCAAAGAAAACCCCATCTTGAAGCCGCCAAGGCATCGTTAAATGCCGCCGAAGCGTCGCTGGAACAAGCCAAGTTGGATCTCGAACGCACCCGCACGATCGCGCCGTTCAACGCGGTCGTCACGGCCCGCAACGCCAATATCGGTTCCTGGGTATCGACCTTCTCGACCGGCACGCCGCTCGTACAATTGGTTGCAACCGATTATTTTTGGATCGACGTTTCGCTGCCGCTCGACAAATTACGATGGATCACGATTCCCGGTTTCAACAGCGATCAAGGCTCGCCGGTCACGATCAGTTACGAAAGAGCTTGGGGACCCGATGCATTCAGAATCGGTGCCGTCAAACGTCTGAAAGCCGAAGTCGAACCCGAAGGCCGCATGGCCAAATTATTGGTCGAAGTCGAAGACCCGCTCGCCCTGACGCCGGCCAAGAAAGACGCGCCGCGTATGATGTTAGGTACATTGGTTCGCGCGGCAATTACCGGAAAAACCCTCGTCGACGTACTTCCTGTCCCGGAAACCGCCTTGCACGACGGCAACCGGCTCTGGCTAATGAACGAACAAGACACACTGGACATCGTCAAAATCACCCCCGTCTGGACCGAACAAGGCGTCGTTTATTTGCATGCCTCGGAACTACCCGATCATCCGCGCATCATCGTCAGCGATCTTTCCACACCGGTTCAAGGCATGCGTATTCGCACCACCGAAACCGACCGCACTTCATCCGCTAGGTAAGCATCATGCAGTCACATCAAGACCCAAGCCACACCGGTCCCATTGCATGGATGGCAGGTCATTCGGTCGCGGCCAATCTCGCAATGGTCGTCTTCATCATCGGAGGACTGCTGTTTCTAAACAATATCCGCCAAGAAGTATTCCCTGACTTTGAAATCGACAGCGTCAGTATCAGTGTCACTTATCCGGGCGCCAGCCCGGAAGAGGTCGAACGCGGCATTGTCCTCGCGATCGAAGACGCGGTGGGCGGCTTGGACGGCATCAAACAAATCACTTCATCGGCAAAAGAAAACGCCGGCTCGGTTACCGTCGAAGCGCTCCGCGGTACCGACATGCAAAAGTTTACACAAGACATTCAAAAAGAAATCGACCGCATTACGACTTTCCCGATCGATGCCGAAAAACCGCAAATAACCTTGATCGCCAGCAAGCGTCGAGTAATCTCAGTTGCATTATACGGAGACGCGGAAGATACCGTTTTACACGAATTGGCCGAACAACTCCGCGATCAACTCCTGCAAGACCCGGGCATCACCCAAATCGATCTCGAAGGGGTCAAACCGCTCGAAATCGCAGTCGAAATTCCGCAGGACATGCTGAGACGCTACGGTTTGTCGTTAGGCGACATCGCTCAACGAATCGCATCGGCCAGCATCGATCTTCCGGCTGGCAGCGTCAAAACCGGCAGCGGCGAAATTTTGATCCGCATCAAAGAACGCCGCGATTACGGGCGTCAATTCAGTCAACTGCCCATTATTACCACCTCCGACGGAAGCCAGATTAAACTCGGCGACATCGCTCGAATAACAGACGGCTTCGATGAAAGCGATTATTACGCGACCTTCAATGACAAGCCGGCCGTGATGCTGCAAGTCTATAGCGTCGGAGAACAAACGCCGATACAAGTGTCTGAAACGGTTCGTAACCATCTCGATAAAATTGCTCCGGAACTACCCGAAGGCATCTACACCGATGTCCGGCGCGATGCCTCGGAAGATTATGCGCAAAGGATAGACCTCTTGTTGCGAAACAGCGCCATGGGTTTGTCGCTGGTATTTATCTTGCTAGCATTGTTTCTTGAGCTACGTCTGGCTTTTTGGGTCATGATGGGGATTCCTATTGCGTTTCTCGGGTCGTTTTTATTCTTACCCAGTATCGGCGTAACGCTGAACATGATCTCATTATTCGCGTTTATCATCGCGATCGGCATTGTTGTCGACGATGCGATTATCATCGGCGAAAATATCTATCATTATCGACAGGAAGGCCTGTCTCCGCTGCAGGCGTCCATTCAAGGCGCCCGCGAAATGGCGATGCCGGTTACATTCAGCATCCTGACTAACATCGCAACCTTCATGCCGCTGCTGTTCATTCCCGGATTTACCGGCAAAATCTTTTTTATGATTCCATTGGTCGTAATCACGGTTTTCTTGCTGTCTCTCGTCGAGAGCCTATTCATCCTACCGAATCATCTCGGGCACTTGAAGCCATTAAAAAGCAAAGGTTTTCAAGCCCGGATCCATCATTATCAACAACGCTTCAGCGATGGTTTTCGACGCTGGACGCTGCACCGCTATGGCCCATTTCTCGAAAGCGTACTCGAGCATCGCTATCTAACGGTCGCCATGGCATTCTCATTATTGATTGTAGCATTGGCCTATGCCGCTAGCGGACGCATGGGCATGACCTTGTTTCCGAAGGTCGAATCCGATTATGCACAAGTCACTTTAACGATGCCGTTTGGAACGCCGGCCGAAAAAACTGAAGCCATCGCCCGACACCTGTCGGAAGCGGCTCGTCGCGTTGCATCAAACGTTCCGAACGGCGACCTATTACTGAAAGGGCAATTTACCGAACTCGGCACAATCGACAGACAACAGACGCTCGGCAGCCACTTGGCTACCGTACGCACCTATCTGGCGCCTCCCGAAGTTCGCGACGACATTCTTAGTACCGAACAGTTTACCCGGCGCTGGCGCATCGAGGCCGGCGAGATTGCCGGCATCGAAGCGATTTTATTCGAATCGGACGCCGGCGGTCCCAGCCGGGGCCCGGCAATCACCGTCGAACTTAATCACCGCGATATACAAGTCCTGGAAAAAGCAAGCAAACGCCTTGCGCAAATGCTTAGCGCCTATCCTATCGTCAATGACGTCGACAGCGGCTTGACCAGCGGCAAGGAACAATTGGATTTTACGCTGTTGCCCGAAGGGAGAAGCTTGGGCCTAACGGCACAAGATGTTGCGCGGCAAGTCAGAAATGCGTTTTTCGGCGCCGAAGTGCTTCGTCAGCAACGCGGTCGCAATGAAATCAAAATCATGGTCAGGCTGCCCGAAAACGAGCGCATGTCGCTAAAAGACGTCGAAAGCCTAATACTACGAACGCCGGCAGGAATCGAAATTCCGCTTACCGAAGCCGTGCAAATCGAACGCGGCCGCGCCTACACCGAAATCAACCGCCGTAACGGGCGGCGCAATATCCAAGTCAAATCGGGCGTCACGCCGCGCAGCCGCGCAGGTGAAATCATTAACGACCTCAAAGCCACCGAACTGCCGCGCCTGCAAGAAGAATTCCCGGGCTTGCAATATAGCTTTCAAGGGAGTCAAGCCGAAATGGCCGATAATCTTAGCAGTCTCAAAATCAGTTTTGTCTTTGCACTGTTGGCGATCTATGCGATGTTGGCGATTCCGTTTCGCAGCTACATTCTGCCGTTGATCGTCATCGTCAGCATTCCGTTCGGCATCATCGGCGCAATATTAGGGCATTTGTTGATGGGTTACGATCTGAGTATCCTCAGCATGCTCGGTATCGTCGCCCTATCCGGCATCGTCGTCAACGATTCGCTGGTATTGATTAATTATGCGAACGAACATCGCATCGGCAGCGCCAAAACACCTTTACAAGTCATCAAAGCCGCCGGAATCCAGCGCTTCAGGCCAATACTGTTAACCACGCTCACCACTTTTTTCGGCTTAATGCCGATGATTTTGGAAACATCCCGGCAAGCGCGAATGTTGATCCCGATGGCGATTTCAATCGGTTTCGGGATTTTGTTTGCGACCTTGATTACACTCGTACTGATTCCGTCGTTATATCTGGTTGCCGAAGACGTTAGAGTCTTGTTTCACAAGTTGAAAATAGCTTTTTCCGCCAAAGATTAGCAGGCTACGAAATGCGCAGAAACCATGCGCATCGAAGGCAGTGTTTATGGCAGCAATGCTGTCAAGCCCGGCTTATGCAACTAATAACACCGGACAACCGAGCCGGTCGGCAAATAACGACGCAGCACTTTGTGAAGCCTCAGGGTCGGTTCTGTCGGCGCGCAGCACGACGATACTGCAGCCACGCTCTAAGACATATTGCATGATCGAATCGTAACTTCGACTAGATTGAATAAAAAAATGAGAAGCGAGATTGCTACCCGCGAGCAAAGCTTTAACTTGTTGCTCCATTTCGGCAATGCGGTTATCGGATTGCCTCTGTAAAATAATGTTGAGCCCCGATTTTTGCGATTCAGCAATATCGATAGCCAATTTAAATGCTCGTTCCGATCCTTCCATACCATCATAAATTGCCCAAACCGGAGGACTAAACTTTTTAACGGAAATTTTTTTAATCGTCAACGACCGATTACCGCGCGGCCTATCCAAAAGCAACAAATCCATGGTAGCGGCTGCCGCCATCGCCTCGGCCAGATAATGACCGCGAACGACTGTCAACGATATCGTCAATTCGGATTGTTTCGACAACTCCTCGAGCTGTTGACGAATTCGCTTGATCCGGCGAGCCGATGCCGAACCGATTCGGTCGGCATCGAACTTAAGTTCCGCACTGGTCACTCTATCTACTTCGGTTGCAAAAGGAAGCCCCGCCAAATGAAACAAATTAATGTCTTCGATAAACAAAGCTGTCAACTGTGCCCCTTGCGACCTGGCCAAGCTTGCCGCCAACTCC
The DNA here is from genome assembly GCF_000968535.2 of Methylotuvimicrobium alcaliphilum 20Z. NCBI lineage: Bacteria > Pseudomonadati > Pseudomonadota > Gammaproteobacteria > Methylococcales > Methylococcaceae > Methylotuvimicrobium > Methylotuvimicrobium alcaliphilum. The sequence goes on from NC_016112.1 coordinate 2,803,019, forward strand.
AACAAGGCCGAATCTTGCAGAGCATCGACAGCGATCAACATTTTTTTTGGGGTAACAACGTTAAGGTCAATCATGGCCGTTATTTTTCGACAAAAAGGCCTGACTGATTTCGGTAAACCGGGCTAATTGCGCATCGACCTTTCCGTTCACAGAATCCTGCGGAAACACGCCGTTTTCATCAGGATCGCCCGCTACCATTCCGGTCAACAACTCCAAGGCTTCATCGACATTTTTCACCGCATAAATATGAAACTGCCCGGATTGGGCGGCATGCACGACATCCCATCGCAACATCAAATGCTTGATATTCGCCGAAGGTATGATCACGCCTTGAGTACCGGTCAGTCCTTGTTTTTTACAGATATCGAAAAAGCCTTCGATTTTTTCATTGACTCCACCGATCGCCTGCACACGTCCTAACTGATTAACTGAACCGGTCATCGCCAAATCCTGACGCAACGGGATTTGTGTCAGCGATGAAAGAATTGAGCACAATTCGGCAAGCGAGGCGCTATCGCCGTCGACACCGCCATAGGACTGCTCGAACACCAGCGTCGCCGACATCGAAAACGGCTTGCTTCGGGCGTATCGGGAGGCGATGAAACCGGCCAAAATCAATACTCCTTTCGAGTGAATCGCGCCGCCCAATTCGGTTTCCCGTTCGATATCGACCAGTTTGCCGTTACCGAGGCGCGTCGTCGCGGTAATCCGGGAGGGCTGGCCGAAACTGAATTCACCGATCTGCAACACCGACAAACCATTGATCTGTCCTGCCACGCTGCCTTGCGTATCGATCAACACCGTACCGCGCTGAATATGCTCGTAGAGCCTTTCCCTAATCCGATCCAAGCGGTAGACCTTCTGATCGATCGCCTGCTGTACATCACTGGCATTAATGCAATCGTGTCCGTTTTGTCCGGCCCAATAATCAGCCTCTATCAGTAAATCTTTAATGCTGCGCAAATGTGTCGAGAGTTTTTCGGCATCGCCGGTCATCCTGGCGCTATGTTCGATCACTCGCGCGACGGCATCCCGGCTCAAGGACTGCAATTTTTCCTGCCTTGCAATCGTTGCCAAAACTTTTGCGTATTCGATCGCCGAGTCTTCTCGGCCCACCGTATCGTCGAAATCGGCCGCGACTTTAAATAAATCCTGAAACTCAGGATCGTAATAATTCAACAAATAATAAATCAGCCTATCACCCAACAAGATCAATTTCAATTCGAGCGGAATCGGTTCCGGTTCAAGCGCCGATGTGCTAATTAGACTGAGGCTTCGCTCCAGCGATTCGATGCGGATTTCGCCGGATTGCAGCGTCCGTTTCAAGCTTTCCCAGGCATAGGGCTGCATCAATAATTTACGCGCATCGAGTATCAAATAGCCGCCGTTTGCTTTATGCAATGCTCCCGGCTTGATCATCGTGAAATCGGTAACCAGCGACCCCATGAAAGCTTCATGATCGCAGCGTCCCATCAAATTGGCGTAATTCGGATGATCTTCATAGACGACCGGCGCGGTTTTGTTATCGTTCAAGTCGACCATTAAATTCACTTGATAACGCTTGAAAGGATCGGATTGTTGAGGCATTTCCATGAACGGCAGCGCCGATTCTCGGTGAGGAATGAAATCGCGTACATGACCGATAATATCGCGCTCGATCTCGTCCAGATAATCGAGAACGGTTTGCTGGTCACCGTAAGTCTCCTTGAGCTCATGGATCGAATGGCCGACTGCAAATTCGGCCACTTCGCGGTTCAGATCTTTGATTTTACGCTTGGTTTCCTTACGCCAGGCCGGAAATTTCTTCAATAATTTTTGTAGGCGCTGCTGCAATTCGATGATCGATTGCTGAATTCGTTGCTGCTCTTCCTTGGAGAGTTGATTGAAGCGTTCGGCATCGATCACTACATCTTTTTCATCGACCGGAGCGAAGGCATAGCCGGTCGGTGTTTCGGTTAGGATGATATGGGCATTCGCGGCCTCTTCACGCAAACGGTTGATTTCTTGAAACTCGCGATGCCGCGACTCCTCCTCGATTTCCTCGACTCGGGATCGGTATTCGTCGCCTTCGAACGACGCCGGTAAGGCAATTCGAAGCTCATCAATCAATTGCTCCATATCTTTTTGGAACAATTTGCCTTTTCCGGCGGGTAAAGACAAGAGCCGAGGCTTGGCCGGTTGATCGAAGTTGAACACATAACACCAATCCGAAGGAATTTTTTTATGTGCGGCTTCTTGCTCGACCAACTGCATAACGGTCGTCATCTTGCCGGTTCCCGAGGGTGCCAATGCAAAAATATTATAGCCGGCTTTATCGACTCGTATTCCGAACCGGATCGACGCAATAGCCCGCTCCTGTCCGACGATGATTTCGACATCGTTGAGTTCGTCGGTGGTTTGAAAGTTTAAGTCGCCGACGCTACAAGGTTTATAGAGTAATGCCGTCTCCAGAGGTGCAATTTTCATTTTATCCCTGCCTTATTTATATAACCAACAGCATTAGAACATAGACTTCTCGCAGCCACAATTGATACAGCAATTCCCAATTTTAGGATAAAAAAGGTGCGGGGTGTGCTTGGCGAGGATGTCGGCGGCAGAGCAGGTTTTTGCTCCTCGGCAATTGCTCCTGCATTGCCCTACTACACGCCATCCTTGGCGTTCGAGCCGCCGTCAAGCTCCCATGGATTGGTTTACGGCGTTCCTCGACAGGCATGCCCCGCACCCTGAATACGGCGAATTTTTTCAAACTGGGAATTGCTGCAATTGATAGGTCTATCAGATGTCGTCTCGGTCTAACGGCTTACTAAAATAATATCCCTGAAAACCATCGCAACCACATCTGTACAAATGCTCTAGCTGCTCCCATGTTTCGACGCCTTCGGCAATCAAATCAAGCTTCAAGTGCTTCGACATGCCGATAATGGTCTCGACGATCACCGCATCGCTATCGTTTATTCCCAAATTGACTACAAAAGTCTTATCGATTTTCAGTTGATCGATCGGCAATCGGGTCAGGTAAGACAACGAAGAATAACCGGTGCCGAAATCGTCTATTGAAAAGCGCAAGCCTAATTGTTTTAGCGCATGCATTTTTTCGATAATGCCCTTTACATTCTGAACGATCAGCCCTTCGGTAATTTCCAGAATGATATGCCTAGGATCGACTTTAGTCGATTCAACGATACCACTAACTAAATCGACAAAGCCTGGGGAGCTAAACTGTTTAGGACTGATATTGACTGAAATATGCGGCACATTCTTGCCTGCTCGGTGCCAAGCCACCCATTGCTGGCATGCCTTCGTCAGCACTTGACTACCGATTTGGGCAATTAAACCGGTCTCTTCGGCTAGCGGAATAAAATCCTGCGGCGAAATGACGCCTTGCTCGGGATGATGCCATCTAACCAACGCCTCGTAACCGAGCAATTGTTGATTGAAATTAAATTGAGGCTGATAAACCAATCCCAGGTGATCATGAACCAATGCATTTCTAAGCTCTTTCTCCAGTTGCAGTCTTTGATTGACTTTATCTTGCATATCGGGATGAAAGAAACAATAGGTATTCTTACCGCTGTTTTTAGCGGCATACATTGCCGTATCGGCTTGTTTCAGCAAATGATCGAAGGTATCCCCGTTATTCGGAAATAAGGTAATGCCGATACTCACCGAAACGCGCAGCTCGTGACCCTCCAGTAAATATGGCATTAATAATAGATCGAGGATTTTCTCGGCGACAACTTTAAGCTGGTTCGATGCGATTGTCTTATCATAAGAAAGATTGGACAACACGATAACAAATTCGTCGCCGCCCAAACGGGCAATCATATCCTCATCTCTAAGATCCCTTCTAAGGCGATCGGCTACTTGCCTAAGCAACAAATCCCCGACTTTATGTCCCAAAGAATCATTGATGGTTTTAAAATTATCCAAATCCAAAAAAAACAATGCACCGTAAATCTTGAAACGGATCGTGGTAGCCAACTCTTGCTTTATCCTCTCCTCAAGCAAACTACGATTGGCGAGTCCGGTTAGCGAGTCGTAATGCGCCAAGGTCCACAGATCGGCCTGTGATTTCTTGATTTGAGAAATATCGCTGAACACTGATATATAGTGAGCCGGCTTGCCTTCTTCGCCGATCACATTGATCGTTTGCCAGGCCGGAAAGATATCTCCGGATTTCTTCTTGTTCCAAATTTCACCTTGCCAACGCTTATTGGTCGTGATACTTCGCCACATTCGACGGTAAAAATGGATATCTTGTTTACCTGAAGAAAGAATCTTGGGGGTTTTACCCAGAACATCCTGTTCGGTATAACCGGTAATATTTGTGAATGCGGGGTTAACATAAAGAATGCGCGTCGATTCGTCTGCAATCATCATCGCGTCTGAAGTCGCTTCGAACAATGTTTTATAGATTTCCAGCTTGATTTCAATCGACTCGGCATCCACGCTCGATAAGCTCTTTTTGTCTCCTGAGCGTCTATTCGCCGGAAATCGATGTTCTCGTTCTTGCATGCAGCCCTCATAAATACCAGTGATTCGCAAGCTTTAAAATCCAACAAAAACCGGATCATGACTCTGAAAAAATTCGACACGCCATTGGAAAACGTTACTTGGCGGCACGGGGGCTGGGGGCCGCTTCAGGGTGTCAATAGTAAATGAATTTGCCCGTTAGTAAAACAGATTTGTTCCTTATCTCACAAGGATATTTATTTTTAAAGTATTAATTAATTCAAATAACTGAGTGACACACTTGGTTATAATTTGAACATTGTTTTGCTTGAAGGTCGGTTCGCAGCCGTATTATGTACTTGGAAAACCTATGACCGATTTTAATTATTTTGCCGCGTCAGGATTCTATTTTCCGACAATCCCGCTGAGCAGTTTTTTCGAAGCCGGGTACTTTACAATGTTAGTCGCAGCCATACCTATGTGGGGCTTTACGCATTATCACCGAAAATACCGCAATCTTCTCATTGAATATCATGACCAACAGCAAAAACTCAAACATCTAAAGCTAGCCACAAACAGTGTATTTTACGAATGGAATCTCGAAACCGGAAAAATCGAAGGCGATGAGGGTTTCACCAAACTATTCGGTTTTTCCGAACACGAATATGCTGTAAACCATGATCTTTTTCTGACAAAGCTTCATCCTGACGATCAAAACCGCATAAAACGTGTTTTCGAAGACGCATTAATCCATCTTGATACATTTTCCGCTCACTATCGCTTACAAACTCCGGAACACGAAGTCATTCCTATTCATCAACACGGCAAGATCATCAGGGATCCGAGTGGTAAGCCGTTAAAAATAGACAACGTAATTCAAAGAGACGATAAGTTTGCCGATAAAGCTTCGAGCGAAGACAAGCAACTACAGAATATTGTTACAACATCGGGATTAATCGGGGTTTTAACGATTTCTCCCGAAAGCCGGATTTTATCGGCTAACGAATATATCTTCCGACTCTCAGGCCATGACGAAACTACGCTAAAGAACGCCCCATTAATGACTTTGCTCAGACTTCCGGATTTGAACGAGCACTTTTTTTTCGCCCCAAACATCGACCATAGCGGTATCGTCAACGGTCAATTAATCCATAAAAACGGCACAGTCAGCAGCGTTAAACTGTCCGTCAACTCCGTTAACAACGATTCCGGTATGATCGATTATTTTGTCTTATTACTAACCGACATTTGCGAGCATATCGAGGAAGATAGAAAGCTGTTGGAACGGGAGCAACGGCATAAAAACACCCTAATCCGAGAGGTTCACCACCGAATCAAAAACAACTTACAAGGCATTTTCGGCCTATTGCAAAATAATGCATTGGAGCACCCCGAAGCCAAAGCGATTCTCGAACAAAGCATGCTGCAGATCAATTCACTGGCAATTACTTACGGTTTGCAAAGTAAGACAGAAAACGGCGAAATTTATCTATGCGACATTGTTCATTCCTCGACAGAATTTTGTCAGCGTTTATTTTTCAGCACCTATGAAACCATCGAACTGCAAATACCTTCCGATCATCCGATTCGCGTCGATCGGGACAATGCCGTTTCGTTATCGTTAATCGTTAACGAACTATTACTCAATGCCATCAAGCACAGCCCCGGAATAAACAAAAAAATCTCGGTTTCATTGGATTTTGACAAGAATCATGCGATTTTTACCGTCAAGAACGGACCGGCTTCGCTACCCCAAGGTTTCGATTTCGAACAATCGATTAAAATCGGCACCGGACTTTCGTTAGTTAAAACATTGATGCCGGAACAATCGCAATTGTGCATTTACCAAACGAACCACACAGTCACCGCACAATTAACGATGATGCCGCCATTGATTTTTCATAAAAGCCAAAGCAATCCGTTTTATAGCTCAAGCATCAAGTAAGCCTATGATTACAAAATGCCGGTCCAATTCTTTACATCTAGATGCTTTTCAATTAGATTACCGAAATAAATACAAACCCCAGACCCCGCTTTGTATTCTCTTTATCGAATTATTGGTGCATCTTGATCGAACCAATTATGTTCGTCTAAAAGTAGTTAAACTTCAAACTTTTATATTCAGATTCTGTCTTATCTTTTTTCAACTTCGCTACTCCGCCAAGACCCTAGCCGGATACCGCTATTGCGCGGAAATGACTTAAACAAGGTAGGAATAAGTTCGCTATGTTGAATGCATGATTCACCGTAATTATTCACATCCCCTATCGTTACCACGCTCCAGCGTGGCAATAAAGTCTAAGAGGCGGGAGCGGTACTCAGGCATTCCCATGTAGAGCGACACTGCCATTAAGTTAAGCCGTTCGTGGTGAGCCTGTCGAACCATGGACGGCTTAACTTATCGGCCCAGGATTTTTCCATTCACCCTTCGACAGGCTCAGGGCGAACGGAAAAATCCTCCTGATTAGCAAGATGCTTCAGCTTGCCGAAGCCAAGTGTCAGAGCAGGGGCCAGTCGTAGTCGCAAAAACTAAAATATGCTGTTACCCAAGCTCCAGCTTGGGTAACCTGTTCAGGAAGCTCTAGCTTCCCGACAATCAAGAAAGATTGAACGAGCGAGTCGGGGTTGATTGAGAATGTGCGGAGATTGTGTCGGTCTCAGGAAGCTGGAGCTTCCGGTGTGTCTTTCCCAAGCTGGAGCTTGGGAAAGAGCGTGATGTGGGTTGGCCGTTTTTAGCTTGACGCGCATGGCTTGCGAACCTCGTCCTGCCAAAGATATGCTGATCTTTGGGCTTTAGCTGAAGAAACTTGCTAATCAGGAAAATCCTTAACTTAATGGCAGTGATGTAGAGCGAGGGAACAATAATTGCCGGTGGACTAAATAGTTACAGCCAATAACCTATAGAATTTAGTTTGTAGGTTCACGGCTTCCTTATTGAACAAAAAACTGAATCACTTACAACCATATTTTCGAAACTATTTTTAGCGATTATCTAAGCGTTTACGGCCGCACCGGCCTAAATTTAACTATTAATGAATAAAACAATACTTCTTGCCGACGATGACCGGCTCATTCTCGGAACCATGAGCCGTGGACTCCGGCTATCCGGTTATAATGTCTTAGAAGCCGCATCGGGCGATACGGCTATTAAACTTGCTCAAGATCAAAAGCCGGACATTGCGGTTTTAGATATCCGCATGCCGGGAGTGACCGGTATAGACGTTGCCAAACATCTTGTACAAATACTCGACGTTCCAGTCATATTCTTGTCCGCTTATTCCGACGAAGACACAGTAAAAGCCGCCATCGCCTCCGGATGCATGAACTATTTGGTCAAACCCTGCAGTCTCGAGCAATTGATTTTGACCATCGAAGCGGTAATCGAAAGAAACAAGGAAATAATTAATCTGAAATACGAGAACAAGCAACTCGACAAAGCGCTATCCCAAAGCAGAAGCGTCTGCATAGCGATTGGCCTAATAATGAAGAATCAACTCCTCACCGAAGAAGCCGCATTTGATTATTTGCGCAAAAACGCCAGAGACCAGCGACGAAAAATAACCGAATTGGCCGAGGAAGTCATCCAAACCTTCGCCGGTCAAGACAATCTTAGCCAGACCCACTTATAATAGCTATGTTCGCGTTGATAGTTGATACCCATTGAATGAAACTCAAAGTCAGCAGAAACCAAAAGAAGCCATGAATGCAGATAATACAGGAGCATTTTTCTACTCTGCATCGCCTAAAGCGCCTACTGTTGGCGCCTTAATACACCAGCAATTCCCAGTTTGAGCAGTTTCGCCGATTTTAGGGTGTGGGGTATGCCTGTCGAGGAACGCCGTAAACCCATCCATGGGGGCTTGACGGCGTCCTGTCAAGCGAGTAATCGTACCCTCTTCCACGCTCAGCGTATTGGAAAGCAATCATTGACTATTTCCTAAGTGGTTTATTTAGTAGGAAAGAGAATCGTTTCAACTGCTAACGCGAACATAGCCTTTTTCAAAGGGAGAGGCTAAAGTTCCAGTTTATTTTAAAACAAGGGTCTGAATAATTACTTTCGCGATGTCTTAACCGACTCTATAGTTACCGTGACTGACTACTCAATAATTGCTGCATTGCATCTACTGATAACGGTCTGCCTAATAAATACCCCTGAATTTGATCGCAGCCTAATTGGCGTAAGAAATCCGCTTGCACTTGGGTTTCCACGCCTTCGGCAATACATTTAAGGCGTAAATTGTGGGCAAGATTCACAATGGCTTCGACCAATACTTCATCGTCAGCGTCACCTGGAATATCTCTTACAAAGGATTGATCAATTTTAAGTTTGTCCACCGCGAAGCGTTTGAGATAACTTAAACTGGAATAACCGGTACCAAAATCATCAATCGAAAATTGTACGCCTCGTTGGTTTAACGTATTCACCACCTGCAACACATACTCCGGATCGGTAACCAAAATGGATTCGGTTAATTCTAATTCCAAATGGTGAGGCGGCAAACCGGTTTCTTCCAAGATTTCGATGACCGTTTGCAATAAGTTATGCCGTAAAAATTGCACGCAAGACACATTGACGGACACTCGTAAATAATGCCCTTGTAGCAACCATTGTTGCATTTGCCGACAAGCTTGACGCAGCACCGACTGCCCTAAGGTAACAATCAATCCACACTCTTCCGCAACCGGAATAAATTCTGCCGGTGAAATAATCCCCAGTTCTGCATGATGCCAGCGCGCTAAAGCTTCAGCACCGACAATCTGTCCGCTTTTAATGTCAAATTGAGGTTGATAAACCACAAAGAAATCTTCGCGCTCCAGCGACAAACGCATGGCATTTTCTAAAGACATGCGGCGCATCACCGCCACATTCATTGATTCGGTATAAAACTTATAGGTATTACGTCCATTGAATTTAGCCTGATACAGTGCCGTATCGGCTTTTTGTAGCAACCCATCAAATTCCTCTCCATCATCAGGATATAAACAGGCACCGATGCTACACGATAACTGTAGTTTATTGCCCTCAATATCAAAAGGACGTAACAGCGCGGTTAAAATTTTCGTCGAAATATCAGCTAAATTATCGACATGATGCACATTACCTAGTAAGACGACAAATTCATCGCCGCCTAAGCGACTAACGGTATCGGCTTCACGCACACAGTCTCGCAGACGGCAGGCAACTTCCAACAACAGTTTGTCGCCTATCGGGTGACCCAAGCTATCATTAACGTTTTTAAAGTGATCTAAATCCAAATATAACAAGCCCAGCTTCTTACCTTGGCGTTGCACATAGGACACCGTTTGCTGAAAACGGTCTTTTAATAAAGTACGGTTAGGCAGTGAGGTCAAGGGATCATGATGCGCGAGAAATTCAATATACTCTCGGGCTTGTTGATGTTCGGTAATATCCATAAATACAGCAATGTATTCACTCGGACGCCCCTCGGGTGTCGTACGCGCAGCCGAAATACCAAGCCATTGCGGATAGATTTCTCCATTCTTACGCCGATTCCAAATTTCCCCTTGCCAATAGTCTTCAAGATTGAGTTTCGCCCACATCTGTTGGTAAAAACTATCATCATGCTTCCCTGACTTGAGCAAACGTGGGGTTAAACCCAGCACTTCGGTTTCCGTGTAACCGGTAATTAGGGTAAAGGCAGGGTTAACTGAGAGGATCCGTTGCTCACCGTCCGTGACGACTACGGCTTCTCGGCTATAACGAAACACCATCGCATCAAGTTCGAGTTTGCGTTGTTGCCGATTACGTTGTACTAAGGCCCATGCATTATTGGCCAACATTTCTAATATGGCCAAATCACCCGCATCATAAGAGTCTTGTTTATTACCTACCCCCATAATCATCACGACATTATCGTCTTCGATAACCGGCACGCTCACGTGACGTAATAAGGTCGCATGGCCTTCCGGCAACCCTTTTTTATTATCCAATGCCGGGTAATCATTATGAATAACCGGCCGACGCAAACGAAAACAATCCGCCCACACACCGGCATTCGCTAACGGGTAATGATTATCATGCACCGCTGCACAATTTTGCAGCGTTTTACCTGACCATACCCCTAAACTAATGGTATTTTGATCGCTGTTGACAAAATGTACATAAGCGAGGTGGCTATCGGTTAACGCCTCGGCATGCTCAAGGGCAAAACGCAGCAGAGACTGTTCATCCATTTTCGTAGCTTGCCTGGTTAAACTTAATAGGGCGGCATTGCGTTGACTGGTTAAATCTTGGACTTGTTCACTGCGTATACGCGTGAGAAATAAACCAATTAATTCCGCTATGCCCTCAATAAATTGTTTTTCATCATCAAGAAACGGTTTGTTGTTTGGCAAAATATGCGGATTCCTATAACCGACGCTAATTTTACCGACCACTTGCGCGTCAACCTGAATATCGCTTTCCAGCTTATCCATTGTGGCTGAAAAGGTATCGTTGCTATAAGTTTTGGAAGGTAAATTAATAGACACCGAGACATCGTCTGTGTAATTCATGCCCATGGGTAGCAGTTTTAACACGTCGGCAAAAAAAGCATCTTGATCGCTAATTAATTGTGACGCTCGAGAAATAGCATAAATCGCTTTTAGCTCCTTTATACGCTCGCGTAAGCTCAAGGACAGATTTTCGAGAGCCTGATCGCGTTCCAGCAAGGCAAGTTCTGCCTGCTTGCGAACGGAAACATCTTCGATAATGACCACTATATAATCAAGTTGGCCGATGGCATTACGCACCCCTTGTTTGATCACATGCACATCAATGATTTCGCCGTCACTGCGAATACACCGCTTATCCAGTGTATAACCCTCATGCTTACCTGTGAGTATGTCATTAAACTGCACTAATTCGGCGTCAAGATCGCCGGGATGCGTTAAATCCATCCAGGTCAGTTTAATCAGCGCATCGCGCGAATATCCGAACAAATCACAGAGTTTATCGTTGACTTCTAGCCATTGTTTATCGGCACTGATGGCTGCCATGCCGACCGGCGCCGAATCAAAATAAGCCTGAAAGTGTCGGTGACTTTCTTCTAGCAGCACCTGTTGCTTAACCGCTGCGGTTTGATCGACAATTAAAACGACAAAGTGCTGCGCATAATTTTCTGCTAACTCGGACAATAACGAAAGATGCATATCAGCTATAAACTGTTGTTCGTCGGCCGTTTTTAATTCAATACCGGTTACCCTCGCGGAACCTTCGCTTCGAGCCCTCTGCAATAATTCCCGCAAACGACCATGCTCTTTTTTAGGTAGCAGGCGAGGAAAATAATGTGAACGTAATTGCTTGCGACTTAAGGCAAACCGTTGTTCAGCTATCGCATTACACTCATGGATGACCACAACTTCATCGATAACTAAAGCCGGTACCGGCAAAGCCGCAAACAAACTGCTAAAGCGGCGCATGGCATTTTCGGTAATGATTTGATTTTGGCGTAATTCCTCATTTTGAATTTCTAATTCCGCATGATAGATTTTAAGGTCTTCGACTAAGCGGGAAACATCCGCTTCACCACGCGCAACATCTTGTAGGGCAAAATCAAAATCGCCGCGTTGCAATGCCTCGATTGCTAATTGCTTAATACTACTCATGCCTGCTCACCCTCTACCCATGCCGTGATATTGACATGACTGACAATGATGCCACCCAACGGATGCCTCACAGGCGTGGCGTGCATCAAAAACCAGCGACGTTCTGTGGGCGAATGACAAGGATATTTAATGGAAAAATGCGCTTGCTCGCCGCTAAGAATTTGGCTAATACCTATAAGCACTTGGTGGGCAACGGTATCATCGAGTACATGTTTAATTTTACAAACATCAAGATAATTGATACCCGGGCCAGTATGCGCGAGCTCACGATCACCATTGCTTTGGGCAAAATCCCGCCAGGCTTTATTTACCATGGTAATGACGCCTTTCGAATTTAACACGGCAATATGTTCGGGTAGGGAATCTAAAATGGCTTGGAGACGCTGCGCATCTTTGATTTGGGTAATATCGACAAAAGTTAATACTGCCCCACTGATGTTTCTCGGTCGATCGATATAAGGCAAGACACGAACCAAATACCAATGATCATTGCGAGTTTTGACTTCACGCTCCATCAATTGCGCCGTACAGATCACGCGACGCAAATCGTGCAGGAACTCCGGATATTCCATTTCGTGGGCAAAATCGTCAATCGGTCGCCCAATATCACCTTCCCGAATACGAAAAATAGAACCTGCTTCAGGCGTAAAACGGGTTAAATTCAGATCACTGTCCACAAATAGGGTAGGAATCAGTGCGGCACGCGTCATATTGTCTAAATCGGCGTTCAAACGGTTTAGAATATCTATTTTTTCCTGATTTTCGGCATTAACGGTATACAACTCCTCATTGACTGATTGCAATTCTTCATTCGTGCTTTGCAGCTCCTCATTCGAGGCCATTAACTCTTCATTAGTCGCTTGCAATTCTTCGTTGGAGGTTTCCAGCTCTTCAATCGTCGCTTGCAAACTATCACGGGTGGCCGATAACTCCATTTCCAAGCTTTGAATACGGTCATTAGAAACCGCCTCTACGTCAATATTATTACTACCTGCCAAGGATATTTCTTTGGGCGCCAACACCTCAAAAGACATTAAGAAATAACGCTCTTTCGGCGCATCCTCTATTAGCGACCTCAGTACAACCCGCACCCATTCGCTTTGTTTCTTAGCCGAATCAAGCAACTGAATTTCTGAATGTAGCGGCATATTGTCTTTAGCTACCTTATGCAGCAAGGCTACACATACCGGTGCCATTTTACCCACCAACAATTTGGAAATTTCCAAACTGGCGCTGCCTGCTTGAATTTGCATATAGCGTTGAACATCGCCATAGACATGCACCAATTCGCGTTCCTCATTAATTAATAACGCTGGCGGTGCGTAACTTTGCATCAATAACATCTGGCCAGATTCGATAATACTGCTTTCGGCATTCCGATGTTTTTCGCGGTACGGCTGACTCACGCGCATGCGGTTATCATTATGGTTGGTGCTATTTTTAAAATTAAGCGGTAACGAAACGGGCCGTAAGACGCGATAAATTTTATGTTTAGCATTGATGACACTGAAATCTTTATGTAACGTGCCCAAAGATTCACTAGAGCCGAGTAACAAATAACCGTTATGCGCCAATGCATATTGAAAACAGAGCAAAGCGCGTTCTTGTGCCGCTACATCGAAATAAATCAGCGTATTTCGGCAACTGACTAGATTCATGCGGGTAAACGGCGGATCATCGAGAATATTGTGCCGCGCAAACACGATATTCTGACGAATTTCATTTTTGACGATAAATTGATTGCCACTGCGGCTAAAAAATCGTTCGAGGCGTTCTGGCGACAATTCGTTGGCTATCGCTTCCGGATATACCCCGGCACTGGCAAACTCGATGTTTTGCTGCTCAACATCGGTGGCAAATATTTTTAACTGTGGCCAGCGACGCAATTTATCGAAGGCTTCAGCAAATAAAATAGACAGCGTATAGGCTTCCTCACCGGTCGCGCAACCGGCAACCCATACCCGTAACGATTGATTATCGGGGTTATTTTCCACCAAAGTCTGAATTACCGTTTTTTCCAATAATTCAAAAGTTTCTACGTCGCGAAAATAACTGGTCACCGGAATTAGAATATCTCGCTTCAGGGTGATAATTTCGTTACGATCACTTTCCAGCAGATATAAATAATTGCTCAAATCGCGCACATGACGCACCTGCATCCGTCGCTCAATTCGACGTTGTACCGTTGCCGATTTGTACTCCTTAAAATTAATACCGCCGACTTGATACAGCAAATGCAAAATATTTTCTAAAGGATCACCATGCGACGTTTGCCCAGTATCATTCAACTTTACAGTCGGTTGAATGCTATTGCTAACATGACCGACAATTCTGGCCGCCAACATTTCAGGCGGGATAACTTCATCGACTAAGCCGGTGGCAATGACGCTACGCGGCATTCCATCGAATTTAGCGGTTTCCGGGTCTTGCGCCAAAAGAAAACCACCGGCATCATTAATGGCTACCGCGCCTCGGGTACCGTCGGAACCGGTGCCGGAGAGAATCACGCCAACCGAATGCTTGCCAAACTCCTTGGAGAGGGAGGTGAAAAATAAATCAATCGGTAAACTCAAGCCGTGCGGATTTTTGGGCAACAACCGTAGCTGGCTTCCAGCCACTGTCATATTTTTACCCGGCGGAATCAAAAATACCTGGTTAGGTTTAATTTGCATGCCGTTTTCGGCCATCAACACCGGCATGGCCGTATGCCGTGCGAGCAAATTATCCATCATGCTTTTGTGATCGGGGGAAAGATGTTGGACAACCACGAAGGCCGCTCCCGAAGTTACCGAGAGCTTGTCGAAGAAACGCTCCAAGGCGTCTAAACCACCGGCGGATGCGCCAATAGCGACCACATAACCGTTAAACAGGCGAGTAGTTTTTGGTGAGGAATTGAGAGTAGGGATTTGCGATAAATCGAGCGGGTCTTCGATAGGCGTGGCAACGCCACTAGCGATGACTCGCCTGGAGTATTTTTTGTTTCGCGCCATGATGCGAAGAAACCTATTTTAATGTTAAGAGCAATTAAACCGGCACCATTCTACCAAGGATTATAAGCCTTGGTAGAATTTTTCAAACGTTAGCTTGGTGAGGATTGTAATTGTTTTCTTCTGCGGGACGGGTTATTTAACCCGTCCCCAACGTTTCGGTTTGCCCTAAACATTTCGGCTGACTTCGGCCAAAGTCAAAACGTTTAGAACGGGGTTGCAAACCCCGTCCTGCTAGGGTTATAAGCCTTCGTAGTATTTTTCAAACGTTAATACATAAGTCATGTATTACCCTTTTGCAGTCTTAGACAATGTGACCTCGAAGCCATTTATTGTAACTTGACATTCTCGGCCTCGATATCGCGATCTGGGGATCGCTCCCACAGTGCATTAGTCACCCTCTGTGGGAGCGACGCCTTCGTCGCGACTTTCGAAGTCACTGACGCTCGATACCCACGGCTTATATCGAAGTCCTCGAAGCGACCTAAATTCAATACAAGGGCGATTTTATCGCCCTAGGCGAATGAGAACTTGCCCCTACAAGAAACTTGAGAAAGTCAGGAAGTTAGTTTTAGCGACATCCTTAGCTTGATGCGTATGGGTTGCAAACCCAGTCCTGCTAGGGTTATAAGCCTTCGTAGTATTTTTCAAACGTTAGCTTGGAGAGGATTGTAATTGTTTTAGTTGATGTTGGCACTGCGGGCAAACACCATAGATCACCGACACCGTTAATGGTTCTTTATCTTTTAGCAAGCTTTCCGCTTCAACCCACTGCTCAGCTTGCTTGAGTAAATTGCAAATACTGCAACGCACTCGTGTGTGGCGATCACGCTGGTTGGAACGTATAAAAAAAATGGGCGCCACACGCGGCTCAGTATGCAATTGGTAGTTGCTAATTCGCACTTCGCCACGCTCATTCGCCATCAGCCGCATTTGTAAATAACGGCGCAAGTTTGGCGCATCGCACCGATAATCAAAACAGGCGCTAGTATTTTTTTGCCGGACAATATCGAGTAACTTTTGCACAAACTGGCGAGTAACATTGCCGCTAATGTAATCGAACAACGATTTACCAACGACGTGTTGCTTTTTGAGTTGCGGTGCGTCATTTGCGTCGGCAAACTCATCCCAGCTACCATTAATGGCGATAATGACATTATTGGCGTCAACGCTAAATTCTAAAAGGATTGTGTCTGTCATGGCCCTAATCATCGTGCCGCTCGAGTATATCGAGCGCTTTTTCCCATTCGAATATTGAAATCAGATGCAGCAATTCGTTGCCTTGTGTTTTTCCCAAAACGCCGCGTAATAACGCCGCTTCGCGTTCGGCGATATCGATGGCCTTGATATCGCCGATGCGAAGCAAAGCTTTAAGTGGTTCGATAATTAATTCGGCCCTATCCGAATCGATCTCGATTTCTTCGGTTTGACGAACCTCGAGAACTTCAAGCCATTGTTGCATCGCCTCTTCAAGCTGTTGCGCGAGATCCCGTGTCAAATCCGTAATGTTATCGCGTTTTGTACGCACCGCAATTTCGAGCTGTGAGGCTAGTGCCGACAACGATTGCGCGCCGATATTGCCGGCAGCGCTTTTCAATGCATGGGCAAGCTGTTGAAGCCTGTGCGTATCGTTGGCTTGAAGAGCGTCATGCAGTTTCTGTACATCGTCTCGATGATGCTCGACAAATAATGACAATAATCGCTGCGGTAAATCGGGCTGCAACATCGTGCTGAGCGGTACCGGATCGGTTTGAATATACGCGGAGCTAACTGTTTTAGTCGATGCAGGAAGCCATTTCAGCAAGGTATTGTAAAGTTGCTCCAAATCGACCGGCTTGGCGATAAAGTCATTCATGCCGACCGCTAAACAAGACTTTCGATCTTCATCGAATACATTAGCACTCATCGCCAAAATCGGCGTTTCGCAGTAGCCTGGTAATTCGCGAATGGCCAGAGTCGCGGCCAATCCGTCCATATTGGGCATTTGCATGTCCATCAACACTAAATCGTAGTGTTGTCGTTTCGCTTTTTCGACAGCAGCGATGCCATCTTCGGCGACATCGACCGACAGACCGACGCTATGCAGCAGTTCGAGCGCGACTTCGCGGTTGATCGGATTGTCTTCGGCCAATAACACGCGTTGCCCCCGGCGGGTATCGCGCAATTGTTGTTCGGCGTCTATTGGTCCGGTTTCTGCATCTGCCGGTAATACGCCGTGACCTTTTTGCAGATGGACGGTGAACCAAAACGTGCTGCCTTGTCCCGGCTCACTTTCGGCGCCGGCTTCACCCCCCATTAATTCGGCAAGCCGGAGGGTAATCGACAAGCCCAATCCGGTTCCACCGTATTGCCGCGTAATCGTTTCGTCTACTTGCGTAAACGGGCGGAACAAACGTTGCAATTGTTCCGCTTCGAGACCGATACCGCTGTCTTGCACTTCGAAACGCACCCGCAAATCGTCATCGCGTGCCTCGAGTAGTTTTGCCCTTATCTCAATGCACCCATGTTCGGTGAATTTAACGGCATTACTGGCTAAATTCAATAGCGCCTGGCGCAGCCGCGTTACGTCTCCATACAGCCACTCCGGGACTGAGTCATCGTCGAGCGTAATCGCCAAATTTTTCATGTGTGCGGATTCGGCGATCAAAGACCGAACATGATCGAGTACCGCCGATAAATGAAAATCGACATGATTAAGCTGTATCTTACCCGCTTCGATTTTAGATAAATCCAAAATATCATTGATGATTGACAACAGATGCCGACCGGCGATTTCAATTTTATTCAGACGGTCGCTTTGCGCGGCGGTCGCGTCGATGCGCATTAAATGCGCCAAACCGAGTATCGCGTTCAACGGCGTTCTGATTTCATGGCTCATATTGGCGATAAACGCGCTTTTAGCTCTATTCGCAACTTCGGCTTGCTGCCGGGCCGTTTGCAGTTCCGCCGTGCGTGATTCCACCAGGGTTTCGAGATGATTGCGATACTTGTCGAGTTCGGTCGCAATTCGCTTTCTTTCGGTAATATCTTCTTTGATTGCGACATAATGTGTAATCGTCCCGTCCTGTTGACGAAGCGGCGTTATGACCGCAAATTCGATGTATTCGCCGCCGTCTTTGCGTTGGTTGTAAAACTCGCCTTTCCAGGTTTCGCCGCGCCTCAAGGTTTGCCACATCGCTTCATAATTCGTTTGCGGCGTTTTACCGGAATGCAGAATACGCGGGTTTCGCAATAGAACGTCGTCGAGCGTATAACCGGTGTTAGCGCTAAAAGCCTGATTGACGTATTCGATTTGCGCGTCGGCATTGGTAATCACGATACTCTCGGGGCTTTGCTCGACCGCGAGCGCAAGTTTTTTTAACTGTTCTTCGGCTTTTTTACGTTCGGTAATCATTTCTGTGTAGATAATGATCCCGCCAATCGAGCCGTCGGCGTTATACCAGGGCCGGCATTCCCACTGAACCCATTCCACGCTTCCGTCTTCGCGCAGATAGGTATCCTCATCGGCGAAAGAGACAATGCCTTGCAACGCTTTTTGATGAGCGTCGCGCCATTTTTGCGGCAAGTTTGGAAACACCTCATAGTGGTGCCTGCCGATAATGTCGGGATCGGAAACGCGATAGTCATCGAGATAACGCTGACTAACATATAAGTATTTCAAATCGCGATCGTGAATCGCGATGCCGCCCCGGTTATGTTCGATGACATAGCGCATCAGTTCATACGAATGCGTTAGCTCCATCTCCATTTGAATGCGCGCGGTGATATCCTCTAAGGCACCGAATAGCACCGGCTGTCCGTCATCGGTATGTTTAGTTTCGACATAAGCCGCCGATTGAATATATCGTCGTTCGCCATTGCGATGTTTTATGCTCAAAACGACATGACTCGATTTGCCGGGTTCGAGCGCGGTAATGGACCTCGAAAACAGCATTTGATCTTCGGGCGCGACATAATGGCGCCAACAACCCTGTGCCATGAGCGCGTCATTGTCGTCACCGAATATCGCCTCGGCATTGCCGACAATCCAATCCAATCGGTAATGACCATCTCGCCCCTTTTTACAGGAGTACACCAAATCGTTCGCAATCGTCGAAGCGATGCGAAAGCGCTCTTCTCTTTCCTGTAATGCCTCTTCGATTCGTTTGCGTTCTGTTAAATCGATGTCCATACAATAGATTTCTTTACCGGCTGGACCTTCTTGCATGACGTGATTAGTAAAGACCGTGACCGGTGTGCCATCTTTGCGCCGCAACGTGAGTTCTGCAGCCGGAATGCCAGGGTCGCCGGCTATCCAGCTATTGATATGGGTAATAATTTCCTCATGCATCGGGTCGGGAATGATCAAGTCTTCCAAACGACGCCCCAACGCTTCTTCGCGCGTATAGCCATATAAGGCTTCGCTTGCCCGATTCCAAAAGGTCACGCGGCGCTCTTCGTCATAACCTTGCACAGCAATGCTTGGTGTTTGTTCGAACAAAAATCGAAAGCGACGTTCACTGTCGCGCAAGGCCAGTTCCGTGCGTTTTTTTTCGGAAATATCTTGAAATGCGCCTTGCACTTTAACAATTTTACCGGTGCCGTCACGAACGGCTTCGCCGATCGCGCGAACCCAAACCCGTCGGCTTGTCGCCGTAACGATTTCCATTTCTTCATCATAAGCGGTTCCTTGCGTGGCGCAGAGATTAAATACCTCGCGGATTTTGTCGTGCCATTCCGGCGCATAAAAGCTTATGCCTTCTTCGAGTGTCGGCGAATAACCGGACGGTTTGTCATGAATCGCCGCGACCGTTTCGGACCATTTGACCCGGTTGCTGCTTAGATCGACGCTCCAGCCGCCCATGCGACCTAAGCGTTCGGCGATGCGCAAAAGCGATGCATATTCTTGTAAGGACTCTTTTTGTCCCAGGTAACGTTGAATAAGCAAATAATGATGGGGTAGTATCGCGGCGATCAGTGTCAGCAGTAATGTCATACCGAGTCCGGCCAATGCGATCCATAAAGATTGATGCGACGCAGATTCCGTAGCGCATTCAGGCGGCATTGTTGCGGTCACGGTCCAGGTGTTTCCGGCCAAGGTCAAGCTGCGGCTCAGCGACCTAGCGTCCAATGCTGTGTCGCTGTTCTGTGCGTAGAGTAAATGTTCGGGCGTAGTCGTGATACCGTCATGTATTTTCAGAGACAGCGATGAACACAGATTGTATTGTGGACGCGACAGCAAATTTTGCATCATGTCGTTGATACGCACGGCGGAGAACACCCAACCGATAAATTGGCGGTTGGATTCGGGCAAGTCCGCATTGCCGGACGTAACCGGATTATAAACGGGCATATACAGAATATATCCGGGCTGTGCTTCGGCTGCGGGCTCATGAATGAGTATCGTTTTGGCCGTCATTGCCGCACGACCACTGTCTCGGGCCCTATCCATTGCCATACGGCGCAACCTTTCCGAATAGCTGTCATAACCTAGCGCTTGCCGGTTTTGTGCGTCGAACGGTTCGATATAGACAATCGGCGCATGCATGTCATTCGGCATTTCTGGCCAGACCCGATAGCCCGGTAAGCCTTCGGCCCTTACCGCTTCGATGTGCGCGTTAAGTGCGCTGCGTTCGATCAACGGAACAAACCCGAACGCGTTGACGCCGGGAAAATAGTTTTGGATGCCGAGCCCGGTAATGAATTGCTGAAACTCCTGACGGTCTACGTGTTCGCTACTCGCGAAGAGCCCCACAATGCTACGCAAGACTTGCTCACTGTCTTCGATTCTGTCTTGAATCAGAAAGACCAATCGCTCAAATTGATGTTCGAAGTCTTGCTGGGCGTTGCTTTCTTGATTGATCCGGACTTGTTGCCAATAGAGACCCGTCAGCGTCACTCCACTAATCGCCAATAACAACGGTAATGCGATGAAAAGCCGAAAAGTTTTTCGCTGAATCGGTTTTGTCGTTTTTTTCATGTCGCTGAAATTGCCGATAACGACGCTGCGGTAACATCGTCGAATCGTTTGGCGATCTGTTTGAATGTTGTGTAACAGTATTGAAAGGCGTCGATCATATCGGAGTCGAACTGACTGCCTCGGCCGGCGACGATCAGGTCTCTCGCTTCACCGAACGGCATCGGCGGTTTGTAAACGCGCTTCATCGTCAGTGCATCGAATACGTCGGCAACGGCCATGATGCGTGCAGAAAGCGGAATCGCATCGCCGCTCAACCCATCCGGATAGCCACTACCGTCCCAGCGTTCGTGATGCCAATGCGCGATTTCTTTGGCCAGCATCAGAAAGTCGACATTTATCGCGACATCTTGTTCGGCCAGCTCGATGGCTGCCGCCCCGCGTTCGGCATGGGTTTTCATGATGACCCATTCGTCATCGGTCAGCGGCCCCGGTTTCAATAGGATATGGTCTGGAATTGCGACTTTACCGATGTCATGCAGCGGCGCCGAGCGGGTCAAGAGTTCGATATATTGATCGTCTAAGATGGCGCTGAAACGCGGATTTTGTTTCAGTTGTATCGCCAGTTCGCGCACATAATGTTGCGTGCGCAGAATATGATTGCCGGTCTCAGGGTCTCGGGTTTCCGCCAAATGGGCTAATGCGCGAATGCTGACTTGTTGGATCAAATCGTTTTCGAGCATACGTTTTTTAACTTCGCTTTCGAGCCATTTGTTTTGGTCGAACAGACGATCGTGGGCGCTTTTTAATTCGATATGCGTTTGCACTCTGGCCAAGACGACCGGCGGCATGATCGGCTTGGTAATATAATCGACCGCACCCAATTGGAAACCGTTGACTTGGTCTTCTTGGCTGTCCAAAGCGGTAATAAAGATAACCGGAATGTTTTGGGTCGAAGGCTCGGATTTGAGCGTTTGCAGAACATCGTGTCCGCTTAGATCGGGCATCATCACGTCGAGCAAGATCAAATCGGGAACGGGTTCCGCTCGGGCCAGCATAAGACCGCGAAGACCGGAATTGGCGACCCGCACGCTGTAATCGGGCTTTAGAATTTCGCTGATCAGCGCCAGGTTGGAAGGCTCGTCGTCTACGATAAGAACAGTCGGTTGAGTCATAATCTTCGAGTAAAATGCCGAGAGCTGATGGATATCATCGAACTCACTACTTTTGTAATTATTTACATCCCACCTATCGTTCCAACGCTCCAGCGTGGGAACGAAGACCGAGACGCTCTAGCGTCAAGTATCGCTAAAGCGGTACTCAGGCATTACCACGCAGAGCGTCACTGCCATTAAGTTAAGGATTTTTCCGTTCGCCCTGAGCCTGTCGAAGGGTGAATGGAAAAATCCTGGGTCGATAAGTTAAGCCGTCCATGGTTCGACAGGCTCACCACGAACGGCTTAACTTAATGGCAGTGAGGCAGAGCGTAGGAACGATAATTGCCGGGGGTCTGAATAGTTGCCTTTTATGGATTAAAGAATAACATACCTTCGAATGATTACTTAGCGCATATGATCCAAAGGACTTACAACGTTTCTTATAGCTTGGGTTATACCCGTGTAGATCAAAATTTGCCGCCTGGGTGTCCGCTAGAGGACGCCGTGAATACGTCCATATAGTCTCTATGCCAGCTCCATGCTGCCAAAGCCTTTGCGAACGCCCCGACGCCTCCATAAGCTAATGCCGAAATTTGAAGTGCGATAGGTATAAAATTACGGCACCCCCTAAACTATCGGCCTTGCTGGAGCCGAAAGGCTACATAACTACAGCAATTCCCAGTTTGAGCAGTATCGCCGATTTTAGGGTGTGGGGTATGCCTGTCGAGGAACGCCGTAAACCCATCCATGGGGGCTTGGCGGCAGCTCCCTGCTGCCGACATCCTCGCCAAGCATACCCCACACCCTTTTTGATCTCCAAATTGGGAATTGCTGACATAACTACTACAATTGCAGTTATGACTTGAATCCAATAATTGATTTTAATGCGTTTGTTCCTGTTTGAACTTTAGCTGAACGGGACAATTCCAACCAATGCCGTTTATAATTCATTCGACTTCTCGGATTTATCGCCGCTGACCGCTATTTTTTAAAAACCGATGAAAACCATCCTCGTAACCGGCGCCACCGGACAAATCGGCTCGGAATTGACGCCAGCTCTCAGACAGCGATACGGCAATGATTCCGTTATTGCCGCCGGCCACCGCAAAAAAACCGATGCCGAGATATCGAACGCAGGCCCCTATTGCCGGCTGGACATTGAAGACGTCGCGGCGTTGGCCCGAATTGTCGAGGACTATCGCATCGATACGATCATTCACCTCGCTTCGTTATTGTCCGCAGTTGCCGAAACGGACCCGCAAAGAGCATGGTCGGTCAATATCGATGGCTTGTTCAATGTTTTGGAAATCGCACGCCAACACGCTTGCTCGGTATTTTTCCCCAGTTCGATAGGCGCCTTCGGCCCGAACACGCCGGCTTTCGATACGCCCCAGGATACGATTCAACGACCCAATACTCTGTACGGCATCGGCAAGGTAACCGGCGAATTACTGTGCGATTATTATCACAAGCGCTATAACCTTGACACTCGGGGGCTTAGATTTCCGGGATTGATTTCCTATAAAACACCGCCCGGCGGCGGCACGACCGATTACGCGATCGAAATATTCAACGCTGCCGCTCGATGGCAACACTACACATGCTATCTAAAACCCGATACGCAACTGGATATGATGTACATGCCGGACGCGATCGATGCGTTTTTGCAGTTAATGACAGCCGATCCCAAACGCTTGATCCACCGCAATGCCTACAATGTGACCGCGATGAGTTTCACTCCCGAGGAACTGGCCGCAGAAATTCGCCGGCATATCCCTAATTTCAAAATAAGTTATAAAATCGACCCGCTTAGGCAAGCCATAGCGGACTCTTGGCCGCGTCACATGGATGATAGCGCCGCCCGGCAAGAATGGGGTTGGCAAGCGCGATACGACCTAGCAACGATGGTCGAAGACATGCTAGAGCACATAGCCGAATAAACCGATAATGCCCTTTCAATAAACCAAACCCCTACTCACTATTCACTATTCACTATTCACTACTTACTGCTTACCGCTTACTGCTTACTGCTTACCGCTTACTGCTTACCGCTAACCGCTAACCGCTAAAAGAGGTCATCATGACACTTGCCAAACTCGACGCACAGTTAAGGGACCGACTCTCCGCGATACAAGACAAAGGTATCGCAAAAGGCAAGGAAAAAATCATCACCGGATTCAAAACTGCCGAAAACGGCCTCGGCCCCAGGGTATTGCTTCAGAATTACCCGGATCGGACATTTTTGAGAATGAATGCCAATGCCTACCTGGGTCTATCGAGCCATCCCACTGTCATTGCCGCCGAATCGAAAGCCGCCGAAACCTTCGGTACGGGCCCCGGCGCGGTGAGGTTTATCAGCGGCACCTATCAACCTCATATCGATTTGGAAAACCGCCTGGCCGAATTTCACGATCGTCACTCGGCCATGCTATTCAGCGCGGCCTATGCGGCCATGATCGGCATCTTACCGGCGTTGATCGATGAAGACACGTTAGTCGTCAGCGATGCACTCAATCATAACTGCATTATCAATGCGATTCGTTTGGCAAAAACGGCGCGAAAAGCCGTCTTTCCGCATCTGGACCTGAGCGAACTGGAACGCATACTGATCGATAACAAAGGCCAAGCGGAACGAGTAATCATCGTCACCGACGGCGTCTTCAGTATGCGCGGCGACCATGCGCCGCTGGATAAAATCGACGCGATACGCAGAAAACATGAAGCCGATTACGCACAAGGAATTTTGACGGTCGTCGACGATTCGCACGGCATCGGCGCGCTCGGATCGTCCGGGCGCGGCACCGAGGAAATCACTGCAAGCCGAGCGGACATTTTGATTGCAACACTCGGCAAAGCGCTCGGCGTCAACGGCGGATATGTGGTGTCCAGCCGGACGGTAATCGACTATTTAAGGGAAACATCGGCGAGTTATATTTATTCCAATCCGATTACCCCTCCGGAAGCGGGGGCAGCTTTGGCCGCATTGAATATACTGGACAGCGCCGAAGGCAAAGGCCTGCTGAACCATATCCGAATGCTGGCCTTCAAGCTCAGAAGCGGATTAACTCAATTGGGATTCGAAACCTTACCCGGCGAACATCCGATCGTGCCGATCATGATTAGGAATACCGATAAAACCGGGGCCTTAGTGCAACATTGCTTCGAGCACGACATATTGGTTACCGGCTTGAATTACCCGATTGTCGCGAAAGGCGAACAAGAAATCCGGCTACAGATTTCAGCGGCTCACACTGAACAAGACATCGATTATTTTTTGGATGT
This sequence comes from Methylotuvimicrobium alcaliphilum 20Z, assembly GCF_000968535.2. Lineage (NCBI taxonomy): Bacteria > Pseudomonadati > Pseudomonadota > Gammaproteobacteria > Methylococcales > Methylococcaceae > Methylotuvimicrobium > Methylotuvimicrobium alcaliphilum. The sequence goes on from NC_016112.1 coordinate 2,828,401, forward strand.
TCTAAGCCAATTTAAACATTAATCTAATAAAAGCATTTCACCATGAAGACCATGAAGAATAATAATTTAATTCAAAAACTTATTATTCATATGTAAATCATTTTTGCTCTCCTACTTCTTTTGGATTGACAAATCGTCTAAGAAAAAAAGGTATAGGATGTGTCTATCGAGGAAGTAATTTTTAACCAAAGGCTATGTAGGTACTTCCATGTACCCGGTCTGAACGTTTACGAGGTTCTAATTTTTTTTCTCTTTTTTGATGATGACTTTATCGTCGATGACCAAGTCGGAAATACCACCGAGCTCTAAGCGCAAGGTGCAAGAAGCGTTTTTGAATGCATCGGTTTCACCTTGATAGTTATAAGTTACGTATGACTCCTTGTCGCTTTTCGTTTCGGATGGAAAAAACACCTGCTCGCCGGTTTCTTTCATAATTGCGGCAGGGCATTTTTTAGATGCCATTTCCTGCATCGCTACATAAGTTCTAATCATTGCCGCCGACTCTTTTTCCTCGATGGATTCTTGTTTGCTGACACCCACGACAATAAATCCGACGACAAAAACGCCGATAACCGCAATTACAATTTTAGTTGTTTCAGTCATAGCACCCTCTAGGTTGTTTATTTTTATAAGTATGATACCGAAGACATTTCAAAACATTCGGCAATACCCCATGAATTCTATGCCAATACGCTTATCTCGGCAATGCTTCGCTTAGAGCCGTTTAAAACTCAACTCCCTGCTCTGCCTTGATACCCTGGGTATACGCATGTTTAACCAGCGTCATATGGGTCACAGTATCGGCGACTTCAATGACCTCCGGCGCGGCATTGCGCCCGGTCAGCACTAAATGCATCCAGGACGGCTTCTCATTTTTAATGAACTCGGCGATTTCTTGTCCGGTGATCCATTCATAACCGCAGCAATAGTTGATTTCATCGAGCAATACGAAATCATAGGCTTCAGACTTAATTTTTTCCTTACTGAACTCCCAAATCGAGCGACTGGTTTTAATATCCTGCTCGGGATTTTTCGTATCCCAAGTAAAACCGTCGCCCAAAGCATGCCATTCGATATTGTCGAAACGTTCCGCGGCTTTGTGTTCGCCCGTTTGCCATTGACCTTTAATGTACTGAATCACGCAAACCTTCATGCCCCAGCCGGCGGCGCGAAATACCATACCCAACGCGCTCGAAGATTTGCCCTTCCCTTCGCCGGTATTGACCAACACCAAGCCACGCCGCTTATCTCTCGCTTTCATCCAATCTCCTTTACAAGTTATCAAATGTCGAGCAGAGTAACACCTTCATTCGTGAACGCAAGTTTTACCGAGCCTTCAACATCGACACTATGACTTCGCTTTATAAAGGTCCTTTACCGTTTAAAATCGACACCATGTCAATCGAAATTTCAACTTACAGGATGTGTCGATCTTTTATCCTAGAAAGAGCAGTTGGTATATGTTGTAGACCGTTCGTGCTGAGTAAAGTCGAAGCATGAAGGGTCTACAACACTTTCACCGACCTGGTGAAGCCTCAAACTCCTGTTCACCCATCGACAGGGCTCTTCTGAGCGAAGCCGAAGGGCTCAGGGCGAACGGGAGTTTGAGGCTCTCAACTGATCTTTTTAGGTTTATAGCGATGTTAATTGTATTGAGTTGCTGCGGATGCTCCGGCCTATTGTTCTATCCGAATGAACGGCAGGTTCTCAAGCCCGTATCGCTGGGTCTTCACTATCGAGACGTCTATCTGAAGACTCCGGATGATCTCACGATTCACGGCTGGTTTTTACCGGCGCAGGGTGAACTCAAAGGCAGCGTTTATTTCTTGCACGGCAATGCGCAAAATATCAGCACGCACATTCATAACGTCAAATGGCTACCGGAACAGGGCTATCAGGTTTTGTTAATCGATTACCGCGGTTTCGGGCATTCCGAAGGCAAGCCAAACCTGCCGGGAATTTTTCTCGATATCGAAACAGGATTCGATTGGCTGATCGCAAAGTCCGAATCGAAACCGCTATTTCTTTTGGGCCAAAGCCTCGGCGCCAGTCTCGGCATCTACTTTGCCGCCCGGAACCCATCTGCCCGGCAACATCTAGACGGCATCGTTAGCGATGCGGCCTTCACCGGCTATTTTCAAATTGCCCGCGATGCCGCTGCCAACCATTGGCTAACCTGGCCATTTCAATACCTGTTTGCCTGGTCGTTAAACTACCCCTACAACCCTATCGAAGTCGTCGAACATCTCACACCAATTCCGTTGCTGTTTTTTCATAGCGCCGACGACAGAATCATTCCATTCGACCACGGCAGGCAACTTTATCGAACCGCCAAGCCACCTAAACGATTCCACCCAACTCAAGGCGGTCATATACAGACTTTTAAATTTCGTCAAAACAGGGAAGTCCTTCTGGATTTTTTTGCTACGATAAGCGCTAAAAACCAATTGATTAAGGAACGAACATGAAATAACTTAGACAACTGCTGGAAGGGGGGTCGGTGGCTCGATTGACAGGTGTCGGCGGCAGGGCAGATTTTTGCTCCTGCAAAATCTGCATTCATGCCATCCATGGCAATCTGATAGCCGCCGTCAAGCCTACAGGGACGTATTCACGGCGTCCTGTCAAGCGAGTCACCGAACCTCCGCAAAGCCTACTACTTGTAGAAGTTATTTTGTGCATATTCCTAACGCCACGCGGGTCGAAATAAAATTTTTTATCGATAGGATTGCATGATGAATAAAACCTTACCCATTCTGATTTTCGGCTACGGCAACCTGAGCCGGGGCGACGACGCACTCGGCCCATTACTGCTGGAAATGATTCAAGAGCGAATAGAATTGGATTCCGTCGAAATTTTGAACGACTTTCAACTACAGATCGAACATGCCCTAGATCTTGAAGACCGAAATCTAGTGTTGTTTATCGATGCCTCGGTCGCCTGCAACGGCGCGTTCGATTTCAGGGAACTCGAGCCCGCTCACGACAAAAGTTACACCACGCATGCGATGAGCCCGGCCGCCGTGTTGCAAGTGTATCAAACCATCAAGCACCAAACCCCTCCGCCTTGTTTCTTGTTGAGCATTCAAGGCGAACAATTCGAATTAGGCAGCGATTTAAGCCCGAAAGCGCGGAAAAATTTACAACGGGCCGACCAATATGCCGAACGATTATTAAAACGGCCGAATGTCAAAATTTGGCGTGAGCTAGCCGAAAAAGCATTTCACCATGAAGAATAAAAAATCGATTTATTGATTCAGCACCTAAATTCCATAACTCAATAGCCATGATTAATTGCCTTGAATAATTTAGGTGCTGGGTTCACGGCGTCCTTTGACGGACACCCCGGTGCCGAATTTTGATCTGCGATGGGTATATTATGAAATCCTTAGACGGTTTTTCGATCAAAAGGGAGTAATATCGTATCTGCGCTTCACGAAATTTCAGATTAAACATTCAGCGTATCCATCAAATCGATCATGAATTCCATTTCTTCCTCATCGACTTTTTCCCACCCTTTAAAACCCAGGCTTTCCAATACGCCAGCCCCTTTTGTTTCCTCGACCATTTTTAACAAACACTTTTCGAATAATTCTTTTTTGTCTTTGAGTTTTGGGCCTATCATCAAGGAGTGGTGAATCACGCCGATTTGGCTTCGCACTAGAATTCGCAAACGTTTTTTGATCATTTCGGATAAATCGTCGTAAGCTTCGGCCAAGAAAATTCCGACATCGGCATCGCCTTGCAGCAAATGTTTCGCAACTAAAATATATGTATCGCAAGGTACGCCTTGTATGTTGCCGACATCCAGATCGCCCGGTTCGAGCATGATCATGCCCATTAAACGCACATCCGGATCGTCGGTATAAGAAACTCTTGTACCGGGCTTTAAATCGGTCACACATTGAATTGCGCTGTCGGCATTGACGGCAATGATCGCTTCATCGGATTCGCCTTGCGGTTTCACTAAGGGCATAAATCCTTTTTCTCGTACCAGCATGGCTGCATCGAATGGATTGGCGTAAATCAAATCGATTTGATCATGTGCAATCGCCTCTCGCTGCAATTGAAAGTCGTCATACATTTCCAGATGTATCGCCGAATCGGTTTGCCTTTGCAACCAAGTGTTGAAGATATACCAACCGGATAGATGATCCGGTGTAAAATCCGGACTGACAGTGAATTTGAAAGTCATGCGCGCTCCTGTTGTATCATGGCAGAATAGAGTTTAATGCTTTCTTCCACCTTGGTTCGGGAAGGTTTTCTTCTAACCGAAGTATAACCGACGACCTTACCTTGCCGAACATTCGGGATCACGGTGGCCTTTACCCAATAATAGCCGCCGTCTTTACGCAGATTCTTAACAAAACCCTGCCATTTTTCGCCGCGATTGACGGTATCCCAAAGATCCTTGAAGGCCGCCGAAGGCATGTCGGGATGCCTCAGTATGGAATGCGGCGCGCCAATTAATTCTGCCTCGGTATAGCCCGACATATCGACGAACGATTGATTAACATGCGTGATTATGCCTTCCGGGTCGGTTGTCGAAACGATTAACTTGCCATCCGGGTAGGGTATTTCCGATTCGGTATATAACACTCTGCGACGAATACCGCCGTAAAGCTCAAGCATCATTTCCTGGTATTCGCCCTTGATAAACTCGGGTTGCATATCGTGTATCATATCGGTCACCTAATCGTTGCTTGGCGGTCTAAAGCATTTCGGAGATATGTTGAGCGGCTCGTTTGACATCGAGAAAAATCAACCCTAGCTTGGCATTGGGCTTTGCCAGTACGGTCAACACCGCCTCTTCGCCCGCATAAGTCATCAACACATAGCCTCTGTCGCCCTTGATCAATACTTGCTCGAGAGTGCCCCGCCCCAGTTCTTGGGCTGTTCTGTCGCCTAATGAAAGCATTGCCGCACTCATTGCGCCGACCCGGTCTTCATCCATTCCGGCCGGCAATACGCAAGCCATCATCAAACCATCGGTAGATATTACACCGGATGCTTCGATATCGGCTGATGTTCCATTTAACTCAGTTAACACGGAAGTCAACATATCTGCTCGCATAGCAGTCTCCTTAGATAATCATAAAAACGATTGATAATTTGTAATTATTCAGCATAAGTCATGTATGAGAAGGTGTCAGGCATTGATTTATAAGGCTGTCTGCAACAGGACGTTGCAGTCAGAGCTTACAGGGATGTATTCACGCGTCCTTAGAAATCAATGCCTGACACCAACCTACCGCATGCGCTGAATAGTTACGATAATTTCATCCTCCAACGATGCTTTTTGTCGCTAACGCTGGAATCGAGTAGTAGTTTTATTTTCGGTTAGCCGCATAACGACTGAATAAGGCCCAAACCAGCTCGACGAATTCGGGCCGATTAAAATGAGGCATGCCGCTGATTGCAACGATAAAGCGAGTTTCGCCTATAAATAAGGGCCAAAAGCCGACCTGGCTATTGCCTGCAGCATCGACAACGGCCCACGCATGACTATTCAAGCCCATATTATTGAATAGCAATCCGGAGCGCCGCTCATGTATCGAGGCAATTTCAGCACCGAGAGCCGACAATTCTTCGGCCGTTTCATGCGCGAAACCATGACAAACCAAATAAAAACCTTGATGATCGGCCAATAACACCTTGCCGCTTTCAGTAAGGCTCCCCAGCATGTTCGGCAAAATTTGTTCGAATGCACCGGACGGAGCCTCAATAGCTTCTTCGAGGCCTTGCACCAATCCAAGCCTCTGACAATGATGCAATCGTTCGAAACAGATGTGCGATTCGTCGTTTTCCATTAACGTAAGCAAGCTATCTTCTGTCAGCGCTGGGGTTCTTTGTTGCCGAAATAAACTTCTTAAAAATTGCCGGGCTTTGTCTTGTTCCCGCGAAGCAACCGCATAATATGCGCCCGCCGGCGTCGGCAACAAAAATAAGCCTTCCGACAGTTTATAATCGGCCATGTCAAGCCTCCAAGCCAGGATCCAACGAATACAGCAGTGCCTGTATCAATAATGAAACATCGTTTTTTACTCGGGCATCGACAGTAAAAACCGGAATATTCATGTCCATTTCTTTAAGTTTTTTATGATAATCATTGATTACCGGACGGCTACTTAAATCCATTTGTGTCACGCCAATCGCGACTTGCGTTTTCTCGATAAAGTCGGAAAATGCCTCCAAAAAAAACCTCATGTCCTGAAAAGGATCGGTGCGCGTATTATCCAATAGCAATATCAAGCCGATACCGCCCGATGTCAAAATATCCCACATGAAATCAAAACGCTCTTGCCCCGGCGTGCCATACAGATGTAATTTTTCTCCGCCGGCCAAATTCATTACGCCATAATCCATCGCAACGGTTGTCGCTGCTTTTCGGCTTTTGGTCATATCGCTGGCTGCTGCGTCGGTTTTAATCGGTGCAATATCACTAATCGATTGGATCGCAGTGGTTTTTCCCGCACCGACCGGCCCGGTAAAAATAATTTTATATTGGCTCATTACTGTCTAGTCCATTGGGCTTATTGACTCTAAGTTTATCGATGATGCGGCTCAGCAAGCTCTTGTTGCGGTTAGGCTTTAGCTCGGGCGGCTGAATGACGCTATCTGCATTCCTATCGCTTTGTTTGAGCAGTCCTAACGCACTTGCCGCGCTAATGAAGACAAAGACATATTCGGGTTTTATATGGAGTAACCCGGCAATTTTTATCGGAGCGACCGGTTTATCGATCAACAATGCGGCAATTCGAAGCGCATGCGGCGTGACAACTAAGCGGGTTAAATTGGGCCATCGTCTTAAATACACCGGGCGTTCGATATCGATATGTTTTGGGTATCGCCCTTTAGAAGTCCAGCAGGCAAGTTTCCATACAATCGCCTCCATACTTTGAAACTTATCCAAGGCACCGTTAAGGATTAACTTGGGGTCCGGCCAACTAATCGACATTTTTTTAGAGCTATTTTTGTTGATCGCCAAACCGGAAAAAGCGCGTAATTGTTTATCGTCAGCATCCAACCATATTTCGTTGCTACGAGGTAGTATCAACATTAGCTTCCATCCGGTGTGCAGTTGCAACACCTGATCCCTATCCTTTGCTACTTTGATAGCCGATTGCACGAAGCCTTGAAAATATTCTTTCGGATTATAAGCCGCGCGCTTCAGTTGCTCGATATTATTGATATCCAATGGCTCAAGCCCCGCCGATAACACTGAAAACCCTTTATCGCTTAATTGCATCGCGGTTTGATGTTTAGCCGATTTATTACGCTCGCTTGCATCGACATCAAGCCGTTTCTTAGCCGGCTCCGATATCTGTGGTTTAGTGATAGAAGATGTGGGAGAGTTGCTCGACGGCTCTTTCTCTTTAAGAAGAGCGGATTTAGCCGAAGCAATTGAATGATTCTGTTGTAATTGCCGAAGCTGAGTTCTAACCTTATCGAGCGCAGCCAACACCGACTCGACTTGTACCGGTTTTTTAATATAGAAAACCCCTTCGCGACTTATTTCTTGTAATGACAAAACGATCAGAGGCCGATGCAAAGTCTCGCTAAACCGTTTATCCAATAATGACCGACCTTCTCGCAAATCCGCATCGATAATTTCCAGGTCTGCCTCTAGAAAATCGACTATCGTAACACCGGCAGCCTTACACGGACCTTGGAGATATAAAGTGAGCGTTTTTCGCGTTCGCTCATCCATCCCGGAAAGCACGACTTTTAGCGTTTCTTTAGTTGATTTCTTTTGCATCGCTGAGCTCTTTGAAATAATCATTTAATGCGATCCACGCAGCAGGCACATTGGCATTTTGTTGTCGCAACGCGGCAAAAGCGCGCGCAAACCGGGAACGATCATGGGTAGAGCGGTATAATTCCAATAAGGCATCTTGTAAATCAATACGTTCGGGCTGTTCTGTCAGTGCTTGTTCCAATATTGCCATCGCCTCGCTTAGTTGACTATATTCGACGGCGTCTTGAGCTAACTGTAAAGGATCTCGATTGCCGCTATTCGATGAACTCATTTTTTCTATCACTTGAGTGCCGCCCAGTGCCCCTTCGGTTAAAAGGCTAAAACGATTGCCCGGTAATTTTGCAATGAATTCATTATCTTCGTTGATCGCAACCATGAGAATATCTCTCTGAGACGAAGTCAATTTCGACCGTGAACCTAGAATCATTCGCCGAGCAATGACCGCTCCCCGACCATCCAATACAATCAAAAAATCGACTAACGCCGCAAACAGAGCTTCTTGCCAATCCTTGCCATAGCAAAGATAAATACGCCGAATATGATTGCTGAGGTTTTGAGGTTTCCGAACTATTTCATGGGCTAGAAATTCAGCCAATGCATCTATGTCTTGTGCGATATAGTCGAATATGCGCTCCGGTAACCCCAATATAATGCGGAACCGGTCGTTCTTAGTAGCGGTTAAGCTTGATTCATGCTCATAAATAATGAGTCGACTCTTCATGATCGTATCTTGATATCAATAATTTCCACAAAATAATAGCGAAAATTAAACTTGATTTCTGAAGTCACGATCACATTTGTAGTAATCCTGCCGTAACTACAGGCTAATTATACTCATCGTAGATGAAAATTCGGCACCGGGAGGCCGTCAAAGGGCGCCGTGAAGCCGCACCTAAGGATCAATAACTTTCCTATTTTAATTCAAGGTAAGCAGGTTCGGGGGCTCGATTGGCAGGTGTCGGCGGCAGGGCAGATTTTTGCTCCTGCAAAATCTGCATTCACGCCTTCCATGGCGTTTGCAGATTTTTGCTCCTGCAAAATCTGCATTCACGCCTTCCATGGCATTTGCAGATTTTTGCTCCTGCAAAATCTGCATTCACGCCTTCCATGGCAATCAGATTCCGCCTTCAAGCCACGGATATATAGCTTCATGGGGCACCAAGACGATTCTTAACAAAGCAACGCTCAAGAATCAATCTTTTCCAATCCATACCGAATCGAGATTATGCGTTCCTTTTACTCTGGCTGCATAAGCGGATGCCTCATCCCGGCTCTTAAATCCGGAAACCGATAACCTATACCAAGTTTGACCTTTGACTTGCACCGGAATAACCTTTGCCGGGACACCCTGTCTTGAGAATTCAGCGGCTTTTCTATTGGCGTACCAGTCTTGCTTAAACGAAATCAGATTCACCGACCAACTGGCCTGCGATGCCTTGGGTTTTGGCGGACTTCGTTTGACCGGCGCTGACGTTTTGCTTGCCGCTTTTTTGACTGGCGGAGCGGTCGCCTTAGCAAGCTTCTTTTCCAATTCTTTGATTCTAGCTTCCAATGCCGCTACTTGACCTGTCTCGTCATTAACATCGGATACCGGCGGCGAACCCTCCTCTTGCTCGATTTTCTTTTCAGTATCGGTCGGTGTTGCCTCGGTTGTGCTTGTCGCTTGAGTTAATTGCGCTTCAGAAGAAACTGTTCCATTCGCTTCCGTTTCGGTAAGTTTTAGTGATAACGGTGTTAACGGAATAACCTCAGTCTTATTGCCTTCTATAGATTCATCTTGAAAAGCCATTGGCGCAGGGCTTGTTTGAGCGGCTTCCGGCAAATTATTTTTGATCAACAAAGCATTCAATTCGGTTTGATTTTCTTCCAACGTACCGATTAATTCAGTCAAAGACTCGATTTCATTATCGCTTTGCAAAACCAAATAGGCGAACACGCCGGCTGTTAATAAAGCCACAACAGCAATGGCTATGGCCACATAAGTAATCGTCGGTATGTTAGCGCCTTTGTCGAGTTGTTTTTTTAATTGGTTTTGCGCCTTAGACAAACGATCGATTTCTTCGGTCTGCTCTTGGCTCGTCGAAGCGCTCATTGTGGTCAATTGTTGCTTTAAAATTTCCTGTTCACTAAATAATTGACTGATTTGTGTCGTAATAACATCGTCGGCGACTGTTTTATGGGGCTCTTCCGCCGTCACCGCTTCAGGAAGCTCCGAAGCATCGTCATAGACCGCAAAGTCCGGATCCGCCAGATCCGGTTCTTGCTCTAGATCTTCTGGGTCTTTCATTGCATCAGGACTTTCTTCCTCTTCCTCAAATGCTATATTTTCGTCCTGAGTCGTTGCAAATTCGTCGATTTGATCTTCCGGATCGGAAATATCGAATTCCGCTAACGTAAAGTCATCGCTATCGAAATCCGTTTCCGCCTCTCCTTCCGGCGGTGAAGAAACAGGGACCGGTTCCGGCTCGGTTTCTGCAAACTCGTCGAAACCTATATCTGAAAACTCATCGATTTCGGCCATTGCCGAATCTTCAGAAGAATCGCCCGGCTCCTGGTCTTGAGCTGAATCGGCTTCAACCCCTGAGAGATCAGTATTAGCATCTAAATCATCGGTCAGTTGATCTCCGACTGTTGAATCATCGGCAAATAACTCTCCGAATTCGTCTTCGTCATCGGACAAATCTTGCTCATCAAAAGCGCTATCCATCAGTAATTTGTCGATAGCGTCATCATCATTCATTAACTCATCGTTATCGATTGACGAAGCCGCATCATCGAGCATTGAATCTAAATCATCGGCAAAATTTTTAGACGATTCTGACTTTTTTTTATCTTCTGAGTCGGCCATGGTCGAGCGGTCTCTTTATTAAAATAGTTGAATAATATTTATTATAGTGTTTTACACAGCTTTTGTGTGTTTGCCGCTTACGATAATTCATGCTATTCGACTATAATCCATTCATCGCTGATGCCGCATGCCCATCAAAACTCCAAATCAACCTCGCCTTCATAATCGAATGGAAGTGTTATCAGACTGCGCATTAAACCTAGATGCCCGGTCAATTGGTAGCGAATGGACGCGCTATCACGTCGAGTCAATTGACGTAAAAGCGTCTTTAATTTGACGTTCACAGGCAATTCGACAACATATTCGCCATCTTCGGGAATCGTAATTTCCTGATCGCTCATGCCTTGAGCAAAATCGACACCATTAAGTTTCAGCGCATAGACCATGTCTCTTATCGCCAATTCGGAATCATTCCTATTTTGCAGGCGCAAACGTATATTAAAACGTTGTTCGAATAAGCCGAATTGTGAAGGCTCAATAGCCAATAATTTAACCTTTGGCGCTTTGAAATCGGCATACATCCATGTGCATGCATTAAGCAGCGAGACAACAATAAGCATCGCTAAAATCTGAATCCATTTCACCGATTGAAAACCTACTGTGAAAAAAAGGACTAATCCTACCTCATCTATCACTAATGCAATAGCGTTTAGATATAATCGTTTGAGCATCCGGATTCGATTATCGGTAAAATAGGTTCTGACTCGGATCCATAAACTATTAGCATGACACTCGACGACGAATTTTCTGAAAAAGCCGTACAATTAATCGAAGCCGGACGCTTTATCGACAGCAAAGGCTGGGTACCGGCAACTAGCGGTAATTTTTCCGTACGCTTATCCAATGGCAATGTAGCCATTACCGTTTCAGGCAAACATAAAGGTCGACTTAGCGCAGAAGACATCATGCTGATAGCTCCTGACGGCACGTCCCTTGACGGTAAAAAACCGTCGGCCGAAACACTATTGCATACAGCGCTATATCAAAGATTCCCGGAGGTTCAAGCCGTTTTACACCCACATTCGTTAAATGCCACGCTCATATCCAAGCTATTTAAAACCGAGCTGGTACTCGATGATTATGAACTTTTGAAAGCGTTACCCGATATCGATACACATGAAACACGCATCAGCATTCCCATTTTCGCGAATGACCAAAATATGCATAGACTTTCAGCAACGATCGATGCTTATATGGATCGACGCGAATCAACTTATGCTTATATTATCTCGGGACACGGCTATTACACATGGGGCCGGAGTGTCGAAGATGCGCTAAGGCATGTTGAAGCGTTGGAGTTTTTATTTGACTGTGAAATACGACTGTACGGAGCCTTAAACCGATGAGCGCCTTGACTGTATACCCCGATAACGCCCCGAATAACGGCAATACTTATCTTGATTTCAGCGATATACAAGCACAACTGGAACCGCTGAATGTCCGTTTCGAACGTTGGAGCGCCGGCTTCGCGCTTCCGGACGATGCCGATCAGGATGCTATATTACAAGCCTACCGGCAACCGATTGACCGCTTACAAAAAGAATACGGTTTTCAATCCGTCGATGTTATCGGGATGAGCCCGAATCACCCCGAAAAAGCGGCATTACGACAAAAGTTTTTATCCGAACACATACATGACGATTTCGAAGTTCGTTTTTTCATCGAGGGCAGAGGGTTATTTTCCTTACATGTCGACGACAAGGTGTATTGCATTTTATGCGAGCAAGGCGATTTAATCAGTGTTCCAGCAGGGGCCAAACATTGGTTCGACATGGGCAAAAATCCGAATTTCCGATGTATTCGCCTGTTCACGACACCGGACGGCTGGGTCGCGAATTTCACCGGCAGCAACATTTCCGAACAATTTCCCAGTTTCGACGACTATGTTCAACAAATAGAGTAATATTCTTTGTAACTATTCAGCGCATGCGGTAGGTTGGTGTCAGGCATTAATTTCTAAGGACGCGTGAACCCAGCACCTAAATAATCCAAAATTGTTTATCATAGCAAATGGATTATGGTATTTAGGTGCTGGGTGAATACATCCCTGTAAGCTCTGACTGCAACATCCTGTTGCAGACAGCCTTATAAATCAACACCTGACACCTTCTCATACATGACTTATGCTGAATAATTACTATTCTTTTTCCCTTAGGAATGAGTACGAAATAACATAGGTTTACCTAATTTCTACCTTTTATACCCATAGTAGATCAAACATTCGACACTTATGATCACAACCATCGTCACCGATATTGAAGGTACAACCTCATCTTTATCCTTTGTGAAGGAAGTATTATTTCCTTATGCCAGAGTCCATATTGCCGAATTCATTCGCAATCATAGCCACGAACCGGAAGTTAGCGAATTATTGCAGGATGCCGCAAAGTTAACCGACGACCCGACGAATACCGAAGCATTAATCGAACAAATGATCCAATGGATCGATCAAGATCAAAAAGTAACCCCATTAAAATCTTTACAAGGATTGATTTGGGAAAACGGTTATCGTCAAGGCGATTTCAAGGGACATATCTATGCCGATGCTGCTCAAGCCATGCAGGAATGGCACAATCAGGGCATCAAACTTTATGTGTATTCATCGGGCTCGGTCTATGCGCAAAAACTTCTATTCAAGCATACCGAATTCGGTGACTTAACCACGCTATTTTCCGGCTATTTCGATACGCACATCGGCGGTAAAAAAGAGACTGCCTCTTATTCGGCAATCGCCGAACAAATCGAAACCGAACCGGAAAATATTTTATTTTTGTCCGATATTACCGAGGAGCTTGATGCCGCTTTAAAAGCAGGATTCAAAACATGCCGATTAGTCAGGGAAGGAAAAGTCGATTCCCCAAACGATCACGACACCGTATCTAATTTTTTTGATATCAAATTGTAGCTAGTCAGCATCATATCGGCATTGATTGCCGATATACTGGTTTGTACGGAGGTGAAGCTACGCATTATCCTAAATTCGGCAGTTTAACCATGAAGCACATGAAGTTCATGAAGGATTTTAAGAAATCACCTAAGCATTCTCGTTAACCTTTTGGGTGAGCGAAAATTTTCTACAAACGTGTAATAACTTATTGAATTAACTTCCTATTCTTCACGGTGAAATGCTTTTTATAGGATTATCATTCATCGCACTGGATTCCGCCACAAATTCGTATGGAACGGATTTGCATTTACCCGAAGGGCTCCGGGCAGGATAGCCCGGAGTGACAAATCCGTATGGAACGGATTTGCATTTACCCGAAGGGCTCCGGGCAAGATAGCCCGGAGTGACAAATCCGTATGGAACGGATTTGCATTTACCCGAAGGGCTCCGGGCAGGATAGCCCGGAGTGAATCCCTGACGGAATGACGCTTCGGCGCCTCTGGGGTTTGACGGCAACTCGAACGCTAAGGATGACGGTGAATGCAGATAGGGTATCAAAATGCTTGCCACCAAGGCTCATTCAAACAAATCGAAATCGTCCATCGATTCATCAACCATCGGCATAGGCTCTTCTTCCTCCTTTGGATCCTCTTCTACCGGCTTAGGTTTCAGTAAGTTTTTAGCATCGGGCCCCATCGCAATTGAATAATCGGTAGTCGCTACAAAATATCCGCTATCGATATCGACAACTCTTAGCGACACATAAGCATTTTTCTTACCCGGCGCAAAAGTGCCTACTAACAAAGCTTGCGCGCCAATTTCGGCCAATCCGGCTTTAGTTTCATCGGACAACTGCAAAATACCGGTGTCATTTTTGACGAAAATTTCGGTCGGTAACTCCATGCCCATGACACGATAACCTGAACGATGAAATGCCGATGCAATTTGATCGGAAACGATTCGACCGAACGAAAACGATTGACTCATATCGTCTACATTGACTAACGAGTTAACGACAACCAAGCTTCCTCTAGGCAATGGCTGTCTAAGATGTTTCAATAACTCATCCACCGCATCGTAGCTGACTTCCACCAAGTCATCATCGTCGACATCCTGGGCATAATAAACCCGATTACACCCGCTCAGTGCGGTTACAGCCGAAATCAGCAAAACAATTGCCTGCTTTTTGAACATTAGGATTCTCCTTTTTAAATATGCAAACCATAAAATCCGGACAGCGATCAATACTTGTCAATGCGTTAATCGTCAAAATAGCCCATTATAGGACAATCTCAATTACGGACTTCTATTCTGTATTTTTGCGCAATGGCAGAGTGCCTCGCTTGCGACTGCCTATAGTTATTCAGGCCTCTCATCATTTTTTAACTTCTTGGAGGAAAAGGTCCGAATACATTTTCACCGCCGAAATGATAAAACCTGGAAACGGCCATGCTATGATTTTACCAGGCTACTCCCTTTTAATCGAAAAACCGTCTAAGAATAAAAGGTATGGGATGTGTCTATCGAGGACCTCCGTGAACCCAGCACCTAAATTCCATAGGTCTTTGGCAATAATTCAAAATCATGGCTTATTTAGGTGCTGGATGAATTATCCCAGATAGTTAACATAACCAATAGACTATGGAATTTAGGTGCTGGGTAAATACATCCCTGTAGGCTCTATACCAGCTCCATGCCGCGCACACCCTGGCGCCTCCTCAGGCACTGCCGAAATTTGAAGTGCGAACGGTATAGCTATTTTTTTGAGTATAAAGGGAGTAAAAAACAAAATCCTTAGCAATCATAACTACACGTCACACCCTCGAGAAATAGTTTAATAGTCTATTCGAAAAATCAATCCCGCCAATCACCCCAACGCATTGATGCGCTAATGTCGGTACTTGAAGTCTAATAGCATAATTAATGCAATAATTTAGTTGATAATGACAACTTTAAGGCACAATACTTTCAAGCAATTATAAACCAGGTAGAACTGTTTCAAAAAATACTACTCTTTTATAATTGCCGAAACCGTGACAAGGTTATCCTAAAGACTCTATTAAGCCAACGCCATCCGATCCGAAGCCAATGAAACAACCCTTACATAAATTTTTAATTGCAGTAACGATAATCGCTTTATTCTTGCCGAAAATGTCGACTGCCGAGCATCTAAGCGTTGAAGAATCGATACGCGAGCGAATTGAATCCGCGGCTGAGATTCTTGATCTTTCAATCGATAACCAACCTTTAAACTCGCAAAAGGGCCTTATCAGCTTTTACTCTGACAGGCAGTTTTCTAAAGCTTGGCTTGCCAACGGTCAACCGACTCCGCAAGCTTATCAACTGATGCAAATACTGAATAGCGCGGATCAGCATGGTCTCAACAAAAGCAATTACCATGTCACGGCAATTAATGAACGCCTGGAAAGATTAAAAGCTCCACTGAATGAATCCGAAATCTTGATACTCTCGGTCGATTTAGACTTATTATTAAGCGATGCCTTTCTGACATACGGAACCCACTTATTACAAGGACAAGTCAACCCTCAAAAGCTCCAATCGAAATGGGATACCGGTCGACGTGCAACCGATATGGTCAAAATATTGTCCGATGCGATCGACACCAATTCGATTGAGCAAAGCCTCAATGAGTTAATGCCGAAACAACCGGGCTACCGCTCTTTGGTACGAGCATTGGCCGATTATCGTGCGATCAAGGATCGTGGCGGCTGGCCTTCGGTTACGGAAGGACCTAGCCTTCGCCCTAACGAGAAAAATCCTCGCATCATCGAACTCAGAAAAAGACTGGTCGCCTCGGGCGATTTAGCTAACGATGTTGCTCTTGACAACATAGAATTCGACCAATCACTCCAACAAGCAGTTAAATATTTTCAAAAACGCCACGGCTTAGAAACCGACAGCATTGTCGGAAGAGCCACGCTTGAGGCTCTCAATGTCAGTGTCGATCATCGAATCGCACAAATTCGCGCCAATCTCGAACGATGGCGCTGGCTTCCTGAGGATCTTGGCGCGCGCCATATCATGGTCAATATTGCAGGCTTCGCACTTGATTTTGTCGGAAACGGCGAAGTCTTGCTGCACATGCCGGTCATAGTCGGTAAAACATACCGAGAAACTCCGATATTTACCGGCTCGATGACTTATTTGGTCATCAACCCTTCTTGGTACGTACCGAACAGTATCGCCGTCAAAGACAAATTGCCTATTTTGGCCAGAGACCCCTATTACATCGAACGAAATCACATGAAGCTTTACCGTGGCTGGGGGGCCAATAGAACAGAAATAAATCCATTATCGGTCAATTGGCGGCAAGTAAACCCGAATAACTTTCCCTTTCGCCTGGTCCAAAAACCCGGCCCCAAAAATGCCATGGGTAAGGTTAAATTCATGTTTCCCAATCCGCACAACGTTTATTTACACGACACATCGGAACCAAGTTTATTTAATCGGGTCGATCGTACATTCAGTTCCGGCTGTATTCGTGTCGGCAAACCTTTCGCGCTGGCAAACTTAGTGCTTGAAAACAATTCCCGCATGACGCCGGACGCCATTCGAGAGGCTTTCGACCAAAGCGATCAAAAAACCGTCACGCTGCTTAACCCGATTCCCGTGCATATCTTGTATTGGACTGCTTGGGTTGATTTGGAAGGTGTCGTTCAATTTCGCAGAGACATATACAACCGTGACGACGAACTCATCCAAAAATTACAAAAATCCTTTTAGCTCCCAACCACCTCCCAAAAGCATTGATGAAATTAAGCGCATTCTTGATAATCGTATTATTGACTTACTCCAACCTATCACAGGCAGGACATCATCGCAGCGAACGAAACAGTTTTTCAGTCACGATTCATTCTTTTTCGAAACATAGCAATAAGGACGAAACCATTCCCTTTAATACTCTTGGCATCTCTTTATTACCTAATGAGCGATTTATTCTTCAAGTCAAAACAAACAAACCCTCTGTCCCTGTAAAGCTTCAAGCCGAACAAGGCAAAACACGGCAACTTGCCCAGCAACAATGGCAATGGCAAGCACCCAATAAGCCTGGTTTGACCGTTTTACGTTTGATTCATCCCATTAGCAAGGAAACCACAGAGCTGAACGTTTTTGTCATGGTACCGGCTAGCAACGTGAAAAATGGCATGTTGAACGGGTATCAAATCGGAAGCTATCCCCGCCTACCGTTTAAAAACATGACAACCTACGAAACGCCGAAAGGTTTTATCGAAGTCACCGAAGCCAATCAAGATACTAAGGTATCGCCGCATTTTACGATCGGCGACTTCCTTTCCCATCAAAAAGGCGGCTTTCCGAAATATCTGGTGCTGCGCGAACGATTGCTGCTCAAGCTCGAACACATTATTGAAACGCTGTACAGCAAGCATTTTCCGGTCGATTCGCTGCATATCATGAGCGGTTATCGAACGCCCTGGTATAACAAATCGCTCGGACAAGGCCCCTATAGCCAACACATCTATGGCGGTGCCGCGGATATTTACATCGACGTAAATCCCAAGGACGGCTATATGGACGATCTCAACAAGGACGGCAAACGAGACTATCAAGACGCCAAGGTTTTAATCGATATCATCGAGGAAATGGAAGGTCAATCTCTATACAACAAATTCGTCGGCGGCCTAGCGCGTTACCGAAAGACGCCACACCACGGCCCATTCGTGCATATAGACGAGCGCGGTTACAAAGCGCGTTGGAATGATTAAACCGATTGGCCGGAAAGTCTGATCGACAAGGATTTTGTTAAAAATGTAGGAAGCGGTGAGCGGTGAGCGGTGAGCGGTGAGCGGTGAGCGGTGAGCGGTGAGCGGTGAGCGGTGAGCGGTGAGCGGTGAGCGGTGAGCGGTGAGCGGTGAGCGGTGAGCGGTGAGCGGTGAGATGATGCTGAATTTAACCCATTTGTCAAGCCCCCTTTCCCCTTTCCCCTTTCCCCTTTCCCCTTTCCTCTTTCCTCTTTCCTCTTTCCTCTTTCCTCTTTCCTCTTTCCTCTTTCCTCTTTCATCTTTCATCTTTCCTCTTTCCTCTTTCCTCTTTCCTCTTTCCTCTTTCCTCTTTCCTCTTTCCTCTTTCCTCTTTCCTCTTTCCTCTTTCCTCTTTCCTCTTTCCTCTTTCCTCTTTCCTCTTTCCTCTTTCCTCTTTCCTCTTTCCTCTTTCCTCTTTCCTCTTTCCTCTTTCCTCTTTCCTCTTTCCTCTTTCCTCTTTCCTCTTTCCTCTTTCCTCTTTCCTCTTTCCTCTTTCCCCTTTCCCCTTTCCCCTTTCCCCTTTCCCCTTTCCTCTTTCCTCTTTCACCTACCCCACCAAACCACTCTGTTCGATACCGTCGAAAACAAACTGAACCGCCAATGCCGAGAGTAGAATCCCCGAAATCCGGGTAATGACTTGGATGCCGGTAACACCCAAGAATCGATGAATTTGACTAGCCATTAACAAGATCGACAGCGTCAGCAACATGATAATGAACAATGACGACAAAACGACCAATTGACGGGAGAAATCGCCGGCAGAATCGGCCATTAGCAAAATAATCACACCCATAGCGCCGGGACCGGCAATCAGCGGAGTCGCCAAGGGAAAAATTGAAATATCATGCCTCAAACGGGCTTCATCGGTTTCCGCCGACGTTGTCGTAAGCGCTCCCGAAGAGCGCGCGAAAACCATATCGAGAGCAATCAAAAATAATAAAATGCCGCCCGAGGTTCTCAAGGCAGCCAGCGAAATGCCCAAACTATTCAATAAAAAGTCGCCGGCAAACGCAAAGACCAATAAAATCATGGTCGCAATCGCGACTCCGCGAACCGCATAGACCTGTCGCTCCTTGGGCGTAGCCGAAGCTGTCATCGCGGTAAAAACGGCAGCCACATCCAATGGCCCGACCGTCGTAAATAAAGCGGCTAAAGCAACCGTTGCGGTATCTATCATAATGTTATCCGGGAAGGATTTACTTTAGTCGGTATAACTAACTTTTACCCCGAAATAATTCAACTCGGCTATCAGATTGAATTTCGCCGGCTTCTCTATATCAAGCAACTCGAAAATCTCTTTCAAGCGTCTTTGCTTTAGCTTTTCAAGATCCCCGTATCGAATCGTAAACAACATATTTTGCTTACCGGGCGAATAGTGTTTTTTGATTTCGTCTATTCGGCGATTTATCGTCAGCACCGCATTTTTCAATAAAACCGAAATTTCCTCAGCCAATTCAATCGTTGCATTTTCATCGGTTAAATCTCTCGATTTCTCGAAACACTGCGTTTTCGACTCCTGCTTCGCCAATAATGTTAGCCGAGTGCTTTTGACTTGCGGCACTAAAAGACTTGATTCGGTTAAAACAATCTTTGTAGAATTTTTACGGGTCGTCATCATTTAAATTTATGGCATCAAGGTAAAAAATGAAACTATGCCCCTTTTCCTCGTTCCCATCGCTCCAGCGTGGGAATGCATACCGATCTTGCCTCAGCAACCCCGGTATGGGTTCCCACGGAGGACCGTAGGAACCAGAAAATCCAATCTCTTAATAACGCCAATATTTCGGCGAAAGCAAGACCAAAATCGTTCCTCGTTCCCACCGCTCTAGCGTGGAACCAGAAAAATTTCAGCTATGCTTAACCTACTTGGATATCTAAACTAGGGTAGTTTATCCGTCTTGGCCTGGGCGTCGCTATGACATATACAAAAGTCAATGGGCCTAAACGCCCTACAAACATTAGAATCATAATGATCCATTGGCCGGTCACCGATAATTCGCCGGTAAGCCCTCTCGATAAACCTACCGTGCCTAAGGCGGAAACGACTTCGAATAAGACATCCACCAGCGGCGCTTGCTCCGACACCGATAATAAAAGCGTCCCGATGAATACCAAGACGATGGAAATCAGCGTAATCGCAAAAGCCTTCATGACAATATTCTGGGAAATTGACCGCTGCATTAATGTCACTTCGTCCCGCCTTCCTAGAAAAGCATAGATCGCCATAAAAATGACAATAAAGGTACCTAATTTAATGCCGCTTGCGGTACTCAAGGATCCGCCCCCGACAAACATCAGCAATAAAGTCAGCAAGGTAGTCGAGTCGCTTAGCGATTCGATCGGCAACGCGTTAAATCCTGCTGTGCGAGGTGTAACCGCCTGAAACCATGAAGCGATTAATTGACTGGATAAGTGAAAATTTCCAATCGTAGCGGGATTGTGCCGCTCGAATAACCAAACCATTAACCAAGATACCAGATTAATCATCAGAGTGCCGCCGATCATGGCTTTACTGTATATTTGCAGTTTTTTCCAACCCCGGATCTGCCACAAATCCAATAATACGACGAAGCCGAGCCCTCCAGTAATAAACAGCCCACTAACAACCAGGTTGACCGGAATATTATCGACATAACGCGTCAAGCTGTCTGCAGACAGGGCAAAGCCCGCATTGTTGAAGGCTGAGACTGTATAAAAAAAAGCCTCGTAAAGCGCCTTAACCCATCCATAATCGGTACTCCATAATACGGTCAGTAAAATTAATCCTACCGCTTCAATGACAAACGCAAAATAAATTACCGCAACAGCAACTTCCCAAATTTTGTTCATACTTGTTTGGTTCAGCGCTTCAAGTGCAAGGAGTTGATGCTTGATCCCAATTCTTTTTCCGAGATTCATCGCTGTCAAAATGGAAAACGTCATAAACCCTAATCCGCCGGACTGAATGAGCAAGGCAATGATGATTTGTCCGAACAAGCTAAAATCGGTGCCGGTATCAAGCACGACAAGACCGGTTACTGTAACGGCCGACGTCGCAGTAAACAGCGCATCAAGCCAACCAATCGCTTTATTGGTCGCGATCTCAAGTTTGAGCAAAAGAGTGCCCGCAGTGATTAATCCCAGATAACCCGCAACCAGAATTGCGGGGGGACTGGCTTTCAAAACAGCGTGAGAAAATTTTAACCGGTGTTTTTTAAAATGACGCTGCAATGTGAGCTTAGTACGCATCGAATTACATTAACCTCGGCACCAACTTTGTCAATGACGGCCTGTCTCCCGCCAAAATCAGCACATCGCCGCATTCGATAACAAATTGTTCGTGAGGGGAAGGATATAATTTCTCGCGCCGCTTGATCAAAAGACAAAATACCTGGTTTTTTACCTCTGATAGCAAGTCCGCCAACGATGAGCCTGAGAGTTTTTCAACAGCAGGAATTTCAACCACATACTGCCTGTCACCCAAAGTCATGTACTCCCGTACCATCGGATAATGAAGCGCTCGTGCCGTCCTTATCCCCATTTCCTCTTCCGGGTGAATAATTCGGCTTACGTTCAAGCTTTTCAAAATAAGGTGATGTTCTTCTGTCGTGGCTTTAACCCAAATATTCTTAATACCCAGGTTTTTTAAATGGACCACGCAAATCAAACTGGCCTGCATGTCCTCGCCGATTGCGACCACCACGGCATCATAGTAATCCAAACTCAACTCTTTTAAGACCCCTTCATCCGTTACATCGGCGATCATGGCATGACTAAGGGAATTCGCCACTCGTTCGATAACCTTTCTTTCGTTATCGACACCGATCACATCATTACCCATCTTCGCCAATTGCAAAGCCAGCGTCATGCCAAAACGGCCCAAACCAATGATTGCATACTGAGCCATAGGTTCTCCTCAAATGAACTTAAATTCGTTCGATCGTAAAAAAATGAAAGCGCGACTGATTACCTAAAGCGAAATTTTATCAACAGTAATATTGCTGCTCTATTGACAATCAGCAACGATCCCGTTTCTTTCGCGTGTTAGAAGCCGGGGCACCGGTTTCACGCAGGTTCTATGAGAGCCTTATTTGCTAAGCGATTCGGCGCCTTTTACAGCATTTTATGATTCGCATTAAGCCTCATTGGAAAGCCTGCGCTTTACTGAAATTAATACAGGAACGGCGGCATGGTACGTGCATTTCGGATTTTAATTTCGGAATCTCGCAATGCAACAATGAATTCCTGTAAGGTTTTTCTGGCGCTTTGCAGATTATATTCGTCTAATTCCGGTTCTTTCGTAGTCAATTTTGTCAAAAACCGTTCAGTATTTTGTTTCTTAGAGTTCAATACCGGCGCGCATTGATCAAAGGCCATTTTCGTACTGAGATTACCCTGCACAGATACATGCCGCAATTGCTCGTATTGCTTGCACGCATTCGCGAATTCCCTCTGAATATGCTCAATTTCGCTTCGGTTATTCATAAACTTAACCCTAATTTTGTAGCTATTTACCCGTCTAGTATCGCCAGTATTTCGGCGAAAGCAATACCAAAATCGTAAATATTTCCAAGCGACCCAGCAGCATCGCAAAACAAGCCAACCACTTGACCGGGTCGCTTACTGTTCTAAAACTTGTCGCAACATCCCCCAAGCCTGGGCCGACGTTATTGATACAGGCCGCGACAGCCGAAAATGCCGTCACTTGATCGAGCCCTCCGGCCATCATCAATAGCATAATCACTACGAAGGATACGACATATAAACCGAAAAAACCCCAAACCGCCTCGATAATGCGTTCTTGCTGCACCTCCTTGCCAACCTTAACGGGAATACGGGCATTCGGATGAATCAAGCGTTGAATTTCTCGGTCACCTTGTTTATAAAGCAACATTACGCGTATGACTTTCAAGCCTCCAGCCGTCGAACCCGCACAGCCGCCGACAAAACCGATAAACACCAGCATTACCGGTACCGGCCCTGGCCAGTTATAAAAATCGGTCGTGGAAAATCCGGCTGTGGTCATAAACGAGACGATTTGAAACATGCCATGCCGCATCGCATCGAACAACGAAAAATCAGAGATGCCTTCATAATACAAAATTCCTCCGACCACTGACCCCGATAAAATCATCAGTAGCAAATAGGTACGCGCCTCGCTATCCAATAGATAAACTTTCAACGACGCGCTTTGCAATGCAGCGAAATGTAAAGCGAAATTCATACCGGATACGGCCATAAAAAAAATCGCGACGATTTCTATCGCCGGATTTTTGAAAAAGCCGATGCTGTCATCATGCGTCGAATAACCGCCATTAGCCGCCGTCGAAAATGAATGCCCGATCGCATCGAACCAATCCATACCGGCAATTCGATAAGCGATCGCACAGATTATCGTAATCCCTAAATAGATCACCCAAAGCGCCTTAGCGGTCCCGGCTATACGTGGCGTCAACTTACTATCTTTGACAGGCCCCGGAACTTCGGCCCGAAACAACTGCATGCCACCGATGCCCAATACCGGCAAAACCGCCAACGCCAACACGATAACGCCCATCCCGCCGAACCATTGCAATAATTGCCGATAAAACAAAATCGATTTCGGCATATCGTCCAAACCTTCGAGAATGGTCGCGCCGGTCGTCGTGAAACCCGAAACCGATTCGAACACGGCATCGGTAATCGATAAACTAGGCGTATCGCCTAAAATAAACGGCACGGCCCCCATCGTCCCCAGAATCATCCAAAATAAAGCGACGATCAAAAAACCGTCGCGATGATAGAGTTGACGCTTTTCATTACGGAATGGAAACCAAAGCACGGCACCCGCAGTCAATAGGATCAAAAAACTTTGCCAAAACAATGATTCGGCTTGATCCTGGTAAATATAAGAAACCAACAACGGCAGGAACAGTGTGGTGCTGAACATCATCAACATCAGTCCGATGCTTCTTAAAACGACTTTAGCTTGCATATGATAGTCCGTTAAATGCGCTGAAAATAACTTTCAATATTTTTAACGAGTTTCTTATCCAGCGCGAACATCACGATATGATCGTTCTCTTCGAAAACCGTATCGTGATGAATCGGAACGACTTCTTTATTTCGAATCAAGGCGCCCAGCACGACACCTTCGGGAAGTTTCACTTCATCGACTCTAAGCCCCACGACCGATAAT
Source organism: Methylotuvimicrobium alcaliphilum 20Z (assembly GCF_000968535.2). Lineage (NCBI taxonomy): Bacteria > Pseudomonadati > Pseudomonadota > Gammaproteobacteria > Methylococcales > Methylococcaceae > Methylotuvimicrobium > Methylotuvimicrobium alcaliphilum. The sequence continues at coordinate 2,852,833 of NC_016112.1, forward strand.
GAGCGGCCGTCTTCGTCCTTATGCGCTATTGCCTCGATAGCTTCGGCGCTCCCGCCGCATAAAGAGCTTACCCTGGCGACATCGCCTTTGCGAACATGTTTGAGTATATGCCCTAAGGTTTCCTGATTCGGTTGAACCACGACATCGATTTCACTGCCCGTCAATAACTTGATATACGAGCCATGATTGAGCAAACAAATCGTTTTTTTGACTCCCAGTTTTTTTGCCAAGGCGGCGGCAATAATATTGACGCCGTCGTTATTAGTAACTGCGCAAAACAAATCGGTCTTGGCAATTAGCTCATCGACGAGTAACGTTTCCTCGGTACAGTCGCCCTGTAGTACCACAGTATTTTCGAGTTCGTTGGCAATTTTCTTAACCCGTACCGGGTCATGCTCAATAACCTTAACCTGGTGATTATGCTCCAGCGCCATCGCCAAGCGTTTGCCTATGTGGCCGCCGCCGGCAATCATGATCGTTTTGACCGGTTCTTCCAAGGTATGAAGTTCGGTCAATACTTTGCGGATTTTATGCCGCGGAGAAACGAAAAAAACTTCGTCGCCTTCGAGAATATCGGCCTCGCCATTAACCTCCAATGACTCGCCCTGTCTGAATATCGCCACGACTCGAATCTTTCCATTAGCGAGTTTTTGTTTGAGCGCCTTGATTTTTTTGCCGGTTAAAAAACCCTCGGGCACGGCCTTGATCGAAAAGAGCCTTACCAGTCCATCCGCAAATGAAGAAATATGTAAAACACCCGGGAACTTGATTAAATTATGAATCGCTTCCATCACAATCTGTTCGGGACTGATCACGATATCGATCGCGATACCATAAGGATTGAATAATTCGGGATGCTTAAGAAAATCGATAGCTCTTACCCGAGCGATCGTTTTTGGCTTACTATATAAAGTGTTGATGATCTGGCAAGCCAGCATATTGGTTTCATCCCGGTCGGTTACCGCGATGACGATATCGGTATCGCGGACACCGGCCATCTCTAATATACTGGGATGGGCCGCATTACCGGCTACCGTGGCAATATCGTAGCGTTCCTTCAACGCCGCTAATAATTCCGGTTTTCTATCGATTACAACAATATCGTTTTCTTCGCTTGCCAAAGCACTGGCAACGGACGAGCCGGTCACGCCGGCGCCTAAAATGAGTATTTTCATTAAATCATAAAGTCGTCATAGTTGAGCTAGTTCATGGCAAGCTCGAATTAAACCGCAACATCAAGGTAAACCCGCTCATTTTATAGCAATTACCGGTCTGCTTCGAGCCTTAGATTCCTTATTTTCTTGCCGGTTTTATAACGCGCAACTATTATTGACAATTGCGTCACAATAGTTCAACTCACACGAATCACATCAAGCCATGAAAATATTGGTCGTAGACGACATAGAGCAAAACAGATTGATGCTGTTTAAGCTATTATCGCGAAAAGCGCATCAAATCCTATTTGCCGAAAACGGACTCGAAGCCATCGAACAATTCAATCACGAACAGCCGGACTTAGTACTGATGGATATCATGATGCCGGTCATGGATGGCTTTGAAGCGACCGCCAAAATCAGAGCCTTGAATATCGATAAATGGGTTCCGATTCTTATTTTGAGCGCTGTCGACGGCGAGGATAATGTCGTCAAAGGCCTTGAGGCCGGCGCCGACGATTATTTGCCCAAGCCCATCAATCCAGCGATTCTCTATGCGAAGCTAACAAGTATCGAACGGTCGATCGAGATGCAAAACAGCATCATTGAAGGAAAGCGCCAACTCCAAGCTTACCAAGACCAAAATGAAGTCGAACAGCGTTTCGCGCAGACGATCTTCGATCGTTTGATTCATCAAAACGACTTACAAGACCCGCAGTTGAATTATTGGCTACTGCCAGCCAGACGTTTTAGCGGCGATTTAGTTTGCGTTAAACGTATCAGCCCCGACCGTCTCTATTTTATGTTGGCCGATTCGACCGGACACGGACTCGCTGCCGCGCTGCCGACCATCATCGTCAACCAAGTCTTTCAAGGGATGACGAAAAAAAGATTATTGGTTTCTTGCATTGCCAGAGAAATCAACAATCGCCTAAAAAAAGAATTACCAGCCGGGCATTTCGTGGCATTAGCCCTAGGCATGGTCGATAACCGTAACCAATGGATTGAAATATGGAACGGGGGCTTACCCGACCAATGGGCTCTGGATCTTCAAGGCATTCCTATCCGTGCTTTCAAATCGCAACATACATTCGCCGGCGTACTGGACAATGACGAATTTGACGATGGCACAGAAATCTGGCAATGGCAGCAAGCGTGCGAATTATTTTTCTATTCCGACGGACTCGTCGACATTGAAGACCCTCTCTCCGAATGTTCCGGCCATGATTGGCTGCTGAAAACCTTAAAGCAATCCACATCGAGAGAACGGATACAAGCCATTCAAGCCCAATTATCCGATTACATGCAAAAAAATGAAATTCACGATGATATTTCTTGTCTATCTATTCAATGCCGTTAAGGATTTGGGCATAAATAACCTCCCTATTTTTAATGCAAGGTAAGCAGGTTCGGTAGCTCGATTGGCAGGTGTCGGCGGCAGGGAAAGCCGCCGTCAAGCCTACACGGACGTATTCACGGCGTCCTGTCAAGCGAGTTACCGAACCCGCTACAAAACTCATAGCTCCAGGAAGTTATTTTTCACGAAATCCTAACCGATAAGCGGAATTTTAAACCCCTATCGAACCGTGCAGGCAAACGAATGAAACATTGGCAAAAGGTGAGCTTATGCTGTCGGACTTAACCAGCATTCAACCCGCTTTTGTAGGATTTAATTTTCGAAATACGGTAGCTGCCGAACAAAATCCTAGCGCTGACGAAAACGACACTCAAATCCAAGGACGAGACACAAGCCTTGCGGATGATGCGCAATTTTCTATCGAGGAACAGCGTCAAATCGAGGCATTAAAGGCCCGGGACGCCGAAGTCAGGGCTCATGAGCAAGCGCATCTAAATGCGGCCGCAGGCATTGCCGTCAGCGGCGCAAGCTTTTCCTATCAAACCGGTCCCGACGGAAACCGCTACGCCATCGGCGGCGAAGTCCAAATCGACACCTCCCCGGTCCCCGGCGATCCGGAGGCAACGCAGAGAAAAGCCGAATCTATTCGCAGAGCGGCACTTGCTCCGGCGCAACCATCCTCTCAAGATTTCAGTGTGGCAGCCAACGCCGCCAGAATGGCAAGCGATGCCAGAATTGAACTTCTCAAACAAACGCAGGAAAACGCCGACCCTAAGTTTGGCACCGCCATCGATATCGCCGTTTAAACCAGAAAAGAACAGTTGGCATGTGTTGTAGACCGTTCATGCTTCGACTCGGCTCAGCACGAACGGTCTACAACACTTTCACCGGCCAGGTGAAGCCTCAAACTACCGCCCATCCTTCGACGAGAGGCTCTCCTGAGCGCAGCCGAAGGGCTCAGCGCGAACGGTAGTTTGAGGCTCTCAACTGCATTTTTTAGGTTAAACGCAGGTGTGGGCCAAAATTCACCTAGAGAGTAAAAGAAGACATTATTTTCGGGTTTGAGTGCGCCATAACTGCACAATTTGATCCACATCCAAATCGTCAGGGCCTTCACGCCAACCCGTATAATAATCCACGTCATTACTTTTCGGCTCGGGATTAGGGCGATAGATCTGCACGCGCGTCGGCAACGGCGCAGCCTCACCCAGCACTAACGCCTCACCTCTTCCGAGCGAGGTTAAAATATCGGTCAAGTCGCCTTCGGCTTCCGGAACCAATCCGCGTATATAAGCTTGATCGTCCGGGTTAGTGGTTCTCAGACAGAAAAACGAACTGCATTGGGCCAACATCGTTTCCGATAACTCGGTCGGCCTTTGGCTAATGACCCCGATCGAAACGCCGTATTTTCGCCCTTCTTTTGCGATACGCTCCATCATCCTTTTTGTTCCTTCGAACTGACCGCCTTTCTCACGCGGGATATAAGCATGAGCCTCTTCGCAAATCAGCGTAATCGGAAATTCCCGGCGTCTCGGATTCCAATAATTGAATTCATAGGCCAACCGGCCCACTTGTGCGGAAACCGCCGGCCGAACATCGGTCGGCACCGAACTCAGATCGACAACGGTAATATTGGCCTTGTTATCGCCCAATCCTATGAACTGCCGCAGTAAATCGGCCATGCCGGCAGAAGTATTGCGTTTTTTCGGCTTTAATAAAAAATCGTAACGCACATCGTTGAATCGACTCTGCATTCTGACTAAAAATTCGTCAAATTGACCAAATAAAGCACCCTTGCTTTTACCGAAATCCTTACGCTCTTCATTGGCATTTTTGAACTGCATATACAATTCGGCCAGCGAAAAATAGATCGGCGTATCGATCGAAACCACGCCTAAACCGATTTCCTTTGCTTCCTTCCGCTTGAGTTGTTGCAAGATTTCACGCATGAATGCCATCTGCATCGAAGCGCCGTTATCGTTGCGATCGATAAAGAGATCGACCAGCTCTGCATAACTCATCATCCAATAAGGCATCTCCATATCCATCGCATCGACATAGTTGACCATGTCGCTAGGAAAGGCAGATTGAATTGTGCCATTATCGTCCTTCCAACAATATTCCCCGTGTAAATCCAACATAATCAAATGCGCTTTCGGCATGGCCTTGATGGTATGTTGAATCAGGCTAGTGACGGTCCAGGACTTACCCGAACCGGATTGCCCGATGATCGCGAAGTGACGCCCGAACAAGGCGCGAGGATCGAGACTGAGATGATATTCCTTATGCGATGCCAATTGGCCGATAAAAAATTCGTACTCCCTAAAGGCAGAAAAAATAGCGTTAATTTCGCTTAAGCCGACAGCGTAAACTTTCGCACCGGGCGTCGGATAATGTCTAACGCCTCGAACGAAGCTGCCGTTTTCCTGGATTTCCCCGACCGGAATCAACGAAATAAAACGATCCGCCTTGCGTATCCCGACCGAATCGAAACGATCGCGCTCCCACATTTTAAAAACCAAAGCCAGAACGCCAATTGTTCCTTGCCTTATAACGACATACGAACCAATATGACCGGCAAGGATTTCTTCGTTACCAATTCGAATAATCGGCAAGTCGGAAGAATGCTGTTCGGCTATTCTGGCCTCCATGCCATCTCCGCGCACTTCGGAAAGATAGCCGATTAGAATACTATTTAAGGGTTGCTCGGACATTATATGCTTCCTATCAATTCAAAGATATTAAGCATTCTAGACGAAATTTAAATTTTAAACTTCGTTAGAAAGTTTTTTGGCGGTCATTTCAAATTTGGAGAAAAAGTATGCTGTCAAACGATAAGAATTTAATCCGATCGTGTTTTACGTGAAAAATAGCGCCCACCTTCCTTACTTCGCGAAGCTAGAGCTTCACGTACCGGTTTCCCAAGCTGGAGCTTGGGAAACAGCGGATTCACCTTTCACCTTTCACCTTTCACCTTTCACCTTTCACCTTTTTTAATCAACCCATTCATAAAATTCGGTCAATGCCGGGTCGCATTTACAGCAACTGGTCCCGCACGACCCATTCGGCGATGACGATTTAATTTTTCCTTTACTGATCCATTTACCTAACATGCCTCTAATCGCATCGGCATCCATATCGAAATGATTGACTAAATCCACCATCGCCACTTTATGCCTTTGCTTGATATAGTTTCTAAGATCGGACAGTATCACCGGTTTTCTCCTGTTGAACGGGATTGCTGTAGTTTCGCCCGGATAAGCGCAACACTAACAACACCAATAAAAAGAAAAGACTTAGCCCAATCAACCATGTCAACGAATAACTCGGATGATCGCTAAAGGTCGATAATTGATAGAAAAATGTTGCGGTCATATAGGCAATACCGGTCGTCCAAAAGACGACAAACAATGTCCAGCCCAGATTAGTTTCTCGATAGATCGCCGCCGTCGCCGCAACGCAAGGCGCATACAATAAAATGAATAATAGGTAAGCGAAAGCCCCGGCTTGACCGTCGAAACTGACTCGCATTGCCCCGTAAGTTCCTGTATCGACTTCTTGCTCATCGACCGCCGTTTCAATGTCGAGTCCCAATGGATCCAACAGATTACCGGCGACACTCAGTAAGTTTTCAGGAATCGTCTTCACCGCCTCACTCAGGGTTGCGACCAAATCGAAACCTTGATCGTCAGCCTCTTCGCCATCGAACGCCATTTGGCTGTAAAGAGCATTCAAAGTACCGACTACGGCCTCTTTAGCCAACACGCCGGTAAAAATACCGACCGTGGCAGGCCAATTGTCTTTCTCTATGCCCATGGGTTTGAATACCGGCGTCAAACCACGACCTATTTCGCTTAGTACCGATTGATCGCTGTTTTCACGACCGAAACTACCGTCCGTACCCATCGCATTGAGAAAGTTCAAAACCAATACCATCGGCACAATCACCTTACCGGCATTGAAAATGAAAGTTTTGAGTCGATCCCAAGTTCTAAGTAAAACACTCCGCAGACGCGGAATATGATAAGCAGGCAGTTCCATGATAAATGGCGTGACCTCGCCCTTGAATAAGGTATGGCGCATAATCAGGCCGGTAAAAACCGCCACCGCAATGCCGATCAAATACAATCCGAACACTAAATTTTGTCCGCCGACCGGGAAAAAAGCCGCTGCGAACAAAGCATAAACCGGCAACCGAGCACCGCAGGACATGAACGGGTTCATCATATTGGTTAGAATACGATCACGTTGATTTTCCAGCGTTCTGGTCGCCATGATTGCAGGTACGTTACAACCGAAACCGACGATCATCGGCACGAAAGATTTTCCCGGCAAACCGATCATCCGCATAAAACGGTCCATCACGAAGGCGGCACGCGCCATGTAGCCTGAATCCTCCAAAGCGGACAACACCAAAAATAGAAACCCGACAATAGGAATAAACGTCGCGACGACTTGCACCCCTCCGCCCGCGCCTTGAGCGATTAAAACCACTAACCACTCCGGCCAATTCATTTGATTTAATACAAACGCTAAGCCATCGACAAAAAATGCTCCGGTCACTTGTTCAAAAAAATCTATGAAAGCGCTACCGATATTAATCGTGAACATGAACATCATATACATCACCAGCAAAAAAATCGGTATGCCTAAAAAGCGATTCAACACCAAGGCATCAATTCGCTCGGTAGTATGCCGATTTAATTGTTGAGTATGGATCACGCAACGCTGAGTCAATGAATTAACGAATCCGTAACGAGCGTCTGCCGCGAGAATATCGATCTCGTCATCAGCTTCGGTTTCTATTTGTCGTTGCAGAGCCGCAACAGTCCCTTTGAGTTCATGACCGGCAATTTGTTTGGCTAAAGTATCGTCTTCGAGCAAACGAACAGTCAACCAACGCCGGTCGCAACGGTGCTGTTCGGCCAGCGGTTGCAATAACGGCGATAACTTGTCGATAGCTTGTTCTAAAGCCGGCGCATAAGGAATATCGAGACTCGGAACGGGCTTATCCTGCGCGGCACGATTAATGACTTCCTTTAAATGACTTATTCCTTCTCCGGTCGATGCACTGATTGGCACAACCGGGCAACCCAATAGATTGGAAAACTCATCGACATCGATCGCCACGCCTTTTAGTCGAGCGGCATCGATCATGTTCAATGCGATCATCATCGGCACTCGCATTTCCAGGAGCTGGGAGGTCAAATAAAGATTGCGCTCGATGTTAGACGCATCGACGATATTAATGATCAAATCCGCTTCCCTAGCCGCAACATAGTCTCTGGCCACTTTCTCATCGAGAGAAACATCGTCATCGGCAGCTTCCAGGGAGTAAGTACCGGGCAAATCGACCACACGGACGATTTTATGATCGAATCGATATTCGCCGGTTTTCTTTTCGACGGTCACACCCGGCCAATTACCTACATGCTGTTTAGAGCCGGTCAAAATATTAAACAGCGTCGTTTTACCGCAATTCGGATTACCGACGACGCCTATCGTAAAGTCGATTGCCATTAAATTTTCTCGATCAATAAGACGGAAGCTTCATCCTTGCGTAATGTCAATGAAAAACCACGTAGCTTTATCTCGACAGGATCCCCCATTGGAGCAAAGCGCGTCACGCAAAACTGCGTGCCGGGCGTCAAACCCATCGCCAACAAACGTTTTCGGTAGGCCTTTGCAGATTTATCGAAGCCGGTAATGCGGCCGCAATCGCCAACGATGAGGTTTTTTAAACTTAAGTTCATTTGCTTAGCCTCTTAGTCTTGGATACCCAAAACAATATAATAAGTAATAATGATTCTCATTAAATGAACTATATCATAACTAGACTTAACGTCAAACGATGGTTGTCGAGGCTTTAACCGAGAAGTTTTAAACTGTTGGCTCAATCGCAATAGGCGCCTTGTTTTGAGCTATTTGTGAATGAACGAAAACTCAATACGACAACGCTTCGCTTGATTATTAGAATAGAATCTATTTATCGTGCTTGAGAGTCCGTCGCAGATTAACGGATTCTTACTGTGAAAGTTCGCAGTTTTGCATTCCTTATCTAATTTTTCGATATGCAAAAGACAGCTGTACAAATGCCGGTACCGAGGCATAGGTATCTACACAAGTTTTCAGCTTTATAAAACAATTAGTTAAGTTAATTTTTCTGTAATCTAGGATAAAAAAGTAGACTAAAAACTTCAATTTTTAGTCCCTGTCTTCATAAAAAACCAGAAGAAACTTTATAACAACATGATTTTAAAAGATAAAGATATGTAGATACTTATGGTACCGAGAAGGGTGCGGTTGCTCGATCGACAGGCGTCGGCGGCAGGGAAAGCCGCCGTCGAGCCTACACGGACGTATTTACCCAGCACCTAAATTATCTATTTATCTATCATGGCCAATAATCTATGGAATTTAGGTGCTGGGTTTACGGCGTCCTGTCGGGCGAGTGACCGCACCCTCCGCCACGCCCCGCACTTTCATTTGCCGGGGCGATTGCCTGGCCTTCATGAACATTATTGTAAACGACTAAAATTCAGCATGAATTCTAAGTATTTTATGGTTGAATAGCCTGGGTTTAGGCTATTGTCCTTTTTCGATTTTCTTCATTAATTTTGCATATTGGCTTTTCCATTTAAACGAACTAATACCGGAAACCAATACGCCAATGATAATACCCGCCAGCAACTCTAACGTTAAAGCCAAAGTGAGCGGCATCGAAATAGTAAAGAAATAAAAATTAATTTGAACTGAATGAAAATTCAGAATGGAAAAGATCAACGCAACAATGAAAATACTGATGAAAATAACGATCGAAAGAAATTTCATTATTGTCCAATTGTTACGTTGACTGGGGGGATATAACTGTCATTGCCTGCATTATTAAACACTGGTATAGCAAACTAACGAAACGGCAATTAATCCGTTATTTTGCAATTTTCACGAGACATATCGACCCTGTCTCGAAGCTCCTTACCAGGTTTAAAGTGGGGTACATATTTTTTGGGTAAGGCCACCGATTCACCGGTTTTTGGATTGCGTCCCATTCTAGCTTCACGTTCACGCAACGAAAAACTGCCAAACCCTCTGATTTCTATTCTTTCATTGGAAGACAACGACTGACTCATCTGTTCGATGATGCATTTGACCGCCAACTCGACATCTTTTAAAGCAAGATGCGGTTGATGTTTTGCGAGTGCTTCTATTAATTCCGATTTTGTCACATTCTATCCTGCGAAAATGAATAAAATCAAAAGGGTGCGCACTAATGCGCACCCGTCTGCATGACTTTACTTTTCCATTTGCTTGAAGATATCGCCCAAGGTAGGCGTACCTGCAGGCTGTTGAGTATAGTCTTTGAGCGCTTCGGATTCTTCATCCTGATCCTTTGCCTTAATCGACAAGGAAATCGATTTGCTCTTTTTATCGACACCGATAAATTTCGCTTCGATTTGCTCGCCTTCTTTCAGTAAAGTCCGAGCATCTTCAACGCGATCCCGTTGAATCTCGGAAGCACGCAGATAACCTTCGACATTATCGGCTAATGTGATGACAGCGCCCTTCGCATCGACTTCTTTAATCGTTCCGTTAACCAGACTGCCTTTTTCATGCAGTGCCAGGTAGTTTTGGAACGGGTCTTGCTCAAGTTGCTTAATGCCCAGGGAAATACGTTCCCGCTCGGCGTCGACTGCCAAAATAACAGTTTCTACCTCATCGCCTTTCTTGTAATCGCGCGCGACTGCTTCAGTATCGTCGGTCCAGGAAATATCGGACATATGAACCAAACCGTCAATACCCCCATCCAGTCCGATGAAAATACCGAAATCGGTGATCGATTTGATTTTTCCGGAGATTTTGTCGCCTTTGTTATGAGTCGCGGCAAATTCATCCCATGGATTAGTTTGGCATTGCTTCATACCCAACGAAATGCGGCGACGCTCTTCGTCGATTTCCAATACCATGACTTCGACTTCATCGCCCAATTGCACGACTTTGGAAGGGTTGACGTTTTTGTTGGTCCAATCCATTTCGGAAACATGCACCAAACCTTCAACGCCCTCTTCGATTTCGATGAAGCAACCGTAATCGGTCAGATTATTGACTTTACCGAATACGCGAGTACCGGCCGGGTAGCGACGAGCAATATTTTGCCATGGATCTTCACCCAATTGTTTCATGCCCAACGAAACGCGGTTTTTCTCTTTATCGAACTTCAGAACCTTGACTTTGACCTCTTGGCCTATTTCGACACACTCGGAAGGGTGACGAACACGGCGCCACGCCATATCGGTGATATGCAACAAACCATCGATGCCGCCCAGATCGATAAATGCGCCGTAATCGGTCAAGTTTTTGACGATACCGGTAACTTCGGCACCATCATGCAGAGATTTGAGTAGTTCTTCTCTTTCTTCGCTGTATTCTTTTTCAACGACTGCACGACGCGACAATACGACATTGTTACGTTTTTGGTCGATTTTAATAACCTTGAATTCCAGGTCGCGATTTTCTAGAAAAGTCGTATCTCTAATAGGACGAACATCGACTAATGAGCCTGGCAGGAACGCTCTCAACGCGCCTACGGAAACGGTAAAGCCGCCGCGAACCTTGCCGGTAATACGACCGGTAATGGTTTCTTCATTTTCAAAGGCCTGTTCCAGTTCGATCCAAGCTTTGTTTTTCTTGGCTTTATCGCGGGAAAGAAGAGTGGCACCCAGGCCGTCTTCAAATAAATCGAGAGCGACTTCGATTTCATCGCCGACTTCTACTTCCAAATCGCCATCGGCATTCAAAAACTGCCATTTAGGGATCACACCCTCTGATTTGGCTTGGGTACTGACGATCACGAATTCATTTTCGATATCGACAACGGTACCCATTAACATTGCACCAGGACGCATTTCCGTCTTGGCTAAACTTTCTTCAAATAATTCAGCAAAGCTTTCGCTCATTGTTCTTCTTTCCCAAGCTTGTTGTAAATAGGCACAAGCTTCATATAAGTTATCAAGGTTAAAAAAAAAGCCGCTTAATACTGCTTGCGGCGTATGTAAATACTACTACTCAGCGAATCAAATTTATTATCTGCTCAATGACCGTCTCGATAGACATATCGGAAGAATCGATAAAAACAGCATCATCCGCCTGCATCAACGGCGCGGCTTTGCGCTGTTGATCGCGGCGATCACGCTCTTCAATCTCTTGAGTAATAGACGAAAGATTAGCATCAATTCCTTTTTCTTTCAACTGTTTATATCGGCGCATTGCTCTTTCCTCAGCACTAGCCGTTAAAAACACCTTATTTTGAGCATCAGGAAATACGACGGTACCCATGTCCCGACCGTCTGCAACTAAGCCGGGCGGCCTTCTAAAATCCTTTTGTTTTTGCAGTAGAACCTTTCTGACTTCAGGCAAAGCAGCAACCATTGAGGCTGCATTGCCTGTACTTTCAAGACCCAATTGACCGGTTATATCCTTACCATCAAGCTTAACGGTTAATTCCTCGGCGCATTCGAACTCCAATACCATCGCTTTGGCAACTTCCGCAACGACCGTCTCGTCGCTCAAGTCGACTCCTTCTGCAATGGCAGCAATAGCCAATGATCGATAGATCGAACCGCTGTCCAAATAGTGCCAGCCCAGTTTTCTCGCAATTGCTCGACTGACCGTGCCTTTACCGGCGCCGGACGGACCGTCGATTGTCAATACCGGAACCGACATTAGCCTTGCTCGGACTGCAATTTTAAACCCAAAGCCGGAGCAATCTCTATGAACTCCGGAAAGGATGTATTGACATTTTCGCAATCATTGATGACGATTTTTCCGTCGGCTCTGAGCCCGGCGATTGAAAAAGCCATCGCGATACGATGGTCGCCATGCGACTCGACCGAACCCGAACCGATTTTTCCGCCTTGAATGATCATGCCGTCCGGCGTCGACTGAGCATCGACTCCCAAAATTTGTAAGCCATCGGCCATGACTTGAATACGGTCGGATTCCTTGACTCTGAGCTCTTCGGCGCCGGTCAAGCGGGTTTGTCCTTCGGCGCAAGCCGCAGCAACAAACAATACCGGAAATTCATCGATCGCCAGCGGAACCAATTCCTCAGGAATATCGATGCCTTTCAATGGTGCCGATTTAACATGCAGATCGGCTACCGGTTCTCCACCGACGATACGCTCGTTCAATATTTCGATATTTGCACCCATCAGTCGCAGAATATCGATCACACCGGTACGAGTAGGATTGATACCCACATGATTCAGCACGATATCGGAACCTGGCGCAATGGATGCTCCGACCAAAAAAAACGCCGCCGAAGAAATATCGCTGGGCACATCGATATCGGCCGCCGTAAGTCTGCCTTCGGCAGTAATCGTCACCTTGGCCCCTTCCTTTTCGACCGGATACGAAAAACCGCTCAGCATCCGTTCGGTATGATCGCGTGTCGGCGCCGGCTCGGTAACGCGGGTCGCCCCTTCTGCATACATTCCGGCCAATAACAAACATGACTTGACTTGAGCGCTGGCCATTGGCATTTGATAATCGATACCTTTAAGTTTGCCGTCTTGCCCTTTAATATGCAGCGGTGCCGTGCCCTTTTCCGTCGTTTCAATTACAGCACCCATTTGCGCCAACGGATCGGTAACCCGTTTCATCGGCCTCCCGGACAAGGATTTGTCGCCAGTCAATATCGAGTCGAAAGCCTGCCCCGCCAACAACCCGGACAGTAAGCGCATCGATGTGCCCGAGTTGCCTAGATACAATGGTTTTTGCGGCGCCTTCAAACCGTGTTTGCCGACCCCATGAATCGTTAATTCGCCATTTTTCGGCCCTTCGATAACGACACCCATGTCTTTAAATGCCTGCAACGTCGCCAATGCGTCTTCGGCTTCGAGAAAGCCTTTGACATGCGTGACGCCATCGGCCAGGGAACCGAGCATGATAGAACGGTGAGAAATCGACTTGTCGCCAGGGACTCTTGCCTGCCCATTTAATGAACCGCCGGGTTGTACAGTGAAAGTTATCGTTTTAGCCATTTTAATTTATCAATTGATCGAGAAAACGCTGCCGGGCTTGACCCGCGTATGTGAAGGTTTGAAAAATCTGCTGGCTATCGTCGTTTTCGAGGGCCAGTTCCATCGTATCCAGTTCTTGCTTTAGCTGTTGAATCAGCGGTATTAATTTTTGCTTATTAGCCAAACAAATATCCAACCACATGGTCGGATCGCTTGAAGCGATGCGCGTAAAATCCTTAAAACCACCGGCTGCGTATTTAAATATTTCGACTTGCTCGTCCTTACGCCCGAGTAGATCGACCAGCACAAAAGCCAGTAAATGCGGCAAATGACTGGTCGCGGCTAGCACCGCATCATGATGATCGACTTCCATGATCGACACGATCGCGCCCAACTGCTGCCAAAACTGCTGCATTGTTGCCGTCGCCTTGGGATCGGTTTGCTCAACCGGCGTGATAATCAGCCGCTTATCATCGAATAAACCGTTCACCGAAGCCGTTACACCGCTTTGTTCGGCTCCGGCAATCGGATGGGCCGGAACAAAATTACTCGGCAGGTAACCGAATACTCGTCTAGCGGCATCGACGACATTGCCCTTGGTACTGCCGACATCGGAATAAACGGCTTGCTCGGACCAATAAGGCTTCAACTCGCCAAGTACCTTTTCGATTGCGCCAACAGGCGTCGCGATAATAATGCAATCGGCACCCTGCACGGCCGCTTCGAGGTTTATAAAATACTCGTCGATGACACCCAGTCGCCGAGCTTCTTTCAGATTATCGAGATCTATTTCACGACCGTAAGCGACAATAGTCGTACATAAGCCGCGATCACGCGCGGCACGAGCTATCGAGCCGCCGATCAGCCCGACGCCAATTAGACACAGCTTGTTAAACATCGGCAAGCACAGCCTTTAACGCCTCGAGACAACGGCTATTTTCGGCGGGCGTACCGATACTAATGCGTAAATAGTCGGGCATTTCATAATTCGCGACCGGTCGTACAATGACGCCTTTTTGCAACAAAGCCTGATAAACAGCCTCTCCCGAGCGTTTGACATCGACCGATACAAAATTGCCGGCCGACGGAATCCATTCCAGTTCGAGCTGACGGAATCCATCGATTAACTGCTGCATGCCATCGTTGTTGATCGCTATCGTACGTTGCAAATGCTCATGATCTGCAAGCGCCGCTTCAGCCGCCGCCAATGCGAGCATGTTATTATTGAAGGGCTGGCGTACTCGATTCAGAAAATCGGCAATCCCCGGATTGGAAAAACTGTAACCGACACGCAGGCCCGCCAATCCGTAGGCTTTGGAAAAAGTCCGGGTCACGATCAAATTGGGATGATCAACCAACCAAGCGATTGAATCGGCACGACTTTTCGGGTCGATGAATTCGTAATAAGCTTCGTCCAAGACGCAAAGCACATGACTCGGCAATGCCGCAATAAATCGGCGCAGCTCATCGGACGCCAACAGGGTGCCGGTCGGATTATTCGGATTCGCAATAAAAACAAGCCGGGTTTTATCATTGACAGCCGCCAACATCGCATCGAGATCATGGCCGTATGCGCGCGCCGGAATAACGACGCCGGTAGCACCGACGGCCTGCGTCACAATCGGATAAACCGCGAATGCGTGCTGCGAAAAAATCACTTCATGAGTCGATGTTAAAAAAGCTCTGGCCAGTAACTCCAGAATTTCATTTGAACCGTTACCCAATGTAATTTGCGACATTTCGACGCTAAATTTTTCGGCTAACGCGCGTTTCAACTTGAAACCGTTACCATCGGGATAACGCGCCAAATCCGGCAAGGTCGCATTTATCGCCGCCAAAGCCATTGGACTCGGCCCTAGCGGGTTTTCATTCGATGCCAATTTAACGATATCGCTTAGACCTAATTCGCGTTCGAGCTCTTCGATCGGTTTACCGGGCGTATAAGGAACAAGTCGCTGCACGCCAGGCGTGGCCAAGGAATAAAAATTGTCGGTTATGTTCATTAATAAATATGATTTTAAACGTTATCGGCACACGAATGACGCTGATTAAGCCGATTATCAAGAAGCTTCGACGTTCCGGCGTTTACGCAATTTACGCGTTTCATTTTTTATAGAACCGCCTTCGGGTACGATCCTAATATATTCAACATACTGACTCGGGCGCCCAGCATTTTTAACGCCGCCGCGACATTTTCGTCCTCGGCATGACCCTCGATGTCAATAAAGAACACATAATCCCACAGACCTTGACGCGACGGCCTCGATTCGATATGCATCATGCCGATACCGTGATGCGCGAACGGCTCCAAGACTCGATAAAGCGCGCCCGGCTGATTGCCGGTCGACACCAACAGCGAGGTTTTATCCTTACCGGTCGGACCTGAAATCTGGCGACCGATAATGATGAATCGAGTGGTATTATTCGACTCGTCCTCGATGTTGCGCTCGATGACCGAGAGCCCGTAAAGTTCGGCAGCGAATTTTCCGGCTATCGCCGCCTTATCTTTGGAACCGGCAGCCAAGCGAGCCGCCTCGCCGTTACTGTTGACAGCGGTGCGTTTCGCATCGGGCAAGTGCAGATCCAACCATTGACGGCACTGCGCCAAGGATTGCTGGTGCGAAAAAACTTCCGCGATATCCGCAAGACTCCCGGCATTGCCGATGAGATTATGATGAACCCGTAATTCAACCTCGCCGCAGATCTTCAGCGGCGAACTCACGAATCGATCCAGGGTATGATTGACCACCCCTTCTGTCGAATTTTCGACCGGGACTACTCCGAACTGGCAATGCTCGTTTTCGACCGCATTGAATATTTCCGCGATCGTCATAGCGGGCACTGCATTGACCGCATGCCCGAAATGCTTGATCGCTGCCTGTTGAGTAAACGTTCCTTCCGGTCCCAAAAACGCGACATCCAATGGCTTTTCAAGCGCCAAGCAAGCCGACATCAACTCTCTAAAAAAACGCATCGCGGTTTCATCGGCAAGCGGACCTTGATTGAGCGCCTTAACCCGTCTTAATACCAATGATTCCCTATCCGGTCGGTAAAAACATCCCGACTCGCCTTCCGCCATCTTGGTTTTAGCCACCTCGATGGCACAAGACGCGCGTTGATTGATCAACTGCAGAATCTGTTCGTCGATCGCATCGATTCGCGCCCTTAAATCGGCAAGAGGAGTAATTGAAGTCATGTTGCGGTACTCAGGCTCGGGTTCTTTCGAATTCGGCCATGAATTCAATTAACGCTTTAACGCCTTCCTCGGGCATTGCATTATAAATACTCGCACGCATACCGCCTACGGAACGATGCCCCTTTAATTCGGCGAATCCATTGGCTTCGGCTTGGCTTAAAAATTCTTTATCGAGCGATGCATCGGATAAGATGAAAGGCACGTTCATTCGCGAGCGAAATTCGGTTTGCACAGGATTGCTATATAACGAAGAACGATCTATTGCGTCGTACAAACTTGCCGCTTTTCTGATATTGACGGCTTCTATCGCCCCGACGCCACCAGCCGATTTGAGCCATTTCAACACCAAACCGACCAAATACCAATTGTAAGTCGCCGGCGTATTCAGCATCGATTGATTCTTGGCCTGTACCGCGTAATTGAATACATCGGGCAAGCGGGAGTCGGTCTCACCGATCAAATCATCGCGCACGATCACGACGGTAACCCCGGCAGGTCCCATATTTTTCTGGGTTCCGGCATAGATCAAGCCGAATTGGCTTACGTCGACTTTGCGCGACAAAATATTCGACGACATATCGGACACCAACGGTAATCCTTGCGCATCCGGAATAAACGGAAATTCAACGCCATGTATCGTTTCGTTGGAGGTGTAGTGCAAATACGCCGCATCAGGTTCAATTTGCCACTCGGCAACAGCAGGAATCGTTGTAAATTTTTCCGACTCCGAACTAGCCGAGACGACGACCTCGCAGAACCGTCCGCCATCCTTGATCGCTTTCTCGGACCAGGCTCCGGTATTGATATAGCAAGCTTTGGTCTTGCCGCGCAATAGATTCAAAGGAATAAATGAAAACTGCCCGGTCGCGCCGCCTTGTAAAAACAAGACCTTATAATTATCGGGAATCGCCATCAATTCGCGCAAATCGACTTCCAATTGTTCGGCAATATTCGAAAAATGCTTGCCTCGATGACTCATTTCCATCACCGACATGCCGCTAGCCTGCCATTCAAGCATTTCATCGCGCGCCTGCCGAAGCACCGCCTCGGGTAATGCCGATGGTCCAGCGCTGAAGTTATATATTCTGGCCATTATTCTTGTTCTCCCGAGTCCTGTTCTATCTCTGTTTCATTATCGACTTCCCCACCTAAATCGGAATCCGCGTCCATTACTGCGTCCTCGTCTTCGGCCAAACCTTCTATTCGATCGACCCCAACCACTTTTTCGTTTTTGTCGAGACGAATAACCGTAACGCCTTGCGTATTCCGGCCGACGATCGATATTTCATCGACGCGGGTCCTAACCAAGGTACCGCCGTTGGTAATCAGCATGATTTCATCACGCTCGGACACCAATACCGCCCCAACGACATTACCGTTACGCTCGGACGTTTGTATCGAAATCACGCCCTGCCCGCCCCGGCCTTTGCGCACGAATTCTTTCAAATGCGTCCGTTTACCGTAGCCGTTTTCGGTGATCGTCAATACAGTGCCTTCAGCCGATACGATCAGCGAAATAACTTTTTGTCCCGGCTGCAGTCTAATGCCGCGCACACCCGCCGCAGTCCGGCCCATTGAGCGGACGTCCTCTTCGTTGAAACAAACCGCCTTGCCGTCGGTCGAGAATAATAAGATATTTTGCTGACCGTCGGTCACGGCCACACCGACTAAGGCATCCTCTTCACGCAAATCGATCGCGATTTTACCGTTGGTGCGCTGACGCTCGAATTCGGGGAGCGGCGTTTTTTTAACGGTGCCGTTCGCGGTTGCCATGAAAATGAACTTATCGGCACTGAACTCTCTTACCGGCAGCAAGGCGTTAATATTTTCCCCGGCTTCCAGCGGCAGTAAATTGACGAAAGGCTTGCCCCGCGAAGCGCGGCTCGCGACCGGCAATTGATAAACCTTAAGCCAATAGACCTTGCCTAGCGACGAGAAACAGAGAATCGTATCGTGCGTATTCGCAACGATCAATTTGTCGATAAAGTCGGTTTCCTTCGTTGCCGTCGCCGATTTGCCACGACCGCCTCGCCGTTGCGCCTTATAGTCGTCGAGCGGCTGTGCTTTGACATAACCTTCGTGCGATACGGTCACGACCATATCTTCCTCGGTAATCAAATCCTCGTCGGTCAGATCAAGGTGATCCTGCAAAATCTCTGTGCGCCGCTCGTCGCCGTATTCGGCTTTAATCGCTTCAAGCTCTTCCTTGATAACCTCCATCAACCGAACATCGCTGCCTAGAATCTCTAGATATTCGTCGATGAGTTTAAGTAAATCCCTATATTCATTGACAATTTTTTCCTGTTCAAGGCCGGTCAGACGGTGCAGGCGCAAATCTAAAATCGCGCTTGCTTGCGTTTCGGACAATCGGTAGTACCCGTCGACCAAGCCAAATTCGGGCGTTAAATCTTCGGGCCTAGACCGGTCGGCATCGGCATGATCGAGCAAGGCATTGACCAAGCCGGCTTCCCAAGTCCTAGACAAGAGTCCGGCCTTCGCTTCGGCCGAGTCTTTAGCCGATTTAATCAATGCGATCATTTCGTCAATATTGGCCAAAGCGATCGCCAAGCCTTCCAATATATGAGCCCTATCCCGCGCCTTGCGTAAATTATAAACCGTTCTGCGCGTAACGATTTCCCGGCGGTGATCGATAAAGGCCGTGAGAATCTCTTTTAGATTCATGCAATGAGGACGACCGCCTAAAAGCGCAACCATATTGATACCGAATACCGTCTGCATTTGCGTTTGCTTGTACAAATTATTCAGTATCACTTCGGGAACTTCGCCGCGCCGAAGTTCGATAACCATACGCATACCATCCTTGTCGGATTCGTCGCGCAGACCGGAGATCCCTTCCAGCTTGGCTTCCTTAACCATTTCGGCAATTTTTTCCAACAGCCTGGCCTTATTGACCTGATACGGCAACTCGGTCGTAATGATCGCATAACGGCCGCTCTCGCCGATTTCCTCGAAATGACAGCGAGCGCGTAAATAGACCTTGCCTCGACCCGTGGCATAGGCGCTACGAATCCCAGCCGCTCCGTTGATCGTTGCCGCCGTCGGAAAATCGGGCCCCGGAATAAATTGCATCAACTCGCTAATCGTAATTTCAGGATTTTCAATTTGTGCAAGACAGGCACTGACGACTTCGGTTAGGTTATGCGGCGGGATATTGGTTGCCATGCCGACTGCGATACCGGACGACCCGTTGATTAGAAGCGTCGGTACCCGAGTCGGCAAGACTTTGGGTTCGGATTCGGATTCGTCGTAATTCGCTATGAAATCGACGGTTTCTTTATCGATATCGGCCAATAATTCATGCGCAATCTTGGCCATGCGAACTTCGGTGTACCTCATCGCCGCCGGAGAATCACCGTCGACCGACCCGAAATTGCCTTGCCCGTCAATCAGCATGTAACGCAGTGAAAAAGGCTGCGCCATCCTAACGATCGTGTCGTAAACCGCGGTATCGCCATGAGGGTGATATTTACCGATAACGTCACCGACTACACGCGCTGATTTTTTATAAGCTTTGTTCCAATCATTGCCGAGTTCGCTCATTGCATAGAGAACGCGGCGATGCACCGGTTTTAGGCCGTCCCGAACATCGGGGAGCGCGCGGCCGACTATGACGCTCATGGCATAGTCGAGATAGGACTGTTTCATCTCGTCTTCGAGATTGACAGGAATAATTTCTTTAGCAAAGTCCGACATTGATCCGTTTTTTACAAAAATAAAGCCCGTTACCTAAATCGGCAAACGGTTTCCTTCAATGGGATAATTCCGAAAAGACTTAAAAAACCCTTACATCCAATGGAATTACACGAGATACCAAAACCGGGTGATTATAACAAAATGTCGAACGAGAGTCGAAGAGCTTACAACTTTATCAAAGCTTCTCAAATAGGGCTAGCGCAACAAATGGCGCAAGACTGCAAAACGTTCAGCACAAACGCCATTTTTGACACAAAAGCGTCACAGACCTGCCGTTTCTGTCACTTTTTTTTACAAAAGCCTAATACGCTCTTTAATAACATATGACTAAATCATTGAAAATACTTATTTTGATTAGATGGGCCTTGATATTGCTTCATTTATTATGAAACAACATTGATCAGAGGTGACGACAATGGAAAATCAAACTATAGAAATCACAAGCCAAGCACAGTCCGCATTCATCGAAATGCTAAGCGCTGAATTTATTGCGCAAACCGGCGTTGGTGTTTATGCCTATCTAACACCGCTTGCGATCAACAGCTTATTCAGACAATATTTACAACACAGAGAGCCGCTAAGGGCATTCACGAAGCAATACGTAAAAACCGTTTTGGTTTAATTGCAACCAAAAACAGGAAACGAAGAACGCTATAATCGGTTTTTCTGGATTTCTTAGACACGGATTTGCAAAAAACGCAAATCCCATGTCTAACGGATTTTAAATAACTTTGGAAAACTGTTGCTTTTCAGTAAGATAACGATCAAATACCATACAGATATTACGGATCAGCAAACGCCCAGCCGGTCGCACTAAAATTTGGTCGGTATCGATCGTCAAAAGTCCGTCTTCGGCCATTTTCTGCAACTCAATCAATTCCTGCTCGAAGTATGTCTTGAAATCGATTGAGAACTCGCGCTCGAGCTCTCTGAATTTAAGCTCGAAGTGACAGATTAACCCGCTGATGACCGCTCGCCTTAGCTTATCGTCCCAGCTCAATTCAAACCCTTTGAACACCGGCAAACGTCCCTGCTCTATCGTTTGCCGATAAGTGTCAAGATTTTTTACATTTTGAATGTAGGCATCGCCCACTCGACCGATTGAAGTAATCCCCAAGCCAATCAAATCGCATTCGGAGTGTGTCGAATAGCCCTGAAAATTTCGGTACAGCTTCCCTTCGCGCTGAGCAACCGCCAATTCGTCATTCGGTTTTGCGAAATGATCCATGCCGATATAAACATAACCGGCTTCGGTCAAGCGCTGAATCACCATTTGCAAAATCGCCAACTTGACTTCCGGAACCGGTATGTCGGCATCATCGATCTGGCGCTGAGTTTTGAAGCGTTGCGGCAAATGCGCATAATTAAAGACCGAAAACCGCTCGGGAGAGACCTGAAGGATCTTTTCCAATGTTCGCGAAAACGACTCGACGGTCTGTAGCGGCAATCCGTAAATCAAATCGATACTGGTCGAACGAAAACCTTCGTTGCGCGCCGCCTCCAATACCGCAAAAGTTTCCTGTTCGGTTTGAATGCGATTGACCGCTTTTTGCACATCGGGTTCAAAATCCTGCAAACCCAAGCTAATCCGGTTAAAACCCAATTCCCGCAGCACGGCTATTGTCCGATCGTCGGTTTCTCTAGGATCGACTTCGATCGAGTACTGTCCTTCGTCATCCTCGCGCAGATTGAAATGCCGACGAGTCGACACCATCAGCCGCCGCATTTGGCTCTCACTTAAGAAAGTCGGCGTTCCGCCTCCCCAATGCAATTGATCGACGACACGGCCTCGATCGAACAAAGCGCCCTGCATTTCGATTTCGCGACAAAGATCGTTCAAATACGGCTCGGCATGCGCGCGATTTTTGGTCACGATCTTATTGCACGCGCAGTAGTAACAGACCGTATCGCAAAACGGAATGTGAAAATAAAGCGATAACGGCCCTCCAAGCCTATTCGATTGCTCGATATGACGTAAATAATCCGCTTCGCCGAAATTCTCGTGTAATTCCAACGCAGTCGGATAAGACGTATATCGAGGCCCGGCCTGATCGTAACGATGGATGAGATCGAGATCGAACGTTAAGGACTGATCCATTATTGAACCTTTTGATCGATCGTTATAGTAACGCCCTCTGTTTCAGCCGGTGCAACGCTCTCCACGATACCGATCCAATCGCCTGGACGTGACTCTGCCTGGCCCGACATCGAAATCCGGGCACTAATTTTAACGCGATCGAAGTTAGACAACTTCATCGCCGGCATCATCGCCTGCTCGTCGCTCAACACAACTGTTACCGGTAAATCAGCCACTTGCATCTTAACGATCGCTAGCGGCATCGGTGGGCCCTGTAATGCCTGAGCATAAACAAATACAGTATCGGTGGCGGAAACAACGCCTTGCAATTCGTCGGAGATAGCTACATTGACTTTAAGGCCTTTCACAATAGCTGCCGGCTGCTGCTCGACAGGCGCCGTACCTAGCCTCTCCATGACTTGCGCAATCAAACCCTGAACCTCACGGTATGGCTCGGAGCCTTTCGGCATTTGCGCGGCTAATTTTTGCCAATGCCGTAAGGCTTCGTCATATTTACCCGCTTCGGCTTTAGCCATGCCCGACAACCACAATGCCGTCGAATCATCCGGTGCCAATTTAAGTGCCTTCGCAACAAATTCCGCCGGTTTCCCGGCCAACCGACCATCATTAGCCATCGCCAACGCGTCGGCGTACTGAAGCAGCACATCGGCTCTATCACCCAACAGACGATATGCCTCCGAAAAGGCTTGCGCCGATTCGGCATAGCGGTTCATATATTTGTAAGAACGCCCAAGCATCAACCAACCTTCCGCATCGTCGGGTTGGCTTTGCAAACGCTGCGCCAATCCTGAAACCATCGCATTGATTTCATCGATCTGCTGAGCGGTTCTGTCCGCTTCCGGCAACAACGCATCGGCGTTACCTAAAGTGCGGTACAAAGTCACCGAAACCAACGGAATAACAATCAATGCCAGAACGATCAACCACCGACCGGAAGATTCCGATTGCCGCGAAACCGACTCAGTTTGCAAATCATCGGCCAGCACCGATTGCAATTCTTGGTATAAGTCTTCGTATTCATCAGCCGTAATCGTTCCGGCCGAGCGCTGTTCTTTTAAATCCAACAGACGCTGCTTAGCGATATCGACATTGAAACGCTCAGTTTCGATGTCTATTGAGCCCGGTCGACGCCATAGCGGCGGCAATAAAAACGCAAACGCTATCGCAATCAAAACGCTTGCGGTCAGCCAAAATCCTGTCGTCACCGATCATCTCCTTGTTCCAATAAGCGGCGAATTTCTTCCGATTGCGCGGAATCATGCGCAGACTCGGAACGAGTCGCCAAACGTTTTTTACGCACGACACTCCAAGCCACCAATAAACCAATCACTAAAAACAATAACGGCGCCAACCATAATAAACTGGTCTTAGCCTTCATCGGAGGATTGTACAATACGAAATCGCCATAACGCTGAGTCATAAAATCGACAATCTCCTGTCTTGATTTGCCTTGTTGCAGCATTTTGTAGACTTGGGCACGCAAATCCTTCGCCAAATCGGCGTTCGAATCGGCAATAGTCTGGTTTTGACAAACCAGACAACGTAACTCGGAAATCAGCGAGTTGTAAACGCGTTCCTGCTCGGGAGTATCGAAATTTTTGACCTCGACGGCCGCAGCATTGGCCTGAACGACCCATAATAAAAAAAAGGCTAAAAATAAAATACGCATAATTGCATTGATCGGATGATTAGTAACGTGCATGAATTAACCTGAATAAGCGCCTACTTTGCCCTTCGAGAGAGGTTTGGATCAAGGAAACACCTTAGGCTATATCCGCAATAGAAAAAAACGCATGACCCGATAAATTCCGTTCATGACGAATAGAAAACCCAGCATGAATAGCAAATTAGAAACGGTCAATAATTTGGGTAAATTGATGAAATATGCAAAAAGGCCTTCCGGCTCGGTATCATAGCGGCGATTATTGATCTCCGAGTCGGCATATTGCGCGGCCAGTTTTTTGAATTCGACAGCATGGTTATTAGCTTGAGAATTACCCTCAGAAAATTGATTATCAAAACCGAGATAACTGACTCCTTGGTAAACTTTATGCGTGACCTTTTCATTCAATGTATTCCAGGCCTCGTTAACATGAAGTGCCATAGCGACCGTATCGTCGACCATTTCTCGTAAGGCTTCATCAGTAACAAGCTCATCATCGATAATTTCCAGGCTCATAATAAACTCTTTCGATACAAGTAAAGGATTAAAACCGGATTGATGATCGGAAGCGGACTGTTTAAAAATATACGGCGAAACTTCAGTCTCGGCAAACGGGTTGAAATACAGAGGGGTTTCGGCTTCGACGGCTTTAAGAGTAGAGGATTTAGCGCCAAAATCACCTTGCTTTTTTTGGGGTGCCAATTGCTGCCGATCGCCCGTTTCACGGGAAGACAATTCGGATTTTTTTTGTATTTGCCTTAAGGCATCGGCAACAAGAGACCTTTCTTCAAGTTCGGCGCCATTACCAAACCGACTTTCGGATTCGATTGTATCGAGATTGCTCGCACCACCTTGAACCTCAAGCATAATGCTAGCCGCGGTAGCGAACAGACTATAAGCGCTCAACAAAAAAAGCAGAAATAACTTCGTCACATAACCGTACCATTTCTAGGAATTTATTCAGACAGCAAAGTATTCAACAGCGGTAAGAATGTCGTTTCAATATCTTTGTCAGTCACGGGCCCTGTATGCTTGTAACGAACTACGCCCTGCTTATCGATTACAAACGTTTCCGGAACACCATAGACTCCCCAATCGATTCCAGTCAAGCCTTCCATGTCTAAAACACTGACGTCATAGGGATTACCCAATTTGGCCAGCCAGTTTTTCGCATCTTCCGGTTCATCCTTGTAGTTGAGGCCAATAATAACAGCCAATTTTTGCTCCGCCAACCGATTAAGCACCGGATGTTCGGCACGGCACGACACACACCAGGAAGCCCAAACATTCAGCAACCAAACTTGCCCCTTCAAATCCGCCGTACTCAAGGTACGAGTGGGATCATCCAAAGTCTGTAGCGTAAAAGGCGGAGCCGGCTTATCGATGAAGGGCGACGGAATTTCACGCGGATTGAGATTCAAACCGATCGCCAAAAAAATCGCCAGTACTGCAAAAATTAAAAGTGGCGTCAAAAATTTAAGCATTTTTGCTGACTCGCTGTTTTTTATTGCCTATTCGATAACGTCTGTCGCAGACAGCCCAGAGACCGCCCAATGCCATGAAAACACCGCCGATCCATATCCACCGTATAAAGGCTTTATAATAAACGCGCATACTCCATGCGCCCGAATCGCCCAACGGTTCGCCGATCGCGACAAAAAGATCGCGAAACAGACCGGCATCGATCGCGGCCTCGGTCATCGGCATTTGTTGCACGCGATAAATTCTTTTTTGAGGTTCGAGTTTAGCCACCGTCTTATCATCGTAACTGACCGTCAAGTGGCCTTGTTGCGCCCGATAATTCGGCCCATCGACTACATCGATACCATGAAATTCGAACACATAACCGGACATTTCTAGCTTGTCGCCGGGGGCCATTCTAACGTCTTTTTCGATGCTATAAACCGAGGTCAAGGTAATCCCGACGATGAAGACCGCAATACCCAAATGCGCCAAGGTCATGCCGTAAAAGGCTCTCGGCACTTTCAGCAAGGCTGTAAAATCAGGCATTTTATGCCCTAAACGCTCCGAAAAGGCCAGTCCGGTCAGCGCCGTCGTCCATAGCGCCAACGTCAAACCGATCGCGGCAGCCCACGAATAAAAGGGCATCAACAACGGCAATGCCGCGCCGAGCACCAGGCAGCCCAGCATCAGCCACCGGATTCGTAGCGCGAGCGCATTGAACTGGTCTTTTTTCCAGCGCAGCAAAACGCCGATACCCGAGACCACGGCAAGCGGTGCCATCAAAGGAATAAAAATCGCATTGAAATAAGGGGGACCGACCGAAATCTTGCCCATGCCCAAGGCATCGATAAACAAAGGATACAAGGTGCCGACCAAAATGCTGGCCGCCGTCACGACCAGCAGCACGTTATTCAACAGTAATGCGGATTCTTTCGAAATCATTTCGAAACTGGCGCTGCTTTTAACCGCCGGCGCTCTAATCGCATAGAGCAATAAAGATCCGCCGACGACAATAGCCAAAAAAATCAAAATGAACAAACCGCGGGCCGGATCGCTGGCAAAGGCATGCACCGAGGTCAATACGCCGGAACGGACCAAAAAAGTCCCCAGCAGACTTAACGAAAACGCGAAAATCGCCAACAGCACGGTCCAAGTCTTGAACACACCGCGTTTTTCACTGGCTGCCAATGAATGAATCAACGCCGTGCCGACCAGCCAAGGCATAAACGAAGCGTTCTCGACCGGGTCCCAAAACCACCAGCCGCCCCAGCCTAATTCGTAATAAGCCCACCAACTGCCCAGCGTGATGCCCAAAGTCAGAAACATCCAGGCGATATTGGTCCAAGGTCTGGACCAACGTGCCCAGGCGCTGTCCAAACGACCTTCGAGCAAGGCCGCGATCGAGAACGCAAACGCGACCGAAAAGCCGACATAACCCATGTATAACATCGGCGGATGAATCGCGAGCCCAGGGTCTTGCAACAGAGGATTCAAATCGCGGCCTTCAGGCGGCGCCGGAATCATGCGCTCGAACGGATTCGAGGTCAGCAACAAGAACAGTAGAAAACCGATACTTACCAAGCCCATCACACCGAGAACCCGTGCAATCGTCGCGTCCGGAATACTGCGGCTAAACTGCGCAACCAAACCGGTCCAGATCGTCAAACTCAAGGCCCAAAGTAACAATGAGCCTTCATGCGCGCCCCATACGCCGGAGACTAAATATAGTACCGGCAAATGAGTATTCGAATTGTTCGCGACATAGGCGACCGAAAAATCATGCGTCAAAAACGCATACGTCAGACACAAATAAGACAAGCCGACAAAGAACAATTGCCCGAACGCGGCGGGACGCGCCACGGCAATCCATCCAGGAATCGCACGAAAACTACCGACGATAGGGACAATACCCAACATCACGGCCATGCACAAAGCCAGTATTAAGGAAAAATGCCCCAGCTCAGGAATCATATACCACCCTCTGCCGGAGGCTCCGGTTGTTTTTTCAGGCTATCTGCGACTTCGGGCGGCATATAATTTTCGTCATGTTTGGCCAAGACTTCCTCGGCAACGAACACACCGTTTTCGGACAAACGACCTTTTGCGACGATGCCTTGCCCTTCCCTAAACAAATCCGGCAAAATGCCGGTATATTCCACGGTTACTTCTTTATTGAAATCGGTCAACTTAAAGCGCACAAGCAAACTCTCCGCCGGGCGATCGACACTGCCGTCGACGACCATACCGCCAATTCGAAACAAAGCGTTTTCCGGCGCCTTGCCTTCTACGACTTCGGTCGTCGAGAAAAAATACATCAAATTTTCATTGAACGATTTCAGTGCAAAGGCGACGGCAAGCCCCATACCGGCCAGCATCAATCCAATTAAAATAAGTCGTTGTCTACGAATCGGTTTCATGATTTTTTCATCCGTTTCATTTTATGAGCCAACTCTTTTAAAAAAAGTTTACGTTGAATAACGGGCAAAACCGCAATCGCAAGCAACACGAGTAAAGTCACCCCATAAGAAGTCCAAACATAAAAGGCGTAACCGCCCATTGCAAAAAATTCTTGCCAATTCATTCTATTAAGCCTTTAACCCATTGACTGTTTCGTTCGCGCTGAATCAATTCGGTCCGCGCGCGCTGCAACATCGCAACTAGATAATAAAATTTGAAGGCGACCGCCATCGTCAACAAGGGAATCAACATGCTGACATGAATCGACGGTTTATCGATCTTCGACACGGTCGGGCCTTGATGCAAGGTATTCCACCACTCGACCGAATAATGAATGATCGGAATATTGACTACACCGACAATCGCCAGAATTGCCACCGCTCTCGAAGCTGTTCGTTTGTCGTCGATCGCTCCGTACAATGCGATGACGCCCAGATACAGAAACAGCAGAATCAATTCCGAAGTCAAACGTGCATCCCAAACCCACCAGGTCCCCCACATCGGCTTACCCCATAGAGAGCCCGTTAATAGGGCGATAAAAGTAAAACCGGCGCCGACCGAGGCGCTGCTGATCATGACGATTTCGGCCAATTTGATACGCCAAACCAGTCCGATGGCGCCGGCAACCGCCATCACGACATAGATGAACAATGACATCCAGGCGCTCGGCACATGGATATAAATAATCCGGTAGCTATCGCCCTGCTGATAATCGGCGGGCGCCAAAAACAAGCCGCCATATAGACCTACGGCGGTCAAAATAATAAAAATCGCCGTCAACCAAGGCAATAATCGGCCGGTAAACGCATAAAAATGCGGTGGCGAGGCCATGCGATGGAAAAAACGGCCTACGGAATCAGGAATCAAAAACATGCGATAAGCTTATAAAGTGATCTACGATAATGAGCAAAATTGATTCAATATCGAATAGTAAATTTAGAAGACCGGGCATTCGAATATGCCCGCATGGATGAATAGGACGCTATTTTACGAAAAATTATCCATTCATACTCATTTTTAATGCGGCGGCGGCCGGTAACGGCGCCAGCACCAAGGCCGCGAATAAAATCGCCGCCAGAATATTGAGTTGCGCGCCGACCGGCAAACCGCTACCCGCCATTTCGACGGCATTGCCGGCAAAGATCAGCACCGGAATGTACAACGGCAAAACCAACAACGCCAAGATCATCCCGCCTCGTCGTAAACCCACCGTCAGCGCGACACCGATCGAACCGATCAAACTCAATACCGGCGTACCAAGCAACAAGGTCCACAGCAGCACAGGCAAGGACTGTTCGGGCATGCCCAAAAATATTGCCAATAAGGGTGAGATCAACAATAAAGGCAAGCCCGTCACCAACCAATGCGCGACGATCTTAGCCAAAATCAGCACCGAAAGCGGATGCGGGCTCAAGATAAACTGTTCCAGCGAGCCATCGTCGAAATCCGACCGAAACAATGAATCCAGCGATAGCATCGCGGCCAATAGCGCGGCAATCCAAATGATTCCCGGGGCCATCGCTTGCAATAACTTAGTTTGCGCACCTAGCCCCAACGGAAACAAGGTAATGACTAAGACAAAAAATAACAGCGGATTGGCGACTTCGGCACGCCGCCGATAAGCCAGGACCAAATCGCGTCGAATGATGGCGGTAAATGCGTTCGACAATGTCATTAAGCTAACCTGATTGTTTGCACGTCGATGCCGTGCAGCGTGATATCGTGATGCGAGGTCAAAACGACCATGCCTTCTCTGGCAATATGGTCGACCATCAGCGCCTCGAAAATGGCTATACCCTCTTTATCCAAAGAGGTGAAAGGCTCGTCGAGAATCCATAATTTATTGTCGGTAATCAATAAACGAGCTAGCGACAAACGGCGTTTTTGCCCGGCCGACAAAGATTGCACCAGCACATCGTCGTAACCGGATAAATAGACCTTCTCCAGTGTTTCCTCGATCGAATAATAGCCGGGCTTACCCAGAGCCGTGGCAATCTTGAGATTTTCCAGAACGGTCAATTCCTTTTTGACACCGTCCAAATGACCGACATAGGCCATCTGTTCAAAGAAAGTACCGTTATTAATTTCTACACCGCACCACAAAACCTCTCCGGCATCCGGCTCCCGAAAACCGCATAAAATCTTCAATAAAGAGCTTTTGCCCGAACCGTTTTGCCCTTCCAGCAATAACGCTTGCCCGGAAGAAACATTAAACGACAAATTATCGAACAACACTCTATCGTCGCGAATGCAGCATAAGTTTTTAACTTCCAGAGATAACAAACGTTCCATCCTAAATTTAAAAAAAAATGATATCGAAAAACCTTCTCATCGTGTCGCATTTCGCGACAATCAAAAAAACTCCTGATTAGCAAGTTTCTTCAGCTAAAGCCCAAAAACCAGGATATCCCTGGCAGGACGGGGTTTGCAACCCCGTCCTAAACGTTTCGACTTTGGCCGAAGTCAGCCGAAATGTTTAGGGCAAACCGAAAAGTTGGGGACGGGTTAAATAACCCGTCCCGCAGAAGTCGCTGCGGTTACGACTAGCCCGCTCGGGCACTTGGCTCCGACAAGCTGAAGCATCTTGCTAATCAGGAAAAAACTTGAGCCGGATAAAACCAAGCCCGTTATACCCAAAATCCACCAACTCGAGTAAGCCTCAAACAATAAAAAAGAGCTTAGACTTTCATCTAAACCCTTGATCATAAAACCCTAAAACAAGGATTGCGGGCATGTAGATTTAATTAGAGCAAAAATCGACCAAACTAGCCGTAACTATTCAGTCCCTCGGCAATTATCGTTCCCACGCTCTGCGTGGGAACGCCTGAGTACCGCTCCAGCGGTACGAGACGCTAGAGCGTCTCGGTCTTCATTCCCACGCTGGAGCGTGGGAACGATAGGGACATGTGAATAATTACAACTAGCCGGCACATCAACTATTAATACCGAAATTGGAATGCGCGATGAATAGCAACGACTTTATAGCCGGCCTAGATTAGGCAAAACCCCGGCATAAATCAAGCGCTTCGTTTTCTTTGTTACGAAAATGATAAAGGGCGAATAAAATCGCCCTCTATGATTTTTACGCTATCATGATCCCAAACTTAGCTCTTTGCAAAACCAAGGCACTGCCCATAGATGCCGTGAACCCAGCACCTAAATTATCCAAGATAGTTAACCATAGCCAATGGACTATGGAATTTAGGTGCTGGGTGAACGGGCGGTCCTCGATAGACACATCCCATACCTTTTATTCTTAGACGGTTTTTCGATCAAAAAGGGAGTAAGTGCTAAACACAGCTACGGATTACCCCATGCGCATACGCGGGAGCCCGCTCAAAACGCCGAACACACTCAGCAGCCACAAAATCACGGCGATGATCACCACAATGTTCAATATCTGCTTGATACGCCCGTCCATCGGAATATAACTATTGACCAGCCACAACAACAAGCCGACGACAACCAAGGCGATCACTACCGAAACCAATGCCCTAGGGAACATACCCAAAATACCGAATATGCTCAGCAACCACAATACTACCGCGATGAGCACCACGATGTTCAGTATTTCCTTGATACGGCGCTCCATCGGCAAATACCTGTTGACTAACCATAAAAGCACGCCGACGACGATAAGAACGACCACTAATGAAATAATGTCCATTGTTTTTCTCCCATAAAGTTAAAAAATATATCTCTTTCATACTTCAACAGATTGAAAGAGCACAACAATACCTAACTCATTCCAACACACTGCTACCCAACACGACCCGCACCCGATGAACTTGTCCGTCATCCGTCAAGATAATGGAATTGCCGCTTGACTGGCGTTCGCCGTCCAACTCTATCGCGGCAATCCCGCGTGTTACGCCGTCCGGATTTTCCACGGCAATTTCGTAGCGGGAATTTCCGTGCCGATAAACGATGCTGTAACCGGACCAGTTTCTGGGAATGCATGGATCGAAACACAATGTATCGTTCCGGACTTGCAGGCCCAATACCCATTCCATGCCGGCACGATAAAACCACCCCGCAGCCCCCGTGTACCAGGTCCAACCGCCGCGTCGCACATGGGGCGACTCTGAATAGATATCCGCCGACAACACATAGGGTTCGACTTTATAGGCATAAACGCCGGTTCGAGTCGTCGTGCGCTTGATCGGATTCAGCATGCTTAGCAGTTCCCCCGCTTGGTCACCTTCGCCAAGCATCGCATAGGCGATAACGGTCCAAATCGCCGCATGAGTATACTGCCCACCGTTCTCCCGTATTCCCGGCGGATAGCTTTTGATATACCCCGGGTCCCGCTCGGTCTTGTCGAAGGGCGGGGTAAACAGCAACACCAAATCGTCGCCGTAACGGACCAAGTATTCCCGTACCGAACACATCGCCCGCCGGGCTCGCTCGGTCTCCGCGAAACCTGAAATCACGCCCCAGCTCTGTGCGATTGAATCGATACGGCATTCGGCATTAGCCGCAGATCCGAGCGGCGTTCCGTCGTCGAAAAAAGCGCGTCGATACCATGCTCCGTCCCAGCCTTCCGCTTCCACCGCAAGCTTGAGTTTATCGATATGGTCGCGCCAGCGGACGGCGCGCTCGTGATCTCCCCGCCTTTCCGCCAACGCCGCGAATTCGGGGAGCGTTGCCAGTAGGAACCACGCCATCCATACGCTCTCCCCTTTACCCTGGTTGCCGACCCGATTCATACCGTCGTTCCAGTCGCCGCTTCCCATCAATGGCAATCCGTGTGAGCCCGTCTCCAGGCTCAGGTCGAGTGCAAGCGCACAATGCTCGAAAAGACTGGCTTGTTGCGATGACCCAGTGGGTTCGTAATAAAGATCGTCTTGTTCCGGCCCCAGCACAGGCCCCTCCAGAAACGGCACCTGCACATCGAGTACATCGGCATCGCCGCTTACCTTGATATAATGAGACACCGCATAAGGCAGCCAAACACGGTCGTCGGAAAAGCGTGTCCGAACGCCACGCCCTGAGGGTGGATGCCACCAATGCTGTACATCGCCTTCAATAAACTGACGACCCGCGGCACGTAGCAAATGAGCGCGGGTTAAATCGGGTCTGCTGACAACAAAGGCCATACTGTCTTGCAATTGATCGCGAAAGCCGAATGCCCCGCCCACCTGATAAAATCCGGCCCGAGCCCACATGCGGCAACTCAAGGATTGATACAACAGCCAACCGTTCAACAGCAGATCGAGCTCGCGGTCCGGCGTTTTGACTTGAACCTTATCGAGTACTTGCTCCCACGATTGTTTGACGCGAGTAAATGTAGTTTCCACCTTGGTTTCCCGATAGCGTCGGACCAAATCGCCGGCATGGGCACGATCATTTCCTTGTCCCAACAAGAATACAAGCTCGGCACTCCCGTTGGGTTCAAGTTCGATCATCGTCTGCAGCGCCGCGCAAGGATCCATTCCCGCGCCGACTCGGTTTTTCAGCGTATGGGTTACCAACAAGCCGGCCGGAGCGTCAAGACTACCGTTGCGGCCAATGAATTCAGCACGATTACCAGTCCAACACGACTGTATCCCGGAAAAATCGGCGAAGGCTATCCGTTGGCCGAACTCGGCGTCCCAGTGATTGAATGCGAACACTGCGCCCGTTTCAGTATCCAGTTCGGTAATGACATGAGGCGCAGTCATGGAACGTGAAGCGCCAAGCACCCATTCCACATAGGCCGCGACTGTCAACCGGCGGGTTCGCCCGGATTTATTTGTTAACCTCAATGAAGAAATTTTGATCGGATCGTCCGGACTAACGAATTGTAACAATTCGCTATGAATCCCGTGCGAGGCATGCTCGAAGCAGCTATATCCCTGACCGTGGCGTATGACATAACTTGCATTGTCGACCCTGATAGGCAATGCGGTCGGGCTCCATAATTCATTCGTCTCATCGTCACGAAGGTAAAAGATTTCTCCGGGAGGATCGCTAACCGGGTCGTTCGACCAAGGCGTCAATAGGTTTTCCCGGCTGTTACCGCACCACGTACAACCGCTGCCCAATTCCGAGACGATAAAGCCGAATTCGGCGTTGGCGATCACATTGACCCAGGGAGACGGTGTCCACTGTCCCTTGTCGAGTACGATCACATATTCGCGTCCATCTTCGGCAAAACCGCCCAAGCCATTGAAAAACTCAAGCTTGGGTATCGTTAGCGTCGGTGCATCGGTTTCGGGAGCCGGCAATGCTCTCGGTTCGACAAAAGCGGCGTCCGGCCGAGTGCTTCTCAACAATTGTTCCGCCAAGGTCCCTCGGTTGCTAACCAGAACCGCGCGGGCGACCACCTGTAATTGGCGTTGTTCTTCTGCCGAAAGCTGATCGCCCCGTAGCACGAATATCGCCCCACGGTTTCCATATTCACGCTCAGCTGAACGCGCCAAGTTATCCCGCACCATGCCTTCCAGTAGGGTCTGCAAATCATCGATATAAGATGCCTTCTTTTCGTTCAGAATCACGATGTCCACGGTAAGACCTTTCATGCGCCAGTACTCGTGGGCTCGCAACAATTGTTCGACGAGGGAGCGATCCTCAAGCGCTGTTATCCGGAGCAATAGGATAGGCCTATCTCCCGAGACGCCATGCCGCCATAATCCTGCAACGTTCATGTTATTCATTCGCATCAACCTTCCTGACGACCGCAGCGATGAATCGGCATAGATCAGACGGTTAGCCAGAAACTGAAATAACTGAGCCTCATCGGGCATGGTACGCAAATGATGCAATTGCACATGAGCGTGAGTCCACGCCAGTGCGGATACACGATCCCACACAGCCATGTTGTGATACTTGTCCGCCAAATCCTCCACTGCTTGGCGTGATTCAGCCATTAAGGTAGTCAAAATGATATGTTCGGTCGCGCCCGACTCTATACGAATTCGTTTGCGCAGACTGAATATCGGATCGAGAACGGCTCCAACCGTATTGGTCAGCGGCCGGTCATCCATCACCGCAACCGGATCCCGAAGCGTTTGCCCGCGCCCGACAAAACGCGCCCGATCGGTTTCATATTGAAGTCCATCGCCGGGCCGCCCATCGGCCAGCACATGGGCAGCCCAAATGTCAGGATCGCCATCGGACCGTCGGCGCCGATGCGCGACCAGTCCTTGTACCTTAGGAAAGTATTCGGTCCGGACAAACAGATTGGAAAATACCGGATGCGCAATATCCGAAGGCATCGGAGCAAGCACTACCTCCGCATAGGAAGTAATATCGATTTCACGTGCCTGCGGACCGTCATTGGTCAAAGTCAAGCGTCGGATTTCGGCATCGTCCTCCGGTGATACAATGATCTCCAGAGTAGTGACAATGCTGCCGTCCGTTCGCGTGATGCGGGCACGGTCTTCAGCGAAGACGACATCGTAATGGTCGGGAACCGCCGACGTCGGTTGATAGCCGGCCGACCAAACCTGACCGCTTGCAACATCGCGCAGATAGAGATAGCTTCCCCAAGCATCCTTTGTTACGTCTTCGCGCCAACGCGTCACAGCCAGGTTCCGCCAAACGCTGTAGCCTGATCCGGCCGCAGTGATCATGACCGCGTAACGGCCGTTGGACAAGAGGTGCGCTGAAGGTACGGAAGACGTAGGCGATGGAACAAGGCGAACCGGTGGCTGCGCGGGTTCTTTTTCTTCGGCAAGAGCCTGCAACAACGGCGTGATCTTGGTATCCGCACCGTGCGGGATCCGTTCTTGCAACAATAAGTCGGCGGATTGTATCAGCGGCGCACGATGAAAACGATGGCGCATTTCCCCGTCATGTAGAACATTGGCAATAGCCACTAAGAACATACCTTGATGGTGCGCCATGTAGCAGCGTACCATCGCAACATTTTGACCTTCCGCCAACCGGATCGGCGTGAAATCGAGCGCTTCGTAAAAACCGAACAGGCCCAATGCGCCTTTTTTTTCCAAGCGTGCAAAGTTTTCCACGGCGGCATGCGGTAAATACATCGCCGCCAAAGCCGTGGCGTAGGGAGCAATCACCAATTCTTCGCTGAGACCCCGCTTCATTCCCAGGCCAGGCACGCCAAAAGCCGAATACTGATAGGTAAAATGAAGATCGCGACCATTAAAAGCCGACTCCGAAACGCCCCACGGCACATTCCGTTCATTGCCATACTCGATCTGCCGCTTAACAACCAGGCGGCAGGTCTGATCGAGCAGACTGTATCGTGGAGTGAAAGTCACCAGGGAAGGCATCAAGTATTCAAACATCGAACCCGACCATGATAGCAACACAGTGCCATGTGCGGCGCGTGTCACCCTACGGCCCAGGTGGAACCAGTGAGATCGCGGCACATCGCGCTTGGCGATCGCAATGAAACTTGCGAGACGTGCTTCGGACGCCAGCAAATCATAATAACTGGAATCAAAAGCACCTTCCGAAACGCGGTAACCGAGCGCGAAAAGATGACAGCCTTTGTCGTAAAGAAAACTAAAATCCATTTCGCGGAACAGTGTTTCAAACCGTGCGGCCATGTTTTCCAGTCGCTCGGTGACTGATTCAACGTGGGCTCCGGCGCTCCGTAATTGCATCGCCAAAGCATTACGATCCACAGTTGCAACAGACTGTTCGGACAATGCTTCGAGGTCAGCCAGGCACTGACGATAACAGCCGGAATAGTCACTCAGCGGAGACTCAAAGGTTAGATGAGTTTGAAACAGACGAGTCATCGCGGGTTCCATACCGGTCTCGTTACGGACCGCAAAATGAATCCAAGGAACCAAACACTCCACATCGTTCGCATGCGAACGAATGTCATTCCGCATCAACGTAGCCCATACGAGTACTTCGCTGTCATCCTCATCGCCACACTCGGCGACATAGGCATGAGCCAGATCCTGCAGTGTGTCGGCGCCGTCGGTCAGCTGTCGCCACTGACGGCTCCATTCGTCCGGATCAACAGGACTCTTGGCCAAAAGCTCCCCGAGCATGACGACATTTTGCCGCAGTTCTTTCAACGGAACGATGAGTGTTCGCCGGTCATCGCTAATTTTAGCGAGCGCGTCCATCAACAACCGATGAGTATCCTTAAGGCCTTCCAATGCAGAGCAAAACGCGAGCGGTCGATTCAGCGTTTCCCGGCAGAACTGCGCCAATACCAGCAAATGACCCGCTAAGTTACCGCTGTCAACGGTTGACACATAACGTGGTTCCAGCATTTGCAAGTCGCGGGTATCGTACCAATTGTAAAAATGACCGTGTAAACGCGGCAGTACATCGAGCGTTTTCAGCGTGGCTTCGAGTCGCTCTACGGTGTCGATCAACCCGATCCAACCGAAATCACGGGCGGATACGACGGACAACAAATAGAGTCCGAAATTAGTAGGCGAACTACGATGAGCGATGACGGGTTGCGGGTCTTCCTGAAAATTATCCGGCGGCAGATAATGCTCCCCCTCGGTCACGAAGGTCGTGAAAAAGCGCCAGATACGCCTGCCGATCAAGCGCAAGCGCACAATATCCTCGGCCGGTAAGGACTCGGCCAGATCAAGCTTCGGCGGAAGACTCAACCATCGAGCGATGATCGGTGACAATATCCATAATATTAAAAACGGCGAAGCAACATAGATTCCAATCGGATTTAATAGCAAAACTATTGTGCCCGCGCCAATAACGACTATGGAGGATCGCCCCATGGGTCGAATAAGATTCTTCAGCGCATGATCCGACTGCGCCTTTGCCTGCAGGGCGGTAACCCATTTCAACAATTGCCGCCGAGTAACGAACAAGCGTACCAAAGTGGTGACAATAGCATCCGTCATCAGCCAAGCGCGTTCTGCGAGTAAGGTCAACGCCACGAAGCTGTTGCCAATTGCCCATAACGTATTTTCTCCCACCGCACGCAGATGGGTGCTCAACGCGATGCCACGACGAGGTAATGTAAACCCGCCGATGATCGCCAAGATCGCAGGAAAGGCTAATGCCGTTAGTACGAAACCGGTCAGCACTAATACCGGTGCATTCGGGATGGCCCAGATTGCGACCAGGGAGGATAAAGCTGCCGGAGCCAATAGGGAGCGACGCAAATTATCCAGCATTTTCCAACGCCCGATCATCGGCATATCCTTGCCGCGACGTCCGAAAATCCAAGGTAACAGTTGCCAATCGCCCCGAACCCAACGGTGCTCACGTGAAGCCGCAACTTCGGTGTGGGAAGGAAATTCTTCGAAAAGCTCGATATCGCTCACCAACGCGCAACGCACATAAACACTCTCGAACAAATCATGGCTGAGCTGAGTGTTGTCCGGTACACGTCCGGCCAACGCGGCCTCGAACGAGTCCACATGATACAAGCCTTTACCGCTGTAAGTACCGAGCCTAAACAAATCCTGATAAAGCTCGGATACCGAACTGGAATAGGCGTCAATTCCGGAAGCCCCGGCAAAAATCTGGTGAAACATCGAGTGCTCCCGCCGATGCGGCAAGGTCGGTGTCACGCGAGGTTGCAGAATCCCATAGCCGTCTACGACACATTGGGTGTCGGGATCGAATACCGGCTGATTGAGCGGGTGAGCGGCGACACCCACCAGTTGCGTTACGGCACCCATCGGCATCTTGGTATCGGCATCAAGAGTAATGACATAGCAAATGCCGGGCGGCGCCACGACTGGCTTACCATCGACTGGAAGAAATGACGTATCGGCAGCGCCGCGTAACAGCCGATTAAATTCGTGTAGTTTACCTCGTTTGCGCTCCCATCCCATCCACTTGCCTTCGCTTGGATTCCACAAGCGTTTTCGGTGAAAAACATAGAAGCGTTGGTCTCCATACTTGGCATTGAGTGCGGCTACACCGGCAGTGGCTATATCCAGCAACGGTGCATCGTCCGGCATGACTTCCCGATCGGCATCCGACCAATCGGACAACAGCGCGAAGCGCACCGCACCATCCGAGTTGGACAGATAGCGTACTTCAAGCTGGTTGATCTGCTCCTTGACCCCGGCCTCGTTGACGAACATCGTCGGCACGACGACGAATGTGCTCAATGCCTGAGGCACGCCGTCTTTTAGATCGATCCTTGGCAGGTGCTGCGGCGGAAGATTCGCACTGATGAAATGGTTTACTAGGCCGACAGCTATATCCGATGCCGGGAACAATCCGAACAGCGCGAGCAGGAATAGCGGTAATCCGCTGATACCAGCGGCGAAGCTCAAGCTCAACGGCAGCGCGAGCAACAAAAGTGTCAACAGAACCAAACTACCCATATATGCGAGCCCGGCATGGGCGATATAGGCACGCAAGAACTTTTTTTTGAACGAAGGTCGAAACTTAACCTCCTTTTCGAATGCGTAACGGCCAGTACCGATCAAGTGATAACCCGGTTCTTGTTGTCGTTTGTCGGCAATGGCAAGTTCGCTTCCGCATCGAACTTTATCTATCACCTTGCGAGCGATCTCCAACTCTGAATACGGCGAGCGCTTGGCGAGGTCCTCGATCGCGTGCCGGTAACGATCGCGCGTCAAAAAATCGAAAGAACAATAGCTTTCATGAACACGCAGGCACTCGTCCACGAGACTCACATCCTCGACGAATTGAGGCCACTCAAATGCAGAGATGGCGCGCATGCTGATAATGATATTCCGCACCGTCCAGTTATCGGCGATCTGATCGGCGTGCTCCCGGCTCACGATTTCATCGAGTCCTACACCTTGCCGGTTTAGCCATTCATTAAGAAAATCAAGGGAAACCACTGCGCCCAGATGCGGGTCGTGCGAGCGTTGCAAGATTTGGACGGCGTATGCTTGAATCAAGGGCTCGGCGGGTAATACCGGCACCGGTAATGGGGCGTCCGGCTTATCGCTTTGGGCGATAATTTGTTCGCATTTATCGACGAACTCGTCGGCCATCTTGCGACCGGTTTGGGAATGCAAGATACGGATCGCGAGTCGCCGAAGATTTTCGACCAGCAAGACCCGCAATGTAATCGGAATCGCCCAGAGTTCGCCGAGCGTGAGAGGATCGACACTTTGATAGGCGCGCACAAAGACTTTTAGTAACTCCGGGTCGAAGCGGCTATCCAAATGCGCAACCAATGCCCAGGCAATACCGTAAACACGAGGAAAGCCTTCGAGCACGCCTTCGTCTAACTTAGGCAGTTCCCGGTAATAGCTTTCAGGCAAGTCAACGAGAATGTCACCGACTTGCTCTTCAATGACATGAAAATTATCCAGAAGCCATTCGGCAGCCGGCGTAATGGCGTGCTTGTCACGAACTGCCTTGGCGACTGCTTTATAAGCATTAAGCAGCACAAGAGAATTATCGCGCACCCGAGGAATCAGTTTTTGCCCCTTCTTGTGGCGACTGATTTTTTTTTGCGCTTGCGCCAAAGTGATCGCATGCTGTTCGAGCCGTTCGCGACTGAATAACTCGAACCGAATAGGCGATTCATCGCTAACCGGATGATCGACTCTAACATATCGTCTTTGTTCTCGCCGTTTGGCCATGATTTGACTCTCCTGTCTATATAATCGGCATAGCTGGTTTGCATTAGCCCGAAAGGCAATGCACAAGAACGCGCATCAGGAGTCCGGTCTCCGGATATAAAGCTAAACGTCTATGGCACTGGGATATCGGCTCTTGTGTCCTATGGGTATCCCGGGGGGAAATGACGATTACCTAAATCGAAGAGTGCCTTACACTGAAGCACGAATGTGACACCCCGCATAGAGTTACGGCGCATGAAGATCCATAACGAGCAAGCGGGGTATTACAGGCTAGATGATGCCCATTAAAACTAGAATCAATATGATAATCAAAATCGTCCCTAGCCCGCCGCTCGGTCCGTATCCCCATCCTCGGCTATGCGGCCAGACTGGAATGATGCCGACCAGCATCAGAATAAGAATAATCAGTACAATTGTGCCAATTGACATAGTAGCGCTCCTGTTGGATAAAAAGCATAAGCTTGAAAATTCATTTAGGTCTA
This sequence comes from Methylotuvimicrobium alcaliphilum 20Z, assembly GCF_000968535.2. Taxonomy (NCBI): domain Bacteria; kingdom Pseudomonadati; phylum Pseudomonadota; class Gammaproteobacteria; order Methylococcales; family Methylococcaceae; genus Methylotuvimicrobium; species Methylotuvimicrobium alcaliphilum. Next base: position 2,893,906 of record NC_016112.1, read on the forward strand.
GGAACCCAATCACCTACTACAACAGATTATTATGTTGCATTAGCCCCAAGACGCCTCGAACGATCAAATAAACAGCCACGAAGTAATTTAAAAATCTAGGCACCACCAAAATTAATATCCCTATCACAAGTGCCAACATAGGTTCGATTGCAATAGTCATTTCGATCCTTGTCGAGTTAAGAGATATTACAAACTAACGGTAATAATGAACTTAGTCTGTTCGGTATCGAACACATAGCTTCTTAAAACATGACATCCTTAATTCACCGCCGAACCTGATACACTGCTAGCCTATACTCATCGCAGATTAAAATTCGGCGCTGGGGTGCCCGTCAAAGGACGCCGTGAATACGTCCATGTAGGCTCCATGCTGGCAAAGCCTTTGTCGAGCACCCCGGTGCCTCCTTAGTCTCCCGCCGAATTTTGAAGTACGAAAGGTATACTTTCAAAACTTGAATATCTGGTTACGTTGAGCCATTCAGTGTTTTCCTTGTCAGCCGTGACCCGAAAAATCTCAAGGCCGCACGTCAGCTTCCCAAGAAACGCTTGCCGGACACCATTGCCAGATTCCCAGACTAATGATTCTTGTCAGCGCTGTTGGGAAACATGCGCCTCGACCGACGATCACTTTGCGGTTAATCAATTTATCGGAGTCGCCGCACCGACTGAGATAATCATCGGCATTAATCTCATTGAGGTCGGCGTGGGGCATAAAAAATGCCAGTACAGGAATCGGTATGACGGCGATGGAGGAGTCATCGGCACCTTCACTACCGGAGCAATGAATGGTGCCTGCTTCGTCCATTCGCGTGTCATCCTTGACAAGGGTTTGAGAACAGCCGGACAAAACCACGATGGCAATACCCAAGAGTAATAGCAACCGGCTAACTTTGGCTCTTAACATGATATTTTTCATATAACCTCCAACGGTTATGGCGTACTAAAATTCAGCTAAATTACACCATGCGAATTCAATTCCGTTCCTGATTAGCAAGATGCTTCAGCTTGCTGAAGCCAATTGTCCGAGCAGTGGCCAGTCGTAGCCACTTCTGCGGGACGGGTTATTTAACCCGTCCCCAACGTTTCGGTTTGCCCTAAATATTTCGGCTAACTTCGGCCAAAGTCAAAACGTTTAGGACGGGATTGCAAACCCCGTCCTGCTAGGGATATGCTGGTTTTTGGGCTTTAGCTGAAGAAACTTGCTAATTAGGATTCCGTTTGTCATTACGATGAGTCGAAACGCTCACGGTCGTTGATACAAAATCTAACACCATCATCAGCACAAGTCTGTACGGTAGCGAACACTCGATATTCAACCAAACGATCATGAAGAGGCTGTCATCACCCCGGATAATGAAAGTACCCAGGGTATGGTCCACTGCCATTAAGTTAAGGATTTTTCCGTTCGCCCTGAGCCTGTCGAAGGGTGAATGGAAAAATCCTGGGGCGATAAGTTAAGCCGTCCATGGTTCGACAGGCTCACCACGAACGGCTTAACTTAATGGCAGTGAGGGTATGGTCAGGGTGCGGTATTTTTACAGCAGAGTTTTGCATATTGAAAAATTAAATAAGGAACGAGCATGAAATAACTTAGACAACGGTTGGAAGGGGATTTGGTGGCTCGATTGACAGGTGTCGGCGGCAGGGATAGCCGCCGTCAAGCCTACACGGACGTATTCACGGCGTCCTGTCAAGCGAGTCACCAAACCGCCACAAAGCCTACTACTTGTATAGGTTATTTTGTGCGTATTCCTAAGCAATCCAAAACTGCGCACTTTCAAAGTAATATACCTTTCGCATTTCAAATTTCGGCAGTGCCTGAGGAGGCGCCGGGGTGCTCGGCAAAAGCTTTGCCGGCATGGAGCTGGCTAGAGCCTACAGGGACGTATTCACGGCGTCCTTTGACGGGCACCCCGGTGCCGAATTTTGATCTACGATGGGTATAACTGATGTTACGAAGAATCATCACTTTTCCCACCGAATGTAGCGGTAAGAGTTTCGGGGTTTGCTCTACATGCAGTAGCGGCGCGTAACATCGGCAAATAATTTGCACCATTCACGGCAAATGAGCGTTTGCGGTTGCATTACAATCGTTTGGGATCAAAATGCACCAGCCGAAAACCTTGTTGCTGAAGATTGGCGACAATTTCATCGAGATGTCGGTAGGTGGCGGGACGATTGTCATGGAATATCAGTAGACAGGGATGCGGCTTGCTCCATGCCGCCAAAATAGACTGCGTCTTTTGTTGAATCATGGCAACCGTTGCCCCCGGATTAGAATCGCCTACCAATTCCCCCATGACGATCTGATAGCCTAATCGATCAGCCGTTTCACGCACATGGTTATTGAGAATCAAATAGGGCGATCGAAATAAACGCAAGTCCGATTTACCTAATACCCTTTCATGAATAGCCTCCCACTCGGTAAATTCGGCGAGCACAGCCTTCTTCGTATCCAGCCAAGGCCATCGAAACCATGGATGATGAGTCGTATGATTACCGATAATATGTCCTTCCTGTTTGATTCTCCGGGTAATTTCCGGATATCTTGCGATACTGCCCTTTTGAGTCCAGAGTTCGTAGGGTGCGTAATAAAGCCGCCTTCGCCAAAAATCATCGGGCGCATCGGCCAGCAAGAAAAAACCGGCTTTTACCGGTGCCCCGTCAGAAGCCTTAAGTTTTGCCAAACTATCCAACACGCGCTCGGTTGTTTCGGGCAGCGGCCCATCATCAAAGCTGAGCATAAACTCGACACTTCTCGTTGGTGTGTATCCTCGCAGATAGCTCTCGTCCCATCCTGTCACACAGCCAAATAATAGACCCGAGACCACTAGGACTAACCAAATAATAGACTTCTTGATTACGTTGATTTTTTAATTACCTTTCAATCTAGAAAAAATCAGGCGAACACGTGAAATCCGTTCGTTCTGAGCCCTTCGGCTAGGCTCAGGGCGAACGGGATTTAGAATGCTCAACTGATTTTTTAGGTTCAATTCAATAGTCACCTCGCCTAGGCAGTCGTTCATATGCCCAACCTTTTCCGATCAGCAAATATCAATCTCAGAAAACGAATTCGCCCGGAAAAATAGTTAAATTAGCGGGTGGATATTATACCTTTCGCACTTCAAATTTCTTCGGTAGTGTCTGAGGAAGCGCCGGGGCGTCCAACAAAGGCTTTGCCAGCATAGATCCTACATAGATACATTCACGGCATACTTTGACGACCCCGGCGCCGAATTTTGATCTACGATAGGTATATATCGGAAAACTTTCGCCAGTATGTACGATAGCGTACAGACCAATAAGCATCCGATACTTCACTATATCTCTCAGAGCAGATATAAAAAGCGAACCGTTTCTTGCATCCCCAACCGGATCTAACGATCCAAGTCTTATGTAGATGCCTTACGTTAATCATGTATCCATCTAAGACCAAGACAGGCACGCCAAGAGATCACGCCGATTTAGAACAGGAATCCGGTATGCCTTCAATTTCTCCTCGAGGAAAGTTGACTAGACCAAGCTTTACCTTTGAATAATTTATTAAACTATTGAAACTATTTATATTCTTTAGATGGACCTTGATATTACTTTTTATTATGAAAAATCATTGATCAGAGGTATCGACAATGGAAAATCAACCGATAGAAATCACAAGCCAAGGGCAGTCCACATTCATCGAAATGCTAAGCGGTGAATTTATTTCGCAAACCGGCATTGGCGTTTACGCCTATCTTACACCGCTTGCGATCGACAGCTTATTCCAACAATATTTACAACACAAAGAACCACTAAGGGCATTCACAAAGCAATTAGTGAAAACCGTCTTAGCTTAATTGCAGCCAAAAACAGCCACCGAAGAACGCCGAAACCGATTTTCATGCATTGCTTCGGACATGATATACCCATCGATCGTAGATCAAAATTCGGCACCGGGGGGCCAGTCAAAGGACGCCGTGAACCCAGCACCTAAATTATCCAAGATAGTTAACCATAGCCAATGGACTATGGAATTTAGGTGCTGGGTGAATACGTCCCCGTAGACTCTATGCCAGCTCCATGCCGGCAAAGCCTTTGCGAGCGCCATGGATGGCGTGTATTAGGACAATGCAGGAGCGATTGCCGAGGAGCGAAAATCGACCTAGCACAGCAGCGCCTTCTAAGGCACTACCGAAATTTGAAGGGCGAAAGGTATATTTTTAAAAACGCTAATCCCACACATCACAAACTATCAAAATTTTGGAGAACAACGATGACTTTGGATCAAATTGAAGACAAATCGGTAATATCAAAAGAGAAATTCGGGGAAACATCGAAACTTGACCTGAGCCATTCGGGAGAGCAGATGCGGCCATCCATGAGAGCAGGGTTGACGCTTGGCGTGATGAGTCTCGTAGCCGGCCTCAGCGGTTGCATGATTGTCGATGCGCCGATTAAAGGCGTTTTAGGTACCGAAGTCATCTGGGGCGACATAGCGACCGGGGAAACTACCGACCCAGCCACTTTGAAGGAAGGCAAAGCCTGCGCGGAATCCATACTTGGCTTGCTGGCCCGCGGCGATGCTAGTGTTCGCGCGGCAAAGCAAAATGGCAATATCACGGAAGTCACTTCAGTGGATCACTCGGCGAGGAACTTACTCAACATCGTCGGCGAATGGTGTACGATCGTCAGAGGCCATTAACCCCCTTTTACGTGATGGCAACGAAAGAAAGGTCACTGCGAATGAACTCCGGTTCACATCCATCTGCGCAACACAGAATGAGGAGTGACATAGCCAATTCGTATACATCGATAAAGCCCCGCATCAACCGGCTTATGAGCAACAAAGGCAACACAATCGTCATTGCGGGGCAAGCCTACCGACTGAAACCCATCCATCGCAAAAACGATCCGGTTTGTTTCAGCTGCAAATTCCTCGGCCGCGAGCAAGTTTTCGGCCCCTTCTGCATCGCGTCCCATGAAACAGGCTTGGCTTGAAGTACCGGAGCGAAGCAGCCTGTTCTGGTTAAACACCATCAAATGGATCGCCTTGCGGGCCGGGCGATGGTTGTCGCGTCTCCTGCTTTACCCGATCACAATCTATTTCGTTGTGTTCTCGTACCGCGCCCGCTCGGCATCCCGCAACTTTCTACGAAAGGTTTTGGGCAGGGATTGCGGCTGGGCCGAGGTATTCCGGCATTACCACACCTTCGCCCACACGTTGCTCGATCGGGTTTACATGTTTGCCGGACAAGGTCAGCGATTGGATATTCGCATCAAAGGCCTGGAAGTGCTGGACGAATACGCCCGTTCCGGGCGCGGCTGTCTGCTCGTAGGCGCGCATCTCGGCAGCTTCGAAATCATCCGTGCGGTAGGCAAATTACAGAGCGGATTCCATATCAAAGCGCTCGTTTATGGGGAGAGTACGCCCCAAGTTACCGGCATATTCCGAAAGTTGAACCCGGCATTGTTCGAAGATATTGTCTATGTGGGCGATATCGGTTCATTGATTGGGCTCGACGAGCACGCGCGCCAGGGCGGTCTCATCGCGCTATTGGGAGACCGCAGCGTGCGTGCCGACAAACGGATACGCTGCGAATTTTTCGGCGAGCCGGCATGGTTTCCAGAGGCTCCTGTCTTGCTGTCTCGAATTCTCGACATGCCCTTGGTTACGTTCTTCTGCCTACATCGGAATGACGGAGGCTACGACGCCTGGTTTGAACACCTGGCCGACCCGCCGCGGGTCGGCCGAAACCAGCGGGAAACAGCGGCTCGTTGCATTATGCAAAACTACGCCAACCGCCTGGAATATTATTGTCGATTGGCGCCGTACAACTGGTTCAATTTTTATGATTTTTGGAAGGACGAATAGAAACGCGGCTAATGCCTTATTGCCTGACAACGATTCGCTAAGGAACGAACATGAAATAACTTCATCAAATGTCGGAAGGGGGTTCGTTGGCTCGATTGACAGGTGTCGGCGGCAAGGCAGATTTTTGCTCCTGCAAAATCTGCATTCATGCCATCCTTGGCAATCAGATTCCGCCGTCAAGCCTACACGGACGTATTCACGGCGTCCTGTCAAGCGAGTCAACGAACCTCCACAAAGCTTACTGTTTCGCGAAGTTATTTTGTGCATATTACTTATGAATGGAGAGATCAACATGAACGGAAGAGACAAATACGTACTGGTAATCCCAGCCTATAACGAATCCGCCACCATCCGCGAGGTAGTGCAAGGCGCCTTACGGCATCTCGGCACGGTGATTGTCGTTGACGACGGCTCCAACGATGGCACTGCGGACAAACTCTCAAATTTACCGGTGACATTGCGGCGCCATCCCGAGAATCAGGGAAAGGCGGCAAGCTTGTGGAACGGCATGCAGACCGCCTTGAATCTCGGCGCGAAAGGAATCGTCACCATGGACGGGGACGGCCAGCACGATCCGGCAGACTTGCCAAGGCTCTTGATGGCGGCAAAAGTCCATCCGGACAAACTGGTGATTGGCTCACGCCTCTGGAACCGAGACGTGATTCCAAAGGCGCGCTACCGGGCCAACCGTTTCGCCAACTTCTGGATCGCCTGGGCCGCAGGACAAACCATCGAAGACAGCCAGTCGGGTTTCCGCGTGTATCCGGCACAATTGATCCGACGCTGCCGTTTCGTATTGGGCCGGAAACAGAGCTTCGTTTTCGAAAGCGAGATCATCATCGAAGCCGCCCGACACAGATTTCCATGCGCCTTCGTACCCGTGAGTACAACCTACCCCGAAAATGCCAGACCCAGTCATTTCCATCCGATGAACGATATCGCTCACATCACCCGCATGGTGGCATGGCGTTTGTTTATTCAAGGCTTTTTTCCGTCCGGATTATGGCGAAGCCTTAATGGCAGCCAAAGTCTAAAACTGTGAAAATTATTGTGCTTTCACCTATCGAAGGTATTTCGACACTTTCGCGTAAAACGTCGGGTTACGCTATCGCTAACCCGACCTACGCAACTTTATGATATAAAGTCCCCGCATTCGTTGCGGTAGCGCCCTAGCGCCCAAAGCGGAAAGTATTTTTCGTAACCGTGATATTTTAAATAAAAAAACTTGGGAAAACCCGGCGCATTAAAGCCATCGTCTTTCCAAAACCCATCGTCTTGTTGGTTTTTCAAGAGATAATTAATTCCCGATTTAACTTCGGGGCAACCCGCCTCGCCGGCCGACATCAAGGCCAGCAGCGCGAGCGCGGTATGAAATGCCGAGCCGGTTTCGCTTTCGCCGCGAACCCCGACATCGTGATAACTATCATTGTCCTCCCCCCAACCGCCGTCGGCACGCTGCTTGGATTTTAGCCAAACCACAGCTTTACGAATGTGGGAATCATGCTTCGAAATACCGGCGCTTTCGAACCCGGTCAATACAGACCAAGTTCCGTAAATGTAATTTGTTCCCCACCGACCGAACCAGGATCCGTCGGCTTCCTGCTGATTGCGCAAATAGGTAATGCAGGTGTCGATAACGGCCCGGTATTCCGGCTGTCTATCGACCAGTTTGCTCAAAAACATAACGCAGCGTCCGCTGACATCAGCGGTAGGCGGGTCGAGCAAAGCGCCGTGATCGGCGAACGGTATATGGTTGAGATAGCTATGCGTATTGTCCGCGTCAAAAGCGCCGTAGCCGCCATTGGCGGATTGCATGCCGGCAATCCATACGCCTGCCCGTTCGATATTTTCGGCAAACTCGCGATCGCCGGACTCTATCATCGCCAGCGCAACCACCGCGGTATCGTCGACATCGGGATAATGACTGTTGCCGAACTGAAAAGCCCAGCCGCCGCCCGGCAGATTGGGCCGTTGCACCCGCCAATCGCCCGGTTCGTTGCTCAATTGCCGACCGGCCAGCCAATTTAAAGCCTTAGTGAGCGATTGTTCGGCAATCGGATCACGCTCGCGGCGATCGACTTCCTGCAGAACCAGCACGGCTAGACCGGTATCCCAAACCGGTGAAACGCAAGGCTGACAGTAGGCCTTATCCGGCTTGACGACTAGCAATCGATCGATCGCTTCCCTGGCGATACGCCGCCGTTCATCGTCGGCAGGAATCCCTAAATAATCCATGGCCTCATAGGCATTAACCATGGATGTAAAGATAGCACCCAGTCCATCGTACCCATTCAATCGGGACATAAACCAATCGCGAGCCTTGATCGTTGCCTTGCGGCGAACGAAACCGGGAATCAACGGTTCCATCAAGCGGCCCATGCGGTCCGCGGCCAATATGGACTTGCCTAGCGGTGTTTTAACGTGTGCAAAATAATTTTTTTCCGACTCAGGCTGCGTGATAAAGAGCTCTGAAATCCCCACGTTATTCGGATTACGAGCCTTGACTTTATAAGTACACAAGATGAATAACGGCACCATTACGGTACGGGACCAATACGAAACTTTATCGATATGGAACGGAAACCATTTCGGTAAAAGCATGATTTCGACCGGAATAAAAGGCACGCCGCGCCAAGGGATCTGCTCGAACATCGCCATCATGATACGCGTAAAGACGTTAGCCTTGGCGCCGCCGCCCCGAGCCAGTATCCAACGGCGCGCTTTGACCATGTGCTGCGCTTGAATCGAGTCGCCGGCCAATTTCATCGCGTAATAAGCCTTGATCGTGCAACTCAGGTCTCCCGGTCCGCCTTTATAAAGCGGATAACTGCCGTCCCGGTCTTGTTGTTCGTGGAGATATTGAACGATCTTGGCCTGGTGCGTTGCATCGATTTCACCCATGAAATGCATCATCAAGATGTATTCGGAAGGAATCGTGCAATCCGCTTCGAGCTCGAAAACCCAATAGCCTTCCTCGTTTTGCAGTTCTAAAAGCCGCGCCTTGGCGCAAGTTATCGCATCGTTCAAGCTCAAACGTGGATAGGACAGGCTAGTCGATGAAGCATCCTGATCAGGATGAAAAATGGTCTCTATTAGCATGGATAGTTTTTCTGACTTCCCTTTAGTATTAGCGGTATCAGACCTGAAATAAAGTCGGTGGTGCAGGACAAAAAAAACTGCAGCAATCAATTGCCGCAGCGAGCCGGGAGGAGCGCAATAACAAAAATGAGTTTTATGATGGATTAAGTTAAGCCAACCTTTCGGCAATCCGTACCGGAATATACCTTTCGCACTTCAAATTTCGGCATTAGCCAATGGAGGTGCCGGGGTGTTAGGTCGATTTTGCTCCTCGGCAATTGCTCCTGCATTGCCCTACTACACGCCATCCTTGGCGTAATGCAAAATCGACATTCACGCCATCCATGGCGCTCGCAAAGGCTTGGATAGCATGGATGCTATCATAGAGCCTACTTGGACGTATTTACGGCGTCCTTTGACGGGCACCCCGGCACCGAAATTTGACAAGCAAAGGGTATAACGACTTAACATAATGGCACTGTTGACCAGATATGTGCCGCTGAGTTATCACGCTGTATTGCCGATTTAAGCCATCCCGGTAACATTGCTTATATGTCTGCAAATTAGTTTTCTGTCGATACGTTACTTTGCGGTAATGATAACAGTGACTTTTAAATGTCGTCGGTACGCTGCCGCACATATAACCATTTCCGGTTTTTAAGAATGCTTCCTTCTGTACCCGTGGATCAAAGTTCGGCGCCTCTTCAGGTACAGCCGAAATTTGAAGTGCGATAAGGTATACATGCACTTGCCGACAATTACTCCTCTCCGTTCGCTTGCACCCCTTAAAGTTCTCTGCTATAAATTAGTTGCCTTTATTTCCATAAAAAATACCCGGCTTTTTCTATAAGCTTATCGAGGCTACGAACCGGTTCGCCACATAAACCATTCGTAGAATATCCCCTTCCATGACTATCTAGTTTGGATTACTTATGACCGATGCATGCGATCCTCGACAAAACCATCTGCTCAACTTGCTGCCCTCAAACCAATATGAGCGGATAATACCTCATCTTGAAGGCGTATCCATGCGACTTGGCGAAGTCCTTTACGAATCCGGGGGCGAATTGAATTATGTCTATTTCCCCACGAATTGCATCGTTTCGCTGCTTTATGTCATGGAAAATGGCGCTTCGGCAGAAATTGCCGTAACCGGCAACGATGGTATTATCGGCGTTGCGGTATTCATGGGCGGAGGAACCATGCCGAACCGAGCCGTCGTACAAAGCGCTGGACATGCTTACCGACTTCGAAAAAAGTCGTTCATGCAGGAATTTAACCGATCGGGCGGCCGCCGCTCGAGTGCTTTGCAACATCTGATGCTTCGTTATGCTCAAACCTTGATCACTCAAATGTCGCAGACTGCAGTTTGCAATCGGCATCATTCGGTGGATCAGCAGCTTTGCCGATGGCTATTGCTCAGCCTCGATAGACTGCCTACCAATGAATTGCGCATGACGCAGGAGCTAATCGCCAATATGCTTGGCGTTCGCCGGGAAGGTGTCACGGAAGCCGCCGGTAAATTACAGAAAGCCGGATTGATCGAATACAGCCGTGGACGCATCATGGTAATAGATAGACCCGGATTGGAGGAACGCGTCTGCGAATGCTATGACGTCGTAAAAACCGAATTCGATCGTCTGCTCCCCCCCCCCGATCTAAACGCTGCGCTCCTTTCTTACTGAATAATCGTCCAACTTGTTGAGATTTGATGAAGGCATTTATGGGCGCTAGCGTACAGACGCTAGAAAGCTTATCCGTTAGTCTAATTTCCACTTACGGAGCCATCCACTGACATCAACCGATGTGCCGAGCCTTAACCGGTTATTCATTTCGACTACGCTCACCTGCTCCGAAGCGTCGCGTCATTCTTATCGAACCTATGTTTTTCTAATTAAAGAACATAGGTTTTCAAAAAATGTAATGACTTGAGTGATGAAAATCTAAGAGTTCCAGGAGAGCAATCCCGTGCAGACCTCCAAAGCCGGCTCAACTACGAATCAACTGTTGACGGCACTACCCTGCAAGGATCGCAAACGGTTGCTCGCACATTGCGAACCCATCGATCTTATTTTTGCCGAGGTACTCTGCCGTCCAGGAGATCTCATTACACACGTTTATTTCCCGACCGGAAGCTTTATTTCCCTGGTAACATCCATAGATAGCTCCAATTTGGAGATAGGAATGGTCGGTAACGAGGGGCTTTTCGGAATTACTCTGATGCTGGAAGTCGACATCGCCCCGTTTCATGCAGTAGTCCAAGGAGCAGGCCCTGCGTTACGCATTACAGCGGAGGCATTTCTCCATGAACTCGAACAAAGTCCCGCATTACAAAAAGAGCTAAAGCGTTACCTCTGTGCATTGATGAGACAACTTGCGCAAACGGCCGCATGCTCGCAATTCCATAGGGTAGAAGCCCGCCTCGCGCGTTCGTTGTTGATGATTCATGACCGGGCGCATTCCAATACCTTCCATGTCACGCACGTAGGTCTTGCCTATATGCTAGGCGTAAGGCGCGTCGGTATCACCAGAGCTGCGAATTCACTACAGCAACAAAAACTTATTAGTTACCGACGAGGAAACGTTAGGATTATCGACCGACCAGGTCTAGAAGCCGTTGCTTGCAGTTGTTACCGAGCCGACAATGAAATTTATGAGCGAATGATGAGATGTAGACGCTAGACATTTTAACGAAATCTTTCGAGCCCAACATAAATTCACTAGCTTCCACCCCGCGGCCGCTAGAACCGATAAATGTCGACTTCAATAACATTTACCGATTGATCAGGGATAGAAGAACACCGGTCATTCGATCTGTTCGAAAGAGGCATCTTGTTGAGTAATATCGGTCAAAGCGACCCGCAACTTCGAAGAGGCATCCAAAGATTCGCGATGCAAACAATCGAGATAACCGGAAAAAAGAGTCCCATCGGCACGCATCATCGTTAAACCGAATCTTTGCTTTTCCCCTTCAGGTTTTTCCTTCATATTCAAAAACAGTCGATACCAACGGTCACTGTCCTGAGGAGAAACAAACTTAGAGAAACGGCTATTGATCAGTTTAGCGCGATCGACACCCAACAGTGCCGCCCCGGCCAAGTTGATTTCGCTAATCAAACCATCCCTGTTAACCGTAATGTAGGCAACCGGTGCGAACTCATAGAGATCGACATATCGATCCAGCGCATCTTCCAGTGAGGTGCGAGCTTTTCGTAACTCCTGATTTTGCAGCTCCAATTCAATCTTATGAATAATGAGCTCATGCATCAAAACTTCGGCAGGACGGGCCGATTTTTCATCCACTGATAAGCTAGCCACCATGGATTCCGCATCTTTTCTTAGCGATTTACGAATCTCAACCGCCTCCATCTTTTTCTTCATCATTCATGCCTCTTTGCTGACTCATCGTCGCTTATACCTTCAGCCATCGCTTGAACCGAAAAAAACGGCCGTTTATTTGCTTTGCCGACAATGCGGCGCGCATCCGGATTTTATCAGTTATCGCCAAAAAAACGCCAGGATTCTCGACTGGCCAGTCTAGAAGCGGCGACTTGCGGATGTTACCAAGCCGATAAAGACATCAACAAGTCAATTCTGCGTTGCAACTTACCCTGTCCGCTCAGATGTCGAGAAAGGCAAGCAAGTCGGTATTCAGTTGTTCTTTATGTGTTTCGGCCAAGCCATGCGGGCCGCCTGAATAAACCTTTAGAGTCGCATTTTGAACAAGTTTTAACGACGCGTGCGCCGATGCGTCGATCGGTACAATCTGATCGTCGTCGCCATGGATAATCAAAGTCGGCCTATCGCATTTCTTGAGATCCTCGGTAAAATCCGTTTCGGAAAACGCCCTGATACAATCCAGTTGATTCTTGAGGCCGCCCTGCATGCCTTGCAACCAGAAGGCTTCACGCACGCCTTGGCTAGTTTTGGCGCCCGACCGGTTAATGCCGTAGAACGGCACCGTGAGATCCATAAAGAATTGTGAGCGGTCGGCGGCGACGCCGCTACGAATATCGTCAAACACCTTGATCGGCAAACCAGTCGGATTATTGTCCGTCTTGACCATCTGTGGAGATACCGACCCTATCAGCACGACCTTAGCGACACGTTGACTGCCGTAACGACCGATGTACCGGGCAACTTCGCCGCCGCCGGTCGAATGACCTACCAAGGTAATACCGTTCAGGTCTAAGCTTTCAATAAGTTCCGACAAATCGTCCGCGTAAGTATCCATGTCGTTGCCGTTCCATGGTTGACTCGAACGGCCGTGACCGCGTCTGTCATGCGCAATGCAGCGGTAGCCGTGGGATGCCAAAAATAACATCTGGCTTTCAAAGGCATCGGCGTTGAGTGGCCAACCGTGACTGAAGAAGACGGGTTGTCCAGCACCCCAGTCCTTGTAATAAATCTCTGTTCCGTCTTGGGTGATAATAGTGCTCATGATGAGTTTTCCTAATCTGAGTGAGTTAAACAGTTATCGTCATTGTCGGACCTGATTAGCAAGATGCTTCAGCTTGCTGAAGCCAATTGTCCGAGCAGTGGCCAGTCGTAGCCACTTCTGCGGAACGGGGTTGCAAAGCCCGATAGGCTCATACTGCGTCCGAGCCTTGCCAGTTGCTATTCTTAGTGCGCGGCTTGCGATCGGGTTGGGGCAGTAGCCGTGGTTGGCGGCGCCGTTACACGCCAGATAGTATTGCCGACATCATCAACGACCAGTAAAGCCGATTGTTTGTCGAGCGCAACCCCCACAGGCCTACCGTAAGCTTCACCGGCTTCACTAACAAAACCCGTCAATACTTCGATGGGCTCACCGAAAGGCTTGCCAACACGAAAAGGGATGAAGATGACCTGATAGCCGCTGCGTGGCTTGCGGTTCCATGAACCGTGCTGACCGATGAAAACCCCATTATCGAATGGCGCCGGCCAAATGGTACTTTTTGAATATGCCAAACCGAGTGAAGCGGTATGAGAACCCAGCGCATAATCCGGAACCCTTGCCTCAGCGACTAAGTCGGGCCGCTGAGGCTTAACGCGTATATCCACATGTTGGCCAAAGTAACTGTAAGGCCAACCGAAGAAGCTGCCATCGGGTACCGATGTCAGGTAATCCGGAACCAAGTCGCTCCCGAGCTCATCGCGCTCGTTGACTACGGTCCAAAGCGCTCCGCCACCCGGCTCCCACGCAAGTCCATTAGGATTGCGCAATCCCGATGCGTAAATGCGGTAATTGCCGTTCCTAGGATCCACCTCCCAAATGGCAGCGCGACCGACTTCTTGTTCAATCCCACTTTCGGCAATATTACTGTTAGAACCCACTGTCACATAGAGCCTTGCACCATCTTCACTGGCCAAGAGGTTTTTGGTCCAGTGGTGATTGATTGGCCCAGCCGGCAGATCCAGAACCTTGGTGCCCGGTTGAGTGATTCGAGTTGCACCTTCGGTATAGTGAAACTTCACCAGCGCATCCGTGTTCGCCACGTAGAAATCGTTGCCGACCAGCGCCATGCCGAACGGCGAGTTGAGTCCCTCGATAAACACCGTTCGTATTTCCGCTACACCGTCGCCATCGCTATCTCGCAGCAAGGTGATGCGATTAGCGCTCGGACTAGCTGCGCCAGCCTTTTTCATCGCCCGCTTCATCATCCAGCCTTTGATGCTCCAACTATCGTCGGACTGTTGCGGCGCATTGGTCTCGGCAACGAGTACATCTCCATTCGGTAACACATAGAGCCAGCGCGGATGATCGAGATTGCCGGCAAAGGCATTTACGGTCATACCAGGCGCCGGCACAGGTTTTATATTTGATGGCCAGCCCACAGCCTTAGCGATGTTTACAGTGGGAATCAACGTCGGGTTGGGTGGCGGTAATTGTGGATTAGGACCGATACCCGCAGAAATCGGCAACAGTGCCGACTCGCCGCATGCGGTCAGCACTGTCGTCATTACCGAGCATAAAAAAACTATCCTTGGATACCACATGGCCTTAATGCTGAGCGCTTATCATTTTCCGGCAACTGTCGGCACATGCTTGACACGCTTCAACACATTCGTCCATATCGCCGATTTTCTTGCAATCGGATGCGCACGCTTCGCAAATCTCGGCGCAAACTTCGTGGAGGCGATGCTGGAAACGAGAGCTACTCAGTTGGAAATTCGCCGAGGTCTGGCAAATCTCGGCACAGTTCATCATCAGACGGAAATGTTTGGCCTCGACGTGCTTTCCGCCGGTTTCCAGGCAATGATTCATAGCGGTTTGCAAGCAAACCTGATGGCAACGCGTACAAGTCTCTATGCAGGCTTGCATAGCGGAATCGGTGTGGGAAGATTGATGCATGGGGTACTCCAAAGAAAAGTTAAATGAAAGTGTGTCGTCTTGATTGACACACTCCACGCTTTATGAAAGTTGTTTTATTTATATACCCTTCGTACTTGAAAATTCGGCAGCGACTAAGAAGGCTCCAGGCTGCTAGGCCGAATTTTGATCTTCGATGGGTATAAACCAAAAAGGAATAGTAATATTGCCGATGAGCAAAAATCCGTTTTTGGAGAACTGAGTAATCGCAGCAGGATTGATCAGGTCAGACGCTCTCTCATCAAAGCTGACATTTAATTGCCTTCCTTAATATCCTTTTTAATATCGCCATAGCCTTTCTGGATCTTGCCTTTATTCTTTTGAATATTTCCTTCTATCTCCATACCTTTGTCGTCTAGTAGCTTGCCGGTGCCTTCCTTGACTGTCCCTTTCATTTCTTCGACGCGGCCTTCTACTTGATCTTCGTTCATGGGGGCTTCAATTTTGTTATCTTCGGCATAAGCGTTTAAGGATAAAAGTGCCAAAATGAAACCAGCCGATAAAACGCTGAGTTTGTTGTGTGTATGTTTCATGATTATTTCCTGTAATAATGTTGGGAATCTTAGCTCCCTCGAACAGTTAGCCCGTCATTCAGGGCTCGCTGCGCGATTCGGTATTTCTAGTTATCAGTCGCCTTCTTAACATCTTCTTTAAGATCGCCATAACCCGACTGAACCTTGCCGCGGCTTTCATCGACCTTACCTTCTAACTCCATATCCTCGTCATCCATGACTTTGCCACTGACCTTTTTGACTTTACCTTTGGCCTGTTCGACTCGACCTTTTACTTGATCTTTGTTCATGAGAGTTCCCGATAGTTGGTTGAATGGTTATTGAGCAATTTCCGAAGTTATTCCGGCGCTCGAATATAATCATACTCATAATACTGAATACAGTCGGTACGTCACCGCACATTGAGTTTTATTATTAACGACTAGTGCTGGAAAAAAAGGGTAGGAGAGATAAGGTAATTGTTAAGACTCTGCATTTAAAACAAGTTGTTACTTTGCCTCCCCCTTTGAAAAAGGGAGATGTGCATAGTAAAGCCCTACTTTTATTTAAGGTTATGTTCGTGCAGCAATTCCCAGTTTGAGCATTTTCGCCGATCTTAGGGTGTGGGGTATGCCTGTCGAGGAACGCCGTAAACCCATCCATGGGGGCTTGGCGGCAGCTCCCTGCTGCCGACATCCTCGCCAAGCACACCCCACACCCTTTTTGATCCCCAAATTGGGAATTGCTGATGTTCGTGTTAATAGTTGAAAAAATGAATACTACGCCAATGTCGAAACTTTAAGATTGTAGGATACGCTGTGCGTACCACAGCGTAATTATTCACCCCACGCTCTAGCGTGGGAATGAAGACCGAGACGCTCTAGCGTCTCGTACCGCTGGAGCGGTACTCAGGCATTCCCACGCAGAGCGTGGGAATGATAATTGTCGGGGGACTGAATAGTTACTACCACAGCTGTCCCAACCGCAGTTTAACGTGCCCTCCATGCGGATGTCTTGCGCCGGGATTCGGTATGCTGACATTAGGTACGCGTAGCGTACCCTACGATTCACTTTGAATTTTTAAGTGCTGCGGAAAGTGGTGGATGTTTTCAACTATTACCGCATACAGCGTCTTATTTAAAACGCGGCAAGCGAATTCAATAATTGTTACCGTTGACTTGCGATATTTTCTTTTCCCAATATGTCCCAACACGTAACGAACAATGCCGCAATAATAGGGCCTAATACAAATCCTGTTAATGAAAACCAAGTTAATCCACCTAAAGTGGATACGAGTACCAAATAATCTGACATTTTAATATCTTTACCTATTAGCCGGGGCCTTAGAAAATTATCTATCGTGATAATAACTAAAACAAAGACTGATAATAATATGAGTGCTCGTATAGTTTCGCCCTGTAAAAATAAAATTAATGCAGCGGGAACCCAAATCAGAATGCTTCCCACGGGCAGCAAGGATAGAACGACCATGATCGTACCCCATAAAAAAGCCGTGGGAATACCAACAAACCAAAATACCAACCCTCCAATAACCCCCTCAATAATAGCCACTATTAACCCTCCTTTAACAGTACCCCTCGCTACGCTGGTAAAACGTTTAAATAACTCTATTTCTATCCTGTCGCCTATCGGAATTAGTGAAATGAGTTTTCTTATCAAATAATGACCATCCCGTAACATAAAAAACAGCATGTAAAAAGTTAACGAAAATTGAACGACAATACTCAATATGTTCTGAGTTAATATGGGGACTTGTTGTGCTAAATATTTTACTGCTTGAGAGAATATGTCTCCTACTGCCGATCCCATTTGCTCAACACTGACAGCCTCAACATATGGAATCTTATTGAATATTGGTAAAAAAAGCTCGAGATTATCTTGAAAATAAAGCTGTGGATTTATTTCTCCGCTTTCAATTTTTTTATAAAAAGTAGTGCTTTCTTCCGCAATCATTAAGGTTATCGTTAAAATTGGAATGATAAAAACTATAATAATCACCACCAAGGTCAGAAGCACAGGCAGTATTTCGGTATTTTTAAAATATTGTTTCAACTTTTTATGAATAGGATCAAAAACTATAGCTAGAATGATTGCCCAAAAACAAGCTAATAAGAAATCCTTGATTAAAATAAAAAAAGACACCGTTACTAGCAAAATAAATATCAGAAATAAAATATATGGGGTATTCTTTTGCATTGAAGAAACCTGTGTCAAAGTAGTTATTCACCCCCCCTATCGTTCCTACGCTCCGGCGTGGGAATGAAGACCGAGACGCTCTAGCGTCTCGTACCGCTGGAGCGGTACTCAAGCGTTCCCACGCAGAGCGTGGGAACGATAATTGCCGGGGGACTGAATAGTTACGTATCAAAGAGTAAGTATTCAGACCCAGTTGGCAAACTTTATGAAGGTATGGGGGTGTGGCTAGCGAAGATGTCGGCCAGCAGGGAGCAACCGTCAAGCCCCATGGAAGGACTCACGCCGGTCCTCCCTTTTTAGTCTTAGACGTCTGTTCAATCAAAAGGGAGCAAAATCTGTCCTGCTACCGACATTCTCACCCCCGTACTTGCTGATAATTAGACTTTAATTCTCTCAGATTGGATTAACTAGCGTTCTTTAACGATGCCTGTTTCATCAGAGATGACTATTTCAACTCTGCGATTTTGTTGCCTGCCAGAGGAAGTTGTATTGGTGGCAATGGGATAAGTCTTGCCATAGCCAATAGCAGTCATACGCGCATCATCGATACCCGCATGCCGCAGTGCTCTGTGAACGGCTTCGGCTCGGCGTTCAGACAACTGCTGATTGTAAGAATCGGAACCGACACTATCCGTATGACCTTCTATGCTAACTGTTATTTCCGGATGTTGTTTTAGGAATTCAGCCAATTGACTAATTATTCTCATGCCTCCAGCTTTGACATTGGATTTGTCGTATTCGAATAATACGTCACCCATCGTCACAATCATTCCTCTTTCACTCGGTTTAGCCTTTAATTCAGCGAGTTGTCGAGCCAAGTCATCTGCTTCACGCGTGCGCGCCTTGATCTGAATTTGTTGTCTTTCTGTTTCAGCTTGAGCGATGAAATCTTTAGCAATGGCGGTATTGGCTTTTTCGCGGGCAATTTTAGTTTTGATCTCCGTCTTATAAGCTACTCTTTTGATTTCCTTATCTTTGGCACCGTCTTCAACCATCCATTTTAGTTTTGCTAATGACTCTTCGGCTTCAGCATGAGGAATGGGAGCCTTAGCTGCAACTAAAGGATCGGCATTGATTTCGTCAAAAAGCCTCTGCGCACTGACCAAGTCCGGATTAGGAGACGTTGATGCGCATCCGTATATTAATCCAGCAATACTCAGTACAGTAATAAACTTCAAGTCAGTGATTAACTGCTTCATGATAGATTCCTTATTAAATTATTGAATGACGTAAATGATGCAAACGGCCCGATGTTCAACGGGCAGGATGATATCTTTTAAGTTCTTCTTTTAAGATACGATTACCATCCTTGATCTCTTCAGCTGATTTCTGGACTTTTAATGCTTCAGCTTTTGCTTTAGCGAGCTCCCCTTCCAATTCTGCTTGAGCCGCTAAATTACGCGCTTTTTGGTAATCTTTATCATCCATGGCAGCCCGTGCGTTTTCAAGAGTTTGGCTTGCATTTCTAAGTTCGAGTGGTGCAAGTTGCCTTGCACCATCAGCCTCCGCCTCTTTAATAACATAAGAACTGCGCGTAATTTCTTCATGAGGCGGGACTCCAGCACAACCCAGGATAAACATAGAAACTCCAAAGGCTAGCCCGAGCTTAATTGTTTTTGTAACGCTTCGATAATTTTTCATATTAACAACCTCATTTTTGTTGTAGTTGGGCCTGGCAATTTAGCCGATGACAAGTTTAATTGGCGACACAAAGCGTTTCTTAATACTGATGCAAGCCAGTGACCAACCGATTATCACATGCTAATAAATATTTCGCGCTTACCTCAAATCAATAAACCTTCACTGACATTATTTGAATCATCCTATGCTTAAAATTGCGAATAATATTAAAAAGCGAGGAAAAGATTTCGCTAGAATGTAATATTTTATTTTTAGTTCAGGCTCCCCAAAAATCCTCATTTATCACTTACAATCGTAATTTTTATAACCCCTGCATTGTAATTATTCCCCCCCCTATCGTTCCCACGCTCTAGCGTGGGAACGATAATTACCGGGGGACTGAATAGTTACCTGCATTTAAGACAAGCTAGAATTTTGCCTCTCCCTTTGAAAAAAATGATTGAGGAGGATATATTTAAATAATCACCCCATACCCCATATTTTTCAAAGAGGGGAACTGAATATTTACAAGTTGGATACTACTATATTACTTAGAATTTCTCTGTTCGTTATCGAACATAACATTCCCAATTTAAGGTTTGCTGAACATATGTAATGTAACTATTCAGTCCCCCGACAATTATCGTTCCCACGCTCTACGTCACTGCCATTAAGTTAAGGATTTTTCCGTTCGCCCTGAGCCTGTCGAAGGGTGAATGAAAAAATCCTGGGTCGATAAGTTAAGCCGTCCATGGTTCGACAGGCTCACCACGAACGGCTTATACCTTTCGCACTTCAAATTTCGGCAGTGCCCGAGGAGGCGCCGGGGTGTCCGACAAAGGCTTTGCCAGCATGGATACTGTCATAGAGCCTACATGGACGTATTCACCCAGCACCTAAATTCCATAGTCCATTGGCTATGGTTAACTATCTTGGATAATTTAGGTGCTGGGTTCACGGCGTCCTTTGACGGGCACCCCGACGCCGAAATTTGACGAGCAAAGGGTATACATGAGGTGAACAATTACGGCCAAGAGGTAAATACTTACCATTAATTACTCGAGGCAAAGGCGCTCCATGACCGAACGCCGGGTATATAATTTCCGGGCTATATCCTGCTCTGCTTCCAGCCAATCGTACATTTCATTGCCCGGCTCAAAACCGCGTTTCTCGGCTTTAAAATAAGCCGCCTCGGCAATCATCGGCATGGTCTCCTGCCCCCCTACATCAAAAGGAATTGCTTTGGGCCCCTGGGTTACACCGAACTTCAACAATTTTAAAAACGTCAACGGCGGCTTGCCATTGATGCCAATTTGATTGGGCTCCAATTCGGCCAAGGTCCCGAACAGACGGTCCCAAATCGAAAACACCGCGCCGTAATTTCTGTCGTGTTCGACTCGAACCGTCGAATGATGGACCCGATGCAGATAAGGTGTAATAAACAAATACCCTAGGTTTTGTTCACGGGAAAATGCAATATTTGCGTGATGAAACATGACAAACAGCATCATCAATAATTCGTAAGCCAATACGCTGGCTTTATCGAAACCGAAAATGACTATACTGAGTACCTTAATCAGCGTTACCGCCAATATTTCCAATATATGCACACGGTATGCGGTTGAGACATTGAGATGCGGCTCGCTATGATGGACTTTATGAAATAACCATAAGCCATCGAAATCATGGCATGCCTTGTGCCAAAAATAAAATACCAAATCCAGCAACAGTAATGACAGAGCGGCTTTTATTGCCGCATTCGACATCCCGCTCAAAATTCCCGCACCGGAAAAATGTTCGGCGACGATTAGCAACGAAGCAATCGACATTATCGACAACACTAAACTGTTAAACAAAAACAATGTGATATTAACCCGGTAAGAGTTTTTCAACTCATGTGTCGGTAACTTTTTTCTAGGGCGATGCGTTTCGATGATGAACAAAATGGTAAAAAACATCAATATTGAAAATCCCGCCAGATCGAATGATGTGATCATCGACCAAACAGCCACCGCATCAAAAAGATTCATGGAAGCATTCATTGTTAGAGTCATGACTTATCCTCACTGAAGTTACAAAAAATTGTCAAACAACCGGCTAGGATTACAACAATTCCCAGTTTGAGCATTTTTTGCCGGGTTTAAAGTATGAAGTATGCCTGTCGTGGAATATCTTGCCCCTTGATTATCGAGATTCGATCCAGCAGCTAATACATTACTGATTAGCAAGATGCTTCAGCTTGCCGAAGCCAAGTGTCCGAGCAGGGGCCAGTCGTAGTCGCAA
Organism: Methylotuvimicrobium alcaliphilum 20Z; assembly: GCF_000968535.2. NCBI lineage: Bacteria > Pseudomonadati > Pseudomonadota > Gammaproteobacteria > Methylococcales > Methylococcaceae > Methylotuvimicrobium > Methylotuvimicrobium alcaliphilum. The sequence continues at coordinate 2,915,798 of NC_016112.1, forward strand.
AAACTAAAATATGCTGTTACCCAAGCTCCAGCTTGGGTAACCTGTTCAGGAAGCTGGAGCTTCCGGGGGGCTTTCCCAAGCTGGAGCTTGGGAAAGCGCGTGATGTGGCGGCCGTTTTTAGCTTGACGCGCATGGCTTGCGAACCCCGTCCTGCTAGGCATATGCTGATCTTTGGGCTTTAGCTGAAGAAACTTGCTAATCAGGACAAGTTATTGAATTAACCTCATATTCTTCATGATGAAATGCTTTTTCTAGGCTCATAAAATAGGGAAGTTATTCATGACCAAACCTTAAAAAGCAAGGAGCGTATTGAGGCCTAAACTTGAAATGAGAAAGGTATAATATTTATATGAACTGAACAGTTCTTAACCTGTTGCGACGACTCCACCCGAAACCAATCAGTCCAATGCTCAGCAACCAATAGACATCTAGCTCAGGAAGCGATAACGGTGATAGATTATTGACTACTACTTCATCGAATTCGGGAAACCCCAAGATATCGAAAGCCTCTGTTTTTTGAGTTTCTCTCATAAATACCGATACATGCGAATAATTGTTAACCGACTTGCCATTGGGGTTTGTCCAGAAATTATTGAAGCTGCCTGTAATGACTGAGTCTAATTCAATTCCGCTGAATAAATAAGCAATCGTGGAATTGGCTTGTTTTATCAGTAACGTCCAGTCAACAACTTTACCTTGCCATTCGCTTGGTACGACTAATTCATAATCAAACTGATATTGGCCCGAGCTCAAGGTATCAACCTTCAGTACATTTGATTCGACACCGTTACCCTCGAATTTACCGACAAATGAAAAGGGATCGCCAGAATCCTGGAAATTGTCATTGACATAGCTTGTTTGATTGGACTTGCTCGGATTGATCTTATTGGCTTCTATACAGAGATTTGCAGTTAAACCGTTGGCTGTTGCACTACAAGTAATCATTGCCGCATGAATAGGCAATGCTCCAAAAAGAAAACATGCACTAATGACTATAACTGTCGATGGAGCTTTGATGAGTTTCATTATTAATTTCCTAAGTGTGCATAAATTAGGGAGGTAATTCTATTACTCGTGCTTCATAGAAATTGAAAATAATTTTTATGCCCAGTAACGAAAACCTGATATTGAATACATAAGACGGCTAAACTGTCCATCAGAAGTGGCATTGCTGTCATGTATTTGGCGAGGATATCGGCAACAGGGACGCCCCCATGGACGGGTTCACGGCGATCCTCGATAGACACATACCATCCCTTTTTAGTCTTAGACGGTTTTTCAATCAAAAGGGAGTAACATAACTTAACGAGTCTATTAATAACTATACTATGGCTTTGAACGCCATTTTTCTGGGACACTGTCCTCTGGAAACTTCTTAATAGATTGCTCAAAGTTTTGAGTAATTATGGATTGAAGGAACTTATAAATACTGCCCGGAAGAATGGCGGCATACCTACCTACTGATGCGATCAATTTATTCATAATATTTGCTTTTATTGGATTGTTCATTAGTATTGATAGATACGAAAACATTAACCTATAATCAAGACTCACTGTAACTATCCAGACCCCCGGCAAGTATCGTTCCCACGCTCTGCGTGGGAACGATAGGTTGGTGAATAATTACTTATAAATCGACATCTCCCTTTAAAAAAGGGGGATTAATTTAATATATCTCCCCTCTCCCCTATTTATCAAAGAGGTGGGCTGAATACTTACTAGGAATCATGGTGCCAGTCTATTAAAAAACTTTCTAACAGTCGGTGCGGTAGCGCACTTTGAACCCAATCAGTTTTTATATATTCAAGTTACAGTATTTCAGTAATCATTTAGCCCCCACCACTTGTAAGTATTCAGCCCTCATAAACGCCAACTTAAGAAAATAACGCGTCATTCCGCCAGTGATTGGCGGAATCCAGGTCCAGGGATGGCAATGCTTAGCTTCACACTCATGTAACCTGGATATCGGCAATCCATGCCGTTATGACGAATAAAGCCACAAATACACCATAATATAGGCCCTAAGTTGGCGCTTATGACCGTTTAGCCCCCCTATATTGATATTTAAGCCATTGATTGTTATGTTCTATTTTTTGAGTGATCGCAGCATAAATTTAGGATGCCAAAACTGTTAATCTATAATTTTCAATACCTTGGAATTATTTGCTGTTTGATCGTATATTATTTATACCCTTTGCTGGTCAAATTTCGGCGCCGGGGTGTCCGCCAAAGGACGCCGTGAACCCAGCACCTAAATTATCCAAGATAGTTAACCATAGCCAATGGACTATGGAATTTAGGTGCTGGGTGAATACGTCCATGAAGGCTCTATGCCAGCTCCATGCTGGCAAAGCCTTTACGAGCGCCATGGATGGCGTGAATGTCGATTTTGCATTACGCCAAGGATGGCGTGTAGTAGGGCAATGCAGGAGCAATTGCCGAGGAGCAAAAATCGACCTAGCACCCCGGCGCCGCCTCGGGCACTGCCGAAATTTGAAGCGCGAAAGGTATAAATGGTAGCGAGGCCGAGCAGGGATAATGAAGTCGACCACAGACTTGGCTATGTCGTACTGTTGCGAAGACGGCTAGCATGCGCGGCCTTTGTCAATTCTATGTGCGTTAGCGAACAGAAAATCGCCACCTTTTTACGGTTAAATTGAAAAAAAATGTGCGGAAGTGGCGTCCATAGTCTATTCATAATCTATTGGCACCGTAATTTTGCGAACTGGTAGGTAGGTTTATATGGCAATAAATTGCTCTAGAGACAGGCACCACGGAACATTGCAGCAATTCCCAATTTGGAGATCAAAAAGGGTGTGGGGTATGCTTGGCGAGGATGTCGGCAGCAGGGAGCTGCCGCCAAGCCCCCATGGATGGGTTTACGGCGTTCCTCGACAGGCATACCCCACACCCTAAAATCGTCGAAACTGCTCAAACTGGGAATTGCTGCGGAACATTGAGCCGGCACGTTCGAGTTGTACTTCCATCAATAAATTAGAATCTTCTAAGAGAGCATTGAAATGAGCAAGGCACAGCAATTCAAAATCGAGGTGGATAGCGTTACGGACGAGGCACGGATAGCCTATTTCTCAATGGAGATTGCTCTGCACCCAGCGATGCCGACTTACAGCGGCGGATTGGGAATTCTTGCCGGCGACATGATCCGCGCCGCCGCCGACCGCGAACTACCGATGGTGGCAGTCACGCTATTGCATCGCAAAGGTTATTTTTATCAAAGACTCGATAGCGGCGGCATACAGACTGAGGATTCCGTCGAATGGGTGGTCGAGGATTTTCTCCAAGAATTACCGCAACGGGCCGCGGTCTCGATAGAAAACCGGACGGTCCATTTGCGTGCCTGGCGTTATGAGGTTCGCGGGTGTACGGGCGGCATAGTGCCGGTTTATCTTCTGGACAGTAATCTTGCCGAAAATGCGGAATGGGATCGTGGCTTAACGCATTGGCTGTACGGCGGCGACCAGCATTACCGACTGTGCCAGGAAGTCGTGCTCGGTATGGGTGGCGTGTCTATGCTGCGCGCACTCGGACACCATGGCATTGAGCGCTTTCATATGAACGAAGGTCATGCCAGTTTGTTACCTATCGCGCTGCTGGACGAACAAGCCGAACGAGCCGGTCACGATCGTTTCACTCAAGAAGATGTCGAAGTGGTTCGCCGGCATTGCGTGTTCACTACCCATACACCGGTACCCGCGGGTCATGATCGCTTCCCGTCCGAGCTCATCAACCGGGTGTTGGGCCGCGTCGAGACCGAAGCTATGAAGGAAGTATTGCTCTGGGACGACTATCTCAATATGACCTATCTGGCGCTCAATCTGAGTCATTATGTCAACGGGGTTGCCAAGAAACATGCCGAAGTATTGCGGCAAATGTTTGCTCAGTACCGCATCGATTCGATTACCAATGGCGTACATGCAACGACCTGGACCAGCCCGCCGTTTCAGGCTCTGTTTGATCAGCATGTGCCCGGTTGGCGCGAGGATAATTTTACGTTGCGCTATGTCTTAGGCATTCCACCGCAGGAGGTGTGGCAGGCCCATGATCAGGCTAAACGCCAGCTGATCGACCACGTCAATCGTGTTACCAATGTGGGCATGGATGCCCAAGATTTGACGATAGGCTTTGCTCGCCGGGATGCGACTTATAAACGTGGCGACCTGATATTTCGGGATATTGAACGCTTAAAGGCCATCTCCGCCGGCGTCGGTCGTTTCCAGATCATCTATGCCGGCAAGGCTCATCCGCAGGATCAGCAAGGCAAGGATCTGATTCAGCGCATCTATCAGGCGCGGGATGCGTTGAGAGGCCATGTCAAAATTGCTTATCTGCCCAATTACGATTGGCCATTGGCGCAGTTGATGACGGCCGGCGTGGATATTTGGCTGAATACCCCGCAACCGCCGCTTGAGGCATCCGGTACCAGCGGCATGAAGGCGGCCCTCAATGGCGTGCCCAGCCTGAGCATATTGGATGGCTGGTGGATCGAAGGTTGTATCGAAGGCGTTACCGGCTGGGCAATCGGCGAGTTACAGGCCGCCGTTAACATCGAAGAGGAACGGTCGGCTCAGGATGCAGCGGCGTTATACGACAAGCTGGAGCAAGTAGTCGTTCCTTTGTTTTATCATGACCGCGAACGCTTCATCGATGTAATGCGTCACACGATTGCGCTCAATGGCTCGTTTTTTAATACTCAGCGCATGGTGTTGCAATACGTCACCAAAGCCTATATCCACTGACTATAGGAACGTCATGAGAGCGATTGTAATCACGGCGGTCCTCGATAGCCACATCCCATGCCTTTTATTCTTAGACGATTTTTCAATCAAAAGGGAGTAGAGCGAAGCGAAACCCATCATGGAAAGTCATGAGAGCCATTGTAACAATGTTTCGCGAAATTATTGCGTGCAGCGCTTTAAGATAATAACTTCTCGAACTCTTCTGCGGGACGGGTTATTTAACCCGTCCCCAACGTTTTCGGTTTGCCCTAAACATTTCAGCTGACTTCGGCCAAAGTCAAAACGTTTAGGACGGGGTTGCAAACCCCGTCCTGCTGGGGATATGCTGGTTTTTGGGCTTTAGCTGAAAAAACTTGCTAATCAGGTCATGGAAAGTCATGAGAGCCATTGTAACAATGTTTCGCGAAATTATTGCGTGCAGCGCTTTAAGATAATAACTTCTCGAACTCCTCTGCGGATACCGCTTTCGAGACCAAATTCCCTTGTCCGTAATCGCAACCCGCTTGCCGCAACAAATCGAATTGTTCCTGTGTTTCGATACCTTCAGCGATAATTTTCATATCCAGTTTGTGCGCCAACAGAATCATCGCTTCGCATAATACCAACTCGTTGGAATCGGCCGTTAGATTGGCGACGAAGGATCTGTCGATTTTCAAATAATCGATATCGTACTTTTTGAGACTGTACAGCGACGAATTACCGGTACCGAAGTCGTCAAGCGATACTTGGATACCGGCGTCCCTGAATGCAAGCAATTTTTCAGATACGATGGCGGTTGCATTCAGCAATAATCCTTCGGTAATTTCCACCGCAATACAATCTCCGGATAGGCCTCGATCCTGCAAATAAACAAACCATTCGTTTAACTTGATACCATTATTTTGAAACTGCGCGGATGAAGTATTGATGCTAATTTGAAAATCCGCATGGTAATTGGCGCGCCAAATGGCGACCTGGTCGACCGCCTGATGAAAAACCCATTCGTCGATCTCGGTTATCATGCCGTTATCTTCTGAAACGGCTATAAAATCTAACGGATGAATCCAGCCTCGCGTAGGATGTTGCCAACGAATCAAGGCTTCGGCTTTTTGGATTCGACCGGATTCGAAATCCACGATGGGTTGATAAAACAAACTCAGTTGCCGATCGGTCAGCGCATGCCGCAAATCGTTGCCTAAGCGCAACCGCATCGCCGACGCTTCTTGCATTGCCGGCATAAAGTAACAATAACGACTTCGCCCCTGATTTTTCGCGGCATACATGGCTTGATCGGCATTCTTCAGCAATTCTTCTAGGGTTTCGGCATCGCTCGGATACAAGGCAATACCGATACTGACCGAAATATAACACCGTTCTTTTTTCACGATAAACGGCGCCATCATGCATTCAACCATGTTTTGAGCGACACGATCGATGCTGTTGAACTCGTCCAATTCATCCAAAATGATCGTGAATTCATCGCCGCCGGGACGTGCCAGCGTATCGGTTTCGCGCAGACAACCTTTCAAGCGCTGTGTAGCCTCCTTGAGTAGCTCGTCCCCCGCGTCGTGACCCAAGGAGTCGTTAACATCCTTGAAATGATCCAGGTCAAGAAACATCAGGGCCAACTGCCGCCCTGTCCGGTTGGATTTATTGATAGCCCGTTGCAGACGGTCGAGAAATAAGTACCGATTAGGCAAGCCGGTCAGCTGATCGAAATGGGCTTGCTGACGAATGATTTCCTCCGTCCGTTTTTTGTCGGTAATGTCGGTAGCCGTGGCGATTCGCCGGATGACCTCGCCGTTTTGACTATACAGCGTATTAATCGATAACCATTCGAGAAATTCTTCGCCGTTTTTACGTTTGGTCCATATTTCTCCCTGCCAATGGCCTGTCGAATTCAGGCTATGCCACATCGCCTCGTAAAAAACCTTATCATGACGCCCGGATTTAAGCAGCGCGGTCGTTTGGCCGACGGCCTCATCCGACAGGTAACCCGTCAATCGTGTGAAGGCCGGATTAATGGTGACAATCCGGTTGTCTTTATCAGTCACTATAATGGCTTCCTCGAGCGTCAGAAACACAGTCGCAGCCAGTTGCAATTCTTGCTCGTTACGTTTTCGTTCACTGATATCCGACACGGCAAGAAGACAAGAATCACCCGTTTTGTCGGCAATGCCCTCGACACGTACCCATTTTTGATCGTTACCGATTTGTAAAGTCATCTCGCAGCTGTGCGAATCGGTATTCGCAAACACCTTTGCCAGAAAATTTTTAAAGAGAAGTTGAAATATATTGGTTACCCAATGGGCAAAATTTTGCCCGCATAGAGCGGAGCGCTCAATAGCCAGTAATGACTCGCTACGAAAATTGGCCTGTTGAATGATGCCTTTGCAGCATAAACTAAAATAAGCAAGCGGCGCGAAGTCGAACAGTTCGGTAAACCGTTCCAGGGCTATTTCAGACTGAATACGCGCTTCCCGCAACGCTTCATTCTGCATTTCCAGCTCGATTTGATGGACTTGCAATTCGTGCACTAACCTTTTTTCGTCGATCGCCACTCCTGCGGGCGACGCTTGTTTAACAGCAAGCCGTTGTTCCGCGCGCCAGCGTAATTCATCTGAATTATCGGGTTGTTTATTCGGATTGATCATTGAGAGCCCTTAATTTCGCTTCCAGTTGCTTGGTTTCGGAAATATCGATAAAAGTAATCACCACGCCGTCGATTACGTTGTCTTGGGTTCGATAAGGCATGATACGCACCTTGAACCATCGGTTACCGGCGGCTTCGACTTGTTTTTCGGCAAAGACCAGAGTTCGCAGCACTTCGTGCGCATCTTCCTGAAGTTGCGGATAGTCCAGATCGGTCACGAGGTCGGAAAGCGGCCGCCCGACATCGCTGCTGATCAGCTTGAATATACGACTGATATGTTTGGTGAAACGCCTGATATTAAGGGCGCTGTCCAAAAACACCGTGGCAATATCCAAGCTATTGAGTAAATTATTCATGTCGTTGCTGACCCTCGACAGGTCGTCTACTTTTGCTTGAAGCTCCGCATTCACGGTTTGCAACTCCTCGTTTAAAGACTGCATTTCTTCCTTGGACGTGGTCAATTCTTCATTGGATGACTGCAATTCCTCATTGGTCGATTGCAATTCTTCATTGGCGGAGCGCAACTCTTCTTGAGAAGACTGCATTTCCTCGCGCAAGGTTTGTATATCTTCATTGGCATGTAGAAGTTCGATCTCCAGCGTTTTCTGTTCCTCACTCGTCGATTTACGGGAGCGTTTTCTGGCCGGCAACGGAGCCGCATCGTTAAATACGACGAATAACATTCCGTTTAACGCCACTGGCTTTCTGATTGCTTGAACAGCCAGATTAACTGTTTGCGTTCCGCCATTGGTGCCTACCGTCAAGCCTTGCATGTGAATGGCTTCGGTTTGGTTCTGCGCTTTTCTCAATGCGCCGGACAAAATATGGCGCAGTCCGTCACGGGCCATTACGTAAATATTCCAGTTAGCTTTGCCGGCGGCAGGCTCCAAATACTTACCGGTACGTCCGTTAATGTAAAGAATGTCTCCGTCAGCATTGACCAAAACGGCCGCCGGCGAAAAGTGTTGTAATAAAAATTGATCCGCCAACGTTTGCAGATTATCGATCACGGGCGGCTTATAGCCGCCAGGTGCTTGCGAAATTACCGAGGAATGCTTAGTCGGAAAATCGACGTCCAAATTCCGCCGAAAACTTTCAATACGGCGGTAAAGACGTGATTTATTGTCGACCACTTCATATAAATCCCTGAAACCGCTAATGGTTTCGGAATTACCGAGCAGCAAGATGCCATTTTCGGTCAGCGCATAATGGAACAGCGGGATCAGTTTTTTTTGCAATTCTGCATTGAGATAAATCAACAAGTTGCGGCAGCAAAGCACATTCAGTTTGGTAAAAGGCGGATCCATGATGACGTTCTGCGGCGCAAAGGTCACCATCTCGCGTATTTCCTTGTTGATGCGATAGCCGTTGCCGTCGATGCTAAAAAATCGGCTTAAGCGGTCTTCGGAAACATCGACGGCAATATTGGCCGGATAAAAACCTTGCCTAGCCTTATCGATCGCATCTTGATCGAGATCCGTGGCAAAGATTTGCAAGGTCATTTGACGTTTTGATTGGATTTGCGCCAAGGCTTCCTTGAACACGATGGCCAGAGAATAAGCCTCTTCGCCTGTCGAGCAAGCCGGCACCCAAGCCCGCAGGTCCTTGTTTGTCGAAGGATTGGCCAATAGCTCGGGAATCGTGTTGGTTTTGAGTATCTCCCATACCTCCGGATCGCGAAAGAAATTGGTTACACCGATCAATAGCTCCTTGAACAAAAGATCGAGTTCCTGCGGGTTTTCGCGTAGATACCGCACATAATGAGCTATCGCATTAATTTGATGCAAGCCCATGCGGCGCTCGACGCGGCGAAAAATAGTGTTTTTTTTGTAAAGCGAAAAATCGTTGCCGGTTCTTTCCCGAAGCAGAATCACAAGTTGCTCCAAGCCGCTTTGCGATTTTTCTTCCAATTTCGTTTCGTGCGCGGTCAATAAACCGCGCGGGTTATGCTTGAGATAGGCATAGATACGCCCCCACATTTCTTGTGCCGGCACAATGATGTCGGCCAGTCCTGCATCGATCGCGCTTCGCGGCATGGAATCGAACTGAGCGGAATCCGGGGATTGCACTAGGGTGAGACCTGCGTTTTCCTTGATGGCACGCATACCTAAAGTACCATCGGAGCCCATCCCGGAAAGAATCACACCGATTGCCCGTTCATGCTGATCGTCGGCCAAGGCTCGGAAAAAACTGTCGATCGGCAAACGCAACCCACGAGGCGCGACCGGATCCAGCAAATGCAGCTTACCGTGCAGGATGGACAAATCTTTATTGGAAGGAATCACGTACACCCAATTGGGTTTAACCTGCATACCATCGCCGGCCTGGGTAACCGTCATCGGCGTGACGCGCTGCAATAATTCCGGCAGAATCCCTTGATGCGTGGGGTCGAGATGCTGAATGACGACAAACGCCGCGCCGTTAATTGCCGGAATCGGCGTAAAGAATAGTTCCAGGGCCTCCAAACCTCCTGCTGACGTACCTACCCCGATGATAGGCGGATTAGTACTGCCGGTTTTGGCGGATACCTTTCTCGCCGGGGTGGTCGTGTCCGGTTCGCCGACGGGTGTATCGGTTAGTCTTGATGGAGTCGAGCTGGATTGGTCGGGAGTAGATTTAGTCATTGTTGTCTAATGGGTTAGATTAAATTGACTGTCAATCATATCACCGCATTTTCAGTCATCGGTGCAAAAACAGCGTTGTCTTAACTGCTTTCCTTATACCTTTCGCACTTCAAATTTCGGCATTGCCGGAGGAGGCCCCGGGGTGTGCGGCAAAGGCTTTGCCAGCATGGAGCTGGCATAGAGCCTACATGGACGTATTTACCCAGCACCTAAATAAGCCATGATTTTGAATCATTGCCAAAGACCTATGGAATTTAGGTGCTGGGTTTACGGCGTCCTTTGACGGGCACCCCGGGGCCGAATTTCAGCTACGATGGGTATAATTTAACTCCTCGAAACCGAATATTTTCATCCCTCAACCCCAATGGGTATTATTAATTACGTGCTGTCACCCGCCAGGTTAAAAATGATAATGTGCACCTATGCCGACATACTCCACTTTGTCATTGTAAAACTGCCCACTGGGCGAGTAACCATTAAAGTATTCCACAAGCAACTGAAGCTTCCGGCCCAAGACTTGTAAATTTTCAAACTCGACGCCGGCTCTGGCCGATACATCGGTATTCCATTTGTTTTCTTCAAAATTCTTCAGATCGACCGCAATGATGGGACGCATGTCGGCAAATTCCATGCGCCAAGGGCTTCGAAATTCAACGCCATATTGCGCGGACCATATTTTGAGGTCGTCAGGCTCTCTGTGAAACAGCCCGCCTCCACCGCCATAAATGCGCACGCCAAAAGGAAGCTCATAGGAAAGTCTCAAGTCCACACCTTCGTAACTAAGGTTTACGCGCTCGAATTTTGTGCCGATTTGTCGTAACAGAAATTCGTCGCCAAGATGAGAACTCTGATGGTAAATGCGGCCAAACGCTGAAAACTGGCCAACCCGCATACTGGAATAGAGCGACGCAATGAAATCGGTATTGACCAAATCGGTCGATTCGGCTCCCAAGTTGAAATCGCTAAACACCGAGGCCTGAATGCCCGTTTCCCATTGCGCGGAAGTTTCTCCGAAGTTTGCACGATAAAACGGGATAGTTTCACCGAAGCTGACCGATCCTATGTCCTTGCCGTCAAAATTGTCATTCTGGTAATTACGGTAGGCGGCTGAAAAATGCGCCCAGCGAGGATCGGCCAGCAACGGCTTGAAAAGATGACCGCTCGGCAGTAGTCCTGTCGGTAAAATAATCTTATCGGTTGCCGATACGGTCTCATCTCCCGGAACCTGAAATTCATCGGCAGGTATGCTAGCCTTTGCTTGCGATATTTTTACCGCATTGACCCCTGGAATTTCGGACAATAGTTGTACCGCTTTAGCACGATCTGCGGTTTTTAAATTCCCTACAGGCAATGTAATGACGCCATCGCGGACATTTAACGGCGGCATATCGATTTTTAAACCCTGTTTCAATACGCCGGCCGCATAACCGGCGATGTATGCGTCATTCTGAGCTGCGGCATTAGCCAGCGTTGTATGCAATACCATCAAGCCCAGAATTGCCGCCAATCGATAACTCTTCATTATTCCGCGCTCGGTGCAGTTTTAACAATCAGATCGCTTTGCACTGATTTGACATTTTGCTGATTGACTGCAATTTCCAATGCCCTGTCGACATCTTGCTGGGAACCCACCGTACCGCTCAACTTCACGATGCCGTTAACGGTTGTTACCTCAATTTGGGATGCCTGAAGCATCGGATCATTGACCAATGCGGCTTTGACTTTTAGGCTAATGACCGAATCGTCGATGTACTCACCGGCCGTTTGAGCTCTGTCGATTGCCGCCTCCTTTGCGCGTTCAAGTTCTTGTCCTGCCGCCTCTGTCGTTTGTTCAATTTCATCTCCGGCTTTTTCTAACGCTTCTTTAGACGCTTCAGTCGACTCTTCGATGTACTGCGTAGTTCGATCGGCTTGTTGATCCAATGACTCCTTGGCGGCCTCTAGCTTTTGCGTTGCATCGATTCGCGATTGTTCGATTTTTTGCTCTCCCTTTTCATACGCTCGATCGATTTTTTGCCCGGCTTTTTCAGCGCTTCCTTCTTCTTGTTGGCAACCGGACAATCCGAGAACAACGGCTAAAAAAGCCGGGATTAGAACTTGATCCGCCAAAGTCATACGTTTGTATTCATTGATTGTTTTCATATGTGAATCCTTTTTTATTTTTAAAGCAGTGTGCAACCGACATAGACGCACTCCAGCTTTATATTGAAAAAACGATTTAAGGCTAACATTAAAACTAGGCGCGGTCTGTTCGATATCGAACATAAAACTAGCTTGTCTAGCGTGAACCTGCTTTTCCATCGTTCCAACGCTCTGCGTGGGAATGCAGCCTGAACCGCTATGCGGTTCGGTGGCTTCGATAAAAACCATGGCAGCTGAGCATCATTGGCTTCGATAGTCGCGACGAAGGCGTCGCTCCCACTAGGGTTTCCGAAAGCTCTGTGGGAGCGATCCCCCAAGATCGCGATTTCGAAGCCGGGTGCGTTAGGTAACAATAAAGGGTATCGAGGTCACATTAGCCAAGTTGCCAAAACACAATTCATGTATAACGGCTAGCGCAGGGCGCTGCGAATCATTTGGGGCAGTTATTTTTTACCGTAACCTTAATACCTTTCGCACTTCAAATTTCGGCAGTGCTAGAGTAGGCGCCTGGGTGTCCGGTCGATTTTCGCTCCTCGGCAATTGCTCCTGCATTGCCCTAATACACGCCATCCGTGGCGTAATGCAAAATCGACATTCACGCCATCCATGGCGCTCACAAAAGCTTTGCCAGCATGGAGCTGGCATAGAGTAAAGTGGACGTATTCACCCAGCACCTAAATTCCATAGTCCATTGGCTATGGTTAACTATCTTGGATAATTTAGGTGCTGGGTTCACGGCGTCCTTTGACGGACACCCCGGTGCCGAATTTTGATCTACGACGGGTATAGCTTGAATCGGCTTTTTACCTACCACGGCAAAGGTTAAGATATACCTCAAATCTTATGATTGCATTAACAATAAAACCCGCTTTGATAACGGGTTTTTCGTTAATTAAATTTAAGATGCTTTGGAGAAAATACGTTTATTACTCCTCGACCCAAATCAACTCGACACGGCGATTTTCGGATCGTCCCGCTTCCGTGGCGTTATCGGCAATCGGTTGTGTTTCACCGTAGCCTTTCGCAATCAGTTTGTTGGCGACACCTTTTCTTTTGAGGTAATCGACGACTGAGGCCGAACGGCGTTGCGACAATGCCATATTGTAATCATGGCTGCCTTCGCTGCTGGCGTGTCCCTGTACTTCAATGTCATTGGATTGCGGATGAGCAATGAGATTTTGCGCGACGCCATCCAGAATTCCTTGGGCGGTTGGCGTCAGTTCCTCTGAATCGAACTTAAAACCGACTCCCTTCAATACGAGCCTGATTAAACAGCCTTTAGCGTCGACTACGCCGCCTTTGATAGTGTCGGGACATTGATCCAGGCAATCGTTTACGCCGTCACCGTCCGAATCGAGAGTCGCGCAATCCGTAATGGCAACCGGTTCGACCCGAGTATCGGCTCGCTGCGCGAGTGTTTTCGGCTTGTCGCCGAACGGAATGACAAAACCCACGTTAACCGTCATATCATGAAATTCGTCCGTACCGGGCTGTACATGGGCATTGAGATTATTGTTATATCGATAGCGCACATCGCTACGGACTAAAAGGTTGTCGTGCAATTCATAAGAAAAACCGACGCCGGCTTCGCCAATGATACCCGCTCCGCAATTACCTGAGACACAACTGTTCATACCGCCCACACCGACGACCGTATAAGGCGAAAATTTATCGCGAAAGAAATAGTACTGTAAGTCCGCAGTACCACCGGTAAGGCTCCAGGCGCCATTCGTACCGTTAAAGCCTTCATAGAAGCCTTTCAATTCGACATTGAAATGTTCATCGATGATTTTACCGAAGCCCATTCCGCCGCCCCAACCGTTGCTTGCATTTCGATCGCCACCGGTGTCAACGTATGATGCGAAAGGCGCGATATACCATCGATCGTCTTGATAGTGATCGTCCCAGCGATCGGATCGATAATGATCGTCGGCCTGAACCAGCGGCTGCATACTCATGCCGGCTAATAAAGCGATTGCGAATAAATTTTGTTTCGGCATGGCGTCTTCCTTATTGAAGAAATATGAATGAGAAATGATAAAACCCGTCAATGATTTGCCAAATTCCGTTAGAACATGGTGATTCAACGCTTCAGCAAATCATGTTGCTAATAAACCTTGTTAAGTAGCTTAATCGCAACATTCGGTTTTCGTCAGTTCGTTACCGTACATAGCGTCCTTTCCGAATAAAATATTTATTAAACCCGTATCGCGCATTCAGTTCATTGACTCCGATTGTCCCGCCCAGTCTAAATAAACAGTAACTCAAGTTCTTCTATTCGTTCAGCCCCTGTATTTAAAACACTTTAGAATTTGGCATCCCCTTGAAAAAATTTTGTTTGCGTCGGTAATTGAAAAGACTTCTGCGGGACGGGTTATTTAACCCGTCCCCAATGTTTCGGTTTGCCCTAAACATTTCGGCTAACTTCGGCCAAAGTCAAAACGTTTAGGACGGGGTTGCAAACCCCGTCCTGCTAGGGAAAACTCTTCATTCCCGCATGCCGACTCATTTCCTTACCTGATTAGCAAGATGCTTCAGCTTGCCGAAGCCAACTGTCCGAGCAGTGACCAGTCGTAGCCACATCTGCGGGACGGATTATTTAACCCGTCCCCAATGTTTCGGTTTGCCCTAAACATTTCGGCTAACTTCGGCCAAAGTCAAAACGTTTAGGATGGGCTTGCAAACCCCGTCCTGCTAGGGAAAACTCTTCATTCCCGCATGACGACTCATTTCCTTATGTACGCTAACGAACTGACTGTCTTCAGTTTTAAGGTTAGAGTTTTTCAAAGTTTGCGGCGTGCATAAGTCACCGAACATGTATTTCAACGAGATAGAACGCCCAACCGTTAATCGTATCTTTACACCGTGCGACTCCTGATTTGAGCGAAAAAATCGTCTAATAAACAAAAGGTGCGGGGTATGTTTGGCTAGGAGGTCGGTATCGCCGCTGCAAATGAAAGTATTTTGGGCATCTCCCAACATGACTTTCAGAGTAACGATCATGAAGAAGCTATCATCACCCCGGCAAATGAAAGCGCTGGGGTGCTTAGGGTCGGAACCGACATTGTTTTTCATATCGAAAAATTAGATAAAGAGTCCCAATCTACGAACTTTCAAAGTAACAGTTATACGATTTTTCAGTAAAACGGGAGTATATAGAGTGGATAACGAAAGAGAGGAGAAAAAGTGAACTCACTTGACAAAGACTTTACAGCGGGACTCATGGAGAATTGTACTCCTCCTTGCCTTTCGCTTTACCAACCGACTCATCGGAACCATCCGAACAATCAGCAAGATCCGATCCGGTTCAAGAACCTCGTGAAGGCACTGGAAGAGTCGCTCCTGCAACAATTCCCGAGCGACGAAATCCAGCCATTGCTGGAACCTTTCCTGGCACTGGCTGACGACCGCAACTTCTGGAACTGCACCCATGACGGATTGGCTGTGCTGGGCGCGAAAGGCATATTCCGAGTCTACAAGCTCCAGCGTCCGGTAGCCGAATTGGCTGTTGTGGCGGATAGCTTCCACACCAAACCTCTGGTGCGGATTCTTCAGTCAGCCGATCGTTATCAGATTCTTGCTGTGAATCGCCACAAGATCAAGCTCTTCGAGGGAAACCGTGATGCTTTGGACGAGATCGAGCCGGCACTGGGTGTCCCGCGGACGATAACCGAGGCGCTGGGAGAAGAATTGACCGAGCCACACCAGACCGTCGCCTCATACGGAGGTGTCGGTGGCGGGCACTCGCCCATGCATCACACCCACGGAGGGAAAGAGTCTGAGGTAGACAGCGACTCGGAACGCTTCTTCCGCGCCGTCGACCGCGCGGTCTTGGAGCACCACTCTCAGCCATCGGGCCTGCCGCTGATTCTGGCGGCGCTGCCGGAGCATCATCATATTTTTCACGACGTCAGCCACAATTCGTTTCTGATACCGGAAAGCATCGATATCCACCCGGATTCCCTGTCGTCGACCGATGAACTGCGCCAGCGCGCTTGGCAGCTTATCGAGCCTCACTATCTAACGCGCCTGACCGCACTCGTCGAGGATTTCGGCAACGCTAGATCCAAGGGACTCAGTGACGACGACCTGACCCAGGTCGCCAAGTCTGTTGTAGAAGGGCGGGTCGCCACGCTGCTGATTGAAGCCAGCCGTGAAATTCCAGGCCGGATCAATGCAACGACCGGCGAAATCGCATTTGACGACTTGGCACATCCCCAGGTTAATGACCTGCTCGATGATCTGGGAGAATTGGTCCTGAAGATGGGTGGACAAGTGGTTGTGGTCCCCAGCGAACGGATGCCGACGGAGACTGGAATAGCTGTGATCTACCGTTATTCTGACTGAAGTTTTGATAAACATTGAAGGAACCTGATTAGCAAGTTTCTTCAGCTAAAGCCCAAAAACCAGCATATCCCTAGCAGGACGGGGTTTGCAACCCCGTCCTAAACGTTTTGACTTTGGCCGAAGTTAGCCGAAATGTTTAGGGCAAACCGAAACGTTGGGGACGGGTTAAATAACCCGTCCCGCAGAAGTGGCTACGACTGGCCACTGCTCGGACAATTGGCTTCAGCAAGCTGAAGCATCTTGCTAATCAGGTGAAGGAATGGGCAGGATACCAAGAAGAAGCGTTCTTACACGTATAAGACTGAGAAATAATGCGCAGATACAGATAAAAAGCATTCTTCACCATGAAGGTAACGAAGAAAAGATTCAAGTAATTCATGTTCTTCATGGTTATTCACTATCTAATACTTTAGTCGTCTCGTATCTCCTCCCCCTAACAACTCATAAATATATAAGTAGGCAAACACATGCATATTCAGATCAACACGGATAGCAACATCGAGGGCAATGATGCGTTGACTCAACAAATTGAAGCCCTGGCCAGAGACACCCTTGATCGCTTCAGTGAACAGATAACACGGATAGAAATCCACCTGAGCGACGAGAACAGTGACAAGAAATCCGGCACTGGAGATAACCGCTGCCTGCTGGAAGCTCGTCTCGCAGGTCTCCAGCCGATTTCAGTGAGCGACCAGGCTGCGACTCTGGAGCAGGCTGTCGACGGTGCTCTCAAGAAATTGAAGCGATCATTAGACAGCACCCTAGGACGATTGAACAACCGCTAAAAATGGGTGCGCCCACTTAAGAGACGGGACGGATTGAAGTTAAGCCTCAAAGTTGCCCCATCTTAAGAACCAAGATCATCATCGGAACTGACGGCTGGATACACTTGAGCCGCGATGAAACCCGCATACCTGCTACCAACCAGCAAGCAAGGAGGAGCTGGGCGCCCCTAAGGCGAGTCTTGCCTCGTAACGTACCTCAAAAACTCGGGGTACCCGAGTCAACCCTCACTGCCATTATACCTTTCGCACTTCAAATTTCGGCAGTGCCTAAGGAGGCGCCGGGGTGCTCGGCAAAGGCTTTGCCAGCATGGAGCTGGCATAGAGCCTACAGGGACGTATTCACCCAGCCCCTAAATTCCATAGCCCATCGGTCATGGTTAATAGTCTTACTAATTTAGGGGCTGGGTCCTTTGACGGGCACCCCGGCGCCGAATTTTGATCTCCGATGAGTATAAGTTAAGGGTAACCCGTCATTCAGCCATGGACTGGCGGAATCCAGCGCCATGGATGGCAAGCTTTTGAGGCACATTAGAGCCTGAATACGAGCATTAATTATTTCTGTGACTGCTTAACTTAACCTGATTAGCAAGTTTCTTCAGCTAAAGCCCAAAAACCAGCATATCCCTAGCAGGACGGGGTTTGCAACCACGTCCTAAACGTTTCGACTTTGGCCGAAGTAAGCCAGACACCGACATGTTTAAGGCAAACCGAAACGTTGGTGACGGGTTAAATAACCCGTCACACAGAAGCCACTCATCGTAACTTTACACCGTGCTACTCCTGAATTGAGTGAAGCTCCGGCTAATAATAAAAAGATGTGGGGTATGGATGTCGCTGAACTTCTGAAGCGGCAAATTGCTTCAGCCGAATGTGTGATAGCGTACAGACTATGGTGCCGATTCGTACAATAATTTCTCTCACATAATTCAATAGAGACTCATTATGCCCCTGCCTAATAACTCAACTGCTGACGAATACGCCTTGTCCTTACAAACTTCAGCTAGCGCAGTATCGTGGAGCGCTATTTTGGCAGGAGCTACGGCAGCCGCTGCTCTGGCATTAATCCTTTTGATGTTGGGGACGGGTTTAGGTCTGTCCTCGGTATCGCCATGGGCGTACAGCGGCGTCAGCGCAACAACTTTCGGAGTATCGTCCATTCTATGGTTGACCTTCACGCAACTCGCTGCTTCGGGGATGGGGGGGTACCTAGCCGGCAGGCTGAGAACAAGGTGGATTGCAGTACATACGGACGAGGTCTACCTCCGTGACACCGCGCACGGCTTTCTGGCCTGGGCCGTTGCCGCGCTGTTGACTGCTGCGCTACTCACTGGGGCGTCTGGATTCATCGTTAGCGGTGGAGTTCAGGCTGGAACCGCTGTAGCTGCCTCTGTAGCTAGTGGAGTAGCCACTGGAGTCGTAGCCGAGGCTGCGAAATCCGACAGCGAAAGCGAATCGATGGGTTACTTCGTGGATTCGCTGTTCCGAAGGGAGATCGGCACAACTCCATACTCCTATACTTCTGCCGAAAGCGATTCAGCACAGAAGGCAAGGTCTGTCGGGTCCGCTTCCGAAATAACCCGCATTTTCATGAATAGTATTCACACGGGCCCCCTGCCTGCAGAGGATGTGCAGTATGTCGGACAGGTTGTCGCGTTGCGTACCGGCACAAGTCAACAGGACGCTGAAAAACTGGTGAGGGATACCTATGCTCGCGCACAGACGATGCTACATGATGCGGAAATTGCTGCGAAAGAAGCGGCTGACAAAATGCGCAAGACTTCCGCCTATATGGCACTGTGGTTCTTCATATCGCTACTCATCGGTGCGTTTGCTGCCAGCTACGCTGCAATATTCGGCGGTCAGCAACGCGACATGTACTAGCCACTACAACTCGTTAACCGTTAACAAAGGAGACAAGCAATGCGTTCAATACTTTTGTATTTTCTCGGTATTCCCATACCCATCATCATTTTGATTGCTCTATTCCTATAATAGTCGTCTCGTGAGACAGACGTCGTGATGGAACGGAGAAAGCAGCATCGAAATAAGACGGGTAAGTAACGCGCATGGAATAAATCAGGGATTTGTAGGTGCGAATTCATCCTCGCACTTGTGGAAGTTATTTTATGCAGGTTCCTAAATTCATCAATCCACTCAAGTTTGCACAGCAAAAACCGCTGACTCAAAAGGTGAGCAATTAAAAAATAAAACTGGCAGGGATACCATTCAATTATCGTGACTGTTCAGCATATGTGGTTGGGTAGGTTGTCGGGTATCGATTTATAAGGCTGTCTGTTGCAGTCAGGTCTTACAAGGACTTATTCACGCGTCCTTAGAAATTAATGCCCGACACCTTTTATATACCCATCGCACTTCAAATTTCGGCATTGACGCATGGAGGCGCTGGGGTGTTCGGCAAAGGCTTTGACAGCAGGGATGCTGTCACAGAGCCTACATGGACGTATTCACCCAGCCCCTAAATTCCATAGCCCATCGGTCATGGTTAATAGTCTTACTAATTTAGGGGCTGGGTCCTTTGACGGACACCCCGGCGCCGAAATTTAACCAGCAAAGGGTATATATAAATATTATGTTGAACAATTACCAATTATCTTGAAAAAGAAACACCCAAAAGCGAGGAGATTACAATGTCTACACGATTACCGTTAGTACTATTCACTTTAACCGGTAGCCTAATACTGATAACCGGTACCGTTCAAGCCGAACAGAATACCGCCATCTATTTGGCTGACGGCCCCAGTTCGTACTTGGAAAATACCGAGCGCAATGTTCGCGACAGGGATGATGCTAATTTAACTCCGGTAGATCAAAAGGAATCCAAAAGTGATATCGACATCACGGCTACCATCCGTCAAGCCGTCGTTAGGGATAAATCGCTTTCACTCAACGCACAGAATGCAAAAATCATTACTCGTCATGGAGTCGTGACTTTGCGTGGACTGGTTGAGAGTGGAGCCGAAAAAAATAAACTGCAACAATTCGCCACGCAAACACCCGGCGTAGTGCAGGTAGATAATCAACTTGAAATTAAAGCGCCGTAAAGGCTCAGGAGAACGTCATGAGTAAAGCAGTTTTTTGTATCGCCCAAAATATCGATCATGCAGAGAGCATTGTAAATGACCTGAATGCCGCGGGTTTTTCCCACAGCGACATATCGGTTTTGTTTCCCGACAAATCCACCACCCAGGATTTTGCCCATGAAAAGAACACCAAAGCGCCGGAAGGGGCTGCAATTGGGGGGACAGTGGGTTTCGGCACCGGCGGTGCGCTCGGTTTGTTAGCCGGGATTGGCGCTTTGGCTATTCCCGGTGTGGGCCCTTTTATCGCCGCAGGCCCCATTATGGGCGCCTTGAGCGGAGCCGCAGTAGGCGCTGCCGCCGGAAGTTTGACGGGGGCTTTAATCGGACTGGGTATTCCGGAGTATGAGGCCAAACGCTATGAAGGAAAAATCAAGGGAGGTAGTGCCTTGATTTCTGTCCATACGGGAAGCAGCGAAGATGTTGATAAAGCGAAAAAAATCTTCGAGCAGGCTCATGCAGAAGATATTTCTTCGACTGAGGAAGCGTCAGTTTAAGCTTGATGATGCTATGGCACGTAATCAAGAAATAATCAACTAGGAGTTTTATCATGCATAACATAGAAACACTTAACAAATTTCTGAAAGATGAATTGTCTGCAACGGAAACTTATCAACAGGCGCTGGACAAACTTCATGAAGATGTCGTCCTTAGCGAATCGGAGCATCTAAGGACCATTTATGAGGATCATAAAGCGTCAGCTTCCAGTTTACAGTCACTCATCATTCGACTGGGAGGAACTCCCTGTGAAGATTCAGGAGCCTGGGGAACTTGGGCGCAAATAGTCCAGGGAGGCGCTAATCTGCTGGGTAAAGAAACGGCGCTAAAGTCTTTACAAAGCGGAGAAAAAAGCGGCGCAGAAGCTTATGAGGAGGCGTTGCAAGAAACTGAGCTGCCTTCAGAAATTCGCTCTTTGATTGAAACGAAGCTACTACCTGCTCAACAAGAGCATATTCGAACTTTGGATCGGCTTATAGGCGCGGAAGCCGATTAGATTTTCCAGCCCTTAGTACGCAGTTGTTAAATAAAGAAGCCAGCGTGAACTCAAATTGATTCGCGCTGGCTTTATTTATCCTGATTAGCAAGTTTCTTCAGCTAAAGCCCAAAAACCAGCATATCCCTAGCAGGACGGGGTTTGCAACCCCGTTCTAAACGTTTTGACTTTGGCCGAAGTCAGCCGAAATGTTTAGGGCAAACCGAAACGTTGGGGACGGGTTAAATAACCCGTCCCGCAGAAGTGGCTACGACTGGTCACTGCTCGGACAGTTGGCTTCGGCAAGCTGAAGCATCTTGCTAATCAGGTTATTTATTGCGTTACCGGCTTTAAATATACCCATCGCACTTCAAATTTCGGCATTGACGCGTGGAGGTGCCGGGGTGTTCGGCAAAGGCTGTGACAGCAGGGATGCTGTCACAGAGCCTACATGGACGTATTCACCCAGCCCCTAAATTCCATAGCCCATCGGTCATGGTTAATAGTCTTACTAATTTAGGGGCTGGGTCCTTTGACGGACACCCCGGCGCCGAAATTTGACCAGCAAAGGGTATATAAGTTTTTGAAGTTTTTTATTGGAGTCACTTATGTCTATATTTAATGCTGAAGATTCAACAAGATCAAGCCTGGATCGCGTTCGTAGCTCCACCGCTGCCCATGTCAACGAAGAAATAGATCTTCAAACAGATTTAAATATTCAAGAATATAAGAGCAAAAGCAAGGCGGAAATTCTTGAGCGTATTCAAATGCTGGATAAGGAATGGGATGTAGAGCGAGTGCTTGAAGTCAATGCCTCTACTTTATCCCTAACCGGTCTGATTCTTGGTTTAACCAAAAATCCGAAATGGTTATTTCTACCCGGCATTGTTTTGCCTTTTCTGTTGCAGCATGGCTTGCAAGGATGGTGTCCTCCCTTACCCCTCTTACGCCGGCTTGGTATCCGTACCCGGGGAGAAATCGACCGGGAAAAATACGCGCTTAAACTCCGGCTAGAAAAAAACTGAGTTGAATGGAAGACTTTATGTACGATATCGCACCGACTTAAATCACGCACTAAGTTTATGATTAAATTAAATTGACTTGATGGACTCATATATAGATTTATGCTTGAGCCGTATCGAGTCAATATAAAGCTGATCGCACTTAGTAAATAAATAAAGGAACCTATTATGAAAACCGATAAAAACATCAACGAAATATCTAATGCTATAAATGCCGCCCCATCGAAGGCAACAGTTCGACAATGGTTTAATTTCTTCAGTCTCCCTATCTGGACGGCGATTGCCATGAGTATCAGCCTAGTCGCTGTTACCCAGACTGCAAAGGCTGAAAAAACTTCCGGCGCGCAAAACTCACAAATTGATAGAAAAAGTAAACCGGTTGCTAACTCTGAAGACGGCGCAGGGGCATTGCCCACATTTGCTGAGGCTGATGTCAATGGCGATAACTACATAACTAAAGATGAATTGAAAAATTATCCTGATCTATTGCAAGTATTCGACAAAGTCGACGCAGGTGAGGATGGCAAGTTGGAACAACATGAATACCAAAACCTGATAACTGAAACCAAACGTGAAGGTCAAGTTAGGTAAATCGCGGGATTAGCATATTTACCTGGCGTCTTAAAACAGGCTTTTATTTTTAATTTTCCAGGCCTAATAATTTCGAGTAGCCTGAATGGGATCTAAATTCATTATTTTATCTGATTAGCAAGCTGAAACATCTCGCTAATCAGGAGCAACCATGAAGCTGCAATTAATCAACATCCGTGACGCGGTAGTCGATACTTTTTGGTTTCTACCCGCACTGATGGCGTTGCTTGCCGCAGGCGCGGCTTTGGCTACCATTGCCATTGACTCTGCCGTAGGTGATGCGTGGCTACGCGATACGAGCTGGGTATGGTTGGGAGGACCTGAAGGCGCGCGTAGCGTGCTGTCGGTTATTGCCGGCTCAATCATGACGGTGGTTTCGATCGTGTTCTCGCTAACGGTGACCACCCTGGCGCAAACGTCATCGCATTATGGGCCGCGCGTACTCAGGAATTTTACCGCCGATCGCGGGGTTCAATTTACACTCGGTACGTTTATCGCCACCTTTATCTATTGTCTGATGGTGTTGCGAACCGTGCGTTCTATCGAAAATAGCTTCGTGCCGTATATTTCAGTGAATATCGGCATGCTGTTGGCGCTGGTTTCGATGGCCGTGCTGATCTATTTCATTCATCACATTTCGCAAAACATTCAAGCCGAGAATCTGATCGCCAATGTGGGAGAACAATTCCTGGAATCACTGCCGGTTTTATTCCCCGAAGGCATCGGCCGACCCAGCGACAATACCTGCTCAGAGCAATTGCCCGATGACAGTCAATGGCAAGCCGCGTATATTGTGCTATCCGCGGCCACTGGCTATGTGCAAGTCGTGGACGATGAACAGTTAATACAGTTAGCGACGCAACACGACTTGATGCTGCAATTGGCAAGGCGCCCCGGCGATTTCGTGACCACGACCTCGACGTTGCTGCGTGTGCTGCCGCGTGCGCATATAAATCCAGATATCGAGCTTCAATTACGAGACTGCTTTAGTCTCGGAGTCCACTGCACGCCTCATCAAGACGCAAAGTATATGATGCAGCAGATGGTGGAAATCGCTGCTCATGCGCTGTCGACGGGCATCAACGAACCTTTCACCGCCTTGGCTTGTATTGACTGGATAGGCGCATCGCTATGCGGCGTGGCAAGACGCGAACTCCCCAAGGCGTTGCGTCAGGATGAACACGGCCGGTTACGCGTGATTGCTTGCACGCTCGATTTCGAGGAGCTGACCGATACCGCTTTTGACCAGATTCGTCTCTATGGCGCCCGCAATCCGGACGTGATGCTGCACCTTCTTAAAACCATCGGCGACATTGCGTCCGATGTGCGCCGAGACAGTGACCGCAACGCCTTAGTCCGACATGCTCAGCTGGTTGGTGAAGACGCAAGCCAAATCGTTAACCTAACCGACCGCCGGCGCGTAGCCGACCGGCTTCAAGAAACATTGATGACTCTGGTCCAGAGCCTTAGGAACGAGCATGAAATAACTTAGACAACTGTTTTGGAAGGGGGGTTGGTGGCTCGATTGACAGGTGTCGGCGGCAGGGCAGATTTTTGCTCCTGCAAAATCTGCATTCACACCATCCTTGGCGCTTAGCTGCCGCCAAGCCCCCATGGATGGGTTTACGGCGTTCCTCAACAGGCATACCCCACACCCTAAAATCGGCGAAACTGCTCAAACTGGGAATTGCTGAAATAATCTCCCTAATCCCTCTTTTTCAAAGAGGGAGACTGAATATTTATATACCTTTTACTCGCTCCATTGCCATGATTTTCAGATATGGTTCTAAGTTGATCGCGCGGACGCAGGCTACCAAACCGCAAAGCAAATTGGCGGGTAAACTCGGCCCCAAAAAAGAAGATCTGCGCGGAATAATAGACCCAGAGTAACAAGGCGATTACTGATCCTGCCGCGCCAAAACCTGAGGTTACGCCGCTGTTACCCAGGTACACACCAATAACGTATTTGCCAAGAGTGAACAAAAAGGCCGTAAACAGCGCACCGAACCAGGCATCCTGCCAAGCCAACGGTGCCTCCGGCAGCATTTTATAAATCACCGCAAACAAGCTGGCAATAACCCCAAAGGAAATCAACGATGCCAATGGAGACAGCACCAGGGCAGCCAAACTCCAGAGCCCGCTGAACACATACTGATGAATCACCGCCAGAGCGGTGCTGATGACCAGCGAAACCAGTAATAAAAACGCTAAAACCAGCACTAGGCCAAAACATACAACCCGGGTTTTGAATAGTACGCTGAGAGAGGAGGCTTGAGGTTTATCGGTGCCCCACATTTCATCGAGGCTATCCTTTAATTCAACGAATACACTGGTAGCACCCAGCAGCAGTAAGAGCGTGGCAATGACCGAAGCGATAACTCCAGACTCGGAGTAGTGCGCGGCAGCCAGCACAGCACTGATAGCTTGGGCGCCATTGGGTCCTACCAACGCTTGCATCTGCGTAATAATTTCTCCTTGCGCCGCCTCTGCACCAAAGAAATATCCTGCCACGGCAATGGTCAACACCAGAATGGGGGTCATCGAGAACAGGGTATAAAAGGCCACGGCAGCCCCTTTACTAGCAGTGCGATGAGCCAGCCAGGCGGTCAGTGATGGGGACAACAGTACGTATCCGCGACGCAGACCTTTGATTACAGATGAAGAAGCCTGTTTTAATGAAAGCCCCTTGAAAAAATCGGTTATGTTCACAAGCATGAGACTTTACCACCTGACATCGGCCGAGGACTCTGCGGCCGCATTAGCTGGCCAGTGATTAAACCGATTACTTTATCTCGTCCCGCATCTTGTCGACCAAGCGCCTCGGCTATGCTCAATGAGGTCATCGGTTTGCCTTGCGCATAGGAGCGGCAATATTTGAGAAATCGCTCCTCCGTGTGTTTCATTTGTTGGCCTTTTTTACACAAGGTATCTACGGCGGTTTTGAAAAGATTTTCTGCGGTTACGGTCATATGGATTCATCATACATAAGCTTTTTATATTAAAGATCCTTCATTCACCAAGTCAGATAAGTTAAAGGCTCTAGGGCGTGGACAATATGGTTGCAAAATATATAAAGTAAAATAGTTTTAGTCAGTTCGGTAACACACACAAAGGCAATCGCAACTATATCCATCGTAGATTGAAATTCGGCCTCAAAACGAATCTGGGCGGCTCTTACCATGCCTTCGCTTTCTCGAAATACGGGACGTATGACTTAGCCGGGTTCCGTTTCCGACTTAGCCGACGCTTCCATCTTAATTAGCTCCCCAAGCGCCTTATCGTTGCCGCCGGCAATACCGGATCTCGTCCGGAAGCTTGGTTGCGCCAAGCTGAAGCATCTTGCTAATCAGAATACTTTGTAAATAATTTGCTATGTGCGAAGCCGTACAGACCGATACCATTACTTGTGTATATATTCAAAAACGGGTAATGCTTCTCAAACCTTACCTGAGCTACCGACTTTAGAATGATTAATTGAACCCGCTCAGACTTTCAGACTGGGCCAACCGGAGAAAAGCTATGATTAATACCGACCAAATTAAACCTGATATGCCCGTTGTCTGCTCCCAAGACGGTCAGTTTGCCACAGTCGACCATATGGAGGGACCGAGTACGATCAAGCTGAAGAAAGATAAAACCGGTCGGCACCATTACATTCCGGTATGCTGGGTAACCTCAACAGAGGACGGTAGGGTTAAAGTAGATCGTCCAGGAGACGAAGCGATGGCAGAATGGTCGACAATTTCGCCAAATTATATAGACGAATGACTTTGCGCCACAAAACAGACAAAAGTCGGTATGGCTATTTACTTTTGTTAAGACGCTAATATCTATAAACCTCAGGCACAACATAATTGTCAACGCTCAATGTGCAGGGCAGAGATCGGTATATGTCAATGATTTTGAGACACCCATAATAAAAAATTAGTGTAGATTGTGAGTTTAGTTTTCCTGGTCGAGAGCCTCATTTGCCGTCCGTGAAGGGGGCGGGTTAATCCAAGCGGCTTCAGGTACGGCTTGGGCATGGGGTTGGCGGTTTTTGAAGCGTTCCGGATTGCGCTCGAATGCGGCATGCAGGACTTGCGTGCGCTGCGTAACTATCTCGACGGCTTGGCCGCTGTGAACGCTGGCCGGGGTTAACAGTGCAATGCCGGAGTGATAGTGGTCATGGTTGTACCAGTCGAAGAACGTTCCGCAAAAGCTTCTGGCATCTTCGATAGCGCCGAATTGAGCCGGAAAGCCCGGTCGGTATTTCAAGGTCTTGAACTGCGCCTCGGA
The DNA here is from genome assembly GCF_000968535.2 of Methylotuvimicrobium alcaliphilum 20Z. NCBI lineage: Bacteria > Pseudomonadati > Pseudomonadota > Gammaproteobacteria > Methylococcales > Methylococcaceae > Methylotuvimicrobium > Methylotuvimicrobium alcaliphilum. The sequence goes on from NC_016112.1 coordinate 2,943,047, forward strand.
ATACGGGTTGTCGTTGGAGACATGGGGCCGTGAATGGGTTTTGGTCACGCCCAGGTCAGCCAGCAGTTGCTCGACGCCTTTGGAGGTCATACTGCTGCCGCGGTCGGCGTGAATAGTCAATTGGCCTTCACGGATAGTTTGCCGAGTACAGCTTTCGCCAATCAGTCGCTTAGCCAGCTCGGTGGATTCGCGGTGCGCTACCATCCAGCCGACCACGCAGCGGCTGAAAATGTCGATAATGACGTAGAGGTAGAAATACGTCCATTTGGCCGGGCCTTTGAGTTTGGTGATATCCCATGACCATACTTGGTTGGGCGCAGTGGCGAGTAACTCGGGCTTGGTGTAGTTGGGACGACGAAGCTGGTTGCGGCGCTCGCGCACTTCCTGGTGGCGCACCAGGATGCGATAGAGGGTGCTGATGGAGCACAGGTAAACGCCCTCGTCGAGCAGCGCCGCATAGACCTGATAAGGCGAGCAATCCATGAAACGCTCGCTGTGCAGATGCGCCAGGACGTGTAGCTCTTCGTCCGTACTCAGTGCCAGCGGCGGGCGCGGACGTTCGACCGGCCACGAAGAGCGATCTTGTTGTGCGCGATAAAACGAGGCACGGTTGAAGTTGAGCGCCTCGCAGGCGGCCTTAACGCCAACCTCACGGCTGAGTTCAAGCGTGGCCTTCATGATGCTCTCCCGGTGTGGGCTGGAATCTCGCACAAGCCCAGCAGTTGCGAAAGTTTTTTTTGGACATCGATGATAGCCTCCGCCTGTGTTAGGCATGCCTGCAAACGCTGAATTTCGGCTTGCAGACGAGCATTTTCAGCGGCTAACGGATTCTTGTCCGAAGGTTTGCGGCCACGCGGCTTGGATAGACCGGCGCGGATGGCCTGCTCACGTTCGCTGCGCCATTTGCTGAGATGTGAGGAATATAATCCCTCTGTGCGCAGCAACTTGCCGATGCAGCCCGGTTCGCTACACGCATCAGCCTGGGTCAAGATGCGCTCTTTGTATTCGGCGGTAAACGTCCGGCGGGCGGCCTTTTCAAGCACTTCGCTGGTGATGCGGGAAGGTTCCGCGGCGAACGCGGAGGACACTTCAGCCGCCCTACGGGCGTCTTGCGTGTCCTCCGCGTTCGCCGCGGCATGAGGAATAGCTTGTACGGTTGTGTCAGTCATGAGATTTTCTCCGAAAATGTTCCCTAATTAATGCATGGGGCGGTGTCTCAGGTATATTGACACAGAGGGATTCTATAGTTTTTTTTCGGATGCAAAAAAGTACAAAACACACTAGGGTTTTATGAGAATGTAGCGGAATCGCTTTCGGGTTAAATTTGTTACGGAAGTTTCCCGGTTTTCTAGGAGTGTCCAGGCTTGTAGGGGTATTATTTAATCGGTTTGCCACCGTTTACGCAAACCCCATCGATGATTCCTGTGGCCCAGGCATAATGGCAGTCTTTTTTGAAATCATTGGGAAACTTCAGGTTTATTATATAAAGCATCATTATTTTAATTATTATCCAGCGTGCGGATTACGATAATAGGACAGTTAATATGAATCCAATCAATAAAATTTTTTTCAAAGGGCTAATCGCTGTTATTCCCCTTACCCTCACTCTTTATTTGCTTTTCTGGTTTGCCGACACTGTAGAGTTGTGGCTGGAACATATATTCAAATTTTTCTTCCCCGACAACTGGTATACAAGAGGCTTGGGGCTTGTATTAGGCCTTCCTCTTGTGTTTTTTTTCGGAGCCTTCCTGGAGTCTCTAACTTTCCAAAGACTATTCAATAATTTGGAAAAACTTATTATTCAAATCCCTATTGTTAAAAGCATTTATAAATCAATACGCGATATCAGTTCTCTTTTTTCCAGCAAAAGCAAAGGGCAATTTAAACAGGTAGTTTTGGTTAAAGCACCTCACGACACTGTTCAACGAATAGGTTTTATTACTCTTACAGATTTTGGAGATGTTTTACATCCCTTTATTCCCGATGACCAGATTGCCGTATATTTACCATTAAGTTATTCGATGGGTGGCGGCACCACAATCATCATATCACGGGAAAATGTAACAGAAATAGATATGTCTATTGAGGATGCTCTGCGTTTTGTTGCAACAGCGGGAGTTGTTAGCAGTGTTCCGGATGATAAAAAAATCATTGAAGAGTTTGATTTCGACCCAAAAGAAGTACCTTGAACTTGACTTTGGAGATTGATAACACTCTAAGTTATACCCATCGTAGATCAAAATTCGGCATCGGGGTGATCATCAAAAACCCAACACATTATCCAAGACCTTGGATTCAAAAGTTCAGGAGAGAACACAGGCATTAAGTAATGCCAATTTTCAACTAGAAAAAATAGCCATGACGGATGTATTGACCGAATTACCCAATCGTCGCTACGCCATGAGTGTTTTACGCCAACTTTGGAGTTCCGTCGATGCTAAAGCTTCAATATTGACTTGCATGATGATCGATGCCGATGGTTTCAAACAGATTAATGACAATTATGGCCATGAATCCGGCGACATTGTGCTGCAGGCTTTGGCTCGGGAGTTAAGTCATAGTGTCAGAAACGACGACATTGTCTGTCGGTTGGGTGGTGATGAGTTTATCATTATTTGCACTGATACACCGTTAAATGGGGCGATGTATTTAGCAAATTTAGTCAGTAAAACGGTTGCGGAAATGAGAGTCAAAGCTGGAATGGGGGTTTGGAAAGGTAGTATTAGTATCGGCGTTGCCGTTCGCGATCATACAATGAAAAGCCCAGATTCTCTTTTAAAGGCTGCGGATGATGGGGTTTATATGGCAAAACACGATGGTAGAAATTGCGTCAGAAGTATTCAGGTTGCAACTAAAGATTAGCATGTGTCTGTTGGGAGATTAGCTATACCTTTCGTGCTTCATATTTCGGCAGAGCCTAAGGATGTCGCTAAAATTATCGTCCTAATTTGCTCAAGTTTCTTATAGGAGTCAGTTCTCATTCGCCTAGGGCGATTAAAATCGCCCTTGTATTGAATTTTGGACGCTTCGAGGACTTCGACATAAGCCGTCAGTGTCGAGCATCAGTGGCTTCGAAAGTCGCGACGAAGCCGTCGCTCCCACAGAGGGTGACTAATGCACTGTGGGAGCGATCCCAGATCGCGATTTCGAGACCGAGAATGTCAAGTTACAATAAATGGCTTCGAGGTCACATTGTCCAGGATTGCAAAAGGGCAATACATGACTTATGTATAGCGATGAGGCCGGAAATTGGGAAAGCCTACAGGTTGGCCGTTTTAGCTTGATGCGCATGCCCCGGCGCCTCCTCTGGCACTGCCGAAATTTGAAGCACGAAAGGTATAAATGCCATACCCGCGGGAGTTAAAGGTGGAGTACATCCAGCGGGAAAAGTATTTTTCAAGCCAGTATCCTGATACTGGCTTCCCGAGCCCACTGACGGGTCTTTGCTGCAGCGATGAAATCATCCAGGCAATCGATGTTAACCACACCGGCGTCTGCTTCGATCCCCGCTGTTTTCAGCAAGGCATCCCCGCCCTCGTCCACGCAAACCGCTTTCAGATGACCGAAGGCGTCGCGCACGAAATCGATGGCGGCGGCTTCCTTGCCCAATAACGCGGCGGCTTCGTCGGAGAGAATGATGGCCACCGCGTCGAACATTACCGACGGCGTACCGGCTAATTGCCCGTCGACTTTCGAAAACGAGCCATCGGCGAGCTTCGCTTCGCCAATTTTAGCGGCGATAATCTTCACTTTTGCGCCGGCTTCAGCGACCGCCTCTTTGACAGCCTCGATGGTGGCCGCGTCCGACCCGTCCGCTATCAATATCCCGACTTCACGGCCCTCAAGCGTGCTCTTCATCTTGCCGATAAGTTGCAGCGCCGGGGATAGGTCTAAATCCTGAACGGCAACAGCAGTAGTAGGCGCTTGCGGCAGCTCGCCCATACCGAGCCAGTAGGCAACCCGTTGTGCGAGGCCGTCTTCGATATGGCGTAGGTGACCGACCATCGCCTCACGAATATGCGGATGCTCGACCTTCGATAATTCAAAGACCAACGCCGAGGCTATATGCGCCTGTTCATAGACCGATTGACTGCGATAAAACTGCCGTGCCTGACTGTAATGATCGGCAAAACTCTCCGCTCGAATCCTCCCCTTTACGCCGCTTTCGGCCAACGCCGCGCTGTAAAAGCCTGCCTCCGAATGTTCGCGCGGTGAATCTGCCGCTAGGGTATTCGGTTCGTAGGACACGCGTCCGGTCGGCTGCGCCATTTGCATATGACCGTCGCGCTGGTGATTGGCGAACGGACACTGCGGTGCATTGACCGGTATCTGGTGAAAATTCGCCGACCCCAGACGGGATAACTGTGTGTCCAGATATGAGAACAATCGCCCCTGCAATAACGGATCGTTCGAGAAATCGATACCTGGCACGACATGGGACGGACAAAATGCCACCTGTTCAGTCTCCGCAAAAAAATTGTTCGGCCAGCGGTTGAGCACCATGCGACCGATAACTTGCAACGGCACCCATTCTTCCGGTATCAATTTGGTCGAATCGAGATGATCGAATGGGAAGGCATCGGCCTCTTCCTGGGAGAACAGCTGCACCGCCAATTCCCATTCCGGAAAATCCCCGACGCTGATCGCTTCAAATAAATCACGGCGATGAAAGTCGGGATCGGCGCCGGCAATCTTGACCGCCTCGTCCCAGAGGGTCGATTGCAAACCGAGTTTCGGCCGCCAATGGAATTTTACGAAGGTCGATTCGCCCGCGGCATTCACCAGACGAAAACTATGTACGCCAAAACCTTCGATCATCCGTAGCGAGCGCGGCAAGGTGCGGTCGGACATGATCCACATCACCATATGCATTGCTTCCGGTGTCAGCGAGATATAGTCCCAGAAAGTGTCATGCGCCGTCGCTGCCTGAGGAAAGCCGCGGTCGGGTTCCATTTTCACGGCATGAACGAGGTCGGGAAATTTGATGGCATCCTGAATGAAAAACACGGGGATATTATTGCCGACCAAATCCCAATTGCCCTCTTTCGTGTAAAATTTGACGGCAAAGCCGCGAACATCGCGGGGAGTATCTCGCGAGCCGGACCCGCCTGCTACGGTTGAGATGCGTGTGAACAGGGGCGTTTGTTCGCCAACTTCAGTCAGCACTTTGGCGGTCGTATATTGCTCCAAGGATTGGGTCAGTTCGAAAAAGCCGTGTGCGCCGGTACCGCGGGCATGGACGATACGCTCGGGAATTCGTTCGTGGTCGAAATGGGTGATTTTTTCCCGTAGGATGAAATCTTCCAGCAGCGTCGGACCGCTCGGATTGGTTCTCAGGGAGTTCTGATTGTCGGAAATCGGCAAACCCTGATTGGTTGTCAACGCCGGTTGATCGCCGGTGGCCGTCTGATGCCACTCTCCGCCGCTGCCGATTGAAACGGTTACTTCTTCCGGCCCGGACTTTGCCGGTTTGCCCTTGACGGGTTGAGACCCTGTATTTGCTTTAGTCATTATGAATCTCCAATTGATTTTCTGCGACGGCAGCGTGTTGCCGCGGCGCTGTGGGTAATAAACCTAAAAAGTCACTTTTAAAAAACGGTCTCGCATTGGAAGATTAAGTCCGAGCAGCAAATGCAAGTAGTATAGCGCTACTCGTAGCCACGACGTTATGATCAACGAGTTCAAGCACGGCGGCGGCCATGAGTCTTAGCCAGGCACCGATCAGCAACACACCAACCATCACTCCAGCCACGACCATGTCCACCAAGCCATTGCTCACCCGCTACGTCTCCGGCATAACAATCCGATAACGATCGTGGGTTAGCCCGCGCAGCTCATGTTATAGCGATTGCGCATCTTCCAGCATGCCGGAACCGCTCACCGTATCATCGCGCGCTGCAGCTTGCCCGGAAGTTTCATCCCCTATTATGGCACCCGGATTCATAAAGTTTGACGGTCTAACGGCCGCTCACCAAGCGGCTCAGCACAAAGCCTGCCGCTACCGCGATACTCGCCGACGTTATGGGGTTCTCACTGATATATTCACGCAAATTTTTCATCAATTGCTGCTCGGTTTTTTTCAGTTGCTCGCCTTTTTCGCCAAGCGTTTCCGCAGCCTGGCTGGTTGTATCGGCGATCTTATCGTAAGCCGCATGTGCGGAATCGGATACTTTGTCTTTAATTTCCATTGTATTTTCCTCGTCTATTTAAGTTGTTTTTCATTCTTGTCTGTCTTCGCGACTCCCGCGCCAATGCCAATATCGGCTCGGGAATTCATCAAGCCGCTGGGTGGCCTAAGCAGGATGCGCTGTCGGCAACACTCAACGCGATTGGGCTTTCTTGGCCTTAACCGGGCTATTCGGCTTCGCCTCTCTCCGCCAGTAACTCGTGCTTGCGTTGCATCAATGCTGCACCTAGAGCGTCTATGTCCACCTTGGCTTTCTTTGCCTTGGGAAACATTTTGTCCTCTACTTCCTTTACATGATGATCGAACATTTCGCCGAGCACGGTAACCGTTGCGTCGTAGTGGTCGTGTGCCGGTTCCATAGCATGTAATTGCGCGATGAGGCTCTTGACTCCGGCATGCTCTACGTGAGCTTCGTCCATCAAATCGTCGTCCTTGATGACGGCGCGAACCGCCGGGTAAAAGATTTTTTCTTCGGCTTGGGCATGGATGGTCAGCGCCAGGCATATCGCCCGAACCGCTTCTGCTTTTGCTTTATCGGTGCCGTCGCCCTTGGCGAGTTTGGCAAAATCCGCAAACAGTTTTTTTACTTTCTTGTGATCTTCAGTGAGTAACACGATGGCGTCATCATCGAGTTGCTTCGCGGGGTTAGTCATAAATTTGTCCTCAGAAATTCTAAAGGTCTGACATGGGGGGATAAAGTCACGCGGCTCTATACGGCAGCGAAATGTAGCGGGCTGTCAACCTCGCAGGACTGGCTCGGAAGTATGTCTCCGGGCGATAGTTCGTTTCGTTTGCCGGTATATTAGGACTATCTGTCCGCTAAGTCTGTTCGTTATCAAACATATACCCATCGCAGATAAAACAATCATCTTCAATGTGCGACACCGCACCGACTTTAAGACCATTTTCCCGGAAACTTTATCCTAGCTTGCATCATGATGTCTTCAATCAGCCTATTTGAATGTAAGCCAGAGTCGATGAACGATGCCGTTTGTTGTTAGGTAAAGTGGTGATCATTCGTTAAATCAGTGAGATAAAGCCGATTCCAAACAATTATTTCGAAAAAGAAACAGTCACTACTTAGGAGCTTACTATGTCTACACGATTACCGTTAGTACTATTCACTTTAACCGGTAGCCTAATACTGATGACCGGTACCGTTCAAGCCGAACAGGATAGCGTCATCTATTTGGCGGCCGACTCCAGTTCGAAAATGGACAATACCGAACGCAATGTTCGCGACAGAGATGATGCTAATTTAACCCCGGAAGATCAAAAAGAATCCAAAGGTGATATCGACATCACGGCTACCATCCGTCAAGCCGTCGTTAGGGATGAATCGCTTTCACTCAACGCAAAGAATGCAAAAATCATAACTCGTCATGGAGTCGTGACTTTGCGTGGACTGGTTGAAAGTGAAGCAGAACGTTTGACACTGCAACAAATCGCCACGCAAACACCCGGCGTAGTGCAGATAGATAATCAACTTGAAATTAAAGCGCCGTAAAGGTTCTGGAGAACGACATGAGTAAAGCAGTTTTTTGCATCGCCCAAAGTACAGAGCAGGCGGAAGGCATTGTTAATGACCTGAATGCCGCGGGTTTTTCCCACAGTGACATATCAGTTTTGTTTCCCGACAAATCCTCTACCCAGGATTTTGCGTATGAAAAGCACACCAAATCTCCGGAAGGAGCTGCTATTGGTGGGTCAGTGGGTTTAGGCACCGGCGGTGTGCTGGGTTTGTTAGCCGGAATCGGCGCTTTGGCTATTCCAGGAGTGGGCCCCTTTATCGCCGCCGGACCCATTATGGGCGCCTTGAGCGGAGCCGCAGTAGGCGCGGCCGCTGGGGGGTTGACGGGGGCTTTAATCGGACTGGGTATTCCGGAGTATGAAGCCAAACGCTATGAAGGAAAAATCAAGGGAGGTAGTGCCTTGATTTCAGTCCATACAGGAAGCAGCGAAGAGATTGATAAAGCGAAAAAGATCTTCGAGCTGGCTCATGCAGAAGACATTTCCTCAACTGGGGAAGCATCTTGCTAATCAACCTTAGTTCGGGATATACCCTTTACTGGTCAAATTTCGGCGCCGGGGTGTCCGTCAAAGGACCCAGCCCCTAAATTAGTAAGACTATTAACCATGACCGATGGGCTATGGAATTTAGGGGCTGGGTGAATACGTCCATGTAGGCTCTGTGACAGCATCCCTGCTGTCAAAGCCTTTGCCGAACACCCCGGTGCCTCCATACGTCAATGCCGAAATTTAAAGTGCGATAGGTATAAAAATACAGTATTCCAAATAGTTAAGGTGGTCTCAGGTAGCGCTGAAAGAAGTGTGCGCAGCGGGATGCTGCGCTCAAGCCTTGTATGATTAATTTGAATGAATCGTAGCCAGGAAACACTTTTCACACCACTCTCACGATCATCCTTTCCATTTCCAGTGACGAATTTCCGGCATATCCTCGCCATGCTTCCTGATGTATTGTTTGTGTTCGATGAGCTTGTCTCGCATGGCTTGCTTGGCGTAGGCAGCCCGAGCTCCCAATTGCGGGAGGCGGTCAATGACATCGCCAACCAAATGAAACCGGTCCAGGTCGTTCAATACCGTCATGTCGAAGGGCGTAGTGGTGGTGCCTTCTTCTTTGAAACCGCGCACATGCAGGTTCGAGTGGTTACTGCGACGATAGGTCAACCGATGAATGAGCAATGGATAACCGTGGAAGGCGAAGATGATCGGCTTATCCTTGGTAAAAAGTAAATCGAAATCTTTGTCGCTCAGACCATTCGGGTGTTCGCTTTGGGTCTGGAGTTTCATCAAATCGACTACATTAATCACCCTAACTTTCAGCTCTGGGAAATATTCCCGCAACAACTCGACGGCGGCCAAGGTTTCTAGCGTCGGTACGTCGCCGCAGCATGCCATGACAACATCCGGTTCGCCATCCTGATCGTTGCTGGCCCACGGCCAAATACCCAAACCAGCAGTACAGTGTTTAATGGCCTCATCCATGTCTAACCACTGCGGCGAGGGTTGCTTGCCGGCAACGATAACGTTGACATAATTGCGGCTACGCAGGCAATGATCGGTTACCGAAAGCAGCGTATTCGCATCGGGCGGCAGAAAGACACGAATGACTTCCGCCTTTTTGTTCACGACATGGTCCATGAAGCCTGGATCCTGATGACTAAAACCGTTATGATCCTGTCGCCAGACGTGCGAAGAAAGCAGATAGTTCAAAGATGCAATCGGGCGGCGCCATGGAATCTGATTCGAGACCTTGAGCCATTTGGCATGCTGGTTGAACATCGAATCAATGATGTGGATAAACGCTTCGTAGCAAGAGAAAAATCCGTGACGCCCAGTCAGCAGGTAACCTTCGAGCCAACCCTCGCACTGATGCTCGCTCAATATCTCCATCACCCGGCCATCGGGGGCAACGTGATCGTCGCCGGGCACAATTTCCGCGGTCGAACAACGGTTCGTCACTTCGAACACAGCGCCCCAGCGGTTTGAATTCGTTTCGTCCGGACTAAAGATACGGAAGTTTTCAGGGTTCCGTTTGATCACGTCGCGGATAAATTCCCCTTGCACTCGGGTGGATTCGGCCTCCACGTTTCCCGGCTTGGACACCTTAACCTCGTAGTCGTGAAAATCAGGCAGATGCAGTTGCTGTAACAAGAGCCCTCCGTTGGCGTGTGGATTGGCACTCATGCGCCGCTCTCCAGCCGGCGCCAATTCAGCCAATTCGGCAACCAATTTCCCGGTCTTGTCGAACAATTGCTTCGGATGGTAGCTTTTCAACCACTTTTCCAGAATCTTCACATGCCCCGCTTCACTCATGTCGCCCATCGGAACCTGATGCGATCGAAATGTTCCCTCGGTAGGTTTGTCATCGACTTCCTTAGGGCCGGTCCAGCCTTTCGGTGAGCGCAAGATGATCATAGGCCAATTCGGACGTTTCTTGAATCCGTTGGCGCGGGCTTCAGTTTGGATGCGTTGGATCTCGCCGACCACAGTGTCCAGCGTAGCCGCCATCAGCTGATGCATCGCCATCGGATCCTCGCCTTCGACGAAATACGGCGTGTAACCGAGGCCACGAAACATCGCGTCCAGTTCGTCATGCGGAATGCGCGCCAAAACCGTGGGGCCGGCAATTTTATAGCCATTCAAATGCAGGATGGGCAACACGGCACCGTCGTGGACCGGATTGAGAAATTTATTCGAATGCCAACTGGCAGCCAGAGGACCGGTCTCTGCTTCACCATCGCCGACGACACAAGCAACGATCAGATCGGGATTGTCGAACGCTGCCCCGTAGGCATGCGACAGCGAATAACCCAGCTCGCCTCCCTCGTGAATCGAGCCCGGTGTTTCAGGTGCAACGTGACTCGGTATGCCGCCGGGGAAGGAAAACTGTTTGAACAGCCGTTTCATCCCCGACTCATTTTGGGCGATATTGGGATACACCTCGCTGTAGGTACCCTCTAGATAGGCATTCGCCACCAGCGCGGGTCCGCCATGCCCCGGCCCGGTAATGTAGATTACGTTTAGATCATGCATCTTGATAACACGGTTCAAGTGGACGTAGGCAAAGTTTAGCCCCGGCGTCGTGCCCCAGTGCCCAAGCAGGCGCGGTTTGATGTGCGCCTGCTTGAGCGGCTTCTTCAACAGCGGATTGTCATAGAGATAAATCTGACCAACCGATAGATAGTTTGCTGCACGCCAATAGGCGTCAATTTTCCTCAGCAATTCAGGATTCAGAGTTTGTGTATTCATGGTTTATTGTCCTGTGTTAAGCGCGCCATAGGGGGATCCTCGGTGCTACGTTCTTCGGCCTGAGCGGCGCACAAGCAAGCGCCGAAGATGAAAATGCACCCGAAAAGGTAAATCCACAGCAGTAAGGCCATGATCCCGCCGAACACCCCATAGACCGCGTTCAACGTGGCGAAATCCTTGAGGTAAACAACGAAGAGATGTTCCGCTGCGTACAAAAATGCCGTAGCGCACAAAGCGGCAATCCAGACTTCGGCAAAGCGCGTGGGTCGGCTCGGAGCCAGCTGGTAAAAAAGACTTAGACTGAGAAAAACCACCAGCGAAGAGATGAAAAAGTTTCCCAAGGTATAGACCCAAGAATTGAAATCATAGATTGGAATGAGCCAATCCTGCGTCAATTTCGCCAGCACCGGCACCGCGACGCTTAAAAGTACCACGCAGACCATAATGACAAGAAAAACCAAGCTTTTAAGTGGTCGCCGCCACCAATTGGAGGTCTCGCTGCCCCATGCGCGGTTGGTGGCAGAGATCAGTGTGGTGAAGATTTGCAACGCTGCCCAAGCAAGCATGAGAAATGCCACCACTCCCATCTGACCGCGCGCTTCGACTACACCGGTCATCGCGTCAAAAATGTAACTTTCCTTATCGCCACTCATCGGAACATAAGTTTCTACATAAGCAATGATTGCTATTCCGGCCCGGTCTTGGTCAATGAAGATCGAGGCAATCGTGACAAACAGGATAACCAAAGGAAATAGCGAGAAGAATGCATAGTAGGAGAACGCTCCGGCCCACTGCGCTCCATCTATAACCGAAAACTTTTTCAGGGCAAGCCAGGGTATGGTCCAAACTCTGCTAGTCTTTTGATTGAGCCGGGTGGCAGATTCAAACGGTGCCGTCTTCCTTTGCTGTCCTGCGAGCCGCACCACCTTCACTATCTCCAAAATCAACAATGGAATGGCGCCCAAGGCGAGCAAAAGTAAACTATCGCTGAACGGCATATATGACGTCTTCAGGAAGCGACCCAGCGTTTCGTTATGCTGGCTCCACACCTGGAGGCCGAATGAAACGGCAACCACAAGCATGAGATTGATATTCGTGAATAGAGAAATACGCCACACCGGCTTGCTTTCGCTGCGAACGCCGAAGGACCGCAATAATTCAGCGAAGACCAGTACAGAAAAAGCGTAGGTGCGCGCAATTTCCGTGGTTTCCACTTTCAACATATACCAGTAAACCACGAACGCCACACCTGCCGTGAGTATACCCGTGAAGGCCATCGTACGGAGAAATTTGGGAGTCGTAATGCGCTCTGAGTGAGGGCGCGGGCTGCGATTCATTACGTCGGAATCGATGGGATCGGTAGCCAGACAAAGCGCAGGCAGACCGTCGGTCACGAGATTAATCCAAAGTAGGTGAATCGGCAGCAGCGGCGTCGGCAGGCCAATGATTACGCAGACGGTCATCAAAAGCAATTCGCCGGTGTTACCCGCCAGCAAGTATTGGAGCGTCTTGCGGATATTGTCGTAGATACCGCGCCCCTCTTCGACGGCGGCGACGATGGAGGCAAAGTTGTCATCGGTGATGATCATGTCTGCCGCCTGCTTGGTAACTTCCGTACCGGCTCGCCCCATGGCAATACCGATGTCGGCGCCTTTGATGGCCGGGGCGTCGTTAACACCGTCGCCGGTCATCGCCACGACCGCATCATTCGTTTGCCAGGCGCGAATAATGCGTAGCTTGTGCTCAGCGGTAACGCGGGCGTATACGGCTATTTCGGGCGCGTGCTGAAGAAGATCCCGGTCGGACATTTTGTCCAGCTCGATGCCCGAGACTGCTCTGTCTTCGTCTGATGCGATACCGATTTCCCGCGCAATGGCCGTTGCAGTATCGGGATGATCGCCGGTAATCATCACCACGCGAATGCCGGCTGCGCGGCATTTTGCAACAGCGTCCTTGGCTTCTTGGCGGGGTGGATCAACCATTCCCGACAGGCCCACGAATACGAGATCATGCTCCACATCGTCAGCTGTTAAGTCGGCGGCTACCGTCTTATCCAGGTCGCGATAAGCCGAACCGAGCACACGCAGGGCTTGCTGCGCCATCGCGGTATTTTGTGCGACGATGGTCTGTCGATCTTCGTCCGTCATCGGGCGAACTCCAGTGCCGGCATAAAGGTTTGTGCAGCGTTCTAACAGTACATCGGGCGCTCCGTTGATGAAGGCACGCAGTTTTCCGTCCTGCATTTTACGTATCATCGTGCTGAGTTTGCGATCGGAGTCGAAAGGTATTTCTTGTTGCTTGGGCAGTTTTCGTTCAATGCTCTCATAGTCACCGCCAGCCTTGGCGCCGGCCGCCAACAATGCACCTTCGGTGGGGTCGCCAATAACTTTCCAGTTCTCCTTTTCCTGAACCAAATGGGCGTTGTTGCAGCCAAGGATTATAGTCGCAAGTTCGAGCAACGGCGCCGCGTGCTCGACTTCCGCCTTCTTGCCCTCAAAACGTACTTCGCCTTCCGGTTCATAACCAAGGCCAGTGACCTCGTAACTTTGGTTTGCGACGTAAAGCGCACGCACGGTCATTTCGCCCATCGTCAAAGTACCGGTTTTGTCCGTGCAGATGGTCGTGGTCGATCCGAGCGTCTCGACTGCGGCCAGTTTGCGTACGAGCGCATGGCGACGGGACATGCGCAATACGCCGAGCGAGAGCGCCACCGTGACGACCGCAGGTAGTCCTTCCGGTACTGCGGCCACCGCGAGACTCACCGAAGTCAAGGATAACTCGAACAGATCCGTGCCGCGCAGCAATCCTAATCCGAACAGTAGTGCAACAATGCCCAGCGCCGCCCAAATCAGCATTTGCCCGAAAGACTCGAGTTTTTTCTCCAGCGGAGTTTGTTCCTCCTCTCCGGCCTTTTCAATCAGACCGGCAATACGGCCCAACTCGGTCTGCATGGCTGTGGCCACGACGACGGCCTGGCCAGTACCCATCGCGACGCTGGTGCCCATGAACACCATATTCTCGCGGTCGGCAAGCGGGATATCGCCTTGACCTAAAGTCACAGTCCGCTTAATCACCGCTAACAATTCACCGGTCAGCGTCGCTTCGATACACTTGAGCGAGGCCGCTTCCAAAAGCCGGGCATCGGCAGCGATCAAGTCGCCAGCTTCTAGCGCTAGAATGTCACCGCTGACGATTCCCGAAGCCGGAATCGACGTGACCTTACCATCTCGCAACACCTTGGCCTCGGGCGCGGTCATTTTCTTGAGCGCCGCGATGGACTGCTCGGCTTTGAATTCCTGGTAGAAGCCGATGACGGCGTTGAGGACGACGATGGCGAAAATCGCAATAGCATCCATCATTTCGCCCAACAGGCCAGAGACGACGCCGGCTGCGATTAGAACCCAGATGATCAGACTTTTGAACTGGTCGAAGATAATCTGCAACGGACTGATGCGCTTGCCTTCCTTCAACGCATTCGGGCCGTTGGCGGTGAGGCGAAGGCCCGCTTCCTGTACCGTTAGTCCAGCTTCTGAAGATTTGAGCTGTGCCAGCGTTTCCTCGGCGGACTGACTGTACCAGGCCTTGCCTTTTGGTAGTTCGGTGATGGGTGCTGGGGTCATGTACAGGCCCCTTCAACTGCCAGGCTTGCCCTTGGCGGGGCTTTCCTTTCGGACACTGTTCTCTCTAAGCGCGTAGCAAAACAGTACGACTGGTTCAGCCACATTCGAAAATTCCGCAACCGTAACGATAACCGCACGGAGTATGTATTTACTTCAGCGGCAATGCTTCTTGGTAACCGATTCATCTATCCAGTATCCTTGGCGATCGTAATGTTGATGCAGTTCTGTCTCATAATCTCTGGTTAGCTGAGATTCCTCCGTATATTCCGGTGATTGTTTGATGGCCTCACAGGTGAGATTAATGAAGACTGTCGATTCACTCCAACTAACCCGCTCGATCCATTTCGGTGAAACCAGGACCTTTTTTCCTGGCCACCAGTTTTGCGTATCGATGATTAAATAACGAATCGCCCAGGTCTCATCATCGATGACGAAATCCTCGACATGCCCAATATTTCCGTCAGTGGCTTGAATGTTATGCCCCATCACATCGTAAGTGCTGCGCAAATTGGGATCCCACTCTTTTTCATCTTGTTTTAGTTCTTTCCATATTTCAGGGTCATGCACAAGGTAGGGATAAGATCCCCACATGTATGTGCCGCTCCAATACATCGGCCATCCATAATACCCGTAGTAGCTCTGTTCGAATTGTCTCGAGACAGGCTTGTCACTGTCTAAGGATGGGCTGTCCTCAATCTGCTTCTTGGTCAAATTAATGGTGATGAACTGTTCTTCTTTATTCACTGCGGCCAACGCATACGGAGAGATCAAAACCCGTTTGCCGGTAAGCCAGTTGCCTGTGTCGGCGACCAAATAGCGAATCGTCCAGTACCGGTCATCGAAGTAGAATTCTTCCACTTCCCCTATTTCCCCATCGAGGCTGTGCAATTTGTAACCTTTTAGTGTTTTGACTTTGTTGAACATGGGGGTACTCCTGGTTTTTTGAGTTTGATTTTGCAATCTATTGTCGTCCGACTGACAGTCGTATTTGAAAAACCGCTACATTTTTATCTACAGTTAGCGGTCAAAGCGAGTAATCCTAACAAGAGCAGCTGGCATGTATTGAAGCCGTTCGTGCTAAGCCAAGTCGAAACATGAACGGTCTACAACACTTTCGCCAGTTTGGTGAACCTCAAACTACCCACCCTTCGACAAGGCTCTCCTGAGCAAAGACGAAGGGCTCAGGACGAGCGGTAGTTTGAGGCACTCAAATTGCTCTTTTTTAGGTTAATCAGTTTGATGCCGCTTCTTTCATGATTTTGACAAGGGTGTTTTCCACATCCCGCGCAACTATTTCCAATTGCGGCACGTTGAACATCCCCAGAAGCGTGGTCGGCTTCAATGTTGCCAGAATGGTTTTACCGCCCTCCTCGTAAATGGAAATTCGGCATGGCAGTGCGGTGGAAATACTCATGTTTTCATCGAGTACCTTCTTCGCTTGTTGAGGTTGACACACCTCAAAGATCAGACATTCGCGCGCGAACTCCACACCTTTCTTGGTCATAGTCTCTTTCAGGTTATAAACCTGCATTACGCCGAAATGATTCGCTTCAACGGCGCTCTGCAAAGCAGTAGCAGTCTCATTCACGGTTTTGTTCGTAGCTAATTGGACCAACATAGTGGTTCTCCTTTCAGGGCTAATCGTTTGCTTTCTGGTTTGTTCAATCTGTACATTAATGATCCCCTCGTTATGGCCGAACCCACCCGCTACAAACCGTTAACCAGATAATGGCCGTATTGCATCAATCGCAATCAATTGACCAGCCGCTCCGGCTAGGTTAGTTAACGCAAGAGGACTTATTTTTATTACCACATGATAATTACTCCTTTTTGATCGAAAAACCGTCTAAGAATAAAAGGTATGGGATGTGTCTATCGAGGACCGCCGTAAATCCATCCATGGAGGCTTGACGACAGCTCGAACGCCAAGGATGGCGTGTATTAGGAGCAATTGCCGAGGAGCAAAAATCTGCCCTCCTGCCGACATCCTCGCTAGCTACACCTCATACCTTCATAAAGTTAGTCATTATTTGATTATAAAAGGAGTAGTTAGCCACGATCGGATAACTATATAACTGAAGCAGAGAATGACATTGCCCACTATTTGAATTAATACACTCAACATTGAACTAGGTCGGCCCTCTGTGTCAATATACCTGAGACACCGCCCCATGCATTAATTAGGGAACATTTTCGGAGAAAATCTCATGACTGACACAACCGTACAAGCTATTCCTCATGCCGCGGCGAACGCGGAGGACACGCAAGACGCCCGTAGGGCGGCTGAAGTGTCCTCCGCGTTCGCCGCGGAACCTTCCCGCATCACCAGCGAAGTGCTTGAAAAGGCCGCCCGCCGGACGTTTACCGCCGAATACAAAGAGCGCATCTTGACCCAGGCTGATGCGTGTAGCGAACCGGGCTGCATCGGCAAGTTGCTGCGCACAGAGGGATTATATTCCTCACATCTCAGCAAATGGCGCAGCGAACGTGAGCAGGCCATCCGCGCCGGTCTATCCAAGCCGCGTGGCCGCAAACCTTCGGACAAGAATCCGTTAGCCGCTGAAAATGCTCGTCTGCAAGCCGAAATTCAGCGTTTGCAGGCATGCCTAACACAGGCGGAGGCTATCATCGATGTCCAAAAAAAACTTTCGCAACTGCTGGGCTTGTGCGAGATTCCAGCCCACACCGGGAGAGCATCATGAAGGCCACGCTTGAACTCAGCCGTGAGGTTGGCGTTAAGGCCGCCTGCGAGGCGCTCAACTTCAACCGTGCCTCGTTTTATCGCGCACAACAAGATCGCTCTTCGTGGCCGGTCGAACGTCCGCGCCCGCCGCTGGCACTGAGTACGGACGAAGAGCTACACGTCCTGGCGCATCTGCACAGCGAGCGTTTCATGGATTGCTCGCCTTATCAGGTCTATGCGGCGCTGCTCGACGAGGGCGTTTACCTGTGCTCCATCAGCACCCTCTATCGCATCCTGGTGCGCCACCAGGAAGTGCGCGAGCGCCGCAACCAGCTTCGTCGTCCCAACTACACCAAGCCCGAGTTACTCGCCACTGCGCCCAACCAAGTATGGTCATGGGATATCACCAAACTCAAAGGCCCGGCCAAATGGACGTATTTCTACCTCTACGTCATTATCGACATTTTCAGCCGCTGCGTGGTCGGCTGGATGGTAGCGCACCGCGAATCCACCGAGCTGGCTAAGCGACTGATTGGCGAAAGCTGTACTCGGCAAACTATCCGTGAAGGCCAATTGACTATTCACGCCGACCGCGGCAGCAGTATGACCTCCAAAGGCGTCGAGCAACTGCTGGCTGACCTGGGCGTGACCAAAACCCATTCACGGCCCCATGTCTCCAACGACAACCCGTATTCCGAGGCGCAGTTCAAGACCTTGAAATACCGACCGGGCTTTCCGGCTCAATTCGGCGCTATCGAAGATGCCAGAAGCTTTTGCGGAACGTTCTTCGACTGGTACAACCATGACCACTATCACTCCGGCATTGCACTGTTAACCCCGGCCAGCGTTCACAGCGGCCAAGCCGTCGAGATAGTTACGCAGCGCACGCAAGTCCTGCATGCCGCATTCGAGCGCAATCCGGAACGCTTCAAAAACCGCCAACCCCATGCCCAAGCCGTACCTGAAGCCGCTTGGATTAACCCGCCCCCTTCACGGACGGCAAATGAGGCTCTCGACCAGGAAAACTAAACTCACAATCTACACTAATTTTTTATTATGGGTGTCTCAAAATCATTGACATATACCGCGGTGCGGCAGCGAACATATCCAAGCACGACCACAGTGTGGTTTTCCAGTTAGCCCATTTATCCGATAGCTGCGTTACCTTCCGAAGTTCAGGTAAAAGCAGATATATACTCTTCGGTAAATGTCTTTACTCAATGATGCAGTCTTATGTTCGATAACGTACGGACATTATTTGATATTTGGGTTAACGTAAATTTCATGTTTGTATAACATCGCACCCCGTTAATGCTCAATCATACCAAGCTACAAATCGCTTTTAAGGAATTGGGCGAGAGTAGGAAAGCATTATTTCCTGTTGTAGCCGTATCTGTTTTTTGTGTACGACACTGGCAAATAACACCAGTGCGGCTTACATACAGCGTCTGTCGCTTGATCCTGAGTGTGGTAAAGAGGTCTATATGTTATCGTCATCTGTGGTGGGTTTTGTTGGAGGGCTAGCTTTTGCCGTTTCCCAGCAAGCCGCACCATTCGACTGAAGCTAGCCCCTAATGGGGAATGGAAAAAACAATAACGCTGATTGAAATAGCGCGAAATTATCATAAACCAAGTGGAGAACTAAAAATGAGCTGGAATCGAATAGAGGGTAATTGGAAGCAATTCAAGGGTAAGGTTAAGGAAACATGGGGCGATTTGACTGATGATGAAATCGATCAAATCGCCGGTAAACGCGATATTCTTCTTGGCAAAATCCAAGAGAAATACGGGATTGCGCAAGACGAAGCTGAAAAGAAGGTCAAAGACTTTGAGGATTCGCTCGATTGACCTTGATATGCGGCCACTATAACATTAACCGCATTCTGCGATAACTCAACAACCACCGGCTAAAAGCCGGTGGTTTCGATTAACAAATTGAAAATCCGAATACGGCGTCAATGCAGTATAAGCGAGCCAAGATTTTTCGCGAACGCTGAAATGGGTTCGTCCCATTTCAGCAGTGAAAAAGGTGAACAAGGATGCCCAGGATCACAATTACCGGCTAAAAGATTATAAATACTCAGGACGGATGATGAACTCGCTCCTGTATCCGAAAGGCTATCACCCAACACATATAAACTGGAAAAAGATGCCGCTCCGGCAGAGCCGCTTCCAAAAAATAACATCCATATTATTGTAATAACATACTTTTTGTTGTTTATTGTTATAGCTCCGGTAGAAATAACGGTGATTTAATTAAGTGCTCGATCAATCTTTGTAAGCCAAGAAAAACATCGTCCCTCGGTAAAATTGTTCTAAGCTCCTAATGTAGGAAAAAACAGGGGAAATTATTCTAAAAAAGCGCTATTTAAAACTTAAGAAATTGAATTTAAAGGGATTTAAACGACTATGCCGAGCAAATTTCGACTTTCATCCAAGAAGACATATAAATATTTGATTTTATTTGTGCAATGTTTACTTCACTGAATCAAGAAACTCTCCCAAAAAAAGTTTCATACTCGGCTTATCCGACTTAGTCTGAGCGCTACATACAAAAAATCGACCTCTGACACTGTACGCTAACCAATATAGCCACTTTCACTGTGCAAATGCATAGCTAGACTTTGTTCGTTTTGCTACGTACATCGCCTCATCGGCGCGCTTGATCAAATCGAATACGGTGATACCGTCTTTCGGACAAATCGAGATACCAATACTCGGTTTGATGATGAGTTCCCCTATGCTGAGCTGACAAGGTACTGCAATAACATTCGTGATCTTTTCCGCAATGATCTTGACGTCATTAATGTCTCCAAACTCCATCAGCAAATACAAAAACTCGTCCCCCCCGTAGCGGCTAACTGTATCGACTTCGCGAGTACCCTGTTCTAACCGTTGGGCAATGATTTTTAACACGGCATCCCCGATTTCATGTCCGTGCGTATCATTAATGTCCTTGAAATTATTAATATCGACGAACATCACTGCTAAATTCCAACCATGGCGTTTGGCCTGGGCTAATCCATGCTCCAGCCGGTTGACAAACAGCTCGCGGTTTGGCAAACCGGTCAAAGGATCATGAAAAGCCGCATGCCGTGCGGCTATCTCATCTTGGGTGACCATGTTCAGCCGTTGTTTCAATAGGTGGTGCACATCAACCTCTACCTCCAACGCCTGATTCACTGCTGATAACTCGTCTACTGCTTGCCCCATCTTGGCTTCTGTCGCTTCGTTCTTTTCAAGTAGATCTCCAACATCTGTCGGTTGATTATGAGTACCGGCTATTTCCTTACGAGTTGTGTTGACTGACGACAATTCTTCGACACACTCCTCTACCAAGTCTTTTATGTCTTCGCTTTGCTCGAGCAGTCCGGTCAGAGACTTGGTCTGTAATGCCTTTTCAGGAGTTTTTAACTTTGGGTTGGTTTTCATGGTCGATATTTCTTTTCGGCTTGTTGTGTAATGATTGGTTATGCCGACCGGTAGCCTTTCAGTCAGACTGGAAACGATCAAGTTTTTTATTGTGTGCAAATAAGTCAATGCCGTCTGTACGATAGCAAACATAACTGAATTGAGCACAACTTCTATAGTTCTCATCGAACTAGCGACCTATCAACTCCTTTTATCCTGAAAAATCGTTCAACATAATTGAAGGTGCGGTGTGTGTTTGGCGAGGATATCGGCAGCAGGGCAGATTTTAGCTCCTCGGCAATTGCTGAGTTACAAGGATGGTGTGAACGCAGTAAATGCAGGAGCATAAGAAGCCCGCCCGATTTTTTGAGCAACGATTCTTTTAGTATGTTCGCTAACGAACCGACACTAGCAAGTTTTACGATTAGGATTGGCTTAGGGTTTTGGTGAACATACATCCTTACCCTGCAATGATGATAAGGAAAAACGCCACCGACGTTTAGCAAATCCTTCTTCATTTAAATTTTTCAGCTTCTATACCTTTCGCACTTCAAATTTCGGCAGCGCCTAAGGAGGGACTGGCATAAGAGCCTACAGGGACGCATTCACGGCGTCCTTTGACGGTTACCCCGGCGCCGAATTTTAATCTACGATTAGGTATAACAGCCTCAATAAACCATTCACAACCGAGACTGCCGATAAGTGTGTAGACGATTATCACGTATGTGATTCAAACCCATCGCTTAAGGCGGATAATTTGGAGATTTAGCCATGAAACAATTTATTAGATTATTTACCGCATCTATTTTGGCCCTGACATTATTGTCAGCGGTCGGTTGCGCGACGACAGAAAAACGTTCAGGAACCGGTGAATATTTTGACGACAGCGTCATCACCACTAAAGTCAAGGCACAGTTATTAAATGAGCCCAATCTGAAATCCGCCCAGATCAATGTTGAAACCTTCAAGGGCGTCGTTCAACTTAGTGGTTTCGTGAACTCCCAGGCCGATATTAATAGAGCGGTCGAAATTGCACGTAGCGTCAATGGCGTACAGTCGGTTAAGAATGACATGAGACTGAGATAAGGAGCTCTAACATGGAAACATTTGACAAAGTATCACAATCAGCTCATGAGGCTTTCGACAAGATGGCCGATGCAACCAGCCATGCGGCAGAAGCAATCGGTGAAAAAGGAGAGCAATTTAAAAATGCTGAGCAGCAAATGGTCAAGAATTGCCGCGGTTATATCCGCGAGTATCCGATCATGTCAGTGGGTATTGCGGCAGCGGCTGGCTTTTTGCTAAGTCGGCTATTAAGCAAATCACCCTATTAACCCATCAAGTATCATGAGCCAACAAACCACAAACTTATGTCGATTCAAATTCAGGAGTAATCCATTGTGGAAACCATAGACAAAGCAGCCAGTTCAGCGCATGAGACTGTCGACAAGATCGCCAATGCAACCACGCATGCGGCTGAAGCCCTTGGCGATAAAGGTCAGCAACTGAAAAATGCAGAACAGCAATTACTCGAAAATTGTCGATGTTATGTCCGCGACAATCCAATAACTTCTCTGGGTATTGCGGTAGCGACCGGTTTTTTGTTAAGTCGCGTCATTAGCGGCCGTTAGATCTCTTTTCATGAACGCTAATGCAAAGGATGAGGCTATAGAACAACAAACTTCCTCGCGCGCCTGCCCACCTCCAAGTGAAACCGCCATTCTGGAAGACACTCAATCGCTATGGCATGAATTACATGGGCTTGCGTATGATCGTTTAAGACTCGCTACGCTTGAGACACAGCGGGCGGGTCAGAGTCTGGTGACCATGATCATTTCAGGAGTGATGATTGCTCTTTTTCTGAGTAGCGCATGGCTGGGAGTCATGGCGGTAGTGGTAGTGGAACTAATCGAAAAAGATGTCACGTTGAGTAACGCCATTCTCCTTGCCGTCGTTGTCAACTTGCTGATCGCGTTGGTTCTCTTTAACGTGATACGCCTGAAGGCACGCGATCTGGGATTTCCAGCAACTCTCCGCAGTCTTCAACCGAGACACAAGCCATCGGGGAAAGGCGTGGAGTCATAATGGTTGTCTATCGTCAAAAACAAAGTGTGTCTAGATCGCTGAAGCATCGGATCAGAGATGCGGAGGCGCAATTATTGAATCGTCAACGGAAAATCGATACACGCTCTGCAACGCTTATCCGGGATATCCGCCTACAAATAACCGCTCCGTCAACCTTGCTGTTGGCGGGCGGCATCGGCTTTATCATTGGCGAACTCACCAAGCGTCAAGACCTGAAATGCCGAGACACCACCGACAAACCGGTCGCTGCCGAGACATCACCGCTGAAAACCGCGCTGAGCCTTATGGGTTCGATGCGCACTTTATACACGGCCCTATTACCTTTAGCATGGATAATAAAATCCTATCACCAACCGG
This sequence comes from Methylotuvimicrobium alcaliphilum 20Z, assembly GCF_000968535.2. Lineage (NCBI taxonomy): Bacteria > Pseudomonadati > Pseudomonadota > Gammaproteobacteria > Methylococcales > Methylococcaceae > Methylotuvimicrobium > Methylotuvimicrobium alcaliphilum. Next base: position 2,966,163 of record NC_016112.1, read on the forward strand.
GCGAAACCAAGTCACGGGAATAGCCTAACGCTTCGACGGGATACCCAAATGATTGACGCTAACTCTTTTTGCCCGCGTAAAGCAACAATACTCCGCCGACTACAATTGCCGCCACGCCTGCCCAAACCGGTACATTGACCGTTTCGGTATCTTTAACCGTTAGCTCCAAAGGGCCAAGCTTGGCCTGCTGGGTTTCCTTGGTATAGCTGAACTGGCCATACGCTAAACCCAAGATTCCGGCTATGACCAGCACGATTGCGATTATCTTGATTGAATTCATTTCGCCCTCTATTCATACTAAAATATCGTTCGACTTCGTTAATAAATCCTAGTTATACCTTTCGCACATCAAATTTCGGTAATGCACGAGGAGACGCCGGAGTGTCCGACAAAGGCTTTGCCTCAGCATGGATCTGGCATAGAGCCTAAATGAACGTATTCATGGCGTCCTTTGACGGACACCCCGGCGCCGAATTTTGATCTACGATGATGATATATGGACTCCTCACTCTGTATCAGGCTCTGCCATAGCTTGGTTTCTTTTAGACTTTCGATAAAACAGGGTTTCCATTACGATGGCTGCAGCCTACAAGACTCTTCGGCCTTGTATGACGCGCAACACGATCAAAACAACCGCGAGTACGATCAGAATGTGAATGAATCCACCCATGGTATAAGAAGAAACCAGACCCAATGCCCAGAGGATGATTAAAATAATCGCTAGTGTTTGAAGCATTGTAATTCTCCATTGAAATTAGTTATTTGTCGGCGATAAAAATTGAAATCGAACCAACGTTTCGGTAAGCCGCCATTTTCCGGCTTATTGTATTCGTATCAATCGTCATCAAGCTCGTCCTTAACATCTTCCTTTGCATCGCCATAACCCGACTGGACTTTGCCGATGTTCTTTTGAACTTTTCCTTCAATCTCCATGCCTTCGTCGTCAAATACCTTGCCGGCAACTTCTTTGGCTTTGCCCTTGGCCTCTTCGACTCTGCCTTTTACTTGATCTTTGTTCATGAGTGTCTCCTTATTAAAATAATATAGCCATGAATAAAGCCCAGTATCGAAACTTTATATGACTGAATATAGATACTACCTATAAAAACGAGAATAGTCGGTGCGGTAACGAACAGATAGTTATCTCTACAAGATAGATAATAAAAACTTGGCATGTAAGATATCCAATGATGTACGCGCCGTAATATTATGTTAAATCTAATGCTTACCATCAAAATCTGTATCCTCTACCTAAAAAAACGAGAGGAGCTAAACGGTTAACAAATGGTTGTGATTGGTTGCATGAATTTAGAAGTTTAAAAAATCGATTATCGACGGATCGACTTGCTAACCAACAACTAACGACAGAGTTAGTCGGATCATGAAACATTGATCCGTTATCACTTACCATAAACCTGCCGCGCATTCACACACAGAATTCTGTTATTAAAAAGCTGTCTGTGCTATTATTCGCGTTTTTTAAATTTAGGACCAAGTACATGGCAAAAGAAGATCAAATCGAAATGGAAGGCAAGGTTGTCGAAACCCTACCGAATACGATGTTCAGGGTTGAACTCGAGAATGGGCATATCGTCACCGCACACATTTCCGGAAAAATGCGTAAACATTACATCCGTATTCTGACCGGAGATAAAGTTAAGGTAGAAATGACGCCTTACGATTTAAGCAAAGGAAGAATTACCTTCCGTATGCGCTAATCCCGCGCAAGTGCGGGATTAGCGAACGATAACCGCTAACTTTTTTCAGAAACAGTCAATTCCTTACTTTCTATTGCAAAAGCCAGCTCATTGTTTTCGACATAGATTCGGACATTCCCGCCCCGCACCAATTTACCAAACAATAAATCATTAGCCAGCGGTTTCTTGATTTTCTCCTGAATCAAACGCGCCATCGGCCTTGCACCCATTTTCGGATCGCAACCGTTTTCGGCAAGCCATAATCTCGCTTCAGATTCCAACATCAGCGTGACATGCTTCTCGGCCAACAAAGCCTCCAGTTCGAAGATAAATTTATCGACGACATGACCGACAATCGAAATATCCAGCGGCTTGAACTGAATCACTGCATCCAATCGATTACGGAATTCCGGAGAGAAACTTTTTTCGATCACCTTCATGCTATCCGAAGCATGATCCTGCGAGGTAAACCCGATTGATGCGCGACTTCCCTCTTCAGCACCGGCGTTTGTGGTCATAACCAATATTATGTTACGAAAATCGGCTTTGCGACCGTTATTGTCGGTTAGCGTGCCATGATCCATCACTTGCAACAGCAGATTGAAAACATCAGGATGCGCTTTCTCTAACTCGTCCAATAAAAGCACGGCGTGAGGATGCTTAGTCACTTGCTCGGTTAACAATCCGCCTTGATCGAAACCGACATAACCCGGGGGCGCACCGATCAGCCTCGATACGGTATGGCGCTCCATATATTCGGACATATCGAAACGAATTAACTCGACGCCCAGTACTTTGGCTAATTGACGAGTGACTTCGGTTTTACCGACGCCGGTCGGTCCTGCGAACAAAAACGAACCGATCGTTTTTTGCGCATCCCTAAGCCCGGCACGCGACAGCTTAATAGCTGAAGCGAGTGCCGAAATCGCCTCGTCTTGACCGAAAACCAGCATTTTGAGATTCTTTTCCAGCGCCTCAAGCTTTTCTACGTCATTGGATGAAACCGATTTAGCCGGTACTCTGGCCATTTTCGAAACGATTTCCTCTATTTCCGGCGAATCGATAATCGGTTTACGCTGATCGGTTGAAAGCAAGCGTTGACGGGCTCCTGCCTCATCGATGACATCGATGGCTTTGTCTGGCAGATGCCGGTCGGTAATATAACGGTCCGATAATTCGGCGGCCAAACGTAAAGCATCCGCAGTATATTTAATATCGTGATGTTCCTCGAAACGCGACTTCAAACCTTTCAGAATCAGGATGGTATCTTCGACCGAAGACTCGACAATATCGATTTTCTGGAAACGGCGCGCCAATGCATGATCTTTTTCGAAAATTCCGCGATATTCCTGGTAAGTTGTCGAACCGATACAACGCAACTGGCCGGAAGCCAATACCGGCTTAATCAGATTGGACGCATCCATAACCCCGCCGGAGGCAGAACCCGCGCCGATGATCGTGTGTATCTCGTCGATAAATAATATCGCTTCCGGCTGCCTTTTTAGCTGATTAACTAATGCTTTCAAACGTTTTTCGAAGTCGCCTCGATATTTGGTGCCGGCCACCAATGCGCCTAAGTCCAGTGAATAAATCACATTACCCATGAGCACATCAGGAACCTCTTCCTCGACGATTCGTTTTGCCAAGCCCTCGGCAATCGCGGTTTTTCCGACGCCGGCTTCTCCAACTAACAATGGGTTGTTTTTACGCCGGCGGCATAGCACCTGTATGGTTCTTTCAACCTCGAGTTCGCGCCCAATCAGCGGATCGATCTTACCGAGCCTCGCTTCCTCATTCAGATTAGTCGCATATTTTTCCAACGGACTTTCGGATGTATCGCCGGCCGCACTGCTCGTTTCCGGATCTCTTTCCATATCGCGCTCTCGCTCCGTCTCTAGTTTCGAAACACCATGGGCCAGATAATTGACGACATCGAGACGGGTTATATTCTGTTTATTCAACAAATAAACCGCTTGCGAGTCCTGCTCGCTAAACAATGCAACAAACAAATTGGCACCGGAAACTTCTTTCTTATCGGTCGCCTGGACATGGAACACCGCCCTCTGCAATACCCGTTGAAAACCGAGTGTCGGTTGCGTCTCGCGCTGCACTCCTTCGGGAATCAACGAAATCGTATCATCGATAAACTGCGTCAGTTCATCGTGCAGCTTTTTGAAATCGCACCCACAGGCCCGTAGCACCGCGACGGCACTGGCATTATCCAACAAGGCCAACAGTAAATGCTCGACGGTAATAAATTCATGCCGCTTTTCGTGAGCATTCTTAAAGGCGAGATTTAAAGTAATCTCCAACTCTTTGCTTAACATATTTCCTCCGACCTACGCGATTTCCATCGAACACATTAAGGGATGGTGATGTTCCCGAGAATATTCGTTGACCATGCATACTTTTGTTTCCGCGACATCCTTAGAATAGGTTCCACACACACCCACTCCCTGAGTATGCACCTGTAACATAACTTGTGTCGCTTTCTCCTCGGACATATTAAAAAACTCCATTAACACTTCAACGACAAAGTCCATCGGCGTGAAGTCGTCATTCAATAAAATAACCTTATAAAGGGGCGGCTTTTGCAACTGAGGCTTAGTCTCTTGAAGAGCCAGTTCGCCATCATTGTCTTTTAACGGGTCAAAATCAGACATACTTTTAACAATTCTAAAAGAATCAAAACGACTTAGAGTTTACCATAGTGAGCGCGCCTGTAAATTTCAATCTTTCACAACATAAATTCACCAAATAAAGTAAAATGTAGCGCTTTTTATAAACGAGTTTGCCGATGGTCTGGAAACCCCATGTCACCGTTGCAGCGATCATTGAAAACGACCGACGTTTTCTGCTCGTCGAGGAAGAAACATCCAACGGACTCGCATTCAACCAACCCGCGGGGCATTTGGAAAAAGGCGAGGACTTAATCAACGCGGTTAAACGTGAGGTTACCGAAGAAACCGCCTGGCAGTTTGAACCTGAATACATCGTTTCAGTTCAATTATGGCGAAGAAACCCGGAAAGCCCCAGTTTTCTGAGGGTTTGTTTTGCCGGCCAATGCCATTCTTTCGACCCCAATCAACCATTGGATGAAGGCATCATCGCGACACACTGGCTATCCCGCGCCGAAATCGCCGCCAAACACGATCGCTTACGCAGTCCGCTGGTCATGATCGGCATTGATGAATTCCTCTCGGGGAAACGCCATCCATTAACTTTATTAGAATCCTTTATCGATTTGGATGCATGAGTAAACACATTATCGTAGGCATGTCAGGCGGTGTCGACTCTTCCGTAACCGCTTTGAAACTGCTTGAAGAAGGCCATCGAGTCACCGGCCTATTCATGAAAAACTGGGAAGAAGACGACGGCACCGAATATTGCACCGCAATGGCTGATTTGGCAGATGCTCAACAAGTCTGCGACAAACTCGGCATCGAATTGAAAACCGTCAATTTCGCGGCCGAATACTGGGACGAAGTGTTCGAAGTCTTTTTATCCGAATTCAAGGCCGGACGCACGCCGAATCCGGACATCCTGTGCAACAAGCATGTCAAATTCAAGGCCTTTTTGGATTATGCGCTCGAAGACCTCGGCGCCGAACATATCGCGACAGGTCATTACGCGCGCGTCCGCGAACAAGACGGCGAGTTCCAGTTATTGAAAGGCTTGGACCCTAACAAGGAACAAAGCTACTTCTTGTATGCGATGGGCCAGAAAGCCTTGTCCAAAACATTGTTTCCGATCGGTCATCTGCACAAACCGGAAATCCGCGCCATCGCCGAAAAGGCTGGGTTCGCGAACAGCCGCAAGAAAGACAGCACCGGCATTTGTTTCATCGGCGAACGTAAATTCAAGGACTTCCTGCAGCGCTACCTGCCGGCCCAACCCGGCGAAATGCGCACGCCGAAAGGCCAATACATCGGGCGGCACCACGGCCTGATGTATTACACGATGGGACAGCGCCAGGGACTCGGCATCGGCGGCGTCAAAAACGCGCCGGACGAACCCTGGTTCGTACTGGACAAAGATCTCGACAACAACGTACTGATCGTCGGCCAAGGCCACGAACATCCCTTGATGATGCACACCACGCTCGAAGCCGGACAACTCGACTGGTGCGGCAACACGGGGCTGACCGAGACGCTACGCTGCGCCGCGAAGACCCGTTATCGACAGCCAGATCAGGACTGCGTCGTCGAACCGCTGGACGACGGAAACCGCGTCACAGTCCGTTTCGATCAGCCGCAACGCGCGATCACGCCGGGCCAGTCGGTCGTGTTTTACGACGGCGAAGTCTGTCTAGGCGGCGGCATCATCGAGACCAGAAAGATGGAACGTAACTATTCAGCGCATGCGGTAGGTTGGTGTCAGGCATGACTTATGCTGAATAATTACGATGGAACATTAATTTTTTGAGTTTTATTTTCAGGATACATCAACAATGACCCATACCGCCCTTACCGCCATTTCCCCGATCGACGGCCGTTATGCCGGCAAAGTCGAAGCCTTGCGCCCCATCTTCAGCGAATACGGCCTGATCCGTTTTCGCGTGCAAGTCGAAGTCCGCTGGCTGCAAGCCCTGGCCAAGCACCCACAAATTCCGGAAGTTCCCGCTTTTAGCGAGAACGCCGACAGAATACTGAACGATTTCGTCGAACAATTTTCCGAAGCGGATGCACAGCGCGTCAAAGACATCGAAAAAACGACCAACCACGACGTCAAGGCGATCGAATATTTGCTCAAAGAAAAGATCGCCGGCAACGCCGAACTTGAAAAAGTCAGTGAATTCATTCATTTCGCATGCACATCGGAAGACATCAACAACCTCTCCTACGCCTTGATGCTTAGCGAAGGACGTCAATTAATCATCGGCCAAATCGACCAATGTATTGAAGCGATCCGCAGGATAGCACACGACACGGCCGCACAACCGATGCTATCGCGCACACATGGCCAATCGGCCACCCCAACCACGGTCGGCAAAGAATTCGCGAATGTCGTTGCGAGAATGCTGCGCCAAAAAAAACAACTGGAAGCAGTCGAACTGCTCGGCAAGATCAATGGCGCGGTCGGTAATTACAATGCGCACTGTATCGCCTACCCCGACGTCGATTGGAGCGAATTTTCGAAGAACTTCGTCGAATCGCTAGGCCTAAGCTTCAATCCGTACACGATACAAATCGAGCCGCACGACTACATCGCCGAATTCTTCCATGCGCTGTCGCGTTTCAACACGATCTTGCTCGACTTCGACCGGGACGTTTGGGGTTATATCTCGCTGGGCTATTTCAAGCAAAAAACCATCGCAGGCGAAGTCGGCTCGTCGACGATGCCGCACAAGGTTAATCCGATCGATTTCGAAAACTCCGAAGGCAATCTCGGCATCGCGAACGCTGTATTTAGCTTTCTTGCCGAAAAACTCCCGATTTCCCGCTGGCAACGCGACTTAACCGACTCGACAGTACTGCGCAACATCGGCGTCGGCATCGCGCATACCAGTATCGCGATTCAATCGACGCTGAAAGGTATTTCAAAGCTAGAACTCAATAGCGATGCGCTCGAGGCCGACCTGAACGCGAATTGGGAAGTGTTAGCCGAACCGATTCAAACCGTGATGCGCCGTTACGGCATCGAAAAACCCTACGAAAAACTGAAGGAATTGACGCGCGGTCAACGCATCACGCAGGAACAAATGCGCACGTTCGTCGAAGGACTAGATATACCGCAGGATGCGAAAAATGCGCTGCTTGAATTGACGCCGCGAGCGTATACCGGTTACGCCGAGCGATTAGCTCGAACTATTTGAAATTCCGACCTCAAGCTGAGCGATCGGCAATTGCTCCTGCATTGCCCTAATACACGCCCTCCATGGCGTAATGCAAAATTTGCATTCATGCCATCCATCCGCCGTCAAGCCTACATGGACGTATTCACCCAGCACCTAAATTCCATAGCCCACTGACTATTATTATACCCATCGCAAATCAAAATTCGGCACCAGGGCGTCCGTCAAAGGATGCCGTGAATACATCCCTGTAGGCTCTCGGCCCCTCACCTAGCGTTAGGTGAGGGGCCGCACACCCTGACGCCTCCTCAGGCACTGCCGAAATTTGAAGCGCGAAAGGTATAACTATTTTGGGTAATTTAGGTGCTGGGCCTGTCAAGCGAGTTACCGAACCCGCTACAAAACTCATAGCTCCAGGAAGTTATTTTCACGAAATCCTAATTTCGGGACAACTGGCATTTTTTAAAACTACCTCATCAAAAGCATCGCATCTCCGTAACTGAAAAAACGGTATTCTTGTTCTATGGCATGCCGATAAGCCTTCATAATATTGTCGTAACCGGCAAACGCCGAAACCAGCATCAATAAGGTCGACTCGGGTAAATGAAAATTAGTCAGCAAAACATCGACTGATACAAATCGGTAACCCGGCGTAATGAACAAATCGGTATCGCCAAGACCGGGCTCAAGTCTGCCGGTCTTCGAAGCCGATTCCAATGCCCTTACCGCAGTCGTGCCGATCGCGATGACTCGACCGCCTCGCGCCTTGACTTGCTCGACTGCTTGGACCGTCTCAGGCGAAACCGCATAATATTCCTTATGCATTAGATGCTGAGACAAGTCCTCGACTCGCACCGGCTGAAACGTACCGCTTCCAACATGCAACGTCACAAACGTTTTATGCACACCCTTTGCCTCTAAACGATCGAGAATAGCCTGGCTAAAATGCAAGCCGGCGGTCGGCGCCGCCACGGCACCGGCTTCCTTCGCAAACACCGTTTGGTAGCGCTCCAAATCGACAGCATCGTCAGCCCGGTCGATATAGGGCGGCAACGGAATATGACCAATGCTTTCCAGAATATCGAGCACGCCGGCGTCGCCATCGAAGCGAAGCCTAAACAAGTCATCCTCCCTACCCCATACTTCGCAGCGATAATCTCGATCCAGCTCGATAATCGTCCCGGCTTTGGGCGATTTACTCGCCCGCACATGCGCAATGGCTTCATACCGATCGACGATGCGCTCGATCAAAATTTCCACCTTGCCGCCGGTTTGTTTTTGTCCAAATAGGCGCGCGGGAATCACCTTGGTATCATTAAACACCAATAAATCATCAGGCTCGACCAGATCGATAAAATCGCTGAACTGCCTATCGCGCAAATTCCCGTTAGCGCCATCCAAACACAACAATCGACTGCTAACACGGTCGGCCAAGGGGTATTGAGCAATTAAATGCTCCGGTAAATGATAATTAAAGTCGCTTTTTTTCATGGCGCGCGATAATACCAGGTTGTTCCGAATAATGACACTTAAAAAAACATTGGACAATTGAAAAAAATTCAATATAATATCCCTTCTTTGCCGGGGTGGCGAAACTGGTAGACGCGCTGGATTCAAAATCCAGTGGTAGCGATACCGTGCCGGTTCGATTCCGGCCCTCGGTACCAAAGAATAGTTCAACAAGGTTTTATAAAATAAAAAAAGCCCGCAAGTTTCCTAGCTTCGCGGGCTTTTTTTATGCCTTTTTTGTTCATTTAGGTTTGGCTCTTAATGTGTTCCGGGGAGCTCGAAATAACGTAGTAGAAGACTTGAAAACACAGCACAGACTCCCCATGTCAGCAGGATGATAACAATACAACACCTGGTGGATAACGCCAAATGCTATGAAAAGATTCGTGAACTGCGATGGCCCGACGACGTTTTTTGCCCTCACTGCGGTTCGAAGGCCATTACCAAACAAGGTAAAGACGAGAGTCAGCCAGATCGTCAACGTTATGATTGTAAAGACTGTCACCGCAAGTTCGATGATTTAACTTATACGATTTTCGCTGGACATCATCAACCGTTGAAAACCTGGATACTCTGCTTATACTTCATGGGGTTGAACATGTCGAATTCCGATATTGCGCGCGAATTGGACTTGAATGAATCGGACGCGCAACAAATGACACGCCACCGGTATTGTGGCTAAAAAACCGACGGTGGTTCTAGAAGGCGAAGTGTAATGCGATGAAGTCTATGTGGTCTCAGGCCACAAAGGGCAGCCCGCTAAAGTAAAAAAAAGGGCGTAAAGGTCGGCGTAACCGATTAAAAGGCGCGCGTGGACGCGGGACTTTGGCCAAGGAAAAGCCGCCAATATTCGGCATGATTCAGCGAGGCGGACAAGTCGTCATTCGCATGGTCGAGAATGTTCAGCAAGCTACCATCAAACCTTTAGTGCAACAAACGATTGCTAGCGGTACATTGATCTATACCGATGAATACACGATTTATGATCGCCTTGAACAATGGGAATACATTCGAAAAAGTGTCTGCCATGGGGCCGGAGAGTATGCGCGCGACGAGGATGGCGATGCTTTCACGAAGTCCATGTCAACACCATGGAAGGGTTCTGGTCTTTGTTACGCTCCTGGTTGCGACCTCATCGCGGTATCTCTCAAGAATATCTACCGCTCTATCTGGGCTTTTTTGAATTTATTCATAACACAAAAACGCGGCAAAGCGTTATTACAATCTCTGGTTGAATTGTTGGCGGCTTGAAACAGCACCCCGGATTCCACCATGAGCTATCGCCAATATGAGTGTATTCTGACGTAAAACCTCGAAACCCGTTGCCACCATAAACCGGATAGTCACCCGTGTCGGAAATTATTGATTCAGCCGTTATTGTCTCGCCGCTCTTCAAGGAAGTGACATACTTCAGCTTCTTTGTCTCCCAATGCGCAGGTATATCACCCAACTAACGAGTCCAGAGGATTTTAGCGGCTCATCGGGATTCAAGCCGCGAGTGACGGCGCGACTAATCAGCGCGGCGCGCTTTTCTTCCAGCAAGGCCAGCATTTTTTCCTTTTCCGCGACCAGCGCGTCAATACTCGCGATTTCGCTCAACCGCGTAGGTCGGGTTAGCGCAGCGTAACCCGACATTGCACCCGGCACCACCGATTCGGCATCTGTTCATCAATAAAACGCTGCATGGCTTGCTTATCCGGTAATTCCAGTAGATATTTAGAGACAAACAAATGATTGCCCATACCAGCCAGGGCGTATTCGGCCAGAGCATGATTCTTGTCGGTGCAAAGCAGAATACCAACCGGCGGATTGCTGTCCTCAGTCATCATATGCCGGCGATACCAGTTCACATAGGTATTGAGCTGGCCTAGATTCTCGTGGCTGAACTTTTCCAGCTTCAACTCCACTAACACATGACATTTTAAGATGCGGTGATAGAAGACCAGATCAATAAAAAAATGCTCATCGCCGATAAGAATGCGTTTCTGCCGCGCCTCAAAGCAAAAGCCGTGACCGAGCTCGAGCAGAAAAGCCTGTAATTTTTCAGTGATTTGCTCTTCTAGGTGAGATTCACTCATGACTTTGGCGAATTTCAAGCCAAGAAACTCGAAGATATAGGGGGCACGAATGTGGAGTGTGGTTTGTGTCTCGACGCCCTGCTGGGCTAGGTCGGCGAGTTTGTTTTTGTTTAGCGACAAGCCGAAACGTTCGAAGTAGAGACTGCCGACCTGACGCTTGAGCTCACGCACCGACCAGTTGCCGCGAATACTCTCGACCTCGTAAAAGCTACGCTTGGTGGAATCGTCGATGGCGATGAGTTCGACAATATGTGAAACGACAGCCTCGAAAGAATGGTGTTGGCAGTCGCTGCGGATTGTGACGACGTTGCCCCTACAATCTGGGAGACATCTCCCGAATCTGCGGGTAGGCCCGATAAAACTGACGGTAACGCCGAAGCTCGCGCTCTTTGCTTCTAGCCACATCGAGTCGTTTCAACGCCTTCGCTAATTGAGTAAACAGTTTCTCCCCGTACTCGGCCCTATCCTTGCCATTCAACTCATATTCGATAATGTAACAGCCAATTAGCCAATTGCGCAGGGTCAGGCTTATGTTAACGGTCTTACTTGCCTGTGTCGCAAGCTCACGGTGAGCGGTTTGGATACTGTCGACTAATTAGGCGAAGTGTGTTGCTTTATTCATTCCGTCACTTCCCGCAACCTCATTTGTTTTCTAAAAGATACATTTATACCCAAACATTGGCCATGTAATTAGAGATCGTAGAAACAGTCCGTAATTTGTTCGAGCAACATTAGGGGAAGCATAAACGAAAAAAGCCCGCGTTTAGCGGGCTTTTGGATGTCGATAAAGATTTATCGGCCTATAAAAATTTGGTGGAGGCGGCGGGGATTGAACCCGCGTCCGCAAGCACTCCGCCACAAGCTCTACATGCTTATCCTGATCTTTTGATTTAACCGCCGGCTACCCGTCAGGCCAAGAAAACCGTCGGCGATTCCGTTAGGATTTAGTGCGTCAGCTCCGGACAGGCATCGGCACGATCTTATGTGCTATGACCCCTGAGTGATCCGAAGATCCTACCCGCATAAGCACAGGTAGTCAGAGGAATGGTGGCTGTTTTTATGCAGCCAAAGCCATTGAGTAGTTTTCGTCGTTTGCGAATACTTTATTTCAGTAGGTTTTACGAGCTGTACTGTGCTCGGCATGCACTCAAGGTTTTGCTACCCACGTCGAAGCCATGTCGCCCCCTTTAGTGTTGCGCGATATTATCAATTAAATTCAGCATTAGCAAATGTTAATTTATTATCGCGCTTCGAACTCGCATTTTTCTATTTTTGCATCGTTCGCATATAAAGACCGTCTTAATGACCTACAGTTCCTTAAGTTTAAATTTAATTTTGGATATGTTTGGGTGAGCGGTGAGCGGTGAGCGGTGAGCGGTGAGCGGTGAGCGGTGAGCGGTGAGCGGTGAGCGGTGAGCGGTGAGCGGTGAAATGATGCGGCATTTAACACATTTGTCAAGCCCTAATTTCCTCTTTCCTCTTTCCTCTTTCCTCTTTCCTCTTTCCTCTTTCCTCTTTCCTCTTTCCTCTTTCCTCTTTCCTCTTTCCTCTTTCCTCTTTCCTCTTTCCTCTTTCCTCTTTCCTCTTTCCTCTTTCCTCTTTCCTCTTTCCTCTTTCCTCTTTCCCTGCTCACCGCTTACAACTTACTGCTTACCAAAAAAACTTTAATCAACCAACATTCTAGCTAAACGACTATCATTTCGTATCGTTTCGATACTTTCCCGACTGCTCTCGCATTGTCGTATTATTTGCTCGGCTTCTGCCGCAATTTCGCTACGCTGTTGACAAAGTCTCTCGATGGCATTGACGATTTCCGCTTCGATTTGCATCAGCGCTATCGCCGCACCTTTTTTCAAACCTTTCAATGCGGCTTTTTCGAGGGATGGCTTGAGTTTCTTCAAGATAAAAAACGGAATCAGCCAACTGAGGCCTACAAACAAACTGCTATGGATTGCAAAGTTCGCCCCCAGGTAGTTACGGTAATCCAAACTGCTATGATAATAACCGGAAAAAACCTGGTAACCGACAAAACTCATTGCACCAAGAGGAAGTACGATTTCGCAAAACCGCATACCTTTTAAAAAAGCACGATGCGCGGCATGTCCAGGATTGGCCAAGGCTCGCCTAACCGCGAGTTCGGTTTGGTCATACATGATTTTTTCGGCCTTGCCGCGTAATTGCAATAATTCGCGTTTTAACGCAGCTGTCGCCAACCCGTTGGCATCGGCATGAAGAATCAAGTCGTCGAGCGCATCCTCATAACGGCTTTGCACCCACGCGTCCCATAACTCGCTTTGTTGCTGTTTCGACGCTTTATCATGTTCGGCATAATAGCCGGCCAACTGTCGAAGCGGCCATTCGAATCCTTGCTGCAAGGTTCGACCGGCGTCCTGCCAGCTCCGACGCCAGCGCTCGGACAGCTTTCGATAATCCCGGTCATTACCGACAAGTTTCAAGCAATCGACCAAACTCGTTTTCAATACATCCTTTCGAGCCTGAGTATTTCGAGATTCTAATTGCTTGACTGTGGTTTCGGTCGCAAGTGTTGCAATCGTCTCAGCCAAGTTTTCAAATTCGTCGGGGAAATCGGGCTCGCCGCAGGCAGTCTTGAAAATAATCGGGGCGTCAAATCCGGCCACGCTTAACTGCTCTTTAAAGTCGTCGTATTGCACCGCCTCCCCGCGATCCCATTGATTCATCACAAACAGCCAAGCATGACGCCCGCCTTCGGCCAGCAATAAACGCCAAGCCTTGTTATCCCGGTATCGTTCGGGACTGACGACATAGATCAACACATCGATATGCGGCAGCCATTGCCGCACGATTTCTTGATTATGCAAGGCTGTACTATCGAAATCGGGCATATCGATCCAGATGACATTTTTATTGGTTTCGTCATCGTGCTCGGCCTGACGGATTTCATCGAACGGTAGGTTTTCCGGCAATTTCGACAATTGCACTGCGCGATGGCGGTACATCGTCACTTCTCGCGACGTCGGACGCTCGATGCCGGTTCTTGCGATCGCCTGACCGGCCAAACGGTTCAATAATGTGCTCTTGCCGACACCGGTTCCGCCCATGAATGCGACGATCAGGGGCCGGGATGACGAACGGTCGATCAGCGATTCCGGCGTTCTCGAGTCGATCGCCTCAAGTTGTCTCGCCGTATGTTGGTCTATCCATCCGGCCGCTACTGCTCGTTCGGCCCAACGTTTGGTGTTTGCGACTAAATCAGAGTAATCGTAATCCATGTTTTTTATTCTTGAGTTGCTGCTCGGCTTGTTCTAATTGCTCCGGGGTAATATTGAAATAGCTGTCCGAGGACAATTGCTCGGGCAGTTTGAACAAGGCCTCTCTAAGGCATTCGATATAAAGTTTTTGCCTGACAATTTGCAATTGCCGTTGTTTGAGTTCCGCTTCGACCTTATTCAAATAACTCCCCATCGCGCTCTCGGTCAAAAACGAAGTCACCGATAACATCGCCGGGGCTATGATTAAATCATGCAAACCCAATCCGCCGGCCTGAAGAGAAATGGCAACGGCCGCCGCATCGGTAGTCGCGCGGGTGGCTCTGAGACCGTTCAATACATAGGGCTGTTCCTGTAATTTTGCGTAGAGCCGGAAGGCCGCGCTTTCGACTTCCTGCTGAAAATCATTATGATAACGCAGCACGGCATCGTTGAATTCTGCCAATAACGTATACCGCCGATTGCGCAACAATCCGATACCACCCCGCCACCAAGCGCTATCGCCATTTTGCTCTGTTTTTTCCAGCAAGGCATCCATGATGCGAATCAATAAATGTTCTGCCAGATGATTCAATAAAGCGACCTCATGACTGCTGTCGGTAATACGAGACCTCTTCATTCCTATTTTCATGACTTGCCTAATCGGCCAGGTTAGGGCCTTGCGAGTACCGACCAAAACTCTTGCAAACCCGGGAATCTCCAATAAACTCAATAATTTCGCCAAGGCGCTTTGAAATGTTTCATAATAACGAGGATGATTCAAGTAATCGTTCTGATACTGCGTTAACGACTGTTTAATCGAAGCATCGACAAGGCTTCGCCATTCTTGCAACGCCATGTGTTCCGCGCGAACAGGCTCCAGCCATTCCTGCCAGTGCTTAAGCAGAAACTCTTGAACCACCTCATTATTACGGCGGCGATTGACTTGACGAAACAATTTCCGGACCGCCGACCGCTCGTTTTCCGGCCATGTCGGTGCGGTTTGTTTTTGATAGAATAACGGCACGATAGTAGGGCAATCGTCGCTTCTCGATTGTCGCCATTTTTCGGTTAATGAACGGATTACGATATGTTCGCTACCTTCGGCCAATTTATTCACGCAAATTAAGGTCGGTTGACGCAATGTTTCAATCGAACCCATCAGCTCCCATACCGATTGGTCGGCATATTTCTCTTTGCTGACGACCAAAATCACAATATCGGCCAATGCAATCGAACGCATTAACGCTTCACTGTAACCAATCGCGCCGATCGAATCGAAATCGGGAGTATCCCAAACCAAGCACTCGGGCAATAAATCGGATGCTCCTATATTCTCAGTCAAGGCATAACATTCGAGCCTGTCCTTACGTAATTCGTCTTGGCGCACTTGTTGAAAACGTCCAAAGAAATGCTGTACGCTTTCACAGTCTTCAAGTTTGACCGCATTACAAAAACCTTGCGCATGCACGGTAAAGCCGGCCAACGGACTCACACCAGCCTGAGAGCTGTTCAGCAATAGATTGACCAAGGTACTTTTTCCGGCTTGCGTGGGGCCGACTACGGCTACTTGCAACGGTTGAAAAGTAAAGCGTTTATGCATAGCGGCCTTGCGAATCGATGCTTCGGCCAATATTTGCCGATCGATGCGTTGCTGATACACTGCCTTGACCGCATCGCTTGCGGTATGCGAAGAAACCGTTTGATAGCGTTGCTTTAGTAATTGAATAAAATCCAGCATATTGATGTGGCTTAGGTTTATAATCGCCGAGTAATTCGAGCGTTCGACTTTACGGCGGACACCGAACAGGAAAATGGTATTTCCGAAAAATTAATTAGCTAATTAACATTATTATAAGAATAGTACACCAGACACTATAACGATTGAGGTTAACCCTATGAGGATTCTATCAGCCCTTTTGCTCTCCGTATTGACTTTATCGCTAACCGCCTGCGGTAGATCGGAACAGATTAACGGGCGAAGCAGTAGTACCGCTTACCGGTCGGTTAAAATGCTGAAGGAACGCTTGCCCCCGGAAAAACGGATTGAATTCGAAATCTCGTTCTGGACCATTCGAGACGCTTACAAAGACACCAAAGAGTTTTTGTCTCAAGTCGACGGCAAAAACCCGGACGAAATCATCGAAACAGGCCGCGAAATTTACCAGCAACGTAAAAACCAAGGCTTCAGAGAATACCAGCAATACAGTTCTTGGGAAGAAATGATCGACAAATACGCAAGGGAACGCCGCGAACAAGACCGACACATTAAACCCGATAAAAGGGATAAAGCCAACGACGTACTTTACAAATTGTAAAAGGCCGTACAAGGAAACATGTAGGGCGGATTCGTACCACGGATCCGCCCTTGCAGCTTATGTACCTTCTCGCACCTCAAATTTCGGCAGTGCCTAAAGGAGGCACCGGGGTATTCGGTCCCTCTCTTAATGCTAGACGATTTTCGTAGGGTACGCTGTGCGTACCATGGTAACCCCGCGATGTTCATGTGCCAACCGAACCGCTAGGACACGGATTTGGTACGCGCAGCGTACCCTATAATTTATGTATAACGATGAGCGCTCTAGCGTGAGATCGATAATTGCCGGGGAACTGAAGTTACATTTAATGACCGTATCTCAAGCCGCGGGCAAGGCTTTTTGCTCGACTAAACCGGCGATAAAGCGATTCGCTTCGAAAATAGTCTGCTCCATCGCTTGAACCAACTGCGTCATATCCATGCTGATTTCTATAAACTCATGCTCTATAGCGGCAATCGCCTGCGCGTTGAGATTGTGCTTCAAAAACAATACCTGATCCTTGAATGCCGCCAATACCGGGTTGATTTTACTTTCGGCTCTGTGCATCGTTTTGATTAATTTAGCGTAATGCTGCTGGGATTGTCTTAATTGCTGTCGACTTTTAGTCTTCAACGAGCGATTAGTATACTCGTCGAGCTCGGCTTCCCATTCTGTAAACAACGCACCAGTGACTTCTTCGATCGCGCGAATACGACAACCGAGCTCATCCGACTTCGCCTTACAAAAATCGTATTGTTGTTGCAATAAACGATATTTGTTTTCTAGCGTCGAATCGTCAACGACGACAATCGTTTTAAATCGATCCAGAGCGTTTTCGAAATGAATTTTGGTTTCTTGCAAGCTACCGCAGGCTTGTTCGACATGCCTCACCACCATATCCCGTTTCGGGTGCCCCATCGACTCCTTGGCCTGATAATAGGCTTGACGAGCTATCTTGCTCACTAAACGGCCGACCGAATTGAGAGTTTTTCGGGTTAAATTGTTATCTGCCATTAGAATTTATCTTTCTTGAATTCAAGCCGCCATGCGTAATAACACAGCGACCAACGAGTTTTTATAAGATTACCGGGTTTGTAGCAAACCTTATCTATACCTTTCGCGCTTCAAATTTCGGCAGTGCCTGAGGAGGCGCCGGGGTGTGCGGCCCCTCACCTAACACTAGGTGAGGGGCCGGCATGGAGCTGGCATAGAGCCTACAGGAATGTATTCACCTAGCACCTAAATTCCATAGCCCATTACCATTGTTAATGGTATTGGATAATTTAGGTGCTGAATTCACGGCATCCTTTGACGGACACCCCGGTGCCAAATTTTCATCTACGGGGGGTATGCAATCAAAAGGGAGTATGATCTCTCACCTAGCAATTAAATTCCATAGTCAATTATGATTAACTATCATATACCTTTCGCACTTCAAATTTCGGTAATGTCCGAACACCCCGGCGCCGAATTTTGATCTCCAACGGGTATAGATCCATAAATTAAACTGGACTTTTGCCATGTACCTCAGCTCTCATTATGAACCACCTACCGCTTTTTAAAGAACATAAGAGATTCTGATGCCAGCTCGAAAATTCATAATAATAAACTGCATTGCTATGGCGCTAGTCGCGGCATCTTACCTTGTAAAAGCGGAAAACGTTTTGACGCTCGAAGCGGCGCTTGCCACGGCCCTTCAAAACAATCCCAATCTGGCTCGAATCAAGGCCGCCGCAGAAGCATTGGCGGCCGTTCCCTCACAAGCAGGAACCCTGCCCGATCCTGTCATCGGTTTCAATGTCATGAATTTACCGGTCGATCATTTCGATACCCGGAAAGAACCAATGGCGCAAATCGGATTCGGTATTTCTCAGGCTATTCCGTTTCCGGGCAAACTGGCCTTGCGCGAACAAGCGGCAACTTATGAAGCGCAAGCCGCTGCCTACAACGAAGATGAATGGCGCTTGAGCCTGCTGAGTGACGTCAAAACCGTCTGGTGGCAAATGTTTTATTTGGATCGCTTACTTGAGATCACCGATAACAATCGAATACTGTTGCAGCAATTAGTCGATATTGCCGGAACTAAATACGAAGTCGGCGAAGGTTTACAGCAAGACGTCTTGCTGGCGCAACTCGAATTGTCGAAATTATTGGACCGGAAAATCAAGATCAACGGCATGCGCGCCAATGCCTCTGCAAGCTTGAATGCCCTACTGAACCGGCCAAGCAATGACGCCGTGAAACTGCCCGCAAAAGTACCGTTACAATTGCCCGAGATTTATGACGATCGAGTGCTTTATCAATTGGCCGAAACCAACAGACCCTTATTGGCAAGCGAACGGGAAAGGATCAACGCGGCAAGATCCAAGCTAGACTTGGCCAAAAAAGAGATGTTACCGGATTTTAATGTCAATGCCGCTTACGGCGCTCGCGATAATATGCCCGACGGCACCCGGCGCTCCGATTTGCTCAGCTTCGGTATCAGCATGAATGTGCCGATATTTTACGCGCAAAAACAGGCTCAGGGCGTAAGCCAGTCTACGAGCGAGTTGATGCGTGAACGATACGCGCTGCAGGATCAATGGAACGGCGTCCGCAAACAAATATCGCAAGCCGGCAACGACTACCGGCGAGCCAAGGAACAAGTGCTCTTGTATGAAACGGGCATCCTACCGCAAGCCCAGCAAACGGTCGCATCGATGTTGGCCGGATATCAGGTCAATAAAGTCGACTTTCTGAATCTGATACGCAGCCAGATCACAGTCTACGACTACGAAGCGCAGTATTGGCAGGCCTTTGCCGAAGCTAACCAAGCCTTGGCGCAACTGGTCGCCGCAACAGGCAAGGAAGACATTTATGAGTAGACGCTTATTGATCACGGGCTTATCGATGCTCGCTTTAGGTCTCGGCGCAGGCTATTGGTTGGCGGGCCGTATCGACAACCTACCCATTGAAGCACACTTACCCGAACATCGACTCGACGATAAAAAGCCGGAACACCGTCAGCCATTGTTTTACCGCCACCCGATGAACCCTGAGATTACTTCGCCGGTGCCGGCCAAGGACTCGATGGGCATGGATTACATTCCGGTTTACGCGGACGAACAAACCGCCTCCGAGCCCGGAACGGTTAGAATCGATCCTGTGACGGTACAAAACATCGGTGTGCGTACCGCAAGAGCGTCGCGTACCACGCTTTCTCGAAACGTGCGCGCGGTCGGCCGGGTCGATTACGACGAAGAGCGCATCGTCCGCCTGCATCCGAAAACGGCCGGCTGGATAGAAGCCTTGTATGTCGACAAAACAGGCCAATGGATCGGAAAAGACACCGATCTGTTGAGCATTTATTCGCCGCAACTAGTCTCTGCCCAGCAGGAATATATTCTAGCGCTGCAAAACCAGAAAATTCTGTCTGATAGCCCGTTCGAAAGCATCCGTCAGGGTGCGGACGATCTGCTGGCAAGCTCTCGGAAACGCCTGCAATTACTCGACGTGCCGGCGCATCAACTCCACGAATTAACCGTCACAAAGCGCATCTTCAAGAGCCTGCATATTCATGCGCCGACCGACGGCATCGTGATACAAATCGGCGCCCGCGAAGGCCAGTATGTCACGCCGGATACAGAAATCTTCACGATCGCCGATATCGCCAATGTCTGGGTTTATGCCGATGTATATGAATACGAGTTACCTTGGATTAGGCCGGGTGATCGAGCCGAAATCCGATTAGCCGGTGTTCCGGGACGAGTTTTCGAAAGCCGTGTCGAATTCATCTATCCCTATGCCGAAAAACGAACTCGCACAACACGAATTCGTTTGGTTCTCGATAACGCCGAAGGCTTATTGAAGCCGGATATGTTTGCCGACGTGACAATAGCCACTCAAAGGCAGATGGAAACACTAGTCGTTCCGACTGAAGCAATCATCCGCTCCGGTACCCGGAACCAAGTATTCGTGGTCAGGGAACCCGGCAAATTCGAACCCCGCCGGGTCAAACTGGGCTTGGATTCGGATGGACAAGTGGCGATTCTCGACGGTCTCGACGAAGGCGAAGAGATTGTCGTCTCGGCTCAATTCCTAATCGACTCCGAATCGAAACTGCGCGAGGCGACGGCGAAAATGCTGGGAGCACCGACGCAGCCTCAAGCCGAATCGATACCGGCGCTTCACGGTGCAGAGGGTCACAAGCATGATTGAAGCGATCATCGGCAGCGCCTTGAACAATCGCTTTCTGGTTTTACTAGCGGCGGTGCTGCTGGCCGTGACCGGATTTTGGTCGCTCAAGACCATCTCGCTGGACGCGATCCCCGATTTATCCGACGTGCAAGTCATCGTATTCACCGAATATCCGGGACAGGCGCCGCAAGTCGTCGAAACCCAGATCACTTATCCATTGACCACGGCGATGCTGGCCGTACCAAAGGCCAAAGTCGTCAGGGGCAGTTCCGATTTTGGATTATCGATCATCTATATCATTTTCGAGGACGGTACCGATATCTATTGGGCCCGGTCGCGAGTCCTGGAATATTTGAACTATATCCGCGACCGTTTGCCGCAAGGCGTCAATCCGTCGCTGGGGCCCGATGCGACCGGAGTCGGTTGGGTCTATCAATATGCCTTGGTGGATAAAACCGGACGGCACGATTTGGCGCAGCTGCGCTCGATACAGGACTGGTATTTGCGTTATCCGCTGCAAACCGTGCCGGGCGTTGCCGAAGTCGCGTCGATCGGCGGCTTTGTCAAGCAATATCAGATCGAGATCGATCCGAATGCGCTGGCCGCCTACGGCATTTCGTTGGCGCAAGTCAAACAGGCCGTCAAACGCAGTAATAACGACATCGGCGGCCGCTTGCTGGAAAAAGCCGAAACCGAATACATGGTGCGCGCGCCGGGCTATATCCGCTCATTGGAAGACATCAAGACGATTCCGCTCGGTGTCGACAATAACGGCACGCCGATCCGCATACAAGACGTGGCGCATGTACAGATCGGCCCCGAATTGCGCCGGGGCATCGCCGAGTTGAACGGCGAAGGCGAAGTCGTCGGCGGCGTCGTGATCATGCGTTACGGCGAAAACGCCCGGGCGACGATTCTCGGCGTGCGGGAAAAACTGAAAGAACTCGAACAAAGCCTTCCCGAAGGCGTCGAAATCGTCTCGGTTTACGATCGGGGCGACTTGATCGAACGTGCGGTCGATACGTTATATAAGGCCTTGTCCGAGGAGCTCATCATCGTCTGCGTGCTGGTCGGCTTGTTTCTGCTGCATCTGCGTTCGTCGCTGGTGATCGTAATCACCCTGCCGCTGGCCGTGCTGATGGCCTTCATCGTCATGAAAATGCAAGGGTTGAACGCCAACATCATGTCGCTGGGCGGCATTGCGATCGTGATCGGCGACATGGTCGATGGCGGCATCGTGATGATCGAGAACGCCCATAAGCACTTGGCCGAAGCCGCCGAAAAAAAACAGGCCGAACTGACGCAGCAAGAACGCTGGCAAGCCATTACCGCCGCATCGAAGGAAGTTGGGCCGTCACTATTTTTTTCATTGCTGGTCATCACCGTATCGTTCCTGCCCATTTTCGTAATGCAGGCGCAGGAAGGTCGTATGTTCAGCCCCCTCGCCTTCACCGCAACTTACGCGATGGCGGCCGCGGCGCTATTGACGATTACGGTCGTCCCGGTCTTGATGGGTTATTGTATTCACGGAAAAGTCATTCCCGAGCACAAGAACCCGGCCAACCGTTTTCTGCATTTCCTCCACTCGCCGGTCTTGAAATGGGCGATGCGCTATCGCGGTGTCAGTTTACTCATTGCGTTACTGATGCTGGCTAGCACGATGTACCCGCTGTCTCGGCTTGGCAGCGAGTTCATGCCGCCGCTGGATGAAGGGGATATTCTATACATGCCGACCACGTTTCCGGGTATTTCGATCACCAAAGCCAAGGAACTGCTGCAACAAACCGATAAAATCCTGAAAACCTTTCCCGAGGTGCATCATGTGTTCGGCAAGGTCGGGCGCGCCGAAACCGCGACCGACATGGCCCCGCTGTCGATGATCGAAACCATCGTGCATCTGAAGCCGCGAACGGAATGGCCCGATCCAGGCAAGCCCCAACAGGAACTCGTCGCCGAAATGGACCGGGCGATTCGCTTTCCCGGCATGGCCAATGCTTGGACCATGCCGATCAGAAACCGTATCGATATGTTATCGACCGGCATCAAAACCCCGGTCGGCATCAAAGTATCCGGCCCCGACCTGACCGTTTTACAGTCCATCACCGAACGCATCGAACAAGAATTGAAAACCTTGCCGGATACCCTATCGGCGATGGGCGACCGCGCGGTCGGCGGCTATTATCTGGACTTCATCATCGACCGCGGCGAAGCGGCGCGTTACGGTTTGACCGTCGGCGATATACAAGACGTGATACAAAGCGCGATCGGCGGAGAAAATATCACGCAAACTGTCGAAGGCTTGGAGCGTTATCCGGTCAATTTGCGTTATCCGCGCGAATTGCGCGACAACCAGGAAAACCTCAAACGCGTCCTGATACCGACGCCGCAAGGCACGCAAATCCCGTTGGCACAGGTCGCCGCGCTTGAATTGAACCGAGGCCCGCCCGGAATTAAAAGCGAAGACGCTCGACCCAACACCTGGATCTATGTCGACATCAAGACTTCCGACATCGGTGGATATGTCGAACAAGCCAAAAAAATGCTGGCGCAACAGATCGAGATACCCCAAGGTTACACTGTCAGTTGGTCGGGCCAGTTCGAGTATATGGAAAGGGCCGCCGAACGGTTGCGTATCGTGATTCCTTTGACGCTGTCGCTGATTCTGTTGCTGCTGTATTTTTCGTTCAAGAATTTCGTTGAACCGGTCCTCGTGATGTTGACGATTCCGTTCGGTCTGATCGGTAGCATCTGGATGATCTACTGGTACGACTTCAATCTGTCGGTGGCCGTCTATGTCGGCTTTATCGCGCTGGCCGGCACCGCCGCCGAAACCGGCGTGATGGTATTGAATTTCATCGATATCGAAATAGCCAAACTGCGCGCGCAAAAACAGACATCATTGACGGCTGCGGAAATCAGGGAGGCGGTCGAATCGGCCACTGCGTTGCGTGTTCGCCCGGTCGCAATCACCGCGTTCACGACAATGTTGAGCCTGATTCCGTTCATGGTGGCGACCGGCGCCGGCGCCGATGTGACCCAACGCATCGTCGTGCCGACCTTGGGCGGCATGCTGACCGTGCTGGTACTGACGCTGCTGGTGTTTCCAGTGCTTTATAGCTTGGTGTTGCAAGGCTTGGAAAAGCGAAGAGAGAAAGCCTTGGCTGCCGAAATACAATGATTCGATCAATGCTTCGTTAAACTTAGGAATACCTGATTAGCAAGTTTCTTCAACTAAAGCCCAAAAACCAGCATATCCCTAGCAGGACGGGGTTTGCAACCCCGTCCTAAACGTTTTGACTTTGGCCGAAGTTAGCCGAAATGTTTAGGGCAAACCGAAACGTTGGGGACGGGTTAAATAACCCGTCCCACAGAAGTGGCTACGACTGGCCACTGCTCGGACAATTGGCTTCAGCAAGCTGAAGCATCTTGCTAATCAGGTAGGAATATGCACAAAATAACTTCTACAGGTAGTAGACTTTGTGGCGGTTGAATCCGTTATGCGGGCGCCGATAGAGCCGGCGCCTGCAACTAACGTTGGTTTTCGCTCGTTCCCAAGCTCTTTGCTTGGTAACGCAATTCGAGAAGCTCCAGCTTCTCGAAACCGGAGTTTGAAAAAACAGCCGAGAGGATCTGAATACTTACAATTAAGCTGGTATCTCGGGCCGGATCACCAAATAATGCCCCGCCTAAGGCATTAATTTAACAGTCTAAAATCGTTCAAGCAGTTGTAAATGACTTTTCGAATTCGATCAATTACTTCAACTGGAACTGGAGTCAACGGCGGGCGAACATGCACCGGAAAACTATCGATTCGAGCGCCCATGGCCGCTTTGACCAAAGAAATTTCAGAATAGCCGCCGGTATTCCGAAACCGGTTCCAAACATCGAGACAACACTGCATCGATTGCGTTTTGCTGGCGGATAATCGGTATTCCGTTTGCATCGCGATCAACA
Source organism: Methylotuvimicrobium alcaliphilum 20Z (assembly GCF_000968535.2). Taxonomy (NCBI): domain Bacteria; kingdom Pseudomonadati; phylum Pseudomonadota; class Gammaproteobacteria; order Methylococcales; family Methylococcaceae; genus Methylotuvimicrobium; species Methylotuvimicrobium alcaliphilum. The sequence continues at coordinate 2,990,895 of NC_016112.1, forward strand.
ATTCAGGCATCGGATTCGCCGCCCCAGTGACCGAACCGGATAAGCCTTTTTGCAAGACCTCGAAAACTTTTGCGTCATTGCCCAAAAATACAGCCAATTCGGGAAAATTCGACCGGTATAGCTGGGCATTGTCTATATCGCCGCTCGAATCCTTGATGCCGACTATCGAAAGACCCTGATCAAGTAGCGTAGTCACCAGATCGATACCGAGATGATTGCCGGTATGCTGGGGGAAATGGTATAGCATCGCCGGCAAAGGGGCGCCGGATATCGCGTCGATGAAAAATCGAGAGAGCCCTCTGTCCTGGCAGGCGGAATAATAATAAGGCGGTAATAATAGTATGTAGTCTGCGCAGCCTTTCGTTCCGGCGATCAGCTTGCGAACATCGCTGACGCAGGTCGCGCTGACGTTGTTGATTATAGTACCTGCGAAATATTCTCTAACGAATTCGACAACCTGCCGGCGTTCCCTTATCGTGATCGACGGGAATTCTCCGGTCGTACCATTGGCAATGACCGTCCGCACTCCCCAGGAATACAAAGACGATAAATAAGCTTTAAAGGCTTGCCATTCGATTTTTCCGCTTGCATCAAATGGTGTCAATAACGCTACAATAGGGCCATGAAGTTGAATCATAAAATCCAATGAGTTTCAGTAAAATCAAATGTTAGTAACATTCAGTTGTGATGTATACCCCAACACCACCTATTTCGGCGATATCGCGCAAACATTGCTGAAAATGATGGGAAAACGCGGCAACGTGCCGGGCGCTATTCTGGCGAAAGATGTTCCGATAGCCCTGGAGCAATTGCAAAGCGCCCTTGAAAAGCAGAAGACGCAGTCGTCGGTAAATTCAGACGATGAAACGGACGCCGGACAAAAGCACTGGAAAGAAAAACCGGTTCCTTTGGCTCATCGGGCATTGCCGCTGATCGAATTACTTACTGCCGCCGCAAAAGCCAATTGCAATGTCATGTGGGACCGGAATTAGAGCTACGCGAAGGAGTTATACCCATCGTAGATCAAAGTTCGGAGCCAGGGTTTGTGCGGCCCCTCAGGCACTGCCGAAATTTGAAGTGCGAAAGGTATAACTGATTTTTTAAGATTATTGCTTGTTTCCGTCCGTTAAGCTAAAACCATGCCGCTTATCAGATATTTGACTAAATTCCTTCCGTCAGGCACGACATGACAACGCTACACTGAACTTAATCATAGTGGAATCAAATGCCCAGGTTTTTGTTTTACCCTTCTGGAAAGGTTATGGCAGAATAAGCCGGAGAGCAATTTTGAGAGAACCGTTTAATGACCGATTTATACAGTGAACAGCACCGTCAACTGCAAGACCTTCATGATACGCGCAATCTGGCCGACCGGGTACAGGAGCTCATCGTCGAAAATCAAATAAACGAACAGCATCAGCCTTTCATCGAAAGCAGAGACTTTTTCTTCTTAACCACAATCGACCACCGAGGCTATCCCACCTGCTCCTACAAGGGCGGCAACCCGGGTTTGGTTCGCGTAGTGGACCCTCAAACGTTAGCCTTCCCTAGTTATGACGGTAACGGCATGTTTCTGTCAATGGGCAATATTCAAGGCAATCCCAAGATTGGTATGTTGTTCATCGACTTTGAAACGCCGCACCGTATCCGAGTGCATGGCGAGGCATCGATTCAAAAAGGCGACTCATTGCTATCGGAATATCCCGGTGCAGACATGATCGTCAGAGTCGAAATCGGCGAAATATTCATCAATTGCCCGCGCTATATCCATCGCATGGAGCGCATTGAAACGTCAAAATACGTCCCTCAACCCGACAATGAAACACCCATTCCACAATGGAAACGCATCGATGCGGTACAGGATGCACTTCCCGCTTCAGAACAAGGTCTTGCTGAAAAGCTGGGCGGCACGCTCACGCCGGAAGAATACGGCGCGAAGGTGATGATGGGCGAAGGATGATTTCACAATTCAAGAGCCCTGTCTTCATATCTTCAAATCCTAAACAGTTTATTCTCAGCTTTAAGAAACAGCCCCAGACCTTCGCCTTCAGTTCCAGCGTGTGCCAGTTCAGACCTTGAACCTTGACGAATTCGCTGTAGGCGATATCGAAATCCTTCAGAATCTGATGCACGTCGACGCCCTGGATGCTGGTCATGTCGATCTGGATATGCGACCAATAGCCACCCAGGACCGCCCAAAAGCCCATCGGCCAGACGAGATACAACGGCGAGACCAGGGCTGCGAGGACGCCGACGCCGACCCGGCCGGCAAGCACAAGCTGAACCTAATGCTGGAGACCGAGCGGCCAAGTTCGCGTATTCAAAAGACTGGATGCGGCGGTGGGGTTTTTGTTTGAATTGGGTTTTGGGGAAATAACGATTGTTCGGTAACCGGAGACAACGCGATGAGCGACATTCCAAACCACTGGGCACAAGGCCGGGCGTTTTTTAAATCCGGCGGCGATGGCCGATTACGACTTGGAAGGCGAATACCCGAGCCTTCAAACCACCCCGCTCGATCATGGCATCGATGCGGATTTGCTGACGGAATGTTTAAACGCGGCCGAAAGAATCCTCGCGGAACCGGAATTCAACCGCTGGCCGTCGGTGCCGGTGCGGGGTTATGGCGATGGGAACCTTCGGGCCGGGCCGTTTGTGGTGGTTTTGCCGAATGCGGCGAATGATGATCATTAGACGGGTAACGGCCAAACTCAGGCTATCAAATTCAAATCTTGCTTTGAGTCAGCCAATAGTAAGGTACTTTTGTTAAAGTCCTTAAGCTGGAATGAGAACTAATCTTTACCATTGAACTTCAAGAAATCATGACAAAAAAGCCGTATATCAAGAACCAAGACACTGGTATTCCTTGTATATCAAACAGGTATTGGAAAACTTGCATAGTTTATCCACTCAACAAGCCCAGGAACGTCTTAATACCAGTGTTCCGAACCGTTTGCCATCGCTAAAACGCCAGGGCCTTTACTTCGTTTTCTACTAGGAGAAAAGCATGAACCAAAGAAATCGCTTGCAGTGGACGGTTGCGCTCTTAAGTGGCGCTTTGGTTGTCGCTCTAGTCGTGTGGCTCTTTGGCGAGGTTTGGCGCTATGCCGGCGAATATGATAAGAATCCGTCTCACCGCAACTTGAAGAACCAATTGATGCGTCGAAAGTCAAACTCGATGCAAGATATCCTTGATGCGATCGTTCGGGGCAGACTCAACCGTGTCAATACCGCAGCCGTGGACATGGAAAGGTACGCCGCCGCGATTGATGGCTATCTGTCCACAGACGTCTACGAGAAGCATGGCAAATCCTTCAATGAAGCCATATACGACCTGAAACGAGCATCTACACAAAACGATGCAGAACTGGCCAAGGAGGCAGCGCTTAGGCTCGAGCGAGCCTGCTTGGAATGCCACATGCTGATCAACGCGCACAAGGGCCAACAGGTGCAGGGCAACGAATGAGTGAAGACCAAAATATAGGAAGTTTAAAGGCATTTTCGAACCTACTCCCTACTCCGTGGGAAAACGCCACTCCAAGCAGGCCTTTTTGGCAAGATTTTTCCTGATTAGCAAGATGCTTCAGCTTGCCGAAGTCAACTTTCCGAGAAGTGGCCAGTCGAAGCCACTTCTGCGGGACGGGTTATTTAACCCGTCCCCAACGTTTCGGTTTGCCCTAAACAATTCGGCTGACTTCGGCCAAAGTCAAAACGTTTAGGACGGGGTTGCAAACCCCGTCCTGCTAGGGGAACTTTGACAGCGACTATACGAAATTGAATTTCCTGATTAGCAAGATGCTTCAGCTTGCCGAAGCCAAGTGTCAGAGCAGGGGCCAGTCGTAGTCGCAAAAACTAAAATATGCTGTTACCCAAGCTCCAGCTTGGGTAACCTGTTCAGGAAGCTCTAGCTTCCCGACAATCAAGAAAGATTGAACGAGCGAGCGAGTCGGGGTTGATTGAGAATGTGCGGAGGTTGTGTCGGCCTCAGGAAGCTGGAGCTTCCGGGGTGTCTTTCCCAAGCTGGAGCTTGGGAAAGAGCGTGATGTGGGTTGGCCGTTTTTAGCTTGACGCGCATGGCTTGCGAACCCCGTCCTGCTAGGGATATGCTGATCTTTGAGCTTTAGCTGAAAAAACTTGCTAATCAGGTTAAATTTCAAAAGCTTCGTTAATCAATTTGCTGGATTATCAAACTTACCAACTCGGATAATCGGTAATCAATTACATTTATCCAAAAATTTAATATAGCTTCTTGTTGTTGGACATTGGAAAGGATGAGACTTCTGGACCCGATCCAGAATTATTCAACACGAATGAAAATTTTCCGAGAGAATGCTTTTTTGATAGGAATTTATTGACTTGTTCTATGGATAAAAGCAAATCAGAACAAGGATTAGATAAGTTACCTAAAATTGATAACTGGCTAACTAACTGTAAGATTTTTATCTTTAGATACGCAGACTACGGTAGAAGCTACGGCACGCTTTAAGCTAACAATTCTTTTATATATAAATCAATAGCTTGCGAGATGAATTGGCGGAGAGACAGAGATTCGAACTCTGGGTGGGCTACAAACCCACGACGGTTTTCAAGACCGCTGCCTTAAACCACTCAGCCATCTCTCCGTGAGCCGCATATGATAACGGATCGAATTTATTATTCAAGCTTTTTTTCTATTTTTCTGCCCTTCTTTTAAAGACTTTCTTTTAATGGAAGCAGTTAAGACGCCTTCATTTGGCCTTACCATCCATCAAACCACTTTACTACCGTACCCGCCGCCGCCGGGCGTTTCGATTTGCAGCACGTCCCCGGCTTGCATTTCGACTTGGGCGCAACCGCCTAAAGACTCGACGGACCCGCTTGCCCGCCATAGGCTATTTTTGCCGGCCGCGCCGGGCTCGCTGCCGTGCAGTCCGAATGGAGCAGTTGCGCGATGGCTCGACAAAATGTTAACGCTCATCGGTTCGAGAAACTTGATTCTGCGCACGACCCCGTTCCCGCCGTTGAACGCGCCTTGGCCGCCGCTGCCTTGGCGTATCGAAAATGTTTCGAGCAAAACCGGAAAACGCCATTCCAGCACTTCTGGGTCGGTAATGCGCGAATTAGTCATGTGCGTATGTACCGCGCTGCAGCCGTCGAAACCGTTGCCGGCGCCGGCTCCGCCGCAAATCGTTTCGTAATATTGATAACGCTGATTGCCGAAGGTCAGATTGTTCATCGTGCCTTGCGATCCGGCCAATACGCCCAATGCGCCGTACAAGGCGTCGACGATGATTTGCGAAGTCTCGACATTGCCGGCGACGACTGCGGCCGGGTATTTCGGATTAAGCATAGAGCCTTCCGGAATGACGATATCGAGCGGCTTGAGACAACCGGCATTGAGCGGAATGTCGTCCTGCACCAAGGTTCTGAAGACGTACAATACCGCCGCCTTGCAGACGGCCGACGGCGCATTGAAATTACCGGACTGCTGCGGCGAGGTGCCGCTGAAATCGATACGCGCGGACTCGCGTTCGCGATCGACAGTCACGTGCACGGCGATTTCGGCGCCGTCGTCGAGCGCATAACGAAATTGTCCATCCGGCAGATTGGCCAAAATCTTGCGCACCGAGGCCTCGGCATTATCCTGCACGAAGCGCATGTAGGCTTGTACGACCGCCAATGAATAATGCGCGATCATTTTATGTAGTTCTTGAGCGCCTTTTTCGTTCGCGGCGATCTGGGCCTGAAAATCGGCAATATTCTGATCGGGATTGCGCGCCGGATAGTCTCCCGACAGCAGCCATTGCCTCAAAGCCTCCTCGTTGAAACGGCCTTGTTCGACGATTTTGATGCCTGAAGTCAACACGCCCTCTTCTTCTATCGTGCGACTATGCGATGGCATCGATCCCGGCGTGATGCCGCCGATATCGGCATGATGACCGCGCGATGCGGTAAAAAACAGCAGCCTATCCCGATCGAAAACCGGCGTGATAATCGTGATATCGGGCAGATGCGTGCCGCCTCGATAAGGCGAATTGACCAGAAAGACATCGCCGCGTGCCATCGTGAAATCGCTGTTTTGCAGCAAGCATTTGACGGTCTCGCCCATCGAGCCAAGATGCACCGGAATATGCGGCGCGTTCGCGATCAACTCGCCTTGCGCATCGAACAGCGCGCATGAAAAATCCAGCCTTTCCTTGATATTGACCGAGTGCGCGGTGTTTTGCAGGACGAAACCCATCTGCTCGGCGATCGATATGAACAGTTTGTTAAAAATTTCCAACATGACCGGATCGGGCGACGCACCGGTCGCCAATGCAGCATGTTCGCTGCCTTGTTGCCGCGTCAGAATCAGATTTTGTTCCTGATCGACCGAGGCACGCCAGCCTGGGTCGATCACGAGGGTCGAGGTCGACTCGATGACGATAGCCGGCCCGTCGATGACCCTGTTCCGGTTTAACTGTTCGCGCCGATACACGGGCGTTTGCCAATGCCGTCCACGGAAAAAAACCGATTCGATCGTCAGTGGCGCGATGTCTTCGAAATCTTTGTCCTCTGCCGGTATCGATGCATCTTGCCCGCTGAGTCCGATGACTTCGACGGCCATCGATTCGATAACGAGCGGCTTGTCGGCATAGGTAAATCCGAATTGGCGCAAATATTGCAGTTCGAAATCGGCCAGCATGACCGACTGTTCGGCAAATTCGACCGCCAACGCGGTATCGGTGCCCTGGTAGCGTAAAAACAGGCGGCGAACCGCTTCGATGCGAACTTTTACAACGCCTTGCGCGGCAATCTCGGCATGCCCTTCTCGTTCCAACGCATCGAATTCGAGTCGTAAAGCGTCCAACGAAACCTTGCCCCACGGCCGTTCCAAGGCTTTTTGTCGAACCGTGCGCAAGTCTGCCAGACCCATGCCGTAGGCCGACAAGACGCCCGCGAACGGATGCAGGATAATACACCGCATCCCCAAGCGTTCGGCCACCGAGCAGGCATGTTGTCCCGCCGCCGCGCCGTAACAGCACAAGGCATATTCGGAAACGTCGTAGCCTTTTTGCACCGAGATAGTCTTGATGGCCGCCGCCATGTTTTCGACCGCGATATCGAGAAAACCTTCGGCGACTTGTTCGGGACTTCGGCTATCGCCGGTCGCCTCTTGTATGCGCTGTGAAAGTTCGGCGAACAAAACTCCAACCCGGTCCCGATCGAGTGGCAAATTGCCTTCGGTGCCGAAAACGGCCGGAAACAGCGGCAATCTCCCCAACATGATATTCGCATCGGTCACGGTCAACGGACCGCCTCGCCGGTAGCCGGCCGGCCCCGGATTCGCGCCGGCCGAATCGGGACCGACCCGGTAGCGCATGCCGTCGAAATGCAGAATCGAGCCACCGCCCGCCGCGACGGTGTGTATCGCCATCATCGGCACGCGCATTCTAACGCCCGCGACCTCGGTTTCGAAGCGGCGTTCGTATTCGCCTGCGAAATGCGCAACATCGGTCGAGGTGCCGCCCATGTCGAACGCGATGATTTTGTCGAAACCGGCCTGTTGCGCGATCGCGACCGCACCGACGATACCGCCTGCCGGGCCCGATAAAATACAATCGCGGCCTCGAAAACGCTTGGCATCGGTCAAGCCGCCGTTCGATTGCATGAACATCAAGCGAACTTCATCCGAGCGCTCGCCGCCCAAACCCGAGGCAACCTGATCGACATAGCGCTGCAACATCGGCGATAAATAGGCATCGACGACGGTCGTATCGCCGCGCCCGACGACCTTCATTAAAGGACTGACTTGATGCGAAATGGAGATTTGCGTGAAGCCGACCCTTTCGGCGATTTTCTGCAAGCGGATTTCATGCGCCGGATAACGCCAGGCATGAAGCAATACTACCGCGATCGCGCGCAAGCCTTGGTCGTAAAGCGCTTGTAACTGCCGTTCGGCAAGCTGCTCGTCCAAGGTTTTAAGCACGCTGCCTTGCGCGTCGATACGCTCGTCGATTTCAACGACGGTTCGATAAAGCTGTTCGGGCAGTTGGATATTCAGCGCGAAGATATCGGGCCGGTTCTGGTAAGCGATGCGCAAACAATCCTTGAAGCCTTTTGTGATTATTAGCGCGACGGGTTCGCCTTTGCGTTCGAGCAAGGCATTGGTGCCGACCGTCGTGCCCATTTTGACGATTTCGACGGCATCCGCCAACGGCTCTGCTGGACCCACATTCAGGATATCGCGCATGCCTTGCAACGCGGCATCCCGGTAACGTTCCGGGTTATCCGACAGTAATTTATGCGTAAGCAGGCGTCCGTCCGGGCTTTTCGCGACAACGTCGGTAAAGGTGCCGCCCCGGTCTATCCAAAATTGCCAGCGTTTGACTTCATTCATAAGCGACCTTCATGCCGATCCGAAGATCCAATTGCCGTTCGGCATGGCCTTGATTGACGGCGATTTCGACCAAGCCGCATGAATTGCAATACCAAAACGGCTCGCCTACCCCGACTTCGCTGAAGGTGCCGGCTTGCTCGAGCCTGCGTCCGTCGAACATTAACTTCCGTCCATCCAGTTCGGAACGGTAACGCAGACCGGTAAAGGCATTGCCGTAGCCGTCGAAATAAATAATTTCGGTAAGATCTTCAGGCCAATCGGCGATATCGACATGGTAAGGTTTTAAATCGTCTGCCGCTTGACCCAGAGCGAGGCGTGCCGCGACCGGCGCGAACAAATCGCGGCCGTGAAAACTCATCGAGCAATTTTCGGGACGCCAGACGATTTCAAACCAATCGCGGCGTTCGGCATGTTTGGCGACGGTATTCAACAAGCCGTTATCCGGGCCGACGAATGTTTGTCCATCCGCCTGCAATACCACGGGCTTACGCGCCCCGCCGACACCGGGATCGACGACGCAGAGAAAAACCGAATCTTGCGGAAACTGTTGCCGCAACGCGGCCAATAGATAGGCGGCAGATCGGGGATTGCCGCACGGCGCGTTACTGACGAGGTGAATGACGGGATGGGACGGCGCAAGCTGTCGAAGCACGACTTCGACCTGCCCGAGATAAGGGCCGGCCGGCCCGAAATCGGTGAACAGTGCGATAGCTGCGCCGGTCATTCACATGGCCAAGACCGACAACCCGGCGTCGACATCGATCGCTTCGCATCCGTTTAGCGGGTTCGGGTTGGCTTTGAGTCCGGCGAAATCGAACAGTTGAGTATCGGCCAATTGCGATGGCGCGATGTTTTGCAGGCTCGTGAAGATCGTCTCCAAACGCCCCGGAAACTGTTTGTCCCAGGTCTTCAGCATGATTTTCATCGCCTGGCGCTGCAGGTTTTCCTGCGAGCCGCACAGATTGCACGGAATGATCGGGTAATCGCGGAACGCGGCGAAGCGTTGTATTTCTTTTTCGCGGCAATAGGCGAGCGGCCGGATCACGATGTTTTTCTTATCGTCGCTCAAAAGTTTGGGCGGCATCGCCTTCAGTTTGCCGCCGTAAAAAATATTCAGGAAAAAAGTTTCCAAAATATCGTCGCGGTGATGGCCTAGGGCGATCTTGGTAATGCCGTTCGCCTCGGCAAAACCGTATAAGGTACCGCGCCGCAACCTCGAACACAGGCCGCAGGTCGTTTGGCCTTCGGGAATCACGCGCTTGACCACGCTATAGGTGTCTTTCTCGATGATGTGGTAAGGAACGCCGATGGATTCGAGGTATTCGGGCAAGACATGCTCGGGAAAACCCGGTTGCTTCTGATCCAGATTGACTGCCAGCAGTTCGAACTTGACCGGTGCGGTTTTTTGCAGATTCATCAAGATGTCCAGCATCGTGAACGAATCCTTGCCTCCGGACAGGCAAACCATGATTTTATCGCCGTCCTCGATCATGTTGTAATCGGCGATCGCATCGCCGACCGCATGACGCAAACGTTTCTGCAGTTTATTGAATTGGGTTCGGGATTTTTGAATCGGATGAGTCATACGAAATAAATTATAGGCTACGCATCGCGTACCCTTTTCGGGGCGCGGAAAATAATTTCAGGTTCCTACGCTGGCGAGACTGTGAAAGCATTCAATATTACGAAATAACCATGAAGCGCATGAAGAACTAGATAGTTGATTTTATCGTCTTTTAGGATTTGGTCGTAAATAACTTCCCTAATTTTACGGAGGGTTCGGTTGCTCGATTGGCAGGTGTCGGCGGCAGGGAAAGCCGCCGTCAAGCCTACACGGACGTATTTACGGCGTCCTGTCAAGCGAGTTACCGAAATCTCAACAAAGCTCATAGTTCCCGGACGTTATTTATACTCGTCGTAGATCAAAATTCGGCACCGAGGGCTCGTCAAAGGACGCCGTGAAACATCCCTGTAGGCTCTATGCCAGCTCCATGCTGGCGCCTCCTCAGGCACTGCCGAATTTGAAGTGCGAAATGTATATCAACCGTTATAACGCTGGAATATCAAAGTCGCGTTGGTGCCGCCGAAACCGAAACTATTCGACATGATCGTATTCAATGTAACGTTGTCCTTAAATTCGCGCACGATAGGAATATCGGTTGCATCGGGGTCTAGTTCGGTAATATTGGCCGAAGCGCTTAAAAAACCTTCTTCCATCATCAACAATGAATAAATCGCCTCATTGACGCCGGCAGCGCCGAGCGCATGACCGGTCAGCGACTTGGTCGAACTAACCTTAGGCACATTACCTTGTCCAAACACGGTGCGCAACGCCTCGAGTTCTTTGGTATCGCCGACCGGCGTGCTGGTGCCGTGCGCATTGATATAATCAATTTCGGCATCGACAGTCGCCATCGCCTGCTGCATACAGCGGATCGCACCTTCGCCGGAAGGCTGCACCATGTCATAACCATCCGAAGTCGCGCCGTAACCGGTTAATTCGGCATAGATTTTAGCGCCGCGCGCCTTGGCATGTTCGAGCTCTTCGATCACAAGCACGCCGCCGCCGCCGGAGATCACGAAGCCGTCGCGAGTTGCATCATAAGGGCGCGATGCAGTTTCGGGAGCGTCGTTATATTTCGACGACAATGCGCCCATGGCATCGAATAATAGCGACATTGTCCAATGTACTTCTTCGCCGCCGCCGGCGAATACGACATCTTGCTTACCCATTTGAATCAATTCCATCGCATGACCGATGCAGTGCGCGCTGGTCGCACAAGCCGAACTGATCGAATAATTGACGCCTTTAATCTTGAACGGCGTGGCCAAACAGGCGGTGTTCGTACTCGACATTGTTCTCGGCACCATGTAAGGACCGACTTTTTTAATGCCTTTTTCGCGCAAAATATCGGCAGCATCGACCAAATTCGATGTCGACGGACCGCCGGACCCCATGACTAACCCCGTTCTAAAATTAGAGATTTCAGACTCCTCAAGTCCCGAATCCTCGATCGCCTGTTGCATAGCTACATAATTGAACGCGGCGCCATCGCCCATGAAACGTTTAACTTTTCGATCTATGAATTCATTAAGATCGATATTAATCGCGCCGCGCACATGGCTTCTAAAACCAAGCTCTTGATAATCATTGGCAAACGAAATTCCGGAACGACCTTGTTTCAAGGAATCGACTACCTCTTCGCGATTATTTCCGATGCTGGAAACAATACCTAAACCGGTTACTACGACTCTTTTCATCAATTACGCCCCTAAAAATCTTCTGTTGAAGTAAACAGACCCACTCGTAAATCGGTCGCTTCGTATATTTCCTTACCGTCGACTTCCATCGTGGCATCGGCAATGCCCATGACTAATTTTCGCATAATCACCCTTTTTAAATGAATACGATATGTCACTTTTTTTGCGGTGGGACGAACTTGACCTGTGAATTTAACTTCGCCGACTCCCAATGCACGGCCTTTACCGGGCCCGCCCAACCAGCATAAATAAAACCCGACCAATTGCCACATTGCATCCAAACCGAGACACCCCGGCATGACCGGATCGCCTTGAAAATGGCATTCGAAAAACCACAAATCGGGTTTAATATCTAATTCAGCAATGATTTCACCCTTACCATACTTACCTCCTTCGTCGGAAATATGAGTGATGCGATCCATCATTAACATATTCGGTAATGGTAATTGCGCATTTTCCGGCCCGTACAACTCCCCCCTGCCGGACATTAATAATTCTTCGCGCGTAAAACTATGCTGCTTCCCCATTATTAGTACCTAAGCTTAATTTTTATTAAACGGCGTATTATCCATTAGATAACAAAAAAAATCAGCTCAATTTTTCATCCGAAATGGCGATAAGGAACGAGCGTGAAATAACTTCGACAACTGTTAAAAGCAGGTCGGCGGCTCGATTGGCAGGTGTCGGCGGCAGGGATAGCCGCCGTCAAGCCTACAAGGACGTATCCACCCAGCCCCTAAATCCCATAGCCCATCGGTCATGGTTAACAGTCTTACTAAGTTAGGGGCTGGGTCCTGTCAAGCGAGTCGCCGAACCACCGCAAAGCTTATACTTGTAAAAGTTATTTTGTGCATATTTCTAAGCCACCTTATCAATTCTTCCCGACAAGCATCAACCGGGCTGTACATCTTTCATGACATCGCCGAGCCGAATCGAATCCCGTTCCATAATGAGCTGATAAATTATCGCATAACCTAAAACCGCAGCGACATATTCCCGAGTTTCCTTAAACGGGATCGTTTCCATCCAAATATCGGCCGGCAACGTTTGATACCTCGGCAACCATCGATCGACTCTTCCCGGACCGGCGTTATAAGCGGCAGCGGCAAGGGCAAAATGACCGCCGAAACGGTCGAGCATTTGTTTGTAATAATGCGTACCATACTTAACATTTACATTGGGCTGATACAAGCTATTTTCCGATTGCCATCTTTCATTAAGTTTTCGCGCGATTTGCCGACCGGTTTGCGGCATGATTTGCATCAAACCGCGCGCGCCGGCCGGCGACCTTGCCCTAGGGTCGAAAACGCTCTCCCGACGAATCAACCCTAAGACAATAGCCGGGTCTAAGGCTTGTTGCCGCGCCTGTTTTTTGATGTCGTCGAGATAATCGAGCGGAAAGCGCAAACCAACATCGTCCCAATATTCCGCTTTCGCAATCGTAAATACCGCGGTCTGCGTCCAGCCCCACTGCTGCGCTACTTTGGCGGCAATCTGAATTTGTTGCTTATCGAGCCTACCCAGCAAATACCACCATTGCCGAAGACCGTCCTGCTCCCGACCCATGGACTTTAGTTCGGCAACGAGACTCACGGCAGGCAAGCGTTCAAAATTTGCCAATTGCTCCGCTGTCAATGCCAACGGCCGATCGGAGAGCGTCGGCGCCTTATTCAAGATTTCCGCCGCGAGAAACCCGAACAAACTGCGATCCCCGGCCAATGCTTCGAATACTTTGCGCCCTCGTTCGCGTTGTCCGGTTTCGTTTAACGCACGGGCCAACCAATATTGCCAACGGGGTTGGTTTTTTTCCTGTTCGCTTAACCCGCTCAAAGCCTCAATAACATGAGGCCAGTTTTGTTCGAGCAAGGCCGCCCTAACACGCCACTCCCTAACTACATTATCGGCATTGTTAACCCTGCTCAATCGCTCATAAGCCCCCGACCTTCTATCAAAAACCAATGATAACCCTAGCTTACGTTCGACGTTATCGACAGTCTCGACCGACATTCGATAACGATCTTTATTGGCGTCCCAAACGCTCAACGCAGCATTCACATCGGAACCGGCCAAGCGCTCGATGCCGTATGCGAAAATCGACCCAAGCATTCGATATTCTTTTTGCCATTCGGATGACTGCTCAACCATGCGAGACGACTGATGTACCCTGAGCCAAAAGTCTGCCGCCGACTGCTCGTTCGGATTGAGCAATTTTTTGACATAACTGGCCAACGAAACCCTGTTGTTTCTCAAAGCCAGCTCGAATCGCCGCCAAATCATGTCTTGCGTAAATTCATCCGATGCCATCAATTCGTTTAATAAAGCATCGCAAGCTTTTGGCTGCGAATAACCGACCGTCCAAAGTTTTTTGGCTTCCCTCAACGCGTCATCCCGAAACCCGGTTTTTAATCTGGCCCATTGATAATGACATGCCAACTCGGCATTATCAGTCGGCCGATAATGCTCGACCAACTCCTGCCATCGCTTGCCGTCCGCCAAATACTTTAACCATTCGCGTCTCAACAAGGCCGAATAGCGCATGTCCGAATAATCGTTTAAATAACGTTTAATCTCTTGATCGCGGTCCAAATTATTTTTAAGCCATTGATACTTGAGTAACGGATATAAGGGATAATCGCTGAGCGCTTCGGCACTTTTAGGAAAAGCACCGCGATTAATTGACGCAATTTGTTTCTCGGCATCTAAAAATGCCTGGCGCCGATCGTCTATATTCATTGCCGATGCGACTGAAAACGGGCTTAACAGCCCTATCAGGCAAATAATTAATTGAACATTCATTGGGTTTAGGGTTTTTAAAAAATACGACACGGCTTATAATTTTGGTTATTAATCTCAGTCAACGCGGCGGAACGTGCATAGCAAAAAGCTCAATCAAAACCCATCACTATACACTTGGAATTATATTTATCGCATCGCGCTGCTGCATAAAAAAGAATTGCTTGTTGCCCATATCATAGCGATTCTGGGAACGATTGCCAGTGTTCCCGTGCCTTTACTTATGCCACTGCTAGTCGACGAAGTGCTACTCGACAAACCCGGCCTAGTCATCGCCACGATAAATCGTTTCACGCCGGAAGCCTGGCAAGCCCCCATTCTCTATATCGTTACGATTCTATTGCTCAGCCTATTGCTGCGTATCATCTCTATCCTGTTTCACATCATTCAAGGCAAACAATTCACCTGCATCGCCAAGGATATCGTTTTTAGAATTCGCCGTAACCTGATCGACCGCCTGCAGACCATATCGATGTCCGAATACGAAAGCTTGGGCGCCGGCACGGTCGTCACGCACCTGGTCACAGACCTCGATACGATAGACAGCTTTATCGGCACCACGATCAGTCGCTTATTGGTTGCCGTGCTGACCATTCTCGGCACGGCTGCAATTTTGCTATGGATGCATTGGCAATTGGGTCTCTTTATTTTGCTGTTGAACCCTATCGTTATCTATTTCACGCGCGCGGTCGGTTCCAGAGTAAAGGACCTCAAATCGAAAGAAAATGCTTCTTACGGAGTCTTTCAACAAGCCTTGACCGAAACGCTCGAAGCGATTCATCAAATCAGAGCGAGTAACCGAGAGAAGCATTATTGCCTGCAACTGATCGACGCAGCGCGCTCGGTCAAAGACTATTCGACCGCCTTTGCCTGGAAAAGCGATGCGGCAACCCGCTTGAGTTTTTTGATTTTTTTATTCGGGTTCGACATATTCCGCGCACTGGCAATGCTGATGGTGTTTTATTCCGACCTCAGTATCGGCCAAATGCTTGCGGTATTCGGTTATCTTTGGTTCATGATGGCGCCGGTTCAGGAAATTTTGGGCATCCAATATGCCTTTTATGCCGCTAAAGGCGCGTTGAATCGAATCAATAAACTCAACGCGTTGCAACAAGAGCCCCATTATCCGCATATTAAAAACCCTTTTAGCCATAAAAAAACCGTCTCGATCCGCGTCGAAAATCTGAATTTCGGTTATAGCGACGAAAAGGTTTTGAACAACATCAAACTCACCATACCTGCAGGCGAAAAAGTTGCTTTGGTCGGTGCCAGCGGCGGCGGCAAATCGACTTTGGTACAAACCTTAATCGGCCTGTACACGCCCGATAGCGGCACCATTTATTACGACGAAGTCCCGGTCGAACAGATTGGACTCGAAGTTATCCGTGAGCATGTCGTCACGGTATTGCAGCATCCGATTTTATTTAATGACACTATTCGAACGAATCTGACGCTCGGTAAACCGGTGGATGATAGTGAACTCTGGAAAGCCCTTGAGATTGCTCAATTGAAAAGCGCCATCGACGAATTGCCCAAGGGACTCGATACCATCGTCGGTCGACAAGGCATGCGCCTGTCGGGCGGACAACGGCAAAGAATGGCGATCGCCCGCATGATCGTCGCAAACCCGAAAGTCGTGATACTCGATGAAGCCACCTCGGCGCTCGATTCCGAAACCGAACACAATCTACATCAAGCCATGGCCCAATTTCTCGAAGGCCGAACGACGATCATCATTGCGCATCGCCTGAGCGCCGTTAAACAAGCCGATCACGTCTACGTATTTGAGGAAGGCGGCATCTGCGAACAAGGCCGCCATGAAACCTTAATCGCCCAAAAAGGTCTCTATGCCAAACTCTACGGTGAATATCAATGAGAAAAGCAGGGGAAAGGTGCAAGATAAAAGGTAAAAGGTAAAAGGAATTAAAATCACCTTCAACCTTTAACCTACAAACCTTGAACCTTGAACCTTGAACCTTGAACCTTGAACCTTGAACCTTGAACCTTGAACCTTGAACCTTCATCATGCCAGAAAACTACGATCTACACAGCCATTCCACCGCATCGGACGGCGCATTGTCACCTAGCGAACTGATTCAGAGAGCTAAGGATAAAGGCGTTACATCCCTTGCATTGACCGACCATGACACGACCGATGGACTCGCCGAAGCAAAGCAAGCGGCAACCGAGGCCGGTATCGATCTGATTTCGGGCATCGAACTATCGACCTCCTGGCATAAACACTGCTTACACATCGTCGGTTTAAATATCGACACGGAAAGCCCGCGCTTGAAAGAAGGCATATACAAACTGCAAGCGATACGCCGCGAACGTGCCGAGCAAATTGCCGGAAAACTGGAAAAAAAACGTATTCTCGGTGCGCTCGACGCAGTCAAAACCGCCGCAGGCGCCGGCATGATTACTCGCACGCACTTCGCGGATTTTTTGTTATCGGAAGGCCATGTCACGACGCAACAAGAGGCTTTCGACCGATACATCGGCCAAGGTAAACCCGCCTATGTCTCGACAGAATGGGCCGGACTCGAAGAAGCTATCGGTTGGATCAAGGAATCGGGCGGGGTTGCGGTATTGGCGCATCCGATGCGTTATAAACTCACCGCTTCTTGGATGAAACGCTTATTAACCGCGTTCAAAGAAGCCGGCGGCGACGCGATCGAAGTAGTCTGCGGTCGCAACGACCCGACCGAAATTCAAACCTCGATGCAATACGCGCAAAAATTCGATCTGGCCGGCTCGAAAGGCTCGGATTTTCATAACCCCAAATACGTTTGGGTCGAACTCGGGCGCCTAAACCCGTTACCCGATCGTATCAAACCCGTTTGGGATTTGTTCGAAGCGCACGCCTAAATATTGAGCTTCAGTCACAATTACCACTATCGGTTGACGTGTTAAGCCGATTGAAATTAACATGACTCCAATTCAACCGGATAACAATTATGGGTCAGGAAATCTCAGCGTCGCATTACGATTTAGGCGATTTCGACCGGTTCCATCGAAAATTGACTCAGGAAACCTTACTCCTCAGTAAATTATTCGACCGACAAGCCTTTTCGACCCGCCATCCGGTCGCCGGTTTCGAGATTGAAGCCTGGTTGGTCGACGATAACATGGCTCCCGCACCTATTAACGATCGCTTCTTGTCCGGCTTAAACGATCCATTAGCTTGCGAGGAGTTGGCAAAATTCAATATCGAACTCAACAGCGTACCGACACCATTGGCAGGCAATCTCGGCAGCCGCCTTGCCGAACAATTGCAAACAACCTGGAATAAGGCGCGCCGTCAGGCAGAAAGCTGCAATGCTCACATCATCATGATCGGCACGCTTCCGACACTGAAACAAGCCGACCTTAACCTCGGCAATATGTCGGATCTCAATCGCTACCGCGCGCTGAACGAACAAATCCTGCATTCCCGGGGCAAACCGATACATCTCGATATCACCGGTATCGAACATCTAAAAACAGACCATTATGACGTGATGTTGGAATCGGCCACGACGTCATTCCAAATCCACACGCAGGTGCCGCTTACTATCGCGCATCATTTTTATAACGCATCGATTATCGCTTCGGCTCCGATGGTCGCGCTATGCGGCAATGCGCCGTATTTATTCGGTAAAAATCTTTGGCATGAATCGCGAATTCCGCTGTTCGAGCAAGCCATCGAAACGGGCGGCTACGCCGGCGCCGCGCAAGGACCGGTCAAACGGGTCAGCTTCGGAACCGGTTACGCTAGAAAAACGATCCTAGAATGCTTTCAAGAAAACCTGGATCATTTCCCAATCTTACTGCCCGAAGACTTAGGCCCCGTCTCGGAAATTTTCGAGCATTTAAAATTGCATAACGGGACGATTTGGCGTTGGAATAGACCGTTGATCGGTTTCGACGACGACGGAACCCCGCATATCCGCATCGAACATCGAACACCGGCAGCCGGACCGACCGTGATCGACGCAATCGCCAATGCCTTATTTTTTTATGGATTGACTAAAAATCTATGCGATGAAATCATCGACAAAGGCATCTCGGTTCCGTTTAGCCAAGCTAAAGATAATTTCTATCAAGCGGCACGATACGGCTTAGAAAGCCCGATCGTCTGGCTAGACGGCACCAAACATCGAATGCAGTCATTATTCATTGCCGAGCTCGTCGCACGCGCGGTCATAGGATTAAAATCTCTCGGCATCAGCCGCTGCGATATAGAAGACTTTCTAGGCATCGTACAGCACCGTATTGCAACCAAACAAACCGGTTCTCAATGGCAACGCGACTTCATGACGAGCAATCCGGATGATTTTACCGCGATGACCCGGCAATATCTCGACAATCAAAACCGAGACAAGCCGGTCAGCGAATGGCTAATAATGTAAACTCTATTTCAATGAATACTGCTCCATTAAATCCTGTGCAACTGAATCAATTAGACTATTTACCGGAAGGCCTATTAACTGCCTCCTCCGAAACCCTGCATGAGATACTGCCCAACCCGACGCTGATCCATTTAATAGGGAAAGACCCGGCGCCCTTGTTCATATCAGTGCTATTGCATGGCAATGAGCCGACCGGCTTACTCGCAGCACAGACCTTACTAAAAAAATACCAAGACCGCGCGCTGCCACGTTCGGTATCGATATTTTTCGGTAATACGCAAGCCGCCCGACTCGGCTTGAGAAGACTCGACCGGCAACCCGATTTCAATCGCATCTGGCCTGGTACCGAATTACCGGACTGTCCTGAAACCCGAATGACTCAACAAGTTGTCGATTCTATGCGGGCTAAAAATGTATTCGCGAGTATCGATATTCATAACAATACCGGATTGAATCCGCATTACGCCTGCGTCAATAAACTGGATGACAAATTTTTACAACTGGCCTCGCTATTCGGTCGCCTAATCGTTTATTTTACGCGTCCGAAAGGTGTGCAATCGGCCGCCTTCGCCGAACTCTGCCCATCGGTCACGTTGGAATGCGGTAAACCGGATCAACAACACGGCATCGAACATGCTTTCGAATTTCTCAATAGTTGTTTAAACTTGAGCGATTTCCCGGAACACCCGGTTTATCCGCAAGACATCGATCTTTATCATACTGTCGCACAAGTTAAAATCCCCAAATCCATAACCTTCAGCTTTCAAGAAACAGCATCCGACTTGCTGCTCAATAAAGATCTCGACCATATGAACTTTAATGAAATACCTGCGGGTACCGTTTGGGGATCCGTAGACGGCCTAAAAACTCTGCCGATTCTTGCCTTGGACGACAATGCGCAAAATATCAGCGATCGATTCTTTAAGATTCAGGACGGCGAATTGCGCATAACGCGCAAAGCCATGCCGTCCATGCTGACACTGGACGAAAAAGTCATCAAACAAGACTGTCTCTGTTATTTGATGGAAAGATTACACCCATGAGCTTCTGGAAAACCAAAAAGCTGATCGAAATGAGCGTTCAGGAATGGGAATCGTTATGCGACGGCTGCGGCAAATGTTGTTTAAATAAATTGGAAGACGAAGACACCGGCGAGATCTATCTAACCAACGCCGTTTGCGACCTGATCGACCTAAAAACTTGCCGTTGTACTCGTTATCAGGAAAGAACCCGGCTGGTGCCCGACTGCGTCGATTTAAAACAATCGACGACATGGACGGCTTTCGATTGGATGCCGGAAACGTGCGCTTATCGGCTGCTGGCAATAGGCGAAGACTTACCCGATTGGCACCCTTTGGTTAGCGGCAATCCAGACAGCGTCAAAGAAGCCGGCATATCGATTTCAAGTTTTGCGATCAAAGAATCCGAAGTCGACGATCTAGAAGATCATGTGATCGATTGGCAGTAAACAGTTATTCTTCAAACATGCCCGATAACCCTAAATTCGGCAGTTTAACCATAAAGCACATGAAGTCCGCTGCTGGATGGGATTTACAGCGTGTAGCCCGTATGCAGCGCAGCGGAATACGGGAATGGCGTTGCTCCGAATTTCTGGTTCCCACGGTCCTCCGTGGGAACCCATACCTTGACTGCAGAAGCAACATCGGTATGCATTCCAACGCGGGAGGCGTGGGAACGAGTAAAAAATAGCTTTTTAAATTCATTATTCTTTCGGACTATTCATTCATGAAAATCATCTCTTGGAACGTCAACGGCATTCGAGCCGTGATGGGCAAAGGCTTTGCCGAATCCCTGGAAAAACTCGACGCGGACTGTATTCTGTTACAGGAAACCAAGGCACAGGACGACCAAGTCCAAACGGCCCTGGAAAGTATCGACAGTTATCACATTTATTCCAACTCGGCAGGACGAAAAGGTTATTCCGGCGTCGCCCTATTAACCAAGCAAGAGCCAATACAAATTCTGCAAGATATCGGCATCGACGAACACGACCAGGAAGGTCGTGTCATCGCGGCCGAATTTGAAAATTTCATTCTGCTTAATGTCTATGTCCCCAATTCCGGCGAAAAACTGGTGCGCCTCGACTACCGAAAAATCTGGGATAAGGAATTGTTGGCCTATTTTCAGCAACTCAATAGCCGAAAACCGTTAATCGCTTGCGGCGATTTCAATGTCGCGCATCAAGAAATCGACATCGCCCGCCCGAAAGCCAATTACAATAAATCGGCCGGCTACACCCAAACCGAAATCGATGGCATAAGCCGAATGTTGGAAGCGGGTTTCGTCGATACCTTCCGGCATTTACATCCGGAAACCGTCGCCTACAGTTGGTGGAGTTACCGGGCCGGTGCGCGCGCAAAAAATATCGGTTGGCGGATCGATTATGTATTGACGAGCCAAGCATTGATCGGCAAAGTCAAGAACGCATTTATCGCGCCCGACATCTTCGGCTCGGATCACTGCCCGGTCGGCATCGAGATCGACCTTTAAGCATGACCTCATTTCAACTACGCGAACATCTCATGCGCGAGCATCGTTCGGCACTGGCCCAATGCAAGGACTGCCCGGAAATGACCGGACCGGTCGTATCGGGCAGCCAGGTCTTGTCGCCAATATTGCTGATCGGCCAAGCGCCTGGGGACAAGGAAGGCGGTTTCGGCAAACCCTTTGCCTGGACAGCCGGAAAAACCTTATTCAAATGGTTCGAAAGCATCGGCCTGAATGAAACCGAATTTCGCCGGCGTGTATACATGGCTGCAGTCTGCCGCTGTTTTCCGGGCAAGAACCCGAAAGGCGGCGACCGCGTCCCGAATCGGCAGGAAATAGAAAACTGCGCGAAATGGCTGCAAGCCGAAATGGACTTATTGAAACCCGAATTAATTCTCCCGGTCGGCAAACTTGCCATCGCTCAGTTAATGCCGGTCAAAAGACTCAACGACGTCGTCGGAGACATTCACAGCGTAAACTTTTACGGCCACCGAACCGACGCGATTCCCCTGCCCCACCCGTCCGGCGCCTCGACCTGGCACCGAACCGAACCGGGCATGGCTTTGTTAGAATCGGCCTTGGATAAGATTGAAAGCCATTCGGCTTGGAGGAAGGTAGTGAGCAGTGAGCAGTGAGCAGTGAGCAGTGAGCAGTGAGCAGTGAGCAGTGAGCAGTGAGCAGTGAAATGATTGGGTATTTCTGCTTCTTGTCAAGCGTCAACTTCTGCATGCTTTTCAAAGAAGCATCCCATTTAGCTTCTTTCCATCACTCGTGAAACTTCATGGATGGTATTTGCAACAATGCTATCTAACGAATGAGCAGCTTGCAAAACATCGTGCATAGATTGACAATGCGGAATTGAAAACGAAAGATGGCCGTAGGTCAACGTAACTGTAACGTTCATGAAAGCCCGGTCATCGCCCCGGCAAATGAAAGTTTTCTGATGGGGAGGGTGCGGTCACTCGCCCGACAGGAGGCCGTGAATACATCCATGTAGGCTCGACGGCGGCTGTCCTTGCCGCCGACGCCTGTCGATCGAGCAACCGCACCCTCTCCGGAGCCGGCATTGTGTTGAATATCGTAAAATTAAATGAAGGCATTTATTCCTCAGAATACGCTTCGCTATTCGGAGTTACGCGAACCGTGGACGTTATGTGTAGATTGAAATTATGAGTCCAACGGTATTTAGAGAAAACGGTTACAGGTTCTTCTTTTTCTCAAGAGAAGAAGAGCGAATGCACGTCCATGTAATATCTAGCGAGGGTGAGGCAAAATTTTGGTTAGAACCCGAGATTGAATTGGCAAAGAACTATCGTTATTCCCGAAAGCAACTGAAAGAAATCGAATCACTTGTGGAGGTTCACTACAATGAGCTCATTAGCGCATGGCAACAATACTTTAGAAGTTGAAGTAACAAATATATCAACACATGGTATATGGCTGCTTGCTCATGATAAAGAGCTATTCATACCATACGACAAATTCCCTTGGTTTAAGGATCAGGCAGTTAAGTCAATAATCAACGTGGAAGAGCAATCTCCCGGGCATTTTTATTGGCCGGATCTTGATGTTGATTTAACAGAGGAAATCATCAAACATCCAGCACGCTTTCCGCTTAATGCCAAAAACACATAGCAATGCTGTAAATTCGGAAGCATTTGTTGTTCATTGAGCAGTGAGCAGCCCTCTGTGTCAATATACCTGAGACACCGCCCCATGCATTAATTAGGGAACATTTTCGGAGAAAATCTCATGACTGACACAACCGTACAAGCTATTCCTCATGCCGCGGCGAACGCGGAGGACACGCAAGACGCCCGTAGGGCGGCTGAAGTGTCCTCAGCGTTCGCCGCGGAATCTTGCCTCGTTTGTAGGGAAGTGCTTGAAAAGGCCGCCCGCCGGACGTTTACCGCCGAATACAAAGAGCGCATCTTGACCCAGGCTGATGCGTGTAGCGAACCGGGCTGCATCGGCAAGTTGCTGCGCACAGAGGGATTATATTCCTCACATCTCAGCAAATGGCGCAGCGAACGTGAGCAGGCCATCCGCGCCGGTCTATCCAAGCCGCGTGGCCGCAAACCTTCGGACAAGAATCCGTTAGCCGCTGAAAATGCTCGTCTGCAAGCCGAAATTCAGCGTTTGCAGGCATGCCTAACACAGGCGGAGGCTATCATCGATGTCCAAAAAAAACTTTCGCAACTGCTGGGCTTGTGCGAGATTCCAGCCCACACCGGGAGAGCATCATGAAGGCCACGCTTGAACTCAGCCGTGAGGTTGGCGTTAAGGCCGCCTGCGAGGCGCTCAACTTCAACCGTGCCTCGTTTTATCGCGCACAACAAGATCGCTCTTCGTGGCCGGTCGAACGTCCGCGCCCGCCGCTGGCACTGAGTACGGACGAAGAGCTACACGTCCTGGCGCATCTGCACAGCGAGCGTTTCATGGATTGCTCGCCTTATCAGGTCTATGCGGCGCTGCTCGACGAGGGCGTTTACCTGTGCTCCATCAGCACCCTCTATCGCATCCTGGTGCGCCACCAGGAAGTGCGCGAGCGCCGCAACCAGCTTCGTCGTCCCAACTACACCAAGCCCGAGTTACTCGCCACTGCGCCCAACCAAGTATGGTCATGGGATATCACCAAACTCAAAGGCCCGGCCAAATGGACGTATTTCTACCTCTACGTCATTATCGACATTTTCAGCCGCTGCGTGGTCGGCTGGATGGTAGCGCACCGCGAATCCACCGAGCTGGCTAAGCGACTGATTGGCGAAAGCTGTACTCGGCAAACTATCCGTGAAGGCCAATTGACTATTCACGCCGACCGCGGCAGCAGTATGACCTCCAAAGGCGTCGAGCAACTGCTGGCTGACCTGGGCGTGACCAAAACCCATTCACGGCCCCATGTCTCCAACGACAACCCGTATTCCGAGGCGCAGTTCAAGACCTTGAAATACCGACCGGGCTTTCCGGCTCAATTCGGCGCTATCGAAGATGCCAGAAGCTTTTGCGGAACGTTCTTCGACTGGTACAACCATGACCACTATCACTCCGGCATTGCACTGTTAACCCCGGCCAGCGTTCACAGCGGCCAAGCCGTCGAGATAGTTACGCAGCGCACGCAAGTCCTGCATGCCGCATTCGAGCGCAATCCGGAACGCTTCAAAAACCGCCAACCCCATGCCCAAGCCGTACCTGAAGCCGCTTGGATTAACCCGCCCCCTTCACGGACGGCAAATGAGGCTCTCGACCAGGAAAACTAAACTCACAATCTACACTAATTTTTTATTATGGGTGTCTCAAAATCATTGACATATACCGCAGTGAGCAGTGAGCAGTGAGCAGTGAGCAGTGAGCAGTGAGCAGTGAGCAGTGAAATGATGTGGCATTTCGAGTTCTTGTCAAGCTCCACCATTCCCCCGGTAAATGTCGACGTAGTTGTCGCATGAGTTGAAAATCAAGGTACGGTAATATGATTTTAAAATCGCAAGAAATTCTGCGGGAAATGGAATTGTGTGACAAAATCCCTTATAAAAAGTAGCCTTATTATTGACAGAACGTTTTTTATTATTAAGAAGCATCGTCGGCAAACCCATAACTGATGTTGCGCAGGATCCCAAGAAGCCGATTATGTTATTTGATCGACATATACCTTTCGCACTTCAAATTTCGGCAGTGTCTTAGGAGGCGCAGGGGTGCTCGGCTAAGGCTTTGCCAGCATGGAGCTGGCATAGAGTCTACATGGATGTATTCACGGCGTCCTTTGACGGGCACCCCGGTGCCGAATTTTGATCCGCGATAAGTATAATTGAAGCTGTCCCGGCGAGCGGCGCATCAGCGATGGTAGAAGACATGCTCTATGGCTTTTTGACGGCGCGCGCCAAAAAAAATCCGGACGGACGGTAACGAAGTCATGTGTTGGCCGTATGATCATTGCAGTAGACGCTCGGCATGCGGAATCGACTTGCTCAATGCCCTAGACTAGGCAAGTCAAGGCGTTTCGCCAATCTATGAAACCCACAGCGGCATTGGCTTCTCTTAACCCGATCGAAAAATCGCCAACAAAGTTGAACGACTTACAAAGATAGCCCGACAACTGCAAGCTCTCCGGGCAGCATAAAATTTAGTTCATAAAAATTGAAACACAAGGGATTATGAAGCTTTTCAATACAAGATTTTGTTTGGATATATTGTCGATTTTTGGACTTTATTTCTTCTTCGTCAAACTGAGCGATTTGTTTGCCGGCACCTTTGCAAATCAAGAAATGATTTGGTTTCCTTCGGGTTTTGCATTGGCCTATATGTTGATAAGAGGTGCCTCTTCGGCAGTCTTGATAGTTTGCAGCGCTTTCGTAACCCACATCGTTTCTGGTGCCGATATTATACCTTCGCTCTTCTGGGCTTTAGGAAACACACTAGAGCCATTATTAGGCTTGGCCTTGTTAAGGCGCATAAACTTCGATCCGCGATTAGTCGACATTAAGTCGTATTACGTCTTGCTAATTTTTGGAGCGGGAGTCGCGTCGATATGCGCAGCTTCACTGAATATATTGGTTTGGATAGTCCTTAACGGCCTGACACTTGAAGAGTATGGCGCCTGGGCCTCATCGACTTGGTTGAGTCATACGCTTGGCATTATGTTGCTTACACCATTGATCCTGATTTTTTATTATCAACGACATGGCTTTACGCTAAAGCAACGTAAATTGGAATTCGTATTGTTCTTGCTGTTAACGCTAATTCTTGAGCGACTTAGCGCCTTTAGCCTTACGCAACATTGGCAAACGGCTCAGTTCGAGAGCTTTTGGATGTTTTTGTTGATGATCTTTACCGCGTTGCGTTTGGGACGACACGGTGTCTCGATAGGTTTGCTGATTATCGTTCTATCGTGCGGCTTGCGAGTCGAAAGTCACCACCCTATAGATTTGTCTTATTTGGATTTTTGGCTTCATCACATGGCCTTAGTCATTTGTAGTATGACACTGGCAATCGCCCTCTATGAGCAACGCTTCACCGAAAAGAAATTCGACTCCGAAGCGATCAAGTACAAAACCTTGGTGAATATGCTGCCGGACATGGTTTGGCTCAAAGATCCGCAATTGAATTATTTAGCGTGCAATCAAGCTTTCGAGCGTTTTTTACAAAATTCTTGCGATAGCATAATCGGCAAAAACGATCATGCTTTGTTCGAGAAATGGCTTGCCGATCATTACAGGGAAAGCGATCAACGAACATTGACGATGCGCGAACCGTTATTTCTGCAAGAGCAACTGCAACACAGAGAACAGGGCGACGAACGTCATCTCGAGATCGTGAAAACACCGATTTTCGGGACCGACGGAAAATTAATTTCGCTGTTGGGCGTGGCGCGCGATGTTACGGACTTCGTCAACACCAGCAACGAGTTAAAAGCCAGTGAGGCAAGAGCGCACGCCATTATCGAGGCGACGCCGGTGCCGATGGCCCTCAGTGGCGACCGAGGCCGAATCCTCTATGTCAACCCGGCTTTTAAACGAACTTTCGGATACGATCCGAGCGATGTTCAGACAGTTGACGACTGGTGGGCCAGGGCAATTCCGGACGAGGCAAAGCGGCAAGAAGCGATCGGCAAGTGGCGCAATTTACTCAACCGAACTGAATTCGAACACTCGGATGTAATCGATCGGGAGATTTCCATACAAGACAAATCAGCCGCGACACATCAAGTTTTACTGACGGTCAGTCGAGTCAATCGGAATGATTGCTTGATGGTGCTATTCGACATTACCGAACATAAACGTTTGCGCAAAAACAACAGTCGTTTTTATCGTAGCATCGCCGCCAGCATCAATGAGATCTATATATTCGAAGCCGAATCCTTGCGCTTCAGCTTCGTCAATGCAGGAGCGTTAGCTAATTTAGGCTACAGCATGGCTGAGTTGAAGAAAATAACGCCGCTGGATATCAAGCCCGCCTATTCGCTGACCGATTTCAACCGATTAATAGAGCCGCTCAAACGTCACGAGAAGCCGGGACAACTGTTCGAGACGGTGCATCGACGCAAGGACGGCAGCTTATACGACGTCGAAGTACACTTGCAATTGTTCGAACCGATTGATGAGCCGCCGTATTTTTTGGCGATCGTCTTGGATATCACCGAAATAAAACAGCTCGAAGCAAAAATGAGCACGTTGGTAGATGCCGTCAACGCCATTATTTGGTCGATCGATGCCGATTTAAGGATCGACTATGTATCGCAACAAGCTTTGCAAATATTGGGATTCGATACGACAGCAATTATTGGAAAGCCGATTATTTCGGTGCTGGAATCGGATCGGTTTCATGCAGCGGAACGGCCGGTTCTATTAAAGGCTTTCCAAGAACTACTCGAGAAGCATGTTCCAATCAAAAACCTAGAACATCGAATCAAAGACGCCAATGACCAATGGAAATGGATGGCAGTCAGCATGACGCCAATCCTGGATGCCAATCATGCGCTGCAAAAGATCGTCGGCGTCGTCCATGACCTGAGTTTGCAAAAACGGGCCGAGGAACAATTGCGCTCACTCAATTCCGAATTGGACCGGCGTGTCCGGCAAGAGGTTTTCGCTAATCGGAAAAAAGATCTGTTGCTGCAACAACAAAATAGGATGGCGGCGCTGGGCGAAATGATTGGCAACATTGCTCACCAATGGCGCCAGCCTTTAAATGCTCTGGCCATCATCCTGATGGATCTTGAAGATGCTTTCGTACATGGCGAAGCAACGGCCGAAACCATCAGACATTCTATTGACCGATCGAACGAGTTGTTGTCCAAGATGTCCTCGACCATCGACGATTTCCGCAATTTTTTTAAAAACGACAAGACACTCGAGAAAACAGAAATTTCACAAGTCGTCACCGAAACCCTTGGTTTGCTCGAGGCGACATTGACCCTTAGCCATATTCAATTGCATGTGACAGAGAAAATCCCCGGCATCACCGGATATATCCATGCCGGTGAATTATCTCAAGCCATTTTGTGCCTGATCAACAATGCCAAGGATCAAATAGTCAAAAAGCAAATGGTTCAGGGGCTTATCTATGTTGAAATCGATACTGATGACGATTGGTGCATCATACGCGTCGAGGACAATGGCGGCGGTATCGCTGAGCACGATTGGCCGAAACTATTCGATCCTTACTTTACGACTAAACCCCAAGGAAGCGGCTTGGGGCTCTACATTACCAAGTTGACGGTCGAGCAGTCGATGCATGGTAGGGTTCTTGTTGAGAATACCGACCTAGGCGCTAGGTTTAGCCTGTTTTTACCCAAACATCCCAATATGGAGCTATTCAGATGGACAGAACCGAACAACCCTTGAGTAAACCGGCATTATCGTTGAACAACGTATCGATCTTATGTGTCGAGGATGAACACGAGCCGCGCAAAGTGCTAGCCAATTACTTAAGAAGGCGAGGCGCAACGGTTTTCGAAGCCGAAAACGGACAAGAAGGTTTACGCTTATTCGAGTCCCATCGGCCGGATATTGTGGTTTCCGATATCCGTATGCCGGTCATGGACGGCATCGCGATGTGCCAAACGATCAGAAAGCTCGATGCCGACGCGGCGATGCTTTTTTTAACGGCTCACAGCGATACGGGGCTACTGCAGAAAGCGATCGATTTGGAGACGATTCAATACATCATCAAACCGGTTAATGCCGATTCGTTGAACTCCGCATTTCGAACAGCGCTGGATAAACTTCATAAAAAGCATAGCCTTAACGAAACGTTGAATCAATTGCATACGACAATCGAACTGCAGCAAGAAGAAACAGAACGACTGCAAGGTTATGTCTCTCAAATGATAGGCAATGATCGAAATATTGCCGTACACGCAATAACCCGGCCCAGGGATAAAATTAGCGGCGACTTTTACACAATCGAGCATACCGAAACCGAGCTGTATGTATTGCTTGCCGACGGTATGGGACATGGCTTGTCGGCGATTTTACCGGCGCTCAACATTCCCAAGAAATTTCGAGAATTGGCTGGCCGGGGATTCAGCTTGAGTCGAATAGCCGACGAATTGAATCAAGCCTTGTATGATCAGCATTTATCGGGACACTTTTTGGTCGCAACACTGATAAAACTCGATCCGCGACAATGCCTAATCGAGGTGGTCAATTGCGGCAATCCGCCGGTTTTACTGACGGACAGTAATGGACGGATCGTTCATACTTTTCCATCCAATCATCTGGCGTGGGGAATCGTCGGAGGTGACGATTTTCTACCTGAGGTACAAGGGTTTCATTGCGATACAACAGCGAAGTTATATATATTCAGCGATGGTTTGACCGAATTATTAGAGCATCAAACTCAAAAGCAAGGTCTTGAGACACTCATCGAACAAATAGCCGAGACCGGCCATAACAGTTATTTGAATCGAATCGACGGCTATTTGAAAAGTATCCCGAAAACGCTCTATCACGATGACATCACCCTACTCGAGATTGCGTATGGCCCGGAGTTACTGGACCAACAAGACAACAGGGTTAATGACTCCGTATTACACCTCCCTCGACAAAAAAACGATACGACCGACGATTTATCGCCGCTCAAATGGATATCGGTACTCTATGTCGAAGATGATCCCGACTCGCTAGCCTGCTTATCGAAATTTTTGCAGCGCCGTGTCGGCGTCTTATACACTGCTGAAAATGCCGAAACGGGCTTGCGCTTATACAAAAAATACCGTCCCAATTTGGTGATTTGCGATATTGTCTTGCCCGAGATGAATGGTTTGCAGTTGGTCGAACATATTCGCGTATGCGACCCCAACGTGCCCATCATCCTTATCAGCGGCATTGAACCGGGACCTGGTCGTGTCGCGCAAGTCGAAGCAATGCTTGATCTGGAAATCAATAAGTTTCTCGCCAAGCCTCTAACTGAGGACAAATTGGTTAGTACGATTCTTCAATGCATCAAGCACCTGAAATATATCAACAGCTTGAAGTTGTCGGCATCGGTTTTCATGGCTTCGCCGTTGGCGATATCAATCACAGACCACAACCGAAACATCATTGCGATCAACCCGGCTTTTACCGCGATTACCGGCTATACGTTCGCCGAAGTCGAAGGCTGTAATCCTAGAATTCTCAGTTCCGGAAAACATGACTCCGAGTTTTACCGGCAGATGTGGAAATCCTTGAATACTACCGACCGATGGTCCGGAGAGATATGGAACCGGCGTAAAAATGGCGAATTGTTTCTCGAATGGATCACGGTCAATGCTATTCGGGATGAAGAAGGCACTCTCACGCATTATGCATCGGTATTTTCGGATATTACGCAACGAGCCGTCGCGGAAGATAAAATCCGCTATTTGGCTCATCACGACCCATTGACCGGTTTACCTAATCGCGTATTGATGCTGGATCGATTGAATACCGCGATATTACAGGCGCAAAGAGATCGCAGCCAATTGGCGGTCATTTGTCTGGATATCGATAATTTTAAAACAGTCAACGATACCTTAGGGCATGGCTTTGGCGATGAGTTAGTCAAAGATTTCGCGCAATCGGTGCTGTCGTCAATCCGTGAATCCGACACACTCAGCCGCTTGGGAGGTGATGAGTTCGCGATACTGTTGCCGCGAATCAGTTCCAGGGAAGCCGCAGCAAGACTAGCCGATAAAATTTTCCACGCGGTCAAAAAAACCTATCGTTTAGCCGAACGGGAATTGCACATCAGTTTCAGCATGGGGATTAGCTTGTTTCCGGACGACGGCGACAATACCGAAGCCCTTCTGAAGCATGCCGATAGCGCGATGTATCTGGCCAAGAATAAAGGCCGCAACAATTACCAGTTTTTCAACCAAAAGCTCGAAAGCCAAGCCGAAAGGTACATGCTGATACAACATGGTTTGCATCGCGCATTGAAGTTGAAAGAGTTTTATATTCACTATCAGCCAAAATTCGCGCTCGATAGTTCCTTAATTGTCGGTGCCGAGGCATTGCTGAGATGGCGCAGTCCGACTCTCGAAGACATAACGCCCGCCGAATTTATTCCAATCGCCGAAGAGACCGGCTATATCGTCGATATCGGGTGCTGGGTGATTGAGCAGGTCTGTCAAACATTAGCCGCATGGAAGGCTACAGGTATCAATTTGGTGCCGATCGCGGTCAATATTTCGCCGATACAATTTCATCGCGGCAACATCAAGAAGGCATTGTTGAAATCGACGATCAATCACCGTTTGGATCCGTCATTGCTGCAAATCGAATTGACCGAAGGCGTAGTCATGAGCGGGCAGCAAAAAACCGTACAGCAATTGCAAGAACTCAAGGACTTGCGCTTCTCGATATCGATAGATGATTTCGGTACCGGTTATTCCAGTCTCAGCTATTTGCGAGAACTGCCGATAGACGAGCTCAAGATCGATCGCTCGTTCATCATGGAAATATCCGACGAATCGAGCTTTAATAATCCGCACTTGACCGCCATCCCTTGCGCCGTCATCGATCTCGCGAAAAATCTGGGTTTGAATCTAGTAGCCGAAGGCGTCGAAACCGAAATACAAAGCCGTTTTCTCATGCAAAAAGGTTGTAATGTCATTCAGGGGTATTTGTTTAGCGCACCAGTGGACAAGGACAGGATGTGGGAATTGTTGAAAGAGTATTCGTGAAATAGTGAGCGGTGAGCGGTGAGCGGTGAGCGGTGAGCGGTGAGCGGTGAGCGGTGAGCGGTGAGCGGTGAAATGATGCAGTATTTAATTCGCTTGTCAAGCGCCGATTTCACCTTTCACCTTTCACCTTTCACCTTTCACCTTTCACCTTTCACCTTTCACCTTTCACCTTTCACCTTTCACCTTTCACCTTTCACCTTTCACCTTTCACCTTTCACCTTTCACCTTTCACCTTTCACCTTTCACCTTTCACCTTTCACCTTTCACCTTTCACCTTTCACCTTTCACCTTTCACCTTTCACCTTTCACCTTTCACCTTTCACCTTTCACCTTTCACCTTTCACCTTTCACCTTTCACCTTTCACCTTTCACCTTTCACCTTTCACCTATTTCTTCCTTATATAAAAAATCTGTTTATTTTCTTCTTTTAAATAATCGAGAATCCGGTGCCCGGTTTGATCGGAATAAACCCCGATATCCAAATGCGCGGCGGGGTCGGTTGCGATGACTTTGACCACATGGCCGCTCATCATTTGCTGCAGAGCTTTTTTCAAACGCAACAAGGGCAATGGGCAATTTAGGCCGGAGGCATCGACTTCAATATCGTATTCAATCATGATTCAGTTTAAATTTTCAGTACAATCCGAGGAGTCGCTATAATATACTTCGCGCGGTCAAACTTGGCAGCTTTCTGACGCGCTCTTTTGTCCAGTAGCTGCGTTGCGAAAACAGTTTCATAGCTCGCTATGCGCCTGTTTTCGCGCCTTGCTACCGAACAAAATAGCATTGCCATAAAAGCCGCAAATATGGCCGTGCGAAGTATATCACTCTCGAACCCATACGCGAATCGCCAAACCCAATGGACTATTTTCCGATTTTTTTCAAATTGACCGGCCAACCCTGCCTGGTCGTCGGGGCCGGAGAAATTGCCGCCCGCAAAATCGATCTGCTCGCTAGAGCCGAAGCCGACATTACCGTCATCGCCGAAGACATCGGCGAAACGGTCGCCGCAATGGCCGAACGCTGTCAATTGACGATCAAACAAAAATCTTTTCAACCCGAAGACCTTGAAAACTTTACATTGGTCGTTTCGGCAACTAACCGGCTTGAAACCAACCAACAGGTTTCAAAATCCGCACACGAACGCAACATACCGGTCAATGTCGTAGACAGCCCGCAGCTTTGCTCGTTCATTTTTCCAGCCATTATCGATCGTTCACCGTTGATCGCAGCCGTATCGTCAGGCGGAGCCGCACCGGTGCTAGCACGTCTACTTCGCGCAAAAATCGAAACCTTGATTCCGTCAGGGTACGGCCGCTTGGCGCAACTGGCTGAGAAATTCAGACCCTTGGTTAAACGGCAAATCGACTCTCCGGCTCTGCGTAAAATTTTCTGGGAAAACACCTTTCAAGGAGCGGTGGCGGAACTCTTGTTTGCCGGAAAAGACGAAGAAGCCGAACAACAACTGCAAAAATCCTTGCACGAACATCAAAGCGCCAAGCCCCAAGGCGAAGTCTATCTAATAGGCGCCGGCCCGGGCGACCCTGACCTGCTCACATTTAAAGCCCTGCGCTTAATGCAACAAGCCGATGTCGTCGTTTACGATCGCCTGGTTGCGCCGGCCATCTTGGATCTAGCTCGCCGCGATAGCACCAAAATTTATGTCGGCAAACAGCGTAGCGAGCATAGCCTGCCGCAAGACCAGATCAACGAATTGCTGGCCGATTTAGCCAAACAAGGCAAACGCGTGGCGCGGGTTAAGGGCGGCGACCCCTTCATCTTCGGGCGCGGCGGCGAGGAAATCGAAACGCTGATGGAGCAAGGCATTCATTTTCAAGTCGTCCCCGGTATTACCGCCGCATCGGGTTGCGCATCTTATTCGGGCATTCCTTTAACCCACCGGGATCATGCGCAATCCGTTACCTTTGTCACCGGCCATTTGAAAGACGACACCATCAACCTTAACTGGCAACAACTCGCAAAACCGAATCAAACGCTCGTCATTTACATGGGCCTGGTCGGCCTACCGATTATTTGCCGCTCGCTGATCGAACACGGCGCCAGCGAAAATTTACCGGCCGCATTGATTCAACAAGGTACAACCGATCGGCAGCGCGTTTTTACCGGTACGTTGAGTACCCTGCCCGAAATTGCCGCAAAACAAGATATTACACCGCCAACATTGATCATTATCGGCACTGTCGTCTCCTTACATGAAAAACTTCAATGGTTTACCGGCAATCAAGCCGCAACCGTCTTATGAGAACGCCGATATGATCATCCGGGCTATCCTAGCACTCTGGTTTGTCGCAATATCGACCGGGTGCGACCGAACGCCGAAAGCCGATAAAACGGTGGTATTGGCTAATGACGGCATTTTTTCCGCCGCACTGACCGATCATTATGCGTTAATCGGAAGAACCTCGGGACCAGCCGAACTATGGCAATTAAAACCCAGAGCGCTATTACATAGCTGGAAGCACCTCGAAGATGAAAGCGGCATCGTCCATGCCGCCATTTCAGGAAACGAACGCTACGCCGTCACCGCGCAGCGCGACTCGATTGCTTGGTGGCGAATCGCAGACGGCGCACTGCTGAATGTTTGGAGCCTACCCGGAATCGGTTCGCTCAGCTTATCCCATGACGGCTTTCACGCCTTGATCGGACTGCCGGATAAAGCTGTCTATTTTGCATTGAATCAAGGACTAACGCTTTACGCCTTCCCGCACGACAAGGCCGTTTTAACTACCTCGCTGGACCGAATCGGTCACTATGCATTAACCGGGTCGGAAGACAGCACTGCAAAATTATGGGACTTGACCAACGGCACGCTAAAATTCAGTTGGCCGCACCACAATAAATTGGCAACTGTGGCATTAAGCGATGACGGACAATACGCATTGACCAATGCGGCCTTGAGTCAAGTTCATATTTGGAAAACATCAACCGGCAAAGTGCATAAAGACGTCGGCCCCAAACTGCTAACCTTATCCGCCGCGCGCTTTTCCCGCGATAGTAAATATGTAGTTACCGGCCGCACCTCGCAACGCATCGATCTTTGGCGAGTCAGTACCGGCAAACTCGAAAAGCTTTGGCGCCCCAAAAAAGAAGACGCCTGGCGCCCTTCGGCCGCAACTATATTGTCTCTTAGCTTTACCGATAATGAATCGAAAATATGGAGCATCGCCGCCAACGGCTACCTCCAACGCTGGAAAAAATAAGGCTGTGTCGCGTTAATATATACCTTTCGCACTTCAAATTTCGGCAGCGCCAGAGGAGGCGCCTGGGTGTCCGATAAAGGCTTTGCCAGCATGGAGCTGGCATAGAGCCTACATGGACGTATTTACCCAGCACCTAAATTCGATAGCCCATTGGCCATGGTTAATTGTCTTGGATAATTCATCCAGCACCTAAATTAAGCCATGATTTTGAATCATTGCCAAAGACCTATGGAATTTAGGTGCTGGATTTAGGTACTGGGTTTACGGCACCCTTTGACGGGCACCCTAAGGCCGAATTTTCATCTACGATGAGTATAAATAATGATTCCGGTTCAGTTTATATTCAGCCGCAATAAGAATAATACACCCCAACAAAGCGATATTTTTCAATTGAAATGCCAAAGAATCAGCCCTGCTGACTTAAATCTTTAGCATGAATTGGACAAGATCCGTTCTTTGTTTCAAAACCATACTATTATCCTCCAGCCGAAGGCAATGGCTAACCGGAACACGGAAGTACCGGAACTTTTTGTACAACGCGTTATTGCTTAATAAACTCATAGCGAATCAGTCAACTTTTTACGAGGCTCAAACCTATGATTTACGATTACCCGTATTCGCTTCATTATCGGCGATTGAGTTTGACTTCAAAACCCAGCCACATGCATTCATAGGTCGTTATAAAGCAACAATCTACAAATACATTCTTCAAATACACCGAATAGTTACAGAAACGCAACCACGCTTATCTCGGAACTCAAGCGAAGCATTTCAGGAAATAATCCTAATAAAACAAACAAATTGTATTTGAATTTTTACGTTAAATCCCCTATTCTTTGCGGCTTTAACTTTTAATCGAACCGTAACCGGGTTATGGTTCTTTTTTAATCACCAAGAGAGGTCAAAAATGAAAAAATCCTTAATCGCAGCAGCAGGTTTCGCAGCCCTGGCTTTAAGCAGTCAAGCATTCGCAGCCAGTGACGTAAAAGTCGGCAAAAAAATCTATGATCGCGCATTCGGTCGCGGCTGCGGTGCTTGCCACGATATTTCATCAAATCCGCAATTACGTGAACTAATCAAAAGCGGAGCCTTAGACCGTGCAAAATTCGGCACTGTATTGAAAGAAGGCAAAGGCGGTATGCCGAAAGCAGTCGATCAAATCATGAGCTTGGGCCCTGTCAAAAAATCAGGCATGAGCGAAGAAGAAGCAATCGATTCTGTTTACGAATACCTGAGCAAATAAATAACAATAATCGTCGGTCAAACTTAAACGTTTGACCGATTTGCTTAAAAAAGCCGCTAACAATTACCCGTTAGCGGCTTTTTTTATACATTGGATTCGACACATTGCCCTCGCTCCCATCGCTCCTGCGTGGGAATACACACCGATTTTGCCTCGCCAGCCAAGGTATAGGTTCCCACGGAGGACCGTGGGAACCAGAAAAGTTGCGCTTTTTTTGGGCGGGGGATTCGCTCTTGCTTGTTTCATCGGTCACTGGGGACGCAAAGCGTAGGAACGACGAGTAATCGGTAGGAAGCGCAGGAGTCGGCCTTAAATGCCATCCACTGGTGCCGAATTTTGATCTACGATGGATATAAACAGCCGAACTTAGGATTTCGTGTAAATAACCACCTGGAACTATGAGCTTTGTTGAGGGTTCGGTAACTCGCTTAACAGGACGCCGTGAACCCAGCACCTAAATTCCATAGTCCATTGGCTATGATTAATTATCTTAGATAATTTAGGTGCTGGGTAAATACGTCCGTGTAGGCTTGACGGCGGCTTTCCCTGCCGCCGACACCTGGCCAATCGAGCAACCGAACCCTCCATAAAATAGGGAAGTTATTTTCGACCAAATCCTTAGAATTAATGCTTACCTAAAAAACCGCGCCGGTCATTTTGGTGAACCAGCCTTCTGCGCGTTCTAAACCAAACGCCGGCAATTGCCGCAAGCATCAACCCGCAGGAACCTAAAGTCAAATAGATCAGATTCTTTAATTGCGACATTTCAGCCAACAATTGTTCGTTATTGGCTTCAGAAGGGTTGGGTTTAGCCGCATCGGAATAAGAGCGCAACATCTTGACATCGTTCTTAAGATCCGCAATCGTCCCCAAAGAATAATTGACACTACCTAATTTCACGCTCTGCTCGAGCGTTGTCAATTTACTTTCTATCGAACCGCTAATCAAGCCGATCAACTGCGCTTTGAGAGTATCGATTTCAGCGGACATGGCAGGATTCTTAGTTTTAAATGCCTGCTCCACTTGAACGGCCTTTAAATGGTTGATAGCGTCCTGAGAAGGCATAAGAAAAAAACCCATCAGAAACACCATAGTTGTTAAAAAAAACACCGCATAGATCAAAACCCGGTTCACCTTCACCAGACTCTGATGCGACGGAATTCTTTCCACAACGATCAAACCACTGTCCCGTCCATTACCAGAGTTCGAATTTAGCTTTTCGCTCATTATTTCTTCCTCTCGATACGGAAATTCCTTAGCTGACAGCTTCCCCACCGAAATTTTTTATTATTGACAAAATTGACCCGCATAAATCGCTTTCATCCGATAACCGCGCAATAATGCCTAACACTCAGCGGTTTGAGATAAAAAATTAACCTGGCAATTATACAAGTTTAAATGAAATTGTCCTTCTTTTTATCGGGATCGCCAGCCAATCGGAAAGACAACCCCTCATCGGTTCAACGGCCTTTTTTTGCTGCAATACGCATTCTCAATGCATTCAATTTGATAAAGCCTTCGGCATCCTTTTGATTGTAGGCGCCCGCGTCGTCCTCGAAAGTCGCAATCGACTCATCAAACAAACTATCGGTATCGGAAGAACGGCCGGCCACAATGACATTGCCTTTATAGAGTTTGATTCTAACGGTACCGTTAACATTGACCTGCGATGCATCGATCATTTCCTGCAACATTTTCCGCTCAGGACTCCACCAATAACCGTTATAAATCAAACTGGCGTAACGCGGCATCAACTCATCCTTCAAATGCGCGACTTCTCTATCGAGCGTCAAAGACTCGATTGCTCGATGCGCTTTGAGCATGATCGTACCCGCAGGCGTTTCATAACAGCCGCGCGACTTCATACCGACATAACGGTTCTCGACAATATCGAGCCGACCGACGCCATTGGCGCCCGCGACTTTATTCAATTTCTCCAACACTTCGGCGGGCGAATGAGGCACGCCGTCGATCGCGACGATATCGCCGCCTTGGTAAGTCAATTCGATATAAGTCGGCTCATCGGGCGCCGCTTCCGGCGAAACCGACCAACGCCACATCGACTCCTCGGGTTCCGCCCAAGGATCTTCGAGAATACCGCCTTCATAAGAAATATGCAGTAAATTAGCATCCATCGAATAAGGCGAAGCCTTGCCGCGTTTCATTTCGACCGGAATACCGTGCTGCTCGGCATAGCTAAGCAATTTTTCGCGCGAGGTCAAATCCCACTCGCGCCACGGCGCGATGATATGAATATCGGGACGCAACGCATAAGCGCCCAACTCGAAACGAACCTGATCGTTGCCCTTGCCGGTCGCACCGTGAGAAATCGCCTCGGCGCCGGTTTCATTAGCGATTTCAATCAAACGTTTCGCAATCAACGGACGGGCAATCGACGTACCGAGCAAATATTCGCCTTCGTAAATCGTATTGGCGCGGAACATCGGAAACACGAAATCGCGCGCGAATTCCTCGCGCAGATCATCGATATAAATTTCCTTGATGCCCATGGCCTGAGCTTTTGCTCGCGCCGGCTCGACCTCTTCGCCCTGGCCGATATCGGCGGTAAATGTGACCACTTCGCAAGAATATACATCCTGCAACCATTTCAAAATGACCGACGTATCCAAACCGCCGGAATAAGCCAAAACCACTTTATTAATATCGGACATATCGCCTTAAAATACCTTGAGTTGAAAAATGCCGTGAATTATACCGTAAAAAAGCCGTAACAATAGCATCGAATCCTGCGTTAACCGGTTAATTGGTTAACATCCGAACGCAATAAGAGCAGTTTATGCGCGCGTTTCAATCGCTTGATGGCGATCTCGCGTTTCGTTGCGGAACTTCGGTCGTGCCCGCCTTCCAAATAAACCAGACGCGACGCTTGCCGCCCGCGAAAATATTTGGCGCCCAGCCTACCTTCCGAATGCTCCCGAAAACGCCGTTCAATATCATTGGTAATACCGGTATAAAGTGATTCGTCGCTACACAGAATCATATACACGAACCACTGCATCGCTGATTAATCGTCCTGCTTGATCTTGAAACTATGCACCCAAACCAAATGCTCCGGCTCCCAAGTCATGCCCGGATGCATCGACAGAATCAACGCGCGATAGCTTTCCAAATTCGGATAACCTTCCGCCTTGGCGTGCTCGTCGGTCATATCGCCTAATCGCTCGCGCTGCAAATCGGTTACGACGAATGCCGTGCCGTCCAACTCGAAAACCTCTCCCGGCCAAGCATAAACGCCGTCCCGGCGTTGTTGAGTTTTCACACCGGACTTAGCGGTCTCGATAAGCTTCGGATGACGAATCAAACGATCGATGGAACAGGTTTTCTCAGGGTATTGGGACATAATGACTAATTTCCAAAAACTCGAAAGTATAGCGGACCTGTCGTTATACACAAGCACAGACGACCTGCCGTGTAAAAACGGCAACCGGGCAATGGATACCATTGAGCGTTAGTACTGATAGGGGTAGGGAAGATTTCTCTCCCCTCCCTCCGAACCGTGCATGCGGTTCTCCCGCACACGGCTCTCCAGTCGGTGGTTTCCTCATCGGGACAAGCTGGTGAGCAATGGTGTTATTAATTGGTGAACCCCATTACTCCGCGTTACCACGTCAGCCCGCAAACTCGGTTTGATTCGTTACCTTCGGCTCCCTTCAACGGCTGAGCCTCTTTAAGCCTTTTACCTGAGGTTGGCTTAATGGCCGTGACACCGAACGCTACCTCGTTTCCACCTTCCTACCCTTCTTTCCTATGGCCGGTTTTGCTAGCCGGCTTTTACCATCTTTTCCCCTCTCGGTTTAGGCTCGTGTTTGTTTTCTCTGTTTCCGCCTGGTTTCCCAGCGGTGCCACACTATCCTCGCCTTGCCTTGAGCTTCCTCGACTTACGGTAATATAAGGGTTCTGACTCCTGCCACGGTCACCTCCGTAACAGGTCTCCCCAGTTTCTTCACAATACCTTCTGAACATTCCACTCCCAACCACAAGGTAGGCCCATTTATCGTTTTATCTGCCACAACAACGTAAATGATGGTTTTCAGGCTTCGTCGACTCCCAGGGGACTCGCCGCCTTACCCTGCCGAATCGGATTCGCTTTACTGCGGACTGCTCTTTTGCCTCCAGTTGCTCTCCACCCCACCTCGCGGTGACGCAGTTACTTTCAGCTACGACGTTATGGCTTACGCCGACAGGGACTTACACCCTGCTGATTTTGTGCCCTCCTGGGCGCACTGGGAGCGACGCCTTCGTCGCGATATCGAGGCCGATGTCGTTAAACTCCCGTTGTGTTTTTCGAAGCCTGCAACGCTTAGCCGACTCTTTTTCAAAGCATTGGCGTTGCGACTTCGATTCCGTTATTCGTTTTTCGGCATTTTCGGCTTCGACGATCGCGATCTGGGGATCGCTCCCACAGGGGATGTTTGGGTTTAGTCGATGCTACTCCACTTCGTTGACTTTTCTTCACCTGGCAAGCTTGTCGGGATAATCCTGTAAGCACCAAGCCCCATGCTGGACGCCTTGCCGGCATGCGTCCATTGGCCTAGCCAAAGGTAGGGCCAAAAGGCTTCGTTGTCTTGCATCTCTAGGCTGAATCGGCCGAGCAGTCCGCCCATGTTCATTTCGGTTTGCTGTCTCGATGAGTAGCGCGTCCAGTCGTGCCATTGGAGCTTGGTTTCGGTGCAATGTGTTGCCGATGCCTGTTTGGTCAATCCGGCAAAGTCGGTTTCAAGCGGCGTGTCAGTATGAAAGTAGCTGAGCATGGATTGACGGCGCAGCAGGTTGGCGAAGAATTTGCCGAAGTTAAAATAGTCCGGCGTCAGGTTTTTTCCTTCTTGTTTGATGCGAAGAGGCGTCTCCAGAGAGATCGTAATAGATTCAGGCGGATCGGGTATCTTAGGCATCGATGCCGGCGGCCTCGGTTGCAGTTCACCCTCCCGATATAGGGTTTGTTCGCCCTCCATGGCGTCGAGGTAATCGATATGATGCAGTTCGAAGCGCTGCCTGTGCCCGCCAATGCCGTCGAGCCCGGCTTTTTGCAGGGCATGAACGATGTACGGAAAGTAGCGTTCGGCATGTCCGAACAAGATTATATCTAACGCATAGCTCGTGTCGATGGCATCTTGCTGTGGAAAACGTAATACGAAGGGATGCGGCGCTGCATTGTATTTGCGCATTTTCTCGCTACCCGGTGGCGGCGGCGTTTCGAACACGACGCTGTAGGCGCAGGCGTTTTTTAATAGACATTGCGCGCAAGGCGTATTACGAACGACGCAGACGGTCTTTTTTAAGGCATGGCCGAATGCGCCTCGCCAAGCAGAGCCGGGAAAAACCGGCAGACGAACCGGATGTTCGGTTTCGAAATGGAATCGGTAGTGATTGAACGGAATGGTGAGCGGTGTTGAATGCATGTAAGACCTCCTTGTGTGCAAGAGTAACGAATCTAACGGCTTTTGCCAGTTTCGGCAAGCTTTTCAGGTTCGTTTATTTTCATTTTCATTGCGCAGCCGACAGTTTTTTGTTCGGAAGAAAACCGGCTTTTACCTTCCTGATCTAAAACGATATCGAAGGCACTTCGTTTTACCCCAGCGACGAATTTCCTTAGCCGAAACTCCTATTTCCTAAAATTCGACTCGATTTTTCTTTCTCGCACTTATTGTCGATAGTTATTGAAATGCACTGGCGAATTGCCTATGCTCCGCTAGCGGAGTTTAATTAACTTCGTATTTCATAACGCTCGACTCGATTCACGGCACATCAACAACGATATCGCCCTATAGGCCCACAGGTCTAATCGGTCACTGGCCCTCTACCGGGACGATGTGCTTAAACAAAAACAAAAAGGAAGCACTATGAAAATTGGTATACCTAAAGAAATACACGAAGGTGAAAAGCGCGTCGCGACGACGCCCGAGGCCGCCGAAAAAATCATCAAGCTCGGTTTTTCGGTCGCGGTCGAATCCGGCGCGGGTCTCGGTGCCGATATTTCGGATGAAGCCTATCGAAAAGCCGGCGTTGAGATCATCGAAAGCCCCGAAATAATTTGGCGGGACTGCGATGTGGTCATGAAGGTACGTCCACCGCAAAAACATCCGAAACTCAAAAAAGACGAAGCCGAATTGCTCAAGGACGGCGGTCATTTAATCAGTTTCATCTGGCCCGCACAAAATGAAAAATTAATGCAGAAGCTGGCTGCGAAAAACGCTACGGTACTGGCCATGGACAGCATCCCTCGGATCTCCCGCGCGCAAAAAATGGATGCGCTCAGTTCGATGGCCAACATTGCCGGCTACCGCGCAGTGATCGAGGCGGCTCAACATTTCGGCCGCTTCTTTACCGGCCAAATCACCGCGGCCGGTAAAATTCCACCCGCCAAAGTCTTGGTCATCGGCGCAGGCGTTGCTGGGTTGGCCGCGATCGGTGCCGCGAAATCGCTCGGCGCGATCGTACGGGCTTTCGATACCCGCCCCGAAGTGAAAGAGCAAATCGAAAGCATGGACGCCGAATTCTTGATGCTGGATTTCGAGGAAGAAGGCTCCGGCACCGGCGGCTATGCCAAAACCATGTCCAAGGAATTCATTGAAGCCGAAATGGCGTTATTCGCGCAACAAGCCAAGGATGTCGACATCATCATCACGACCGCTTTGATTCCCGGAAAACTGGCACCGAAATTGATCACCAAGGCAATGGTCGAGTCGATGAAATCCGGCAGCATCGTCGTCGATCTAGCCTCGGAACAAGGCGGCAATTGCGAACTCACGCAAAAAGACAAGGTCGTTGTCGAGCATGGCGTCACGATCATCGGTTACAGTAATTTGCCCAGCCGTTTGGCCAATCAATCCAGCCAGCTCTATGCCACCAATTTGAGGCATTTATTGACCGATCTTTGCCCCGAGAAAAACGGACAGCTCAATATCGACATGGAAGACGAAGCGATACGCGGCGCCACGGTCATCAAGGAAGGCAAGATTACTTGGCCGCCGCCTCCGCCGACATTGTCTGTCGCGCCGAAAACAACGGAAGATACTAAAGTCCCGGCCGTTATCGAGAAGCCTTCAGGATTGCCGATACCGCAACCGGTCAAGCAACTGCTTCCGCTGATTCTCGGCGGCCTGGCGCTGTTCAGTGTCGGCTCGGTCGCACCGGAATCGTTCATGTCGCATTTCACCGTATTCGTACTGGCCTGCTTCATCGGCTATCAAGTGATCTGGAATGTCTCGCCATCGCTGCATACGCCGTTGATGAGCGTTACCAATGCGATTAGCGGCATCATCGTGATAGGCGCGTTGATTCAAGTCTCGGCGCCGGGCTTTTTGATGACGTTATTGGCGGGTCTCGCCGTGTTGGTCGCGTCGATCAATATCGTCGGCGGCTTTGTCGTAACGCGCCGTATGTTAGAAATGTTCAGGAAATAGGAAGGTCCCATGTCTCAAAGTCTAGTTTCAATGTCTTACATCGCGGCGGCCGTTCTGTTCATCTTGAGCCTGAGCGGACTCAGCAATCAAGAGACCGCCCGTCGCGGCAATTATTACGGCATGGCCGGCATGACCATCGCGATCTTGGCCACGGTGCTGAGCGATTCGGTCACGGCCTATGTCACGCTGATCATTGCCTTGCTAATCGGCGGTACTATCGGCGTCAAAGCCGCTCTGAAAGTCGAAATGACGCAAATGCCGGAATTGGTTGCGATCATGCATAGCCTGGTCGGGCTAGCGGCGGTTCTGGTCGGCTACGCGAATTTTATCGAGGAAGGCACTTCCCTTTTCGGAGTCGAAAAAACGATACATGAAATCGAAATTTATGTCGGCGTGCTGATCGGCGCGATTACGTTTTCCGGTTCGGTGATCGCATTCGGAAAGCTTAGCGGCCGTATCGACGGAAAACCGCTAATATTGCCCGCTCGGCACTGGCTTAATCTTAGTCTGCTGATCTTGGCTATTTTGTTCGGCAAATGGTTTCTCGCGCAAGCCGAAACCGGCGGCGGCATGCTTCCGTTACTGTTGATGACGGTTATCGCGCTGGCCTTCGGTGTACACATGGTCATGGCGATCGGCGGCGCGGATATGCCGGTCGTCGTTTCGATGCTGAACAGTTATTCCGGATGGGCCGCGGCCGCGACCGGTTTCATGCTTAGTAACGATTT
The DNA here is from genome assembly GCF_000968535.2 of Methylotuvimicrobium alcaliphilum 20Z. Classification (NCBI taxonomy): domain Bacteria; kingdom Pseudomonadati; phylum Pseudomonadota; class Gammaproteobacteria; order Methylococcales; family Methylococcaceae; genus Methylotuvimicrobium; species Methylotuvimicrobium alcaliphilum. The sequence continues at coordinate 3,035,465 of NC_016112.1, forward strand.
ATTGATCGTTACCGGCGCGTTGGTCGGTAGCAGCGGCGCGATCTTGAGCTACATCATGTGCCGTGCGATGAACCGGCATTTTCTCAGCGTGATTGCCGGCGGTTTCGGTACCGGTAGCAGCGGCGCGGCGGCTGAAATCGTCGGCGACGTCAATCCGATCACACCGGAAGAAACCGCGCAATTGCTAATGTCGGCAGGACACATCGTGATCGTTCCGGGCTACGGCATGGCAGTCGCACAGGCGCAGCATACCGTGTTTGAAATCACAAAACTGCTCCGCCACAAGGGTAAGAATGTGCGCTTCGGTATTCACCCAGTCGCGGGACGCATGCCCGGCCACATGAATGTACTGCTGGCCGAAGCCAAGGTCCCTTACGACATCGTCTTTGAAATGGAGGAAATCAACGAAGACTTTCCCCATATCGATGTCACGCTGGTGATCGGCGCAAACGATATCGTAAATCCGTCGGCGCTCGACGACCCGAACAGTCCGATCGCCGGCATGCCGGTTCTTGAAGTCTGGAAGGGTCAAACGACGATCGCGATGAAGCGCAGCATGGCCTCGGGCTACGCCGGCGTCGGCAATCCCTTGTTCGTGATGGAAAACACCCGCATGCTGTTCGGCGATGCGAACGACACGCTACAGGCGGTTTTGAAAGCGTTGAGCGCTTAAAAAGGTGCCTAGCTCCTAGCCGGCACTGCCATTAAGTTAAGCCGTTCGTGGTGAGCCTGTCGAACCATGGACGGCTTAACTTATCGACCCAGGATTTTTCCATTCACCCTTCGACAGGCTCAGGGCGAACGGAAAAATCCTTAACTTAATGGCAGTGGCTCCTAGCCGGACAGAGTCTTTGCTCCGTCCGCTTCAACCGAAGACGGCATGATTTTCCGCGCCTACTGTCGAAGCAACATATGATGTCCAATAGAATTATTTTGTCACTCCAGTTCATCTTCCTCGTTCGTTTCGATCGCGATGATTTACGAAGTGGAATTGAGCACTCGATCACATTTATTTTAAACCACTAGACTGCTGCTTGTTTGTTAGAATAATGCAATATAAATTGTAACTATTCAGCGCATGCGGTAGGTTGGTGTCAGGCACCTTCTCATACATGACTTATGCTGAATAATTACTATAAATTAAAACTTCTTGCAAAATAGACAAACGGCCTCCCCTGCTTGCATTAGGATTATTTGCTTAGCTCGACGCTCCCTTAACAAATTAAGGTTCAAGGTGATTTATCATGGACGTGAAGAACGTAGATATATTAATTGTTGACGATACCCCCGCCAACCTACACTTATTGGCCAGCATTTTAAAAGAAGAAGGCTATAAAATCAGACCCGCCGCGAATGGTGAAATGGCCTTGGCGGCGATTGCTAGCAGGGCCCCCGACTTGATCCTTCTGGACATCAAAATGCCCGGCATGAACGGCTTTGAAGTTTGCGCACGCTTGAAGTCCGACCCGTCCACTCGTAATATTCCTGTACTATTCATCAGCGCCCTAACCGACGTAAACGATAAACTCAAAGCCTTCAGTGTCGGCGGACTGGACTACATTAGCAAGCCCTTTCAGTTCGAAGAGGTCAAAGCGCGCGTTTCCACGCATTTGCAATTGAAAGAACTGCAAAATCAGATGGAACGAAAGATCGAAGATGGCGTGCGAAGGATTCAACAACTCAACCGGGAAATTATCGACACGCAACGCGAAGTCATTTTAACTCTGGGCGAAATTTGCGAAACGCGCTCTCACGAAACGGGCCTGCATGTCAGGCGCGTGGCCGAGTTCAGCTATTTGCTCGCGCAACTGCGCGGCTACGAAGAAGCGGAATTGATCAAACACGCCTCGCCGATGCACGACATCGGCAAGGTGGCGATTCCGGATTATATTCTAAACAAACCCGGCAAACTGACCGCCGAAGAATGGAAGATCATGAAAACCCATAGCGAATTGGGCTTTCAAATGTTATCGGTTTCTAATCGACCGCTATTGCGCATGGCGGCAATCATCGCGCAGCAACATCATGAGAAATGGGATGGCGGCGGCTACCCCCTGGGCTTACAAGGCAAAAATATTCATATTGCAGGCCGCATCACCGCGATCGCCGATGTCTTGGATGCCCTTGGCCACGAGCGCTGCTATAAACCGGCTTGGGCAATAGACGACATACTGGATTTTTTTAATGAACAAAGAGGCAAACACTTCGACCCGGTACTAATCGATTTGTTTATGGAAAATCTCGATCAGTTCTTGGCCAAGATAGAATTTTTTAAACAATTAGATCGATTCGACGCGACCATCGTTTGAGGCCGAAGCATGCCTTTCACACTTCGGCACCGACACTCCATACTCTGAACGCACAAAAACACAAGAGAAACCTCATGCTTTCAGCATTAAGACTATTGATTGCCCTACTCCTAACGCAAACTCCGGCTTTCGCTAAAGAAATCGCACTCCCCGTTCCTCCCGAATCTGTCGGTCTATCTTCGCCGCGATTACAGCATATCAGCCGTTTAATCGACCGGCATATCGACGAGAAAAAGATCGCCGGCGCCGTCGTACTCGTCGCGCGTAAAGGCGAGATCGCCTATTTTCGCGAAGCGGGACAAGCCGGCACCGACCAGGCCATGCAAAAAGACACTATTTTTAGAGTGGTGTCGATGACCAAACCGTTGACTAGCGTGGCGACGATGTTGCTGTACGAAGAAGGCAAGCTATTGCTGTCCGATCCCGTTTCTAAATACATCCCCGAATTCAAAGATCCCAAGGTATTGGAAATGCAACCGCCCGGCTCGGCATCCGAATATAAACTGGTGCCGGCAAAACGGGAAATAACCATTCGCGATCTACTTAGCCATACTTCCGGCTTGCTATATCTGTTTCCTAATAACTATTATCATGAACGAAACCGGCAATTAGTGGTCGACTTCTATAAAGAAGCGGGGATTACCGACGGTTTTTGCCGGCCGAACGAAACCATTGGCGACATGGTCAAACGACTTGCGCGCTTGCCGCTTTATCAGCATCCGGGCGAACTTTGGGAATACAGTCTCGCCAGCGACGTGTTGGGTTATCTGGTAGAGGTCGTATCCGGCATGCCGTTCGACCGATTCATGCAACAACGCATTTTCGATCCGCTAAAAATGCACGACAGTCATTTTTATTTGCCCAAGGAAAAAATGCACCGCCTGGCTTCCGTTTGGAAAAGCGATTGGCAAGGCTCCTTGGCTCCCGCCCCCGACAAGATGCTTGACGGCGATCTAGCCCTATGTCCATCCGATGCACTGGCCTTATCCGGAAAATACCTTACCGGCGGCGCCAATGTGCTATCCACGGCACATGACTATTACCGTTTCGCGCAAATGCTGCTCAACAAGGGCGAACTGGACGGCGTGCGCCTGTTGAGCCGTAAAACGGTGGAGTTGATGACCGCTACCAACCATATCGGCCATTTCGATGCGGACTTCTTACACGGGCCGGGCTGGAAATTCGGCTTAGGCTTCGCCATTCAGCAAGACCGCGAACATGATGTCGATTCCGGCGATCCGGGCGTATTCGAATGGGCAGGCATCTATTCGACCCGCTTTAGCATTAACCCGAAAGAAGAAACCATTACGATATTCCTGTCGCAAACCTCGCCGTTCAACTTGCATTTCGGATTGTGGGATACCTTGCTGGTGTTGACCAACTCGGCCATTATCGATTAAACGAAGGACTGACATGAAATTCACTAAAAATCCGTTTCGATTGAGCATTGCGTTAATCGCAATCTTATTGTTTTCCGCCAACTCCTCAGCGACGGGACCTCGCATCAAACTCGACATGTTCACCGACAGCGCCAATGTCATTTACGCGCTTGACGGCCCGCCCTTGATCACGACCCAGCTTAGCGGGGGCGGAGTAGCGCTCGAACTCGTCAACACGATCATGGAAAGACAAAATATCCAAGCTCCGATCAATACCCTCCCTTTATCGCGCATGCTGAAATATTACATGTTTCAAGAAAACGCCTTGGCCTTGGTCGGCTCTCCGCTTAGCTTTACTAAAGACCAACAAAAATCACTGATTTTCATTCCGCTATTGCGCTTACAGGATCATTATTTTATTTACCGCCCCAATCAATCCGAAGGATTTCCGTGGTCGGGCGACCTTACAGCCCTAGAAGGACGCGTCTATGGCGCGAACCCGGAAGAAGATGTCAGCGCTTACCGGCAAGCCGGTATTAAAACGATAACAGGCAACACACTCAATCTATTGGAAAGGTTGAAATCCGGTTCGGTCGATTTCATCGGCGATACGGAATTGACCGTCGATTGGTTTCTCGATAAAAACTTATCGACCGAAAAACCGCGTTTTATCAAGCTGGAACCCGCTGCGGGAGAGCGCAACTTATCCATTATTTTCAATAAAAAGCACCCGGAAGGCGAATCCTTGGCAAAGCAATTCAGACAAGGCCTCGATGCCATCATCGCCGACGGAACCTACCAAAAAATACTCGAACAGGCATTCGGCGAAAATAAAGCCGTAAGCACGTCCGTCTTACCTCTCAAGTAGATTGTCGATGCGTTGGTTTTTGTTATCGCTTTGGCTAGGCATCGCGATCGCGCGTGCCGATACCGATTTCGTCGTCATCGATGCGAATGAAAGCGTCCCCTATTGGTGTCGATTCACCCCCGAAGGAGGCATGGGCAGCGAGTTACTGCAAGCCATGTCGTCCGCCGCGGGCTTAACCACGCAAATTCGTTTCGTACCGCTGTCGAGAATGATTGAAGACCGGTCCAATAACGACTCGGGTAACCCCGAGTTTTTCATGTGGCAACAAGAGTTTGCCGCGATCATCCCGATCGCGATTTCGGAAATGTCGCTATTTTATTATCGCCCTCATCACTCAAAACCGCTGAAAGTCAAAGGCTTTAACGATCTTAAATCCTATAAAATCGGCGTTTTGAAAGGCATTTTGATTAATCGGAAAGCCTTGGAACAAATGGGGCTCACTTTTGAAAGCAGTTATACTCAAGCCTCCTTATTCAAAAAACTTAAAGTAGGCCGTATCGACTTGGTCATTGAAATCGATTTAGTAGGCCGGCAAATGATTAATCAACTTTATCCGGAACTTGCCGATGATTTCGTCCGCATGCCGCTATCCAATACCGTTTCGCCGATCGCGATCATGATCGATGCCAATTATCCGAACGCCGACAGTATTGCCGAACGTTATCGAGAAGGCTTAGCAAGCATTATCGCTAATGGCGAGTATCAACGAATCGTCGAACGTTATTATCCTGACGGAAAACTGCCGGATGGTTGGTTTGACAGTTTGAGCCGTTTTCAACAAATGTATGCCTATTAAGGCTCTGCATGAAATTCCGCTTAAAAAGCATCAAGTCCAGACTCACCCTCTTACTGCTGACCATTGCCGTAATGGGTTTCGGCCCTTACGAAACCTATAACTATATCCAGACAAAGCAGCGTCTCCATGATGAACTGGAAATTTCGGCCGATAGGCAAATAAGGCGCTTGAAAGAAAGTCTCATCATTCCATTATGGGAAATGGACGACCGTTGGATCGACAAATTAATCAACATCGACATGCTCAACGAGGATACCTATGCGATACAAGTATCCGGCGATGAACAATTATGGGTCGCCCGAATCCGAAATGACGAATGGCAAACCATTCCGGGAAATCGTCAACCGATCGACGGCAACTTTGTTTTTCGCGAAGGCTCGGTGAAACAGGATGATGTCGAAATCGGTCGAATAAAGCTTTATCTCAGTAAAAAGCGCTTAGATGAGCAATTGCAAGAGGCTCGATTGGTCACCACGATCAGGGGGCTAACGCTCATTTTTCTAATTGTGTTTTGCCTTCGTCTCGCTTTGGAACTGATCGTCGTCAAACCGCTGTTACAGTTGCTTGACGTAGTCAAACGAATTGCCGCCGGCAATTACAACGTCACTTTTAACCAGAGGCTACATGGCGAGTTAGGATTATTGGCGCGCGGCATTCTGCAAATGATGCAAAATCTGCATCAGCGTGAAACGGAACGCGATATCGTTACCGCCGAATTACAACAAACCAACAAAAAACTGGCTCACGAATTACACGAGCATGCCAAGGCGCAAATCGCTCTGAAAGAACTGAACGAAACCCTAGAGCAGCGCATCGATGAACGTACCAATGATTTAAATCGCAGCAATCAATCCTTACGGGAAATCAGTCTTGCCTTCGAAAAAGCCAAAAATGACGCCGAATCGGCCAATAAAGCGAAAAGCATTTTCCTAGCCAACATGACTCATGAACTGCGTACGCCAATGAATGCCGTATTGGGATTTTCCAGGTTGATGCAAAGCGATAGCGACCTAACCGCCACGCAACGCGAAAACCTCGACATCATCAATCGAAGCGGAACTTACCTGTTGGAATTAATCAATCAAGTGCTGGACATGGCTAAAATCGAATCGGGGCGCATGATCGTCGAAAACGCACCTTTCGATTTAGGCTCCGTAATCCGCAACATCATCGACATGATGCAAGAGCGCGCCAAGTCGAAAGGCTTGCAACTACGTATCGACCAATGCTCGACCTTTCCCCGGTTTATCGATGCCGACACCGCAAAATTTCGGCATATCCTGGTCAATCTTTTGAGCAATGCAATCAAATACACGAAACAGGGCGAAATCACCTTAAGGCTCAATGCGCACCGCCAAACCGACCGAGACGGTTTGATGTTGGTTTGCGAGGTTGAAGATACCGGGATTGGCATAGCCGCCGAAGACATACCCTATATTTTTGCCCCATTCGTACAGCTAGGTTCTTTATCGGATCAACAAGGTACGGGCTTAGGCCTTGTCATTACCAAGCAATATGTCGAACTCATGGAAGGCGTGATTAGCGTTCATAGTCAGCCGGGAAAAGGTTCGCTATTTCGCGTCGAGATTCCGGTCGGCGATGTCGCCGAATCTACGATCGAAGACTTTCATGACTCCATCAATAGCCGCGTTATCGGTCTGGAACCCGGCCAACCCGACTACAAAATACTGGTCGTCGAAGACAAAGCGGAAAATCGCTTGTTGTTGAAAAAAATATTGGAATCGGTCGGCTTTAACGTTATGGAGGCAACAAACGGACAAGAAGGCGTCGAGGCATTCAAACAGTGGCATCCAGATTTTATTTGGATGGACCGTCGCATGCCGGTCATGGATGGAATCGAAGCGACTAAAACCATTCTAGCCTTGCCGGAAGCCGACAAGGTCAAAATCGCCGCGGTCACGGCATCGGTTTATTTGGAAGATCGGCAAGCTTTTTTCACGGCCGGAGTCTGCGACATCGTCAATAAACCGTATCGTAACGAGGAGATTTTCGATTGCATGGCCAAGCATTTAGGGGTACGTTTTTTATATGCCGAAGACGAAGACTTAAATAAACCTAGCGATGTGGCGATGCAGGAAAATGTACTTGACCGACTCAAACATCAGTCATCAAAATGGCTCAAGTCGTTCGAACATTCGGCAATTGAACTGGACGTAGAGGGATGCTTGGAGCTAGTCAAAAGCATCGGCGCGGACGATACCGAATTAGCGGAACAATTATCGGTCATGATTAATCACTTCGAATTTGACCTTATTCTTCAGCTATTATCAACGGTCCAGCAAACTATGAAAGAAAGTTAGGATTGGATCACACTCCTTTCATACTGAAAAACCGTACGACTTGATTTATACCTTTCGCACTTCAAATTTCGGCAGTGCCCGAGTAGGCGCCGTGGCATACGCATCAAGCTAAGGATGTCGCTAAAATTAACTTACTGAATTGCCAAAGTTTCATTTAGGCCGCTTCCCCAAATATGCTGTTACCCAAGCCCCAGCTCTCATCGTTATACATAAGTCAAAAATTACCCTTTTGCAATCTTAACCAATGAGACCTCGATACCATTTATTGTCACTTCATATTAGCGGATCACCTAACGCTAGCCGAACCGCGTAGGGTACGCTGTGCGTACCATGGTAACCCCGCGATATTCATGTGCCAACCGAACCGCCAGGGCACGGCTTTGGTACGCGCAGCGTACCCTACAATTTATGTATAACGATGAGAGCCCCAGCTTGGGTAACCTGTTCAGGAAGCTCTAGCTTCCCGACAATCAAGGAAGATTGAACAAGCAAGTCAGGTTTGATTGAGAATGTGCCGAGGTTGCGTCGGTCTCAGGAAGCTGGAGCTTCCGGGGTGTCTTTCCCAAGCTGGAGCTCACTGCCATTAAGTTAAGCCGTTCGTGGTGAGCCTGTCGAACCATGGACGGCTTAACTTATCGACCCAGGATTTTTCCATTCACCCTTCGACAGGCTCAGGGCGAACGGAAAAATCCTTAACTTAATGGCAGTGCAAGCTGGAACTAGGGAAAGAGCGTGATGTGGGTTGGCCGTTTTTAGCTTTATGCGCATGGGCGCCGGGCCGAATTTTTATCTACGAAGGGTATATTTACAGGGCTGTCAATCGCATCCCTGCCCTCAAAATCATCGAACAATTTTTCAGAATGAAGGGCGCAATGAGGAACCCAAGCCTTATTCTAAACATAAGGCCGTCAAGGTTGTTGCTTATTTCGAAATGCCGGTGTTAAAGTACAGATAAGATTGATTGAATCAAGTCGCATGGCGTCTTAATAAAGGTTAGTCACATCAATTAACGGTCACACCACTTTTTACGGTTACGCTTATGATCCATCATGCCCTAGCCTTACATTTTCACCAACCAGCCGGTAACCTTGAGTTTCTTTGGGAACATGAGCCCTGGGAAGCGGAAAAAATTCTCTTCGCGCTTGACCGGATTCCGAGAACGCTTTGGCCATATCAAGGCTTGGGTAAAGTCCATATTTCATTATCGGGAACTTTGCTCGAAACCCTGTCGAACCCGTTTTTCCAACAGCTCGTATACGGAAAAGTCGACTGCGGTACGTTGCTATGGTATCTCCAAAATGAAGAGATCATCCGAGTACTCGGCTCCGCATATTACCACCCTGTTCTGCCTCTGATTCCCGTAGCCGATCGCGAGCCTCAGGTGGAGCGCTGGCTGGGTATAGGAAAACACCTTCTCAACCGCGAGAAATTTCCAGGTTTTTGGCCTCCGGAAATGGGTTTCACGATGGAGTTGATTCCACTACTCAAACGATTCGGCTACCGATATGTGTTTGTCGATAGCGAACATGTGGAGGCATTAACACCGATGAGTTGGGAAGAATTGCACTATCGGCCTCACATAGCCCGTAACGGCAACGATAGCATCGTAGTGATCGTCAGAGACAGAGACCTATCGAACGCTCAAGAGTCGGGAATGGAATACGCTTGGTTTAGCCGCGAGGTTCACGATAGAACGCGTTGGTGCCATTTTGAACCGTTAGTGACAACCTGCTCCGATGGGGACAATGGCGGCTGGTTCCGCGACACCTCACCTCATAACAACTTCTGGGGCGTGTTTTACCAAGAGTTCATGGCTCAAGCCCAAAGCGGCACCGACGATATTCGACCCGTATTTGTGGAAGATTATTTGGCCAGACACGGTACCTATGGCGAAGTCTACGTCCGCCCCGGTGCTTGGAATACCGGTTGGCATCACGGCCGCGACTTTCAACAATGGACCGGCTCGCAAGCTCAAAAAGACGCCTTGTCTCGTGTCCATGCGATAAGCAAAATCGTTCACGAAGCCCACTGGCAGAATTTAGAACAACAAAATACCGACTCTACATTGGAGGATTTACTGGAATCCACGATGTGGCACTTACTTCGTTCGGAAACCAGTTGCAACTTCTATTGGGGAGAGGACTGGGTTCATCGTTGTCATGAAGACCTTAACGACTGTGTATCGACCTTGGAAGCCATTCACGAACTTATTGCCAACCCGAGATGATTGATTAAAATAAGATCACACATAATAATTAATTTTGATAAGCAAGAGCATTAAGCCGATTGCCAAGAATAAACCTACCCAATTGACTCAGGATTTTTGTTCGACTACAACATCCGGAAAGGAGCCTAGAGTTGCGCTCTGTAACCCTTTCCGGCTTGCAGTAGTAGATGAGCCGAAAGACCATCAGTTGAGTATGTTTTTCGCCGGAAATCGCTTAAACCAACGTTTCTCGTTGGAATTCCACCCCCATCATCCCTATCGGCCGGATACCGTCGTCAAGCTTTCAAGGAAGTTAAAGCCCATTGCTATCCACGATGTCACCCCGGCAGCCTATGCCCGAGCGATAATTAACGCATATATAATCTAATGTAAACTCAACCAATGAGGAATCTCAAATGGATCAACTTCCGGAATATGTCGATGAATTTCCCAATTTTTGCGGTGCCGAAGAACAAGTCTTGAAAACCGTCCGACAAGGACGTAGTCAAGAACTCTTTCGAGAAGCCGGGAAAATAGACTTCGCCAATACTCGCGCCGCCTGCGCGATTGCACTGCACATGCATCAACCGTTGATTCCTGCCGGTGGAGACGACTTGTCGACTGCTGCCATTATCAGCAATCTGCAATATATGATGGAACACCCCGATATCGGCGACAACCACAATGCCGGCGCGTTTCATTATTGCTACAAAAGGATAGGCGAATTTATCCCGCAACTAATCAGTGAAGGCAAAAACCCTCGCGCGATGCTGGAGTATTCCGGCACGCTATTCCATGGTCTGCGTAAGATGGGCCTTCACGATGTTTTCGATACGCTCAAAACCGTCACCTGCAATCCCGAATTCAATCACGCGGTCGAATGGTTAGGCGCGCCATGGGGGCATGCCGTCGCCCCGTCGACACCGGTTCAGGATTTTCGTTTACATGTATTGGCCTGGCAACAGCATTTCGCGGCTATTTTCGGTTGGCAAGCCTTAGAGCGCGTCAGAGGCTTTTCGCCATCGGAAATGGCATTGCCCAATCACCCGGATGTCGCTTATGAATTCGTTAAAACACTTGTCGATTGCGGTTATCAATGGGTGCTCGTGCAAGAACATAGCGTCGAACATCCCGAAGACGGCAACAACCCGCGTCAGCCGCATTTACCGCATCGTCTGGTTTGCACCAACTCAGCCGGCGAAACCGCGAGCATTATCGCTATTATCAAAACTCAAGGCTCCGATACCAAACTGGTAGCGCAAATGCAGCCTTGGTACGAAGCACAAAGCCTATCGACGCTAACGCTAGCCGGACACGAGGTACCGCCATTAGTAACGCAAATCGCCGACGGCGAAAACGGCGGCGTCATGATGAACGAGTTTCCCGCCAAGTTCATGGAAGTTGCCAGAGAATCTTCTTGGAGCGATGTGCCGATGATGAATGCCAGCGAATATCTGGAGCATCTTTGGTCGATCGGCATAAAAGAAGATGACTTGCCGGCGATTCAACCGGTTTTTCAACGGGCTATTTGGCAGCGGATGAAGCCGGGAGACGGCTCGGATCGCTTAGCTAAAGTCATCGAAGAGATTAAAGGCGAAGACCATCGATTTCATATGGATGGCGGCAGTTGGACCAACGACTTGTCCTGGGTCCACGGTTATGAAAACGTGCTGGGACCGATGGAAGAAATCAGCTCGTTGTTCAATGAAAAAGTCATTAAAACGAAAATACCAAGTTCCGATGCGCGTTATCGCAACGCCCTCTTTCACTTACTTTCCTCGCAAACCAGTTGTTATCGTTACTGGGGTCAAGGCCAATGGACCGACTACGGACGGGAAATTTGCCGGCGCGCAAAAAATGTATTGGAATACGATTTTTAATCTTTCAAGCTAGAAAAAGCAGTTGGCATGTGTTGTATACCCGCCGAATTTCACGCTGTTTCCCAAGCTCCAGCTCTCGCCGTTATACACAAGTATCGGTAAACTTGCTAAACAGAACTTGGAAGCGGTGCTGTTTGATAAATCTGCGGATATTGGACATCAGTGGCTTCGAAATCGCGACGAAGGCGTCGCTCCCACAAGGGGCCGGAGGCTCTGATAGGGGTAGGGAAGATTTCTCTCCCCTCCCTCCGAACCGTGCATGCGGTTCTCCCGCACACGGCTCTCCAGTCGGTGGTTTCCTCATCGGGACAAGCTGGTGAGCAATGGTGTTATTAATTGGTGAACCCCATTACTCCGCGTTACCACGTCAGCCCGCAAACTCGGTTTGATTCGTTACCTTCGGCTCCCTTCAACGGCTGAGCCTCTTTAAGCCTTTTACCTGAGGTTGGCTTAATGGCCGTGACACCGAACGCTACCTCGTTTCCACCTTCCTACCCTTCTTTCCTATGGCCGGTTTTGCTAGCCGGCTTTTACCATCTTTTCCCCTCTCGGTTTAGGCTCGTGTTTGTTTTCTCTGTTTCCGCCTGGTTTCCCAGCGGTGCCACACTGTCCTCGCCTTGCCTTGAGCTTCCTCGACTTACGGTAATATAAGGGTTCTGACTCCTGCCACGGTCACCTCCGTAACAGGTCTCCCCAGTTTCTTCACAATACCTTCTGAACATTCCACTCCCAACCACAAGGTAGGCCCATTTATCGTTTTATCTGCCACAACAACGTAAATGATGGTTTTCAGGCTTCGTCGACTCCCAGGGGACTCGCCGCCTTACCCCGCCGAATCGGATTCGCTTTACTGCGGACTGCTCTTTTGCCTCCAGTTGCTCTCCACCCCACCTCGCGGTGACGCAGTTACTTTCAGCTACGACGTTATGGCTTACGCCGACAGGGACTTACACCCTGCTGATTTTGTGCCCTCCTGGGCGCACTGGGAGCGATCCCCTGATCGCGATTTCGAAGTCGGGCACGTTGGGCGACAAAAAATGGTATCGAGGTCTCATTGGCTAAGATTGCAAAAGGGTAATTTTTGACTTATGTATAATGATGGGAGCTCCAGCTTGGGAAACAGCGGACAGCGCGCCTCCTCGCGAGTTGAATTTTATTTTAAAAACCCCTGATTTTCCTAAACGTCAAATTGATCCGGGGCGATTTCAATTGCCCGATTTTTGGAATGGCATGGCGCCAATGATGCTGAAGCGAACCGGCCATGACCAATAAATCTCCATGACCCAGCACCAAGTCCAACTTCTCCTTAGATTTATTATGAACCAGTCTGAACAATCTTTCATCCCCCAAACTCAATGAAGCAATAGCAGGATTCATACCCAGTTCTTTTTCGTTATCGGCATGGTAACCCATCGAGTCCTGTCCGCTTCGATATAGATTCGCCAGTACGCTATTGAAAGTAAATGCAAAATCCGATTGGATTCGTTGCCGTATCGCATTCAGTTCAGCCGTCCAAGGCAATGGTTCATGCTTGACGCCGGAATAGGAATAAACCGCTTCAGGATCGCCGTACCAGCATGTCAAACGCGGCACGTTAACCGGCTTACCAAACATCAATATCGACTCTTCCTGCCAAGACAGCCTATCGAGCAATATAGCAAACAGTTTGTTCGCATCATCTGACGAGTAATATTGCTTGAGCAAAAAAACCTCGCCATCCCGAGGCGCTAAATTGTTGAGGGCGAATGAATCGAATGACGGCATTTGTTTGACGGAATGAAAAGCCAGTGATCGTTTTCTATTGAGCCTTAGCGGCCAAATCGATCAACTGAAGATCTTGTAACAACACCGGCTTGCCGATTCCGTAACCTTGCGCATAATCGACACCCAGCTCACTTAGCAGCTTTAAAATGCGCTCGTTTTCGACAAACTCGGCAATGGTTTTCTTACCCATCACATGACCGACCTCATTGATCGACCTGACCATCGCCAAATCGACCTCATCGTCAATAATGTCCTTGACGAATAAACCGTCAATCTTGAGAAAATCCACCGGTAAATTTTTCAGGTAGGCGAATGAAGACAGACCGCTACCGAAGTCATCCAACGAAAACAAACTGCCCCGATCTCTCAGCGCATGAATCGCACGCGTTGCGTTCGATAAATTGGCAATCGCGGCAGTTTCGGTGATTTCGAAACAAATTTTATCTGTCGGCACTTCCCATTGCTTAAATTGATTGGAAATATATTCCAGCATCGTTTCGTCGGATAACGATAACCCCGACAGATTAACCGAACATAACGACATTTTATCGATAAACCTGGGGCGCATCGCCAGCCATTCGAATAACGAAGCAATCACCCACTTATCTAAGGCGGCCGCCAAATTATAACGTTCCGCGGCCGGTAAAAAAGCACCTGGCGGTACGATATGCCCGGCGTCGTCTTGGTATCGAATCAAGGTTTCAAAATGTAAACCTTCATTGTTATGGCCGATAGGCACGATCGGCTGTCCGTACAAACGGAATTGATGATTTGCGATGCCTCGTTGAATTTTCTCGACCCACTGCATTTCTCCCTGCCGGGAAGCCAATTCTTGATCGTTCGGCCGAAAAATATGTACCCGGTTTCGGCCTTTTTCCTTAGCCGCATAACAAGCCGCATCGGCATCCTTAAGCGATTCTGTGCTATTGCCGCTAATACTATTGATCCCGGCAATGCCAATACTAACGCCGATCGAAAAAGTTCGATCTTCCCAAGCAAAACGAAACTCTTGTATCGCCTTTCGGATTTTTTCACAGGTAATCGCGGCCTGCGTCAACAAACAACCTTTCATCAAAATACCGAACTCGTCTCCGCCCAAGCGCGACAATAAATCATCTTGGCGGATTTGACTTTTGATCAATACGCTCAATTGCCTCAATAACTCGTCTCCGGCCACATGACCGCATGTATCGTTTACGACCTTAAATTGATCTAAATCGAGATAGCATAAGGCATATTCAGTTCTCGAATTACGTGCGGAACGCAAGGCTTGTTGTATTTGTTTATCGAATTCGGTTCGATTAAGCAGACCGGTCAAGCTATCGTGTTGCGCTTGATAGGTAATCTGCTCGGACAATTTACGCGCCTCGGTTATATCCTCGCACACCAATAAAATATTCATTTTATTTTGAGCTTGAATTACCCTCGCCGCACCTCTGACCCAAATAATACTATTGTCCTGACAAATCATACGAACTTCGATTTTATTGACCCGGAGCGGGTCCTTCACACAAAGTCCAAACATCTCCTCCATCAATTCGCGATCATCGAAATGAATGAAATTAAAAATCAACTCGCCTTGCAAGCGCCGGTCGCTATGAATTAATTGTCTCGCTCCAAATTTATTGACGGAAATAATGCGTCCGTCCGGTTCGACATTAAAAATAATCGTCGGGTTATCGTCATAAAGCAGTAAATAGCGATTCTTCGCTTCTATCAGCGCTTTATTCTGCGTTTGTACGGTCTCGATCATCGCATTGAAAGTATCGGCTAACACCCCTAACTCGTCGTCCGCAAACTTTGTTGCCCGCAACGAATAATTCCTTCCGACATCGATTTTCTTTACGGTATCGAGCAAATGATTGATCGGTGCGACGATGAATCGAGACAGTTGGATTTTCAATAGTAACGTCAACAAGATACTTGCCAACACTGTGATCGAGAACCAACGGAATAAATGAATCCGCTCCCAAAACAAGCCCGATACATCACCCGCGAGATATACCAAGCCAACAGTCTCCTTATTGGCTTTGATCGGAATACGGGCAATCGTTTGAAACCAATGATATTCTTCTATCCTATGTAAATCCGGGCATTGGTTCGAACCGTTTAAACTCGAAAAAACACTTCCCTGATTATCATAAACACACGCCAAGTTGATGGCGTTCAGTCGACTAGCCGTTTTCAATTCATGCTCGATAGACCCATGCCGACTCATTGATAAGGCCATTGCACTACGCTCGCTAATCGTCTCGGCTGCTGAAACCAGTGCAGTGGAAGACGTCTGTTTTATTGCGACCAGTTCAAAAAATGCCCACAACAGAGAAATGCATAAGCCGAGACAAAGAGCGGCGAAAAATGTCGCCATCGAAATTTTATGCTCAAGCGACAAACTACGTATCGAGCGCATCATAATGGCCTATATTGTTTGGCAGCGCTGATGTCATGACATTTCCAGCACATCCTCAGAGCAAATCTCAATCGACAACTTCGATCATAACCGAATCAATATTGAAAAAAACATTTGAACGCATCGATCATGTAACCGTGATCCAAAACACCGGCGCTTTCGCGAATACTGTGCATCGCCCACATCGGATTACCGACATCGACCGTACGGAGACCCAACTTGGCTGACGTCATCGGGCCGATGGTACTACCACAGGGCAAATCACTTCGATGAGAATATTTTTGATACGGTACGCCGGCTCGCTCGCACCAGCCCGCGAACATCGCCTCGGAAAGGCTATCCGAGGCGTAGCGTCGATTGGCATTGACTTTAATAACCGGCCCCTTGTTGACCAATACCTTATGATCGGGTTCGTAGAACATCGGAAAATTGGGTTGATAGGCATGCGCCATATCCGCGCTGATCATGAAACTTTGCGTCAATGCGCGTTGATAATCTTCGCCTTGCAATCCGGAAATCGTTGCAATCCGGCCCAACATATCCGGTAGAAAACTACCATCGGCGCCTTTGCAAGTCGTGCTGCCGATTTCTTCATGATCGAAAAACGCGCATACCAAAGTTTTACCCGATGTCAGCACCGTTTCGTCCAACAAAGCCGTTAACGCGGCATGACAAGAGGCTAAATTATCCAGCTGGCTGTCCGCATAGAATTCATCGTCCGCTCCCCAAAACGCACCTTTCTGCGTATCGTAGACGTTTAATTCAAAAGCCAGCAATTGCTCCGCCCTGATATCGGAGACTTGTTCGAGTAATTCCGAAAAATAGGTCGGCGGCAACTGCTGTTCGGCGAACAACGAGAGTATTAACGGTAGTTCGAGTTGCTTGTTTAATTTCAAGCCGTCTTCATTGACGCCTCGATTCATATGAATCGCCAAATTAGGCAAGCGCAGCAACGGCCGCTTGAAATCGATCAATTCAGTATGTATGCCATCGCCGGACTTATAACTAATTCGGCCCGCCAAACTTAAATCCCGATCGGTAAACGTAGCCAGAATCGGTCCGCCATACACTTCGACGCCAACTCTGATATAGCCATCCAATAAATTCGCGGCATTCGGCTTGACTCGAAGCCCTGGAGAATCGGTATGCGCACCGATAATCTTGAAACCGGTTTCATCGAGCGATTGATGCCCTTGTACAAACACGACGACCGATGAATCGTCGCGAACGACATAGTAGCGCCCGCCGGACTCCAGGGACCATTTAGGAGTCTCGTCCAGCTTGACGAACCCGTAAGGCAGCAAGGCTTGTTCAACCGTGCTGACGGCATGCCACGGACTCGGGCTCGTATCGATAAAATCCAGTAACTGTTGAACCTGTAGATGTGAATCGATCATTTCTTTTTCAACTCCAATGCAGCCGAATTGATGCAATAACGAAGGCCGGTCGGTTCGGGACCGTCCTCGAAAACATGCCCTAAATGCGCATGACATGATTTACACGTCACTTCGACACGGCGCATGCCATGACTGCTATCCTCCGATTGAATTAAGCTGTCGGCGGAAAAGACATCCCAAAAACTGGGCCAACCCGAACCTGAATTGTATTTAGTATCGGAATCGAAAAGCGGATTTCCGCAGCAAACGCAATGATAAATCCCCTCCTCCTTACAATCGGTATATTTTCCGGTGAACGGCGGCTCGGTCCCTTTATTCCAACAGATGTTGTACTGTTCCGGCGTCAGTTTTTCTCGTAATTTTCGATCTTGTTTAGGCTCCGTCATAGCACACCTTTAATGCAGTTAAATTGCTCATGATAAGCCTTAAGTACCGGTTCGGCAAAACAGACCAAGTATACCGTTTCCAAGTCGACACAATTTTGCAAATTATCGGCTATCGAATTAATCGCGATTGCTGCAGCCTGATCCGCTGGATAGCCGTATACGCCGCACGAAATCGCAGGAAAGGCCATCGACTTGAATCCGTGTACGGCTGCGATATCCAAACAAGAGCGATAGCAAGAAGCCAACAGCTTCGACTCATCGTTGTCGCCTCCCGACCATATCGGCCCGACGGTATGAATCACGAAACGGGCCGGCAAACGAAAGCCGGGCGTTATTTTTGCCTGACCGACTCGACAGCCATTCAGTTTTTTACAGGCTTCGAGTAACTCCGGACCCGCGGCACTATGAATCGCGCCGTCGACGCCGCCTCCGCCCAATAACGAAACATTAGCCGCGTTGACGATCGCGTCGACTTTCAGCTGGGTAATATTATCCTGGATGATTTTTATCGTCGCCGTCATAGTGCTCTCCGAATAATTTAACCTAACGTTCATGAAGGCCTAGCCATCGCCCCGGCAAATGAAAGTTCTCTGGTGGCGGAGGGTGCGGTCACTCGCCCGACAGGACGCCGTGAATACGTCCATGTAGGCTCGACGGCGGCTCCCTGCCGCCGACGCCTGTCGATCGAGCAACCGCACCCTCTCTGGAACCGGTATTGCCAGAACAGAGTTTTGTATATCGAAAAATTAGATAAAGTGTCCAAATCTACGAACTTTCACAGTAAAAAGAGCAGTTGAGAGCCTCAAACTCCCGTTCGCCCTGAGCCCCTTCGGCTACGCTCAGGAGAGCCCTGTCGAAGGGTGAACGGTAGTTTGAGGCTTCACCAGGCCGGTGAACGTGTTGTAGACCCTTCATGCTTCGACTTTACTCAGCACGAACGGTCTACAACACATGCCAACTGCTCTTTTTAGGTTTAACGCTAAAACTTTGTCCGCGCCGTGTCGCTTGGCCTTATGATACAATTTTGCGATAGTAACTTTATAGATAAATCACAAACTATGACTGAAATATTAATTAGGGGCGGTGAGTTAATGGCGATAGGCATGGGAATTGTATTTCTGTTCCTTGTGATGTTGATTTTTGCCGTCAATTCGATGTCGACACTAATCGCGCGCTTTATCGATGGACCGACAATTAATGCAGACAATACCAAACCCGCTCCCGCACCTTCTCAAGGGGACATCGATCCCAGTCTAATTGCCGCTATTTCATCCGCGGTTCATCAATATCGCAATAAAGGTCCTCAATCCACTCTTTCTTGATCGAAAAGCGTCTCACTATTTAAAGGTACGAGATATGCCTGGCGATCTCGCCTCGGCAATTGCTACTGCATTGCCCTGTACCCTTATATATACCCATCGTAGATCAAAATTCAGCACCGGGGTGTCCGTCAAAGGACGCCGTGAACCCTGCACCTAAATTATCCAAGATAGTTAATCATAGCCAATGGACTATGGAATTTAGGTGCTGGGTGAATACGTCCATGTAGGCTCTATGACAGCTCCATGCTGGCAAAGCCTTTGTCGGACACCCCGGCGCCTCCTCGGGCACTGCCGAAATTTGAAGTGCGAAAGGTATAACAAAAAATATATGCTGTTACCCAAGCTCCAGCTCTCATCGTTAAACATAAATTGTAGGGTACGCTGCGCGTACCAAAGCCGTGCCCTGGCGGTTCAATTGGCACATGAATATCGCGGGATTACCATGGTACGCACAGCGTACCCTACGCGGTTCGTCTAGCGTTAGGTGATCCGCTGATGTTAAGTGACAATAAATGGTATCGAGGTCTCATTGGTTAAGATTGCAAAAGGGTGATTTTTAACTTATGTATACTTTAATGACCTATCGTTTTCGTTTTGGTCGATGTTTTGTTTTGGTAACGGTATTCCACTGCAAATGCGATAAAAAGCAGCATCCATAACCAGGCAATGGACCGAACACCATAGAATTCCCAATGCATATTGAAAGGTAACATCATCGCCCCAGCCGCCAACCAAAACGGAAAAGCCTTGGTTTCATACCAAACCGAAACCGCAGCTTTCCAAAAAACCAAGCCAAAAGCGACTAGATAAGCAATCAAACCGATAATACCGGTCACCATCAACACATCCAGCCCGTAAAAATGAGCATGCCCGAAAGGAATAGACGTATAGCCTCTTTGAAAACCCAAATCGCCCAATGCTTTAACTCCGACACCGGTAACCGGGTAGTCGAGAAACAATTGCCAGGCGCCCTGCCATGCCTCGATTCTCAATGAAGTCGCCGTATTAATGGCTTCCGGATCGGTCGATAAGCCGCTCAAGGTTTGTTCAAGCCGGTTTTTTAGCTTATCTGAAACCAACATACTTGTGCCGATTGATACGGCCAATATCAGCAAAATTTGCCCAATGGTTTTAATATCGCGACGCCGTAAGAGAATCACGGCATATACGAACCACACGACCAACAATGTCAACCAAGCGGAACGGCTACCCGATAATAAGACGACCGCAAAATAAGGCGCTAATAATAGCCAATGCCAATTTTGCCCTGAACGCAATGACAAGCGACGGCCCGCTTCAATCAAAAACGGCGACAAATGAGCAAAGACAATGCCGATTCTTATCTTAGGATGAAAAATCCCGGTTAAACGATAGCCGTTATAGGGCCACCCAAAAAGATTATGACCAACGAAATATTGTATCAACGCATCGAATGTCCAAAACATCAAGATCGCGGCAATCCCGTAAAACAAAAAATCGGAGCTGAAGTCTTGCGCAAACCGGCGAATCACATAGACCCCGGCTACTGTATACAACATAAAATACAATACAGTAATGAGCGTTTTATCAATTTTATAGGCGCTAACGCTAGCAATCAGTAACGGTACCGTAAGCAATAAGGCGACACTCATATACAGCGATAAATCCGGTAGGCTCCGAATACCTTCCCGATAAAAGCCGTTCAGGCTAAGCAATAGTAAAATAATAACCGGCAAATAAAAGCTTTCGCCAAACGGCTGCACAACCACGAAAAGAATGACCAGCAATTCGACATGACGGCGCACAAGCCAATCCCGCCAAAATGAAGTTGACGGTGAATCCGTAAAACGGTTTTCTGGTTTCATAAGGATATGAATAGATCAAGATAACAAGATTAAATGGCCGCAAAATAGACTTATCTGACTTTTCTGGTTCCCACGGTCCTTCGCTCATCGTTATACATAAGTCAAAAATTACCCTTCCTATCGTTCCCACGCTCCGGCGTGGGAACGAAGACCGAGACGCTCTAGCGTCTCGTACCGCTGGAGCGGTACTCAGGCGTTCCCACGCAGAGCCTGGGAACGATAATTGCCGGGGGGACTGAATAGTTGCCTCGTCGTTATATACCTTTCGCACTTCAAATTTCGGCAGTGCCTAAGGAGGTGCAGGGGTGTTCGGCAAAGGCTTTGCCGGCATGGAGCCTACATGGACGTATTCACCCAGCACCTAAATTCCATAGTCCATTGGCCAAGCGCGCCAAGATTTTTCGCGAAAGCTGAAATGGGGTCCGTCCGATTTCAGCAGCGAAAAATGACTTGGCGATTATTGCCTTCGGCGGCCCCGATTCGCCCTGCGTCCGTGCCACTACGCCACATCATCGTATACTCGATGCGGCTCCGTAGCACTCCCACAAATGGCTTTACGCCGTGTCGCGATGCCTTGTATTTTGCCTCCGCCTGCGCTATTCGCGCAGACTCCGGCAAAACACCCGGCGCTACGGCTATCGGGGACTAAAAATCTTCACTTCGCTAACGCTCCGTTTCCAAGATTTTCAGCGTATGATTAACTATCTTGGATAATTTAGGTGCAGGGTTCACGGCGTCCTGTCAATCGAGCCACCACCCCCCCTTCCGACAGTTGTCTAAGTTATTTCATGCTCGTTCCTTAGCTAATGTGACTTCGGTACCATTTATTGTTACCTAACGTACCCGACTTCGAAATCGCGATCTGGGGATCGCTCCCACAGAGCACCCTACCCCCTTGTGGGAGCGACGCCTTCGTCGCGATTTCGAAGCCACTGATGTTCAATATCCGCAGATTTATCAAACAGCACCGTTTCCAGGTATACGGCGACCTCTGTTTAGCAAGTTTACCGATATTTGGGTATAACGGCGAGCGGTCCTCCATGGGAACCCATACCTTCGCTGCCGAGGCAAGATCGGTATGCATTCCCTCGCAGAGCGTAGGAACGGTAGCGAATAGGGAAGTTATACAGCCATATCCTAAACGTAACTCAACCACTCCTGATGGTCGGCGCGCCTGCCATGCACGTAGTCGAAATACAGCGTTTGCAGTTTTTCGGTTATAGGTCCTCTAGTACCGTTACCGATGGACCGGCCGTCCAATTCGCGAATCGGCGTCACTTCGGCGGCTGAACCCGTGAAGAAGGCTTCATCGGCGACATAGATTTCATCGCGCGTAATACGTTTTTCCGACACTTCCAAGCCCTGCTCTCTCGCAATCGTGATTACCGTATCGCGGGTAATGCCTTCGAGTGCCGACGTCGTTTCCGGAGTATAAATTTTACCGTTACGAACGATAAACAAATTTTCTCCGCTACCTTCCGCCGCAAAACCTTCATGATCGAGCAATAAAGCTTCGTCATAACCGGTCGCCAAAGCTTCCTGGAGAGCCAAGATCGAGTTGATATAATTACCGTTAGCCTTGGCTTTGCACATCGTACTGTTGACATGATTACGCGTGTAAGATGATGTCCTGACGCGAATGCCGCGCTCCATGTTTTCGACGCCGAGATAAGCTCCCCATTGCCAGGCCGCGATCATGACATGCACTTGCAAGTTATCGGCTCGAAGTCCCATGCCTTCCGAACCGTAAAAACACATGCTTCTGATATAGGCGGTTTCCAAATTATTCTTGGAAACAGCTTCGCAGTGCGCTTGATTGAGCTCTTCCTTGGCGTAAGGAATGGTCATGTTGAGAATTTTTGCGGAACGAAACAACCGGTCGGTATGTTCGGCCAATCTAAAAATCGCCGTGCCTTGCTCGGTCTTATAAGCGCGTAAACCCTCGAAAACGCCGGCGCCGTAATGCAGCGTATGCGTCAACACATGGACTTTGGCCTCCCGCCATTCCACCCATTTGCCGTCCAGCCAAATCAGCCCGTCTCTATCGTCCATCGTCATTATCGTGTCTCCACTTCAACTTGAAAAATGCTTGTCATTAATCCATCACCTGTTGCCATATACGTTCCACTTGAGCTCTCGATTGCGCAAAACTTTCTTCCGAAACCACGGCTTTATCGCCTTGTAGCGCTTGTTTGTGACCGTAGTCGCGATAGCAGCAATAAGCCTGTTTGAGCTGCTCGGTCACCGGCTCCGATAAAGTCCCGATTTTCGCCAACCCGTCCAACAAACGGATATTATCGGTATAGGTTACCAAGGACTCGTTGGCTGCCGCCTGATCTAAAACGCAGAATTGTACTATAAACTCAATATCCGCAATACCACCTTTGCTTTGTTTTAAGTCGAACTCGCCGGCTTTGGTCGTATCGAGATTTTCACGCATTTTTTCGCGCATGTCGCGCACTTCTTTTTTCAAGACATAATGATCCCGGGGCATGCACAGAATTCGTTTGCGAATCGCCTCGAACTCGGTTTTTATCGTCGGGTCGCCGGCGATGAAGCGGCCTCTAACCAAGGCTTGATGCTCCCAAGTCCAAGCATTATCGCGGAGATAGTCCTCGTAAACATCGACATGATTGACCAGCAAGCCGGCATTGCCGCTTGGCCGTAAACGCATATCGACTTCATACAAAATGCCGGACAACAGACGCGTATTGAGCATCTGCATGACTTTTTGCCCGAGCCTCCCGTAAAAATGCGAACAACTGATCGGTTTAGCACCGTCGGTCAGCGCATGCGTATCCTTGCTGTCATACAAAAACACCAGATCGAGGTCGGACCCGTAGCCGAGCTCGATGCCCCCCAATTTACCGAAACCCAGCACTCCGAAACCGATCGAAACATTATCGGTATTCGGCGGAACGCCGTGCTTGTCGGTCATGATCCGCCAACATAGCGAGACGGTGTGCTCGACAATTGTTTCGGCGATATAGGTCAAATAATCGCTGACCACCATGATAGGGATAATGCCCATGATATCGGCGGCGGCCACCCTAAGCAGATTGATATGCTTAAACTTACGCAGCACCATCATCAATTGCTCGGTATCTTGAATGTTGATATCGGTCAGCATCTCGGCAAGATCGGCTTGCAAGGCTTGCTTTTTCAGAGGTTCGTACAACGAACGGGTATCGAGCAACTCGTCGAATAACACCGGATAGTGAGCCAAATAATCGCAAATCCACGGGCTTGCCGCCGACAATTTAACCAATTGCGTCAGCGCTTCGGGATTTTCATAGAGCAACGATAAGTAAACATTTCGTCCCGCTACCGCTTCGAATAAACGTAAAATACGTTTCAAGGTTTCATCCAGATTTTCGACTTGCCGCACCGACTCCAGCAGTTGCGGCATCAAGCGATCCAACACGGCTGCTCCTTTGGCGGTGAGCCGCTTGACGGCCGGGGATTTTTTGAATTCACGTATTTGAAGCAACATTTCTTCGGCGCTATTAAATCCTAAATCCACCAATTGCGAACAAAGCTCTTCGTCATCCGTATGTGCCGCCCAAATCGATTCGGCCTCAAGATTTTTTTTATCTTGTTTGGACAGCGAAAACACCAGATCGAATTCGTCATGAACTTGCCCGCGAATATCATCCAACTTCGCCTTGAAACTCGGCCAGTCCGAAAAGTCCATCGAATACGCCAGGATGAGTTGAGCCTGGGGATCTTGCGGCAAATCATGAGTTTGCCGATCTTGATATTGCTGAATGTGATTTTCTGCTTCGCGCAGAAACCGGTAATGACCGATCAATTGCTCGGCATCCTCCGGCGCCAATAACTCCATCTCGCCTAGCCTCTGTAAAACTTCGACGATACGTCGATTTTGCAAAGACTTTTCCTGGCCGCCGCGGATTAATTGAAAAGCTTGTCCGATAAATTCGATTTCGCGAATGCCGCCGGGACCGAGTTTAATATTGTCGAGCCTGTCCTTGCGCTGCAACTCTTGCGTGATTTTATACTTTAACGAACGCAGTTCCTCGAACGCGCCGTAATCGAGATAACGGCGATACACAAATGCATGCAGCATCTTCATCAATTGCGGACCGGTGTATTCATCCCCTGCAACCTGACGGGCTTTGATCATCGCATAGCGTTCCCATTCGCGCGCCTGGGTCAGATAATAATTTTCCATGCCGTCGAAGGTCATGATCACAGGACCGCTATCGCCAAACGGCCGAAGCCTGATATCGGTTCTGAACACAAAACCGTCGGCAGTGGTTTCATCTAACATTTTGACCAGCTTACGGCAAATTTTGCTGAAAAATTCGCCATACGTGGTTTGTTTTCTATCGTTTAAAACCCCGTCCTCGGCGAATGCGAAAATCAAATCGATATCGGAAGAATAATTCAACTCATAGGCGCCAAGCTTACCCATGCCCAGCACCACTATTTGCTGGGCTTGGCCGTTTGCAAGCATTGGCGTGCCGAATTTATCGCAGGCTTGCCGGTATAAAAAATCCAAGACAAAACGAATGCAAGCTTCG
Organism: Methylotuvimicrobium alcaliphilum 20Z; assembly: GCF_000968535.2. NCBI lineage: Bacteria > Pseudomonadati > Pseudomonadota > Gammaproteobacteria > Methylococcales > Methylococcaceae > Methylotuvimicrobium > Methylotuvimicrobium alcaliphilum. The sequence continues at coordinate 3,060,891 of NC_016112.1, forward strand.
GCTAGCCATGTCAACTCATGCAAGGTTTCTTCGAGTGTCGCCCAACCAGCCAGATCGCGCCAGGCAATACGGACCATTTCCCTATTACGCAAGCGTCGCAGCGACACCATCAATTCGGCTTCGCTCTCATCCGTCAATTTCGATAGTTTTTCGGCATACTGCGTCTCGGCATAAGCCTTAAACAACTCGTCTGATTCGATCAAATCAAACAACATTTCGGGGCGGCGAATGCAACTATCGGCCACGAAAAGGCTCGATGTCCAAACCTTAACCCACGAAGCCAATAAGGGTTCGGGATAATCCGGGCCAGTCGTGAATGATGCGGTTTTCTCGCCCCATTGCTGCAATTTTACCTGCACGTTTTCAACAAGTTCCGCAGGCAAAGTTTGCAATTGCGATTGAAGTTGGTCGATTAAAGTCATAAATAGTCGAAGAATTGAATAAGGCGGATGCACAAGAGCTTTTTATCCTAGAAACAGCATTTCACCATGAAGATCATGAAGAATAAGGGAGTCAATTTAATAACTTATTACCTGATTAGCAAGATGCTTGAGCCTGCCGAAGCCACTTCTGCGGGACGGGGTTGAAAACCCCGTCCTGCTAAGGTCTCCTGGTTTTTGGGCTCTAGCTGAAGAAACTTGCTAATCAGGACTTGTTATCCGTTTAGTATTAATTTCAACTTTACGCGAACACAGCCTAATTTTTTATACCGACACCTTTATGCAACAAATACAGACTGAATAGCGTGAGAAAAACGATAAAACCGCCGGTTATCGCAAACGCTATTTGAATATCGACATCGGTCACGTTGATCAGGCCGTAACGAAATGCATTGATCATATAGAGTATCGGATTACCCAACGAAATTTTCTGCCAGATGCCGGGCAGCATCGATACCGAATAAAACACGCCGCCGAGATAACTTAGCGGCGTCAACACAAAACTGGGAATGATCGCAATATCGTCGAAGCTCTCGGCAAATACCGCATTGATAAAGCCGGCCAACGCAAACAAAGTTGCGGTCAACACGAATACGGCAACAGTAATCCAAGGGTGCGCGACATCGATTTGAGTAAACAACAATGAAATTGCAGCGACCACCAAACCAACCATGATGCCTCTAACGATACCGCCGCAAACGTAACCGGCCAAAATCACCCAATTCGGAACCGGCGCCACTAACAACTCCTCGATATGGCGCTGAAATTTAGTCGAATAAAACGACGACACGACATTCGCGTAGGAATGACTAATCACCGACATTAAAATAATGCCGGGTACGATGTATTCCATATAACTGGCCCCATCGATCGGGCCGATACGATCGCCGATCAATTTACCGAAGATCAAAAAATACAACGCAGTCGTCACGGCCGGCGGCAAGAGTGTTTGCGGCCAAATTCGCGTAAATCGGCGCACTTCTTTCACCACGATGGTTTTGAATGCAATAGCGCTATTCATTAAGTAGCTCCTTGCTGCTTAGTCGAATCGATCAGATCCATAAACAATTGTTCAAGCCGATTCGATTTATTTTTGAGACTGGCGACCTGAATGTTTTGTTCGGACAGCAATGCAAATAATTTATTCAAACCCTCTTCTTTCGGCACCCCGACATCCAACGAAAAATCGGATAGGCGTTCGATGTGATATCCTGGTATCACCGGCACCGATACCAGTGGAGCGGCCAGATCCAAAACGAAATGATTGACATGCAAACGGGCCAATAAACCTGCCATGTCGGAATTCTCGACAATACGACCATGATTGATAATTGCAATGTTGCGGCACAGGCTTTCGGCCTCTTCGAGATAGTGCGTCGTCAAAATTATCGTCGTGCCCTGCCGGTTGACTTCCTGCATCATTTCCCACATAGAGCGCCTGATTTCGATATCGACACCGGCGGTCGGCTCGTCCAAGACCAACAACTTTGGCGAATGCACCATCGCTCTGGCAATCATTAATCGTCGCTTCATGCCCCCTGACAGACGCCTAGAAACATCGTTGCGTTTATCCCATAAATCCATTTGTTTCAGACAAGTTTCGGTGCGACGGATCGCTTCTTTCTTCGGCATGCCGTAATAACCAGCCTGATTTAGTACAATTTGCTGCGGCGTTTCGAATTGATTGAAGTTGATCTCTTGCGGCACGATGCCGATACAGCTTTTCGCGAGATCGCGTTGTTTTCTTAAATCATAATCGAATATCGTCACATCACCGCTAGTTGCGGTGACCAGAGAACTGATAATACCGATTGTGGTAGATTTACCGGCGCCGTTCGGCCCAAGCAGCGCAAAAAAGTCGCCGGCTTGTACATCCAGATCGATGCCTTGCAACGCCTGAAAACCGTTATTATAAATTTTAGTGAGATTACGAATGGATAGGGCATTCATCGGAAAAGTAAGACTTAACGCAAACCAGCAAATAAGTTAAATTAGGCGCCTGCCCACCGTATATACTTCGCGCGGCCACATTTTCGGTAAGCTAACGCGCTCTTTTGTCCGGTAGCTGCGTTACCTACATGGATGTAGGTAAGGGGCGTGAGCAGGAGCGGAAGCTTTGCGAAAACAGTTACATAGCTTAGCTTAACGCCTGTTTTCGCGCCTTGCTACCGAACAAAATAGCATTACCATAAAAGCCGAAAACATGACCGCACGGAGTATATGACGATACGCGCGTTCGGCGTCGATATTTCGATTTGGCAGAAAAAACCATGCAATTCTATCAGAAACCCAACCTTTTCGCCGACTAAACTGGAAAGACAGTGCCTCAAAAAATACCCGAAATCGTAGCCGCCGTGGACCTCGGTTCCAACAGTTTCCATATGATCGTATGCAGCCTAAAAGACGGCAAAATGCATATTATCGACCGAATCAAAGAAATGGTCCGATTGGCGTCCGGCCTCGATAAAAAAAATCATTTGGATTTGATCACACAAAAAAGAGCGCTCGAATGCCTTGAGCGATTCGGTCAACGCATTGGCAATCTTCCCTCCGAAAGCGTTCGTTGCGTCGGCACCAGCACCTTACGCAACGCGACGAATTCAAGACAATTCATTCTCAAGGCCGAGCGCGCTTTAGGCCACCCGATTCATGTCATTTCCGGCGTCGAAGAAGCGCGCTTGATTTATCAAGGTGTCGCCTACAGCTTAAGCAGCAGCGCCACCAAACGATTCGTAATGGACATCGGCGGAGGCAGCACCGAATATATCATCGGCACCGACGATAAACCGCGCATCAAGGAAAGCTTGAATATGGGCTGCGTGTCGGTCAGCAACTTGTTTTTCCCGGACGGAAAACTGTCCGCACAAGCGGTCGATGACGCACTGCTGTTTGCCCAGCAAAAACTCGATCCGCACCAAAAAAATTACAACCATAAGAACTGGGATGAAGCGATCGGCGCTTCGGGTAGCTTAAGAGCCATTCAAAAAGTTCTGGAAGCGACCGGTTGGAGCAATAACGGCATTACCTTAGAAGGCCTCGACAAACTCATGGAGCGCATCAAGTCGGTTAAGCATATCAATGACTTGAATTTACCGGAACTCGACCCGGAGCGCTTGCCGGTATTCCCTGGCGGCGCCGTGATCGTCGCAGCCACCTTCAAAGCCTTGGGCATCGAACAAATGACGGTATCCGACGGCGCATTACGCGAAGGTCTGGTCTATGATTTATTGGGGCGCATCTATAACCGGGACATCCGTTCCGAGACCGTGCAAATGCTAAGCGATCGCTATCACACCGATCAAGCTCATGCCGACCGCATCAAAAAAACATTACATACGATGCTGAAACAAATCGAACTTTTTTCGGATGACGATAACAAAGAAAACGGTATCAACTTTTTAGATTGGGCTGCCGACCTACATGAAATGGGCCGCGACATCGCTCACAGCCAATACCATAAACATGGCGCCTATATCATCGCAAATGCCGATCTGGCCGGCTTTTCCAAACAGGATCAAGCTATAGTGTCGGTTTTAATTAAATCGCATCGCAGAAAATTTTCAATGAAACGCTTCGAAGGACTGTCTGAACCATGGCAACAATATGCGCCGTTCATGACAATATTGCTGAGACTTGCGATATTGCTCCACCGCAACCGTAATGACATTGAATTACCCGAATTTTCAATAACAATCGTTAAATCCAAACTGAAATTAACCTTCCCTGAAGGTTGGCTCGACCAGTCGCCGCTGACCCGTGCCGATTTAAACAAAGAGGCCGATTATTTAAAGGCAGCCGGATTCAAACTATCCTGTTTCTAAGGAACATGCACAAAATAACAATTACAAGTATTAAGCTTTGTGGCGGTTCGGTGACTCGCTTGACAGGACGCCGTGAATACGTCCCTGTAGGCTTGACGGCGACTATCAGATTGCCAGGGATGGCATGAATGCAGATTTTGCAGGAGCAAAAATCTGCCCTGCCGCCGACACCTGTCAATCGAGCCACCAAGCCCCCTTCCAACGGTTGTCGAAGTTGTTTCATGCTCGTTGCTAACTTTTAATGTTACTGCTTACCCGTTTTTTATTCGCCTTATTCACCGCACCGCCGGTACTTTTGGCCTTAGTCATGCTGTATGCCGTAGCACCCGAACCTTCGGTTCAAGCCGATTGGCAAATGAATGACGAGGATATCGAACGGGCTAAACAAATTTTCGAAGGCAGCCCGGTTAGCGACAACATCAGAACCATCGAGCTGAACGAACGGGATTTGAACATAGCGCTGAACTACATTCTCGATAACTATCTAAACAGCAATTCAATACTGACACTTGATGATACATCGATCGGCTTTAAAATATCGCTGCACTTACCGAAGAATCTTTTCGGCAATTATCTTAATCTGCAGTTCAACTTAGCTAAGACGAACGGCTCGACACACATTCACTCATTAAAGATCGGACGCGTCGATGTCGCCGACGAGCTTGCCGGATGGCTAATTAAGAAAACGATCAAATATGCCCACCTGAAACAACACTATATATTGGTAACCGAGCAAATTTTGGACTTTCATTTCGACAAAGAAGGCCTAAGACTCACTTATTTCACCGACCCCGCTTTCGCAGAACACACAGCCGATTTATTGCATCGCGCCAAAGACCGTCAGTCGATGATCTTTTATCAACAAAAACTGACCGAAGTGATCAATACTCACGACCCTGACTGGCTTTTATCGCTCGCGGATCTAATTCAACCGCTGTTTAAACTCGCCTACCAACGATCTAGTCTCAAGACGGCTGTCAAAGAAAACCGGATCGTGATTTTTACGATCAATAGCTATGTCAACAAACATGAAACAATGCCCTATCTGCCTAGAAACATCATTGCCAAGCCGCACACTGAATATCCGGTATTTTTATATCGAAGAATCGATCTAGCAAAACATTTCATCGCATCGGCAACGCTAACGGCGACCGGCGGCGGTCATTTGGCAAATATAATAGGAATGGAGAAAGAATTGAGCGACGCAAGAAGCGGCAGCGGATTTAGTTTTGTCGATTTGGCCGGCAACCGGGCCGGCATGCGTTTCGGCCAATTGGCCGTATCGAGCCCGGAAAATGCGCGCCGTCTGCAGCAGGCGATGACTGAAATTAAAGACTATACGGCGTTCATGCCGGATGTCAGGGATTTTCCGGAAAACCTTGACCGTTCCGCATTCAAAAAACAATACGGATCGGTTTACAGTCCGAAATATCAGGAAATGTTGATGGTGATCGATAAGCGTATCGATCAACTAGAGATCTATCAAAATTAGCGAACGTCTAGCGCAACAAGCTAGACGTTCGAGTTAAATAAAAGCTTATTTTGCAACACGCCCCGGAGTACCCGGTAAAGTCGGCATGCTTTGTTTAGGAAATTGACCCGTCAGCCCATTCAAGAACGCAACGATATCTTCAATATCCTCGTCCGGTAAATCTTTGTCCAACTGCAATTTGCCCATCAATTTAACGGCTTTATCCAAAGTATCGACCGAACCGTTATGGAAATAAGGCGCGGTTAACGCTACATTGCGCAAAGTCGGTACTTTCCACATATGTTCGTCTTCTGGTTTATTGGTAACTTCGGCGCGGCCTTTGTCTCTTTTGAATTTATATTGCGCTTCAAAATAACCGTTGCTGTTGACAGGAAATTTTTGATAGGTGCCTGCACCGTTGAATGCCGGGCCGCTATGACAAGCGGTACAACCCAATTCGGCCATTTTATTCATGCCGCGAACTTGTTGCTCGGTGAGGGCCGATTTGTCGCCATTGACATATTTATCATAAGGGCTGTTAGGCGTGATCAATGTTCTTTCATAAGCCGCTATCGCTTTGGTTACGTTTTCTTGGCTGATCGAATTTTCACCGAACACCTTAGTAAACGTCTCCTGATAACCCTCGATGGCTTTTAAACGGGCAACCACATCGTCCCAGTTTTTCATGCCCATTTCGATAGGATTGGCCACGGGTCCTGCCGCCTGCTCCTCGAGACTGGCCGCACGGCCGTCCCAAAATTGAACCTTGTTGAAGGCCGCATTCCAAACGGTCGGCGCGCTTCTGCCGCCGGTCTGGGCGTTTACGCCCATCGAATTCGGGCGATTGTCATCGCCGCCGAGCATGGTGTTGTGACAAGAAGCACAAGACACAGTACCCGTTGAAGACAAGCGAGGGTCATGATAAAGCATTTGACCTAATGCCACTTTTTCAGCAGTCGTTGGATTATCGGCTGGCTCCGGCGCCTTCGTAGGTAATGCCTCCCAAGCATAAGCACCCGATACCGAACCGGCTAAAACCAGAGCTGTCACCAGCGAACGAATTTTAAACATACTATCCTCCTAATTATTATTAAACTTATTAAACGACATAAGTCGACTATACTTCGCGCGGCCACATTTTCGGCTTTCTGACTCGCTCTTTTGTCCGATAGCTGCGTTACGAAAACAGTTACAAGCTTGCTATGCGCCTGTTTTCGCGCCTTGCTACCGAACAAAATAGCATTGCCATAAAATCCGTAACCATGGCCGCGCGAAGTATAACCGGAACATCAATTCGCTATGAATGATCGAACCGGCTTTGCACACTGCACACGAATTGTATTCCAAGCAATCAGTTAGGTAAAACCGAAATCGTTACATCGCGCCAACCGCATAACGTAGCGCGCTCAATGCCTTAACCTTATTCCGACAAACCGCGATAAGCCGACCGGAAATAAAGCAACGGCGAACCTGATCGGCACACGACATCCTGTACTTCGCCAATCATAATCCAATGAGTGCCCGCTTTGACTTTTTCGACAACCTTGCATTCCAGACTTGCGAGGCAATCGTTTAAAATCGGCATACCGCAAATGCCATTTTCCCACGATACATTCGCAAAACGCTCTTCTTGACTGGCGCCGCCGGCAAATTGATTGGAAACCTCTTCTTGTTCCGCAGTGAGAATATTGACCGCGAAATGCCGACTTTCTTCAATACCGTCACCGGTATCCGCATTTTCATTGATGCAAACCAAAATTTGCGGCGGCTCCAGCGAAACGCTGCAAAAAGAAGTTGCCGTCATGCCTTGCGTGCCGTAGCGTTCGGTATTTGTTGTAATAACCGTCACACCGCTCGCCCAAAGTTGCAGAGCGTTTTTAAATTCATTTGCTTCAACAGCCATTTTTTTCTTTGTATCCTTTTTAAGTGATTGGACAGATGCCGATTGAACATAAGGCCGATCATTATAGGGTAAATTGTTTTGATGTTGAAAAACTAAGTCGGATTTCGAGACAACATGCCAACGAAACGAGGCAAATATAAACGCAAAAAATGGCTAAGGATTTCGTGAAAAATAACTTCCTAGGGAACGAGCATGAAATAACTTAGACAACTGTCGGAAGGGGGTTTGGTGGCTCGATTGACAGGTGTCGGCGGCAGGGATAGCCGCCGTCAAGCCTACATGGACGTATTCACGGCGCCCTGTCAAGCGAGTCACCAAACCGCCACAAAGCCTACTACTTGTATAAGTTATTTTGTGCATATCCCTAGGTAACTATTCAATCCCCCGGCAATTATCGTTCCCACGCTCTGCGCTCATCGTTATACATAAGTCAAAAATTACCCTTTTGCAATCTTAGCCAATGAGACCTCAATACCATTTACTGTCACTTAACACTCGCGGATCGCCAAGCGCTTGGCGATCCGCGTAGGGTACGCTGTGCGTACCATGGTAACGCCGCAATGTTCATGTGCCAACCGAGCCTGCCAGGGCACGGCTTTGGTACGCGCAGCGTACCCTACAATTTATGTATAACGATGAGCGCTCTGCCCTCTGTGTCAATATACCTGAGACACCGCCCCATGCATTAATTAGGGAACATTTTCGGAGAAAATCTCATGACTGACACAACCGTACAAGCTATTCCTCATGCCGCGGCGAACGCGGAGGACACGCAAGACGCCCGTAGGGCGGCTGAAGTGTCCTCCGCGTTCGCCGCGGAACCTTCCCGCATCACCAGCGAAGTGCTTGAAAAGGCCGCCCGCCGGACGTTTACCGCCGAATACAAAGAGCGCATCTTGACCCAGGCTGATGCGTGTAGCGAACCGGGCTGCATCGGCAAGTTGCTGCGCACAGAGGGATTATATTCCTCACATCTCAGCAAATGGCGCAGCGAACGTGAGCAGGCCATCCGCGCCGGTCTATCCAAGCCGCGTGGCCGCAAACCTTCGGACAAGAATCCGTTAGCCGCTGAAAATGCTCGTCTGCAAGCCGAAATTCAGCGTTTGCAGGCATGCCTAACACAGGCGGAGGCTATCATCGATGTCCAAAAAAAACTTTCGCAACTGCTGGGCTTGTGCGAGATTCCAGCCCACACCGGGAGAGCATCATGAAGGCCACGCTTGAACTCAGCCGTGAGGTTGGCGTTAAGGCCGCCTGCGAGGCGCTCAACTTCAACCGTGCCTCGTTTTATCGCGCACAACAAGATCGCTCTTCGTGGCCGGTCGAACGTCCGCGCCCGCCGCTGGCACTGAGTACGGACGAAGAGCTACACGTCCTGGCGCATCTGCACAGCGAGCGTTTCATGGATTGCTCGCCTTATCAGGTCTATGCGGCGCTGCTCGACGAGGGCGTTTACCTGTGCTCCATCAGCACCCTCTATCGCATCCTGGTGCGCCACCAGGAAGTGCGCGAGCGCCGCAACCAGCTTCGTCGTCCCAACTACACCAAGCCCGAGTTACTCGCCACTGCGCCCAACCAAGTATGGTCATGGGATATCACCAAACTCAAAGGCCCGGCCAAATGGACGTATTTCTACCTCTACGTCATTATCGACATTTTCAGCCGCTGCGTGGTCGGCTGGATGGTAGCGCACCGCGAATCCACCGAGCTGGCTAAGCGACTGATTGGCGAAAGCTGTACTCGGCAAACTATCCGTGAAGGCCAATTGACTATTCACGCCGACCGCGGCAGCAGTATGACCTCCAAAGGCGTCGAGCAACTGCTGGCTGACCTGGGCGTGACCAAAACCCATTCACGGCCCCATGTCTCCAACGACAACCCGTATTCCGAGGCGCAGTTCAAGACCTTGAAATACCGACCGGGCTTTCCGGCTCAATTCGGCGCTATCGAAGATGCCAGAAGCTTTTGCGGAACGTTCTTCGACTGGTACAACCATGACCACTATCACTCCGGCATTGCACTGTTAACCCCGGCCAGCGTTCACAGCGGCCAAGCCGTCGAGATAGTTACGCAGCGCACGCAAGTCCTGCATGCCGCATTCGAGCGCAATCCGGAACGCTTCAAAAACCGCCAACCCCATGCCCAAGCCGTACCTGAAGCCGCTTGGATTAACCCGCCCCCTTCACGGACGGCAAATGAGGCTCTCGACCAGGAAAACTAAACTCACAATCTACACTAATTTTTTATTATGGGTGTCTCAAAATCATTGACATATACCGCTGCGTGGGAATGCCTGAGTACCGCGCCAGCGGTACGAGACACTATTGCGTCTCGGTCTTCATTCCCGCACTGGAGCGTGAAAACAATAGGGGTGTAAATAATTACCTTCCTGGAGCTATGTGTTTTGTAGCGGGTTCGGTAACTCGCTTGACAGGACGCTATGAACCTCGGTGCCGAATTTTGATCTACAATGGGTATCGATCAAAAGGGAGTAGATTGAAAGCTTCCAAACCTAGCTTTCGTAGCGTTGCCTCAACATTTCGACTTCTTCGAGCAACTCCAGCACCAATGCCGCACCGGGGAGATTTATGCGAAGATCGCGCTGAAGCCGTTGAACGGCTTGAAGCCTTTTCAGCGCGTCCGCCCCGAAACGCCAGTCGCCGATTTCAGAACCTTCCGGCTCCAAAACGCCCTCCTCGACCAGTTCGATAACCCACTCGGCGCTGGTTTGTCCGAGCCGGCACAATTCAAGCAACGTAAAACGGGTATTATCATCCAGAACGGTTACGCTGCTTATGATGACTTCATTGCTCATACTAGACTCCCATCCCGACTCTCGGATTCAGCGGCATCGCTTTTGCCATTTGTTCGTATATCGCTTTATCGGCATCAGACTTGGCTGGAGGCACGACAACTTTCAAAACGGCAAACTGATCGCCGGGCGGATTGCCGGGTAAGCCTCGCCCTTTCAGCCGCAGCTTATGGCCGGTTTGCGAACCGGGCGGTATTTTTAATTCGACCGCGCCGCCCAGCGTCGGCACGGCAACCGTTGCGCCCAAGGCAACCTCCCAAGGCGTTACCGGCAGTTCCAAATAGATATCGAGCCCTTCGGCATGAAAAAGACGATGCTTTCTGAACGCAATTTCGAGATACAAATCGCCTTGCCGACCATTTCCGATGCCGGGCCCGCCTTGACCGGTCAATCGGATTTGTTGCCCGGTCTTCACGCCTTTGGGAATTTTGACGTTCAATGTGCGCGTTTTATTGATCATGCGCCCGGCTTCATCGAGCTCAGGGATTTGTAGACTAATTAAGCGAGAAGCGCCATGATAGGCATCTTCGAGATCGATCAGGATTTTAGCGCGATGGTCTTGTCCTTGTGCCGAAAACGACCGGCTATAGGCTTGCCTGCCTGCACCGAACGGCCCGCCTCGCCCGAACAGCGATTCGAAAAAGTCGCTGAAACCCGACGTGTCGCCGCCGGTAAAGCCGCCGCCGGAAAATTCGAAACCGACATCCCAATCGGGCGGCGGCGTAAAAGGCTGACCTTCGCGCCATTGACTGCCGATGCGGTCGTAGGCCGCTCTTTTTTGAGGATCTTTCAGGACTTCATAAGCCTCGCCGACTTCCTTGAATTTTTGTTCGGCATCGGGCTCCTTGCTGACATCGGGATGATATTTTCGCGCCAGTTTACGATAGGCGCGCTTAATCTCGTCTTGAGTCGCGGTTTTTTCGACGCCCATTATTTTGTAATAGTCTTTGTATTCCATCGATAAACCTTTCCTTATCTGTTTCTATGCTTCAGGTTTCATGGCTCCGGCGTATGGAGATGGGACGAGTACTTGTGTAGGATGGGTAGAGGCGGAAGCCGAAACCCATCCTACGTCTACAATTTATGTATGATAATGAGTTGAGTGCCGCTCCCGCGGCACGGGACGCAGAGCGTCCCGGACTGTATTCCCACGCCGGAGCGCTCGCCGTTATACATAAGTCGTAGATACCGTCTTGCCATCTTGGCGAATGTGACCTCGATACCCTTTATTGTTACTTAACGTACCCGACTTCGAAATCGCGACGAAGGCGTCGCTCCCACAAGGGGGCCGGATGCTCTGTGGGAGCGATCCCCAGATCGCGATTTCGAAGCCACTGATGTTCAATATCCGCAGATTTATCAAACAACACCGTTCCCATAGGTATACGATGAACTCTGTTTAGCAAGTTTACCGATATTTGTGTATAACGAGAGCGCCGGAGCGTGGGAACGATAATCGATAGCGCCTCAACGACTGCCTTGCATCAAGCCCCGAATTTTTGCGACCAACTCCGCTTGCATGCCTGGCGCGGGTTCGCAATCGCCCATCAATAACGGCAAAAGCAACGAATCTTCCAAGTTCAGCAAGGCTAGAAACGTTTTTTTTTCGTCGTCCCCGGCGGCCAGATAACCATACTCGAGATAATTGATCAGCATGATATCCAGCTCCAGCGTGCCGCGTCGGCATCTCCAGCGAAGTTTGGCCAATTCGCTCATTACCCCAGTTTTCGTTGCACCAGCAGTTTTTTAGTTTCCGCTATCGCCTTGGCCGGATTCAAGCCTTTCGGACAAGTATCGGTACAGTTCATGATCGTATGGCAACGATACAGCTTGAATGGGTCTTCCAATTCGTCGAGGCGTTCGCCGGTTCCTTCATCGCGGCTGTCGACTAGCCATCGATAAGCCTGCAACAAAATGGCCGGACCCAAATAGCGCTCGCTGTTCCACCAATAACTCGGACAACTGGTCGAACAGCAAGCACACAGCACACATTCGTATAGCCCGTCCAGTTTTGCCCTATCCTCCCGGCTTTGGAGTCTTTCGGAATCGGCCGGCGGCGGTGTTTGCGTTGCCATCCACGGTTTGATCGAGGCGTATTGCGCATAGAAATGCGTCATATCGGGAACCAAGTCTTTGACGACCGCCATATGCGGTAACGGAAAAATCTTGATCGTGCCCTTGTATTCGTCGATCGCCTTGGTACATACCAAGGTATTTTTACCGTTGACATTCATCGCACAAGACCCGCAAACCCCTTCGCGGCACGAGCGCCGGAACGTCAAGGTGCTGTCGATCTCGTTTTTAATCTTGATAATGGCATCGAGCACCATCGGGCCGCAACTGCCGACATCGACGTCATAAGCATCGATGCGCGGATTTTCACCCGAATCGGGGTCCCAGCGGTACACTTCGAATCGCCGGACATTCGTTGCGCCGTCGGGAGCCTTGAAAAATTTGCCCCGGGTCAACTTGGAATTTTTCGGCAGTGTAAACTCAACCATCAGTAAACCCTCTCTTTCGGCGGAATGGCTTCGACTTCATCGGTCAAGGTATATAAATGCACCGGCCGATAGTCGATTTTGACTTCATTATCGTTTAACCAAAGCAAACTATGTTTCAGCCAATTCGCATCGTCGCGCTGACTGAAATCCTCTCGGGCATGTCCTCCCCGGCTTTCGGTTCGATTCCCGGCCGCTGCCATCGTCACGACAGCCTGACTCATCAAATTATCCAATTCCAAGGTTTCGACCAGATCGGTATTCCAAATCATCGACTTGTCGGCCACGTTGACATCGGCAAAGGTTTCCCTAATGGCTTTCAGTTGCGTCAAACCTTCCGCCAATGTCGAACCGGTTCTAAATACGGCCGCCTTGCTTTGCATGACGCGCTGCATGTCGAGACGGATCTCGGATGTCGTACGGCTGCCGTTGGCATTGCGCAATTTGTCGAACCGCTCCAAGGCCTTGTCGCATGCATCATTCGCGAGCGGTTTATGAGCCGTGCCGGGCTTGATCAATTCAGCGCAGCGAATCGCCGCCGAACGCCCGAAGACGACTAAATCGAGCAGCGAATTGGAACCCAAACGATTGGCACCATGCACCGACACGCAAGCCGCTTCGCCGATCGCCATCAAACCCGGTATCACTTTGTCGGGATCGCCGTCTTTCAACGTGACGACTTCGGCTTTGTAATTGGTCGGAATACCGCCCATGTTGTAATGCACGGTCGGCAAGACCGGAATCGGTTCCTTGGTGACATCGACGCCGGCAAATATTCGTGACGTCTCGGCGATTCCCGGCAGACGTTCGTGAATGATCGCCGGATCCAAATGTTCGATGTGTAAATACACATGGTCCTTGAGCGGACCGACACCGCGGCCTTCGTTGATCTCGACCGTCATCGCGCGGCTCACGACGTCGCGGGATGCCAGATCTTTCGCCGACGGCGCGTACCTTTCCATGAAGCGTTCGCCTTCGGAGTTGGTCAGATAACCGCCCTCCCCGCGCACGCCTTCGGTAATCAGACAACCCGAACCGTAAATACCGGTCGGATGAAACTGAACAAACTCCATATCCTGCAATGCCAAACCGGCCCGCAGCACCATCGCGTTGCCGTCGCCGGTAACGGTATGCGCCGACGTGCAGGAAAAATAACTGCGCCCGTAACCGCCGGTTGCCAACACCGTCATGTGTCCCTTGAAAAGATGCAACGAACCGTCATCCAAACACCAAGCCAATACGCCGCGGCACTCCTCGCCTTCCATAATCAAATCGAGCGCTATATATTCGACGAAAAATTCGGCATTATGCTTCAAAGACTGCTGATACAAGGTATGCAAAATCGCATGACCGGTCAGATCGGCCGCCGCGCATGTGCGTTGCGCTTGCCCTTTTCCGAAATGCGTGGTCATGCCGCCGAACGCGCGTTGATAAATCTTGCCTTCCGGCGTTCTGGAAAACGGCACGCCGTAATGCTCCAACTCGATCACGGCCGGAATCGCTTCACGGCACATATATTCGATCGCATCCTGATCGCCCAGCCAATCCGAACCTTTGACCGTGTCATACATGTGAAAACGCCAATCGTCCTCGCCCATGTTGCCGAGCGCGGCGCTGATGCCGCCTTGAGCGGCCACGGTATGACTACGGGTTGGAAAGACTTTCGAAATACAAGCAGTCTTCAAGCCTTTTTCAACCATCCCGAAAGTCGCACGCAGTCCCGCCCCTCCTGCGCCGACCACCACCACGTCGTAACTGTGTTCGATAATCTTATAACTTCCCGTCATGTTTAGCCTGCTAGAGATATTTGTAAAACAGCGAACAATGCCGCGACAGCGATTGCCGTAAACAGTAAATGGCACGTCCAGACCGCAATGATTTTAGCGCCTTCGGCGGAAACATAATCCTCGATGACCACTTGCACGCCCAATGCCGCATGGAAGCATACCGCTAAAATCCATAGCGCGATAACAACCGCATTAAGCGGCGCCGACAACCAGGCAATCGTTTCCTGATAGGTCGCTGTGGTAGCCAGCTTAAGCAACATGATCAACCAATACGACAAAGGGATTAAAGCCGCGGCGGTAACGCGCTGCATCCACCAATGTTCGGTTCCGGATTTTGCCGAACCCAAACCGCGCGCTTTCGAAATCGGAGATCGATAGTCCATGTTTGACTCCTAGAGAATAAAAAATGCAAAGGTGGCTGCTGTCAAAACCAGCGAAACGAAAAGCTCGATTAGCGCATACCGGTTCAAGGTGTCGTTCTCGAAACTGCAACCGGCATCCCAAATCAGATGACGAACACCGTGACATAAATGAAAAAACAGCGCATACATAAAGCCCCAAAGTACGATTTGCAGCAAAATCGAATCGGTCATCGCCTGCATTGCCGCGAAGGCTTCGGCGCCGCCGGCAATCGCATAAAGCATGCATAAAAATAGGATCAAGCCTAAAGAGAGCATGACGCCGGTCATGCGATGGGTAATGGAAATGAGGCCCGTCAAGGGCAATCGGTAGACTTGTAGATGAGGGGATAAAGGTCTGTTAGTACTGTTCATAACCGCCGCCTGCTGTTATTGAAAGCCACATACTACCCTTAGCATAGGGAATTTTCCAGGTTAAAAGTCGATACACCGGCCTTTCTTTTCCCAATCGCCGTATCGGGTCGGTTCAGGGCCCGGCGTACCTCCTATTTCGGGAGTAGAATTCGATTGCGTGGAATCCGGCTCTACAGGCCTTTCTTTGTCTTGCTCGTTGGTTTGGCGTTCTTTATTCGGGTCGTTTTTCATGTCGTTTACTCCTAAATTATATAGCGACTTAAGCCAGGTTCATGGCAGAGCGGGTTGAATAACCATACGCATCAAGCTAAAAACGACCAACCCGCATCCCGCTCTTTCCCAAGCTCCAGCTTCCAGAGACCGAAACAACCGCAACCAAACCCGACTTGCTCGTTCAATCTGCCTGATCGTCGGGAAGCTAGAGCTTCCTGAACAGGTTACCCAAGCTGGAGCTTGGGTAACAGCATAAAAGTTTCGACCGTGGCCAAAGCAAGTCGGAACGTTTGGGGCGGGTTGAATAACCCGCCCCGCGCTAGACTTACCGTATTATTCGATTTCCGATTCTTAAACCGGCCTGCAGATAGGGGCGGCAAGATTTTGCCATCGATCCCGTCATGTTATTGACGCAATTAATTCATAACATTGATATAAAAAGATTTTTTACGTTTTGGCACGATCATAGCTGTAATCCTACAAACAAATCTTTATCGAGGATTTAGCCATGCAAAAAAAAGCCGCCAATCTTGCCGTTGTCACTAATAACACATTCGAAGCCTTCAAAGCGGATAATTTGACTCATTATGACATTAGCAGCGCCTTGCAAACCACACTGGAGTTCGATGAATTGGTTCATATCTTCAGCAATAAAATCCAAAATCTGATACCACATAGCGGCTTTGTTTACAGCAACGAAGAATTCGATCTCGAAATCAAAAACGGCATAGTCACTCGAAGCTCATGCTCTTATGCAATGAAAGTCGAAGAACAGCAACTCGGCGAACTAAAATTGATGCGTCGTCAGAAGTTTTCCGAACAAGAATTAACAATGATTGAAACGTTGCTTTGTTGCTTAATTTATCCGCTCAGAAACGCGACCTTATTTCAACAAGCAATGAATCTGGCATTTACCGATGTGCTAACGCAAACACGAAACCGTTCCGCCTTCAATGACATCGTTCGCCGCGAAATACGTCTTGCGCATAGAAACGGCAACCATTTATCGGTGATATTTATCGATATCGACCATTTCAAAAGCATCAACGATAATTATGGACATCAATGCGGCGACCTTGCGTTAACATCTGTCGCCAAATGGATCAATGAAAGCATTAGAAGCAGCGACATCGTGTTTCGTTATGGCGGCGAGGAATTCGTCGTTCTTCTCAGCGAGACCGATTTAGACGGCGCCGAATTGTTGGCGGAAAGAATTCGGCAAAACATCGAAAATCATATCTTCGCTTACGGACTGGAAACAATACGCATGACCGCAAGCCTCGGCACCAGCACATTACGCGGCGACGACACGCTAGATAAATTCATCGACCGTGCCGATCAAGCCATGTACCGAGCCAAACAAACCGGCAGAAACCGAGTCGTTACGGCTTAGTGATGATTTTTCGCCTGAAACCAAAGCGCCAACATCACCAACAAGCTGTTTCCCAAGCTCCAGCTTCACTGCCATTAAGTTAAGGATTTTTCCGTTCGCCCTGAGCCTGTCGAAGGGTGAATGGAAAAATCCTGGGTCGATAAGTTCAGCTGTTTCCCAAGCTCCAGCTTGGGAAACCCAACCCGGAAGCTCCAGCTTCCCGAGACCCTCACCATTGCCGAATCACTTCGATCATCCCTTCTTGACCTAAATAATTTCGCGCACTGGAATAACGCCAATGTTCCGGCTTATCTACATAGCCGCGTTTAACGGGGTTTTGATGAATATATTCCAGCTTTTGACGCATAACCTTCTCTGACTCTATTATTTGCGGATGGCTGCCTTCTTCCCAAACCTGATAGTCACTCTCATGCTTATGTACTCGTTTAAATAATGCCAGTAATTCCAATAACCTATTTGAACGATGCTGTTCAAGATGGGCAATGAGTTGTTTTGCCGTGTATGACTTAAATCGCTGGATATCACGGCTTAAATTTTCGGAAGCGGCAATCAGATGTAAGTGATTTTCAAGGATGACATAACCGTATAGTTGAAAATTGTCATTGCGCTGGAGATAACGCCAGGAGTCAAGCACGATATCGACTAACTTTGGATTTGTGAACAATGGCAGCCAGTGGTTTATTGTTGCTGTCAGGAAATGCGGGCAAGGGTTGGTTAACACTCGATAACTGCTTCTTGGCATGTTTTTGCACCTTAAGTAGAACGGGAAGCTAGAGCTTCCGGAACCGGTTTCCCAAGCTGGAGCTTGGGAAACAGCAAAAATCTGGAGCTTGGGAAACCGCGAATTACGGCTTAGTGATGATTTTTCGCCTGAAACCAAAGCTCCAGCATCATCAAGATCCAAATCAATTCGCCGTAATAGGCCGCATGTATGCTTTGGTGCATCTTAACGGCATGATCGAGAAAATCGGCGCGAAAATAATCGCGCTTTTTCAAGGCGCCGATACTATCGTATGCCAGCTCTTTCAACGGTTGATGGTCCTGCAACCAAATCCCGAACGGCAAACCGAAACCATGCTTGGATTTGTTGATGATGGCTTCGGGCAAAAAACCGCGCATCGCTTGCTTATAAAACCAACGCAATTGCCGTCCTTTCAACTTTTCCGAAGACGGTACCCGACAAGACAAATCCACGATCTCGTTGGTCAGCAACGGATAACGCACCTCGACACCGACCATCTCGCACATTCGGTTGACCTTGACCAGATCATTGTCATGCAAGGTCGTTTTCCAGTCCATGTACAACATACGGTTTAAAGCCGATGCATTTTCAGGACGGTGATAACAATCCCGCAGACTCTGAATCGGCCGGTCGATATCGATGCCTGCCAGAAAATCGCCGGTAAAAATCTCCTGAGCCGGATGTCGGTTCATGAAGTTATAGTCTTGCAAGCGGTCCGGTAACGGCACTTCGGCTTGCTCGACATAGCGCTTGGCTTTAAAAAGAACTTTATTTTTCAGCAGCGCATCGGGCGCATTGTACAGACCGGTTCTCAGAAACGTTCTGGCAAAGCCCGGAATACGATAATAACGGTCGAACAACAATTGTTTCGCATAACGCTCATTGCCCGCGAACAACTCATCGCCGCCGTCGCCGGCCAGCATTACCTGAATGCCGTTCTCTTTAGCCAATTTGGCGCAATAATAAGCCGCCAACGCAGACGAATTACCGAACGGTTCGTCGTAAAACGCGGCAATTTTCGGCACGGCTGCCACGGTATCCTCCGGCGTCACATAGTACTCATGCGGCCGGGTTTTGAAACAATCGACCGCAATACGCGCATACTCGATCTCATCGTAGCCTTCGACCGGAAAACCCATCGTAAAAGTTTTGGCTTGCTCCGGATACACTTTAGACAACGCACCGGCAACGCTCGAACTGTCCAGGCCCCCACTCAAAAACGCGCCGGTCACATTCGAATCGGCAGCCGACTGCCGGACAGCTTCGATGATTTCATTCCGTAACTCTTGTCCCGATTGCTCGAGCGAATAAGCCCCTTGTTCGGAAAAAACCGGCATCCAATAATACTGCAGAGCGATTTTTCCATCTTGATAAGTCAATACTTGCCCGCCCTCCAATTTTTGGACTTGCCGATAAATCGTATGCGGGCTCGGACAATGATGAAAATAAACATAATCGTAAATCGATTGGCGGGAAATCTCCGAACTGACTTCGGGATGCGCAACGACACTATCGGCCGTCGAACCGAACACGATTCCGTTCAGCGTTTGCGCATAATAAAGATTGTTTTGCCCTAGGCGGTCTGTCGCCAACAACAAGCGTTTCTCGTATTCATCGAACAACATCAAGGTAAATGCGCCTTGCATATCCTTGATAAAATCGTCACCTTTAGTTTTATAGTTTTCGACAATCGCTTCTAGCGGACCGAAACCGTGACCGGTAAGCGCAAGCCGGCAATCCCCCTGTTCAAGCGACCGTTTATCATCGGAGACTAAAGCAAGCGATTCGGCTATGCGTATGCCGATCGTTTTTTTAGTCGACTCGGGCGCACAACCTTTCAGCGATTCGGCAAGCTCAGACGCTTGATTTCGATCGATACCGGTACCATACCAGCCAGCAATAAATCCCATTTTTCACCCTTTAATCGATTTCTGTTTTTTCTATAATCTGCTTAAATTCGGCAACCAAAGTATCGACACGGTGATGCCACGCGTTCTGCTCGGCATAATGCCTGATCGCCTGTTTGTCCGGTATTCTAATAAACCCCTAATCGACAAAAAAAGACGAGGCGAGGAGTTTTATGGGTCATGGACAATCATTTTTGAAGCAAACGCTGATAGACATTTTGATAACGGCTTACGCTATAGGCCCAATTCCGTTTTTCCTCGACAAAACGGCGCCCGTTAGCACGAATCGCATCCCATTGGGAACGATTATTCAACAAGCGCAGAACCGTTTGCGCGAGACTTTCAGCATTTCCCGCTGCAAATAAATAACCGGTCTTTTCATCGTCGATCAATTCCTTATGCCCGCCGACATCGGACGCTACGACCAATCGCCCTTGTGCCATCGCCTCCAACGGTTTGAGCGGCGTAACTAAATCAGTCAAACGCATCGACAGGCGCGGATAAACGAAAATATCGACCTGATTGTAATAGCCTTGCACTTGATCGTGCGGCACTCGCCCGGTAAAAACGACCTTGTCCTGCAAACCCAAATCGCGGGCCTTTTGCTTAATCGCGGCATCCTGAGGGCCGCCGCCGACCAACAATAAACGGACATCCGGAATTTCCTTCAGAATCGCGGGCAAGGCATCGAGCAATAAAGGAATGCCTTCATAGGCATAGAACGAACCGATGAATCCCAATACCACCTTATCCACCAATCCCAGTTGTTCGCGCAATGGCAGGTCCGGCTCGACTCCGTAACTGAATTTATCGATATCGACCGCATTCGGAATCACGGTAATTTTGCTATCGGCAACGCCCCGACCGATAATGTCGTTTCGCAGGCCCTCGCAGATCGTCGTCACGGCATCGGCATTTTTAAACACATGGGTTTCCAGAAAATGAGTCACGCGATAACGCAAACTGCCTTCGGTCGTCGATCCGTGATCGACCGCAGCGTCTTCCCAAAACGCGCGGCATTCGTAAACCAATGGAATATTGTGTTTTCGTGCCGCTTTCAGAGCGGCCAATCCGTTCAACGCGGGGGAATGCGCGTGCAAAACATCGGGTTTAATTTCAGGAATGATTTCATCCAAGCGTTTACCGAGCGATTTTACAATCGCCCATTGGTTTACAATCGGCCAATCGGCCCAAAAAAATCGCGGCATCGGCGACCGGTAAAAAAGCAGCCCGTCGACTTCTTCAACCGCTTGCTCGGCGATTTTATGTTTGGCCGAAGTCACATGAAACGTTTGCCAACCGAGTTTTTTTTGTTGTTCTAAAATAGCACGGGTTCTAAAAGTGTAACCGCTATGCAGTGGAATCGAATGATCAAGTATGTGCAGTATTTTCATTTTTTGTTGTTATTCAAACTGGCTTCCCACTTAAAGAGGGACAAAAGCACTAAGGAACGAGCATGAAATAACTTAGACAACGGTTGGAAGGGGATTTGGTGGCTCGATTGACAGGTGTCGGCGGCAGGGATAGCCGCCGTCAAGCCTACACGGATGTATTCACGGCGTCCTGTCAAGCGAGTCACCAAACCGCCACAAAGCCTACTACTTGTATAAGTTATTTTGTGCGTATTCCTAAGGATTAACCTTAAACTATCCCGCGTTAAGTGAGTAGCCTTCAAACTCGACACGGCCATCGATAAGTTTGGAATTTTTTATTAAGTTTAGCCCGAAAATTGCGTCAATATACACTATCTTTTTTAGCAACGAGTCACTTGCACCACAATTTCAAACAAAACTCTCATGAACTTACTATTATTAGGTAAAAACGGACAAGTCGGACGGGAACTTCAACTAACACCTCTGCGGGACGGGTTATTTAACCCGTCTCAACGTTTCTATTTATCCCAAACACCTCTGTGTGCTTAGACATGGTCCTAACGTTTAGGACGGGGCTGTAAGCCCCGTCCTGCCAAGGTAAAATACTTCTGTGGGACTTACCATCCCTGACGGAATGACGCATCATTTCCTTAGATTGGCGCTTATGGTTGCAAACCCGGGTTTGCCAAAAATCCTTATCCTATTAGAGTGAAAAACACCAAACCCTTTCCCAGTAAAATTACAATCAAACCATGCTAATCATCATCACTGCACTACTGACACTATGGATTTTACTAGCCACAATCCTTTTTGTTTGGAAGCGCGATCTATTCCTAAAAACCTGGCAAGAACCTTATTTCGCCGATACGCCGATACGCCGATATTAATCGAAAGCGACGACTGGGGGCCGGGCGGCGATTTTCATGCCAGCCGCCTTGAGGCCCTGTTAAATGCCTTATCCGAACAACAAGACAGCACCGGACGCAGCGCCGTGCTGACCGCAGATGTCGTGCTGGCGGTACCCGATACCGCTGCGCTAGAAAAAGCATCCGGCGGAGAATACCCGAGAAAAATACTCGACCGCGATTTCCCCGGCATTTATCAAATGATGCAAAAAGGCATCGAGAACGACGTATTCGTCCCGCAATTACACGGATTGGAACATCTGAACGGCGATGCCTTCGTTAAACTCTGCCGAAATAACGACCCGCGCACGGCAAATGCACAAGCCGATTCTCACTGGTGGGACTGGGAAACTCTCGACTCGCCTTTGCAAGGGCATTATGTCGATGGCAGCAGCTTACCGACACAAGCGGTCGGCACGGAAAAAGCGCGTAAAATCATCGAAACGGCCACCGAAACCTTTCAACGCTTGTTCGGTTATCCCACTTTAACGACCGTCGCCCCTTGTTATCTCTGGGACGACGACATCGAAGCCGAATGGAGCCGCCATTCGATACAAGCGATTCAAACGGCCGGCTACCGCTGTCCCGAAAGAGCGCACGACGGACGCTATATTCAAGACAAGCAATTGATCAGAACCGGCGATATCAATGCCTTCGGGCAAGTTTATTTAGTCAGAAACGTCATGTTCGAACCGGTCGACGGTAAAAACACGCCGGACAGCGCCTATCAAGAAGCGCTACAAGCCTACCGACAAGCCTTACCCGTTACGATTTCGACCCACCGCTACAACTTCACGCGCACTGAAAACGAATTCGAATTTTCGCTCGCGGGACTGAAGATTCTGTTGAATAAACTGACGGAAAACTTACGCGGAACACGCTTTTTATCCTCGGCCGAATTGGCCGAAGTTCTTCTTGCGCCAAACAGCCCCGTCGTCAATCGCTTCAATCAAAAAACCCTGCTCCCGATTGAACGAATCGAAGGCCCCGCCAAACTCGGCCCGTTTTTATACCGGCTTTATTATCGGCACCCGAAACTTGCCATGATCGGTAAAATAAGCGGTTTAATAGTGCCCGGCTGGCTAATTTGCCAATACACCCCAAAAAAATCCGTTAACTCATGAAAATCAGCGTCGTCATTCCCGCCTATAACAGCGCCGCATTCATTGCAGACGCCGTCCGGAGCATCCTGAACCAATCTCAGCCGGTTGATGAAATCGTCATCGTCGACGACGGCTCGACAGACGATACGCAAACCGTCGTCGAATCGCTATCAGGCCCTATTATTTACATCAATCAGCCAAATCAAGGCCCTTCGACCGCTCGAAACACAGGCATCGATACCGCAAAAAACGATTGGATAGCCTTTCTCGATGCCGACGACCAATGGACGCAGCAAAAGATCGAACGACAATTAAATGTCCTACAAAATTATCCCGAGTTAGTCTTGATCGCCGGCGACATGGCCGAAATCGACAACAGCAACCGGATCATCACCGAATCGGTATTAAACAAACACAATCTGTTGAGCAAATTTCAAGCACTCGAAAACCGCCCTATTCCGAACGCCTTGGCCGAACTCGTCACCAAAAACTTCATCCCGACCGGCACCGTGCTGGTCAAAAAATCGGCGTTGATTGAAGCCGGTTGTTTCAATCCAAACATACGTTTCGGCGAAGATTTGGAATGTTGGAGTAAAATCGCCGCGAAACATCCGATCGCCTGTATGCCCGACATTCTGATGCTGCGCCGACAACAAGGCAACAACGCCACGCAACTAACCGCGCCGCTATTCAACGATCTGGCGAGAGTCATGACCTCGATTCGAAATTACGCGGCAAAAGACCTGTCATTACAGAATATCGACCCCGACCGGCTCGTCGCCGATGCCTATGCCTATGCCGACTTAGGCTATTGGCATTTTAGCGAGTACGATTTGATCACCGCCCGGCAAGCATTTTCGGCCAGTCTCAAAGAAAAGCCCAGTAAACGCGCCCTGCTCTATTGGCTAGCCTGCTTAATGCCAGAAGGAATAATCAAGATGTTGCGCAAAATAAAAAATCTATGACCGACCAAACCAATCAACCTAAAAATCAGTCCTGATTAGCAAGATGCTTCAGCTTGCCGAAGCCAAGTGTCCGAGCGAAGTCCAGTCGTAGCCACTTCTGCGGGACGGGGTTGCAAACCCCGTCCTGCTAGGAAGTCCAGTCGTAGCCATTTCTGCGGGACGGGTTATTTAACCCGTCCCCAACGTTTCGGTTTGCCCTAAACATTTCGACTGACTTCGGCCAAAGTCAAAACGTTTAGGACGGGGTTGCAAACCCCGTCCTGCTAGGGATATGCTGGTTTTTGGGCTTTAGCTGAAGAAACTTGCTAATCAGGACGTTTTTTAATATGTTTACCCTGGTTTTAAGCGCCTTTCTCATAGAACCGGGTAGATACGCTCAGCGAAAATCAGAGGACGATGTCGAGTTCATCTAAAGCTTGAAAAAACCGAGCAATAGATATGCTAAACTCCGCCATAATATCGCGTATTAAGCTCAAACCGTGCCGTGAAAGAAAAATATATCAACCTGTTTACCGACTTCGGTTTCAAAAAAGCGTTTGGCGAAGAGGCCAGTAAAGAGCACTTGATCAGCTTTTTAAATACCCTGCTGCCGGAAAAACACCAAATTCAAGAGTTGCAATTCAATCAAAATGATCGTCAGGGGGCTTCGGCTTTAGACCGCAAAGCGATTTTCGACCTCAGCTGTGTCAGCTCGACCGGCGAATACTTCATTGTAGAATTGCAAAAAGCTAAGCAGAACTTCTTTAAAGATCGTAGCGTGTTTTATGCCACTTTTCCCATTCAACAGCAAGCCGAGCGAGGTGACTGGAATTTTAAGCTGGCTGCGGTTTATACGATCGGCATCCTGGATTTTGTCTTTGATGAAGACGAAAGCCAAGGCCGTCACGAAGTCGTGCATCGGGTCCAATTGAAAAACCAGCATCATCAGGTTTTTTACGACAAATTAACCTTTATTTATTTGACCCTGCCCAATTTTACCAAAACCGAGGATGAACTGGACACTCTGCAAGATAAATGGTTTTACGTGTTCCGCCACCTGCATGAACTGGACGAAATTCCGCCAAGGCTGCGCGAAAGGGTCTTCCTGAGCCTGTTCGAAAAAGCTCGGATCGCCCGCTTTCAACCGGAAGAACGCGACGCCTATGAATCCAGTCTGAAATACTACCGCGATCTAAAAAACGTGATCGACACAGCGAGGGATGAAGGAAGAGAAGAAGGTCGTCTTGATGAAAAACGCAACTTAGCGATCAGAATGATCCGCCGGGAGATGAGCGATGAAGACATAGCAGAATTGACTGGGCTCAGCATCGATGCCATTGCCGAAATACGTGCTAACCCTGCGCATTTCATTTCAGATGAACCTTTAAAAAATCGTGGTCAAGCGCATTAAAATAACTACCAATTAATAAGTAAAAGGGATCGGGTTACTTTTCTTACCGTCGGCGCAATAAAGAATAAGAAGAGTATCGGCGCTTTGGAATGACTGGAAAGATTAGCTTACTGTAAGGCTGACCGCATTCCAATCGCTCCCCATTTGGTGAGCATTCTCAATCCCGCCCACCCTTCGACTAGAATCAGGGCGAACGGTTAATCATTAGTGCTCTTGTCCCGCCTTAAGTGGGAAGCCGAATTTCGGCAGTCGCATAGATCGGGTTAGCGCTAGCCTAACCCGACGTTTTATCCATCGATAATCGGGTTACGGCTCCGATTAACTCGACCTTCCCGGCTTCAGATACACCAGAACAAATAACCGCGTAGCCCAGATGGAGCAACGCGCAATCCGGGGCAATCGAAGCCACGAAAGCTCGTATTCCGCTAACTCTGCATACGGCTACGCAATGCCGGTATGATAGTTTTCGGCGCCCCTTGCGCTATGCTAGACTATCGAATCGACCGGCTTTAACGAATAAATCCGGTTTAAAACACATCCCCCGGAATACCAGGAGCAAGACCATGACCACCGTAACCCGTGATGAAGTTTGGGAAATGTTTCGCGAAGTGGCACGCCGCTTCGAAGAGACCGATAAGCAATTCAAAGAAACCGATCGAAAATTTCAAGAAACTACTAAGCAATTCAAAGAGACCGATCGGAAGTTTCAAGAAACTACTAAGCAATTCAAAGACACCGACCGCAAGTTTCAAGAAACCGACCGTAAATTCCAAAACACCGAACGCCTAGTTAAAGAAGTCAGCAAAAGCATCGGCGACCTGGGCAACCGATTAGGCGAATTCGTACAAGAAATGGTCCGTCCGGCACTCGTGAACTTATTTCGCGAGCGAAACATCGATGTGCATGAAGTCCATCCGAACATCTATGCCGAAAGAAACGGCGAATCGGCCGAAATCGATCTATTGGTCGTTAACGAACAAACCGCGATTGCCGTAGAATGCAAAAGCCAAATGACCATTGACGACGTCAACGAACATTTGAACCGACTGGAAAAATTGAAACGCTTATTGCCAAAATACCGGGATGTCGAACTGATGGGCGCAGTTGCCGCAATGGTCATGCCGAATGACGTTGCCCGCTATGCATACCGCAAAGGCCTATACGTACTCGCCCAAAGCGGCAACACCGTCTTGATCCGCAACGACGGCAAATTTTCACCGAAAATTTGGTAACCATTCAGTCACTGCCATCAAGTTAAGACTTTGGCGGAGGAGGAAGGCTTCATGAAAGCGCTTGTTTTTGCAAATAAGCAAGCATATCGGGATTCTGAACACGCCGATACATATCGGCAACCGACAAAGTCAATCCTACGGATTCAAGCATAAATTCATCGCCTAAAAAATAATGCCGTGACAACCAATCGTTGCTGCGTCTGCAAACTTCGACATCGACAAAATCCTGCTCGATCAAAACCAACTCTTGTAAACATGGAATCGATTGGTAAGCCAAGCGCTTTATCGTTTGATCCATGCGGCGCGTCGATGAAGACAACACTTCGACTAAAACCGTCGGAGACTCCGTGTAATAAGGGTTTTCGGAACGATCCTCACACACCACCATGGCATCGGGATAAAAAAAATTTTCGCCGACTTTAACTTTGACGTTACTGCTATATGCTTCACAGGACGAATTTTGCAATAGTGGTAGTAACTGTGAAAAAACATTAATAATGATGCGCTCATGATTCTTACTGGCACCCGCCATCGCATAAGCAACACCATCGATCAACTCATGCTTGATTTCCGAAGACAGCTCACCCAGCAAATAGTCGTCTTCACTAATGCCCTGTTTAATAGCAACGTTTGATGCCATGACTAACCTCAGGTAATTATTCACACCCCCCCCTATCGTTCCCACGCTCCAGCGTGGGAATGCAGCCCGAGACGCTCTAGCGTCTCGTACCGCTGGAGCGGTACTCAGACATTCCCACGCAGAGCATCACTGCCATTAAGTTAAGGGAAACCCGTCATTCCGCCATGGATTGGCTGAATCCAGTGCCATGGATGGCAGGCTTTTGAGGCACATTCGAGCCTGAATGCCAACATTACTTATTCTGTGACGGCTTAACTTAATGGCAGTGACGCAGAGCATGGGAACGAGAATGGTCGTGGAACTGAATACTCACAACCTCAGTAATTCCCGCCATATCTAAAAAACAATTATAAACACGGCATTAGATCATTGATAAAATGCTTATGTCAAAAGTATCACGAGAGCCGCAATGACCACCGTAACCCGAGATGAAGTCTGGGAAATGTTTCGCGAAGTCGCCCGCCGCTTCGAAGAAACAGACCGAAAATTCAAAGACACCGAACGCCTAGTTAAAGAAGTCAGCAAAAGCATCGGCGATCTAGGCAACCGATTGGGCGACTTCGTACAAGAAATGGTTCGACCGGCACTTGTTAACCTGTTTCGTGAACGCGGCATCGACGTACACGAGGCACACCCGAACATCTATGCCGAAAGAAACGGAGAATCGGCCGAAATCGATCTATTGGTCGTCAACGAACAAACCGCGATTGCCATGGAATGCAAAAGC
This sequence comes from Methylotuvimicrobium alcaliphilum 20Z, assembly GCF_000968535.2. NCBI lineage: Bacteria > Pseudomonadati > Pseudomonadota > Gammaproteobacteria > Methylococcales > Methylococcaceae > Methylotuvimicrobium > Methylotuvimicrobium alcaliphilum. The sequence goes on from NC_016112.1 coordinate 3,088,986, forward strand.
CAAATGACCATTGACGATGTCAACGAGCATTTGAACCGGCTGGAAAAACTAAAACGATTATTGCCCAAATATCGGGATGTCGAACTAATGGGCGCAGTTGCAGCAATGGTCATGCCGAATGACGTTGCCCGCTATGCTTACCGAAAAGGCCTATACGTACTCGCCCAAAGCGGCAACACCGTCTTAATCCGCAACGACGGCGAATTTTCACCGAAAATTTGGTAACAGATCCATCCACTGTGGAAACTATCGCCAGCTGTAGGATGGGTAGCAGCGAAGCGGAAACCCATCGCTTTGTTTGGGCGCAGGTAAGATTTTAGTAACGCCTTTGGGGCAGATTATTCCGCTGTTTCCCAAGTTCCTGCTTGGAAAACCGATACGTGAAGCTCTAGCTTCGCGATATCAGTAAAAAAGAGGCTAATGTTCCTTCGCTGGCAGCGATTTTATGTATCCAACGAATTTTTAATATGTTTGCCCTGGTTTTAACCGCCTTTCTCATAGAACCGCGTAAATACGCTCAGCGAAAATCAGAGGAAGATGTCGAGTTCATCTAAAGCTTGAAAAAACCGAACAATATATATACTTCGCACGGCCACATTTTCAGTTTTCTGGCGCGCTCTTTTGTCCGGTAGCTGCGTAGCGAAAACAGTTACATAGCTTGCTATGTGCCTGTTTTCGCGCCTTGCTACCGAACAAAATAGCATTGCCATAAAAGCCGAAAATATGACCGTGCAAAGTATATGCTAAACTTCACCATAACAACTCGCATAAAGCTCAAACCGTCCCGTGAAAGAAAAATATATCAACCTGTTTACCGACTTCGGTTTCAAAAAAGCGTTTGGCGAAGAGGCCAGTAAAGAGCACTTGATCAGCTTTTTAAATACCCTGCTGCCGGAAAAACACCAAATTCAAGAGTTGCAATTCAATCAAAATGAACGCCAGGGTGCTTCGGCTTTAGACCGTAAAGCAATTTTCGACCTCAGCTGTGTCAGCTCGACCGGCGAATACTTCATTGTAGAATTGCAAAAGGCTAAGCAGAACTTCTTTAAAGATCGTAGCGTGTTTTATTCCACTTTTCCGATTCAACAGCAAGCCGAGCGAGGTGACTGGAATTTTAAGCTGGCTGCGGTTTATACGATCGGTATCCTGGATTTTGTCTTTGATGAGGACGAAAGCCAAGGCCGTCACGAAGTCGTGCATCGGGTCCAATTGAAAAACCAGCATCATCAGGTTTTTTACGACAAATTAACCTTTATTTATTTGACCTTGCCCAATTTCACCAAAACCGAGGATGAACTGGACACGCTGCAAGATAAATGGTTTTACGTGTTCCGCCACCTGCATGAACTGGACGAAATTCCGCCAAGGCTGCGCGAAAGGGTCTTCCTGAGCCTGTTCGAAAAAGCTCGGATCGCCCGCTTTCAACCGGAAGAACGCGACGCCTATGAATCCAGTCTGAAATACTACCGCGATCTCAAAAACGTAATCGATACAGCGAGGGATGAAGGTAGGGAAGAAGGAAGAGAAGAAGGAATTGAAAAAGGAAGAGAAGAAGGCCGGCTAGATGAAAAACGCAACTTAGCGATCAGAATGATCCGCCGGGAGATGAGCGATGAAGACATAGCCGAACTGACTGGACTCAGCATGGATGTCATTGCCGAAATACGGGCTAACCTTGCGCATTTCATTTCAGATGAACCCTTATAAAAGTCGTGGTCAAGCGCATTAAAATAACTACCAAGTTAATAAGTAAAAGGGATCGGGTTCTGAGGTATCCCCTCAAAACGCTCGTTCCCATGCTCTGCGTGGGAATGCCGCTTTAGACGCTCTGCGTCGACTGCGGCGGGCAATTGGACTAAGGAATATACTTGCTCTTGTCGGGATTATCGACCTCTGGGGACGCAGAGCGTCCCGGGATGCATTCCCACGCAGAGCGTAGGAACGATGAAAAAACGATTATTGCCCAAATATCGGGATGTCGAACTAATGGGCGCAGTTGCAGCAATGGTCATGCCGAATGACGTTGCCCGCTATGCTTACCGAAAAGGCCTATACGTACTCGCCCAAAGCGGCAACACCGTCTTGATCCGCAACGACGGCAAATTTTCACCGAAAATTTGGTAACAGCTCCATCCACTGTGGAAACAATCCCCAGCTGTAAGATGGGTAGCAGCGAAGCGGAAACTCATCGCTTTGTTTGGGCGCAGGTACGATTTTAGTAACGCCTTTGGGGCAGATTATTCTGCTGTTTCCCAAGTTCCTGCTTGGGAAACCGATACCTGAAGCTCTAGCTTCGCGCTACCAGTGAAAAAGAGGCTAATGTTCCTTCGCCGGCAGCGATTACAGGAAAGCCAAATTCAACCGGTCGAGTAGGTCTCGGGAAGCCAGAGCTTCCGGTTTTGCTCCAAGCTAGAGCTTGGGAAGGAGAAAAATGAGATGGATTTCGCTCGTTCCCAAGCTCCTGAGACTGTGAAAGTATTGGCGAATACATCGTAAAAAAATTATTCACCATGAAGAACATGAACCTAAAAAGAGCAGTTGAAAGCTTCAAACTACCGTTCGCCCTGAGCCCTGTCGAAGGGTGAACGGTAGTTTGAGGCTTCACCAATCCGGCGTGAGTGTTTTAGACCCTTCATGCTTCGACTTGGCTCAGCACGAACGGTCTACAACACTTATCAACTGCTCTTTTTAGGATGAAGTAACATGAAGAAAAAAGCATGGAATATCAACGAGCTAATCCTTCATGTCACTTCATGCACTTTATGGTTAGTTCGTAATATTGAATACTTTCACAGTCTCAGGGTAAGTATTCAGACCCCGTTGGCAAATTACCGCAATTCAGGCGTATTTGTTGCCCTCATAAGCGCCAACTTAGTGCCTATTCTATGGTGCGTTTATGGCTTTATTCGTCATATCGGTATGGGTTGTCGATATCCATGTTGCATGGATGTGGTGCTACGCATTGCCATCCGTGGCCCTGGATTCCGCCAATCCCTGGCGGAATGACGAGTTCCTTCCTTAAGTTGGCGCTTATGTTTGTTGCCCTCCCCCTTTGAAAAAGGGGATTGAGGGGGATTTATTTTAAAAAATCTCCCCTAGCCCCTCTTTTTCAAAGAGGGGGACTGAATATTTATGTCTCAGGAGCTAGGGAAACAGCGGATTTAAATAGTCGCTTGATGCGGTAACCTTGAGGCCTAAGGCTAAAAAATAAAAGAGGTTAAGCCCCTGAAAAGCTGGAGTTTATGATATGCGACTTACCACGCAAATGATTAAAGTGATTGTCGATAAAGCTAAATCGATTGTAGGCGATGATGTTGCAATTTGGGTGTTTGGCTCCAGAGTCAACGATGAATTGCGTGGAGGAGATATCGATCTGCTAATCGAAGTGAATCGTAAATTAGAGAATCGAGTGGCTTCAGCTTGCCAAATAGGCGCAAAAATTCAAATGGTCTTAGGCGAACAGCGCCTGGATATTCTCGTTAAAGACATCGATACCGCAAATTTGCCAATTCATGATGTGGCCAAGAAGCAGGGAATCAGATTATGTTGACCGATGATATAGAGCCCTTAGTTAATTAGAATATGGCAGCACCTTGCTAGCCTGAGCTGAAGTGCAATTTATGTAGCTTTATTAGCTACCGGCTCTATAAAGTTCTTAAGCTACGGACTCTAGCGAGCATCGTATCAAAAGAATGTAAACACCTAGAACAAACTACCAGTCGGCTGTTTGCTCAAGATGATTGGAGCTGGATTAGCCGTTTAGAGCAAGATATAGATCTCTCTGAAAGAGTCGAGCATTCGTCGGTCGATTCGGTCGTCTCCAAGATACTTTAGGCGATAAGTTGATTCCTTTAGTGTTGGTGATTGAAGAGGAAACCTTAGGCACTGCGCTTGATAATTTGGGCCGAGCTGAACGTTTGGGCTGGCTGCCTAGCGTGGCCGATTGGTCTGAGGCGCGAGGATTGAGAAACCGAATGGTACATGAATATATGACAGATCCGGAAGAATTTCGGTTAGCGTTGGCACGCGGCAGGGACTTAGTCCCGATGCTTCTAGAAACAGCAACTAATACTCTGTCCTTTTTGAAATCTAAAAATTATATTAGCCACGCGCCGCAGGATACATAACCATTGTGTATACTTCATCCTTAAATTTTAATAACGGTCATTATTGTCTGCTTGAATTGCGGTGATGATCTTTCGAAATGTCCGGACAGCCCTCGTCATTCCGCCATGGACTGGCGGAATCCAGCGCCATGGATGGCAGGCTTTTGAGGTACATTCGCTCGTTCCCAAGCTCGTTGCTTGGGAACGCAGTTCGAGAAGCTCCAGCTTCTCGAAACCGGTAAGCAAAAACTAACGTGAAGACTTACCAAACCCAAATTTAAGAAACATCACCTCTTACACACAAAACACCATCTACTAATTTCGACTACAATAAAAACCGTAAAAAAATGACCGAATGGCGAATAAAACATGCCAACCCTGCCCCCAGACAAATGCAAAATACCCAACTCGGAGCACTGGCCGACCAATTATGGGAACAGGATAGCCTTGATAAACTGCAGAGGGGAGTGGCTTAAACATACCGACTTGTAAATGTTTCGCAAGAAATGAACGGTATTAACTTCAGCTTAGATCGCTAAACAACCCAACGGCAAAACATCAAAACATCAAAACATCAAAACATCAAAACAATTGAGCTATACGGTGCCATTCAAACACAGAATCTAATGCCAAATATGACGAACTTGCCAACTAACCGAGAAACCGATCATGCCGACCATAACATCAAACATCACGCGCGTGAGCAAAGCTATACTGACCAATATTTTTGCGGGATTAGCGCCAAAAGCCTACATGCGTTATACCCATGAAACAGGGCGGGGTTTGCAAGAAGAAGGCAGTGGCGATATCACGACCTACTTTTTTCAATGTTATGAAGACTATCTGCGATATCTCGATCTAACCGACGATTCAATCAAAGACTATCTCAACAATAAAGTATTGCTAGAATACGGCCCCGGCGACCTGCCCGGCATGGCCTTGATTTTTTATGCCAAAGGTGCCAATAAAGTCTACTGCGTCGACCGCTTCCCTCTCCTTTCGTTCTCAGCCTTCAATAGCGAAGCACTGCAAACCATTATCGATAAACTGTCACCGGACGAACAGCAAAGAGCAAAAAACTGTTTCAAGGAATTCGGCAATCCCGGTTCCGGCTTAAAACCGGAATGCATCGAGTACATCACGCACAAAAAAGGCTTGTCGCAACTCGACCAAGCCATCGATCTGATCTACTCCCGAGCAGTACTTGAACACGTCAATAGCTTGCCGGAAACCTTTCAAGACATGTATCGTGCATTAAAACCATCCGGCATCGCATTGCATAAAGTCGACCTGAAAAGCCACGGACTGCACCAAGAAAATCCACTGGATTTTCTGACTTGGCCGGACTACCTTTGGAACATCATGTATTGCAACAAAGGGGTACCGAACCGTTATCGAATCGACAAATATAGAAAAGTCATCGGTCAAACTGCTTTCAAAATCGAACTGCTGGAAGCCGTTGAGGAATGCGACGAGGAAACAGCGCAAAAAATCAAACCGAAGCTTGCGAAAAAATTTAGCGATATTAGTATCGTGGATCTCAAATGGTTAAGCTTCTGGATGCGGGTAAAAAAGCGATAACACCGATAGCTAACTAGGCAAAGCTTGATACCATGCAACCAAAATATCAATAACCTCATCATGACAACATTCGTTCATCAACTGCTAAGAGAAAGCGCCAAAAACACCCCTACTGCGTCGGCCCTGATTACCAAAAAGCTTCAGCCAATGGCCAGGTTAAGAACACTACCCCGAAGCGGTAATTAAACAGGGCACTCATTTTTCTAATTGGAAACTACGGTTGAAGCGGTATTCGAACTCAGCCATATAGCGGGGTAAATGTTTCGGGTTCAGTGTGTGATATGTACCATGCAAGGCATTTTTAATATTACCCAGCATCGTGTTGATCCAATAAAACGCCAGTAGCTCAACACTGCCAGCACCACCGCCCGTCACAATGACCTCATGTTAGAGGCCGGCTGCATCAACGCCGTTGAAAGCCGTTAACCCATCGGTGATCAGATGACTGCCCTGTTGGATCTGCTGTTCGCTCCAACGCTTGATTTCCCGTTTTTGAGAGCCTTTGACAGGGTTCATTTTGATGCAAACAGGTCGCCCCGCCTCGGTCGTTACAACAGCCGCCACGAACGGCGTTTTGTTTTCAAGGCTTGGAATTCTGTCAAACTGATGGCTTTTTGAAATTGGACTTTGTTCTTGTTCATCTCTGCCTCATTGTATTTCATAGTCTTAACTAACCCGATCAACTCCTGATTAAGCTGATGGTTCTACGTAATCAGATACAGAAATTAATTTGCTCGACGAGATTCCGCCGGAAGCATCGAGAAAAATCAGACAAACCGTATCAAAAGTTCAAGCCGTTTTTTGAATTTGGTACTAAAATAAAAGAGATAATTAAGACGACCAATGTCCAAACAGCAACGAAGACATCGCTCCCACAACAGATATCAAGAACTGTCTGTGGGAGCGATCCCAAAATCGCGACTTTCGACAGATAACCCTATCTATTAGCACAGTGTGGACTCAATAAATCATAATAAAAACCAATGGCAAACATCCTCCAAAAACTGATCGCCCTACCCTTCAGATACAAACCCTGGTACCCGGAACATCTGAGCATCATTATCGACGACCTGAAAGGATTGAGCAAACAGCCGGTACACTCGGATGAAGTTTCTCTGAAAGCCGTAATCGAATGGTTGTGCAGAGCGCAAGACAAACGCATCGGACACGCCGATGAAGGCGGCGTTTCGGCGGGCTGGAGTTTCGAAGACGGCTGGCTGCCCAGTTACCCTGAAACCAGTGGTTACATCATCGAAACCTTTCTAGCCGCCGAAAAAATACTAGCCCAACCGGAACTTGCCCAGCGAGCGCAACGCATCATCGACTGGGAACTTTCGATACAAAATCCGGACGGCTCGTTTCCGGGCCATTTCGGCGAATCCGGCAGTAAACCGGTCATCTTCAACACCGGGCAAATTATGCACGGCATGCTTGCCGGCTATCTGACATTCGAGCGCAACGAATGCCTCGAAGCCGCCGTCAATGCCGGCCGCTGGATGGTATCGAAACAAGACGAAGACGGCTGCTGGCGACGCTCGGTACACAACGACACCCCGCATACCTATAACACCCGGGCTGCATGGGCCTTGCTCAGAACCGGTTTGCTCGCGAACGAGTCGGACTTAGTGAATGCGGCGATAAAAAATATCCGTTGGGCCTTAACCCAACAAACCAGATCGGGCTGGTTCGAAACGAACGGTTTTACCGCCGGTGGCCTGCCCTTTACGCACAATATCGCTTACGCAATCCGCGGGATTCTCGAGTGCGGATTGCTATTGCAAGACCAAGCAATGCTCGACGCCGCGATCAAAGCCACCAAAGCGCAAGCCGAGCAACAACGTCCAGATGGCTGGCTGGCCGGACGCTATGCCGAAAACTGGAAAGCACAAGCCGGCTATTGCTGCCTGACCGGCGTTGCGCAAATGGGCATTATTTGGCTGAGACTGTCACAAGCCTGTGACCTGAAAGCTCTGGAACAAAACGCCGATGCCGGCATTCGGTATCTAAAAACCAACCAACGAATTACCGGCAAAAAAGATCATAGAGACGGCGCAATTGCGGGCTCCGCGCCGATTTGGGGGCGCTACTCTATGTTCGAATACCCCAATTGGGCCGCCAAATTTTACGCCGATGCCTTGATGATGAGGATGTCGGGTAAAACCATTCCCGAAACACCGAGGAGTTGACACGATGTCCAACCTATCAGTCGTAATCTTATGCGGTTCCTCGGCGAGACATATTTATTTCGCCAATGAATTGTGCCGCCATTGTCAGCCGAAAGCGATCATCCAAGAAACGGGCTGCCACCAAATCCTCGGCAAGATTATCAAGCTACTAAAAGATCCAAAAAAACTGTCGCAAAAACTCTCGCGCTGGTTGCGTGATCGCAAACGTTACAGTGGCAATCCGGAAGCCAAATACTATTTCGGCGACAAAACACCTGAGCTCGAACGGCCGGAATTGCGTATCGAAGTCCCCTATATCAACGACGAACAAGTTCTTTCGATCGTCGACCAACACCAACCCGATGTCATCGCAGTATTCGGCACATCATTGATCAAAGGGCCGTTACTGGAAACAGGGAGACTCGGTATTATCAACCTGCACGGCGGACTTTCACCCGAATACCGGGGCGCCGACTGCACATTCTGGGCGCTTTATAACCAAGAACCCGAAAAAGTCGGTTGCACGATCCATTACATCAACGCCGGCATCGACACCGGCCATTTAATCGCTCATGTCAGCCCGGAAGTCAAAGCAAACGACACAGAGCTTCAACTCTTCTGGCGAGCGGTAAAGAGCAGTACCAAAGCATTTTGCGAATTACTCAACCGTTTAGAAAAAGGCGAACAATTCGGAGTCGTTCAAGAGAGCAAGGGCAAGCTTTATCAGGTCAAAGACCGGAAAGTCGAACATGAGCAACAATTAACTCAATTACTAAACTACGGCTTATTAAAAGACATCAATTTAGAAGAGCGCATCGAATGGTTTAAAAAAACATAATCGGTAGGGCCCTAACCCATCCTTAACATACTTAGAGTCAAAATCTAAGTTGCATTTCTTTGAATAAGTCATAAGCTATTGATAATATTTGTTTATGTTTTAGGCTTTTCGTGGACGAATTATAGTGTCATATTAATTACTTCCCTTGCGCACCTTATCCGCTTGCGGTAAGTTGGCGGGCATGTATATTCGACAAACCAAATTTCCTGCTCCGCTACGGACGAGCAGTATTACGCCTATCGCTTGATTCACTGTGAACGGCCGGCCGGTGCGTTAGTTGGGATGGATGCCTGCATCGCCACGGAAGCCGACACTGCGATCCCCATCGGAACCGCTTTGCATATGCAACGGGTCGACGAAGTCGAACAGCAGGAAGCCCGGTTGTATTGCTATTCCGAACAGCACGAACAAAAAGAACTCGGTATCAATCAACATTTGTGCGAGCGCTTAAATGCCGGATTGCAAAAGATCGCCGACGCCCCCGCCACAAGCCACGTGCCGAAAAGCGTCTCGACCAACTGCAACAGCACTACGGCCGGCTCCAGAAAAATACCACGGTATCGGTCAACATTACACGATTGAATTGCCCCCCCCCCGACAAGACCGACACAAAAGTCATCGATCTGAACCGGTCGAAATAGCCCAAAACCGGCAGCCGCCTCGCCGACGCCAGCACTTACTGCCTGCGCACAACGAAACCCAATGGGACACCGAGCAACTGTGGCGCACCTAATATCATACTCACCGACCTGGAAGCGCTATTTCGTATCTTGAAATCCGAACTAGAGCTACACCCGTTCTACCGTCGCAAAGAAATCCGCGGTGGGATAACGCCCATCCATGGTCGTAACCAGTTCCTTCCGGCGCGGCGACCGGCGGTACCCTGCACATCCGTAAAACCGCCGAGCAGGCACACATCTACCGCATCCTGATTATTGACCCGTTACCGGAGGCGTGCAAACAACATTCATCTAAATCAAAATCGCGAAGAAAACGCGTTTGTAGTGCCTAACGACAACTTTTGAATCTACAGCATATTGATTTGTATAACATTCTAAATCTAAGTGTCGACCATATTTAAGTATTGGTGCTGGTTTCAGCTCACGACTCATCTTGTCCCTGCAACCAATCATTTTTGATAATCAGCAGTTTATCATTGCGCGACAATTCCGGCTTATCCCAAATAATTTTCCAGGTGATTTCATCGGTAATTTTTTTCCTTAAAAAATCAATTACATCGGCTTCGCTTAATGTAAAAGCTTTGCCGCAGTCCAAGCGGACAATAATTGTATCCGCCGCCGATTGAATGAATTGATACTGCTGTAAACCGTCCAGCCAACGCATGACCAAGGTCAATCCTGGCATAGCAATACGGCGACCACTCGGCAATACCAAAACATCACCGGTACGCCCATCCACCGGACCGATACGCGGCCAGCTAATCCCCGATGACGCTGGTTGCTGGCTGTGCCAATGAACGATGTCGCCGGTTTCATAGCGAATGAACGGGGTAGCCCAATTGCTTAGACAAGTTGCGATAGCGCGCCCACTTTGCTTCAGAGCATAAATGGGCTGGTTATCGTCGTCTAGTATTTCCAATATGCCACGATGGAAAAATAAATGTAGACCGTCGTGTTCAGGACCTTCGGCGGCAAACAAACCGCCATCGTTTAAGCCATACAGATCGAACACGCTTGCTTTTAAAGTATCCTCGATACGTTGCCTTACTTCTTGACGCATTACTTCCGCGGTACAGACGATGCCTTTGAGGTTAGGGAAAGTTTCGCCAAGCTCGGCCAGCAGTTCTCCAAGTTCGCGTATTGCGTTAGGATAACCATAAATAAAGCGAATTTTTTGAAAATGCGACGATTGAGTTAAAGTTTTAACCCGCGCCAAGGTTAAATTAGAGCCGCTAAATACCCAACGGTTGATGATGCGGTCTTTCCAGGTTCGCTTGTCGGTTAATCCGGTCCCCACTGATTCGCCGCCGACGACCAGAAAGGGATCACTGAGTTGCCATCCTGCCCAATGCCATGCCGTGTACAATTGTGCCCACATGGACTCTTGATCTTCCTTGGTCATTCGAAAAATGACTGGTTGTCCCGTACTGCCGCCGGTTCTGGCTTCGACGCTTTTTATCCATGGCGCTGTAGTAATGAAGGTCGGCAATTCTGCGCGAAGCTCTTCTTTGCTCAACAATGGTAATCGTGTTAAGTCCTCAATATGCTGAATGTCTTGCGGGCTGTCGATAAAGCCTTGCCAGCGCGAGCGATAAAATGGGACATATTGCCAACAATAGTGAATCAATTGCTGTAATTTTTCTTCTTGAAATTGCTTTATTTGCTGAACCTGCCAGTTTTGACGGCTTTGTATGTCACGCATAATGCGCACCCTTTGCGGCGCCAACATACTGATGAGTGTTTGATGAAAAATTCTGGAGGTCATAGTATTTAATTCGTTAAACGGATATTGCTAATTGAGTCTAAGGTTATTTAGCGACGCAACGCGGGAATTTGTTGTTTTAAAGCTTATAAATTTTTTAATGCATCGCGTGCGTTTGCGTGATGTAAGATAGATGAGGAAGATTCCGCAAAGATGCGAATGAATATTACGAGTGCTTCATTTAAGGTGAGCAGTTTAAACAGTTGCAAGAGTTTCGTTTGATAAGTGTTGCTCATAAAAAATCGCCTATTTGGAAGAAATTAAAGGCTCTTCCGGATTTCCCGTGGTAATTTGAAAAATTAGCTGTAAAGCAAATTCTTAATGAATAAATTACATTTAATATCAGTTGCTTAAACAAAATCTTATTTTCTTATTCGGTGTCGATCCGCTATTACCACGGCAAGTACGGAAGAGCCGAAATTAAAAATTAGTAAATATTTTCCTTCTGCGTTACCAATGCCTCTTAATCACCACATCTAGTCTAAATGATTTTGAAATATTGATAAATTGTTTTGAGTATAGGATGGCGTCCTATGGCGATTAATTTTTTCAGTCAAGCCTTTATTTAAAATATCTAATTCCAAAGTCTCAAGTAATTACCCCTATAAAAACTTAGGGAGTAGTCAATTAGCGCCTCCTGATACAAAATATAGTGGTATCATCAAACCAAAACAACTCCGATTTTAGAAGCAGGGCGAGATTACCCGCGCGCATATAAATGGGTGGAGGCGCTAACTGACTACCCCCTAAAACTTATAAACAGCCTGACAGGTTTTTAATGCCTAAAAATTGAAATTGTGCAGCCCTGAATTAATTGCGGCCCATGTTTTGACCCCAAGTACAGCATGAGAGTGTTGCAAGCGCGCCAAGATTTTTCGCGAAAGCTGAAATGGGGTCCGTCCGATTTCAGCAGCGAAAAATGACTTGGCGATTATTGCCTTCGGCGGCCCCGATTCGCCCTGCGTCCGTGCCACTACGCCACATCATCGTATACTCGATGCGGCTCCGTAGCACTCCCACAAATGGCTTTACGCCGTGTCGCGATGCCTTGTATTTTGCCTCCGCCTGCGCTATTCGCGCAGACTCCGGCAAAACACCCGGCGCTACGGCTATCGGGGACTAAAAATCTTCACTTCGCTAACGCTCCGTTTCCAAGATTTTCAGCGTATGAAAAAATCAGAAAGTTTATAGGTCCGATGTTTCCTAAGTTGCGGGGGCAACGTCGGAGGACGATATTGGAAGGGAATAGGTTGCAAGATCATGTGCACATGGCTGATACAGATTTCGCCGAAGATTTCGGAAACGGAAGTGGTCGGATACATCAAACAAATCTACACCTATTTCACTAAAACCGAACAGCTCTAATACGTAAAACACACCTAGTTAGGAATTGGCATGAAATAAGTAAGGCAACCGACACAGGATTTTTGTTCGTATTCAAGGCGCGCAAACAGGCGCATATCAGGCTATGTAACTGTTTGCGCAAAGCTTCCGCTCACGCCCCTTACCTACATCCATGTAGGTAAGGCAGAAGACGGACCAAAAGACCTGTCGGTTGCATAACTTCTAAAATGCATGTTACTTAATTTAGGCTACAATGAACACGTTGTCAAAAAACCAAACGACCCAGGAGAACCAACATGTCGGCACAGCCCCCCTATATGCATTCTATATGTTGAAAACGGCTTCAGCTATGGCGGCGCATTTATTTGTCTTCGTCATCTGATCAGGAACCTGGATTTCACTCGTTACAGACCGATAGTCGTAACCGGAAAAGAAAATAAGCCACACACCTTATAAATTGAAGAATTACGAGTGTAGTAATATCATGCAACCCAATCATAGAAAAAAAATCACCATGGTTACATTCGTTCATCAACTGCTAACTGAAAGTGCCAAAACCGCTCCTTCCTCGCCAGCCCTGACCTACAAACACGACTGCTGGACCTATCAACAACTCAACGACCTCGTCGATCGACAAGCCAAAGCCTTGCTAGGCATTCATTTAGCCCCTCAACAACGTGTCGCGATTTATTTACCCAAGCAAATAGAAACCGTTAGCAGTTTCCTGGCGGTTTCTCTTGCCGGCGGCGTATTTGTTCCGGTCAACCCTGTACTCAAAGCCCCTCAAGTCGTTCATATCTTGAATGACTGCAACGTCCAGATACTGATCACGTCAAAAGCCCGTCTACAAGCACTCGAGCCCGAATTACAAAACTGCCCGGATTTACATACCATCGTTTTAGTGGAGAACGAGCCGGCACAAGCACCGAACGATCTGCCGATCAAGATCTGGGGATGGCAAGACTTCGAGCGACACGCCGAAAACCAGTCTTTCCCGAGGATGATCGACACGCACATGGCCGCGATACTCTATACCTCCGGCAGTACCGGCAAACCCAAAGGCGTCGTGCTTTCGCATCGCAACATTGTCGCCGGCGCAAAAAGCGTCGCCGAATACCTTGAAATCAATGCGAACGACAAGCTGTTGGCCGTTTTGCCGTTCAGTTTCGATTATGGCTTGAATCAATTGATGACATCGTTATTGACCGGCGCCAGCTGCGTGCTGCTGGATTACTTGCTGCCCAAGGATGTCGTCAAGGCACTGGCTCAACATCGCATCACCGGCTTGGCGGCGGTTCCACCGCTCTGGGCGCAATTGGCCAACATCGAATGGCCGGACGGCATTAACGAACATTTGCGCTACATGACCAACTCCGGCGGTAAAATGCCCAAAAGCGTTCTGGACAGCATTCGGCAGAAATCCCCAGGATCGCAATTTTTTCTGATGTACGGCCTGACCGAAGCCTTTCGCTCGACCTATCTGCCGCCCGATCAAATTGATTTGCGCCCCGACTCGATGGGTAAAGCCATTCCCAATGCCGAAATTCTGGTCGTCAGGGACGACGGCAGCCGGTGCGCGCCGCATGAACCGGGGGAATTGGTTCATAAAGGCTCGCTCGTCGCGATGGGCTACTGGAACGATCCGCAAAAAACGGCCGAACGCTTCAAGCCGGCGCCGGATCAACTAAATGAACTGCCGATCACGGAAATCGCGGTTTGGTCCGGTGATCAGGTGACATACGATGAGGAAGGCTATCTGTACTTCGTCGGACGCAAGGACGACATGCTCAAAACCTCGGGTTATCGCGTGAGTCCAACCGAAATCGAGGAAGTGATTTATGCCAGCGGGCTTGTCAAAGAGGCCGCCGCCATCGGCATCGAACACGAAACACTGGGCCAGGCCATCATTGTCGTGGTCGGCGTCGATAATCCGGATGCATTCGACAAGCAAGGCTTAATCAATATTTGCCGAACTCAGCTACCCAATTTCATGGTTCCGGAAAGAATCGAAACACTACCGGAATTACCGAAAAACCCCAACGGCAAAATCGACCGAAAATCGCTCAGTCAACAATTCAACACACAACCCCGATAACCGCATGAATCGTAACTATTCAGTCCCTCGGCAATTCTCGTTCCAACGCTCTGTGTGGGAACGCCTAAGTACCGCTCCAGCGGTACGAGACGCTAGAGCGTCTCAGTCTTCATTCCCACGCTGGAGCATGGGAACGATATGGGGGTGTGAATAATTACCATGAATCCGACAGCACCCAAGCATCAATTCGTCAATCCGTTCAATATCGAAGATACGGAACTCGTCATTGGCGGGCTAAAACTTTCCCGACTCGCTCAGCGCGTAGGCCAAACCCCTTTTTATGCCTACGACAGACAATTGCTCAACGCACGCATCGCGGAATTGCGACAAAACATGCCGCCCGAATTGAAGATTCATTATGCGATGAAAGCCAACCCGATGCCGGCGATTGTTCAGCACATGGCGACTATTGTCGACGGTTTCGATCTCGCTTCGGCCGGTGAAATGAAGGTTGCGCTCGATACCGTCATGCCGGCAACGCAAATCAGCATGGCAGGCCCCGGAAAACGCCCTGCGGAACTCGGCCAAGCCATCGCGGCCGGCATCACCATCAATGTCGAATCGCAACAAGAACTGAACGTCATCGCCGCATTGTCCGAACAAACGGGCATACAAGCGAATGTCGCGCTGCGCATCAATCCGGCTTTCGAACTCAAGGCCTCCGGCATGAAAATGGGCGGCGGCCCCAAGCAATTCGGCATCGACGAAGAATTGATACCAACCGTGCTGCAACACATCAAGTCGCTCGATCTACATTTCAAAGGCTTTCACATCTATAGCGGATCGCAAAACCTGAAAGCCGAATCGATCATCGATGCGCAACAAAAAAGCATTCAATTGGCCGTTAGCCTAACCGAACACTGCCCTAGCCCGATCGAAAAGCTCAATATCGGCGGCGGTTTCGGCATCCCCTATTTCCCGGGGGATGTGCCGCTGGATACCCGTCCCATCGGAGACGCCTTGGCCGAAGCCATAAACCAATCAAAGTCCCAACTCCCGGAAGCCGAAATCATCATTGAATTGGGGCGCTATTTGGTCGGCGAGGCCGGCATCTATGCCAGCCAAGTCATCGATAAAAAAATATCGCGAGGACAAATCTATCTGATCGTCGATGGGGGGCTGCATCATCATCTGGCCGCATCCGGCAATTTCGGCCAAGTCATTCGTAAAAACTATCCGGTTGCGATCGGCAATAAAATGGGAATCGAAGAAATGGAAACCGTCAATATCGTCGGCCCGTTATGCACACCGCTTGATATACTGGCCGATAAAGTTCCGCTGCCCAAAGCCGAGATTGGTGATTATGTCGTGATTTTTCAGTCGGGAGCCTACGGTTTGACTGCGAGTCCGACGGCTTTCCTGACACAACCTAATGCTGAAGAGATATTAGTGTGATAACCAACAATTATGTTTTCTTAAACTGGTCCAATAAATACGATTTAACCAAGCAGTATGGATTAACCTAATGGCCTCTATTCGCAAATCTCTAGCCATATCTGTTTTAAATAAATATATTCAAATTACCTTACAGCTTGTTTCATACTTTGTTTTAGCTCGCCTTTTAACGCCTAACGAAATCGGTCTATTTTCCGTAGCTTCATCAGCTATCGGCATCGCTCAAGTTTTTAGAGAATTTGGCGTTAGCAGTTATTTGATCCAAGAAAAAGAACTCACTGAAAATAAAATAGCAACGGCTTTTACCATTACCGTCATTGCTGGCTCTTTGTTATTTTGCTTGTTATTTCTGTTAACGCCTTGGTTGGCCTCATTCTATAATGACGAACGCTTAATTTTAGTTTTTCATCTATTATCTATAAATTTTTTAATCATCCCTCTCAATTCGACATCACTCGCCTTATTGCGTCGTGAAATGCGCTTTGGCGCGCTTTTTTGGATCAGTATACTCGCATCGTTAACCAGTTTTACCGTAGCGGTCTCGTTATCCAGTTTGGGCTATGGTTATATGAGTTTGGTTTGGTCTTCCTTGGCAAATGGCTTAGTGTCATCGTTATCTGTCAGTTTTTTCTTACGCGGCGGTATGTTTCATCGCTTAACCCTGTGTGAATGGAGAACCGTTTTATCGTTTGGATCGCAAATGACAATTATCAGTATCACTGGTCATATTTCAAGCAACGCAAACGACTTGATTACCGGCAAGCTGCTGGGTTTTACGGCAACCGGCATCATCAGCCGCGCTCAGGGCGTGATGTACCTATTCCACCGGGATATTACCGCAACGCTTAGAGAAGTGGCCTTTCCCGCCTTTGCCAACTCGCACCGCGAACAACGCGATATTGAAGCCGACTATATTAAAGCAGTCACCATCTTGACCGTCTTTGCCTGGCCGTTTTACGGCTTTTTTAGTTTGTTTCCGACAGAAGCCTTACGCTTGTTATTTGGGCCGCAATGGGACGCGGCAGCCCCCTTGGTGCCTTGGTTTTGCGCCGGCGGCGCGGTGGCCGCAACCTGCTCGCTCATTCCAACCTTATTACCTGCACTGGGTGGCGTGCGTTACCTAGTTCGCTTGCATGTACTAATTGATCCATTACGTATTGTTACCTTCGCCATGACTATTTATTTTTTTCGCACCATGGAAGCATTCGCCATCGTGTTTGTCATTTTTTTCACAATTTCCATGCCTTTGCTCTATTATTTTAAAAACAAACTGCTGCCAACTCGCTATAAACTACTGACTGTCGGTCTGTTAAAGAGTGTGGGCGTGTCCTTGTGCGCATTGGCTATGCCAGCTAGCCTGGCCAGCATACCCTACTTGGATGTGGATAACACCTTACTCAGTGAGTTATACCTTCACTACGCGAGCTGGTTATATAAAACCCCTGATGCGCCTTATCTCAAAGACTGGCTGCTCATTCCCCTTGGCTTGCTGATGCTGCCTTGCTGGATTTTAGGGTTAATTCTGTTTCGCCACCCTTTGGCGGACGAGCATTGGTTTCAAAAAATCGTTTATTATCGAATTGGAGGACGGCGTGAACCAGTTACCGAACAAAAACTCTCCTAATACCAACAAGCTTAAACAAGTTTGTTACGTCGTCACCGGTTTTCCAAAGGTCAGCGAAACCTTCATCGCCGAAGAAGCGCTATCATTAGCCGATTTTGAGGTTGATTGTCATATCCTCGCGCTCATGCGAGGCAATTTTCAATTAGTCCATCAAAGCGCCCAAGCATTGATCGATCAAAACATAATCACTTATCTTGATCCGCCAACAAAAAGTCAATCGCTGTTGGCTTTATGCTATTTGCTCATCAAAAAACCCAATGCGGCATTCAAAACATTATTGAAAGCCTTAAAGCATCCACTGCGCTGGCGCTATTTTCAGTGTTTACCCTTTGCTCAACAATTAATTAATGATTCAGTAAATTATCTTCATGCCCATTTCGCCGATGATAACCTGCGTGTTGCGGCGATACTCTCGGAATGGACAGATATTCCTTTTGGCTTTACCGCGCATCGCTACGATATTTTTGATGATCCTCTTCCAGTTGAAGAATTCACATCCTTGGCAAATAACGCTCATGCAATTGTCACTGTCAGCGAATACAACAAACAGGTAATGCTAAAAAGATACCAACTCAAATCAGAACAAGTTTATGTCGCTTACAACGGTATCCGTACCGAATTATTTCAGCCCAAGCATCAGGCAGATGCAGACAAAAAATTACGTTTACTCAATGTCGGTCGCTTAGTACCGATTAAAGGACAAGACCTATTACTTCATGCCTTAAAAAAAGTTTGTGATCAAGGGCATTCGGTACATTTACGCATCATTGGCGAAGGCCCGGAACGTGAAACTTTGGAATCGCTGATACAACGCTTAGGCTTACAAAATTATGTCGAATTATTAGGCGCGCAACCTCAAGAGACGGTTTGCGAATATTTGAATAAAACAGATGTTTTTGTGATGCCTAGCCGAAGTGAAGGCTTCGCTGTTGCTTGCCTTGAGGCGATGGCGATGGAACTGCCCGTGATTGCCAGTAATGTAACCGGTTTTCCTGAAGCAATAACGGATTATAAAACGGGAATTTTAGTAGGATTAGAAAATATTGATCAACTCGCGGAGGCCATCATTTGGATGATTGAACATCCTGAACAGCGTTTGACCATAGGAAAACAAGGTAGGGAAACTGTATTAGCTAGATTTACCCGTGAAAAAGTGACCGCAGGTTTAATCGATTACTGGCAAAAATCCATTCAGAAAAAGGTTTAATATGAACCTAAACCAAAACCAAAACAAACTTTAGCCATCTCCTTCCAAAAGTAAACTTGGTTCATGCCCGCCATCCTTTTATTGTTGACTACTGCATTGGAAAAAAAGTGCTCCATATCGGTTGTGTTGATGCTGGTTTAATGGAAGAGCAGTTTAAAAAAAATGAGTTGCTACACCAAAAGTTAGATGAGGTAACAACATTATTGTATGGGGTGGATATTGATATGGATGGAATATCCTTTTTACAAGAGAAAGGGTTTAATAATCTCTTTTTTGTTGATATTTGCGATGAAGGCCAATGTAAAGTGTTATACGGATTAGATTTCGATGTCATTATCTTAAGCGAAGTCATTGAACATCTCATGAATCCAGGCTTAATGCTTGAATCAATCAAAAAATTGATGAATGAGAAAACCGAACTTTTAGTCTCAGTACCTAATGCGTTTAATGCAACAAATATTTTGAACATGCTAAAGGGCATAGAATTTGTACATCCAGACCATAATTATTATTTTTCTTATGTCTGTTTAAATAATCTTTTGAAAAAATCAGATTTAACGATTAAAAAAAATTATGTTTATTCATTTAGTGAATATGCGCCTTTTAAATCTGAATACAGCACAATTAAATTAATATATTGGAATTTGGCTAAAAAATATAAAGCCGCTTCTGGTTGGTTACAATTTAGTAAAATTATCAGCGGTGATTTTTTGTATTGGTTAACTCATTTTTTTGAAATACGGTTTGTTAAGTTCTTATATTCAAAGACTGTTTTTTTTGGTGATGGTTTGTTTGTTTGTTGTATGTGTATTACAGTCAAATGAGTAAAAATTATGCGTAATCAAAACCTTTCGCAACCCACTAAATTTTTGTACGAACAAGGGCAATTTCGTGCCAGTCGAAACCCTAACGAAGTTTCAGTATCGTCACGTTTAGTCACCGACGCGGTTGCAGATTGCTTTGCACGCTATATCCCACAATATAGCGCAGGCACACTATTGGATCTTGGCTGTGGCAAGGCACCTTTATATGGGCTCTATAAAAATTATACAACCGATGTGATTTGTGTAGACTGGATAAATAGCCCACATGAATTATCATTTATCGATATTGCCTGTGATTTATCAGAACCACTGCCTCTTGCAGACCAGCAATTTGATACGTTCATTCTATCGGACGTCCTAGAACATATACCGGAACCCAAAATACTTTGGCAGGAAATGGCTCGTATCATCAAACCCAATGGAAAGTTATTCATAAGCGTTCCATTTTATTATTGGCTACACGAACGACCTCATGACTATTATCGTTACACACAATATGCTTTAGAACGTTTTGCTGAACCATCAGGTTTCGAAATTTTGGTATTCGAGCAATACGGCAGCGCATTAGCCATAATAACGGATATCACCGCTAAAAATATTATTAATTTGCACTGGAGATTAGGGCCATTATGTGCGGATTACCTTCAAAAAATAGCAGCATGGTATCTATCAAAACGCAAAAAATCACCAAAAGAATTAACTGCTTTCCCATTAGGATATTTTTTAGTATTATCAAAAAATACCCGTAATAATTTAGGGTTTAGCACTTACCACTAAAATAAAGCCTGCCAACCCAAAAACTGAACAACTAATTAAGGTGGTAAACTGCATGCATAAACCCGAGAAAGTGAATAAAACAAGATCATGCAGAGAAAGAAACACAGTGCCGAATTTAAAGCCAAAGTGGCGCTAGAAGCCTTAAAAGGCGATAAGACCATCAATGAGATAGCCGGCGAGCACCAGGTCCACCCGAATCAGGTGTCGAACTGGAAAAAAGAAGCGCAAGCCGGGCTAATCGAGTGTTTTTCCGTAAAACGAGGGCGAAAGAACTTGCAACATGAAACCGACCAGGAAGCGCTGTATAGCCAAATCGGGCGGTTGAAAGTCGAGCTGGACTGGCTTAAAAAAAAGTCCGGACTGTCCCTGTAAGCGAACGGTATCAGTGGCTGGAACCGGCCCCGGAACTCTCGTTGATTCAGCAGTGCGCGTTAACCGGTGTGCCGCGTAGTCGCTATTACTACCGAAGCGCGCCGGAAGACGCGCTCACGATCGACAAGCGCGCCAAGATTTTTCGCGAAAGCTGAAATGGGGTCCGTCCGATTTCAGCAGCGAAAAATGACTTGGCGATTATTGCCTTCGGCGGCCCCGATTCGCCCTGCGTCCGTGCCACTACGCCACATCATCGTATACTCGATGCGGCTCCGTTGCACTCCCACAAATGGCTTTACGCCGTGTCGCGATGCCTTGTATTTTGCCTCCGCCTGCGCTATTCGCGCAGACTCCGGCAAAACACCCGGCGCTACGGCTATCGGGGACTAAAAATCTTCACTTCGCTAACGCTCCGTTTCCAAGATTTTCAGCGGCTGATGCATCGGATCGACGCGCTTTATACCGACTATCCTTTTTACGGCAGTCGGCGGATGACGGCAGCGCTGAGAAGGTTAGGCTATCGGGTCAATCGTAAGCGCATCCGGGGCCTGATGGCGAAGATGGGCCTGGAAGCCATTTATCCCAAGCCCAATACCAGCCAAAGTCACCCGGAACACCGGATCTATCCGTATTTGCTGAACGGCGTTAAAATCGATCGAATCAGGTGTGGAGTACCGATATTACTTATGTTCGGCTCGCACAAGGCTTTGCCTACCTGGTGGCCGTGATCGATTGGTATAGCCGCAAGGTCTTGGCTTGGCTTTTGTCCAATACGATGGACACCAGTTTTGCCTGGACTGCCTGGAGGCCGCGTTACGACACGGACAACCGGATATTTTCAATACTGACCAAGGCAGCCAGTTTACCAGTCGGGAATTGAACGGGCGCTTGAAAGAGGCCGGGATACGGATCAGCATGGATGGGCGGGGACGGGCTTTAGACAGTGTCTTTGTGGAACGCTTATGGCGGAGTGTCAAGTATGAAAACATCTATGTCAGAGGTTATGATACCATGACTGAAGCCCAAACCGGACTGGCCGATTATTTTCAGTTTTACAACGAAACGAAGCCTCATCAAAGCCTAAATTACGCGACACCGCAAGAAGTGTATGGTGGCTAGCAGCCATGAACCGAAAGAGGGTGATGAAAACGCCTGAGGCGCAATAATAGCAAATGGCATTTTTTTAAAGAGCAGGTTCCACCTTAAATTAGAACATTTTCTGTATTGACCTTGGGGGCCACTTTAATCAGAATGACTGTTCAGATTGAATCAGAATCGGTGCTCAGGTTGGGGCAGAATATGCATTATTGAAGCTGGTGCGTTGGTTTTGGTAGCGCTGATGTCGGCGCAGATTGTACAAGTGGCCGTTGGAAATGCTGGCCAATCGCTCGAAACGCGGAACACCAAAGACCGAGTACATCCGTTCGCAAAGTTTGCGGGTGGCTGGGCCAGACAGCGTATTGTGGAGGGTGTCGGTTTCGGCCAACAGACGGATGTCCGCGTCGGTGTAAAACTTCCCGAACGGCTTGGTCGGTCCGCTGCGGCGATCTTCGATGCGGCCTGTCTCGGACTATTACCGTAGCAGCCGGGTGATTTGGGCGCGCGACAAGCATGTTACTTAGCCAGTGATAAGTCGAGTCGCGTTCGGTAAGTTGGTAATCGACCGATTCGTTACCTGCGAGAAAGGTTTCGACATCAGCCAGGGTTTTGATTTTGGTAGTTTGTAGGATCACGATCATCTATCCTTGATCCCAACATTCGCACTTTTAGGCTCAACTCAGTTTGGAAATACGTTTCCTCGTTCAGGCACATGTGTCATTGTACAAAGCTTTGGATTGCTGGATCTAGGTATAATTCGAAAAGATCAAATGCTCTCACCTTGGAGATTCACTATTTGCTTAGCAAAAATGCAGATCACATCTAAAATGAAACCATTGTCCCAGCTGTTTTAATACAAACCATGAATAATTCCCAACCTGTTCGCTGTCTTTTCGTTACCAGCATTTTTCCACCAATCAATGGCGGCTCTGCCGTAGTATATGAAAATCTATGCCGTTATGCACCAAACGGAACAATGATGGTATTGGCTTCGTGGAGGGATTACGCCACTGGCAAGCCTATCGAAAATTGGAAAGAGCTTGATAATGCCGCCCCTTATTCTGTGGAACGAATCGAATTACTCCGCCCTATTTCAATACAATCAAAATCGAAGTTGCATTCGTTATGGCTATTAGTGACCCAAGATTTACCTTTAAAAGCCAAGGTACTTTATAAAGCAGTAGAAATTATTAAGGCTCGAAATGTCAATGTTATTTGTATAGGCGAACTAACTGCAGGTAGTTGGCTGGGGCTATTGTGCCGCTGGCTATTCGGATGCAAAATCATCAACTACATTCATGGAGAAGAAATCACTACTCGCATGAATTATTTATTTTATGGAAAAAATCGAAAATTTTATCTTCGAAAAGCCGATGCCATCGTTGCTGTCAGTCAATTCACTCGAAACGCTTTGATCGATATCATGGAGGTCAACCCCATAAAAATACACGTCAACGAAAACGGCGTTGATACTAAAAGATTTTTTCCGGGCGTCAAAAAAGATGCCATTCTCAAAAGACATAAAATCGAAGGAAAAAGAATACTTTTAACAGTAGGGCGCTTAGTGCAACGTAAAGGGATAGATAAAACATTGCAAGCTTTACCCGAAATTATCAAAAAAATCCCCAATATTCATTATCTCATTGTAGGCTCTGGTGAATTTCAACCCAATTTAGAGACAATCGTCAAAGAACTCGCATTGGAAAATTTTGTAACCTTCGCAGGAAGGATCGCCGAAGAAGATCTCGTAAAGTATTATCAGAGCTGCGATCTTTTCGTGATGCCCAATCGTGAACTGGCTGATCATGACACCGAAGGTTTTGGTCTGGTCTTTCTGGAAGCCAATGCCTGTAAAAAAGCCGTCATTGGCGGACGAGCCGGGGGCGCAGTTGAAGCAATCAGTCATGGCAAAACCGGATTACTTGTTGACGGTAACAACCCTGAAGAAATCGCTTCTGCAATCATTGAGTTGCTAACCGATGAAACTAAGCGAAAAGAAATTGAGGAAACGGGGTATCAATACGCATTAAACGCAAATTGGGAAAGCAAGGCGCATCGTTTTTACGAGCTTTGCAATAATTTATTAAAGGAAACCGCTCAATGAACGAAATCACTGATAATAAAGTTTTAATCATAGCGGGCGAATTTCCGCCGATAAAGACAATAGGCCGTATCAGAACCGCAAAATTCGTTCAGCATATCAAAACACTTGGCTGGACACCTATCGTACTGACATTAGGTATCAATAAGGAAAATCATGACACTTCATTAGATGGAGAAATACCTCCAGATGTGAAAATATATCGAGTTGATAAACCAGACCTCGAAAAGATTTTAGTTAAAAAAATCAAAAAGCTTTTAAAAAAAGAAACAACTAACGATTTAGCCGGAAAAAAAACAATATCACAAAACTCAATCACTCTCGCAAATTCTGCCCCCACCAAATCGAAAAAACTCCTAGACTGGCCGATACAATTATTTAAAAACACGCTGAAATACCTTGTTTATATACCGGACGACTTCAACCTTTGGGCCATGAAAGCCGAACAAACTGCAGAGCAAATATTAAAAGAGCACAAAATTGACCTTATCTATACCAGCCTGCCTCCTTTCAGTGCTTGTCACATCGGTTACAAAATCAAAAAAAAATATCACATACCCTGGGTAGTTGATTATCGAGACTTGTGGCATGGTGATGTACTCCGCGAATGGGTTCCTATTATCAGGCAAAAGTTGGAACTTCAACTCGAAAAATTCTACATGCGCCAAGCCGATGTAATCATTTCGGTGTCAAAACAAAAAACTGAATTTTTGAAAAAGCTCCACCCGAAGAGTAAAGCAAAATGGGAGACGATTACGAACGGTTACGATACGGAGATATTCGAACCATTGCTCTCAAAATCAAGACAGACAGACAAATATATAAATTTTGTCTATACCGGACGGCTCTTCAAAAATCGTAGAGGCTATGCGTTTGCAGAAGCCTTAGGACAATTATGCAAGGAAAATCCTAATTTAAAAGATGAAGTTAAAGTTCATATACTCGGCGGAGTTTCACCAGAAATACAAAATAGATACAACGAACTGCTGAATGAATACGATATAGTGGATATGTATAACTTCACTGGCGACATTAGTTATCAAAAAGCTATGGAAGCACAAGTCAATGCCGATTATCTATTACTAATCGTCGATACTGGAACCACCTCTGATGGTGTAATACCAGGCAAGCTTTTCGAATATATCGCGTCAAGACGCCCAATATTTGCCCTCACAGACCCAGGTGCGACGCAAGAAATCATTGAAAATGCGCATGTAGGCGTAGTCGTACCTGCCGAGTCTGTCGAAGAATGCAAATTAAAACTAAATGAGCTACTGAAAACAAGCCCCCCTGAAAAATTAGAAGCCAATGAGACGTATCTAATGCAGTTCGATAGAAAAAAACTAAGTGAAAAATTAGTCTTAATATTTAATAACATATATAAATCTTATTTTGGATAAAAATATTTCCTACTATAAGGTTCATATATCGAAAAAAGGGTACTCTCCATGCGCGAGTCAAAAAACAAAAGGTACTTAACTTTAAAAATTTGAAATTATAATAAGACATCAAACCCCCCAATCAAAATATGGCTGGAAAAGTTTTATTATATTTTAACCACATTTCCCAAAAAAATAATTCCTTATGTTTTTGACCAGCATATTGTATTTAATAAAATAATATTTTAAAAATTACTCATATGATTGCAAATAATAAATCAATCACTACATTTTTATTTTTTACTATTGCTTCATTGATAGGCTTGTTGAGTCCTATTGCATATGCAACCAAATATACAATTTATAAAATGAATGAGCTAGAAATATCCAGACTACCGCCATTCTGCCAGGTTTGGGCAAGAGGCGACACTGAACAAACTGATCAATGGGTCGCAAAATTAAAGATATCAAATATTCATCATCTTTGTAAAGGATTAAACCATGTCAATCACGCCAATTTAAGAAGTTACAATAATAAAGATAATACCCTTGGCTATCATATAAAATCAGGAATAGGTGAATTTTCTTATGTTTTAGCACATGCAAAAGGCCAACCATTTCCATTAAGATCGTTTGTTTATTTAAATCGAGCAAAATTACACGAGATATCAGGCGATATTATTAAGTCTATTGAGGACTATTCATTTTCAATTAAAAGCAATCCTAAATATGTAAAAGCATACGTCGGATTAATTGACTTATATATTAAAATAGGAGATAAGGAACAAGCAGCTATTACACTAAAAAAAGGATTACATAATGCTCCTAAATCCAATATACTATTAAAGAAGAAAAAAATGCTAAATATGTAGCCAAACATGCCTAGTAAAATAATTATTAAATACTTTTAAAATTACTTATCTAAGTATTTTATATTCTCGACAGTAACATTTAAAATACCAGGCCAATAACAACGAAAACAGTACAATGGCAATTAATTAATTATTCCTATAATACTTATAATCCAATATATATTATAAGCGTATAACCAACGTGATTCTAAGTTAGACTTTATATGAAAAAGATATAGGCTATTATGCAATTAATTTTTTCAGAATAAAGAACAAATTTAATTAAATAAATATACGTTTTAATTATGATCTATCATCACTGTCTCTGTCAGACTTGTCAAACGCTCATATGCACAGCAACACGCTACACTTATTACTTAAAGCTTGTTAGATTACCAACTTATCATAAACCATAAAGTTTTAAAATTAGAAAATATGAACCTCAATCATAAAACACGTGTTTTAAAAGAGCTATTCAGACTTGGTAAAACACCCTTGCAAGATGCCTCTGTACATTTGAATGCTACAATTGATTGGCTATGTTATGCTCAAGATTCAACACCAGACGCAGGAGTCTCGCAAACTTACTTGGTCAAAAACCAACATTGGGCTAACTCTTATCCTGAAACAACCGGGTATATTATTCCTACATTCTATAGCTATGCTGCCTTAACCGGCCGAGAAGATATTCGCGAACGTGCTCGACAAATGACTGAATGGGAATGCGATATTCAAACAAAATCTGGCGGTGTACTGGCAGGCGCTTTAGGGGATTGCGACAAGCCGACTATTTTTAATACCGGACAAGTACTTTTTGGTTGGGCAAGGGCTTTTGAAGAAGAGAAAAATGAGCGATATAGAGAATCTGCAGTAAAAGCTGCTAACTGGTTATGTGATGCGCAAGATGATGATGGTTGTTGGCGTCGTTATGGTTCACCGATGACCAATAATACTGTCAATACCTATAATACCCGTTCAGCCTGGGGATTATTGCGCGTTTATCAAATCACACAAGAAAATAAATACCTAGAGGCCGCACTTAAAAACATTGACTGGTCACTAAAACAAAGCTTTGATAATGGCTGGCTGCCCAATAACTGTTTACAAGATGATAAACAACCTTTTGTTCATACAATAGCTTACGCTATGCGAGGTTTTTTAGAAGTTGGAGACTATGCTAAGCGCGATGATTTTATCAAACAAGCAATTAAAATTGGAGATGCTCTACTAACCGCATTGCCAAGCAATGGAATGTTATCAGGACGATTCGACTGTAACTGGCACTCTACTGTCAAGTGGTCTTGTCTCACGGGGGATGCTCAGATTGCAATAAATTGGGGACGTTTATACCAAATTACTGGCGATGAAAAATATAAAGAGGCCATGCAGAAAATTTTGAAATTTGTAAAATCAACGCAAAAACTTACTGGGGATATACGAGAGCAAGGTGGCATTAAAGGATCTCACCCGATTAATGGTGACTATCATCCTTGGCAATATCCTAACTGGGCCGCTAAATTTTACGCTGATGCATTAATGATAGAATGTACGATTTTCAATAAACTAAAAACTGGTCAGAGGTTTATTAATGATGGTTAAAGAAATTCAAGAAAATTACCGCGACTAACAGAGGCCTGGCCATTCTTGTACAAACCTCCGGAATCCAGATTATTAATATATAAAATCTATTGCTCATTACCCTATGCAATAAGCATTAAACCAAGAAGAAACATGAGTCGTTTATAATAAAAGAACAACTTTGTTTAACGACCTATTAACTTTTATTAATTTACTAATAATTAAAAAATATAAATCCAGAAATATTTAACTAATGAATTTATATTATGAAAAAAATCGATTAATATATATGAATATTCCAGATAAAGTTATTTCATCAATATACCAGGCATTGAATCTGAACAAGGAACAACGAAACCTAAATTCTGATTCTATATTGTTAGGCGCGATACCTGAAATGGATTCAATGGCTGTTGTTACTATTATTACAAGCTTAGAGCAAGAATTTGACTTTATTGCCGAAGATGATGAGCTAGATGCAGAGATGTTTGAAACAGTCGGCAGCGTTATTAATTATGTTCTAAGAAAAATCAGAGAGAAAGAATAACTCAATGACATCCAACTGTGGGAAGCAGGTATCATATGATTGAAAAAAAATTTAGAATTAACGATCCTATTCGCAACTTTAAGACTATACTCAGGCGGTTATACAAAAAAAAACCATACACAGGCGACAAAAAATTAATTATACATTGCGGTTATCACCGAGGCGGAACCACTTGGTTTAATAATGTTCTAAGCGCAGTAGCCGGAAACCTTGGGCTGCGATACCAACTCTGCGAACCTGAAAATATAGCCCCAAATACAGAGATATATCTTTGTAATGATAGTAAAATAAAGCTAACACATTTATCTAATTATGTCGGAACACACATGATTAGAGATCCCCGTGATTTAATTGTTTCAGGCTATAACTATCACAAACATACACATGAACCTTGGGCTCATATTCCTAGAAAGGAGTATGATGGCAAATCTTACCAAGAACAGTTGAATTCATTAAATCAATATAATGGACTAATGCTGGAGATTGAACGTACCTCTCCATCTATTATTCGAATGGCCAAATGGGACTATTCTAATACAAAAATTTTAGAGCTGAAATATGAAGAAGTAATCCAGAATGAAAAAGAATGGTGGCGAAAAATTTTTACTCATTATGGTTTTTCCAATAAAGCCGTAGAAGATGCTATCTCAATCGCAATGCAATACCAAATTAATGCTGTAAAAGGCAAACAGGTTTCAAGGTTTATGACCGACAAGCATATTCGATCAGGCAAGGAGGGGCAATGGAAAAAGATGTTCCAACAGGAACATAAAGAATATTTTCATGAACTCTTCGGCGATATTCTTATAAAGCTTGAATATGAATCAGATTTCGATTGGTAAATCTGGAATTCTTTATAGTGAAATATCCAAAAGCAGAAATATATTATAATCAAAATATTGCCGCATTAATACCTTTAATTTACATAACTCATAGCAAACTAATTTAATTCTTGGGTTAAATTGTTTAGGTTTTTGTCGTAATGTTTAAATTAGGCCCGATAAACTAATTACACTGGAAATATGGGAGAGTCGATTTTATTAAACCAAGGCAAAATAACGATTATTATAACTGACTAACTTCAATCACCCATACTCAAGGCAAAGATTGAGTCCCTAAAAATACATTACAAGCAAAACAACAGAATTTATAGACTTCCTAACGCTCACAAGACAAATCAAAAAAAACTTCACCCTCTTTAACCATATCGTCGACACAATCAGCCATAGTTTTGCATTCAATTAACATCAAATGAGTATTACCTATTCGCTTATGCTTCATCGCGCCGCACCTATTTAATCTATCAACTAACCGTTGCTCACAACGCGCCGAATTAGCAATTTCACTTATTACGTTAACCTGAACCTCCAGCAATTTTTTATCATAGTCAATAACCTGCCCCGTCATCGGACTAGGATCATAGAGCGGAAAAGGCAAAAAAGATGCTATTCTATCCTCCAAATAATGAGTAAAAGTAATCGTTGCGAAAGGCGCATCGATGGTTAATATTTTACCGTTACATTGCAAAAGCTTCTCAAAAGGCGATCCCACACCAAACGGAACCAAGCATGACTCATGCCCCTGAACAAACTCATCTCTTTTGTCGCCCCAAACCGCAAGAGGATGAGTTGGACTTAAGCTACGCGTTACATCCTTTCCACGGCGAAAAACCTCACTCAAAAGTCCCATCATCGAAGGAGAACGTGTAACATCCATTGGCGTACTACTTAAAAGGAAATCACGAGAACTTTTATTTTGATATGTTAACGTTGGCATAATTAAAATACCGGACTGACCCGCCACATCTTTCAATGCACTAACCATATCGACCGGACGTCCTTTAAAACCATTTAGCGGTAACCATGATGAATGCACCATTAAACAATCGCCAGTCTCTAACCCTAACTTATTAAGAGCATTACAAAGATCCTCTTTCTTATAGCTCATTAAGTGCTTAACTATGAGTGACTTTATTTTACTTTTCATTTTTTCCTAGCTAATATTTTTTATTTAATAATCGCGCTATAATAAATATATGTCGGAATTAAAAAAATCACTGCTTATATCATTTTTCAATAAATATAGTATTCTTGTTACTACAATTATAAGCAGCATGGTTATTGCGCGCCTATTAACGCCTGAAGAAATTGGAATATTTTCCGTTAGTGCATCATTAATTGGCATTGCTCATACACTCAGAGATTTTGGAATTGCTAACTATTTGATACAAGAAAAAGAATTAACCGATGATAAAATAAAATCCGCTTTTACAATTACGGCAATAATGGCATGGACAATAGCTTCGCTTTTATTCATAACTAAAGATATTATTGCTGATTTTTACAATCAACCCGAACTAACAACTATCATTCAAATCTTATCATTAAACTTTGTTATTTTACCGTTTAGCTCAATAAAAATGGCTATTTTAGGCGTTACATGAATTTCGGAAAAATCTATAAAATAACCGTTATAGCCGCCTTAGCCCAAGCCTTAATCACTATTGGTTTAGCATGGAAAGGATTTAGCTTTTATAGTTTAGCATGGGGTGGTTTCGCCAATGTTCTCATAACAACTATTTCAGCGCAAATTGTTCTACCGGGCTTTCATTATTTCATTTTTTTCAACCAAAAACATAAAGCCTATTATTAATTTTGGCGGCCAAATGAGCATATCATCTTTAGCATACGAAACCGGAAACTATGCTCCAGACTTAATTATCGGTAAAGTCATAGGTTTTTTTCCGCCGGACTATATAGCCGAGCAATTGGGTTCGTATCAATTATCGAACATACTTTAACTGATGCTCTTCGCCCTGTTTTATTACCATACTTCTCCAAGGCCAATAGAGATAACAAAAATGTAAAAGAAATATTTCTCACAATAACCAACTACTATCTAGCAGTGACCTTACCTTTACTAGGGTTAATTTCTTTAATCGCCTATCCATCAATAAGGCTCTTATATGGCACCCAATGGGATCAATCCATTCCAATAGCACAAATACTTTGCTTGGGTATGGCTTTTAAAAGTGTAAATTTTTTAATGGCAGCGCTTATACTATCACTTGGGCATGCTAATCGAATCATGACTACACAGATCACTTATCAAGTGTTGCGATTAATTGCAATATGGTATGGCGCTCAGCAAAGCTTGCTGGCTATTGCAACAAATCTAGTTACCGTCGAGTTTATTGGCTTTTTTATATTTTATTCTATGTTAAAAGATACGAACATTAGTTTTTTTGATATAGTTAATATAGTTTTTAAAAACACTTACATACTTACTCTCGTCATTTTTCCAACTTTCATTACTTATATCGCCACTATAAATTTTTTTATCATTAAAGATGCATTGATAAACGAGCACACAATTCAGACCGCTCAATTACTATTTATCCCTGAATCAGACTCATCATTTTATAATTTCAAATTAGTATTAATAACTTCAGCTATTGCATTTGTAAGTTGGTTATTAGCAATTTCATTGAATCAAAAAGAACTGTGGATAGAAATAAAGATATTTTTACATAGTCTAAAAAATAGAAGGCACAAATATGATAAAAAAACCTCAAATCAGCGAGACATATAACGACATGTTCAACTCAGGAGGAGAAGATTTTTCCTACTCTCTTCCCTACAACCTATCGCCCTATTATCCAATGTACAAGAAAGTTTTGTATTACCTAAAAAAGTATAAATCCTCTGATGTTCTAGAGGTGGGCTGTGGCACCGGCCCAATTTGCAAAAATGCTATCTGAGAAAACTAGAATAAAATACAATGGCTTTGACTTCAGCGATGCCGCAATTCAAAAAGCCTCTAACCTCTTAGGTACCAATAAAATATTTGCAATTGGCGATGCAACAAAAGCAACAAGCTATCCAAGCACATATACTACTATAGTATGCACTGAAGTACTGGAACACCTGAATGATGACTTAGGTGTAATAGACAACTGGAAACAAGGGGCACTATGTATCTGTAGCGTACCTAATTACGATTCGGTTTATCATACTCGTTTTTTTCAAACTAAGGATGAGGTTATTTCCCGTTATGGCAGAAAAATTAATATTCTTGAACTTTGTACAGTAAAAAAGCCTATATTAACAAACCTAAGCATTTCTAATTATTTTCGAGAATTACGCTGGAACCGTTACAAACCTAAGCGCCTAATGGAAATAATGGGCTTAGGCGATTTCAATAACATCGGCGGATGGTTCATATTTATAGGATATAAATTATAAAAACTTTCTATCAATTACACACTGATTAAACTTATGAAAAAACTCCCCATTATCGCCTTTGCACCGCACCCTTGGCATGAACCTCAATGGATGAATAGACAACAACTATTATCGAGACTAGGAAAGCGTGGTTGGCCTGTAATTTACAGCGATGGCGCACTTAATATCTGGCAGAGAAAAAGTAACCGCTGGCTTCAAGCAACTTGGTTCGGCGCAATCGAGCAAACCGATAATATCTCACTTTATCATAGCTGTAAAATACTCCCTCGATGGGAAAAATACAGACTAGTTGATCAGCTCGCTATTCAAAAACATAGCTTATCTTTAAAAAAAGCGATAAATTTAGGTAGCAAAGACAGCTCATTTATTAGTTTAGCATTTCACCCTTTTTTTTGGCCCTATGTTGAAACGCTAAACTCGGATTTTGTTGTTTTTCATATCTATGATTTATTCTCAAAAATGCATGCCTGGGATAGCAACATTGAATTAATGTATCAGAATTTATTGAATCGAGCTGATTTGATTACTGCGTCTTCTGAAGCCATGGTCCAAGACTTATCCGAAAAGCAACTTAATAAAGTAAAAATTTTACACAACGGCGTTGATTTAGATATTTTTAATAATGATATCAAATATCCATGCCCGGATGATCTATCTGAAATACCTCATCCTCGAATTATGAATACCGGCAATATCGGTAGAAAAATCGATCTATCTCTCATTGTAGATATTGCCAAAAAAAGGCCCGAATGGCATTGGGTATTAGTCGGTAATGTCATGTTAAATAGCCTCGAAACAGACCCTTATTCACAAACTGCATTAAATGAATCTAAAAATCTTTCCAACATACATTTTTTAGGCGAGAAAAACCGATTAGAAATTCCAGCTTATGCACAACATTCCGATATAAATGTTATTTGTTATAGAATTAGAAAAGACGAGTGGGTATCGGCCGTCTACCCTTTAAAATTAAATGAATACTTAGCTATCGGAAAACCGGTGATTTCATCACCTATTGAAACAGTAATTAATCTATTTTCTTCAGTTGTAGATATTGCATCGACCCCTCAGGAATGGGTAAACGCTATTGAAAAAGCCTTGAACCAAGGGGGGGTTGGCACTAGTTGCGACAGAATTAACATAAGCAAACAAAATAGCTGGGACAATCGCGTAGATAACTTAGAAACTTGGTTATTTGAATTACTAAACTGACTCACTATACAACCACCTGCTAAAGCGGGTGGGTTCTAATAAAGGACTGAAAGTCCGAATGCGCACCGACTAATCGACAAATCTTAATCGGGTTCCATCTTAAAATTTCGTTTATATTAGGTTGGAAATGATGCTCCAAATAATGCCTGACCATTTCTCCTGTCATCTGACCAACAGTGGCACAAAAATACCCGAGCGACCGAAAATCACTTCCCCCCAATATTGCTTTTTCAAGTGCGGAAACTCTTCGAACAAATAACTGCGGATTTGGGCTGGCTTTTACACAGATTTCCCGTGGTAGAAGGAGAAATAGTCAAGTTTGGTGTATGGCTGATTTGAATCAGGCGGACCTCTGTTGAACTTCTTCTGTGTTTTCCGGCACCGTGACGACGGCAATGCCATCCTGAAAACGCACGCCGTCTATCACACCCGGCAAGCGTTTGAACCCACGTACCTGCGCCATCCCTTTTCGGCGGTCAGCGTAAGCTGAAACACCAGACCCACCAACGTATGAGTTATCATTAAAATATTACCTGATTAGCAAGTTTCTTCAGCTAAAGCCCAAAGATCAGCATATCCCTAGCAGGACGGGGTTCGCAAGCCATGCGCGTCAAGCTAAAAACGACCAACCCACATCACGCTCTTTCCCAAGCTCCGGCTTGGGAAAGACACCTCGGAAGCTCCAGCTTCCTGAGACCGACACAACCTCCGCACATTCTCAATCAAACCCGACTCGCTCGTTCAATCTTCCTTGATTTTCGGGAAGCTAGAGCTTCCTGAACAGGTTACCCAAGCTGGAGCTTGGGTAAAACAGCATATTTTAGTTTTTGCGACTACGACTGGTCCTTGCTCGGACACTTGGCTTCGGCAAGCTGAAGCATCTTGCTAATCAAGAAATATTAATAGTGTTTTGATGTGACAAAGACAATGAAAATCAACTTATTTTATCAGCAACTTAAATCTATTCTAATTTTGCGAATAGTTATTATTACTTGGAATCAAGTTATAAGTGCAATCACAGTAGTCATGAGGCTTCGCGCTCTAGTTGTTCAAAAAACGCCGATGTGGTAATCCGATAGTCCACCGCTATCTCCTTGACCGTAAGTATATTCAGACCCCGATGGCAAATTATTCCAATCAAGGCGAAATTGTTGGCCTCCCCCTTTGAAAAAGGGGGATTGAGGGGAATTTATTTTAAAAAAACCTTCCCCTAGCCCCTCTTTTTCAAAGAGGGGGACTGAATATACTCGCCGCTAAAGTTGATTGTTTCTGCCTTATGATGGATTGTTGATATACAACTGTCTTTTTTTCATATTTTCTTGACTTAGACTTTTTGCTTTATGCTGATCAGCCAAATATCGACATAATATAGTAATTACGACCAAATGATAGTATAAATCAAAATAAGGTAAACTTAAAAAAGCACCGCCAGTCGCATACGCTAAAAGACTTACCTGGGTCATTCTTGCTAACATA
Organism: Methylotuvimicrobium alcaliphilum 20Z; assembly: GCF_000968535.2. Classification (NCBI taxonomy): domain Bacteria; kingdom Pseudomonadati; phylum Pseudomonadota; class Gammaproteobacteria; order Methylococcales; family Methylococcaceae; genus Methylotuvimicrobium; species Methylotuvimicrobium alcaliphilum. Next base: position 3,124,242 of record NC_016112.1, read on the forward strand.
TTTAAGTTTTCCAATTCTTTTATTCCTCGAGTTCTTTTGATCGTTTTTGATCCGGTTGTCCAGGTTAAAAACCCTAATAATAAAAAAAGAAACAATCCCACAAAACCATGGTCACCTAACACCTGAAAATAAATACTGTGTGCAACTAATTTTTTACTATTTTCAGGGGCGTATTGATGAAAAACAGGACCAATCAATATTCCATTAAATCCCGCGCCCATAAACCGGTCTTTTGCCAAATTATAACTTGCAATCCACGCATTGATTCTTCCCATAGCGGATGTATCTTCTTGATATGTTTCAATCGTACCCATGCGATTATGCCAAGTATCCGGCATAAAACTAATTAATGTAATAGCAAGGATTACCGCAAATATACCAGTAATAATTTTGCTTTTTGATTTCCACCAAAACAATAGAAGCATTGCAGAAGCAGCCAGTAAGGCACCTCGTGATTGGGAACCCAGAGATGATGCAGCCATCAAAACCATAGCCACAATTAACCCTTGTTTTATCCATTTGTTTTGATTAATGAAACGCAAATAATTCATAAACGGTATAACCATCAATATCGCTAAAGCTAATTCATTGTTTCCTTCAATAAAAGTCCCAGGAGGCCCCCATACAATAAAACTCCCACCATGACTAATTGTAAATAAACCACCTTTAACACCGAAGTAGCACAAAGATAAAGCGATAACCCAAATTAACTTAGTCAAGCGTTCTAAATCGGCAAACATAAGCATAGTCAAAACAATAAACAATTGTATTTTGGCAACTTTTTCTAATTGTATCAAAGAAATATCTGTTGAAATGGCTGTTATGGTGGTCAAACCCATCCAACCTAGAAACATAAACCAAACATAAACGATTCCGTATTTAGGAAATGTTTTCTTTTCTTTATTAAACAAAAAAGAAACTAAGGTAACTATTGCAACCAAATAAGCGAATGGAAAATCTCTTGCAAACCCCCAGCCCAAACGATGAGGATTCATGTAGCCAATCCAAGACCAAACCAAAACGCCAATATAGGTATGTTTCAACGTAAAGGGAAATGATGAAAAAATAATTATAGCTGTTACAAGATCACGCATTTTTCTGATGACTATGGGTTAACATGACTGATGACAGACCGAAACTTACCCGATTGCACCTTCGGAATTTCGTCAACGAACTCGACGCCAATTTCAACCCCCTTCCCTTGCCGTTTTTTAAATTCAGTCGTTATTTTCTGTATACTTACCTCGCTATCGAATTTCTTGCCGGCAACGACTTGTACGAGCGTGTGCTCTAAATCCAGTTGAATGATCTTGAAGGACTCGACTCCCTTCATATCGCGCAAGACATAGAACAAGGCCAACCCATGAATGACCGTGCCGTCTTCGTCCACGACAAAATCGGTCGTCCGGCCCCGTATTTCTTTCAACAGTGGCAACCCTCTTCCGCAACGGCACCTTTCGTCCGACAAGGCGCCGATGTCGCCGGTCCGGTAACGGATGAAGGGAAAGTCGTGAGTGGCCAAATGCGTAATCTTGATTTCCCCCGCTTCGCCGACCGGTAACGGATTGCCGTCGTTGCCGATAATTTCGACGATGATGTCTTCGGAGGTAATGTGCCTACCGCCCTCAGGACATTCATGCGCGATGAACCCGGCATCGCGGCCACCGTAGGCATTGGCTACCGGGCATGCGAATACCTGCTCGATTATTTCTCGTTGATGAGGATAGAGTCTTTTCGATGTCACAAAGGCACCTTAATGCCGAGATGATCCAGCTTTTGGCTTGTTTTTTTTCGCTTGCGTGGCGATGTGTGCCAATGCCGAGGGATAGCCAAACAGCAGCATGTTTTGAATCTGCCTAATGAATCCGTTGACTTTTTCGACAGACATTTCGCATGGCGGCAATAATTTTGTTCTTAATAATTTATCCCTGAAAAGCCGGATTTTGTCTTGAGCCCCCAGTTCAATAGGTGATCCCCAAATGACGACTTCTGGATCACCAATGTCGACATTCCACCATCGAGTAGCCCCCCATTTCGCGGCCACATCATGGCTGATCCGTTTTTTGCCGATGAAAAAAATAAGCGGCTCGCCGGAAGAACCGGTATTTAATCGCGCCAATCCGTACGCGTCGTTTGCCTTGAGCTGGTCGGCATGTTTTCTGATAAATGGCTTGTCAGTTAGTGAAAGCTGTCTTAAATCGTCCAATGAAGTGATCGACTCAGGAGAGAAACCTTGCATCTTGAATTGTTGTTGATAGTAGGAAACGTTTTGGCCGACATCGGTAAGGAACATTTTTAAGCGCTCTAATTGCAGCTTTTTTATTTCTTCCGGCCGATACCATTGCGTTTTTTCCATTTCTTTTCGGATTTTAACGGTATCGTGTTGTTTCAGCCTTTCATGAAAGGGAAATAAAAGGCTTGAAACGGTTTGAGTGTAGAAATCCATCTTTAATAAATCTCGGAATATATAGATAATAACTTAGCAACTGTTTTCTCAATACCAAATTGCTCCTCACAACGAGATCTAGCCAAGCTACCCATACGTAATCTTAGCGCCTCATCTTTAACTAGTTTGTTTATGGCGTTTGCAATTCCTTCTATATCACCCGCCTCAACAAATATTCCTTCATGATTATTTCTAACTACCGAAGGAATGCTTCCAACGGGTGTAACAATAACCGGCAAGCCCATGGCCATTGCTTCGAGAAGGGATATAGGCAGTCCTTCTGCGTAAGAAGGCAGTACAAAAATATCGGCTTTTACAATGAATCTATTCTTTTCCTCTCCGTATTGAGGTCCATGAAAGGATATTTTATCCTCTAGATTAGATGCATTGATTTGCTCCGAAATTTTTTGGATAACACCAACGTCTTCCTCACCTCCCACTAGATTTAACACTGCACCATCGACATACTCCATAGCCGAAACTAAATCAAAAACCCCTTTACGCTGACAAAGGTTACCTAAAAAAAGAATATCTACTTTACCAGTATGATCTAATCGTTCTGGTAACTGTGAATAAATCGGCACCCCATTTTGTACAATTCTAAACTGATAATTCCCTATGATTTTCTTTAATGTAGATTCCCAATACTCTGATAGCACAATGATTTTGCTGCAGCGAGCAAATATCCATCGTACAATCATTAATAAAAAAGGGTTTAAATTTTTCAAAAATTGATCAAATCTTGCTCCATGTATATGAATTACAACCGGCACAGACAACATTTTTGACAAACAGACTAAAACACCATCTAAAAAAAAAGTAAAACCGCTGCAGGTATGAATATGAGCAATCGATTTATCTCGATTATTTAGTAATACACACCATTTTTTCCAAAGTGATAGTTTACTTTTTATTGCGACAAAAAGACTTCGATCTTGTGGCGTCGTTTTATATGTATTAAAGAATTCTAGCTCAAATAGTTTTGATAAACTGGAATTTTGTAAATCCTGCAACACGGTTGCCATACCACCTATAGCTGGTGGCATAGGGCCCGCCATAATTATTCTAATTTTTGACATATTTTTCTATTATTTGATCATATAAAGACATATAGTCCATTACCATTCTATTTAGACTGAATTTTTCTTCACATAATCTTCTAGCATTCTTTCCATGCTGCATCCTAATTTCAGGATTGTCCAGATAAAATTTAATTTTTTCAGCCATCGTCCCAATATTTTGCTTCTCTACCAAAAATCCCGTCTGATTGTCTAGAATCAATTCAGTGTTTCCGCCTACTTTAGTCGCTATTACAGGCAATCCAGATGCCATAGCTTCAAGGATGGTATTTGAGATGCCTTCGTTTAAAGAAGGCAAAACAAAGATATCGAAATGTTGTAATAATTGATCGACATCACTTCTATCACCGGCAAACCAAATAAGCTTATCGACATCATTTTGTTGTGCAATTAACTTTAATCTTTCATGTAACGAACCCGTCCCTACAAAAACCAATCTAATTGTTTCCTTTTCTTCAGGAAATAATTTTATCATTTCAATAAAAGAATTAAGCAACATTTCAGGGGCTTTTACAGGCTCTTGCCTCCCGACCGTTCCAATAACAATTAACTCACTGTCTTGAAAGGAATTTGGTAATAAATCGCTTCTTTTTTGTTTTTTCGGATGAAATTTTTTTTCATCTACTCCATTATAAATATGAGATACTTTTTTTTGAGAAACTTTAATATGATCGACTAACCATCGTTCTAAATCACGTGACATAGGAATATAGCACTGAATAAATAACCTATAAAAACGGCGTAATAACGTATATCGAAAATGCCTACCATCGAGATCGTCAACATCTCGCCCATGCTCGCCATGTACTCTTCCTTTTATTCCTGCTAAAAATCCTGGTAGTTGGGCTTCTAACCCTGATAAATTCCTAGTATGTAGGATATCAGGTTTTATAGAACAAAAAAGTTTATATAAATTAAAAAATACCTTTAAATCTTTACCTTCTTTTTTATTTAAGCAGTATATTTCTACATCATCTCGCAAAATTCGATTTTTGAAATCAGTATAATTTGTCATACATATGATTGCATGTCTATATTTATTTTTAGGAATTGTATTAATCAAATTAACAAGGCCATTTTCCAAACCGCCTGTAGTTAATTTATATATTACATGAGCAATTAATGGTGATTCTACAGATTTCATTAAGTTGATTTGTTAGCTAATAATTAAAAATATGGTTTATAGGTTTATTATTACCGCCATACTGCACTTTCAATGTTGATGAATGCAATATTGAACACTATTAAATTTATGTCTTTGTCTAAATTCAAATTCATGCCACTTTAAATTTTCCCATTCGCGAATGATAGCCGTCATGCGCTCTTTTTGCTGAGGATCTTTCAGCGAATATGTGAGGCATATGCGTTTGCGCATCGTTGATCGCATGGCCGTGCCCGATAAATTCGTCTTCAAATAATGATTCACCGTGATCTCCTAGTATAACCAAAGTCGTCTGATCGTAGACATTATGTCTTTTTAGATCTTCGACCACACCTGCCCGCCCAATCGGCATTAGCTATTGCATTCCAATAGGTTTCGGCGACTCTTTTGCGATTTTCCGACCGCGGAATGAAATCGTCGATTAAGATTTTCTGCATATTCGGATGCGAATACGGAAAATGCGCCGCTTGAAATAAATAAATAAATTGCGGCTTATTGAAATCCAGTTCGGTAAAACGCTGTAGAGATTGATCAACGACGCGTTCCTCGCCTAAGCCTTAAACTGCCCGAAACTTTGCTTAGAATCAAGCCGACCGCCCCAACGATGCGTCGCCATTGCAACTCATAAAAAGGCATTCGTTATACTCTCCAACAAAAATTTAATGATTGGTCATGCTTCTATTGGGGGCAGGAGATTCGTAAATCCATAGATTGAAGCCACCCCTGCGGGGTTTGTAAGGAAAAAATATTGGCTCACCATTATGAGCGACCAAGCCTTGCACATCACAATAGGTCACCAACAAGTCATAATGATTTTTATCAAGCGCTTGCCTGAGGTCATCTTCCTTCGGGTCATGATCCTTCAGGCAGTTTGAGTTGATGTGCGTTACTAAATAGGTAGGTTGATACATCGAAAGGTAGGTGTCGTGGGCTACATGATATAAGTCCACATAGTGTTGGTGCTTGGTACGTCCATACATAAAATATTCACCAAATACTGCTTGAACGTCAGCTCTTTGGTCTATAACCCGAGGCAAATATCCGGCCATTCCATAGATTAGAATTCGGGAACCACTCGGCGCATGAGACTCAATCCATTTTTTGCTGGACAAGCTTGCATGTGCCTGTTCACCTTGTTGGCGAAACGCTGCATCCGAGACGAGTATGGTAACAGGTTGGATTAATACAGCTCCCAGTGCTGCAAACACAAAATATGATTTCATGTTGTCTTTATTTAAAAAGGCATCCGCGAAGTCAATAATCGCTTTAGACAGAAAAACTGCAATTAAGAAAATGATCGGTATGTACCAGTACTCGCGGGAAGAGCCAAAGGCAAAGGCCAGGAAATAGATAACTGGGTAGCTTAATAGAATAGCAACTCGTGCATCTCGCCTGACCAAAGCATAGCCCAATATGTAGAATACGCTCGCTGCTCCAGCAATGACGAAGACCACACCAAGATCACCAAAATAACGGGTCAAATCTATACCCAAGCCATATCCGCGTCCGCCTTCACTTGATAAAATCCTAATTTGACTCCAATAAAAATGTTTGATCTTAATTAACGAATACGGATTGGCTATGGTATGGGCCAGGAATGCCGCAAGACCGGCGTACCAAAGGTTCTTTGAGATCAGCGATTTGAAGACTAATTTGCCAAGCAATTTTGGATGTAAATTTGATTTCAAAGACTCATCAGATCGGAGGGTACGGGACTGGCTCAGTAAATGTGCAAGAGCTAATGTGGGTAGTATAAGTATTGCGGGTAAGGGTTTGGTGGCAACAGATAGACCAAAAAACACGCCCGCAAATAAATACCACTTTAAATCTTCTGTTTCGTAACCTTTAATAGCAGCTAGTAAAGTAGCAGTCGCTAGAAGCGCAAGCAGACTATCAACGCGTACTGTATAATTTGTCAGTAAGTCTGCGAAGGGAAAAACGAGTAAGGGTAGAGCAACCAGTGCGGTACGCCATCCGAAGACTAGTTTGGCAAGATAAAAAACAATCCCTGCCGTGGCCAAGTGGATAGTCATGTTGAAGGTACGTGCCAGTATATAGTAAGAAGTTGGATCAAAAAAAATATTGATGGAATAATCCACAAACGACTGCCTGGAAAAAAAGCTAACGACCCAGTGGAGTAAGGCCAAGAGGTAGGAATAAAGAGGGCCATAACCATAACCACCAGGTTCGATGCCTCCACCGAAAACTACGATAGACGGTTCGACTACATCATTCTCATCGATAAAGTAGTGGGGTAACCAAGCATCCAACAGCCATAGCCGCAGTATCAGAGAAAGAAAAAATATTACTATAGAAAAAACAACCAGCATGGTTGTCAATGGATTGCGTGCAAGATGGAAGCGCCACATATTAAAACCCTAGTTACGAAAAATTAGTAAATTCTTGGGTTCTTGTATTAAAGCGGCGATCATTGCTGTAATGCCACCGAGTAGATACAAAATTCCAGAAATATCATGGTTGGAACTTAGATGGTGAAGGCCGGTACTGGCGCGAAAAGAGCCAGAACAAGGGCCACCGCCGCCGTTTTTTTCCTGCGATCAGCCGCGTGCACCAGTAGATGGTGAGTGCGGCGATTAAGGAAAACAGGAGGTTCCCGATTTTGAACCCCAGCGCCGAACCACCGGCCAGAAAGGTTGCCGGCAATAGAAAAGGTGTAGTGCGAATTTCTTGGATCGATGCAGCAAGCAATGGACGCTCGCCGTTAAGAACGGCGAGCGTGAAGTCCCACATGGTCCGGTAGTCACTGCTAAAGTTGTTATCGATCGCTATTAAGTAAAGGACACGCAACAGGAGTGCTGCAATCATTAAGATCGTAAGATGCGGCCACGGCGGCGGTGCCGTGCATCTTGCCCAATAAGCAGCGAGCAACCAGGGCATTACCGCCAATGATCCCCAGGAAAGCGCAGCTCCAAGGGTAAGAGGGCCATCCGCCAGCAAAACTGGAGCATAGTGCAACCTGAACCAGAAGGCCAGCATCAACGGCAGGATGACACCGATGAAGACCAATAGGCCGCTCCCCCCAACGATGAAACGCCGACATTGCAACTCAAAATAAGGCATACGTTATACTCTGCTAACTAAGTTTATTAATGTAACTATTCAGACCCCAAGCCACTGGCGGTCCAGGCGAGTTCGACGATATCGAACCCGGTGTAGGTTTGGTGGAGGTGGTTCGGTTTGAACCCGGTGCCGCAACACGCGCCAGAATTCAGGACGATAGGCTCGATGGGCGTACAATGGGAGAATTTGCTGTCTTCCGAAGCCCTGCGCACCGGGCTGTTTGCCGGGTTGACGCGCACCATCCGGCGTTTGAGACGCGTCGATTGGCGAATCTTGCTCGGCTTTTCTAGCGGGAGATAAGTATGAGCTTTCATCCGTTTCCTTCTTCGGTGCATTGTCAACGGCATCGCTGACCGTACGCGCGCTTTATCCCAAGGAGCTTCATTACTGGCCAACCAGGAGCTGTTGCGCGAGTTTTGCTTTAAGCGCTCGCGTACTTCTTTGAGATCGTTGAGTAGGCGTATCGAAACACGACGCAACGCTTCTTCCGGCAAGTCAAGAAGCTTGTCTTCATCCAATTGGTTTAGGTCGTGATCACCCAGTTGCATGGTGCACAGGATAAGTCTTGGCGACTTCAAAATACATTTTTAGTGGCTGAGTATTTGGTTTCTTTGACTTGTCTTTTGTGACATACGATTATCAGTGATAGGCCAAACCGATTGAATCAATGACCTTATCGAGCCCTGGCTCCATGCCTATCCATAACGGCAAACGCAACAATCGATCCGACAGTTCGCTGGTATTATGCATATCGCCAACCGCTCGCCCATATCGTAAACCGGCCGGCGAACTGTGCAGCGGCACGTAATGAAATACCGCATAGATTTCTTGCTCTTTTAATCGGACGATTGTCTCGGTGCGTTGCTCCAGGGATTCGAGAAGAACATAGTACATGTGGGCATTATGACGGCATTCTGCCGGGATTATCGGGCGGCGCAGATTGCCGGACGCCTCCATTGGGGCCAGTGCTTCGTGATAACGGTCCCAAATCGCCAAGCGTTTATGCGTAATTTCTTCTGCCTCTTCCATTTGCGCCCATAAAAAGGCAGCGATGACCTCGCCCGGCAAATAAGATGAGCCGGCATCGACCCAAGTGTATTTGTCGACTTGGCCTCGAAAGAATTGACTGCGGTTCGTACCTTTTTCTCTGATGATCTCGGCGCGCTCGACGAAACGCATATCATTGACCAACAGTGCGCCACCTTCGCCGGAAATGATGTTCTTGGTTTCATGAAACGAGTAAGCGCCCAAATGCCCGATCGTACCGAGCGGTCTTCCCTTGTAGGTCGACATGATACCTTGCGCGGCATCCTCGATGACTAATAAATCATGCCGTTCGGCAATCTCCATAATCGCGTCCATTTCGCAACCGACACCGGCATAATGCACAGGAACGATCGCTTTGGTGCGCGGCGTAATGGCCGCTTCTATTAGCGTTTCGTCGATATTCAGCGTGTCCGGACGAATATCGACAAATACCGGCACCGCGCCGCGTAAAACGAAGGCATTAGCAGTCGAGACGAAAGTGTAGGACGGCATGATCACTTCATCGCCCGGCTGAATATCTGCCAGAATCGCTGCCATTTCCAATGCCGCTGTACACGAATGTGTCAACAACGCTTTCCGAGTGCCGGTTTTCTGCTCCAACCAAGCATGGCATTTTTTGGTGAAACTGCCGTCGCCGGATAGATGCCCCATCGTATGCGCTTGAGCGATATACCAAAGCTCGCGGCCGGTCATGTAAGGTTTGTTGAAGGGGATTTTCATTTATTGACTTCACTAAATATTAATTAAGAGAATCATTTAACCGCTCTATTTTGAAATATCAACTGCTCTACGAGTAATAATTTCCCATAAAATCAACATCCCCCCTAAGGTCGCAGGAACAAGAATTAATATAATGTATTGAACGATCGATACGCCCATGGCAACGGAAGGAGGTACACCTACAAGAGCATAAAAATAGACAAAAAATCCTTCGCGTACACCAAATCCGCCGATTGTTATCGGCACCATACTCAAGATTGCTATGACAGGATAGATTGCAACATGTTGAACGAAAGGGATATCGTAACCATAAGCACAAAATACAAGATAAATGGTAAAAACTGTAGCAAGCTGAAAAGCGGCGATCCAAACAAGAGATAAAGGTAATACCTTCCTATATGGAAAGTACACAATGGCTCCGTGAAACGTTTCGATATAGTTAAAGAGACGGGTAATTATCTTGTTTTTGAAATTATATCCAGTATAGAACCCGTGCAAGGTCTTACTTAAAATTAGGCCTAGCCCAAGAAATACCGCGACAGTAATTGCAATAATCGTCAAAAATAATGGCTGAAAATCGCGTAATTTCGCCACAGACATTATTGCAACGATACTCAGCAAACAAAGTAAAACAAACCCAATCATACGCTCAATAAAAACCGTACTTCCCGCCCGGCCTCGATGTTTTGGATGACGTTGATCGATATAAAATATCCTAAGCACATCAAAACCTTGCGTCGATGGAATTATTAGCCCTTGAAACAGCGCTTTTAAATTGATATGCCATAAAGTAAAAAAGCTTTCTACAATACCTGAAACTCTTAAAAATAATTTCCAGCGATTTATTGATATAAATGGAATTATAGTTAAAGGCATGCTGGCAGCTGCCGCAAGATAACGCCAGTCTTTTATTTCTGTAACGAGGGAAGCTATCTTGACGTTAAATATTTGAAAAAGTAGTAAAAAAAAAGCGGTAGTTATAACAATTTTTAGAGCCGTTATTAAAAATTTCATTATAATTGAAATACTTATTATAAATCACGCCTTAGCCCTAACGACCCAATAAGCCGGATTTTCCGGCACCAAGTCGCCCGACTGGCAAAGCGCCCAAAGAATTGAATCGGGCAAGGCCCGCATTTGCTGATGTGTAATCGGCTTTAAGCCCAGCGGTATCACCTCCGTAATCGAAAAACCGGCTTCTATCAAGTGATCCTTCAGCAAATCCAGTGTATAAACTCGTCTGTGCCCAACTTTCAAATCGCTTGTAGACAACTCATCAATATCTCCAATCAATCCAGCTCGTTTGGCGATAACGCGATGAATTGACGAGGCATTTGGGACAGCGACAAAAATGGAACCATCCTGATCGCAGGCTTTTCTTGCCTTGGTAAGAATATCAATGGGGTCTTCCACATGTTCAAGCAACATTGTTAGGTATACATGTTGCCAAGTCCGGCTTGTTGATTTTAAGAAATCCTCGATCAGGCTCACATGCCCATGAATCACAGCCCTCTTTCCCTTGAATGCAGAGACAACTTGTTCAACGAGATCTGCGGCAGCATCGACGACATCAACTTCCTGATAACGTTCACATAAAACACTAGTCCATCGACCACTGCCGCAGCCTAGCTCAAGTGCCGAACGCCCGCCATCTTCAGGAATCGTAACATCTCTTAAATAAAGATGAAAATGATCCACTGCCTCTGCTGCCTCGGACGAATGATAAAAACCGGCGATTTTATCCAAACGATTTTTTTCGTGTTCAATCATGATTTTTCCTTTTGGCTAGAATATTAACTACCATAAATTACACAAGCACGATTTCAATCATCGCAGCTAACTTGGCAGCTAATCGCTCCGCCTCAGTCGCTGATGGTCCAGTTACTATCACATCACCGATGCGATCGGGGCCAACCCGAAACCGACGCACGCTGTCACCCGGTTTAACGTAGACAGACAACTCATGAAGATTTGGATGTAACCGTACGATATCTGGAACGCGAATTTCCTGTATTACACCATCACGCGGGCTTTCAATAAGTCGTGAGGCATTAGGCACTCCTTGAGAGACATCGGAAACAGATACCGATTCCCCTAAAGCCAACGACAAAACACAATCATAAGCATTGAAATCGCCGTAGATCGATACGGTCTCCGGAAGTCGGGTCGCTCCCATACGCGCTCCGATTTCAATAATGAAAGGTGTATTTCCGACCAGCATTAAATCTACATTGGACACCGTATCGCGGATTCCCAAAGCATTGATAGCCGCTATTATTTCAGCTCTCGAACGCGCTTGTTGCTCCGGACTCAGGCAACAAGGAATCGAATGGCCGACCGGCGCGTGATCCGGCGGCGGTGTCAGTTGGTCATTATGCAGGAAAATTGCCTTTACCTGATTTCCCTCTATGACCACCTGAGCGCCAAATTCAAGACCTTCGAGATACTGCTCCAGTACGACTCGCCCAGAGGAGGAAGCTTGTTTCGAAGATTCCCAGGCTTCATGTAACTCTTCAATCCGGTCGACTCTAAATACACCCTGACTGCCCGACGAATCGACGGCCTTGCTCATCAAAGGAAAGCCCACTGATTCAGCGGCTAATTCTAATTCATCTGGCGAATCGCAAAGCAAGCCTCGTGCAGTCATTACGCCATGTTGTATCAAAGCCTGTTTCATTAACCATTTATCGGAACATGTAATGGCTGTCTTATAACCGACTCCGTGAAGACTCAGATCATCGACCACACGAGCAATTGTGGGTACAACTATATCGGTGCCTGTGCAGGCGATTCCGTCGATAGCGTAATGTTTAGCGTATTTGAGAACAGTTTCCGTGTCGCAAAAATCACAATGCACCTGATAATCAGCAATATCCAACCCTTTGTAATCGCCAGGAGGGCTAACAACTATCGTCACAAGACCACGCTTTTTTGCTTGCTCGATTAGTGGGAAGACCGTATTGCCGGCACCTAAAATCATAATTTTTTTGGTGTCATTCACAAAAAGTCCTCGGTTAAAGAGATTCGTAGACAAAAGGTATCTTTGTGTTTATTTCAGCATGCTTACGATCCCAAATATACCGTGGAGCTTCCGGGCCTACATTAAACAGTAAGTCCAATACCGAAACCCCCCCTTCGAATGCCCCATATTGCTGAGGGTACTCGGGATAATCATAATACATATATTCTAATGTAATTCCAGCCCGTTCAAACTTATCGGATTCGATATATTCCTGCGCAGAAGGACCAGAAATATAATGATCCGCGCCGACTTTTTGAAGCACATCCAACAATCGATCGGTTTTTTCGCCAATTGCGTTCAATTCAGAGGAGCGGATAAAACGCGTATGTTCGATACCCAAAGTTCTAGCTATTTCGATTGTGGAAGCGCAAGTCAAGTCAGCAAGTTTTTCCGTATCGTTTGCATAAATGCTTTCTACCAAAGGTTTATATTGAGACCAATAGGGAGATTTGCGGTAATTTTGCTCTATAGAGGCCAAGTGTTTCCGGCGCCATGAATTATCCTTGGCAATTGTCACCTCTTGAATCGACAGACCTTCATAAGATCCCGACGCACTTGTAGGAATCGTCAGCCATTGGGTTCCTAGCGGTGTTTTGATTTTATTGCGGTTTCTCCATCCGTGTTTGTCATATTGAACACAATCATAAAAAACGAAAATATCAGCTATTTGAATTTGGTGAAAATAACCTCTCCATGGAATAAAGCTGGGCTGGAGTATCACGCACTTCATTGAATTAATCTCTCTGTGGAATATTATTTTTGTTGTCTGAAAGATCAGCGTTTGAAATCGAAATCATGCTTTCGTTCTCCGGAAATCCAACAGTCTTTCTAATCGCGGTAACACTTGTACTTTGTAATTCGCGTAAAACTCGAACCAGGTATTCACCGATCACCCCGAGCGACAATAGAATCAATCCGGAAAAAAAAGCGGTCAGTATCATTTGGCTGGTCCAGCCCGGCAATGTGATTCCACCTGTAAAATATTCGAATAGAAAAAAACAAATCAAAAACCCGCTCAAAGTAGCGGCTATCAGACCGGTAGCGGAAATCATGCGAAGCGGTAGCATGCTAACGCTGCAGATGTTGTCGAACGCCATTTTGATCTGTTTGCCCAATGTGTAATTGGATTTCCCGGAAAATCGCTTGTTATGTTGGATAGGCACATATTTGATCTTGGAGGCGTTGGCCAACATAAGGCCGCCGACAGTAGCGCTGGCCGAGTGGTTTTGTCGAACGATATCCGCCAAGTAACGACGCATCAGGCGAAACGAGGAAATTTTAAGTTCTTTAACGCCAAATGCATGCGCGTTGATCCATCTGATTAGCTTAGACCCCACATTACGATAGGTGGCATGTTTTTTCTTTGGGAAATAGGCAAACACGCCGTCATAACCGCCGTCCTTTTCCATCTCTTCCAATAGATGAGGAATTAACTGAGGGTCATGTTGCAGATCATCGTCCATTGTAATGACGACATCACCTTTGGCAATTCTAATACCCGTCATCGTTGCTCGGGTTTGGCCTGAATTTTTTAGTAATTGCACTCCTTTGAAATGAGGATGAGTTCGTGCAATTTCGGTTATGACACTCCAACTTTCATCGGGCGAGCAATCATCAACCATAATGATTTCATAATCATTTTTTAATTCTTCGAATACTTTTTTAAGTTGGTTAGCCAGCTCTGGCAAACAGTTGGCTGATTTGTAAACGGGTATTACTACGCTATAGGTCGTCATGATTGAGGCTCTTAGCAATGTTTTTTAACATCAATATTTTGTTGTCTGTTATCTAAAGCTTATTTCAACATCGACTAATTCTTGCAAATATTGTCCATAACTGTTTTTCGATAAAACGGCCGCCTGTTTCAGCAATTCCTCATCGCTCAACCAGCCGTTGCGCCAGGCGACCTCCTCAAGACAAGCGACTTTGTAGCCTTGGCGTTTTTCAATCGTTTCGACGAATTGTGCGGCTTCCAGCAAACTTTCGTAAGTTCCGGTATCGAGCCAGGCGAAGCCGCGTCGCAGCAGTTGGACATTGAGTAGCCCACGCTCCAAATATATTTGATTGACGCTGGTGATTTCCAGTTCGCCGCGATGCGAGCGTTCGACCGATTTGGCGATGTCGATGACCTGGTTATCGTAGAAATATAGCCCGGTAACGGCAAAGTTGGATTTCGGTTTTTTGGGTTTTTCTTCTATCGATAGCGCTCTAAGGTTTTTATCGAATTCGACGACACCGAAGCGTTCCGGGTCTTTGACTTGATAACCGAATACCGTGGCGCCTTCTTCGCGGGCCGCCGCATTTCTTAAATAGGGTGTAAATCCTTGTCCGTAAAATATGTTATCGCCAAGCACCAAGCAAACCGGATCGTTGCCGATAAACGATTCGCCGATTAGAAAAGCTTGCGCTAAACCGTCCGGGTTGGGTTGCACGGCATAGGTAATAGAAACGCCGAATTGGCTGCCGTCTTTAAGTAAGCGTTGGAAGGGTACCTGATCTTCTGGCGTTGTGATGATCAGTATATCGCGTATACCTGCCAGCATTAGCACCGACAACGGATAATAGATCATCGGTTTGTCGTATATCGGCAAGAGTTGCTTGGAAACGCCCATCGTGATCGGGTACAGGCGTGTGCCGCTGCCGCCTGCGAGTATGATGCCTTTTCTGCTCAATGTGCCGCCTCTTTCGATTTTGTGGTTCTATGATAGCTCAAGTTTGTTTGTTCAACCCGAAAATCGAATACAATCCGGTCTCGGCTGTATTTGACATGTCCGATGGTAACTATTCAGTCCTCCGGCAATTATCGTTCCCACGCTCTGCGCTCATCGTTATACATAAGTCAAAAATTACCCTTTTGCAACCTTAACCAATGAGACCTCGATACCATTTATTGTTACTTAACACTTTCGACCTCGAGATCGCGATCAGGGGATCGCTCCCAGTGCGCCCAGGAGGGCACAAAATCAGCAGGGTGTAAGTCCCTGTCGGCGTAAGCCATAACGTCGTAGCTGAAAGTAACTGCGTCACCGCGAGGTGGGGTGGAGAGCAACTGGAGGCAAAAGAGCAGTCCGCAGTAAAGCGAATCCGATTCGGCGGGGTAAGGCGGCGAGTCCCCTGGGAGTCGACGAAGCCTGAAAACCATCATTTACGTTGTTGTGGCAGATAAAACGATAAATGGGCCTACCTTGTGGTTGGGAGTGGAATGTTCAGAAGGTATTGTGAAGAAACTGGGGAGACCTGTTACGGAGGTGACCGTGGCAGGAGTCAGAACCCTTATATTACCGTAAGTCGAGGAAGCTCAAGGCAAGGCGAGGACAGTGTGGCACCGCTGGGAAACCAGGCGGAAACAGAGAAAACAAACACGAGCCTAAACCGAGAGGGGAAAAGATGGTAAAAGCCGGCTAGCAAAACCGGCCATAGGAAAGAAGGGTAGGAAGGTGGAAACGAGGTAGCGTTCGGTGTCACGGCCATTAAGCCAACCTCAGGTAAAAGGCTTAAAGAGGCTCAGCCGTTGAAGGGAGCCGAAGGTAACGAATCAAACCGAGTTTGCGGGCTGACGTGGTAACGCGGAGTAATGGGGTTCACCAATTAATAACACCATTGCTCACCAGCTTGTCCCGATGAGGAAACCACCGACTGGAGAGCCGTGTGCGGGAGAACCGCATGCACGGTTCGGAGGGAGGGGAGAGAAATCTTCCCTACCCCTATCAGGGCGTCCGCCGCTCTCTGTGGGAGCGACGCCTTCGTCGCGACTATCCAAGGCAGTAACGCTCAAACACCAATAGCCTTTCCGGACAACACAACCATTTAGCGCTCGATCGCTACTTTTTGCACAATTAGGTATATTTATACTTATGCGTTGGAGCGTGGGAACGATAAGGGGGATGTGAATAATTACGTCCGATGAGTGCCGGTGGTTTTAAGTTGCCTGCTAATTGAGAGACCGTTTTTTCTTGGTCGAGCCATGCGTTGTTTCACTAGTTCTCATCGTTGTTCATAACTCGTTGATTCCGACTTGCCATTTTAGCTAATGTGACCTCGATACCATTTACTATGCAGGATGGGGTTTGTAAACCATGCGCGTCAAGCTAAAAACGGCCAACCTGCATCCCGCTCTTTCCCAAGCTCCAGCTTGGGAAACACATCCAGGAAGCTCCTGCTTCCTGAGACCGATACAACCTCAATCAACCCCAACTTGCTCGTTTAAACTTCCTTGATCGTCGGGAAGCTAGAGCTTCCTGAACAGGTTACCCAAGCTGGAGCTTGGGTAACAGCATGTTTTAGTCTTTGTGACCTTGATGCCATTTATTGTAACTTGGTATTTTCCCACTTGAGTTCATCAGCTTGTCGCTTGTTCGACTTCAAAGCCTACCACCGAACGGCTGTCTTTGCTGAATTCTACGCCGATCAGGTGGATCGGTTGATTTAAGCTGCGGTATTTGTCGGCATAGCGTTTATCTTTTAGTTGCTGTAAGGCTTTTCCTTCCGGGACTAATTCGACTACTTTGAATTCGAACAGATAAATTTGTTCGTTGAAGCGGACTGTCATGTCGATGCGGCCTTGGTGGGTAACGTCTTCCAAGACGATGTCTAAACCCAATGCAGCAATGTGGCTGTAAAACACGCTCGCATAAAAACCTTCGTATTGCGCGATCGGGTTGTTGCGGTACCAATCGTTCGGGATGCTGGCATAGAGGCTTTCAAAATGGGTTTTTAGGCCGGTGAAGTCGTTGGCGCTCAATAAATCATAGAATCGGCTTTGGGCTTGTTCGGCCAACATGCCGTCGTTGACCAGGCCTTTCAGTAAGGCATCGTTCAATGCGCTTTTGACTTCGAGATTAGGGTATTTCAGCGCATATTCGATTCGCGCGCCCTGTTGTCGGCTGCCGTTCAGCGTTAAATAACCGGTCTGCCAGAGCAGAGCCACGGTGGCGATGTTGTTGACGTCGAAGGTCGACAGCAGTGCTTCGCTGGCGTGAAGGCGTTCGAAATCCGGTGCGAAAAAGCCGCGCTCGGTCAATACATCGATCAAGAACGTCGGCGTGCCGGTTTCAAACCAAAACGGTTTGAATTCTCGGGTGCTGAATAACAGCAACAAATCGAACGGGTTGTAGACCGCCTCCCCCATCCAGTTGTAGCCGTTATACCACTCGCGCATCTGTTCGCGGTCGAGCCCTTCCAGTTCCGGCGCAAATACCGTGTCGACATCTTCGGCGGTGTAGCCGCAAAGGGCCGAGTAGCGTTTGTCTACAGTGATGTCTTGCAGATTGTTCAGTCCGGAAAACAAGCTGACTTTGCTGAATTTCGACACGCCGGTTAGAAATGCAAAGCGTATGTGGGCGTCCGAGTCTTTGATTACCGAATATAAGTTGCGCAAGCCATGGCGTATTTCGGCGGCAAGTGCCGGGTTAGTAATGTTATCCAATATCGGTTTGTCGTATTCGTCGATCAACACGACCACCCGTTCACCAGCGGCTTTGGCAGCACCTTGTATCAGTTCGGCAAAACAGCCGGGTATATCCGTTTCGTCGCTGCAACTGAGCCCGAGATTTTCTCTATTGGTACGCAATAAGGCGAGTATGCGGCGCTCCAAGTCCGCTACACTTCGCACCACGCCGCCGCCAAAGCTGATGCGAATGACTGGATTTCGTTTCGACCAGTCCCAGCGGTCATGGCAGTACAGTCCCTGAAACAGCGTTTCGTTACCGGCGAACAGTTCGCCGATCGTGTCTAGCAGCAAGGATTTTCCGAAGCGGCGCGGGCGGGATAGGAAATAATGCGTGCCTTCGTCGATTAACTGCAATATAAAGCGCGTTTTATCGACATAGTAATAATCATCTTCGCGGATTTTCTCGAAGGTTTGTATGCCGATGGGGAGTTTTTTTCGGGTCATGTGCTTGATTTCGGATTTTGAATGTGTTTTGGCAGAAGCCGTAGGTCGGGTTAGCTCATTAGGCTTCGATACCGTTTAGTTTTACCTGGCCTTTCGGGCCTCGAAATCGCGACGTAGGCGTCGCTCCCACATACAAACGGCGAATTACAAACCAGCCTCTCCCTTTGTAAAATGCGGATTGAGGGGGGTTAGTTTAATTTTCATTCTGCATCGCGCTGGCTTGCTGCTCTAGATAATTCAGCACATCTTCGTTTTCGACTCGTTCGTAAATCATTTCTACCGGTATGCGGCAATCGATTGTTTCTAAGTGTAATTCATCGCCCATGAAATAGTGTTCCGATTGCCAATGGTTTTTTTGTCGGCATATTTCCACGTCGACAAAGTCTTGTTCGATCACGACGTATTCTTGCAGACTTTCTAAGCTTTGATAAGCCTGTCTTTTTAGCGTTTGATCGATTTTTCGCGTGGCTTTGGATAAGACTTCGACGATGAGTATCGGTGCACCGGTAACGCCGTAGTCGTTGCCCTGATGATTGCATACAACCAGCACATCGGGATAATAGAAATCGTCGGCTACCCGCACTTTCATATCCGATGCGAACGGCTCGCAGGGTGTTTTTCTTAATTTAGCGTGGAGAGCGCTGAGTATATTGGCGACGATACGATTATGATTGGTGCTCGCGCCGGCCATCGCATAGACTTGACCGTCGATGTATTCGTGTTTGATTTCGCTTTGCAGCTCGCCTTCCAGATAATCTTGTATCGATACTGAGTCGATCTTGTATTTCACGTTCATCTTCGTTGTACCTCTTTTTACGAAAGTATTCAGACCCCGTTGGCAAATTACCGCAATCCAGGCGTATTGTTGGCCTCCCCCTTTGAAAAAGGGGATTGAGGGGGGGGTATTTAAAAAATCTCCCCTAGCCCCTCGGCAATTGCTCCTGCATTGCCCTACCTCCTGCATCCGTGCAGTCGTCTTTTTCAAAGAGGGGGCTGAATACTTATCTTTTTCCTGATTAGCAAGTTTCTTCAGCTAAAGCCCAAAAACCAGCATATCCCTAGCAGGACGGGGTTTGCAACCCCGTCCTAAACGTTTTGACTTTGGCCGAAGTCAGCCGAAATGTTTAGGGCAAACCGAAACGTTGGGGACGGGTTAAATAACCCGTCCCGCAGAAGTCTCCTATCGTTAGCAATACCTATAAACTGAGTAGTGTAGGTCGGGTTAGCGCTAGCGTAACCCGACATTTTATTCATCGATAGTCGGGTTACGGCTCCGCCTAACTCGACCTACGCGGCTCTTTTAGCCCATTAGGCCTCGATACCGTCATGGACGTATTCACGGCGTCCTTTGGCGGACACCCCGGTGCCGAATTTTGATCTACGATGGGTATAAAAAAAGGTAATTATTCAGCCCCGTTAGCAAATTACCGCAATTCAGGAGTAATTGTTGGCCTCCCCCTTCCTCTCTTTACCAAGCTCCAGCTCTCACGTTATACATAAGTCAAAAATTACCCTTTTGCAATCTTAACCAATGAGACCTCGATACTTTTTATTGCCATTTAACACCCTCTGATCTCCCTCACCTAACGCTCACTGCCATTAAGTTAAGCCGTTCGTGGTGAGCCTGTCGAACCATGGACGGCTTAACTTATCGACCCAGGATTTTTCCATTCACCCTTCGACAGGCTTAGGGCGAACGGAAAAATCCTTAACTTAATGGCAGTGTCACCTAACGCTAGGTGATCCGCGTAGGGTACGCTGTGCGTACCATGGTAACCCCGCGATATTCATGTGCCAACCGAACCGCCAGGGCACGGCTTTGGTACGCGCAGCGTACCCTACAATTTATGTATAACGGCGAGCGCAGAGCGTGGGAACGATAATTGCCGGGGGACTGAATAGTTACAAAAAATTAGACTATTGATTTTTTATGTGTCTTTTACTTCATTTCCTTCATGTTCTTTATGGTGAATAAATTTTTTCATGATATACGCACCATTACTTTCACAGCTTCTAGGACCTTCAATGCAAATGCATATAAACCTGAGCGCTTGGAAATTTCGTCCGTTGCCGGTATTCAAACTCATGCCATTTTAAATTTTCCCATTCTCGAATGATAGCCGTCATGCGATCTCTCTGCTGCGGATCTTCCAACCAGTTTTGATAGGGCTTCCATTGCTGTAGATCGCTCAAGAATGCTTGCTCGCTTCGAAAATCGAATACGATCCGGTCACCGCCGTATTTAACATGCCCGATTAGTGCCGGCAGTTTTAAGTTGCCGACTAACTGAAAGACGGTTTTTTCTTGGTCGAGCCATTGATTCGGCAATCCGAATGCCGAACGAATCGCCATTTCGGCGACATCGATCTGCCCTATCGCTTCTTTTACTTCTATATTGGGGTCGTTGAATACAAGCGGTATATGCGTTTGCGCGTCGTTGATCGCATGGCCGTGTCCGAGAAATCCGTCTTCAAATAACGATTCGCCATGGTCGCCTAGTATGACCAATGTGGTTTGGTCGTAGAGATGATTGCTTTTGAGCATTTCGACCACCTTCCCGACCGCCCAATCGGCATTGGCGATGGCATTCCAATAAGTTTCGGCGACTCTTTCGCGATTTTCCGCCCGGATTTCCGACCGTGGAATGAAATCGTCGATTAAGATTTTCTGCATGTTCGGATGCGAATACGGAAAATGCGCCGCTTGAAAGTTGATGTAGATAAATTGCGGCTTATCTAATTCAAGCTCGCTGAAACGTTGTTGAAATTGTGCTACGACGCGCTCTTCGCTAAGCCTTAGACTGCCGGGGTCTTTGCTGGGAAACACCCGGTCTTTGATGGCCGTGCGCGCATCGAAATAATAGACCCCTTCGTTGGTCATGCCGGTGTTTTTGGCGATATCGCCGAATGATTCGTCTTGACCGGAAATAATTGAGATCCCGTAACCGGATTTTTGCAGATAATCGATCAAACGTATGCGGTGATCGTGTTGTATCAGCTCTCGATTAAACAGCGCCGTTAGCGATGTGACTGTATAGCCGGTATGACTGTAGGCATAATCGACCGAGGTACCGGTTTGCGCTATTTCGCGTATAACCGGTGCGACATATCGCCCGTTGATTTGCTGTTCAAGCAAATCGAATCGAGCGGTTTCCAATACGATCAAGACAATGTGTTTTCCCGCCCGAGGTTCGATCGCTCGCAAGGGGTCGGTTTTAAGCGGCATCAATACGGCATCGCCCATGATGCCGTCTTCGTCGACTTGATTGCCGGGAATATCCATGGCGCCGGGATAAATACGCGAATCGAATAATGCCGGATCTTTAGGATAATTGAAGAGGCCGTAGCCGTCCCGGTCGAAGTCGGTCAACGTATCTAAGACCGAGCTAACGAGGTGATAAGAGGTCTTTTTTTGCAAGCCGTAGCGAAGAAAATGGTTTTCGGAAATAAAATAGGTCAAGAAGGGGGTGATTACTCCGAGAGTTATTAATAAACGTTTGAATGTTTTGATTTCGTTGCTTTGCTGGTGGTAATCCCGTACAAATTCATGATGGGTTAACAACCTGGCAATCGCGATAAAAACGATGATAATAACGGCCATGATGCCGACAAACAAAGCGATTTCGTTAGAGGCATAGAGCACGCCCTCCCTAAGACTGCCCCCGCCCAAGTTTCTGATGATTTGGTAATTAATTGTGTCGTTGAAATAGGACAGGACTTTGAACTTGAGCCCGAGCCAAATCCCCATCGCCAGCAATACGATAACCGTGAAGCCGTAATAAATAATGATGCCGAATTTATTGAGTCGGTCGGCGGTATAAAACCAAAGGCTCGCCAGTATGCCGCAGAGAAAGAAGTCGTACCAAAGTGTAAGCAGTAAAAAAATAGCTCTTTCGGGTAGCGATCTGTAGGAATAAGGCTGTAAGAATCCGCCGGTAAAAATATCGTATTTAACGTGCAATAATGCCAGTTCGAAAAATTGAATGATCACAACAGAAAAAAGGACGACAAACGGTCTTCTGTGTCGCCAAATGAATTCTTCGATCTTCAGGAAGGGCATGGATTGTTTAGTTTAATTATTTTGTTGGGATTTTGTGATTAGGATTTTAGGTTATTTCTTTGAATTCATCTGATAAAGCGTCATTACATACCGTTATGCCGGCGCTAAAGCCTAAGTTATTTCGTGCCTATTCATAAGGAATGAGTATTATATTCGCCGCTTCCCAAGCTTCTAACTTGGGAAGCAAAAACCGGAAGCTTCGGCCCTACCCGACCAATTGAGTTTGGCTTAGCGGTAACCACTGTCTGCTAAGGAACATTAGCTTTCTTTTACTGATACCGATGATTTCCGTGTCAAACCGTTATGGTGCGCACGCTGCTACCGGTTCTGGAGCCGATGACATCGAGCCTTAGCGCCATTTGCTCCTTCAATTCGGTCACATGCGAGATGATACCGATCATTCTACCTGAGGCCTGTAAATCGATCAGCGTTCTGATCGCCAAATCCAGCGACTCGGGATCGAGACTGCCGAAACCCTCGTCGATGAATAAGGTATCGAGCTTGATGCCGCCGGCATAGGACTGCACGACATCCGACAAGCCCAGCGCCAACGCCAGAGCCGCCATGAACGATTCGCCGCCCGACAAGGTCGCGACCGGACGATTTTTACCGGTATAAGCATCTTCGACTTCCATCTCCAAGCCTGACGCTTTATTGCCTTTGGCTCGGTCTTCCTTGCGCACCAGTCGGTAACGACCTTTGCTCATCAGAGTCAAGCGTTCGGACGCCTGAATCAGCACATCGTCGAGCAAGACGCTCAACACGAAACGCTGCAGGCTGATCTTATCGCCGGTTTGGCCATTGGCGACATCGCTAAGCGTGCCGAACACCTCGTAACGCGCCTCGAGTTCGGCTTGCGTGGCGCGTGCCTGGGTTAATTTGCCTTTGACGCGGGCCAACTGATTAACGCGTTCTTCAAGTTTACGCCAGCTTTCCTCGACTTTTCGGTACCATGCGGTCTGTTCGGTCAGTTGCCCTTCGATCGCTTCCATGTCGGGTGGGGCATGTCCTGCCAAATCGGCTTGAAGTTGCTTGACGACTTCTTGCAAGCCGACCAATTCGTCTCGATAGGCTTCGATTTCGGCTTTGAGGCTGTGCTGTTCGGGGTCGGTCATCAACGCTGAATGAAATGCGTCGGCATCGGGAAAAGCGCTGCGTGCGAGCGCATCGTGCCATTGCGCTTCGGCCTCGTTATATTGGCATTCAAGCGCCTCGCGCTGCTGATGTAAGGCTTCCAGTTTGCTGCTTGCCTTATCCAGGTTTGAGTGCTTTGCAGCATAGTCGGCTTCCGCTTGAGTCAATGCATCGCTCAATGCCGTGATACGCCGATTCAACTGAGACAAGACTTGTTCAAGCGCTTTCGGCTCCCGATAGTCTTCGGGTATTAATTTTTCTAACTGCTCTGTGTTTGATCGGGCTTGAATGAACTGTTCGTTGACGCTAGCGGCACTTGCTTCAAGCTCGGCAAGCGTCTCGGTCATGCTTGAGAGCAATCCTTTGATCGTATCGATTCGCGCGCCTAAGGTCTTTTGTTGCACTTGCCGCTCAACGAGCCGATCGACAGTCTCGCTTACGTTAGCGAACGTATCGACAAGCGCTTGCAAGGGTTGTTCGGCCAGTTGTTCTAATTGCCGCGCCAATTGTTCGATATCTTTTCGATTGACGGCCAACTCATTCAACGCGGCATCCCATTTTTCCTTGGCGTTTTGCATCTGGTTACGCGCTTGACTTTCATCGGCGCGCGCCTGATCGACTTGCAGCTTGGTCACGAGCGCCTCATCATTTGCCGCTACCGCCGGCTCCGGATGTTCCTTACTCCCGCAAACCGGACAAGGCTGTCCGATTTGCAATGCTTCGGCCAACAACGCGGCCTGTCCGAGATGCCAATGCAACTCGATTTGACGCGCTTCATTTTCAAACGCCTCGCAGGCGGCTTTTTGCGTTTCGAAGGCTGCGGCAAGCTGGCTTTCATTGCGTTGTAGGCGCGCTTGCGCCTTGCGCAGATCCTCTAACTGTTGGCGTTGCTCAAGATTGCGGCGCTGCACTTCCCATTCGATCCGCATCGTCGCGAAAGATTCCAATTCGCGGCTGATTTCGACAAAAGCCTTGTCTTTGTCCGCCAATTCGTTAATCAGCGCTTGTTGTTCGAGTTTTCGAGCATCGAATGTTTTTCTCGCGGCGGTTAGCTCTTTTTGGCGATTTTGGAGCGTCACCCTGGCCTCGGCCAGCTCCGCAATCCGGTCTCGATATTGCTGAAGTTCAATGCGCTTATGCTTCAACGCCTCGACCTCGGCGTAAGCCTGTTTAGCGGCATCGACGTTTTGTTTGGCTTCTAGCTCGTTTGCAGCGGCTAATTGAAGCGCTGTTTGGCAGGCTTGAATCTGCTCGAGTAATTTCGCCTTCTCTTTCGTCTTGGCCCGATGATTATCGTAGAGATACCGAATTTTTTCAGCTTGCAATGCGCTGTCGAGCCGATGCTGTTGCTTATCGATTTCCGGTTTTTGTGCGGCTTTGTCGGACAGCGCTTTTTGCTTAGTGTCGAGATTATCGAAACGTTGCTTCAATGCTTGCGCTTGGTCTCTGACGCGCGCGGCCTGCAACATTTTCTGATTGGCTTGTTCCTTCTCCTCCGAAGCGGCAACAAGTTCGGGTTGCAGAGCCTCGAGCGCTTCATCGACTTCTGCTTCGGATGCCATTTCGGCGCTGTGCAAAATCCCTTTGATCTGGTTTCGATGCCGTTCGACTTCTTGGCGAATACCTGCCGCTTGATTTTTTAACGCCTCTTCGATGCGCTTGTAAATTCCGGTTCGAAATAGCTGTCCGAAAATTTGTTCCCGCTCTTTCGAATCGGCCATTAGCAATTCGCGGAATTTTCCTTGCGGCAATACCATGACTTGACGAAATTGTTCGACATCCAAACCAATCAATCGTTTGACTTCGTTCGTCGCATCGGTCACGCTTTTGGCAACGATGAGCTTGCCTTCGTCGGTGCCGTCGAGTTGCCACAGCTGAGCTTCGGCCTGTTGCGTCGTGGTACCTTCGCCCTTGCTCTTAGGCCGCTCTTGAACAGGAATGCGGCGGATACGGTAGTTTTTAGTCCCCAGATTAAAATCCAAGATCGCCTCGGTCAGCATGTTAATATCGGCATGATCGCAGCGCATCTGCGACGGTTCTCGCTCCGCGCCGGTACTTTGACCGTACAATGCAAAACAAATCGCGTCCAAGATCGAGCTTTTACCGGAACCGGTCGGGCCGTTGATCAAAAACAAAGGGCTGGACCCAAGCAAACGAAAATCGATGCTTTCATTACCGGCAAACGGTCCGAATGCCTGAATCGTCAGTTTTACTGGCTTCACGCACGATCACCGTCTTGTTTATGAATAAGCGAAATCGTATGACGGATCGCCTCATCTTGTTCCGGCGTTAATGTGCTACCGAAGACTTGCTCGAAGAAGTCCCGAAACATTTCCAACTCGCCTTGTTTGAGTTTATCGCGATTGACTTGTCGCTCGCCGGTTTCCAGCATGCCCGGTTTTTCCAAATGCAAGACATTCGGGTAGACTTCTCGCAATTTCCCGATAGGATCGAGAATCGCGTGCCGGTCTGTCAGTCTAATCAGTAAATAGTCGTCATTGTTCGGGTCGGTCTCGCCTTGTTCCAAAATCGTTTTCAATTCGCCTTCAATCGTCCGCATATCGCGTTGCGGCTGTAAAGATAGATGCGCGGTCGATTTTAGTCCGTCAACATCCAACTCGATCAAGGTCACGCCTTTCTGTTGCCTTTGTTCCGAAAAGCTATATTTGAGAATCGATCCGGAATAACGAATATGCTCCTTGCCTTTATACTGCGGACTGTGCAGATGCCCGAGCGCAACATAATCGAAATCGGCAAACGGCTCGTAATTGACGCGGTCCGCGCCGCCGATCGACAAAGGCCTTTCGGATTCGGACGCTTCGGCGCCGTCGATGAAGCAATGGCTTATTAATACATTTGAAGTTTGATCCGATGCTGCCGCCTTGATTTGTTCGACCAGAAAAGCGTGCGCTTGGTCATGAGTGGATACGTCGACGCCGAAGTGATTGCGCACCGACTCGGGATCGTTATAAGGGATTCCATAGAAGCAAACCGGGCCGGCCTTGCCTTGCAAGATCACAGGTTCGGTGATTTGCGTCAATTCGCCGATGATATGAAGACCCGCTCGGCTCAGTTGCCTGGCCCCGAATCGCAGCCGTTCGGCTCCGTCATGGTTGCCCGGAATCATGACGACCGGAACCTCTAGGTCGTTACAGATGGTATTGAGCACGTCATCGAGCAATTGCACGGCCGAAGCCGGCGGAACCGAGCGGTCGTAGATATCGCCGGCAATGATCAGCGCATCGACCGACTCACGCCTAATATGTTCGATCAGTTGTTCGAGAACATAATGTTGATCATCGAGCAACGAAACATTGTGAAACTGCCGGCCGATATGCCAATCCGATGTATGTATGAATTTCAAAAAATCTCCTGAGTTATTTCTCTCGGGCTAAGATTAGTTAGCAGTTAGCAGTTAGCAGTTAGCAGTTAGCAGTTAGCAGTTAGCAGTTAGCAGTTAGCAGTTAGCAGTTAGCAGTTAGCAGTTAGCAGTTAGCAGTTAGCAGTGAAATAATAAACCGAACTTTTTTGGCTATTCTACCTTAGAAGCTCACAACTTACCCTTAACGCTATCGTCAATGCTAAGCTATATTAACTTAACAAAAAATATCTTAACCAACGACAGTCAACTTGCCCAGGATTCATCCTATGAACGCCCCATCAACGGATGCAAAAATTCAGCCCGTGTTACTACTCGTCGACGATGAGCAGAATATACTCAAGGCGTTAAAGCGCTTGTTCCGTTCCTGCAACTATACGATTCATATCGCTGAAAACGGTTCGGAAGGCTTGGCGCTATTAAACCAAGAGCCGGTCGACTTGATCCTGTCCGACATGCGCATGCCGAAAATGGACGGCGCGGAATTTCTAGCCAAGGCGGCCGAGCAATGGCCGGAGACGGTGCGTATTTTGTTGACCGGTTATGCCGACATCGAATCGACGATCGCAGCTGTCAATAAAGGCAAGATATATAGCTACTGCAGTAAGCCTTGGGACGATAACGAGCTCAAGATACTGGTGCATAATGCGTTGGAGCAAAAATTCATTCGCGATGAACGTAACCGCTTATTCGCCATCGTTCAGGATCAAAACGAACAACTCAAGGAACTCAATGCACACCTTGAGGACAAGGTTGAACAAAGAACCCAGCAATTAAAAAAATCGTTGGCACAAATCGACAAAGCCAACAAAACCTTAAAAAAACAATATACCGACTCGATTAAAACCTTTGCCCGAATTATCGAAATGCGGCCCGGCATCAAAAGCGGTCATGCCAAATTTTTTGCGGAAAATGGCCGAAACGTCGCGCGGCTGTTGCAATTGAGCGATGAAGAAATCAACGACGTGATGTATGCGGGTTTACTATTGCAAATCGGCAAAATGAGTTTGCCCGACGAGCTCTTGAATCAAGCGTTGTTTTCATTATCGTGGAACGATAAAAAGCGCTATTACAAACATGCCGAGGAAGGGCAAATGATGCTAAAAGACATCCGGCAGCTCCAAGAAGCCGCCTCGATCATTTATCACCAATATGAACATTACGACGGTTCAGGCATGCCGAAAGGCTTGATCGGCACGGAAATACCGATCGGCTCGCGTATCCTCGCGGTAATCCGGGACTACATTTCCTATCTCGACGGCACGCTAACCGGCGAATCGTTACCGATCGTTCAAGTCAAAAAGCATATTGAACTGAAAAAAGGGAGTCTCTATGACCCCGATGTCAGCGATATCTTTCTGCAATACTTGCCTGAATCGGAAGAGGACGATAGGCCGGTAATCGAAATGTCCTGGACTCAATTGCAAGCAGGAATGGAAGTCGAGGAAGTGTTATGCAATGATCTACTGTATTTAAAAGACCGGATACTAACCGAAAAAAACGTAAACGATATTTTCAATTTACGAGAAAACGGGGGGCAATTGTCAATCAAAGTCCGATTAGGCAATAAATAGGCTATGTTCGCGTTAATAGCAGAAATTCATACGACGCCAATTTCGAAACTTGAAGACTGTAGGGGACGCTGTGCGTACCATCATTCTAGAAAAAGCATTTCACCATGAAGATCATGAAGAAAACATTTAGGTAATTTCTTGAAATACTTCATGTGCTTCATGGTTAAACGGCCGAATTTAGGATCATTGTGCCTTGCGCCGACATAAGGTACGCGCAGCGTACCCTACGATTCGCTTTAAATCTTCCTGATTAGCAAGATGCTTCAGCTTGCCGGAGCCAAATGCCCGAGCGGGCCAGTCGTAACCGCTGCGACTTCTGCGGGACGGGGTTGCAAACCCCGTCCTGCCAGGGATATCCTGGTTTTTGGGCTTTAGCTGAAGAAACTTGCTAATCAGGTAAATCTTTAACTCCGTTATTCATATTCATCTTCATTGATGATGATCGAACCGTCTGCGGCCCAATTGACCTTCGTAATACCGGGCTCTTCGGCTTCCAATGCTCTGAGTATAGTATCTTGGTCTTTCAAAAGCGCTTGCTGCCTTCGGACCTGATCGGCTAAGTCCTTATTTTCTTGTAATATTCGTTTATGCTCTAGCGCAACTGCAACCGCATTGATTATTTCGAGATTATTCCAAGGTTTATTCAGAAACCGGAATACGCCTGCTTCATTGATCGCATGCTGAGCGCTTTCGAGGTCGGCGTAGCCGGTCAGAATCATCCGCATGGCATTCGGTTGCAACTTAATGAACTTCTTTAGAAACTCAACACCGTCCATGCCCGGCATTCGATAATCCGAAATCACTAAATCGAATTCGATTTCTTTGGCTAATAGTAATGATTCTTCCCCACTCTGCGCGGTCACTAAATGATAATCCCGCAAAATCCTGGATAAAGCCTTGAGAACATTTTGTTCGTCATCCACCAATAAAATTTTTGCCGCATCCTCGTTCATAATCCACCCGTTAAAATCATTCTTTGCCAAAATCAAGCAATGCTTATATAAAGTCTAATCGATAAAGTAAACTTATACCCATCGCAGATCAAAATTCGGCGCCAGGGTGTCCGTCAAAGGACGCCGTGAATACATCCCTGTAGGCTCTATGCCAGCTCCATGCTGGCAAAGCCTTTGCCGCACACCCTGTCGCCTCCTCAGGCACTGCCGAAATTTGAAGTGCGAAAGGTATAGAAACCGAAGCACCACTGAATATCAACGACAAGACGGCTTCATATTGGAAAATCGCATGACCGATCAAAACTTACATTTTCTCTATCGTTTTTCGTTCGCCGACAATAAAGTTATTGAATTCGCGATTGAAATCGATCAAACAACGATGACCTTTACCCGTCCCCAGCTCACGGAACCGCCATTCTGGACCGAGCTCGAATACCATCAATGCAGCAATTGCACCTTGGCAAAGGAGGATTCACCGCAATGTCCCGTTGCGGTCAATTTGCAACCGCTTATGGAATTATGCGGCATGCTGGTTTCTTATGAGTCGGTGGCACTAGACGTTATCACACCGGAACGAACGATCAGCGGAAAAACCACGATGCAGCGGGCATTAAGCTCGTTGCTAGGTTTAATCATGGCCACTAGCCCCTGCCCTCATACCGAACATTTAAAGCCGATGGCACGCTTTCATCTTCCCTTGGCCAGCGACGACGAAACGATTTACCGCAGTACATCGATGTATTTGCTGGGGCAATATTTCAAGTATAAGCAAGGTCTTGATCATACCTTCGAATTGGATGAACTGATGCAGCGTTATCAAAACCTGCAAATCATCAATAAAGCCCTTGCCAACCGTTTTAGAGCGGCAAGCACCGAGGATGCCACCGTCAATGCCATCATCCTGCTCGATCTGCTATCACGCTCGGTTAGCTGGTCTATCGAAGATGGACTCGAAGAAATTCGTTCTTTGTTTCAAGGCTATGGGATCAACATCGAAACGGATTAAATCAAAGCTTTTTCGGTTTCCCCGGTCATCCGATCATCGTTATACATAAGTCAAAAAATACCCTTTTGCAATCTCAGCTAATGAGACCTCGATACCCTTTATTGTCACTTGGCACTCTCGGCTATCCCTCACCTAGCGCTCACTGCCATTAAGTTACCTGATTAGCAAGTTTCTTCAGCTAAAGCCCAAAGATCAGCACATCCCTAGCAGGACGGGGTTCGCAAGCCATGCGAGTCAAGCTAAAAACGGCCAACCCACATCATGCTTTTTCCCAAGCTCCAGCTTGGGAAAGATAATCCGGAAGCTCCAGCTTCCTGAGACCGACACAACCTCCGCACATTCTCAATCAACCCCCACTCGCTCGCTCGTTCAATCTTTCTTGATTGTCGGGAAGCTAGAGCTTCCTGAACAGGTTACCCAAGCTGGAGCTTGGGTAACAGCATATTTTAGTTTTTGCGACTACGACTGGCCCCTGCTCGGACACTTGGCTTCGGCAAGCTGAAGCATCTTACTAATCAGGTTAAGTTAAGGATTTTTCCGTTCGCCCTGAGCCTGTCGAAGGGTGAATGGAAAAATCCTGGGTCGATAAGTTAAGCCGTCCATGGTTCGACAGGCTCACCACGAACGGCTTAACTTAATGGCAGTGTCACCTAGCGCTAGGCGATCCGCGTAGGGTACGCTGTGCGTACCATGGTAACCCCGCAATGTTGATGTACCAACCGAGCCGCCTGGGCACGGCTTTGGTACGCGCAGCGTACATTTTATGTATAACGATGAGCGGCCCTCCTTGGGAACTCATAACTTGGCAGCCGAAGGCAAAATCGGTATACGTTCCCACGCAGGAGCGGTGGGAACGAGGAAAATCCTGGCGTCAGTTGCCTAACTTATTTCGTGCCCGGTCTTAAATCCGAGCCGCGAGATTTTTCAGATAATCGGCAAAATCGTTTTTCAACTCTTCATGCAATAAGCCATGCTCGACCGTCGCGATTAAAAAGCCGAGCTTGGAACCGCAATCGTAGCGCTGCCCTTCAAACTCATACGCCAAAACCTGTTCGTCGGCCATCAATGCGGCGATCGCATCGGTGAGCTGTATTTCTCCGCCGGCGCCTTTTTTGGTCCGTTTGATTTTATCGAAAATCGCCGGCGTCAAAATATAGCGGCCAACCACCGCTAAATTCGACGGCGCTTCCTCCGGCTTAGGTTTTTCAACAATCAATTTCACATCGCTTAATTTCTCCGAGACCGGTTCGGTCTTAACGATGCCGTAACTACCGGTTTCCGACGGATCGACTCGCTCGACTCCTAAAACGCTACTGCGTTCCTGATTGAATACGCTAACCATTTGTCGCATACATCCACGGTGTTTGTCTTCGATTAAATCGTCGGCTAAAATAACCGCAAACGGTTCGTCGCCGACGATAGGCCGCGCGCAGTAAACCGCATGTCCCAACCCCAGTGCTTCGGACTGCCGAATATAAACGCAGGAGACATGCGGCGGTACGATATTTTGTATCATCCGTAAAGTTTGAATCTTGCCTTTCGCTTCCAGCTCGGTTTCAAGCTCGTAGGCTTTGTCGAAATGATCGACAATCGATGTTTTGTTCCGGCCAATCACAAAGATCATCGTATCGATTCCTGCGGCGACTGCCTCGTCGACTGCATATTGAATCAACGGTTTATCGACGACCGGCAACATTTCTTTCGGACTAGCTTTGGTGGCCGGTAAAAACCGGGTGCCTAAACCCGCGACCGGAAATACGGCTTTCGTGATAATTTGTTTCATCGATATCTCCTGTTAATGAAATTAAGATCTGAAAGTTTTGGATGGGGGGTTATAAACGCTATCGCATCGATATACTCATCGTATATCAAAATTCGGCACCGCCGAAATTTGAAGTGCCAAAGGTATAACCGGCAGGTCGGTCGCCCTACAATGTTAGTCAAACCCTACCATATTGATCTTGAAAACGCACAATATCGTCCTCGCCTAGATAGCTACCCGATTGTACCTCGACCATTTCGAGAGGAATTACGCCGGGATTTTCCAAACAATGAACGGTCCCTAGCGGGATATAAATCGACTCGTTTTCGGCCAATAGAATCTGTTGATCGCCCTTGGTGACCAAAGCGGTACCTTTGACAATGATCCAATGTTCGGCCCTGTGATGATGTTTTTGCAAGGATAATTTAGCGCCGGGTTTGACCAAAATACGTTTGGTTTGATGGCGCTCCCCATTATCGACCGAATCGTAATGCCCCCACGGACGATATACCTTGCGATGTAAATCGGCTTCACTGCGTTTTTGGCTTTTCAAAAAATCGACGATCGCTTTGACTTCCTGCACTTTGTCCTTGGACGCAACCAATAAGGCGTCGTCGGTTTCGACAATGACCAGATCCTGAACGCCGATGGCGGCAACCAATTTATCTTTGGAATACAAATAAGAATTTTCGGTATCGACCGCCAAAACATCGCCGAAGACTGCATTGCCCGCGTCATCTTTCGGCGTTACATCCCAAAGAGCCGTCCATGAACCGACATCGTTCCACCCGGCATCGAGCGGGATAACAACGGCATTGGCGGTTTTTTCCATCACGGCATAGTCGATCGAATCGGCCGGACAGGTCGAAAAAACCTCCTTGCCGATACGGGTAAAGTCCAAATCCTGTTGCGCCGATTGCAGTGCTTCTCGGCAAACCTGCAACATCTCGGGGTTGAATTTCGCCAATTCGTCGAGATAAACGCCGGCTTTGAAAGCGAACATGCCGCTGTTCCAATAAAAATCGCCGCTTTCGATATAACGCTGCGCGGTTTCCGCATCCGGTTTCTCGACGAAGGCCGCGACCTTGAATGCCTCGCCCTGTTGCGACTGCGAACGTTGAATGTAGCCATAACCGGTTTCAGGCTTTGTCGGCACAATACCGAAAGTCACCAATTGCCCTTGCCTAGCCAAGGTATCGGCGGCAATGACGGCTTGATGAAACGCGGCGCAATCGGCAATGACGTGATCGGCCGGCAAGATCAAAAGCACGTCGTCGGACGCAACCGATAAAGCCGCCATCGCGACAGCAGGCGCGGTGTTTTTGCCGACCGGTTCCAAAATGATGGAGGCCGGTTTGACGCCGATTTCCCACATTTGCTCGGCCAGCATGAAGCGATGATCTTCATTACAAACGGCGATTGGAGGTTTGATATGTTTGAGTCCATTGAGCCTCAGCACGGTTTCCTGAATCATCGTTTGCTCGGAAACCAGCGGTAGAAATTGCTTAGGATATTGTCCGCGAGACAACGGCCACAACCGGGTGCCCGAACCGCCGGATAAAATAACAGGTATCATAGGAAAATCCTTGGTAATGATAAATTTTTAGTAACTATTCAGCGCATGCGGTAGGTTGGTGTCAGGCATTGATTTCTAAGGACGCGTGAACCCAGCACCTAAATTATTTAAGATAGCTAACCATAGCCAATGGCCTATGGAATTTAGGTGCTGGGTGAATACATCCCTGTAAGCTCTGACTGCAACGTCCTGTTGCAGACAGCCTTATAAATCAATCCCTGACACCTTCTCATACATGACTTATGCTGAATAATTACAATTTTTACAGACAACGATAAAGATTATAGCGGGTTTATCTAACCTTTTCTCTTAGGCAGTTGGTATCGCGCCGGCTTTTGCCTATACTTTGCCTTCCATTGTTTATTATTTAAGGAAAAACGCATGCGCTTCGATGTTTTCAATGGCGATGCCGACGGCATTTGCGCCTTAATTCAGCTTCGGCTTGCAGAGCCCGCAGACGCGCTATTGGTGACCGGAATTAAGCGCGACATCGATTTGCTCGAGCGAGTCGACGCTCGAGCCGGCGACAAAGTCTTGGTCCTGGACATTTCATTGGAAAAGAATCTGCTCGCGCTCCAGCGCATTCTGGATCAAGGCGCCGAAGTATTCTATGTCGATCATCACCGGCCCGGGGATATCCCCGATCATACCGCATTAACCGCTCTGATCGATACCGATGCCAATGTCTGCACCAGTTTACTCGTCGACCGTTTCTTACAAGGACGCTACCGGGAATGGGCCATCACGGCCGCCTTCGGGGATAATCTGGACCAACCGGCCACGCAACTAGCCAATGAACTATCCTTGTCCGAAGCCCAAACCGAACAGCTCAAACAACTTGGCGTGTGTATCAATTACAACGGTTACGGCAGCTGCATCAAGGATCTGCATTTCCCGCCCGGCGAACTGTATTTAGAAATGGCCGGATACTCGTCTCCGTTCGATTTTATCAATGACAAAGCCGTGATTTATAATCGTCTTTCAGACGGTTATAACAATGATCTGGCGCACGCCAAAAGCATTGCGTCGGAATACAGCACGACATCAGTGGCGGTTTATATCTTGCCTGACGAAGCTTGGGCCAGACGCATCAGCGGCGTTTTCGCCAACGAGCTAGCCAATGCTCATCCCGACCGCGCGCATGCGATACTGAGCCATAACCGCTCGGGCGGCTATTTGGTCAGCGTCAGGGCTCCGCATACTCATAAAACCGGCGCCGACGAACTATGCGCGATGTTTCCTACCGGAGGCGGACGCAAAGCCGCGGCCGGCATCAATCATCTACCGATAGAAACTCTCCCGCAATTTATCGATCGCTTCGAAACGCATTATTCATCCTTTCGTTAATTCATTCCCATCAAATCAATATGACTCAAAAAAGCACCGATACCGTTTGGCATAACGCCACCATCACCCGTAACGACAGAGAAAAACTACATAAACATAAAAGCGTGATACTGTGGTTTACCGGCTTGTCCGGTTCGGGAAAGTCGACATTGGCTCATGCCGTCGAAGACTATTTGCACCGTTATGGTTGTTCGACCTTCGTTTTGGACGGCGACAATGTCCGACATGGCCTTTGCAGCGATTTGGGCTTCAGCGATGAGGATAGAGTAGAAAACATCAGAAGAATCGGCGAAATGGCCAAATTAATGATTGAAGCCGGTGTGATTACATTAACGGCTTTTATTTCACCATTCCGCGCAGACCGAAGTTCCGCACGGAAATTGGTCCCTCACGGCGATTTCATCGAAATCTACTGTCAATGCCCGCTGGAAACCTGCGAACAAAGAGACGTGAAAGGGTTGTATAAAAAAGCGCGTGCCGGCAAGATTCCTTTTTTTACAGGTATCGACTCGCCTTACGAGGAACCCGAAAAACCCGAGCTGATAGTCAATACGCATGCACTCTCGCTGGACGAAAGCGTTCAAGCCGTTATGAAACTGTTGTTGCAACGGAGCATAGTAAGGCCCGGTTAACGCTTAGGACTTCATGGATAAATAACATCTTGAAGCTATGAGTTTTGTTAAAGGTTTGGCAACTCTTTGGCAGGACATAATTATTCAGCTCCCCCTTATCGTTCCCACGCAGAGCATGGGAACGATAAGGGGGAGCTGAATTGTTACGGCTGGACTGGGTTTGTTTACAACCCAGTCCGAAACGTTTCAACCATGGCCGAAGCAAGCAGAAACGTTGGGGACGGGTTAAATAACCCGTCCCGCAGGATACTCATGTGCCTTTAATACTTTGCCTAGTCGCATCCATTCAATCTGCCCCCCTGCAATCCCTGCTTAGGTGACGATTAACAGCATTCATGGGATCTGTTACGTTCCGATTTTAGCTGAAGCTTGTTAGTAATCAGGAAACGAATTGATTAAGCATACCCTTGCGGATTTCGGCTTTGCCAACGCCAAGTATCTGCAACCATATCTTGCAGATTTTTTTCGCTATGCCACCCGAGTTGCTGTTGCGCAAAAGCCGGATCGGCATAGCATTCGGCGATATCGCCGGCCCGTCTTGGAACGATTTTATAAGGCACCTTTTGACCGGTAACCCGCTCAAATGCTTGAACCATATCAAGAACACTGTAGCCCTTGCCGGTACCCAAGTTAAACGCCGTGCAAGCACCATGATTTGACGGGTAAGCAAACAAGGCTTCAAGCGCTTTCAAATGACCCTTCGCCAAATCGACTACATGGATATAGTCCCTAACCCCGGTGCCGTCCGGAGTCGGGTAATCGTTACCGAATACCGACAACTCCGTCAATTTACCGATCGCCACTTGCGCAATATAGGGCATGAGATTATTCGGTATACCGTTAGGATCTTCGCCGATCAGGCCGCTTTCATGCGCGCCGATCGGATTAAAATACCGCAACAAAGCAATTTTCCAGGGAATACCGGAATCTTGCAAGCGATCGGCTGCCGATAAGTCCCTCAAAATTTCCTCGATAAACAGCTTTGTTCTTCCGTACGGATTAGTCGCCGACAACGGGAAGCTTTCTTCGATAGGCACTTTATGCGGATCGCCGTAGACCGTCGCCGAAGAACTGAATACCAGATTTTTGACCCCGGCCTCCGCCATCGCTTCGGTCAACACCAAAGTACCGTAAATATTATTGTGGTAATACTCCAAAGGTTTACTGCACGATTCCCCAACCGCCTTGAGTCCGGCAAAATGAATCACCGCATCGATGTTGTACTCATTGAAAACCCGGTCCATTCCGCTTCGATCTCTAATATCGACTTGATAAAACGCAAGGGATTTACCGGTAATTGATTCGACTCGGTGCAACGCTTCCAATTTACTGTTCGATAAATTATCGACCACGACGACTTCAAAACCGGCCTGAAGCAACTCCACACAAGTATGACTACCGATATAACCGGCACCGCCGGTCACTAAAATACATTTTTTATTCAAATCAACCTCTCCAAACTCCTCACCCTTCACCTTTCACCTTTCACCTTTCACCTTTCATCTTTCATCTTTCATCTTTCATCTTTCATCTTTCAATATAAATTCTCACCTAGCCCCCTTCCCCCAAACAACAATTTCAATCGTATGTAGAATGATGCTGATATCTAAAAATAAACTGTAATTTTTGACGTAATAAAGATCGTACTCGAGCTTCCTAACCGTATCGTCTTCGCTAGCACCGTATTGATACGATATCTGCGCCCAACCGGTAATGCCCGGCTTAACACGATGTCGTTCGGCATAATAATCGATCCGTTCAACAAACCCTTCGACGAATTCGGGCCTTTCCGGCCTAGGTCCGACGAAGCTCATGTCGCCTGTTAACACATTAAATATTTGCGGTAATTCGTCGATACGGCATTTCCTAATGAAAGCGCCGACTTTAGTGATCCTATTATCCTTTTCTTGAGCGAATTGCGCGCCGTTCTTCTCGGCATCGACGACCATGCTGCGGAATTTAATGACTTCGAAATTGCGATTATTTTCGCCGACCCGGACTTGCCGATAAAAAATCGGCGCCTTGATTCCGCTTTCTATCAAAATCGCGATCGAAGTCATCAACATGATGGGCCAGGCCACCGCCAATAAAATCAAACTCACCAAGATATCGAAAAGCCTTTTACCTATTGACCTTAAACCGCTGACCGCGAAACCATCCGAAAATAAAAACCAACTCGGATAAACGTTTGTAAGAGAAACAATCCCCCTTTCTCGTTCGTAAAAGGTAACCAAATCGATCACATCGAAACCCGACATTTTGCAATCGAGTAGCTTAGTCAACGGCATTCCCCGACGTCTATCGTCGATCGCCAAAACGATCTCATCAATATTCAAATCTTGAGCAACCTCGTTAAGCGACTTATCTTGCTTGATCAACAGCGCTTCATCGATGCAACACAATTCATCGGGCAAAGCCACGAAACCGGCAATATTGAAAGACTTATGTAAATAACCGGCATTTAATTCGACCAATTCTTTTGCCTTATTACCGCTACCTACGACCAGTACTTGTTTTTTAATCCTATCGATTTTGGAATAACGATAAAAAAAATACCGAATCAACATCATGCCTAAAAAGGCAAAAACGATAGAAACGCCCAATACGCTCCGCGCAATCAGAAAATTGGGAAAAAGGTAATAAATCGAAACCACGACAAAGATGCCGACGCCGAAGCTAAAGCTGACCCGCGCCAATAAGTCGTATTCTTGGATACCCAAGTTTCGCCGGTACAGTCCTAGCGAGATATTGCATAAGGTAAAAATAGCCGCAAAAATCAGACTAGCATTAACAATATCGGCTTCCGAGTACCAAGAGGGCTGATAAAGAAAACGTACCTGACTGCCCAGATACATCGCGAAATAAAAAATGACCGCTTCGAAAACGAGCAACCATAAAAACGCGCTAGAAATATAATGACGAAAAATCCTGATCATATCGATTGCCGATAGTCGGTTTCAAAACGGAGAGTTATAGAGAATTTATTCACAAGCTTAAAAACTTCAAACCATAATGGTATAGGGGGTTAAACAAATTTACACGAAAGACTCGACGCAACAAGTGTAGCCCCATAAACCGGCAACGGCAAAATATCTTCCACCTTCACCGGGACAGTGGGCGGTAAGCGGTGAGCGGTGAGCGGTGAGCGGTGAGCGGTGAGCGGTGAGCGGTGAGCGGTGAGCGGTGAGCGGTGAGCGGTGAGCGGTGAGCGGTGAGCGGTGAGCGGTGAGCGGTGAGCGGTGAGCGGTGAGCGGTGAGCGGTGAGCGGTGAGCGGTGAGCGGTGAGCGGTGAGCGGTGAGCGGTGAGCGGTGAGCGGTGAGCGGTAAAATGATCCGGCATTTTAACCACTTGTCAACCCCTAATTTCCCCTTTCCTCTTTCCTCTTTCCTCTTTCCTCTTTCCTCTTTCCTCTTTCCTCTTTCCTCTTTCCTCTTTCCTCTTTCCTCTTTCCTCTTTCCCCTTTCCCCTTTCCCCTTTCACCTTTCCCCTTTCACCTTTCCCCTTTCACCTTTCCCATCAACTGCCTCAAATAGACCACAGGTATCGCATAGGTAATACCGCTCGGCTGGGACAGCACCTGTTCCTTGCTTTCCTTGACGAAAACTTTGTTAATGATACCGACTACTTCGCCTGATTCGGGATCGTATAAAGGACTACCGCTATTTCCCGGATAAGCCGTTGCATCGAGTTGGAACACATCATAAGGGTTACGTAAGCGCTTAAGCATTTTTGTGTTCAATTGCCTAGACTGGATAACCGGAATCGCCATCGGCGTAATAGCCGACACGATACCTCGATGCGTTACCGGAAAAAGCCCAAGCACCATACCTATCGGATAACCGGTAAAGGCGTACAACTCTCCTTCTTTCACTTTACTGGAATCGCCAAGCCTCATCGGCGGCAGCCGGGCATTACCGGACAGCTTGAGAATGGCCAAATCATGCTCCGGATCAGTCGCAACCTGTCTTGCCTGAACCATTTGATCCTTGCCGCCGCGACGAATAAAAACCGCTAACGACTCCAAATGCCCTTCATCCAATTGCTTTGCTACCACATGTGCGTTGGTAACGACTAAACTGCCATCGCCGATGGCAAAACCGGTTCCTAAAAACAGCCCCCTGGGGCTGCGCGTTCGTTGAAAAGTACCGACAACGACTATGCCGGGCTTAATTCTTTCTATCGTTGCCGGTAAAGAATCGGATGCAAAACTTGAAGCCGAGCACATCACACCGAAAAACACCGCTACAACAACCCCAAAAAAACCATAATTTCGACGCCGACTATTCAAATCAATTCTCCAGTTCCACTCAATGTCCAATTTATCATTTTCGCCCATATCCAAAAGCAGCCCTATTCACTATTCACTGCTAACTGCTAACTGCTAACTGCTAACTGCTAACTGCTAACTGCTAACTGCTAACTGCTAACTGCTAACTGCTAACTGCTAACTGCTAGAATACTAACAGCGCTATCACAAACGTCTACTAAAAAATCGAACTTATCAACAGAAACGACAAACAAATTACCCGAAGCTTGGTGGCGCTTCGAGAATTCTGCTAGCATGTGAAACGCTTGGAACATCATGATCGGAAACCATCCAACAACCCGGTTACAAAATATGATCAGTTATCCTCCTCATTTATCTAAATCGACTCATGCAACAGACGCCCTCGCATTGAGAGAAACATCAATGCTTTGGCTATGCACTAGCTTGTTGATTTTGGTTTTTACTCCGACAATCTTCTGGCTTATCGAACGCTGGACGATGAGTGTATGGCATAACGGGCACGGCATTCTAGTCGCCTTACTGGTTATTTATCTAGTCTGGGGAGAATTAAAAAAACGCAAGAACTTGCCGAGAAGCACCAATCCTTGGGGATTTGCGATACTACTTCCGGCGCTAGCGGCGCATATGCTGGATACCGGCATGCATACCCAACTATTATCAGCCGCAGCACTTTTTTTGGCGCTACCGGGACTCGCGCTGCTGTTTCTAGGCACCGAACGCAGCAAAGCCATTATTTTTCCGTTGGCGACACTCTTCCTCACTCTGCCGATCCCATTGGTATTCACCGAATCGATACACATGACATTGAGAATCATCGCCACGAAAAGTGTGGCATGGTTACTCAAATTATTCGGCGTTCCGGTTTATTCGTACGGAACAGTTCTGCAAGTCGAAAACGGCGTACTGCAAGTCGCCGACGCCTGTAGCGGCTTTTCTACGCTATATGCGGCAATCACGATCGCGATTTTAACGGCGTATTTCTGCAACAGCATTCGCCGGCGAATCTTACTGCTACTCATTGCCGCGCCGCTGGCCGTTGGCGTTAATATCGTTAGAGTGCTGGTGCTGACTCTGCTTGTCAACTGGTTCGGCTTGGATGTATTAAAAACCTCGGCACATGAAATTTCCGGCTTAATGACCTTCATGATTGCATTACCGATTATTTTCATGATCGGCCAAAACCCTCCCGAAACTCCGCAAGCAGAGAATTGACATGCTATCCGCCCGTTATGCATTGCCTGTCTCGTTGATTCTTTCAATTGCCTTGATACCGACCGTCATCCACAATTATTTCGGCTTAACGGATCTAGACAATCGCTCGGTTCAAGCCATAGAACAGGAGTTGGGCCGGTTCAGCTCGTATCCAACCAAAAGAAATCCTAACTGGGGGGAGCTGACCTTCGGTGCCAGCGAGTGGATTGAACGCAGTTACCAAGACGACGTAAGCCGACCTGTACGCCTATTTGCCGCACGGGCCTT
The DNA here is from genome assembly GCF_000968535.2 of Methylotuvimicrobium alcaliphilum 20Z. Classification (NCBI taxonomy): domain Bacteria; kingdom Pseudomonadati; phylum Pseudomonadota; class Gammaproteobacteria; order Methylococcales; family Methylococcaceae; genus Methylotuvimicrobium; species Methylotuvimicrobium alcaliphilum. The sequence goes on from NC_016112.1 coordinate 3,165,882, forward strand.
CGATCATAAACGCCTCTATCATCATCCCGAACTGGCGCTGTCCTATGGCGGCGACTTCGAAAACCAAGGGCTAGTCATTCTTCCGGGAGAACCGCGCATTCCGGTTAGGATTCTTAGAAGCAGAAGCGGAAAAGGATTGGTCGCTTATGCATTACATTATCAAGACAACTTTATCGACAACCCGATTCTGCATCAGATTCAAGAATCGTTGAAACTACTGATAAGCCCGAGAAAACCGATCACCCTCTTCTACGTCTCCGATGTCCATACGCCTATCGATATGGATTTTCAAGACACGCCGGCAGCCTTGTTGCTGCAAAAGACTATTGCCGACTTTTTAGCTCAGCCTGAATAGAATTGAGCTTTAAAACCGTTTGAAGCTTGTTGTTTTGAATTATAGATAAAGATCATGCCGTCCTTGGTATGGTGAGGTTGAGCCGGCATTCACGTCACGCCGGCCCAAAAAGAAGAGATTTACTGGTAAACAGGCTTTCATTAGTAGGATTTGGTCGTAAATAACTGCCCTATTTTACGGAGGGTTCGGTTGCTCGATTGGCAGGTGTCGGCGGCAGGGCAGATTTTTGCTCCTCGGCAATTGCTCCTGAATTGCTCTACTACACGCCATCCATGGCGTAATGCAAAATCTGCATTCATGCCATCCTTGGCACTCAGATTCCGCCGTCAAGCCTACACGGACGTATTCACCCAGCACCTAAATTCCGTAGCCCACTGGCTATGGTTAACTATTTTAGGTAATTTAGGTGCTGGGTTCACGGCGTCCTGCCAAGCGAGTTATCGAACCCTCAACAAAGCCCATAGTTCCAGGACGTTATTTCTCACGAAATCCTAAACGGCCGAATTAACCATCTTGCCTGAAGGCCATGAGCCTATTCGATCTCCCCTTGGCAAGTCTTCTAGGCCTACTTTAATTGCCTTACGGTTAAAAATCCAAATCAAAGTCATCGATGTCGCCGAACTCCTCTTTCAATTTACGTTTTTCCCAATAAAGCTCAATTTTTCTGCGCGCATCTACTTTGTCATAAGCCGATTTAGCTTTTTTACCGGCAATCAATTCATCGGAATCATCGATGCTGCCAACCTCATCCTCATCCTCATCTTCAAAATCCATATCATCCGACAAAACGTCCGACGTAGATCCTGCCATAAATAATACCCTCAAGAAAAAAGTTGCTTTTTATCGCGATAATTTTCAAATGTAAAGTATTTTTTAACCACCGAATGGCCGGTATTTTTCAGTGAACACTACTTGTACCGTAACCATTCGGATTTTAATGACTTTCTTAAGTCGGCACGCCTAGGGAGAAATACGTAAAGAATGCCCTGCTAACTGCTAACTGCTAACTGCTAACTGCTAACTGCTAACTGCTAACTGCTAACTGCTAACTAAGATCAGCCTTGATCAGTAGTAATTCCATTGCAACTGTGCCCGAACGACATCGCCCGAAGCTTGGCCAAACGCGCTGTTGTTCATATTGGTTCTATTCATGTGCGAATAGTTTACGACCAATTCCAACGCTTTCATGACCTGCCACTCAACACCGACCTCAATCTCATCGACAGCCATTCTCGGCATATTCGAATTGGTCTTCCACATGCCGCGATAAGTCTGCCATTTTGCATAAGGAATCCAGGTACCGTAAAAATCGTCGATCTTATACATCGCTTGCACATAGCCGCCGCTGAGAGACGTTTTTTCAATCGTTGCAGTATCGACATTCAAAGCGCCAGCATTACCCCAGTTCCATTCGGCTTGGAAACCAAATGGTTGAGGGAATAGGATCGCATGAACGGCTACTCGCTCTTCGGTGAAGCTCTTATTGGCGCCGGAATTATCTCTAATCGTATCTCCAGATATTTTGATGGACTCATCAAAAGCTGTGAAACTCCCGAAAGTCGGTTTGAATTTTCCAATCATCGCATCAGCGCCGACTTCAAGAACCTGCCCGCTTAGACTATCGCTCATGAAGCCCAAATCGAACGGATAAGTCGAATGAGCAACGAAGGTCATATCGTTATTTTTTTCAGCCTTGTTTAAACTTTGACCGTTATAGACACCGACACCGAGAATACCGTAGTCGCCCGAAGTTTTCAGGCCTTTCTTGCTCATGTCTTTCCAAAGCTCCTGAACATGCGTCGGCGTATAGTAGGCAAATACACCCAAATCTCGTTCGCTCGGCACCGCACTATTAAGCGCATCGGCACGATCGAGTGCTAGACGATTTTGCGACGATTGTAAATTCTCCCATCCAAACGGCACTTTCGATTGGCCGACACGGAATCGGTACTCGTGATCCTTGGTCAAATAAATATCTGCATAAGCATCGCGTAATTGCGCGAAATGTAAATTATCTTCGCCGCCGCTTTGATTACGTACGCTCGTCGCAAAATCAGGCTGAATATAGAAATACAAATAATCGCTGATATCGCCGTAAATTACTAACCGCACCCTACGGAAAGAAAAGTTTTGATTATTTCTGACAGAACTATCCATAACGGAGCGTAATTCCGGAGTATTAGCTCCACCCACCCTGTCTCCTTCGAAGGTATGGTTATAGCGCAACTGCGAATAGCCTCTCAGATTGATCCGATCGTACCATTTGCTTTCCGGCTTATGAACCGTACGAGGCGTATGTATGCCGGCGCGTGTATCTACTTGACGGTCGTTATCGACAGCAGCCACTTTCGTCGACTCCATGTCCTCCTTGAGTTCTTGTCCGTTTTGCTCCGGCGCCTTTCCGGCCGCTATCTGCCTATCAGAAGATTTACCGACTTTTAACGACGCCTTATCGTCAACTCTTTCAAAATCGCCTAATTTCGTCCGATTAGGCCCCGGCTCTGCATACAGTTGTTTCGTTTCGTTATCGACATAGAGCTCGAGCGCCGAAGCGCCGGGGGACGCCGTTACTCCCATTACCGACAAAATTGCAATCGTTAAATTTGTAAATTTCATAATAATAATAAAGATGTCATCCGGTGATAATGTTTAACCGGCCGCCATAATATGACTGAGATATGACAATTTAATGACAAACGGAAATCTAGGGATTTTTTACCACCGACAAATCGATGCATAATCCGCTGCGAATCTGTCCCGCCGACCGATTGACAAGCGCGCCAAGCGTTAAGTAAACTGCTCGCGCTTGCAATAGGATTTATGACGCCGAACCTGTCTTTCTTTAAGGACCGGACCGATATGTTTTCCCAACCAAGCATCCGGCAGCAAACCAATCATGCTCGCAGGTTTTCGCATACGCCAATAAGCCATTCAAAAGGAACTGTCGATCATGACCCATCCGATCATCGAATCATTTCTGCGTCACTCGATCGAACGTAAGGATTACCAAGTTGTTCGGCAATTTTTGGAGGAGTTTCAACCGGCCGATCTGTGCGATCTGATTCAGCAAGAATCCTTGCCGACCGCGCTGGATATTCTGAAATTTTTATCTTACGAACGGCGCGCCAGGGTGTTCGGTTATCTACCCAATACGCTGCAGGAACAACTCGCCGCGGAAATGAGCGACGACGACGTATCGTTGCTGTTGAAACACATGGACGCCGACGAAGGTGCGGATTTATTAAATCTATTGCCCGAAGAACGCCATGACGGCGTGTTACGTTCGATCGCCAGAAAAGAACGCGAAGACTTGCGCCGTTTGGCTAGCCATTCCGAAGGCACCGCCGGCGCAATCATGACCAGCGACTATGCCGCGATCCCTGCCCATGTCAAAGTTAGCGAAGCGTTAAATATCGTCCGCACGACCGCCCCGGGCGCTGAAACGATTTATCAAATTTTCGTTACCGACGGCCAGCACCAGCTTTTAGGCACGGTATCGCTACGCGAACTGATTTTGGCACCGCAAACGGCCAAAATCCAAGACATCATGATGACCGATATCGTCACGGTTTCGGTCGATGCCGCGCAAGAAGACGCGGCAAAAATCATTAGCCGCTACGATTTACTGGCCTTGCCGGTTATCGATAGCGAAAGCCGTTTAGTCGGCATTATTACTTATGACGACGCGATGGATGTCGCCGAAGCCGAAGCGACCGAAGACATGCATAAAAGCGCGACAATCGGTAATCTGGAAGGCAATTTTCGAGACGCTCGGCTACTCACGCTTTATCGCAAACGCATCGTTTGGCTCATTTTACTGGTATTCGGCAATCTATTCTCCGGAGCAGGAATTGCTTTTTTCGAAGACATGATCGCAGCTTACGTCGTGCTGGTATTTTTCCTGCCGGTTCTGGTAGGCAGCGGAGGTAATGCCGGCTCTCAAGCGGCGACCTTAGTTATTCGCGGCTTGGCGACCGGTGACGTCGACCTTAAAGATTGGGGCCGATTATTGGGAAGGGAGTTGGTTATCGCGTCCGGTTTGGGCTTGACGATGGCAATGGCTATTTCTATGGTCGGTCATTTCCGTGGGGGCGATGAAATTGCGCTGGTCGTCGGGTTAAGCATGGTGTCAATCGTGATCGTAGGCAGTCTAGTCGGTATGTGTCTACCATTTATACTGAATCGCTTAGGCTGGGACCCTGCCACAGCCAGCGCCCCGCTAGTCACAACGATTGCCGATTCGGCCGGCGTATTAATCTACTTCTCGATCGCAACGGCGATACTGGGGATGCCGGTTTAGGGTGAGCGGTGAGCGGTGAGCGGTGAGCGGTGAGCGGTGAGCGGTGAGCGGTGAGCGGTGAGCGGTGAGCGGTGAGCGGGAAAATGATGCAACATTTAATCCATTTGTCAAGCCCTAATTTCCCCTTTCCCCTTTCCCCTTTCCCCTTTCCCCTTTCCCCTTTCCCCTTTCCCCTTTCCCCTTTCCCCTTTCCTCTTTCCCTGCTTACCGCTTACCGCTATCCAGCTTCCCCAACCATTCCAAAACACCGTGTCCAGCCGCAAAACCGCTCGCAAAACAAGCCGTCAATAAATAACCGCCGGTCGGCGCTTCCCAATCGAGCATTTCACCGGAGCAAAATACGCCTGGCATGTCTTTCAGCATCAAACAGTCATCAAGCGCTTCGAACATCACGCCGCCTGCGCTACTGATCGCTTCATCGAGCGGCCGGGTTGCCGTTAATCGAATCGGTAAAGCTTTGATTTTTGAAGCCAATCGATGCATATCGCGATAATCGTCCGCATCGGCTAACTCACGGAGCAATGCGGCTTTAACGCCTTTTATGCCGGCGGATTTTCTTAAGAAATTGGCCAGCGAATTTTTGCCTCGCGGCCGGGATAATTTCTTAATCAAGGCTTGTAAATCGGTTTCGGGTAGTAAGTCCAACAGCATCAGCGCCTGACCGGTTGCATCGATTTGCTCGCGCAATTGCGACGAAAAAGCATATATCAAACTGCCTTCGACGCCATATTGCGTAATAGTAAACTCTCCACTTAGAGGATTCGAGGTACCGCCTGCAGTAACGCTTATCGCTACAGATTTGACCGCTTGCCCGGCAAAAGCCTCGCGAAATCGATCGCTCCAGGCCGTTTCAAAACCGCAATTCGACGGTCTAAGAGGCGCTACAGGAATATTACGATTAACCAGACAATCAACCCAAACACCATCCGAACCCAGTTTCGACCAACTACCACCACCCAATGCCAAAACCGTGGCATCGGCACGAATCGATTTTTCGCCTTGTGGCGTTAGAAATATCAACTCGCCGGTTTCGGACCAACCTTGCCAACGATGACGCATGTGAAAAGTAACGCCCGTTTCGCGCAGACGATGCAACCAGGCACGCAGTAAGGGCGCTGCTTTCATGTCGGTTGGAAACACGCGCCCGGAGCTGCCTATAAAAGTTTCGACACCGAGATCGCGCAACCATTTTCTAAGTTGATCGGGACCGAACGCATCGAGCATCGGTTTGATGGCTCCGCTTCGCTTACCGTAGCGCGATAAAAAAATATCGTAGGCTTCGGAATGCGTAATATTCATACCGCCCTTGCCGGCCATCAAAAACTTACGACCTACCGACGGCATCGCATCGTAAACATCGACTCGAACACCGCTTTGACTTAACGCTTCAGCAGCCATAAGCCCGGCTGGACCGCCGCCTATGATTGCAACGAATGGCTGTATCAATCGACGGGAATTATGTCGAGTATACAAATGAGAATGATTGAGCACGAAAGGTTCCGAATGAAGACTTTTGCTGCAAAAGAGTTGAAGCAAAATGAGGAGATTAGCCAAGGCTGCCAAAAAAAGCGATTTTAGCTAAGAATTTGGTCGTAAATAATTTTCCTATTAGGAGGGTTCGGTTGCTCGATTGACAGGTGTCGGCGGCAGGGCAGATTTTTGCTCCTGCAAAATCTGCATTCATGCCATCCATGGCAATCAGATTCCGCCGTCAAGCCTACACGGACGTATTCACGGCGTCCTGTCAAGCGAGCTACCGAACCCTCAACAAAGCTCATAGCTCCAGGACGTTATTTATCACGAAATACTAAAGATCTATGTTCCTACTTTTTATACCCATCGCAGATCAAAATTCGGCACCAGGGTGTCCGTCAAAGGACGCAGTGAATACATCCCTGTAGGCTCTATGCCGGCTCCATGCCGGCAAAGCCTTTGCCGCACACCCCGGCGCCTCCTCAGGCACTGCCGAAATTTGAAGTGCGAAAGGTATAATCTCAAAATATCCGGGAAATTGCTGGTTATCATGGATTATAAATCGCTAGGTGCAGCGTATGCATCGTGCACCTAGGTCGGGAGTTGTGTCGAGTTCGGTAGCTTGGAAAGATGCGCGATGCACACCCTACGGTACTTGCTTTGAATTTTCTATTTTTGGACAGGGATTCACACCGAAAAACTCTCGCCGCAACCGCACATGCCGGTAACATTCGGATTATTGAATTTGAATGCTTCGTTGATGCCCTCGCGGCGATAATCCAACTCGATTCCATCAATCACAGCGAGGTCGTCTTGTGTCGTAATGACCTTGACTCCGTATTGCTCGAACACACGATCGCCTTCATGAACTTCATCGGCATAATCGATCGTATAAGCGAAACCGGAACAACCGGATTTTTTGACGCCTAATTTCAAACCCACGCCGCTGCCGCGTTTGTCCAATTGTTTTTTAATTTGTTTTGCCGCGCTCTCGGTTAAAGAAATCGCCATTCAACACCTCTTAACGTTACTGTGAAAGTTCGTAGATTTAGACCCATTATCTAATTTTTCGATATACAAAACTCAGTTCTGGTAATGCCGGTTCCAGAGAGGGTGCGGTTGCTCGATCGACAGGCGTCGGCGGCAGGGAGCCGCCGTCGAGCCTACATGGACGTATTCACGGCGTCCTGTCGGGCGAGTGACCGCACCCTCCGCCACCAGAGATCTTTCATTTGCCGGGGCGATGACCGGGCCTTCATGAATATTAGGTTCGATTCAAAATAGTTTTTAAACATTTCACAAAATCGGTAATATCCGCTTCGGTATTGGCTTTACCCAAACTGACGCGCAAAGCGCTTTTAGCTAAATCCCGGGTAACACCCATCGCCATCAAGACCGGACTCGGCATGCCTCCACCACTGGCACAAGCCGAACCGCTCGATACCGCAAAGCCTTTTTTATCGAGTTGCATCAACAACATCTCACCATCGACGCCATCAATCCCGAATTGCACGGTATTGGGCAATCGTTCTACAGCTTGACTAAAAATAGTTGCGTTCAACTCCGCCAATCTCTGCTCTAACAACTGCCTTAAATCGAGCATTTGATTTCGCCATTGCGGCATTTCAGAAAGGGCCAATTCTGCCGCCTTACCGAAGCCGACGATTGCCGCGACATTTTCGGTACCTGCTCGAAAACCTTGTTCTTGACCGCCGCCGAGTTGCAAAGGTTCCGGTTCTGTGCCTTTTTCGATGATTAACGCGCCACTGCCTTTGGGGCCGTAAATTTTGTGACCGGATATCGACATCAACTGAACATTGAGCGAATCGAACGCCAACGGCATTTTTCCGGCCGCCTGCACCGCATCGGTATGCACTATCGTTCCCTGTTCGCGCAACACGCCGGCCCACTCGGCGATAGACTGTATCACGCCGGTTTCATTATTAGCCAGTATCAAAGAAGCGAAATTAGGCCGGTTCGCACAGCATCGATCGAAAGATTCGCGTTCGAAGATACCGTTTTTATCAACTGCCAGAACATCAACCGAGCAACTACGATTTTGAAAGCGTTCGATAGGCTCGGTAATCGAAGGATGTTCAATACTGGAAATCAATAGCCGCGAATGACTCATGATCGAATTCAATGCCAAATTATTCGACTCAGTGCCTCCGCTGGTAAAAAGCACCTGGCTGGGAGAAACTCCAACGAGGGCAGCGACTTGCTCCCTAGCCGTTTCAATCGCACTACGCGATAATCGACCGATCCGATACAGGGCCGACGGATTACCGTAAAAGGATTTCAAAAACGGCAGCATAGCCTCTAAAACGCGCTCATCGAGCGGCGTCGTTGCATTATGATCAAGATAGACCATGCGTTCGAAACTTAGGCGCCGACTCTTTGTTGCCGATGAATTTCGACCATTTTTGTATCTTGTTCTTGCCGCTTGGCAACTTCCTGAACATGATGTCTCGTCAATAAATCACCGAGGCTGATGCCTTTTAAGTATCCCCGAATCTGATCGCTAAGCCCCATCCATAAATCATGAGTCAAACACGCTTTGTTGTTTTGGCAATTGCCTTCGCCGGCACATTTAGTGGTATCCAGCGGTTCATCGACGGCCTCGATGATTTCGGCAATATTGATCTCGTTCGCCGCACGGCTCAAACGATATCCCCCGCCAGGTCCGCGCACACCGGTAACCATGCCGGCTCTTCGTAAACGAGCGAACAGCTGTTCTAAATAAGATAACGAGATAGTCTGGCGAGTCGCAATATCGGTTAAAGTGACCGGGTCTTGCTGACTGTGATAAGCCAGATCAAGCATGGCTGTTACTGCATAGCGGCCTTTTGTGGTTAATCGCACAACCTAATCCTCAAATAGCAAATCAATGCGCATTACTATACTTAACCAAGCAAATTAGTCAACTTTGAAAGAAACTCATTTGAGTTATACCGATCGTAAATCAAAATTCGGCACCGGGGCACCCGTCATATGTCAGATACCGGCAAAGCCTTTGTCGGACACTCGCCCCCTACGCCTCCTTGGACACTACCGAAATTTGAAGCGCAAAAAGTATAAATGAAACTCATTTGCCTCAGTCATACTTACGCACGTCAATTGACAGCATTAACGCCCCCAAGAGCGAGAAAAACAGCAGATTTCCTCTTTCCTCTTTCCTCTTTCACCTTCGCTGAAAATCTTGGAAACGGAGCGTTAGCGAAGTGAAGATTTTTAGTCCCCGATAGCCGTAGCGCCGGGTGTTTTGCCGGAGTCTGCGCGAATAGCGCAGGCGGAGGCAAAATACAAGGCATCGCGACACGGCGTAAAGCCATTTGTGGGAGTGCTACGGAGCCGCATCGAGTATACGATGATGTGGCGTAGTCGCACGGACGCAGGGCGAATCGGGGCCGCCGAAGGCAATAATCGCCAAGTCATTTTTCGCTGCTGAAATCGGACGGACCCCATTTCAGCTTTCGCGAAAAATCTTGGCGCGCTTGTCATCTTTCATCTTTCATCTTTCATCTTTCATCTTTCATCTTTCATCTTTCATCTTTCATCTTTCATCTTTCATCTTTCACCTTGCCCCTTGCCCCTTGCCCCTTGCCCCTTAAACTTTTCAAATCTCATCCAACTTATCGCCCTTATAATCCTCTTCCGGCATCGACTGATCCGGACAGGCGATACCGGCATCTTTTAGCGCTTTTTTCATTATTTCAAGCCGCCCGTCCACGGCTTGCATATGATCCAACATATGATTAATTGCCTTAGCGACAGGATCCGTCATGTCGTCGCTCGTGCCGTAAGCGTCGAAACCCATTTTCGCGGCGATTTTTTTTCGCTCGGAATCCGATTTTTTGGTCTTAGGATCGATCACATGCCCCGGTATCCCAACCACAGTCGCCCCCGCCGGAACCGATTTCAACACGACTGAATTCGAACCGATGCGCGCACCCTCGCCGATTTCAATCGGCCCCAGTACTTTCGCACCGGCCCCCACTACAACACCGTTATGTAAGGTCGGATGACGTTTACCTTTGTTCCATGAGGTCCCGCCCAGAGTAACCCCATGGTAAAGCGTACAGTCGTCGCCGATCACGGCAGTTTCGCCGATTACGACCCCCATGCCGTGATCGATAAAAAACCGTCTGCCGATCGTCGCCCCCGGATGAATTTCGATCCCAGTCAACCAACGGCCGATATGCGATATAAAGCGCCCAAACCATCGAAAACCGGCTTGCCAACAGAAATGCGCGATTCTATGTATCAACAATGCATGAAAACCGGGATAAGCAGTAATCACTTCAAACACCGTTTGTGCGGCCGGATCCCGTTCGAACACGCAATCGATATTCTCTTTGATTTCTCGCCACATAATTAGCCCTTCTTTTTATTGCCTTGCGACATTCGTAAAATTCCGCGCAATAGGTCCACCTCTTTACTCTCTAGACGAGCCCGGTTATAGATTCTACGCAAACGGCGCATCACCGACTTCGATTTATCGGGATGCATGAAGCCGGTATCGGTCAACGCTTCGATCATGTGCTCGTAAAACGCTTCCATCTGAGCGGCTGTCGCCAACAAGCCTTTGCCTTTATCACCGGCAGTGACTTCATAATCCTGGCCTGAAGCTACGAATAATTCATAACTAACCACCTGTACGGCGGCGGCAAGATTTAATGAACTGAAATCTTTGTTGCACGGGATTCGCAATAAATAACGACACAGGTCCAATTCATGATTTTTCAACCCGGAGTGTTCTCTACCGAATACGATCGCAGCGTTATGCTCGACCGCTTCGGTTTTCAAGAGATCCGCGCATTCTCTAGGCGTCAACTCCGGCCAACTAATCGTTCGGCAACGCGCACTGGTTCCTACCACAATGGAACAATCGGCGACAGCTTCTTGCAAGCTGTCGCAAACCAAAGCGGAACTCAAAATATCGTCCGCCCCGGAAGCTCTGGCAGTGGCATCCGCGCAGGGAAATTGCTTCGGAGTAACCAAAACCAAATTTTTAAGGTTCATGTTCTTCATGGCCCGGGCAACCGCTCCAATATTGCCGGGATGAGAGGTTTCGACCAATACGATTTTAATATTCGACAACAATGCGTAGCCCCGCCATTTGAAAAAACGGAAAATTTTAACAAAAGATTTGATATGCTATTGATATTTTCTAATTCAGCTTCGTATCAAATATCATGCATCCCATGCTCAATATTGCCGTGCGCGCCGCCAGAAACGCCGGTGAGATAATTTCCCGCTCGGCCGACAATGTCGGAAAACTTCAAATCAACCGGAAAGGCATCAACGATTTCGCGACCGAAGTCGACCGCATGGCCGAACAGGAAATCATAAAAATTATTAAAACCGCCTTTCCCGATCATGCGATTTTGGCTGAAGAAAGCGGCGAACACAAAGGCAACGATTTCGTTTGGATTATCGACCCGCTGGACGGTACAACCAATTTCCTACACGGTTTTCCTGTCTATGCCGTATCGATAGCACTGCAAGTCAAAGGCAAACTGGAGCTCGGCGTCGTTTACGATCCGTTACGCGATGAATTGTTTACCGCCGAACGCGGCGGCGGCGCGATGATGAATAACCGCCGCATTCGCGTGACCAATCAAACCGGACTCAAAGGCGCACTGATCGGAACCGGTTTTCCGTTTAAAAGTCAGCAACATCTCGATGCCTATCTTGGCATGTTCCGGACCATACATGCCGATTCCGCAGGCATACGCCGGGCCGGAGCGGCAGCACTCGACTTAGCCTATGTCGCAATCGGACGACTCGACGGTTTTTGGGAAATCGGATTACATCCTTGGGACATGGCGGCCGGCATCCTGCTGATTAAGGAAGCAGGCGGCGTCGCCACCGATTTTGCCTTTCAAGATAATTACATGGAAACCGGCAACATTATCGCTGGTAATCCCAAAATGCACCAGGTCATGTATAAAGCCATCGAACCTCATGTCACCGAAGCATTGACCCGGTTAAAAGCGAAATAAAATCCGCCATCGGTGGAGCGAGTATTTACTTCTCCTAATTTAAAAATAAAGAGAGGAGTTAGCTGAAAACCAACTTGGCTTTCTTAATGGAACCTGATTAGCAAGATGCTTCAGCTTGCCGAAGCCAAGTGTCCGAGCAGGGGCCAGTCGTAGTCGTAAAAACTAAAATATGCTGTTACCCAAGCTCTAGCTTGGGTAACCTATTCAGGAAGCTCTAGCTTCCCGACAATCAAGAAAAATTGAACGAGCGAGTCCGGGTTGATTAAGAGTGAGCGGAGGTTGTGTCGGTCTCAGGAAACCGGAGCTTCCGAGGTGTTTCTCCCAAGCTAGAACTCTCGTCGTTATACATAAGTCGTAAATACCCCATCTTAGCTAATGCGACTTCGATACCATTTATTGTTACCTAACGTACCCGACTTCGAAATCGCGATCAGGGGATCGCTCCCACAGAGCATCCGGCCCCCTGATAGGGGTAGGGAAGATTTCTCTCCCCTCCCTCCGAACCGTGCATGCGGTTCTCCCGCACACGGCTCTCCAGTCGGTGGTTTCCTCATCGGGACAAGCTGGTGAGCAATGGTGTTATTAATTGGTGAACCCCATTACTCCGCGTTACCACGTCAGCCCGCAAACTCGGTTTGATTCGTTACCTTCGGCTCCCTTCAACGGCTGAGCCTCTTTAAGCCTTTTACCTGAGGTTGGCTTAATGGCCGTGACACCGAACGCTACCTCGTTTCCACCTTCCTACCCTTCTTTCCTATGGCCGGTTTTGCTAGCCGGCTTTTACCATCTTTTCCCCTCTCGGTTTAGGCTCGTGTTTGTTTTCTCTGTTTCCGCCTGGTTTCCCAGCGGTGCCACACTGTCCTCGCCTTGCCTTGAGCTTCCTCGACTTACGGTAATATAAGGGTTCTGACTCCTGCCACGGTCACCTCCGTAACAGGTCTCCCCAGTTTCTTCACAATACCTTCTGAACATTCCACTCCCAACCACAAGGTAGGCCCATTTATCGTTTTATCTGCCACAACAACGTAAATGATGGTTTTCAGGCTTCGTCGACTCCCAGGGGACTCGCCGCCTTACCCCGCCGAATCGGATTCGCTTTACTGCGGACTGCTCTTTTGCCTCCAGTTGCTCTCCACCCCACCTCGCGGTGACGCAGTTACTTTCAGCTACGACGTTATGGCTTACGCCGACAGGGACTTACACCCTGCTGATTTTGTGCCCTCCTGGGCGCACTGGGAGCGACGCCTTCGTCGCGACTATCGAAGCCACTGACGCTTAATATCCGCAATTTTATCAAACAACACAGCCGCGTAGGGTACGCTGTGCGTACCATGGTAACCCATAAGCGCCAACTTAAGACGCAAGGCATTGATTCACAGTTGAAAAATCAAGATGTGGCCACAACATAGAGTATTTTTACCGACGAAAGTGAAAATCCCTATGAAGCAGCCACAGCTAACAGATACCCTTTTTGATGACTTTTTGCAAGAGCTTCCAGCAGATTTCCAGGAGCAGGCCTATGAATTACAGGCGTTTGCACGGGCACGGAAAATCCGATCACCGTTGCAATTATTACAGTTAGTCCTGTTGTATTGCGGACTGGACTTGTCGTTGCGCAGCTGTGCCGGCGAAGTTGCCAAGCTTCAAGGCTATTTGAGCGACACGGCGGTGACCAAGCGACTGGCGGCCTGCGTGGCGTGGATCAAGTCGTTACTGAAGCGTGTGTTCGGATTGGATAAACAGATTAACAATGGCTCCTTGAATTTCATTGTGATTGACGGTTCGACCGTGCAAGAACCCGGCGCGAAAGAAACAACGTATCGCTTGCATGTGGCGATCGACTTGATGAGCTTGACACTCCGCGAGGTCAACGTCACGACCGATAAAGTCGGCGAGAGCTTGGATCACTATCAGTTGACTGCAGGTGATGTCGCGTTGCTTGATCGAGGCTACAACCAACCGAAGTCTTTAGTCCCGGTCATTGATCGCGGCGGCCACGTCGTGCTGCGCTACAATCCACACAGCATGACCCTTTACGAACGGTGCAACGAACCGAAAGGTGTTAAAATCGATTGGGAACAGCGCATACGCGATTTGAATGGTCAGCCGGGTGCGATACCCGTTTATCTGTGCCATCAAGACAAACGTATTGAAGGCGTGGTGCATGCGATGCCGTTACCGCCGGAACAGGCGGCGCAAGCACGCCGCAAAGCGAAACAACGCGCGCGTGATAAAGGTCGCACGGCGAGCCAAAAGACCTTGATGCTGAGCGGCTGGGTGTTGATTTTTACTTCGCTCCCCGAAGCGCTGCTCGACACGAAATCAATCGCTGAGCTCTACCGGGTTCGCTGGCAAGTGGAGCTGGTCATAAAGCGGCTAAAGAGCTTGCTTGATATCGACCGGCTACGCGCCCGAAAAGACAGCAAGCTGGCGGATTTATATTTGCATGGCAAGTTACTGTTTGCTGCAGTGACTCAAAAAATAGCGCAGCGCCGATTCGGCCGGGCGGCCACCACAATGGACGGTGATCGTTCGATTACCCATTGGCGTTTATGGCGCACGATCGCCAATGAGATCAAGGCAGGACTTACGGCTTGTTTTCCAATAAATAAGCGATTTATCGATGACTGCACAAAAAGCCTCTGTGAGCGTCCGCGCAAGAGAAAGCTTCAGGGTTTGCCGGGGCGTGTTTTGGAGCTCATTATTGAAGGTCGGGGAGGTGGCGTTAGTCTTACTTAATCAAATACTTAGATTCTTAAGTTGGCGCTTATGCCATGGTAACCCCGCGATAGGCATGTGCCAACCGAACCGCCAGGGCACGGCTTTGGTACGCGTAGCGTACCCTACAATTTATGTATAACGATGAGCGGAGGACCGTGGGAACCAGAAAAATTCGGAGCGGGAATCACCGTCAAGGGACGCCCCTGCTCCTATAACCTCATCCTAACATCCGCCACCTGTTAGAGCGACAAACTCGACACCTTTCCTGGCAAACGCCAGCCGAACAAATAACAACTATTGCCGATAAGCCATTCATGGCGTAGACTCGAGATAGCCGCTTCTGCTTGGATAATCAGGTAGCCATTCATGAAAAGACACATCGACCGCCGCACAGTTCTGCCGCTACTTTTTGTCATGGCTATGTTTATCAATTCCGTCTCGGCTGAAAATAATCAAGCTGCCATTCCCGCAACACCGATTGTTCAATTAACCATTCAAGATGCTATTGGTCCTGCGACTTCGGACTATATCGAGCGCAGCATGGACAAGGCTTCCGAATCCGGAGCTAAAGCGATCTTGATCACACTCGACACGCCGGGCGGCCTTGACACATCCATGCGGCAAATCATTAAAAAAATCATCGCCTCGCCGATCCCAGTGATCACTTATGTCACACCGGGCGGGGCACGAGCCGCCAGCGCCGGAACTTATATTCTTTACGCAAGCCATATCGCCGCAATGACGCCGGGGACCAATCTAGGTGCTGCTACACCGGTACAATTAATCGGCCCAACTGAAGCGCCCGGTGAACAACCCGACAAAGATCAATCCGCCGACCAGACCTCTTCTAGCAAATCGCCTAAAAACGCGATGGCGCAAAAAGCCATTAACGATGCAGTTGCTTATATCAGAAGCCTGGCCGAAATGCGCGGCAGAAACGCCGATTGGGGAGAACTAGCCGTTCGAGAAGCGGCAAGCCTTTCAGCCGAAAAAGCCCTAGAACTCAATGTGATCGATATCCTGGCCACCGATCGATACGATTTGTTAAAACAACTCGATCAACGAAAAATCAACGTACTCGGGCGCGATATCGCTCTATCGACAGACAATGCGGCGATTCAAGCCTTAGAACCAGACTGGCGCAGCGAGTTATTGGCCGTAATTACTAATCCGAATATCGCCTATATCTTACTGATTGCCGGAATTTACGGCCTGATATTCGAATTTTCCAACCCCGGAGCCATCGTCCCGGGCACCATCGGCGGCATTAGCTTGTTACTGGCCCTTTTCGCGTTTCAAGTCTTACCGATTAACTATGCCGGTTTCGCACTGATTTTATTAGGCATTTCATTAATGATTGCCGAAGCTTTCGTACCCAGTATCGGTATACTCGGTTTCGGCGGTTTGACCGCGTTCGTGATCGGCTCTGTCATTCTAATGGATACCGATGCCCCCGGATTCGGCATCGACACTGCATTAATAGGCGCTTTCGCGCTTACCAGCGCAGCATTCTTGATTTTCGCCTTAGGCATGTTGTTAAAATCCAGGCAAAAGCCCATCGTAACCGGCCGGGAAGAATTGCTTGGCGAAACCGGCATCGTGCTTGCCGACTTTACCGATACGGGGCCTGTGCGGGTCCACAGTGAAATATGGCAAGCCCGCAGCCGCGAATCACTCAAAAAAAACCAGCGGATTCGCGTAATCGGCCGGGACGGCCTTATACTCGAGGTTAATTCCACGCCCAACCAGGAGCACAAAGATGTTTGAATATTTCGGTTTAATTTTCGGCAGTTTCGCGTTGCTGTTATTGATCAGCGCATTTAGAATTTTACGTGAATACGAACGCGGCGTTATTTTCACGCTTGGCCGTTTTTACAAAGTCAAAGGCCCCGGCTTCATAATCGTGATCCCGCTCATTCAACAAATGGTCAGGGTCGACCTGCGTACCATCGTTATGGACGTGCCGTCGCAAGATGTCATTTCGCGCGACAATGTCTCGGTCAAGGTCAATGCCGTGGTCTATTTCCGAGTTATCGATCCCGACAAGGCGATCATTCAGGTCGAAAATTTTTACGAAGCCACCAGCCAATTGGCGCAAACGACGCTTCGCTCGGTATTGGGCCAACATGAACTGGACGAAATGCTGGCCGAGCGCGACAAATTGAATATCGACATCCAAACGATTCTCGACCAGCAAACCGATGCTTGGGGCATCAAGGTCGCGAATGTCGAAATCAAGCATGTCGATCTCGACGAAAGCATGGTAAGAGCTATCGCCAAGCAAGCCGAAGCGGAACGCACCCGCCGAGCGAAAATCATTCATGCGGAAGGCGAAATGCAAGCCTCGGAAAAATTATTGCAGGCCGCTACGATACTCGCGCAACAGCCACAAGCCATACAACTTCGCTATCTGCAGACGTTGACCGAAATCGCCGGAGAAAAATCGTCGACGATCGTATTTCCGCTGCCGATCGACATCGTCAGTAATATCATTAAAGGCCAAGCCACCGATGCGAGTTCGTAATCCGATGCGAAGGTTGCTGAAGCAAATCAATCGACGACAGCGAGCATTTCCAATCATCCTAAAATATGTTGAGCATTCTAAATCCCGCCCACCCTTCGACAAGGCTCAGGGCGAACGGGATTTAGAATGCTCAGCCAAAGGGTGGCGCTTGGAATCCGCTCATGCTTCGACTTCGCTCAGCACGAACGGTCTACAACACATGCCAACTGCTCTTTTTAGGTTTATAGTTTATAAAGTAACATTTTGCTATGTTACGTAAGCGGTTTACTCTTTGATCCCGTCTTTTCCGTGTTAAGCATTTTCAATCTTTGTCCGAAATCCAATTATCAAAACGAACTCTGTGCTATTTTTACAGGTATCGAATGTCCGACATTCAGAATCGCATTATTTCCTCGAAACGTTCAAAACCATGAATACCATCCTGCATGTATACCTATCGCACTTCAAATTTCGGCATTAGCGTATGGAGGCGTCGGGGTGTTCGGCAAAGGCTTTGGCAGCATGGATGCTGTCATAGAGCCTACATGGACGTATTCACGGCGTCCTTTGACGGGCACCCCAGACGCCGAAATTTGACTAGCAAAGGGTATAAACGCGCATTTGAACTCTGAACGGGCACATCTGCTTTTTACGAAGGATTTTGTGACAAATAATTTTCTGGAACCATGAAGTTTGCAGATATTTGCATCATGCCATGCAATCTTAGCCATAAAACTAATAAATAGAGACCCTGTGAAACAACCTGTCTACATGGATTTTGCAACCATCTTCGGCCCATTTGTCGCCTTATGCGCGATTGCCGTCGCTGTATTGCTGGACCACGGAAACCCTTTTTCCTTAATCAACGGACCGTCGATCATTTTAGTCGCCGGCGGTACGCTGGGTGCGACAATGATGGCTTACCCGCTAAAAACCTTCGCTATGTTGCCCAAATATATTTGGCAAAGCTTCAGAATGGAAAAGCCCAATCCGCATGCGCAAATTAATTTATTCGTTAAATTAGCCGACCGAGCTCGCCGAGGGGGCTTGCTGGCATTGGAAGAGGATATGCTAAAGATCAAGGACCCGTTTATCCGGAATGCGTTGATGTTGGTTGTCGACGGCATCGCACCGGATGAAGTCCGACGCGTCATGGAAAACGATAATGAAATGACTTCACAGCGCCATCAAACAGGTATTGCAATGATGTCGACAATGGCCGGCGTGGCCCCGGCCATGGGCATGATAGGAACCGTCGTCGGTCTAATCGGCGTTATGGGCAATTTATCCGATCCTTCGCAATTAGGCCCTTCGATCGCGGTAGCTTTTTTAACGACGCTCTACGGTTCTTTATTAGGCAATTTAGTATTCAGCCCAATGGGCAATAAACTCAAACAAAAAGATAAAGAAGAAATGTTTATCCGTGAAATGATTATTGAAGGAATCTTAGCGGTACAGGAAAGCGAGAACCCCCGCATCGTCCGGCAAAAGCTCGAGTCTTTCCTGCACCCGGCCCTAAGAACCCATCGATAAATTCAAGACTAGCGCCAAAAACAACTTGGAACAGCACCCCCAAACGTTCATCTCGAGCTGCCTTTCACCTTTCACCTTTCACCTTTCACCTTTCACCTTTCACGTTTCACCTTTCAGCTTTCACCTTTCACCTTTCACCTTTGACCTTTCACCTTTCACCTTTCACCTTTCACCTTTCACCTTTCACCTTTCACCTTTCACCTTTCACCTTTCACCTTTCACCTTTCACCTTTCACCTTTCACCTTCCGAACCACATGCCAAAGCGAGCGAACATCAGAGCGAGGACTTTTCAACAAAACGGTGATGGCGATCTCTTCGAATGCCGCAACTATACAAATAACCGCCGCAACGCGAAACGGCCACACAGGCCCACCTAGAAACATCAAATATAAACCTCCCCCCATTGAAGCGGCGGCTAATTTAACGCCCCAGGTGTGATAACTGGTAAACCGGCCGAATTTCAAGAGCCCTGCCGCCGACGGCAACAAGCAACTGGCGACAATCAAGACGACATAAAACCATTCGCGCGCAACGATTTCGGGCCACAACCACCAACAACTCAACGCGATCGTCAAATAGGTAATCACATCGGCCCAGCTGTCGAGTACCGCGCCGAATTCTGAAACCTGTCCGGTTAAACGAGCCGTCCAACCATCCAAAAGATCGGTCAAGAAAGCGACCGCCAATAAAATCATGAAGGCCACTGCATATCCGTTCCAGGCCATCCACAATAAAAAAGGCGCGGCAACAAAACGAAAGCCGGTCAATAGATTCGGCAAAGTCCATTTAGAAGTCTCATTAGGATCGAGTGGTTGCATCATATTTCGAATGTAGCTGCCAGCGGCGAATGATCGGATAATACATGCCAAGGCGCATGAGCCAAACGCTCGCAAAACACCGGCATTAAACCTCGAAAGTAGATTCTATCCATCGGCAAGATAGGCAACCAAGCCGGAAAAGTTCGGGCATAACGGCCATGCGTGGTTCTGAACACCTCCCTCAGTTCCAAGTGCTCGTAAAAATAACGCTCGGCCTGCCCCAACCAATCGTTGAAATCCCCTGCCACGATCAACGGTGCATCATGCGGAACATGCTCATCGATCCTTTCGCAAAGTTTGGCGACTTGCAGGCGACGCTCCTTACCGGTTAGCCCGAAATGAATGCAAACGATATGCAACGGTTGAACATCCGCTTTCAATCGAACTACGCCATGCAACAAACTTCGGCTAGCCCACGGAAACGGAGACACATTGATATTTTCGTGGCTCTCAAAAGGATATTTGCTCAAAATGGCATTGCCATGATGACCGGCACTGTAGATCGCATTTTTGCCGTAAGCGTAATAAGGCCAAACACCTTCGGCGATGAATTCGAAATGCGTACGATCGGGCCACTCAGGAATGTTCTTTTCGCGGTGCACATGCTCGCCCTGCATTTCCTGCAAAAACAATATATCGGCATCGGCGGCAATTAAAGCCTCGCGAATTTGATGCAAAACGAAGCGCCGATTACCGACATTAAAGCCTTTGTGAATGTTATATGTCAAAACCCGCAAGTGATTGTCTTTTAAGCTCATAAGGATTCAATAAGGGCGATTACGGATATGCAGGCGATATAAAAAAGGAGTAGTACACTGGCAGCAATTCCCAGTTTGAGCAGTTTCGCCGATTTTAGGGTGTGGGGTATGCCTGTCGAGGAACGCCGTAAACCCATCCATGGGGGCTTGGCGGCAGCTAAGCGCCAAGGATGGTGTGAATGCAGATTTTGCATTACGCCAAGGATGGCGTGTAGTAGGGCAATGCAGGAGCAATTGCCGAGGAGCAAAAATCTGCCCCTGCTGCCGACATCCTCGCCAAGCATACCCCACACCCTTTTTGATCTCCAAATTGGGAATTGCTGAGTACACTGGCCTTAGACTCGATTATTGAGAAAAATTCAGGTAGCGTAGATCGCGAGCTTTAGACTTTTGTGAGAACCCATTATGCCGAAACCGATTACCCCTCTATTGGCCGCCGATGCCTTAATCCAATTAATTGACCGTCCGGGGCGCCCTTTCGTTCTGATCGAACGCGCCAATCCGCCGTTCGGCTGGGCCA
Source organism: Methylotuvimicrobium alcaliphilum 20Z (assembly GCF_000968535.2). Lineage (NCBI taxonomy): Bacteria > Pseudomonadati > Pseudomonadota > Gammaproteobacteria > Methylococcales > Methylococcaceae > Methylotuvimicrobium > Methylotuvimicrobium alcaliphilum. Next base: position 3,186,869 of record NC_016112.1, read on the forward strand.
TCCCGGGCGGCTTTGTCGATATCGGCGAAACCGTTGAACATGCCGCCATCCGTGAAGCCCGCGAGGAAACCGGTCTTGATGTTCGTCTGACCGCTCTGCTTGGCATTTATTCGAACCCGCAACGCGACCCTCGCAATCATACCGTCACTGCGGTCTATATCGCCGAGGCATCAGGCACGCCGAAAGCCGATGACGACGCGAAAAACCTCGATATCTTCACCTTCGACACGCTACCGGCAGAATTGGCTTTCGATCATGCGCAAGTGTTAGCCGACTATAAACGCTATCTCGAAACCGGCAATCCTGCCCCGCTTCGCATCTGACTCCGCCTCGTTTGCCCATGCACGCAAAACGCCCACCTAGCGGACCCATCAAGCCCTGGACATAAATTTTCCGGTAACGGTATTGATCTTGACTATTTCGCCGGTCTTGAGATATTCCGGAACCTGCACTTCCAAACCGGTCGTCAATCGCGCCGGCTTGGTTCTGCCGGTTGCCGTAGCGCCTTTGATTTCCGGTGCAGTCTCGACGATCTCCAACGCCACAGAGCTTGGTAGCTCGATACCCAGCACGGTATCGTCGAACAACAACGCAACGATATCCTCGAGACCTTCGGTCAAATAGCCTTTCTGTTCTTCCAAATCGTCCGCGCCGACCGAGTATTGACTATAGTCCTCCATATTCATGAATACGTAGTTTTCGCCATCCATATAAGAAAACTGAACTTTCACGCGAACGCAATCCGCATCCTTGAAAAAATCGTCTCCTTTCAGGGTTTCATCGAGTTTTTGACCGGTTTTGAGATTATTGAACCGGACTTTATACAAAGTCGTCGCGCCACGCGAGGACGGACTTCTGACCTCGATTTGCTTAATGATATGCGGTACACCGTTAATCTCGACAACCATTCCACGCTTAAAATCACTGGCCTTTGCCACGCATTGCTCCTAACAATTATTAATAATAAGAGTAACTATTCAGCATAAGTCATATATGAGAAGGTGTCAGGCATTGATTTATAAGGCTGTCTGCAACAGGACGTTGCAGTCAGAGCTTACAGGGATGTATTCACCCAGCACCTAAATACCATAATCCATTTGCTATGATAAACAATTTTGGATTATTTAGGTGCTGGGTTCACGCGTCCTTAGAAATCAATGCCTGACACCAACCTACCGCATGCGCTGAATAGTTACTAATAAGAGAGCATATTAAACTGGCAATCGATCGATTTGACAATCTTCTGAAGCTCACTATTCGCCACAAATCACTCATCGTCCAATTGCATTGCCGCTCGAACGCAACGCAACACGCCATAACTATATTGCCCATTAAATGCTTCGAAAATCGGCTTCAAAGCATTTCTTTGCTCATCCGGCATGCCTAATATGGCATCCTGAATCGCATGGATTTCAGCTTCGGACAAAGCGACCGCCTCGGCCAATTCGACTATGCCTTGCTCCAGGGCCTGAGCCAAATGATTATAAATCGTATCCATGGTCAAGCCGCGTTGATTGGCAATTTTTTCAGCGTCATAGCCCAGCCGGAACAGATCGACGGTCTCCAAGACCGAATCCGACAAAGAAACCAAGGCTTCCGAAACTGCTCCGAACTCTTGAATCACGGCTAGAAAATCGTCGCCGTACAGCTCCAATTTACGTTCGCCAACCCCCGAAATTGAACGAAATTGCTGATGATTCATCGGCCTGCTTTCAACCATCTCCATTAAAGTGGCATCATGAAAAATCTGATACGGCGGAATGTCTTGCTCATCGGCAAGTTCGCGGCGTTTGGTGCGTAGCGCGTTCCAGAGCAAGGTATCCTGCTCTTTTTGAAATTGCCGAACCGCGCCTTTCGAACGCTTGCCGGATTCGGTTGACAGATCTCGGCGTAGCATCAATTGCTGCTCGCCGCGCAGTACCGTGCGACAAGATTCATCCAGGCGCAACGAGCCATAGCCTTCAATATCGACCGTCACCAAACCTTTGGCGACCAATTGCCGAAACACCGAACGCCATTGTTTTTCGTCGATGTCCTTACCGATGCCGAAGGTCGATTGCCGGTCGTGGCCGAAATGCTTGAGCCGCTCGGTCTCCTTGCCGCGCAATACATCGATCAAATAATTGACACCGAAACGCTGGCCGGTACGATAAATGCAAGATAAGGCTTGCTGAGCGGCAACCGTGCCGTCCCAAGTCTTGACCGGTTCCAAACAGGTATCGCAATTACCGCAATCGTCAGCCAATCGATCGCCGAAATAGCTCAACAATGCTCTACGGCGGCAGCCGACTTCTTCGCAAAGCGCCAACATGGCATCGAGTTTATGATATTCGAGGCGTTTATGGCTTTCGTCGGCATTGGAATTGGCCAACATTTGCTGCAGCGTGATCACATCTTGCAGACCGTACGCCATCCATGCATCGGCCGGCAGACCGTCGCGCCCGGCGCGTCCGGTTTCCTGATAATAAGCTTCGATACTTTTCGGTAAATCAAGATGCGCGACAAAACGCACATTGGGTTTATCGATGCCCATGCCGAAGGCGATCGTCGCCACGATAACCAGGCCCTCTTCCATCAAGAACCGGTGCTGATGTTGTTGCCTCGCCGCGTTATCCATCCCGGCATGATAAGGCAACGCTCGGATGCCTTTACTCTGCAGCCATTCGGCCGTCGATTCGACTTTCTTGCGCGACAAGCAATAAACGATGCCGGCATCGCCAAAATGTTCGCTTTGGATAAACTGCAGCAATTGCTGCCGGGCATTTTGTTTTTGTACGATACGATAACGAATATTCGGTCGATCGAAACTGCTGACAAACAGCTTCGCTTGGTCGAGTGCAAGCCGGCTGATGATTTCCTGACGGGTTCGTTCGTCGGCGGTCGCGGTCAACGCAATACGCGGAATACTCGGATATCGCTCATGCAACATCGACAATTGCAGATAGTCGGCGCGGAAATCGTGTCCCCATTGCGACACGCAATGCGCCTCATCGATCGCGAACAGCGCGATATTCAGATTATCCAATAACGACAGCGTGCGCGCCGAATTCAAGCGCTCCGGCGCAATATAAAGCAAATCCAATTGATCGTCGCGCAGCCTGTTTTCGATAGAACGCGCCTCTTCGCCGGTCAGAGTCGAATTCAAAAAGGCCGCATTGACACCCAATTGATGCAATGCGCTGACTTGATCTTGCATCAACGCGATCAGCGGCGAAATCACAATACCGACGCCCGGCCGCAATAATGACGGAATCTGATAACACAACGACTTACCGCCGCCGGTCGGCATCAATACCAATGCATCGCGTCCGGCCAACAACTCATCGATCACGTCCTGTTGCTGACCCCTGAAACGGTCGTAGCCGAAAACCGTATTCAGCACATCGAGCGGCTTACCCGGCATGCAACACCCCCTGTCCACAGCAATTCCCAGTTTGCGCAGTTTCGCCAATCTTACTGTGAAAGTTCGCAGATTTGGACTCTTTATCTGATTTTTCGATAGATAACACAATGCCGGTTCCGGAGAGGGGGCGGTTGCTCGACTGACAGGCGTCGGCGGCAGGGAAAGCCGCCGTCGAGCCTACATGGACGTATTTACGGCGTCCTGTCGGGCGAGTGACCGCCCCCTCCCCACGCCTCGAACGTTCATTTGCCGGGACAATGACGAGGTCTTCATGATAGTTAGGGTGTGGGGTATGCCTGTCGAGGAACGCCGTAAACCCAGCACCTAAATTACCCAAAATAGTTAACCATAGCCAATGAACTATGGAATTTAGGTGCTGGGTAAACCCATCCATGGGGGCTTGACGGCAGCTAAGCGCCAAGGATGGCGTGAATGCAGATTTTGCATTACGCCACGGATGGCGTGTATTAGGGTAATGCAGGAGCAATTGCCGAGGAGCAAAAATCTGTCCCGCTGCCGACATCCTCGCCAAGCACACCCAACACCCTTTTTGGTCCACAAATTGGGAGTAACTACCCTGTCCACGATAATATTTATTCAATTCTGTTAAACCTTTATAATGGTCCGATTTTCTTCGGACTCACGGGCGATAAACGCCCCTACTATGACTCAATTGCACCATCGTTTACCGGCGCGTTTTAATTTATTAGTCGACAACGGCTTTGAAAATTTATTAAAAAACGGCCTCAAAGGCATTGAAAAAGAAAGCCTCAGAATCGCCAAGAACGGCGTCATCGCGCACACGCCTCATCCGTCATTTTTAGGATCGGCTCTCACGCATCCGTATATTACGACGGACTATTCCGAAGCCTTGCTCGAGTTCATCACGCCGCCGTTTAAGGATATCAAAGAAACGCTGAATTATTTAAACACGATTCATCAATTCGTTTACGATCATCTCGACGGCGAAATCCTGTTGGCCGCGAGCATGCCGTGCGGCATCGACGGCGACGAAAGCGTACCGATCGCCGAATACGGCAGCTCCAATATCGGCCGCATGAAACACATTTACCGCCGAGGACTTTGGTACCGCTACGGCCGGACCATGCAGGCCATTGCCGGTATTCATTTTAACTATTCGGTGCCGGAAGTTTTGTGGAGCAAACTACGCGACTTGGAAAAATCATCGTCGAGCCTCGATCAATATATCGCGGACGGCTATTTCGGCATGATCAGAAACCTGCACCGCCAGGGCTGGCTGGTCTTGTATCTGTTCGGCGCGTCGCCAGCGATATGTAAAAAGTTTTTCAAAAGCCGCCCGCACATGATGGCACAATTCGACGAGTTCGACCGCCATACCTTATACCACCCTTACGCCACTTCGCTCAGAATGAGCGACATCGGCTATAAGAGCAAAAATCAGGCTTCGCTGCAAATCGACTACAACTCGTTGACCGGTTATGTCGACAGCCTAAGCCAAGCCATCAACACGCCCTACCCGGACTATGAAAAAATAGGCGTCAAGGTCGACGGCGAATACCGGCAGTTAAACAGCAACATTTTACAAATCGAAAACGAATTTTACAGTACCGTCAGACCCAAGCAAATCGCTAACTCCTGCGAAAAGCCGACTCTAGCGCTCAAACGCCGTGGGGTTCGCTATATCGAATTACGATCGTTGGATCTGGACTTGTTTAGCCCCCTTGGCATACAAGATGAAACCGCGCATTTCATCGAAGCCTTCATGCTGACTTGTCTACTGCAAGACAGCCCGCCCAACGATTCGCGACAGTTCATTCTCAATAATGCCAATCAGCTTGCAGTTGCCCATCTCGGCCGTCAACCCGGCCTCGTACTCGATAAACTCGACCAAAGAATTTCGCTTAAAGATTGGGCCGAAGAAATCCTCGCCGACATGGAACCGGTTTGCACGCTTTTGGACGATGACAATTCCGAAAAACCTTATAGCGCTGCCTTAGCAGCCCAAAGAAAAGCCATCGAAAACCCGGACTTGACGCCGTCCGCAAGAATTTTACGCGGCATGGGCGAAACACAAATGCCGTTTGCAACCTACGCACTGAAAACCTCGGTCGAACATGCCAAAAACTTTCGCAGCCAAAAGCTGGATGAGCAAAATACCCGTGCCTTCCAGGAAATGGCAAAAGAGTCTATCGCCAAACAGCTCGAAAAGGAACAAAGCGACGACTTATCTTTCGACGAGTTTTTAGCACATTATTTTTCACAACACTAACCGGAATTTAACCCAAAAAATCTATCATGACCTCATTCGATATTGCCGCCCTGCAGGCCGAACTGCAGGGACAAAAACCCCGAAAAATTCTTAAGGCCGCGCTGGAACAATTCGATAATATCGCGATTTCGTTCAGCGGCGCCGAAGATGTGGTTTTGATCGACATGGCCGTCAAAATACGCCCCGACATTCAAGTCTTCAGCCTGGATACCGGGCGCCTGCATCCCGAGACTTATCGCTTCATTGAAAAAGTGCGCGAACATTACGGTATTCCAATCGAATTGTTGACGCCGGATCATGCCATCTTGGACGAGATGGTTAAGACCAAGGGCTTGTTCAGCTTTTATCGCGACGGTCATCAAGAATGCTGCGGCATCCGCAAAGTAGACTCACTAAAACGCAAACTCGCGGGTCTCGATGCTTGGATCACCGGCCAGCGCAAGGATCAAAGCGTCGGTACGCGCCAAGACCTGCCCGAAATACAAATCGACACGGCTTTTTCAACACCCGAACATCAATTGATCAAATTCAATCCGTTGGCTAACTGGAGCTCTGCGCAGGTTTGGGATCATATCGAAGCCTATCAAGTCCCCTACAACGAACTGCACGAAAAAGGCTTCATCAGCATCGGCTGCGAACCCTGCACAAGACCGGTACTGCCGAATCAACACGAACGCGCCGGACGCTGGTGGTGGGAAGATGCCACGAAGAAAGAATGCGGCTTGCACGCCGCGAACTTGGACCGGCAAGAATAACACTGGGTTCAGCGCGTCCCTTGAATACGCCCGTGTAGACTTGGCGGCGGCGACTGATTGCCATCGATGGCATGAATGCAGATTTTTGCAGGAGCAAAAATCTGCCCTGCCGCCGACACCAGCCAAGCGAGTAACCGGCCCCTCCTAAAATAGGAAAGTTATTTGCGTCCAAACCTTTATACTCATCGCAGATCAAAATTCGGCGCCGGGGTGCCCGTCAAAGGACACCGTGAATACGTCCATGTAGGCTCTATGCCAGCCCCATGCTGGCAAAGCCTTTGTCGAGCCCCCCGGTGCCTCCTTAGTCACCTGCCGAATTTTGAAGTACGAAAGGTATAATTACAATGACGCTTGAGTTTCTTCTAAATACTTCCGGTATTTGATTGAAAGCTTAACCCCGGCAAAACGGCCGGCCATTCTGATTAATTCGTCCGTTTTTTTATCGAAAGTCAATTTCACGACGCTCAAGGCACGATCTTCATAACCTTTTTTTATGCCCATCGTCTCGAGTAAAAAATGATAAAGATAGATTTCTTGTTCATCGCTCTCGTCGATGATTTCCAGTGGTTCGCCAAGCTCTGCAATGACCGATTCTTTTTTCGGTAACGATGCGGCAATTTTTTCGATATGGTCGGCACTCGCCCGCATTTGTTTATCGCCTTCATTTATTTCGGCACCGGCCAGCGATCTCAAGGAAACTTCTAAAAATTCCGCCGGAGCAATACGCAAAAACAACTCTGAAAACGTCCACGCAATCAGACGATTCTCCTTGTTGAAGTCGAGATTGAAAAAGAATTTGACTTCAGGAAGTATCGGTTTTTGATTCCTGTCGACTTTATGAAACCAATAACTCCAACGCCTTCCCTCTCCTAACGGATCAGAATAACTCGGCCGCAAACCCGATAGCGAGACGAAGTCGTCGCTATACATGATTGGATTTTTGAATTGCAAGGTAAAATCATCGGTATTCGCCACCGCAAAATTCCGATCGAATTGATCCAATTGACGGTAAGTTTGAAACGCCCGCCACCAGTACATACATCCGGTTAAAGTAAAGCACAAAATCAGCACAAGTATCCGGCTGAACCATAATTTGAACGTTTTATTACTCATCATCAATGCCTCGTATCTGTTGCGTTAGTCACTGCGATGTCGGCAAACAAACCTTCGACATCTATACGGTCGAATGAATAATTTTGTCCACAGAATTCGCAATTGACTTCTATATCGCCTCGAGTCTGCAAAATATCCTCGAGTTCTTCCCTTCCCAGGGAACGCAATGTGTTTTCGATTTTGTTTCGTGAACAAGCGCAACGAAACTCGACCGATTCGGAGTCGAGTACTCTGACTTTTTCCTGGTTAAACAATCGATATAAGAGCGGCTCGCAATCCAGTTCCAATAATTCGCGATCAGTCACCGTTTGAGCCAACATTTCGATACGCGCCCAGTCTTCCTTGTCACCCTTCCGACTCGGCAATTCCTGCAACAATAAACCTGCTGCTTGATGTTGATCCGCAACCAACCAAACTCGAGTATTTAATTGTTCGGATTGACTGAAATAAGTCTCCAACGCTTCACCGAGATTTCGTCCCGCTAATGGAACCACCCCTTGATAGGGCGAACTATTTTCACTCTCGATCGTTAATATTAATTGTCCTTGTCCATACATTTGCTCGAACGAAGCGCTATCGACATCCTCGTTACAGCGAACCAAACCGCGAATATTTCTTTCATCCGAGGATTGAGCCACCAACGTTCTGATAACACCGGTTCCTTGAGCCTGCAAAATCATCGAGCCTTTAAATTTTACAATGGCGGACAACATAGTTACGGCGGCCAACGCTTGACCCAACTGCTCCATAATAAACGGCGAAGCCTGCTGGTGTGCTATCGATTGACGCCAGCTTTCATTTAGCTTAACCCACTCGCCTCTAACACCCAGGTCTTCGAATATAAAACGACGTAATTGATCTTGTTCTTTCATGTTTTAATCATTTCATTAAATAAAGGTTATTATAAGGCATAGTTTTACTTAGGCTATGTATGCGGTAATAGTGTAACTATTCAGTCCCCCGGCAATTATCGTTCCCATGCTCTGCATGGGAATGCCTGAGTACCGCTCCAGCGGTACGAGACGCTAGAGCGTCTCGGGCGGCATTCCCACGCTGGAGCATTGGGGAACGATAAGGGGTGTGAATAATTACTTCGAGATTGGTGTAGTATTCACTTCAACTATTAACGCGAACATAGCTTTTATACTTAATCTCATTTAAACAGCCACTGAACCACCGGTATTCGTAATGATCTTTAGCCATAAAAAAACCGTCATGGCCCCCCCGTCACAAGCCCTACCCGGCCGAGAAACTCCCATTAACGTGACTCCGAATCATTTTGTCACCGGGCACACGATCGTTCCGCCTTTTCCCGATCACTTAGCTCTTGCACTATTCGGCATGGGCTGCTTTTGGGGAGCCGAACGAAAATTCTGGCAATGTCATGGAGTTTACAGTACTGCGGTCGGCTATAGCGGCGGCTATACCCCTAACCCAAGCTACGAGGAAGTCTGCACCGGCCACACCGGTCACAGCGAAGTCGTTCGAGTGGTCTTCGATCCAAAACTCATAACTTATGAGCACCTATTGAAACTATTTTGGGAATCTCATAATCCGACTCAAGGCATGCGTCAAGGTAACGATATCGGAACACAATATCGCTCGGGTATTTATTTTTACTCAACGGAACAGGAAGAAGCCGCATGCCGGTCGCAAAAATACTATCAACAGCGATTATCAAACAACGGCCACGACCCGATTAGTACCGAAATATTACCGGCCGACATTTTTTATTATGCCGAGGACTATCATCAACAATACCTGGCCAAAAACCCGGGCGGTTATTGCGGATTGGGCGGCTTAGGGGTTAGCTACGATTAGCATGGAATAGCAGCCAACGAGCTACAATCGCTTTTCGGCAGGCAAAAAAAAGCGGTTTAAAAAAACCGCTCAAGAAGATATTTAGGAAGGATATATAACGCAACTTTCAGCTTTGAGATTTAAAGTAAAACCTCAAAAGTTAGATATATACTAGCAATATGAAATGCAAATAAAAATGTGACATATTGTCGCAGCCTAATATGCTATCGATTAATAGCCGCTAATACCTATCGTTCCCACCGCTCCAGCGTGGGAATGCAGCTCTAGCGTCTCGTACCGCTGGAGCGGTTGGAACAAGGGAATTCCTTCTCAATTTACCCCCAGAAAATTAACTTAACCAATTAAAGTATTTCATGTTTTCAGACTTACTGCCTAAAACCGAGTTATCGACAAAACAAAACCTGAAATGGCTCTTCATCTTGAGAAACCTGATGATAGCCAGTCAATCGGTACTCATCCTAATATCCGTGCACGGACTAAACATCGTTCTACCGCAAGAACAGCTTTGGCTGGTCGTGCTTTCGATTGCATCGGTCAATCTCTATACTTGGATGCGTTTAAAAACCGACGACCCGGTAACCGAACTAGAAATTTTTTCTCATTTGGTCATCGACGTCTTGAGTATTGCAGCACTCCTCTATATGACGGGCGGCGCCTCCAACCCGATTATCTGGGTGTTTTTGTTGCCGTTGATCATTACTGCGATCATGCTGCCTCCGTCTTATGCATGGTATATGGTGATTTTGACCACATCGACTTATACGGTTTTAATCACCTACAACATACCCTTGCCGGCCATAGAACCTCATATACCTACCACAACACCCGAATTGATGATGATCGAAAAAATGACTGCCGACTCGCCGCATTCGGACATGGATCATTTCGAAATGCTGCGCCAAATGCACGAAATAGGCGATAAGCATTATTTCAATCTGCATATCTTCGGCATGTGGTTCGGTTTTGTATTCAGCGCAGGCTTAGTCGCTTTTTTTGTTGTGGAACTGGCGAAAACACTTAGAGCTCAGGAACGATCGCTCGCCGAAGCGCGTGAAAATGCCTTACGGGATGAACGGGTTGTCTCGCTTGGCACACTAGCGGCAAGTGCCGCTCACGACATCAGCACACCGCTGGCAACTATTGCGATCGTCGCCCATGAATTGGAAAACGAATACCCCGATCACCGGTATCCCGATCTACATGAAAAAGCCCAAATCATGGCTCAACAAATCAACCGTTGCAAACAAGCATTATCGGTCATGTCGGCCAGCGCGGGTGAAATGCGGGCAGAATCCGGTAAAATTATGCCGTTGATCGAGTATATCGATGAAGTAATCAGCCAATGGCGCACGCACAGACCCGAAACCAAACTCAATTTGTTTATCAATCCTGTAGTACCGACGAATGCCGGCATCATTGCCGAACGTACATTGACTCATTCGTTGATCAACATTTTGAATAATGCCGCCGAAGCGACTCAAGACGACCTCGGCATCGAATTTCATGCCTCCTGGGACTTGGAACAAGCCCACATAAAGATTCGCGACTTCGGCCCCGGCGTGCGTTCGGAAATTTTGGAACTGATCGGTAAACAACCGGTCATTAGCAATAAGTCCGGCCTAGGCGTGGGGCTTTTTTTAACGTGTAGCACCATTCGCCGACTAGGCGGTAAAATAGAATTCACTAATTTAGAATCCGGCGGGGCTTGTGTGGAAATTACCCTGCCTTTACTCGCTTTGGAGGAAGCAAATGACATCACAGGAACCGGATAAACCGCGATTACTTTTAGTCGACGACGACGAAACCTTTTGCAAGGTGTTACAAAGCGCAATGGAAAAACGCTCATACGAGGTCCTGGTCGCCAACAACGTCGAAAACGGTATCAAACTCGCCGAACAATTCGAGCCTGAATACGCGGTAATCGACTTACGCATCGGTCATCAGTCCGGTCTGGAATTAGTTAAGAAGCTAATGTCGCTCGACGATAACACGCGGATCGTGATGCTAACCGGTTTCGCCAGTATCGCCACGGCGGTCGAGGCTATCAAACTTGGGGCGATCCATTATTTGACGAAACCGGCCAATGCCGATGAAATTGTCGCCGCACTGAATAAAAACGAAGGCGACGCCACGGTCAGCATCAATGAAAACCCGCTATCGATCAAACGCTTGGAATGGGAGCATCTACAAAAAGTGCTGATGCAACATGACGGCAACATATCGGCTGCGGCGCGCGCATTAAACATGCACCGCAGAACTTTACAACGTAAACTCGATAAGCGGCCCGTTAGAGAATAATAGCGCCGCCTTAACTCTAAGCCGCCTCTTTCGTTATCATATAAACCATAAAGTCTTTGCAATCGGTTGGAATAATTTTGAACCCCAGCCGTTTGTTGGACAAGCCCGGCCAGTTGACTCAAAGTAGAAGTGTAACTGGCTAATAACGTTTGGACTGTAACTATTCAGTGCTGCAATTATCGTTCCCACGCTGCGTGGGAACGCCTGAGTACCGCTTCAGCGGTACGACACGCTACCAACCGTTTCGACGCTCCTTTGCTATTTGGCTAAGCCGATTATTGCGCGTAAAATTCAAAGAAAAATCCATACCCGAATATCAAGAACTTACCGAGGAAAATGTCATGTTAGCAGAACGCTTGACCGATTGGACATTACAATGAAAAAAAGAAGGGGAGAAAAGGGGCGAGAACAAAGAGGCCGTTTGCTTGTTGAGTAAACAGATCCGCTTGAAATACGGCGAACTCCCTAGCTGGGCAGCGAATAAAATCGAGCACGCCGACACCGAACAACTCGAAAACTGGGCTGAACGAATCTTAACGGCCGAAAGTTTAGAAGCGTTGTTGGAGTAACTGCGTTTATCGAAAACTATACCCGGCTCAAGCACATTGTTTGAGAACAACCTTATCCTTTGCCGAGTAGCATTTGTAGTGCAATTGAAACCCTTGATTCCATATTGGATTCTGCAATATCTCAGCCATATGAATTCTATAAGGGAAACGCTCACCATTTAATTCACATGAATCGCCGATTTGATCCATTCTAAAATTTTCTTTAGTGATCAAGCGATATAACATCTTTGTCGTCAAAAAATACCAGTTGTGAATTCGATTTTCAGCGCAATACAAAGATGCGGCACGGAACATGCCCCATATAATACTCCGGTTCAAATGACGTTCATTACACAAGTAATCAACGTCATCATGCACGCTATGTTTTTCAGTCAATCCTGTCGGCGGACCGCCATCATTGGAACGCCGCCTTACTTCTTTAATTACGCACAGTCGGGATACCTCCACCGATCTATGTAAATCCGATTTGATAACTCCATTGCTAAGTCTACAATGCTTTTCCAGCGGTAAGTAACCTAGCTCCGGTAGAATCAATCGCATAGCACCGACAAAGTGACCGGTTAATTTATTCTTCACTATAAAATGAACGGCATGCTTATCCCAATCATCCATTTCCAATTGGCCGCCATTTGATATTTTTTCAAACCCCATCTCTTCACAATAAACTTGATAACGGATATTGTAATGGATCTGCTTCGACTCATCGTTATCGGCAAGATAAACGTCAAAATAATCATCAAACATCATAAAATACACCTTACTGCGATACCGGGCTTTAAAAAATAAATCTTTGAAACCATCTTGAAACTGGTGTGAAGGAATAAATCTTACACCTAAACGCAAGAAACAATGGATTTTCTAGAATAAAACTATATTGAACTATCAATAACTTTCAAAATCTATAATCAGTGACAAAAGAGTAAACTGTCCCGAATAAGACACTCTAGAATCATTAAAATGAAGCATTAACCATGGATATGGTCGGCCTGATCGTAGCCTTGGCCGTTTCCCAAACTCCTGCTGAAAACCCTGTAAGCTATTACTTACCGATTTCGAGAAGCTGGAAATACTGGTACTGCGTCCCCAAGCATAGAGCTCACTGCCATTAAGTTAAGCCATAACAGAATTAAGTAATGCTTGTATCCAGGATCTACTTTGCCTCAAAAGCTTGCCATCCATGGCACTGGATTCCGCCAGTCCATGGCGGAATGACGGGCTTCCCTTAACTTAACCTGATTAGCAAGTTTCTTCAGCTAAAACCCAAAAACCAGCATATCCCTAGCAGGACGGGGTTTGCAACCCCGTCCTAAACGTTTTGACTTTGGCCGAAGTCAGCCGAAATGTTTAGGGCAAACCGAAACGTTGGGGACGGGTTAAATAACCCGTCCCACAGAAGTGGCTACGACTGGCCACTGCTCGGACAATTGGCTTCAGCAAGCTGAAGCATCTTGCTAATCAGGTAACTTAATGGCAGTGAAGCATAGAGCTTGGGAACGAGCTAAATCTTCGCTTTGCTATCATCGCCCTGTTTCCAAGATTTTCAACGAAAACTTAAACCTCTAATCCACACATAGCCTAATTTAGGATATACAATAACCGCCTCCGATTAAGCTCCGCTTAAAAACAAAATAATTGCTAAACTTTTTACACTACGCAAGTAAAAGTTAGACTTTAGCGATATTTGTATATAATCAAGCAAGATCAAACAATAAAGCCGATACAAACCGATCAATCGGCGCTACAAGCAAACAGTTAGAAACCGCCCTAACATTGAAAACAAAACAAAAATACCGTTAACTCCTCCTGCAAACCAACTTAAGCTTACGCACCTTTCAAAATAGCCGATAATAATGATATTTCCCTGACTTAAGGAAATACAATGACTATTCAGGAAATTTTATTTAATACCCCTCTCTAAGCGGAGACTGTAAATGGATAATAACGCAAAACAATCCTTAGTAGATAACTTCGAGCGCTACTTTTCAGTCGAGCTGGCGGAGACTCAAGAACAAAAAAACTTGGCATACGGAATTCGTTACCGGGTTTACTGCCAAGAATTTCATTACGAAAAACCGAACTTCGAAGAACTCGAATATGACGAATTCGACGAACGCTCGAAACACTGCCTAATCATTCATCAAGATAGCGGGTTGCCTGCCGGTTGCGTACGCCTGGTACCGACTTTCAACAGCCGCAAAAAAGACCCATTACCCTTTGAAAAACATTGCCTGAATAGCCTAGACGAAAACTTTATTGAACAATTAGCCCTCGACCGGCAACATGTCTGTGAAATATCAAGACTCGCTGTCGATGCCATATTCAGACGTCGTCCGGGCGAGCATTCAACCCGATTCGGCGAGCCAAGCTCGCTAGATTTTTCTCGGCAAGAACAAAGAACTTTTTCCTTGATTGCCGTAGCCTGCTTTTTAGCGGCCACCGTACTCACCGAAACGACCGAACGAACTAGCGTATTCGCAATGATGGAACCGTTCCTACCTCGCTTGATGAACAGATCCGGCATCATGTTTCAGCGAGCCGGTCAAGATATCGACTACCATGGAACAAGAGCCCCTTACTTTATCACCACTCAATCGGCTTTAACGCACATGCACCCCGACTTGAAAGAATTGTATCAATGGATCAAAACAAGCATCATTCCCGCCTAAAAATCACTACCATTAAGTTAACAGAAACTCGTCATTCCGCCATGGATTGGTGAAATCCAGTGCCATGAATGGCAGGCTTTTGGGAGCACAGTAGAGGCCTTAAGCCAGTATCACTTATTTCTTTAACCTAGAAAGAGCAGTTGGCATGTGTTGTAGACCGTTCGTGCTGAGCCAAGTCGAAGCACGAAGGGTCTACAACACTTTCACCTGCCTGGTGAAGCCTCAAACTACCGTTCACCCTTCGACAGGGCTCTCCTGAGCGTAGCCGAAGGGCTCAGGGCGAACGGTAGTTTGAGGCTCTCAACTGCTCTTTTTTAGGTTTAACGGTTTAACTTAATGACAGCGCGCCTAACACTGCCACGCCATAATAAATCCTGAACATTAAAAAGGTTCACACACCGATACTTTTCAAGATACTATCCAACGATGTCAGTCCGATCAAACCTCTAAATAAGATAAGCCCGCCCTCGACCAAACCATAACATTCGTAAGCCTGAACAGACTCCGCATCAGCGGATTGAGCTGATTTATCGATGTCATCAACTCGCCTAACCAAAATATTGAGCACATCATTACTCGAAATAGCCGACAATACCTTACGGTCGATACTGATTTTATGCGTGGTATAAACCATCGGCGAGTTCTCAAAATCCAATGATTCCATTTTTGCCTTCTCCAACAGCGCGCATGAAATCAAACTACATGGAAAAATTTCAGGGAAAATCGCCGTATCCGTTAGATCATCAAAATAAAGACGTTGATCCGCCAAAGAGCCGCACAGAAAATTTTTCGCATTACTGACATTCATAAACTTACGCTTCAGAAAAAAACCGCTCGGCGTCAAAAAACTGCGGTCCTGATAACGATTTAAGTCATCGAATTGAACAGATTCCGGGTTATTTAAAAACAGCGGCGCGGGCGATTCTTTTTTATAGCCCACCAAAGCCAATTGACCGTCGGCTTTCACGCTGACGCGATGACTGAGAATGACGTCACCATTCGGATTGAATTGAGGCTTCTTGATATCAATATCAACCGCCTGCCCGGGCTTAACCGCATTAACGAAGGAAAATTGATAGTTACTAAAACGTAAATTGTATTCGTCAATCAATTCATTTTCGTTAGTACCTTGCCGGTAGCGCACAAACTCGTGCTCGATCATCGACTCCAATTGAAACCCCAAAGCGATCGGCCCTTTAAACGGATTATTCCGAATCCGCCGCCAATATTCCGCATCATGGAATAAATTAAAATCGTCGGTAGCATTACGAACGACATCGATGTGGATCTGTTGAAAGACCTTGGGGTTAGCGGCTGTATGTAACATTGAAAATAGTTTTCCCTTATCTGTCTGTAAATCAGCGTAAGACGAACAATTCGTAACCGAAAGCAACGATCAATTTACTTCCTATCCAGACACATTAAAATGGGCGGGAGGAATAACAAATCCATGAACAAAGCAATTCCTATTGTAATTGCCGTTAATAAACCCATATCCGAATTCACTGTAAAATGTGAAAAACTCAAGACAGCGAACCCACTAATTAAAACCACCGAAGTGACCCACATAGCACTGCCTACCGTTGAAAAAGCATAACGCACCGCCTCATCACAGGAGGCCTCTCGCTCAACCCTAGCATGACGATATTTACTGATGAAATGCACAGTATCATCAACGACAATTCCCAACGTCATTCCCGTCACAATCGACAAACCGAGCCCAACATTCCCATCTATCAAAGCCCAAACGCCAAATGCAACACCGGCAGGCGCTAAGTTTGGCACTAAGCTCAACAAACCTAATTTAAACGACCGAAATGCGCCAACCAAAATGAAGGAAATCAACACCAATGCCAACACTGTCCCTCCCATCATGCTGACAATATTCCGCTTGCCAATATGAGAAAACATTAAAACCGGGCTAGCGACTTCGGCATCTATATCAGGCATATTAGTTTTTAACCAATTATGCAAACGCGATTCCACAACTAACATTTCATTTGAGCTCAGGCTTTTCAATGTTGCAATCATCCGAGTTCCGGATTTATCAATGTTAACTTGGTCATTTAAATCTAAACCGTACGGCAAGGACATTTCATACATCAACAAATATTGTGCCGCCAAATCCCGTGCAGCCGGCAGTTTATATTCGTCCTGACTACCGTCGTGCATATTCTGATTCAAACGCTTAAAGGTATCTGTAATACTATTTACATGCAACACTTCGGGCTGTTGCTGCAACCATTGACTCAATTGTTCAACTTTTTCCAAAACAAGGGGTTCATTCAAGCCACCTTCTTCACTGACCGATAAAGCAATCTCGATAGTATAAAACCCGCCCATTTCCTGATCGAGAAAATCGGTAGCGCGCCTAAATTCGACTGTTTCATCGAAATACTTGACGAACTCGTCATTCAACTCATTCAGCGTCACCATTGACGTCAATATCAGCACCAACCCGCCGTTGACTACCAAAAGAAACTTGCGCCGCCGAATAACCCACAGAGCCAATTTGTCCATCCAATTTTGTTTTGATGCATCACAGAGCTTTACCCGCACAGGCAAAATCATCATTATTGCTGGCAAGATAGTCATTGTTAACAAAAAGGCAACAAGTACCCCGCAAGCCACAATATTACCCAAATCCCTAAAAGGCGGCGCATCACTAAAATTCATGCTTAAAAACCCGATCGCAGTTGTGACGCTCGTTAACAACATGGGCTTAAAATTGATTTTCAAACTATCTAACAGTGCTTGTTTTTTAGCCTGCCCTTGCCTCATATTCTGAAGCATCGCCACTAAGAGATGAACACAATCAGCCACAGCCATTGTCATGATGATGGTAGGCGCCGTTACCGATACCGGTGTAATCGGCCAACGCAACCATCCGAAAAAACCCATAACCGCCAATAGGGAAAAAATGATAAGCAAAATCGAACCGAAGGTTGCGCTAAAGGAGCGCAAGGAAAGTAGCAATACCAATATAATCATGCCGTACATAATCGGCGTCATCTTTTGACTATCAGCCAATGTCGACTCGACAAACGCATTATTCATCATTACCATGCCGGTCAAATGAATCTCAAGCTTCGGGTACAAAGACTTAATTTCCTCGGCCATGACACGTGCCGCCGCCGCCACCTCGGTAACTTCCATCGGGTCTAATTCGGGTAACTGAACAGTCACATTCACACCCGCGACATGCCCCTGTCGAGACACCAAACGGTTTACTAATAAGGGTTCATTGAGCGCGATTTTTTTAATTTCGCCTAAGTCGCTACTACTGATATCACTGGGATCCAGCACTAAATCAGCAACGACCAACTCGCCATCCGAGATGCTCGTGTGTTGAAAATTTGTAATCGAATCGACTCGACTCGAAAATGGCAGTTGCCATGCTTTTTCGATTAATAGCGCAATTGCCGACAACACCTCCGGAGTAAAAACATCATTACCGGACGGCGCGATTACAAACAACACATTATCGCTTTTGTTATAAGTCGACTGAATTTTATCGAACGCCAGCAATTGAGGATTGTCTTCGCCGAATAAAGACCGGTAATCGTTATCGAACGTCAAGCGGGGCATCCCTAGCGCCGAAATAAGCACGATAACAAAACAAAATACTACCGTTATCCAAGGACGCTCGACTATAAACAACATCGACCGCGATACGCTTGTGTCATTGCGCATGCTCAAATTCTCCTAAACATTTCAAAAAACGAACCGATTTCTACTAAAGGCCTATACCCGCCGGGAAACAGACTTCAGAGCCTTGGACAGCTTAACGCAAATAGTAATCTTCATTTGGGCATGGCGTAATATTTCAACGATACACAATAGATTAGTCGAAACTGAAAACGCCAATACATCATTCTACCCCAAGCAATTGTTTCAGCCGCCAAAACATCAAGCGCTGCAACGGGTTTCGATTGCCGCCGGGTCGCCAAGTTTTTTTCAACTGATTACGATAGGCATCGAAATGCAAACCCCAAGGCGCGCAAATAACATCGCCTCGATTTAGTAGAATTTTCAATACATTCGTACAAGCCACGCCGGCAGCCAACTCAATACCCATCGGCGTCGACGGCACTTTTTTCTTCAAAAAATTCACTGAAGTCCGCTCTACCAGGTATTTCCTTTGCATCACAGTCGGCGATACGCCGATTACAAAACGCATGATTTTCTCTTCAAACGAATAACCATCCAGTGCAAAATATTGCTCGAAACTCATTTTCCCCGGCATGAAAACCAGCATCGCCGTCCCCATACCCATCGGCGCGGCGGTAATCGTCGGAATCCCCAACTCATAACAACGCGCGAATACGGCACGCCGGATTTCCAACGCAAAGATATCCAAACTATCGACGTAAATATCGACATCCCTTAAAAAGTCATCCAGATTTTCAAGCGTAATGCCTTGCTTGAAATTGACGATTTCGGTCTCCGGGTTGATATCTCGAATCGTCCGTTCCATGACTTCCGATTTCGGTTGACCCAAAGTACTCATGGACGCGCCGTATTGGCGGTTAAAATTGGCAAGCTCGAAGGTATCCAAGTCGGAGATGTGGAAACGGCCTACCCCCATCCTTGCCAATACAATCAAATGACTCCCTCCGACACCGCCTAAACCGCCGACAGCAACTTTTTTATTTTTTAGCAGCTTGAATTCTTCTCGCGTCACCCAACCGATATTGCGGGAAAAAGCTTCGTCATAATTGAATTCGACCATAATTATCCCCTATTTCCCCTCATCTTGCGGCGGTGTCAAAAAATTTAACACTGCCCGATTAAAATATTCCGCCTGCTCTAATTGCGGAAGATGGCCGGACTTATCAAGCATATGCCATTCCGCTACCGGCAGCATTGCCTTAAATTGTAGACCTATTTCAACAGGACTACTCTTGTCGTGCTACCCCCACATCAACAGGGTCGGAATTGAAAATGACACAAGCTAATCTCTTGCTCCAATGTATTGGGAAAATCACTACGCATGACAGACAAAATCTGACGCGTCGTTCCTGCTATCCGATGGCTCCAAAACAAACGCTCAAACACGGCATCAGTCAAAACATACCTATCGTATATAAAAATAATCGATCAACATTTTTTTCGAACAAAAAACCCCGGGGAATTCAACATACATTCCCCAACACCCGGCCATTTCATAAACCGGGCGGTAAATGTTTGCTTTACCGGCAAACCGGCGCTCGCAACCAAAACCAACTTATCAATACGATCTTGATGATCTTGTGCAAACTTGATGCCCCACCCCCAAGCGAATGTCCGATTAGATGAGCGCGTTGTAATCCAAGATAATCCATAAATGCAAGCAATTGCTCAGAATAAAGACGATAGTCAGGTTTTTTTACATTACGCGACCTTGCCAAAACCCCCATAAATCAATGACATAGACCTTAAATTTAGAGGATAAGACTCCTAAGTTTTGAAGCCAAAGCAAGCTATCGAAGGGAAATCCGTGAATCAGGATTAAGGGTGGACCTTGTCCTAATACGATAAAAGAGGTCAAACACCCCTGTAATGAAACTACTTTGGCCCCGTAGCGCTCTTGTTGACGCAGGCCCACTGCAATTCCACAATTTAACGGAATGCATATCGTTATTAACCAAAAAACTTCAAAGTTTAAAGTAAAGAGACAAGATATTTTGCACAAGATCATATGTTAAATCTTGAACACCAATTGTTTAGACGAGTTCGAAAATTACAAACATACACATTCCTCCTATTTATTTGGTCCACATAAACGTAAAAAACCGCCAACAGAACTCTGTTGACGGCTTTACCCGGGATATTTCTCTAATTAGCAAAATAAATAATCGAACCTATCCGATCTTTACCTCTGCCAAGTTCAAAGCAAATTAGGCTAGCCTACGTTTTCTAGCCCCAGCAAAACCTAATAGACCAAAACCTAATAGAGCCAAAGTAGCGGGCTCAGGTACAGTATCAAAATAAAGTTGAGCACCGTGAGTACCTGCTATCTTAGCGGTACCAGCATCTAAGAAATCAATTGTAGGTACGCCTAAGTTCTGATCAAGTTGGAACGGAATGTCAAAATCTTCACCAGCCAACCAAATATCATAAAAAGAAGTTCCATCCGCAAAATTAAACAAATCTTTATAAACCAAGTCATCGACATCGCTAAAATCAACAGTACCGGTAATACTCAGGTTATTGGCTGTATCGTATACGCTTTTCTTAACGATTAAGTCCATAAAATTGGTCCAATCAATGCCATCCGTAGAGTATAGAAGATTGATCGTACCTTCGGTATAAGTCACTTCCGGTTGAGCTGGGTTGGTAAGGTCCGAAATTGTGCCTTTCATGTTATCGGTATAAAAAGACATAAACCAATTGGTTCCAAGTCCATTATTTGAATTTTCTGGTTGCCCAGGAATAAATGCAGTAAATTGGTTTAAACCAGAAGTTTGCGGGTTTATATTACCACCACCGGCTAAAATTCCGGCATAGGTCGTAATAGTATCCCCTACTGTCAACTGATTTGCGTTTTGTAAATCAACCAAGGTTTGTGATTGGTAAGATATTGCCCCATGCTCTTTTATACCAGTGCATTCAGGACATACTTCGGTGCCAATTCCTCCGTAATCGGCGCCATTATTAATATAAAAATCAGTGAAAGCTGCTGCACTTCCTGATGCTGCTATTAGAGAAGCTGCGGCCAGTGTTTTTAATGTACTCATGATGATCTCCTTCGCGCTAAAATTTAAGCAATTAGATTTAACTCATATTTGATAAAGCACTTTACGTGCCAAATTATCCCAGCAAGTCAGTTTTGCCCATGCATTTGAAACCTGAAAAGCCAACGTAATAAACAAATAATTTTTAAATAACAATGGCTTATCAACGCACCCCTTAATCAATCTACACGCTCAGCAATTGCAGACAATACATTTCACTTACTCTGCTTTGGATCCTTTGCACAACACCACAAAACAACATTGTAAAAATAGCTGACACTCAAAGCCTAAATCACATAGAACTTAGAACGCAAAACCGGCACCCCTCTAAGCTACCAAAACAATCAACGAAAATAGTAAATCCGAGTTACCGATTCATTGCCATCAAAGGAACCATAACGCATTCACTACTGGATTAGGCACTCATCCCTATCTCACTGCTAATTGTTGCTTATCATCGTAAAAAGACCTTGTGAAATTAGCTTACTAAATGATGCGAGTCCGTATAAACAATAAGGAAACACTCTATCCGAATGAAGCCCACGATGGGAACAAGGCATGTACCCCGCCCCTCCATCCTCGCACAATGAAAGCAACAACGCTGCGCTTGTTGCTGGCGCTCCTTTCGGCTTAAAGGCCACGATCTAAAACCAGCAAGGAAGTTTGATTATCCTAGCGAGTCAGTTTTGTTCATGCACTTGAAACCTGAAAGCCGGCACAACACCACAAGACAACATTGTAAAAATAGCTGACACACAACAAGCCTGAGTCATAAAGAATTTAGAACGCAAAACCGCCCCCCCCATAAGCGCCAACTTAAGAATCTAAGTATTTGATTAAGTAAGACTAACGCCACCTCCCCGACCTTCAATAATGAGCTCCAAAACACGCCCCGGCAAACCCTGAAGCTTTCTCTTGCGCGGACGCTCACAGAGGCTTTTTGTGCAGTCATCGATAAATCGCTTATTTATTGGAAAACAAGCCGTAAGTCCTGCCTTGATCTCATTGGCGATCGTGCGCCATAAACGCCAATGGGTAATCGAACGATCACCGTCCATTGTGGTGGCCGCCCGGCCGAATCGGCGCTGCGCTATTTTTTGAGTCACTGCAGCAAACAGTAACTTGCCATGCAAATATAAATCCGCCAGCTTGCTGTCTTTTCGGGCGCGTAGCCGGTCGATATCAAGCAAGCTCTTTAGCCGCTTTATGACCAGCTCCACTTGCCAGCGAACCCGGTAGAGCTCAGCGATTGATTTCGTGTCGAGCAGCGCTTCGGGGAGCGAAGTAAAAATCAACACCCAGCCGCTCAGCATCAAGGTCTTTTGGCTCGCCGTGCGACCTTTATCACGCGCGCGTTGTTTCGCTTTGCGGCGTGCTTGCGCCGCCTGTTCCGGCGGTAACGGCATCGCATGCACCACGCCTTCAATACGTTTGTCTTGATGGCACAGATAAACGGGTATCGCACCCGGCTGACCATTCAAATCGCGTATGCGCTGTTCCCAATCGATTTTAACACCTTTCGGTTCGTTGCACCGTTCGTAAAGGGTCATGCTGTGTGGATTGTAGCGCAGCACGACGTGGCCGCCGCGATCAATGACCGGGACTAAAGACTTCGGTTGGTTGTAGCCTCGATCAAGCAACGCGACATCACCTGCAGTCAACTGATAGTGATCCAAGCTCTCGCCGACTTTATCGGTCGTGACGTTGACCTCGCGGAGTGTCAAGCTCATCAAGTCGATCGCCACATGCAAGCGATACGTTGTTTCTTTCGCGCCGGGTTCTTGCACGGTCGAACCGTCAATCACAATGAAATTCAAGGAGCCATTGTTAATCTGTTTATCCAATCCGAACACACGCTTCAGTAACGACTTGATCCACGCCACGCAGGCCGCCAGTCGCTTGGTCACCGCCGTGTCGCTCAAATAGCCTTGAAGCTTGGCAACTTCGCCGGCACAGCTGCGCAACGACAAGTCCAGTCCGCAATACAACAGGACTAACTGTAATAATTGCAACGGTGATCGGATTTTCCGTGCCCGTGCAAACGCCTGTAATTCATAGGCCTGCTCCTGGAAATCTGCTGGAAGCTCTTGCAAAAAGTCATCAAAAAGGGTATCTGTTAGCTGTGGCTGCTTCATAGGGATTTTCACTTTCGTCGGTAAAAATACTCTATGTTGTGGCCACATCTTGATTTTTCAACTGTGAATCAAGGTCTTGCGTCTTAAGTTGGCGCTTATGGGGTGCGTCTAAAATCCAAGTTAATAAGAATTATTCTTATTAACTTGGATAATATAAGATCCATTCCTGCAATTTCCTTCCTTCTGCCGGCTATTGGAATGGATTTTCAAAAAAACTAGCAGGGGATTTTTGGGAAAAGTGGCTTTTTCGTTCAAGCACTAGATAGTGCTTAATTTTAGTGTAAATTCATCTCAACATCGCACTTGTTGTCGAAATTAATTTACGCTCATTCCTAACACATTATTGAAACAATGCTAGCGGCTTCGTCCACCAATCGATCCTATTTTAACTGACGCAACAACTCAATAGCCTTGTTTTTTGATCCGACCTCACTGCTCTCCTGAGCAATTAATTCTAAAAGCTCAGTAGCACGCTTTTTGTTACCTTGGGCGGCATAAGCTTCAGCCAAATGATATTTGATATTAAGATCACCGGGTTTTAACGTTAAAGCTTTTTCCAAGTGATCAACTGCTTTTTGCACCTGTCCCTGTTTAAATAAAATCACCCCAAGCGTATCAACTACGGCGGCAGAATTGGGTGCTAAAGCAAAAGCGCGATCTGCTAATTCAAGTGCCTGAGGATTATTTTGTTGGTGATAAATCCAAGCAAGATTATTTAGCGCTAATGAATTCTGAGGCTGTATGCCTAAAATGGCATCGTAATGCTTTGCCGCTTCCACCAACTTATCCTGTTGCTGCAACAGAACTGCAAGTCGAAAATGCCCCGCAATATTTTTATCATCTGCTTTCAACTCCGTTCTTAACAACCCTATTGCCTCGTCTTGCTTACCCTGAAAAGTCAATATATCAACCATCAAACCCAACAACTTAGGGCTCGCCTGAATCCTATAAGCGTCCTTGTAAGCCTCATAAGCTTGATCTAGCTTATTTTGGGCTTGATAAACATCGCCCTCGATTGCTTTACCTAGTCTAGTTTGTGGCGCGAGAGCAGCTACTTGTTGTGCGACATTCATGGCCTCATCAAAATGCTTGACCCTGATGAATAGATTGGCTTTTTGAACCAAAATTTGTAAATTGTCAGGGGCAATAGAAGATACTTTCTCCAATAGCACCAAGACCTCTTCGACTTTATCTGGCTGATTAACCAAAATATTCGCCAACATCATTCGGTGCAAAATGTCTTGATCATTTCGCGCTATTAAAAGACGAAGTGTTTGCCCTGCCTCTTCTGCCTGGTTATTCAATAGTTGCGCACCCACTAATAAAGACAGGGCTACGGAATGATTAGGATATCGGCCGTTTATTTCCTGAACCAACGCTAAGACCTTACGCGGCTGCCTTTGATATTTATATAATTGCGCCAGGCTGGATATTATCGTAGCCTCATCAGCAATCTGACCCTTAACGCTCTCTAAGCCATTTACTAGAATTCTTTCCACTTCAGTCAAATTGTTTTCTCTATTCGCCATTTCCGCCATCATTAGATATGGGGCGACAGTTTTCTTATCGACTGCAATGGCTTGCTGTACTAGATCCTTAGCATTTTTCGACTTTCCTTCATTGAGATATATCGAAGCAATACCCAGCATTGCGGCTTGGTTTTTACTATCTATTTCCAGCGCCTTGTTTAAACTAGTCAAAGCAGATGACCTATCTTTCTCGCTTAAATCTATTTTGGCTTTAAGAATGTAAGCCAAGGCTAAATCTGGCCTCCTCTTGATAACTTGTTGAACTCTATCCCTAGCTTCTTGAAATTGCCTTTTATTTATTTGTTGTAATATAGTTATAAACTCGTCCTTTAGTGCTTCTTCCTTTATGTTTTCGAACGCCGGCAGATCAGATATCAAAGCATCCGAACCAGCCTCGGTGCTTAATTTTTCATCAAATGACAAAAATGGGACTTTATCCAACTCATTCACGCCATAGATTGCAGCAATACTTTGCGAACCAACCAATAATAATGGAAAAATAACAAATTGCTTTGTTTTAACGAAGACTTGTTTTTTTTTGTTCATAAAATTATTACCTTAATGTAACTAAAATGTAAAATAGGGATCAGTCATCAGCATTTTCCAAAGCGCTGAAATAATCTACCAGGAGACCTGAGCCGGTTCCAATAATTTTCCGGCAACTCAAATACCACATATTGAGAGGCGATGTGGGCAAGAGACATGATCGAACAAAATGATCGATCACGTTACTGCAGACTATGAATTGCCTTTCGATGGTGGAAATAGGATCAAGAAAATGGCACCAAGTCTTGCAATCACGCAAAATATCGCCGTAAAGTTTTTGAATCGTAGATATTGAGTTTTCTTCAAGTCCGAAAGTATTCATTAGCTAACCCCAGTTGATGTAATTATTTGTGACCGGTCCTGCATTAAATTAGAGCAACTCCATTATTTTCCGCAGTGAAAATTTCCTGTCACCGCAACAATTAAAAATTCAGCATTAAGGAGAACTGGCATTTTTTCCCGCCTCAACCAACACGGCAATCACGCCGACCGATAGACTGGTAGCTTCCGCAATGATCTCATGGTCGAGACCTTGCTTTAATTAAGTTGCGGGCGATGGCTTGGACCGCTTCGTCCCTTCCTTTTCCATGCCTTATTCTCGAGTGCGACCTCAGTTTGAAGAAGACTGGCAAAAAAGCAAAATAAAACTCCAAATTGAAGCATTTAGATCGTATTTCAGTCTGTTGTTATACATTTTGACTAGCTTATGTCATTTCCTGATGACGATTTAATTTTTAAGTGTTTGATTTTTAGATACGCCAGAATTGAGGTCGCACCCTTCTTCTCGTCCTTTTTCCTCCTCGCGGTGACGCAGTTACTTTCCATATTCTCTTAAATTGGCGCCCATGATTATTCAGCCCCTTTATTGTCTTTGCCCCCCTTTTTCTTCATATTAGGCAATAAATTTGTCATAGTCGGCATGAGAACCGATCCAAATCCATTGGATTCCATCTGGGGCATCAATTCCGATGACACGGTAATTCTGACCCACTCGCGCAGACCATAATTCTTCAATACGTTTCAATCGAATAGATGGATGACGAGGGTTTTCCTTAAGCAATTCGTAATTTTTATCAGCAAGTTCTCGAATCTCGACAAGCGCGCCAAGATTTTTCGCGAAAGCTGAAATGGGGTCCGTCCGATTTCAGCAGCGAAAAATGACTTGGCGATTATTGCCTTCGGCGGCCCCGATTCGCCCTGCGTCCGTGCCACTACGCCACATCATCGTATACTCGATGCGGCTCCGTAGCACTCCCACAAAAGCGGAAAAGGGGTCAGGTTCACTTAATAATTTATCCCTTGCCAAGGACCCGCTCTAAACGTTTCGAGTATAGCCAAAGTATACCGGATCATTTAAGGCATACCGAAACTTTGGGGACGGTGTTGGACAACCCGTTCCGCCGAGGTCTTGTGACACAGGCAACGCTAACAAAGGCGCCGCCCGTTTTTCAATCCGGTTCTTTTTCATCGTTCCTACGCTCTGCGTTGGAATACATCCTGGGACGCTCTGCGTCCCCAGAAGTCGATAATCCAGACAAGAGCTACGCAACACTCTCTATGATTTCTCAATCCAATTGCCCGTCGCAGTCGACGTAGAGCGTCTAAAGCGGCATTCCCACGCAGAGCACTCGTCTTTATACATTAAGAGAAAAAGGGGTCAGGTTAGATTATTAATTTACCCTCCCCCTTTTTCTTCATATTAGGCAATAAATTTGTCATAGTCGGCATGAGAACCGATCCAAATCCATTGGATTCCATCTGGGGCATCAATTCCGATGACACGGTAATTCTGACCCACTCGCGCAGACCATAATTCTTCGATACGTTTCAATCGAATAGATGGATGACGAGGGTTTTCCTTAAGCAATTCGTAATTTTTATCAGCAAGTTCTCGAATCTCGATAGGAAGTTTCCAGTACAATTCCCAGAAATCCGATGAGGTATAGTGCTTCAAAGTTCAAGAGCCTTACCTTGGGCAAATTCTTCTCGTGCTTTCGCAATAAGTCTGTTAAATTTCCCTGCCTGAAAGTCAGATTTGATTTGAGCGTCCCAACGATCATTTTCAAGTTGAAGGAACCAATCGCGAAATTGAGTAAATTCTTCTTTGGGTAAGTTGTAAACACGGGATTCAAGTTCTTCAACTTCGCTCATATCGATAACTCCTTAAATTAAGGGACTATGTCTTTCTAAATGATATTTATCTTATCATTCTAAAAAGGGGGCAGGTTCATTTAATAATTTACCCCTTGCCAAGGACCCGCTCTAAACGCTTCGAGTATAGCCAAAGTATGCCGGATCATTTAGAGCATACCGAAACGTTCGGGTCGGGTTAAATAACACGTCCCGTCGAGTAGGGGTTTTTCAGCTCGACTTCGGCTACCCGGTCCTCTTCGGAGACGATGGCATTGATCAACGAGATCAGCAGGTCTTTGTTTTCTTCGCTGCCGAACAGTTTTTTGAAGGCTAAATCGACTCGGGGGTTTATTCTGCACATGGTTTTTCGCTCTAAGTAAAAAACGTTAAATTAATAATTTACTCCTGTTTTCCTTTTTTCTTGAAAGTTTAGGCTGCGCGTCCCTTTGACCGACTATTTAGCTTTGCAACAGAACCGAAAGCCAAATTACAAGCACTTGTTTAAACATATATGCCATATAGAGCAAAAACCACAGACTCGCGCGTAATTTAAAGCCTGCCGAGCCAGTACAGAGGGCGACGGCGATGATGTGCAACCGCAAGAATTTGAATGCCGCTCTCAACTTCCCTAAAAATGACATTGTAAGGAAAACCCTGAACCCTTGCCTTGCAAATAGACAGGGGAAATTCAATGCGATAGCGTGGGCATTGCACAGACACTTGCAATTTCCGTTTTAACCGCCTCATGAATACGCATTCCAAGCTCCGCACACAGAGACTTGTAGAACGCTACATCTTCAGCATATTCTGTTGCCGCTTCTGGGTCACTGCCATTGAGTTAAGCCGTTCGTGGTGAGCCTGTCGAACCATAGACGGCTTAACTTATCGACCCAGGATTTTTCCATTCACCCTTCGACAGGCTCAGGGCGAACGGAAAAATCCTTAACTTAATGGCAGTGCGCTTCTAGGTGGAAAGCATATATCATTGCAAAATGGCTTGAATTCTTCGCTCCACTTCTTCGGCAGAAACAAGCTGGACAATTCCATTATCAATTTCTGACGCTCGACGTTCCGCTTCCACGAGCCACAGTTTTTCTATTTCTTGTTTTGACAAAACATCCAAACTCGAAAGCAGCTTTTCAGCGAGCCGCGCCCTATCTTCAATTGGTAGACTCAAAACTTCTTGTTCAATAGATTGGATATTCATAATTAAAAAACCAAAAATTGTTTGTTTATTGGAAAAAAGCAGCAATTCCCAGTTTGGAAAAAAGGGTCAGGTTGAATTAATAATTTTATCCTGCCCCCCCTTTTTCTGCCTTTTTCTCTAATCAAGTTTAAATCTTGATAATTGTGTCGCTATAGAGCGCTACCAAGGGATCGTGGGTCATTAAACGCATCGGCTCTACGAGCGCCTGAGCCACAAGTATGCGGTCGAACGGGTCTTGGTGATGTAAAGGCAGTTCTTCGACCGCTATCGTATGTTCCGCCTCGACAGCAAGGAAGCGATATCCGGATTCCTGAAAATAGCGCATCGCGTCTCGGCCAGAAACCGGCATGTCGCCTCGCCCTAGCGAGTGCTTGATTGCAATTTCCCATACATTCGCCGCGCTGACCCAAACGGTTGCTTTGGGCGATACAATCAAATCACGCGCCTTTTGTGACAGTTTTGAGTTATCCGTGATAGCCCATAGTGCAACGTGAGTATCCAGCAGCAGATTCAATTCTGCACCTCGCCCATGAACAACCGAGCCACTTCGTCGTTATATGTATCAATGCTGTCCGGCACCACGAACAAGCCTTTTGCTACTCCAATCCGCTTCTCGGATGGCGCAGCATCTATCGGAACAAGCTTAGCAGCTGGGCGGCCATTCCTGGCAATCACGATTTCTCGCTCTTGCCCTTGCTCAATGGCTTCTACTAAGCGGGACAGAGAAGACTTGGCTTGTAACATATTTACAGTTTGCATTACATTCCCCTTAAATAACCTAGTCTAGTCTAGTCTAGCTAATCACTCAAATCAATCAAGAATTCAACTAGGTAATTTTGCCGTTTACTTACTCTTTTCATGGGTTCGAAAAAACGAGTGTTTTATCGAACCCGGTAAATGTCAACGCAGTTGTCGCATAAATTAAAAATTAATGAACGGTAGTATCGGTTTTTTTCACCGCATTATCGTTCGGTTTATCAGGATTTAAACAGACTTCCGCCTGCCAATCTCAGTTTCGGGCACCACGGCTCCAGCGCTCCGGTTTTTTAGCCTTGGCGGCCTCGTAAACGGCGTGGCGTTGATTCAAGATATCCCGGTCTTCACCCGTATGACGTTGCTCTAGGAAAAGGTAGGAAAAGGGGTCAGGTTTAATTAATAATTTATCCCTTGCAAAGGACCCGTTCTAAACGTTTCGTGTATGCCATGATCAACGATAAACGCACCGATGAATTCTCGGACTGGCTCGACAATCTGAAAGACCGCATAACCAAGCAACGATTGAAAACAATCAGTCGGGCGATTTCGTTGAAATCACTAGAGTTGGGGCATTTTGATTCATGTTAAGGCGCGCCCGCTTCATCTAATAAGCGGGCGATGGCGTCATAAAGATTGGGCAGCGAGGTTTCAATGGTATGCCAGACCGTCATATCATTGACCGAGGCATAACCGTGTATCAACAGATTGCGGAAGGCGACGATTTGCGGTACATCCGGAATCTGCTCTGCCCATTGCGGTTCGATTTTGCAGAGTTGATTGAGCGCTTCGCCGATGATTTCGAATTGACGCTCGACTGCAGAACGCAGGAGGCGATCACCGGAGTAGTCTGTATACGTTTTACCGGCCACAAATTCCAGAATGGCTTCGGCTGCGGAGTGGGCGTCCCACAAAAAGGCGCGGGCATCACGCTGCATAAACCAACTCTCGGCTTTGTTCGATTTTGGCGCGCACGTAAGGGTTGCGGAGAGCAGCGGTTTCGGCCAGATCCACCTCACGGCCAATCAGTTGTTCCAGTTCCCGACGTAAGCCAAAAAAGGCATGCAAGGAGGGCGCTTGTCCTTCGCTGGCAAATTCCACCAAAAAATCGGCATCGCTCAAGGCTGGATCGAAATCGCTACCGCGCGCGGCAGAACCGAACACCTCCAGTTTGCGAACGTGGTAACGCCGGCACAGTTCGGCGATGGCGGGCTGATATTGCTGGATAGCGGGATGCATGCAGTATCTCCTGTGTCTGGTTAGATGCGTCCGATGATTCTACCGCAGCAATGCTTCGGCCAAAAAGCTTTTTCAAAAAAAAGGCAAAAAAGGGGTCAGGTTTATTTAATAATTTATCCCTTGCCAAGGACCCGCTCTAAACGCTTCGAGTATAACCAAAGTATACCGGATCATTTAGAGCATACCGAAACGTTCGGGTCGGGTTAAATAACCCGTCCCGCCGAGGTCATTTTTTTGACTTGAAAATCGGGAAATCTCGACAGACTAAGCCAGCCCCCTTTTGCATTTAATGAAGCTATCGCATCAACCGTTAATCGCGTCACTCGGGCGATGGTCTCGTAGTCAAGCCCTTGTCTCAGTAAATTTTGGGCGGTGGCTTGGGCAACCTCGCTCCGTGCTTTTTCTATTCCTTGCTTTGTTAGCTCTCGTCCTTTTTGCCTTCCTTTTTCTTCCGCTGAAGCGATTTTACTCCGCATGTCGGCTAGGGCCTCCATGCACATCTGATAGATTATACGATCGTCTTCGTCGAACATTCGGTCGACTGCCGTGATCGCCTTGACGATGGCCGGGTCGCCGCGCAGTTGTTCCGGCACATCGTGTTTGTCCAGTTGATGCGCTTTCGTCAAAAAGGTGCTCCAGCGGTCCAGCGCGGTCGTGATTTCCCGGTACGGTTTGATAAATTTGCGCAGTTCGATATAGTGCAGCTCAAACACGTCATGCAGTTTGTCGTCTTTGCCGGTGGCGGTATTGATGATTTTGTAGCGATTATGGAACTCCGGGGTATCCGGAATGAAATTGAAGTCCAGGATATTGATGCTGATCGTTTTTTTCAGCTCACGAAACATCATGCCTTCGCTGAGCTGTTCGGTCACTAGCTTCGCCCAGTAGTAGATCGCGCGCTTGTCGAAGTTGTAGTCTTCGCTGATTTGCATTTCCACATTAAACCAACGCCCTCTCTCGTTTTTCGCCTTGATGTCCAGAATCGAAATTTTTCCAGACTGGTAATCCGCTAGGTTGTAGGGGTTTTTCAGCTCGACTTCGGCCACCCTATCCTCTTCGGAGACGATCGCATTGATCAGCGAGATCAATAAGTCTTTGTTTTCTTCGCTACCGAATAGTTTTTTGAAGGCGAAATCGACTCGGGGGTTTATTCTGCACATGGGGCTACTCTTTAAACAAAACACTGCAAATGAATGTCTTCAAGTTTTGATTCTATCATGAGCAATCATGGATGGTAGCATATGCTAACCCGTAAAAGGGGTCAGGTTAATAATTTAACCTGACCCCTTTTCTGACCCCCCATATGCCCATGCCTAAATCTAAATTGCGATAGAGAGACCTATCGAATTTAGGCCAAGCGCCTACCTAAATTAAGCCCAAAATAAGCTTACTTATGTAATCTATTGCTGACAAAAACTTGCCTAAAAATAAATTCCTTTTTTAGGCGATTTAATCATATGCACTGTCGGCCATTGCGCCTAATTAAAGAGGAACGAATGGCTAAAACTCAAAAGGTTTTTTGTGGGGGAGTCGAAATGGGCAAGGCGAAAAGTGCTTACTAATTCACTGAATCGATATCAACAATAACAAGATGATTTCTCAAAATAAATTTTTGCCAAGCAAGTCACATCAATTATTTCTGAAATTTATACACTGTAACTCAACCGGAACGAAAAAAGCTTTCAAAGGGCTTTTAGACGCTCCAGTCAATCGAAAATCATAAAAGGGCAAAACCACCGAAAGGTGGTGACGCAAAGTTTCCAGTCTAACGGAGTTATTCCTATGACAGTGGGATTGCTAAATTGGCATAGCTTAAAGCCTACGCCAATTTATATTCAGCTTCAAGGAACTCCTTCGGACCTTTATATAAATTAAGGAGTGGGGTCATGAACTCTAACAGCCGAAGAAGTCAAAAAAATCAAAACACATTCAAACCAACTCAACTTTCCAAAGCCTTAGCGGCGGTATTGATTGCCGGCGTATTCGGCGGCGCAAGCGGAACGGCTTATGCAGCACCCGATAAGCCCTGGAAAGAAGGCCAAATTTTGGTCAAACCGAAAGCCGGATTATCGGACATCGAGTTTGACAAAATTCTGAAACGCAATAAAGGCCAAAAAAAAGGGATAATCGGTAACATCGGAGTGCATGTTATCTCTGTACCGCCACAAGCCGAGCAAGCCGTTATTCGGGCATTATCCAAAAATCCTCATGTCGAATTCGCAGAGCTCGATATGGCGGTCGAACTCAGCTTGACGACGCCCAACGATCCGCGTTACGGCAACCAATGGCATTTGCCCAAAATTCAAGCGCCAACCTCTTGGAGTGCAACAAAAGCCGATAACACCGTGATTGCTATTCTGGATACCGGTGTCGATAGCGCGCACTCTGACTTATCCAGCAAAATGCTGCCCGGTTGGAATGCGGTCGACGGCAGCACCAACAGTTCTGATGTACATGGACACGGCACGGCGGTAGCCGGAACGGCAGCTGCCACCACCGATAACGCTAACGGCGTTGCCGGCGTCGCTTGGAATGCGCAAATATTGCCGGTGCGCATTACCAACAGTAGTGATGGCTGGGCTTATTGGAGCGATATCGCTCGCGGTTTGAACTGGGCGGCCGATCAAGGTGCCGATGTCGCAAATATCAGTTACGGCGTTTCCAACAGCTCTACGGTCACCAATGCCGCGCAATACATGCGCAGCAAAAATGGCTTGGTCGTTGTGGCGGCCGGTAACGACGGCATCGATCCTGGATTTAAAAATAATATTTATATGATCAGCGTTTCGGCGACAACTAGCTCCGATGACAAGGCTTCTTGGTCGAATTATGGCGAGTTCATTGATGTCGCGGCGCCGGGCACGTCGATTCAAACCACAACGCGGGGCGGCGGTTATGGTAATTGGAACGGAACATCGTTTTCATCCCCGGTAACTGCCGGTGTGGTTGCCCTAATTCAAGGCGCGAATCCAACACTAACGCCCGATGAAGTCGAGCAAATTTTGAAATCCTCGGCCGACAAAATCGCCGGCAATATCCACCCATACTATGGTCATGGCCGGGTGAATGCCGCTACCGCAGTTGAAATGGCACTAAACATGGTGAATGTCACTGTCGATAACGAAGCGCCTTCAGTCAATATTTTCTCGCCAACAGGAGGAAGTACCGTCAGCGGCTTGATTGCAGTCGAGGTCAGTGCCACCGATAATGTCGGTGTAAGCGAAGTGTCGCTGTATGCTAATGGTCTTTATGTCGGAACCGATACGACTGCACCTTACCAGTTTAGCTGGGATTCCAAGGAAATCGCAGATGGTTCGGTAACCTTGAGCGCTACCGCAATCGATGCGGCGGGTAATGAAGGGGTTTCAAGTGATGTTAATGTAACGGTCAAAAATACGATTGAAGAAGTTGAAGAAGTCGCTGATGAACCTGTCGAAGAAGTGATTGAAGATATGGCGGCTCCAACCGTAGCAATCAGTAATCCAGCCGACGGTAGCCGAGTATCACGAGTAGTTAAAATAAATGTTTCGGCGGAAGACGACGTTGCGGTGGCCAATATCCAGCTGTTTATTAACGGCAGTCTGGCGAGTTCGGCAGACGGCAATCAATTGTCTCATAATTGGAATACCAACAGAGAAAGCCGAGGCACTTATATAATTGAAGCGGTTGCTACCGATACTTCGAATAAGACCGCTAAACATACGATTACAGTTTCTAAATAAACAAAACTAAAATCTGTAACCCAAAAAACGCCGGCGTCAGTCGGCGTTTTTTTTGCAGGATTTTTATTTTATATGTAGTAATAGCTGGCAACATCAAACTCTTTCGGAATTGGCTAGTATTCATGTTTTAACTATTAACGTGAACAGAGCCGTTTTTGCGAGGTTTTTTATAAGCTGAATCCAAGTAAATATTCAATCCTTCGGCAATTATCGCTCCCATGCTCTGCGTCACTGCCATTAAGTTAAGGATTTTTCCGTTCGCCCTGAGCCTGTCGAAGGGTGAATGGAAAAATCCTGGGTCGATAAGTTAAGCCGTCCATGGTTCGACAGGCTCACCACGAACGGCTTAACTTAATGGCAGTAATGCTCTGCGTGGGAATGCCTGAGCACCGCTCCAGCGGTACGAGACGCTAGAGCGTCTCGGAATTCATTCCCACGCTGGAGCATGGGAACGATAAGGGGTGTGAATCATTACGAATCCAATAGTCATTACCTTTAGCCTGTAAAAAGCATTTCACAATGAAGATCATAAAGAATGAGACGTCAACTTAATAACTTCTTATTCGTTTGTATAGAACTTTCGTTCATCCAAGAGGTTAGCGGGAATGTTTAGGCAATCTCTTGAATGTTTCAGGTGCTTCATGACTAGGCTGTCGAATTTAGAATCAATAGTGTGGATGGACGAGTCAAAAAGTAACAAAAACGCCGGCAATTGCCGGCGTTTTTGTTCGAAGGTGTTTCTAAGTTATTAGGCTTTGGTCGTTTTGCGAAATTTTGTGGCACCAAAGCCCAGCAGTCCGATGCCCATTAATAAGATCAGATGGGGTTCTGGGACTTGGCCGCCTCCTGGGCCTCCGCCGCCATTTTCAGGTTCCGTATGACTTGCATTTGCATACCAAATGCTCATATTAGATAACGCTGGGGTAATACCTTGATTATTTGCATTATAGGCAATCTTAAATGTGCCTGTTCCACTTAAAGGATTGGCCGTAAACTTTTCATCTTCAAATAAATAAGAGGCAGATTGATTGCTCGCTTTGAAGTTTGCAACAATATCCATTGTTAAGTCGAATCCAGGTTGTTCGCCTGGAACTAAGGACCAAGAAAGAAGCCAATCGCCGGGTGTTGATTGTCCATTTTCTCCTATATCTGCTGTTAATGTGAATTTAATCCCATTTACAGTCGATGATGTGTTTGTGTCATTGGCTAGCTCTAGCCACCCAGTAGTATCCCAAACATTTGTCCCGGTTACGTTGCCGCCTTGTCCTGCCGCAATCACCCCATAACAATCATCTGCATCTTGACCTCTGAAGGTCACATCTGTGACTGATAAGCCACCTGGATGATTGTTAGGCGCTGTATAATCAGAGCATAACGTGGCAGCCTGACTGCCGCTGGCAAATAATGCAGCCGCTAAAGCAAATGCCGCTATCGCCGGTTTGTTAATTTTAGTTTCTATTGTTTTCATGATACCCACCACTATAGAAAAATTTTATTATTGTAATCCTTCGTTAGCTAAATTTATGCCAAGTTAAAAATAATTAATTTATTCATGAGGTTGTTCGTTTTTTATTAACCAAGACGCTTATTTTTCGGGAAGAGTGTAAATTTTTCTGACAATGTCTGACGAATGGGTTTAAAGCGTAAAATTTGGAGGATGGCTTAATCTGAACGGTATCTTATTGATTCAAAGAGATTGTCGTGTATTTGGCGAAAACGTGAACTGCCTCACAATCTAGAATATTTCTATCTAAGAATAGTGAGAAATTTCTGATTTGACGCAATCGTGGTTGATTGGATGATCTGTATGTTTATATTAATAAAATTAATCATATAAATAACAATGACATAGGTGCATTTGAGCTTTGGGCAAAGGATCGTGAAAAACGTATTTCGAAACAATGTAAAATTTACTGACACTGATTCAGGATTTTTTCCTCTTCTCAAGGCGGCGCGATAGTAAACGAAAAATTAGTTGAGAGCGACTTTCTTTTACAATGCGAAGCTAAGAAACCCTTAATGCTGTACATTTTTTGTAATCGCCGTTATTTTGTCAAAGTGTTGTATTAACCCCTCGCGGACTTGAATAAATTAAGGTACAAACCATGAAGTACAAAGTATTAGCATTCCCCAAAGAAGCGGTCTTCGCCATTGTTGTTGGTCTGATGAGCGGTCTCAGCCAAGCGGCAAAATATGATCCGCAAAGTCACGATCTTTGGGCTCCGATAGAGGATGAGCTGAAAATCGATTCCACTTATGACAATGACGTCATGTCGTTTTTCGAATCGACGCCTGAAACAGATCAGCAGACTCTCGAGCAAAATCATCAGCTTGTCTTGGAATTGATCAAACAAAAAAAACTCGATGAGGCGCAGACCAAGCTCAACGATCTACTCAAGCAATTCCCTAATGAAGCCGAGTATCATAATTTACAAGCCCTGATAAAAACCCTTCAAAAAGATAAAAAAGCCGCAGTCACTAGCTTTCAAGAGGCTCTTAACTTAAATCCCCACAATCTAAACGCACTGCAAGGTCGGGCTTTGTTAGCGCTTGAAAATAATGAGTCAAAAGCGGCTCAAGAGCATATCGACGCAGCTCTGGCTGCTCATCCGAAAGCGGCCGTTCCGTATATCTTGAAGGCGAACCTTGCCTATCGGAAGAATAATCTCGTCGAAGTTGAAAATATTTTATCGACCGCGTTGAAACAGGTACAGGGCAATAAAGAGCAGGTGCTTTTGGTCGTCAATAATCTGATCAAGCTCTACGAGCTCAAGCAAGAGCCGTTAAAGGTGCTTGAATTATTGCAAGGGATAGTCAATCGTTATCCGAACGAAAAATCTGTCCTCTCGATGCTGGCGAGGGCGCAAATACTCAATAAAGATTTCGAAAGCGCCGCCCAAACTTTAAAGACAATAATTACGCAAGATCAAAAAGACGTTTTTCATCGGATATTACTGGCGAGGCTTTTGATGGCGCGACCGGATGCTTCAGCGGGCGTGTCAAGATTGGTTGAAGAAGCGAGCGCTGTTAGTCCCGATGATCAGCAGGTCATAACATTAAAAACCGTTTATTTGATCAATGAGCAAAAATTAGATCTGGCGATGGAACAAGCCGCTCGTATCGAAAAAAAGTATCCAGAGTCGGCGGTTGGGTTTATCTTAAAAGCCGATATTTATCTGGCCCAAAAACAACTCGATAAGGCGTTGGAATATAATCGACGTGCTTATGAAATTAAGCCTAATGCGAGATTGTTGAACCAAATTGGTGGGTTACTCTCCGCACAAGGCAAGATCGATGAAGCCATTCAAGTGTTTAGCAGTGAAATTGATAAAAATCCCAAAAATTTGGACGCACACCTGCAAATCGCCAATCTTTATCTTAGTCAAAAAAACTTTGGCAAAGCTGAGAGCCACTATCAAACCATTCTCAACGAAAAGCCAGAGAATGTCGTGATTTTGAATAATCTGGCAATGATTTATTACGGCCAGAATGATCCGAAGGCTTTGGAACTGGCAGAAAAGGCCTATAAGTTGTCGCCTAAAACTGCGGCTATTGCCGATACTTACGGTATTGTATTGTTGCAAAATGGACAAGCGAAAGACGCCTTGGCTAAATTGCAAAAAGCTGCCGATCTAGCACCGAATTCTTTGGATATCCAATTCCATCTGGCCAAGGCGCAACAAGCCAATGGTAACAAACTGGCCGCGATCGAAATTTTGCAAAACATTGCGGATGCCTCCTCATCATTCGAAAACAAGCAAGCCGCTAGCGATTTGTTGAAAGAGCTGAGCGGTCGATAAAACCGTGGGCTACCTTAACCGGGTGGGTTTTGAAGCGCGTCTGTAAGGTTTCTGCCCTTACCTTTATAACGGATGAATGTTTTTTAAACCGGTCTGAATTGCGTTTTGATTACCCCCCAAACGTCCGTTGAGAAATCAGCAGAATGACAGCAAGTGATTTGTTGTAAAAAAAGCTGACACTTTTGTCGGCGAATGCTTACAGTCTTTTCGTTGAAGGGATTTTATAAATTCGGTCGTAATGTTTCGTTGTTATGTGCTTGAAACAATAAAATCTAATATAAATCATTTACTCAAATTATACTCATCGTAGATGAAAATTCGGCTTCGGGGTGCCCGTTAAAGAACGCCGTAAATACGTCCATGTAGGCTCTATGCCAGCTCCATGCTGGCAAAGCCTTTATCGAGCACCCCGAGACCTCCTCCGGCACTGCCGAAATTTGAAGTGCGAAAGGTATATTACCGAATTCATACCCGACTTTTAACCCATTCCATTAAATACCAGCAATTCCCAATTTGAGGATAAAACAGGGTGCGGGGTGTGCTTGGCGAGGATGTCGGCGGCAGGGAGTCGCCCCCTTTTTTGCGACCCCTTTTTTATTGTAGTTGAGAATCAAGTAGATGACATGCTAAGCTCGCGACATGAAAGTTAAAGATCTTATCGCTCTGCTTGAAGTGGATGGTTAGCAGCAGGTACGGCAAAAAGGAAGCCATCGCCAGTTTCACCACCCCGTCAAGACCGGTACGGTCACAGTTGCTGGAAAACCCAGCGTAGATGTACCGCCTGGTACACTAATTAGTGTCTTGAAACAAGCAGGACTTAAGCAATAGAGGTTTACATGCGCTATATGGTTGTTATTGAAGAAGGTCCAACGAGCTTCGGCGCCTATGTTCCTGATCTTCCAGGCTGCATAGCTGTCGGCGAATCGCCGGAAGAAGTCTTGCAACTTATTCAAGAAGCTATCGAGTTTCATGTTGAGGGGCTGAAAGAAGAAGGTCAGCATATACCGGTGCCACACTCTTCAAGTTCGTTTGTTGAGGTTCAAGCCTAGAGTAATGGGCATGGAATAAATCAGGGAATTGTAGGTGCGAATTCATCGCACTGCTGTGCGGATAAATCCGCATCTATACCCATATATGGACTCCTCGTTTATTGCAAGCCAAGTTTTCAAAAATTGATGTCAAAACAGAGATCAAGATTGCTACCATATATCCGGTCTCTCAACAGAGGCTTTACTCCTGATGAATCTATCCGCGCGCTTATTCCTCAACCATCGTAACGGTTTCTTAAGAACCTATGGGTATAACGGGTTGTAAAAGGCTATGTTCGCGTTAGAAGTTGAAACGGTTCTCTTTCCTACTAAATAAACCATTTAGCAAATAGTCAATGATTGCTTTCCAAAACACTGAGCGTGGAAGAGGGTACGATTACTCGCCTGACAGGACGCCGTAAATACGTCCATGTAGGCTTGACGGCGGCTTTCCCTGCCGCCGACACCTGTCAATCGAGCAACCGTACCCTCCTTTCAACCATTGGCGTAATATTGAAAATAAGAAAGTTATTCAGAGCTGTATTCTGGGGTTTCATGTTGGCTTTAAGTTCAAAAGTATCAACTATTAACGCGAACATAGCCTTGTAAAAGCACCGGTCTGACCTGTTGTTGTCATCACTGATTGTCTAATTGCCTCCACAATCTTGCAGAAAAGGGGTCCAGAAAAGGGGTCAGGTTTAATTATTAATTTAACTCCCTTTTTTCCTTTGCCATGCGTTGCGAATCGACTTGATGTAGTTATGTATTTTTCATACTATGCATTACAATGTCGCACAATGTAAAACAATGAGTATTCGGTATGCAAAACGAAATGTTAAGTGCGCGCATTGATCACGAAACAAAAGCGGCCTTCACTAACATTTGTGACGAAGTCGGGTTGAGTCCATCTCAAGCTATTAAATTGTTTGCCCGTGCAGTTATCAATTACGGTGGAATTCCGTTTGAGTTAAAGGTTCGTCAGCCCAATAGCGAGACTGTTGCCGCAATGCAAGAGTTTGTTGACGGCCGCGGTCATAAAGTCGAATCGATCGATGCATTGTTTGCCGACTTGACGGAAGACAAAGTGAAAAATGTACAATCTTGAGTATTCGACACAATTCAAAAAAGATTTCAAGAAGATCACAATAATGTCTATTCCTGACATCATTACAGTTGGAAATATCATTTCTAGACTTCAACGGGGTGAAACTCTTGATTCCAGACACGTATACCCATCGCATATCAAAATTCGGCAGTATCTTAGGAGGCGCCGGAGTGCTCGACTACTAAGGCTTTGCCAGCATGAATCTGGCATAGAGCCTACATGGATGTATTTACCCAGCACCTAAAGTCCATAGCCCATTGGCTATGGTTAATTGTCTTGGATAATTTAGGTGCTGGGTTCATGGCGTCCTTTAACGGGCACCCCGAGGCCGAATTTTCATCTACGATGAGTATAACCTGGATTTATGCAAAAACTCACCTTGGCATTAAAAATGAAAAACATACTTTTACTACTTGGTCTTTTCTTCATTACATCGCCGTGCCTAGCGCAAAGCGATCAAGAAAAAGGCTTGCAAATCATCGAAGAAATGGTCAAACGCGATAAAGGTTGGCAAGACAGCCAAGCCGAAATGAAAATGATCCTAAGAACCCGAAGCGGGAGGGAAGCCGTCCGCTTACTCAGAATCAACACGTTAGAAGTCACCGGCGACGGAGACAAAAGCCTAACTATTTTCGATAGTCCGGGCGATGTGCGAGGAACGGCATTTTTAAGTTATACCCATGCACTCGAACCGG
Source organism: Methylotuvimicrobium alcaliphilum 20Z (assembly GCF_000968535.2). Classification (NCBI taxonomy): domain Bacteria; kingdom Pseudomonadati; phylum Pseudomonadota; class Gammaproteobacteria; order Methylococcales; family Methylococcaceae; genus Methylotuvimicrobium; species Methylotuvimicrobium alcaliphilum. Next base: position 3,228,353 of record NC_016112.1, read on the forward strand.
ACGACCAATGGCTATATTTACCGGCATTGAGAAGAGTTAGACGTATTTCGTCGAACAACAAATCGGGCCCCTTTCTCGGCAGCGAATTTGCATTCGAGGATTTGACATCGTTTGAAGTTCCAAAATATAAGTACCGCTACCTTCGCGAAGAAGCAGTAGACGGCATTGATTGCTTCGTTGTCGAACTTGACCCTCAATATGAACATTCCGGATATACCCGGCAGATATCATGGATAGACAAGGAACGCTATATTCCAATAAAAGTCGAATATTACGACAGAAGAAACGCGTTATTGAAGACGCTCGAGAACAAAGATTATCGTCAATACCTAGACCAATACTGGCGAGCACACGATATGTTGATGACCAATCATCAAAACGGCAAAAGCACCAGCCTATTGATCGAGAACATCGAATTTCGTACGGGACTCACAGAGCGCGATTTCGATCAAAATACTTTAAGGCGCGCGCGCTAGTTTTCAATTATACTTCGTCGAGCATATTTGGAAATTGTATAAAATTAGCGAATTAGCGGCATTATTTAAATTATTGTCGTAATTCCCAGTGCTCCCAAGCTCTGCGTCACTACCATTAAGTTAACGTAAACCGTTACTGACCTCGTTCCCACGGAGGACCGCTCATCGTTATACATAAGTCAAAAATTACCCTTTTGCAAATCTTAACCAATGAGACCTCGATACCATTTTTTGTCGCCCAACGTTCCCGACTTCGAAATCGCGATCTGGGGATCGCTCCCACAGAGTACCCTACCCCCTTGTGGGAGCGACGCCTTCGTCGCGATTTCGAAGCCACTGATGTTCAATATCCGCAGATTTATCAAACAGCACCGCTTCCAAGTATACGGCGACCTCTGTTTAGCAAGTTTACCGGTACTTGTGTATAACAACGAGCGGAGGACCGTGGGAGCCAGAAACAATAAAGGGTGGGCTAAACAATTACGATACAAGCGAACGCAAGAAGCTTATTAGGCAACAACACTTAAAATCTTATGCGCAACACCCGACTTAAATATATTAGCTTGGCAACTTGCTTGGCATTTTCGGAAGCTGATGCACAACAATTAGTGTTGGATTCGATCGACTACCAATCAACATCCCGTCAAGCCGTGATAGATCTTAGCATCGCTCCCACGGAGCCTCCTGAAAAGCCCGAATTCAAGGCCTTTCTAATCGACAATCCGCCTCGTCTCGTACTCGATGTAAAAAACCTGAAACCTTCGGCACCGCTTAGCCAGCCATCTGCCGATCATCCCTATTTCCAACGCTTACGCAGCGCGCCTCGAAATAAAAACGATTTCCGGCTTGTCTTCGACTTAAAAAATCAAACCGACATACACGGATACACAATCGATATTGAATCAACCGCTCACGGATCGAGCCTGATTACCCTAACAGACGAATCGACTTTAACCCGGGAACAAAACCCGAATACCTTCGAGCCATCGAATTATGCGCACTCAAACAGCGAACTCCACAAATACGATTTAACCGCCCCCCAACAATCGACAAACGACTCGTATCCTGGGAATTTCAAAGAAAACCGCATCGGCGCATCGAGCGATGAATCCTTTTTTAACGACTTAATATCCGATTGGGAAATTTCCGGCTATGCCGAAGTGGAAAGCCTGGGCTTTTTTCAAACCCCGCAAGACAACCAACAACATAGCCACTATATTTCCGGCGCGATAAACCCAGAACTCTACCGAAGTTGGGATAACGGATCGCAAAGCTTTACCTTCTCGCCCTTTTATCGCTACTCTCAACACGACAGCCGCCGCACCCATTTCGATATCCGCGAATTAACGTGGCTAAAAGCCGCCTACGATTGGGAACTGCGGGTCGGCTTCCGTCAAGTATTTTGGGGCGTCACCGAAGGCTTTCATTTGATCGACATCATCAATCAAGCCGATTTTGTCGAAAACATCGACGGCGAACAAAAACTCGGCCAGCCGATGATTAACTTAGCCTTGATACAAGACTGGGGCACCATCGATTTGTTTTTACTGACCGGCTTTCGCGAAAGAACCTTTGCAGGACACGAAGGCCGCTTAAGAACGCACCCCGTAACCTCAGTCGGAGACGCCCAATTTGAAAGAGAAGGCGTCGAGAAACACTTGGCTTACGCCGGGAGATATTCTCATTCTTTCGGCGACTGGGATGTCGGACTCGCTCATTTTTACGGCACCGCCCGCCAACCGACGATGCTGCCTCGCTTCAATCAGTTAGGCGAAATTGAACGAATCATCCCGCTTTATGAAAACATCAATCAAACCAGCATCGATGTACAAACGATCAAAGGCAGCTGGCTATGGAAACTTGAAGCGTTAATGCGTTCGGGACAAGGAGACCGATTTTATGCAGCGACCGGCGGCGTCGAATATACATTCTTCGACCTCTTCGAATCGGGCGTCGACCTAGGCTTGATAGCTGAATACATGTACGACAGCCGTGGCTACAATAATTTTCAGGCATTAACACAACAAGCCCTATTTCAAGACGACTTCTTAGCCGCAGTTCGTCTGGGCTTTAACGATATTCAAAACACCCAGCTGCTTGCCGGCGTCATTTTCGATCGCACCCAAAACTCTAAAATATACAATATCGAAGCCAGTCGACGCATCGGCAACGATTGGACTGTAGACCTTCAAGTCCGTCTATTTCGCGGCATACCGGTCACCGATCCGTTAATCATGTTCAGCGCCGACGACCATGTACGCTTTCAGCTCAAATACCATTTTTAGGCTCATTGAAATAGATACTCCGCTGACATTTCAAAAAAGGGGTCAGGTTTATTTAATAATTGAAAAAAGTAACCTGACCCCTTTTAGGAGAATCACTGCCATTAAGTTAAGGGAAGCCCATGATTCCACCATAGACTGGCGGAATCCAGCAAGAAAAAAGAAAAAAAAGTAATCTGCCCCCTTTAGAATCGTATCGCGAAGCTAGAGCTTCACTTATCTGCTTCCCAAGCCGGAGCTTGGGAAGCAGCAGAACGATGAGAGCTGGAGCTTGGATAACAGCATATTTTAGTTTTTGCGGCTACGACCAAACCTCGCTCGGACACTTAGCTTCGGCAAGCTGAAGCATCTTGCTAATCAGGAGAGGCTTTAAGCAATGTTTGAATGATTTTTTCGCAAGCATGGCCGTCGCCGTAAGGGTTGTGCGCTTTGGACATACGCGCGTAGACATCGCTGTCCAGTAGTACCTTTTCGACGCCGCTGACAATTTTTTCTTTATCGGTTCCAACCAACAAAACGGTACCGGCATCGACCGCTTCGGGTCTTTCGGTCACTTCGCGCATCACCAATACCGGTTTACCTAGTGACGGACCTTCTTCTTGAATTCCGCCGGAATCGGTCAGAATCAAGTCGCTTCGGTTCATAATCCAGACGAACGGTTCGTAGTCAAGCGGAGCGATCAGGTACACATTATCGAGTCGGTCGAGAATTTCGTAGACCGGTTTTTGCACGTTCGGATTTAGATGAACGGGATAGATCAAGTCCCAATCCGGATGTTTTTGTGCCAGTTCTTTGATCGCATTGCAAAGGTCGATGAAGCCTTGACCGAAATTTTCGCGTCGGTGTCCGGTAATCAGAATGAGTTTTCGGCTGGAATCGCAAATGGTCTTAAACAATGTTTCGCCGAATTTTTCCTGCCATACGCTATCCGGTTCGCCGATGACTTTGTCCCGGACGATCAATAATGCGTCGATAACGGTATTGCCGGTCACGACGATGTTTTGCTCCGTAACGCCTTCAGCGAGTAGGTTGTTTTTCGAGGATTGCGTCGGCGCGAAGTGATAATCGGTTATGCGTCCGACCAAAGTCCGATTCGCTTCTTCGGGAAACGGCGCCCTAAGGTTGCCGGTTCTCAGCCCCGCTTCGACGTGGCCCAGTTTGATGTTTTGGTAGAACGCGGCAAGTCCCGCGGCGAAACAGGTGGTGGTGTCGCCGTGTACCAGCACGATGTCCGGCTGCGCTTCGCGTAATACGTCGCGTAAGCCTAACAGCACTTTCGAGGTGATGTCGAAAAGGTCTTGATTCGGCGCCATCAGGTCCAAATCGTAATCGGGTTTAATGTCAAACAAGTTGAGCACTTGGTCGAGCATCTGCCGATGCTGGGCGGTTACGCATACGAGGGATTCAAGACCTTCGGCTTGTTGTAGAGCCAATACGACGGGCGCCATTTTAATCGCTTCCGGCCGGGTACCGAAAACGGTCAGGATCTTTTTGGTCATAAAATGTTTATGTGATGGGTTAGCGGTAATTGATTGAGAACACGCATTTTTGTTTTAAAAGGCGACTTCTTGATCGGGTACGCTTTTCAAAATACTCATGCCATTCGGTTTTTTGACCATTTGCAATTGGGCTTTGATGCGCTTTTGCACCGCTTCGACATGCGAGATCACGCCGACCTTTTTACCGTGCTTCTGCAAGCTTTCCAGGGTCGAGATCACGACATACAGGGTTTCGGCATCCAAGGTACCGAAGCCTTCGTCGAGAAATAGCGAGTCGACCGAACGCCCGTTACCGGCCAGTTCGGAAAGTCCCAGCGCCAAGGCTAAGCTCACGACAAAACTTTCGCCGCCGGACAAAGATTTCGGCAGTCGTCGAATGTTGTTTTGATACGTATCTTCGATCTCGAGCGCCAAGCCATGCTCGCTCGGCATTTGCCGTAAATAATAGCGGCCGCTGATTTTTTCAAGTACTTGATTGGCCTGGGCCAATAATTTATCGGCCATTTTAATTTGTACGCGCCGACGGAATACGGCGCCGTTTTCTTCGTCGATGCGTTTGACTTCCAGCAAGCATTCGTCGACTATTTCTTGCTGTGCAGTCAGTTTAGTCGACAATACGTCGAATTGTTGCCGCATCGCCAGATTTTTGCCAAGCATCGCTTCCAAGCGGGCGGCTTCTTGTCGGCTAATGTCGATTTTTTCGTCGATACCTCGTATGCGAAGGACGATATCTTCGACGGTCTGGGTGGTCAATGCCAACGCTTGTTCGGCCGCTATTTCGGCCTGGGTATTTTCAAGCCGGGTTGCAAGATCAGCCAATTCGCTTTGCAATACCGACATGCGCTGCTCAAGTTCCGTTCCACGCGCTATCAAATGCAGCAATTCGATGACTTCATCAACTCGCCAGGACTCGTATTTTGTGCCGACGAGCCTTTCCCGGAAAACTTCGCGCATTCGCGCCGCTTCTGCGGTCTGTTGGCCGATCAGTTTTTCCTTGTCTGCAATTAGTTTTTGTTTTTCGATCAATGCCAGATGCAAGCCGGCGGTTTCTTCTTGCTGCAGTTGCGTGCCGGCGGCGGCAATTTTTTCGGATAGTTGCGCAATTTTTCGATTGCTGACATCGATCTTTTCGGTAATCGCGGCGATTTCATCGGTCAGCCCCTTGCGGCGCAATTGATAGGTTTGATATTCCTGACGGCGTTGATTCAAGCGATCGTAAAAGGCATCTTCCTTTCCTTTGCCGGGCATTTTTTCGCCGACCAAGTCCAACTGATGCAACACCTTCGCGGTTAATTCCTGCTCGTCCTTGCGGCATTTTTCGAGGGTTTGTTCCAGTTCTTTCAGTTCTTGAGGACGGCTTTGCCACTCTTGATCGAGTTGCTTAGTATTTTCCTGCAAACGGCCGATCATCGCTTCGTGCCGAGCCATTAATTCTTTGATTTTGTCGATACGCCTGGCCTGCACGCGGTATTGTTGCGCCAGCTTGGTGATGTTTTTCAATTCGATCGTTTCAGTCTTCAAAAAGCGCTTGATCGCCCGCGAATTGTTGATTTCCATATCGTCGTTGACCGCATTCAGCCGATTACACAAGGTCAACCATTGCGAGCGGAGTAACTCGATGCGTTGACGTTTGGCCTTGCTGCCTTCAAGCCGTTTCTCGGTCAATTTGGCTTCTTGTTCGATACGCTCGGACGCCGCGACCAAGGCTTGGATTTTTGCGCGCTGGTCGGCCAGTGCGCGTTTGGAGTCGCCGATCTTCGGCGGCCGAATGACATACGGGTGATTCAGCGCGCCGCATAACGGACAAGGCTTGCCGTCTTCAAGATGGACTCGCTCGTCCGCCAATCTGGCAAGTATCGTCTCGTTCGCTACCGCTTTTTCGAGCGTTAGTCTGATATTGTCTTCGCGCATGATGTCGTCTTTGTACTGCGCCAATTCAGCTTGTAAGTCGTCCAGCGTTTTTTCTTCCTTCGCCTTGCCGAAGCCGAAGAAACTAAAACGTCCGCCGGTTAGGCGCGCATGTTCGCGGCTTAGGTTGTAGAGAGACTGAAAGTCGGCCAAACGCTCTTTTTGATCTTTTAAAAGCTCGTCGATTTCAGCCGCATCCCTACCCAGCGCCACACCTTCGAGTTTTTGCTCATTGATTTGCAGCTTAAGCTTAAGACGTCCGATGGTTTTTTGGGATTTCTGAATTCTAGCCTGATGACCGCTAAGCGAGGCGCCGGTCGCTTGTACCGATTTGGCGGAACGCTTATGTTGTTCGGTCAAAGACGCCAGTTCGGCTCGTAATTTTTTTAATTTTGCCGTTTCGGGAAAGTTTTCGAGCAAATTTTCATCGCGCGCGTTGAGTTCCAGCCATTCATCGACCGTAGCCAGAACACTCTGCTTTTGTTCGCGTTGGATTTCCAGTCCTCGCGTGACATCGGTTTCCAGATGCTTTTCTTGCGTGTGCTGCGAAATCCTGGCTTTTTGTGTTTCTATGGCCCGCTGCTGGTCTTCAATCGATTTAGTCGGCGCGGCACCAAGCGATTCGGGCGCTACGCCCGATAGCGCCAGTTTATCCTGCAGTCGCTTGAGTTCGCTCCGGTAAGCATTTAAGGTTTGCTTGCCTTGTTCGATTTCTTTTTCAAGCGTCTCGAGTTCGTCCGCGGCCTCTTTAAAAGCCAGGGCTTCCGGATTTTCGGCAATTCGGGTTAATTGTTGCTGAGTTTGTTCGGCTTGGGTCTGCGCTTTTTCTTGCTGCTGAGTTAACGCGATAATCCGTTTTTCCAGCGTTTCGATATTTTGCAACCAAACTTGCTGCTGCTTGAGTTCGTCGCGCTGTCCGCGAAACTCGCTTATTTGATCTTTGAAATCTGCCAAGTCGTGTTCGAAGGCTTCTTGTTTGGCCGGCTCGAGCATAGCCAATGCATCGATGTCTTGTTTAAGCGAAGCCAGTAACGCTTGTTCTTCATCGGCTTTGGTGATTACGGCGTTTTTGTAATCGGCGTAGATGTCGCTGCTGATGATTTTTTCGAGTATATCGAGGCGTTCGTTATCCAACGCATTCAAAAACGCTGCAAAGTCGCCTTGCGCGAGCATGATAGAGCGGGTGAAATTGCGGAAATTCATGCCGGTGATTTCGGCGATTTTTTGACATACCGCATTGGGCGTTTCGGCCAGCAATTGTTCGCGGTCGTCTTCGATTTTTATCAATAGCATTTGCGGCGATTGCAAACGGCCGTTCGGATCTTGCCGTTCGCGCTGTACTTTCCAAGTTGCGCGGTACAGGTTGTCGCCGACCGCAAAATCGACTTCGGAAAAGCTTTCCGCCGTGCGTTTGGTCATGACATGCACAGCCGGCCGATCGAAACGAAAAGTCTCCCCGTAGAGACCTAAGGTGATCGCATCGAGAATACTGGATTTACCCGACCCGTTCGGCCCTGTGATCGCGAATAAACCGGAATCGCTGAATGGCGCCTCCCTGAAATCGACCTGATTATCGCCTTCCAACGAATTGATATTTCTGAATTTTATTTTGAGTATTTTCATTGACGAAAGACTGGGACCGGCAAATGATTTTTCATCGGGCCATTATAGCGCCGTCGGTTTGATTTTTCTCATGTTTGAATCGATCGCGAGATTTAGGATACGGTAAAAAATAACTCCCCCTAATGATTCTCTCGTTCTGTGCTCGCCTTTGTTCATAAATTGTAGGGTACGCTCGCTGTGTGTACCGTGGGAATCCGTACCTTGGCTGTCGAAACTAGATCGGTATGCATTCCCACGCTGGAGCGGTGGGAACGAGGAAAAATAATTAGCCCTCGACATAATCCCGAATATTTTGATGGGACAATATGCTATTTTTATAGTCTATTAAAAAAATAACAATGCTTGAGGAAGCGCATCATGTTGAAACCATTTTTGCATCGGCTACTGACTTTTATCTTCAAGGTCGAACTTAAAGGCCTCGATAACTATCATAAAGCCGGCCCCCGCGTAATGATCATTTCCAATCACACCTCGTTTCTCGACCCATTATTGCTCGGTGTTTTTTTACCGGACGATATTACCTTCGCGATCAATACGCAAATATCCGAGCGCTGGTGGCTAAAACCGTTCTTGAAGTTGTCGAGAGTCTTTCCGATGGACCCGACCCATCCGATGTCGCTAAAAGAGCTAATCAATCATTTAAAGAGTCCAACTAAAACTGTGATTTTCCCCGAAGGCCGCATCACCGTTACCGGCTCGGTCATGAAGATATACGACGGCCCGGGCATGGTCGCCGACAAATCGCAGGCCACTGTTTTACCGGTGCGCATCAAGGGTGCCGAATACACGCATTTTTCTAAGTTGCGTAATATCGTAAGACTGCGCCTTTTCCCGAAAATTACGATACAAATTCTTCCGCCTACCACAATAAAAGCGCCTGACGACTTGCGAGGCCGCCGTCGCCGTCAATATTGCGGCCGGATTCTCGCCGACATCATGACCGACATGATGTTCGCGACAAGCCATTATCAGCAAAGTATTTTTGCCGCCTTGCTCGAAGCGCGCAGTATTCACGGCGGCAAACACACGGTTGCCGAGGATCTCGAACGCAAGCCGTTATCCTACGACCGATTGATCACGGCGACGTTGTGTCTGGGTCGCGTCTTGAAAAAAATCACCGTAACCGGAGAAAATGTCGGAGTCATGCTGCCGAATTCGACTAAAACGTTATGTACGATTTTAAGTCTTCAGCTTTACGGCCGCACGCCTGCTATGCTGAATTTCTCGACCGGTTCGGCCGGCATGCTTTCGGCCTGCTCCACAGCAAAAATTAAAACCGTGCTGACTTCGCGCCGCTTTATCGAGCTGGCAAAATTACAAGATGACGCCGATCGATTAAGCCAACAGGTCGATCTACTTTATCTCGAAGACTTAGCTCAGCAAATCACTCCGCTAAGTAAACTAGCGGGCTTGATCAAATGCAAAACTGCCAATATTTGGTATAGACACACTGAGTTCAGTTACGACAATCCTGCGGTAATTTTATTTACCTCCGGTTCGGAAGGCACACCGAAAGGTGTCGTGTTGTCGCATGCCAACATTCTAGCCAACCACAAGCAATTGGAGGCGAGGATCAATTTTAACGCGCAAGATGTCGTACTTAATTTTCTGCCGATGTTCCATTCGTTCGGCTTTACCGTCGGCACGATGCTGCCGATATTGAACGGCATGACTACGTTCTTTTATCCGTCGCCTTTGCATTATGCAATCGTTCCTGAGATGGCTTACGAACTCAATGCGACGATCATGTTCGGCACCAATACGTTTTTAGCCGCTTATGCGAAAAAAGCCCATGCCTACGATTTTTACAATATGCGCTATGTCGTGGCCGGCGCCGAAAAATTGCAGGATGGCACACGGCAAATTTGGTCGGAAAAGTTCGGCATTCGTATTCTCGAAGGTTACGGCGCCACCGAAACCGCTCCGGTCACTTCGGTCAATACGCCGATGGAATTTAAGGCCGGCACGGTAGGACGTTTCATGCCGAAAATGGAATACAAGCTAGAGCCGATACCGGGTATCGAGCAAGGTGGGCAATTGCATGTTAAAGGCCCTAATATCATGCAAGGTTATTTGCTGGCGAAAAACCCGGGACAACTGATGCCGCCTAAGTCGGTTTACGGCGAAGGCTGGTACGATACCGGCGATATCGTCGATGTCGACGATGAGGGTTTCATTACGATCAAAGGCCGCAGTAAACGCTTCGCCAAAATAGCCGGAGAAATGGTTTCGTTGACTGTCGTCGAACAGTTAGCCACCAAGGCTTGGCCGGATGCGCTTCATGCTGCAGTCACTCTACCCGACGAGAAAAAAGGCGAGCAGATTATTTTGCTGACCACGCAAAAATCGGCATCGGCACGCGATTTGGAAGCGGTCGCCGAAGGCGTCTCTAAAATTGTTCTACCGAAAAAGATAATGATTGTCGATAAGGTGCCGGTTTTGGCGAGCGGTAAGATCGATTATCCTGCGGCTACGGAGTTGGCTAAGAGCGGTTAGCGGTTAGCGGTTAGCGGTTAGCGGTTAGCGGTTAGCGGTTAGCGGTTAGCGGTTAGCGGTTAGCGGTTAGCGGTTAGCGGTTAGCGGTTAGCGGTTAGCGGTTAGCGGTTAGCGGTTAGCGGTTAGCGGTTAGCGGTTAGCGGTTAGCGGTTAGCGGAATTGTGAGGCATTTTATACGTTTGTCAAGTCTTAATTTCTGCTTTCTGCTTTCTGCTTTCTGCTTTCTGTTGCGGGGAGGGTTATTGAGCCCGTCCCGCAGAAGTGGCTACGACTGGCCACTGCTCGGACAGTTGGCTTCAGCAAGCTGAAGCATCTTGCTAATCAGGTTTCGCCTTACTTCGGCCATGGTTGAAACGTTTCGCACGGGTTGTAAACCCATACGCATCAAGCTAAGGATGTCGCTAAAATTAACTTACTGAATTGCCAAAGTTTCATTTAGGCCGCTTCCCCGAATATGCTGTTACCCAAGCCCCAGCTCTCATCGTTATACATAAGTCAAAAATTACCCTTTTGCAATCTTAACCAATGAGACCTCGATACCATTTATTGTCACTTCATATTAGCGGATCACCTAACGCTAGCCGAACCGCGTAGGGTACGCTGTGCGTACCATGGTAACCCCGCGATATTCATGTGCCAACCGAACCGCCAGGACACGGCTTTGGTACGCGCAGCGTACCCTACAATTTATGTATAACGATGAGAGCCCCAGCTTGGGTAACCTGTTCAGGAAGCTCTAGCTTCCCGACAATCAAGGAAGATTGAACAAGCAAGTCAGGTTTGATTGAGAATGTGCCGAGGTTGCGTCGGTCTCAGGAAGCTGGAGCTTCCGGGGTGTCTTTCCCAAGCTGGAGCTAGGGAAAGAGCGTGATGTGGGTTGGCCGTTTTTAGCTTTATGCGCACGGGTTGTAAACCCCGCCCTCTCAAAGAGATGAATACTTACTTCTAAGATGGCATTCGTCACGAACCTCTAGCGTCATGTGAAAAGGCTTTGAGCCTTATAATAAGGAACAAGGCATGTTCGGCGACTTATTTAAACTACGTTATTTAACTCATTGGTGAGGCATATGCCCTACCAATGAGTCATATCCCCCACTTTAATTTATCTAAGAAATCGGCTTCGAATAACAGGAACGCAAAACGGCGAATATTGATTTCCTCTAACAACTTAATTTAAGGAGATTTTTTAAATTATTACGCCTGGAAATGTTCCGCTATTAGATAATGGCATTTTTATTGCTTGCTTCATATTGTCTTAGCGCATTGGCACAGACTGTAATGAGTACAGTACGGTCGAGTTAACTTATTAAATAGCCGAGGTAAAGCAAACAAATTGAGGTTAATTGCCCAGCCTCCTATACCAAAGAGCCGGTTGATCGCTGAACCCGCTCTTTAATTTACAAAATAGGACCTGATTAGCAAGTATCTTCAGCTAAAGCCCAAAAACCAGCATATCCCTAGCAGGACGGGGTTTGCAACCCCGTCCTAAACGCTTTGACTTTGGCCGAAGTTAGCCGAAATGTTTAGGGCAAACCGAAACGTTGGGGACGGGTTAAATAACCCGTCCCGCAGAAGTGGCTACGACTGGTCACTGCTCGGACAATTGGCTTCAGCAAGCTGAAGCATCTTGCTAATCAAGAAATAGGAAGACAGATAAAATTGCAAACATTTAAATTCTATCAATCGGTTGCGCTGACCATTTTTGTTAATCGAAAATATGCCAATGCAAAAAAAACGCATGGCGATTATTAAAGCAATGGAGAAATAATGAAAAAAACAAATAAAGTAAAAGCCTTAACCTTTGCCGTGGCCACGATGGGAGCTCTAACCAGCTTACCTTCCCATGCCGCAACAACGCTTAATGGTGGTTTTAATTTTGAATTTACGCCAACTAATTCCTCTCACGTCATGAATATTAGGGCAGACTCTTGGTATAACTTGACCATGGGTTATCTAGGTTGGACTCATCATTCAAACTGGGGCTACATGAGACTAAGGAGAGGTCAACCTGTCACGATTACAGTCGATGCCACAGATATTGATGGCTTTCACCCTGGCGTGACGGTTTGGTATAGACGGCAAGGTAGAAGATTTGCTCCTATTGAATATGTCAATGCGCATTCTTATAGCCAGTCTCAGGATGTAATGGTTCAGAATGCCACTCTTGACGACGACCCGGTTAACCCGGTTAATCTTGGCCGAATTCATATGGAGTTTATTACCAATGCGTTCGATCGCGACGGCATGGGCGATATATTGGGTGAAACATACGACCAGTCGGCCATAAACAAGGTTTTAGATGGCGTACCCGGCAAGGTCAGCTTGACTTTCACACCGCCTAAAAACGGTTTTTATCAGTTCGTAGTCGGCGGTATCAATCCCGATGAAGATATCGACACATCCAAAGCCGTATCACAGCGCTATCCCGTAAGCGTTGAAGTCAGCTTTCCCGGTCGATAATATACATCCATCTTAACTGCCAGCTTGCACCGAATCTATTGCTTCTTTAGTTTCGTCTCTTAGGAACGAGCATGAAATAACTTCGACAAATACTGAAAGGGAGTTCGGTGGCTCGATTGACAGGCGTCGGCGGCAGGGCAGATTTTTGCTCCTCGGCAACTGCTCCTGCGTTGCCCTAATACACGCCATCCCTGGCGTAATGCAAAATCTGCATTCATGCCATCCATGGCAATCAGATTCCGCCGTCGAGGCTACATGGATGTATTCACGGCGACCTGCCAAGCGAGTCGCCGAACCACCACAATGCCTAAAACTTGTAGAAGTAAATTTGTGCATATTCCTTAGCTGCGAGGTTCACATCGTTAAGGGGAGGCAGATATCTGCCTCCCCCCCGCTTTTTTTTGGAAAATCATGTTTATTAGCGTTAAAAAAACCTTTGTCCGCAAATTCGTATTGTCGCTATGCCTGTTGACCGTTCTGTTGGGACATCCGAAATGGGCACTGGCGCATGGATTCGCCGAAGACCATTCTTTTGGTTTAGTGACATTGCCCGAAACCCCGGGCTTGATAGGCAGACGATCCTCAATTATCGTTGACCAAGAGGCAGCTATTCAGCTGGGCAAAGCCTTGTTCTGGGATGTCAATGTCGGTAGCGACGGCATTGCTTGTGCCAGTTGCCATTTTCATGCGGGCGCCGACCGGCGCACGCGTAATCAGATGAATAGCGGTCAGCGTCATACCGCGAATACTGAAAGCGCGAAACGTTTCGAGATTGGCGGACCGGATTATGAGCTTAAAGCCAGCGACTTTCCGTTTTTTCGTTTAAGCGATCCCGCCGACAAAAACTCGGAGATACTTTTTGCGACGGACGATGTGGCCGGTTCCTCCGGCGCTTTTACACGTTCATTTGAAAGTGTTCAAGAAACGGTTGACGGCATCGACCAATGCACTCCTCAAAACAGCGATATTTTCCACGCAAACGGTTTAAGCACTCGTCAAGTGACCAATCGCAATACGCCGACGGTCATCAATGCGGCCTTCAATTTTCGAAACTTCTGGGACGGGCGCGCCAACAATATTTTTAACGGCGTCTCGGGCTTTGGACATCGAGACCCCAACGCCAAGGTTTGGATAGCCAGAAACGACAAAAGAGCCCGACAAGTCAAGTTGTACCTAGAGCATGCTTCTCTCGCATCCCAGGCCGTCGAGCCGCCATTGGATATGATAGAAATGTCCTGCCAAGGACGGACCTTTTCCGAAATAGGCAAAAAATTAATTCGACGCCGTCCGCTCGAAACACAGCTTGTTCATGCCGAAGACAGTGTATTGGGTGTGGTGCGTCATGAATCCGGAAAGGGCTTGAATACCACTTATGGCGAATTGATCGAAAAAGCCTTCCATAGAAAATTCTGGCGGGCCAATGCGGATTTCGGCGTTTCGAATTCGGGCGAGCCTTATTCTCAGATCGAGGCCAATTTCGCCTTCTTTTTCGGCCTGGCGATTCAACTTTACGAAAATACGCTAATCTCCGATCAAGCACCTTTCGATCAGCCATTGGACGATGAAGGCTATCCTTACGGGTTTACCGCTCAACAAAAGCAGGGGCAAGATGTCTTTTTCGATGCGCATTGCCATAACTGCCATTCCGGGCCGACATTCTCGGCGGCGATCAACCCTCAAGCCTATTATCGTTCAGGCAGAAAACCGCGCTATCTCCGCGTAGTCGACAGGACTGTTTTAGGTGAGCAGACCAGTGGCGTGGGCATCGACAAAACATTAGTCGACATTGGGTTTTTCAACACCAGTGTGACACCGAATGACTACGATGTGGGGCTAGGCGGCAAGGATCCGTTCGGTAATCCGCTGTCCTTTTCGGAACAATATTTGGCGGTCTTGGCAAACGCCTCCAAGTCAATGGTCGACCCCATCAGGGTTGTTGCCTGTGATTTTGTTGAACCATTCGTCAGTGAATTGGAATTCGGCGACAGAGAAACGGTTCGCGATCGCCGTTTTGGACGCGGAGCGGTATGTCGCGGTAAAGCGCTAAGACAACTATCAAGAGTGCCGTCCCCTGCTGTCGTTGAGGCGGAAATGCGTAAACCCGGCAACGGCCGTGTCTCAACCTTGACTAAAGGCGCCTTCAAGGTGCCCACTCTAAGAAACGTCGAATTGACCGGGCCATACATGCATAATGGCGGCATGAAGTCGCTTGAGGAAGTCGTGGAGTTTTATAATCGTGGCGGAAATATACAAAATCGGCGTCATGCGGCCACCTTAGTATTCGACCAAGGTTTTACCGAAGAAGACAAAGCAAGCTTGGTCGCTTTTATGAAAACCTTGACCGATGAGCGGGTGCGCTGGGAAAAAGCGCCTTTCGATCACCCCGAACTTTGGGTCCCGCACGGACATGAGGAAGGAGTCGGCAGCCAGATCGATCCGGGTAGTTTGGCAGAAGACAAGTTTATTTATGTTCCGCCCGTAGGTCGGAATGGTCGCACGAGCGATCAGGGCCCTTTAAAGCCTTTTGATAGTTTTTTACAACCTTGAAGCGACTCGCTCCGGATTCGTAGTATTCCGTTAAAAATATACCTTTCGCACTTCAAATTTCGGTAGTGCCCGAGAAGGCACCGGGGTGTCCGACAAAGGCTTTGTCAACATGGAGCAGGCATAGAGCCTACATGGACATATTAACGGCGTCCTTTGACGGGCACCCCGGTGCCGAATTTTGATCTACGGTGGGTATAAACAAACGCACCAAGATTATTTGCGAAAGCTTAAAGACTCCAGAAGCCTACTCTCTTGATCGGTTATAATTTGTAATCCACTTTTCGATGACATATTGACCAAGGGCGCCTGGAAGCAATGAATACACAAAGCAGCACTATCGAACCGAATGCCCCTTCTATTCGTGTAGACTTCGACGCAACTTCTCCCGAATGGTACCTGAACCGCGAATTGACTTGGCTCGAGTTCAATAAACGCGTCTTGCACGAAGCCGAGGACGAGCGAACGCCGCTACTGGAAAGAGTCAAATTTATCGCGATCGTCAGCTCCAATCTGGACGAATTTTTCATGAAGCGCATCGGCGGACTCAAACAACAACTCGGCGCCGGCATCACCGAATTAAGCGTGGACGGTCGCAGCCCCCAACAACAAATCACCGAATGCTACGCGGTCGTACGCGAAATCGAAGCGAAAAAACAGCAACTGTTCGTCGAATTAATGCAGCATCTCGAGTCGCAAGACATCCGTATCCTTCCTTTCACCGAATTAACGCGCACTCAACAAAAACAAATGCGCGATTACTATATCCAGAATATTTTCCCGCTAGTGACGCCTCAGGCGATCGATCCGGCGCATCCGTTTCCGTTCATTTCGAACCTGGCTTTGAACCTGCTAGCCGGGGTCTATTGCACAGACCCCGAACTCGTCACGCTCGTCAGGATCAAAGTCCCGGTCGGCCCCAGACTGCCGCGTTTCATTCAGGTCGGCGACGAGTTTGTTTATGTTGCGCTGGGCGATTTAATCGCGAACAATTTAGATTTACTGTTTCCGGGCATGAATATTGCTTTTGCGGATTTATTCCGCGTGACGCGCAACGCCATCACCGAAAAGGACGAGGACCAGGCCGACGACTTACTACAAATGATCGAATCGGAATTGCGCGAACGCAAATTCGCCTCGGTCGTTAGACTCGAAGTCGCCTCAACGATGGGCAAGTTGCAACGCGGCATGCTGGCCGCCGAACTTAATCTGAACGAGCATGATGTATTCGTTGTCGACCAGCGCTTGGCGATGTCCGATTTATTTCAAATCGCCGCGATCGACCGGCCGGACTTGCTCGACGCCCCGCATCACCCCTGCGATCACCCTAAATTAGCCGGCGCGCCGAATATTTTCCATGCCATTCGCGAACAAGAGACGATACTGCTGCAACACCCCTATGAGTCTTTCGTGACGACGGTCGAACGCTTCGTCAAGGAAGCTAGCCGCGACCCGAATGTTCGGGCCATTAAAATGACGCTATACCGCACTTCGGCCGGCACCAAAATCGTCCAATATTTGATTGACGCCGCATTAAACGGCAAACAGGTTACCGTATCGGTGGAGTTGAAAGCGCGTTTCGATGAATCGGCCAATATCCAATGGGCACAACGCATGGAGCGCTCAGGGATTCATGTCACTTATGGCGTGGTCGGACTCAAAACGCACAGTAAAGTGGTTTATGTCGTTCGCCAGGACTATAACGGTCTACGCCGATACGCGCATATCGGCACAGGAAATTATCACGCCGGAACCGCCAGGCTCTATACCGACCTCGGCATTTTGACCTGCGACCAAGACATCGGCAAAGACCTTACCGAATTATTCAATTATATGACGACGGGCCTGGTTCCGAAGCGCCAATACAATTGTCTACTCACCTCGCCGAAATACCTAAAACCCGCTTTAATCGAAAAAATCGAACGCGAAATCGCCAAACATTCGCCAAAAACACCCGGTTTGATTCAATTCAAGATGAATGCCTTAGAAGATGTCGATATCACGGCCGCGCTTTATCGGGCCGCTCAAGCCGGCGTCAAAATCGATTTGATCGTCCGCGATACCTGCCGACTGCGACCCGGCATTCCGGGAATCTCCGATTCGGTACGCGTCATCAGCATTGTCGGCCGTTTTCTTGAGCATTCGCGGATTTTTTATTTCCAAAACGGCGGCGACGAAGAATATTTCATCGGCTCGGCCGACTGCATGAAACGCAACCTGGAAAGCCGCGTAGAAGTCGTCACACCGATCAGAAAACCCGAATTACAAGCCGAGCTACGAGAAGTATTGAACGTACAATTAAATAATCAAAGAAGCGTTTGGGAGATGCAGTCCGACGGCAGCTATGTTCAGCGCCAACCGAAAAATGAACAGGACGCCGTTGGAGCCCAAGAAACGCTGATTAACTTAGCCCAGACACGCCTTAAACAAGCCGGCTCTGAAAAAAAACTCAAGAAATCGAAAAAAAGCCGATCCGGATCGCGCCCTGGATAAGTAACGATAATCCAATACCTTTAATCCTAAAAAGAGCAGTTGACATGTGTTGTAGACCGTTCGTGCTGAGCCAATTCGAAGCATGAAGGGTCTACAACACTTTCACCGTCTTGGTGGAGCCTCAACTGCTCTTTTTAGGTTAATCTTACGGGCAACAACCATAATTTGCCCTACAGCATTGGAAATCCATAGCCGACGTTAACGCCAAGCACACCGGCGGTAATGGAACACCTTGTTAGCTCCAACCTGACCGAGCAAACATCGCCTTCAGTATAAATCCTGCTGAAACCCCACAAACACCTCCCGAATGCGCTTTACCTCGCCCAGTTCGTTAACGGCATCGTGGAGGCTGTGGTATTTCAGCTCGATCAACTGCGGCAGTTTTTCCAGATCCAATTCACCGACACCGCGTTCAACATAGTGGCCGAGCACAAACTGTAGAAACTCCCGTTGCGGATAATCCGGGTAATGGTTAAAGATAGTCGCGCGATGCGATTCGACACGCTCGGCGCGGCTGAGCGGCGGCTGATTAAACGCAATATAGGCGAGCACATCATAGAGATCGCTTTTCTCGGCATGGATCATGTTGCCGATTTCCCGCAACTGCTCCATGCCGTAGCCACGTTCTTGCAGCCCTTCAAGCAGTTTCTTGCGGGTTTGTGGCTGGCCCCAAAGTCTGCGCAGTTCATCTTCGTTTTTGAATAATTCCGGCAGTTGGCCAAACAGGCGCTCGACAAATTGCGCGGCTGACAGGGGTTTTCCATCCGGCCCCCAGAAGCTGGTGGAACTCATGTATTGAATCAATCGTTCTTTGCCATCGGCCAGCTTGATCTTCACTTTAACCGTCTTCTTACAAATACAAGGAAATTCACCGCAATAAGGACAAAATTCCGGCTCCGGCCGATTGCACTCACACGGGGTCCGTCCGCATATTTTGCAGGGCTCGGGGGGTGTTACCGCGCAGGTACAGGGAATATTGCCGCAGCGTTTGCAGACTTCCGGTTCCAACGGCTCGCCGTCCCATTCCGGGTCATTGAAGTGCTCATAAGCCTTTACAAAATCATAAAGGGTGAAATAGTCCTTGCCGTCAAACAGGCGCGTGCCGCGACCGATAATCTGCTTGAACTCGATCATCGAGTTTATCGGGCGCAACAGTACAATATTGCGGATATTGCGCGCATCCACCCCGGTAGAGAGCTTCTGCGATGTCGTCAGAATGGTGGGAACGGTTTTTTCATTATCCTGAAACAGGCGCAGAAAACGCTCGCCCTCGGCGCCGTCATTGGCGGTTACCCGCACGCAGTAATTCGGATCGCTACTGGTTTTATACTGGTTAATCAAATCCCGCACGGCCAGGGCATGTTCCTGGGTGGCGCAGAACACCAGCGTCTTCTGGTTCGGGTCAATCATGTCCATAAACAGTTTCACCCGGTAGGCTTCGCGCTCTTTAATCTCGATTACCCGATTAAAGTCATCTTCGGTATAGCGCCGGCCTTCTTCTATTTCGCCTTCAATGAGGGTGTCATCCGGTGTGTACACATAATCATCCAGCGTGGTGGCAATCTGCTGGACCCGAAACGGGGTAAGGAAACCGTCGTTAATGCCCTGTTTCAATGAATAGACATACACCGGCTCGCCAAAATAGGCATAGGTATCGGCATTGTGTTTGCGTTTGGGCGTGGCGGTTAAACCCAACTGCACGGCGGGCGAGAAATACTCCAGAATGCCGCGCCAGTTGCTCTCGTCATTGGCACCGCCACGGTGACATTCATCGATAATAATCAAATCAAAGAAGTCCGGCGGATACTCGCCAAAACTGGGCAGCGAATTGCCTTGGCTATCCTGGCCCGACATAAAGGTCTGGAAAATGGTAAAAAAGAGGCTACCGTTTTTCGGCACCTGGCCTTTCTTGCGGATGGTTTCCGGATCAATGCGGACCAGCGCATCTTCCGGAAAGGCGGAAAAGCTGTTGTAGGCCTGATCGGCCAGAATATTGCGATCCGCCAGAAACAGAATACGCGGCCGTCGATTGGGTTCTCTGCTTAAATTCCAGCGGCTGTGAAACAGTTTCCAGGCCAGTTGAAAGGCAATCGC
Organism: Methylotuvimicrobium alcaliphilum 20Z; assembly: GCF_000968535.2. Classification (NCBI taxonomy): domain Bacteria; kingdom Pseudomonadati; phylum Pseudomonadota; class Gammaproteobacteria; order Methylococcales; family Methylococcaceae; genus Methylotuvimicrobium; species Methylotuvimicrobium alcaliphilum. The sequence goes on from NC_016112.1 coordinate 3,248,228, forward strand.
GGTTTTACCGGTGCCGGTAGCCAGCGTCAGTAATATGCGTTGCTCGCCTTCGGCGATGGCTTCCAGGGCGTTATTGATCGCATTGTGCTGGTAATAACGCGGCTGCCAGAAACCGCCCTTGTCTTCAAACGGCACTTCGCCGAAACGCTCACGCCAGGGGTTCGGTTTGGCGAAGGTTAGCGCCCATAACTCATCAGGCGTGGGGTAGCGATCGACATAGCCTTCCTTGCCTGTGTGCATGTCAATCTGATAAATGCCGACGCCATTAGTGGAATAGGTAAAACGGGTTTGCAGGCGCTCAGCATAGCGCTTAGCCTGTGCCACGCCTTCGGTATCTGGCAGGCTTTGCTTTTTCGCCTCGATAACGCCCAGCTTCTGGCCTTTATAAAACAGCACATAATCGGTAATATCCTGCTTGCCGCGTTTGCCCGCACCCTGCAAGCGCCCCAAGGTAATCACCTCACGCCGCACCCGACTGCCGTCCACCACGCCCCAGCCGGCGGCTTTTAACGCGGGGTCGATCAGTTCGGAGCGCGTCTCTGCTTCATTTAGGCCAACTTCGATCATGAGGTGTTTTCCTATCCTTTTCTTGTTTGCCCACAGCAACTCACTGCCATTAAATTAAGCCCTTGCCCCGTCATTCCGCCAGGGATTGGCGGAATCCAGTGCCACGGAGGGCAGGATTTTGAAGCCTCTTCAACACATAGGAGAAAATCGTAGCCAAGCCCCTCTCTCTTCTCTTCATACTCCCTTTGGATTGAATAACCGTCTAAGAATAAAAGGTATAGGATGTGTCTATCGAGGACCGCCGTGAACCCATCCCTGGGGGCTTGACGGCAGCAATCCCTGCTGCCGACATCCTCGCTAGCCACACCCCATACCTTCTTCATAAAGTTGGACTCTTTATCTAATTTTTCGATATGCAAAACTCCGTTCTGGCAATGCCGGTTCCGGAGAGGGTGCGGTTGCTCGATCGACAGGCGTCGGCGGCAGGGACAGCCGCCGTCGAGCCTACATGGACGTATTCACGGCGTCCTGTCGGGCGAGTGACCGCACCCTCCCAACTAGAGAACTTTCATTTGCCGGGGCGATGGCCAGACCTTCATGAACGTGACTTTGAAAGTATTCGCGCTTTAACACTTGACCACGGAGAACCTGTATCTTGGTCGATTTCGAACGATTTCAATCGCCGGTCTAGCTCCTGCTTCTGGGACTCAGTGAGTTCAATTTTCGCATCTTCCGCGATTACGCTGTCCCACAAAGCTTCGGCTAGAATAATTCGCTCAGATATTGTAAGTGACTGTATTTCCAAAGTATTTACCTCAGACAGAAAATATATTGCATGATTTTATCACAAGTCAGCGCTGAGACTGCTAGGCAATAAGAACATAACGTTGGGGTTAACCGGCACCGGACTCACCCCGCTTTGGCGTATCCGGCACGAGGGTGATCGGGATCGGGACTTTTAATCAAACCGGCATCAAGTGCTTTTTTGATGACAAGCGAAGTTTTAGAAGCATTTACTAGCAGTGTCATTTGCGGCAGTTGTTGCAACAGCTGAGGAACGCAGCAATGAGCCGGCCAGGTGCAGCGACTTGATCGGCATTTCTATGTAATCTCATAAATAACGGAACGATATTTTGGAGGAGGAATTTGCTTTCCGTTTGCTTTTGCAGCGGCTAACCAATTCTCTTTGGCTACCAACACTTCTGCCAAGGCTTGAGCCGGTGTTTCAGCAAAAGCTGAGCACGCCTTAAGATCCGGAATATCAGCGATATATCCCTCGTCATCTTCGCTATAAAAGATATTGATATGATAGTCTTTCATCATTCCTCTCCCATTTGGAGGTTATGTGCTTTAATCAATTGCAGCATCTGTTTAATTTGGTAAGGTTTTGCTTTCCCTTTGACATTTTGAAGATTCAGTTGTCTCGTTCCCAAGTTCTACTTGGGAATGCTTATCTTTAAGCTCTGCTTATCGTTCGTCAAGCAGAGCTTGACGGTAGACACTCCCAAACTAGAGTTTGGGAGCGAGCAGTCCCCACAGATTCGCAAATTTCTCTAGGAATTACAATCTGATACTTCGGAGAAACAATTACAACAGTCATGTCACCGCCTCATCTATGAGTTTGTCAGGTTTTGAGGTTAATTCGCCGGAGAAGGCTTTTTGTAGTAGGGACTGTTTGAGTTCAGATAATGATGCGAGTTTTTGTTGGTAGATCACTTGAAGCCGCTGTATCGATGTGAATAGCTCATACAAATTTGCAACGACCTTACTTTGTTCATTTAAACTCGGAAACGGGAATAATTCATTCTCAAAAGTAGCAAGATTAATATTATCCTGTGCGCTACCTTTACCCTTTGCTTTTATTCTTGCCTTTACGGACTGAAGGAGATATTCCACATAATTATTCGATGTCTGTTTACTATCGACCACCATTCCGATAATACTGTCCGGAAAACATGCATCAAAATCCAGTATTCCAGTCTCTGCAATATTAGCAGCTATCGTTATACAGATTGTGCCTTTAGGCCAAAGTTTACTCTGAGCCAACCCAGCTTCGTTATAAGTTTGTGTGCTATTTTTGATCAAATGCTTGCAGTTTCGGACATCTCCCGTCTGAATAAACCTATAGGGCCCACCATACAACTTTGGGTCATTTCTTGGTCGATGCTTTGACTTTCCTCGTCCAAAATCGACACACACTTGTTTCAGAGTTTTATCGACCCACCCCTCACCCCGCTGGGTAAAAACAGAATTCAAATAACTTTCAAACAACTCACGGGCATTGGCGAGGTTTTTTTCGGTGTTGGCTATCGCGGTGTCGATGCCGGCAAAGGCTTCATCGAGAATCGCGACGATGCGTTTCTGTTCTTCTACCGGCGGCAAAGGTATTTGGAAATCCTTTATCTGCTTTGTACTCAAGTTTGGCTGTGCAGAACCAGCTGAAATTTTTAAACTCTCTTCTGATTTTGTGAGTAGAAAATAAAACAGATACTGCTTATCCAGCTTTTTAGTTGGCCTAAACAAACCCACTCGTTGATTAAGTAGGTAGCGAGCACCTGTTTTAAGGAAACCAATTTTTCCTGTTGTCCCACCAGACATTGCAATCAACAAGTCACCTTGGTTCACATAGTATTTTGAGAGATTTTCAGAATAATCATTTTCATCAACATAAACAGGACGATTATCTGATACCTCCTCACCTTGAATGCTTGATATCCTTAGAACGGGAGTTCCACCCTCCTTAAATGATTTACTTTTAAAAGCGAATCCGTTTTGAAGATCACAAACGTCCCCCAAGTTAACCGTAGGCCACCCCATATTCATAACATCCCCCGAATCCCTTCCAGTATCTCCACGCTCTCCGCATCCAGCGTTTCGATCTCGTTGATGATCACTTCCGGATCGCGCAGCGGATCTTCTTCCACTTTATTGGGATTCTTCACCGACAGGTCAAAGCTGGCCGGGTCGATGTCCTTAATACTCACGCTCCAGGACTCATCCGAATCGGCAAAAGTTTTTTGCAGTTGCACAAACTCTTTCAGGTCGTTGTCGTTGAGCGGATTGGTCTTGCCCAGGCTGCGGCCGGGGTCGAGGTGGTAATACCAGATATTGCGGGTCGGTGCGCCTTTCTCGAAAAACAGCACCACGGTTTTTACGCCCGCGCCGAGAAAGGTTCCACCGGGACAGTCGAGAATGCTGTGCAGGTTGCAGTTTTCCAGCAATTCCTGACGCAGCGCTTTGGAGGCGTTGTCGGAATTGGAGAGAAAGGTGTTTTTAATCACCACCGCCGCACGGCCACCGGCTTTGAGGTTCTTGATGAAGTGCTGCAGAAACAGAAAGGCGGTTTCGCCGGTTTTGATGGGGAAGTTCTGCTGTACTTCTTTGCGCTCTTTGCCGCCAAAGGGCGGATTGGCCAGAATCACGTCAAACCGGTCTTTTTCCTGAATATCGCTGATATTCTCGGCCAGGGTGTTGGTGTGAATAATATTCGGCGCTTCGATGCCATGCAGAATCATGTTCATAATGGCAATCACATAGGCCAGGCTTTTCTTTTCCTTGCCGTAGAAGGTAGTGGTTTGCAGCGTGTTGAGCTGGCCGGTGCTGAGATTGGCACCCTTGCCGCCTTCATTACTCTTACCGCTGCCCTCAGCCTCAAATCCGCCATAACGCAGGTAGTCGTAGGCTTCGCAGAGAAAGCCCGCCGAACCGCAGGCGCCATCGTAAATGCGTTCGCCGATTTTGGGGTTAATCACCTGAATCATGGCGCGAATCAGTGGCCGTGGCGTGTAATACTCGCCGCCATTGCGCCCGGCATTGCCCATGTTCTTGATCTTGGCTTCGTAGATATGCGACAGCTCGTGTTTTTCTTTCTGTGAGCGAAAGCGGAGCGCGTCGATATATTCCAGCGCATCGCGCAGCGAGTAGCCGCTGGTGAAGCGGTTTTTGATCTCGGCGAAGATTTCACCGATCTTGTATTCGATGGTAGCCGGGCCGCTGGCGCGTTGCTTGAAGCCTTGCAGATAAGGAAACAGATCGCGATTGACGAAATCGATCAGGTCATCACCGGTCAGGGCGTTATTGTGGTCGAAATTGCCTTTGCCGTCCTTGGGTGCCGCCCAGCTGGACCAGCGGTGCGGCGCATCGATAATGAATTCGTAGCTTTTGCCCTGTAGCTCGGCCTGCATGGCCTTGTCCTGCTCCAGATCGTCCAGGTATTTGAGAAACAGCATCCACGAGGTCTGTTCGGTGTAATCCAGCTCAGTGGTACAACCGGCCTCTTTCCAGAGTACATCGTCGATATTTTTGAAGGTTTGTTCGAACATTCGGATCCCTGTTGTTATTTTGGTTTGTCTTGCCGGGTTGTGAGGCTGTAGAGCTAACGCCGCATTAAGGGGCAGACAACGCATACCACCTTCTGCGGGACGGGTTATTTAACCCGTCCCCAACGTTTCGGTTTGCCCTAAACATTTCGGCTTACTTCGGCCAAAGTCGAAACGTTTAGGACGGGGCTGCAAACCCCGTCCTGCTAGGAGTACATCGTGGATATTTTTGAAGGTTTGTTCGAACATTGGGTCCCTGTTTTTATTTTGGTTTGTCTTGCCGGGTTGTGAGGCTGTAGTGCCATGCGTTGGCTATCCCTCTTAAATTCTTTGTTTTGTTCGTAACCTATTGGCTGAAAAGCTGTTCTACCGTTTTCATCGGTAAGAACATACGGATGCGTCCATTGTGTCCACACAAAACCTCGAAGCCGAACTTCGCATAAAAGGCTTGTGCTGAATCGGTCAAGCAGTCGACAACAATTGCATAGGCTCTCATGTAATGGTTCACATCCCACAAGTATTTCAACGCGCGAATAAGGCAAACTTTACCAAGTCCCGCACCATGAAACTCTTTATGCACCGCTAATTGTGCAAGCAAGAAAACAGGTACCGGATATTTAGGAAGTTTTTTAGCAAGTTGTGCCGGCAGCGTCTCACGACTAATTGAACTTGGAGCAACGCTATAAAATGCGCAAATGGCAAACTGTTGGTTTAATAATGGGTGGGCACTTGGCAAAACCATTGTGCGGCTGATCCCCGCTTCCATATGCCTTGCTGCTTGAGTTTTGATAAACGTGTTTAGCTCTTGCACGCCACAATCAAACGAGTTGCGATCATGTTTTGATTTACTGAGTTCTAGGAACTCTTTGCCCCAACTCACTCAATGCCGCTCTCTTCTGCAAATTTAGCAGCATCTAGTAGAGCTCGGTTGGGCGCTTTTGCTTTATCACACGCTGCAATAAATTCATCAAACACACTGTCTCTGACTGTAATACTTTCATGTTTTTCTATAACATGAGTTGCGTCTTCGTTTATTAGCCTAACAACGTACTCTGTTAGGCTTTTTAACCCAAGCAAAGCTGAAGCTTTTTCCGCTTTAGCCTTGATTTCTTCGTCAAGTCGAATATCTAAACGAGCTGTAGCCATAATACCTCCCATGTACGGAACAATTCCGTAATTATTGGCAATTGTAGACCCTATTTCAGACACATTCAATCTGTACGGACATCTGACGGAATACGATAAAACATAACGTCACACTCACCGGCTTGTCCGGTCAAGCTTTCTCAATTCTTTGGGAAAGTATCGAGTTGAACTTGCAAGAGCGATCGGTTGCAACCAAAATTTTGCTAAGGAATATGCACAAAATAACTTATACAAATAGTAGGCTTTGTGGCGGTTTGGTGACTCGCTTGACAGGACGCCGTGAATAAGTCCATGTAGGCTTGACGGCGGAATCTGATTGCCATGAATGGCATGAATGCAGATTTTGCATTACGCCAGGGATGGCGTGTATTAGGGCAACGCAGGAGCAGTTGCCGAGGAGCAAAAATCTGCAAACGCCATGGATGGCGTGAATGCAGATTTTGCAGGAGCAAAAATCTGCCCTGCCGCCGACACCTGTCAATCGAGCCCCCCCCCTTCCGACAGTTGTCTAAGTTATTTCATACTCGTTCCTAACATGCTTTCCCGCTGAATGTGTATGTGTGCTGGCACCGTTGTCATTACTATAGAAACAGAAGGGGATCATTTAGATTTACCCAATGCCTGAAGTGCTATGTTTTTTTGAAAGATTTTTGTGGCTTTCTCAGGACTGCCAAGTCAACCGACTCGATACCGATGCTTCAATGAGAGCGATGCAATTGATTGAGCAATCGTCATGCTTTGCGGCATGCTTTTGAAGGGATATTTCCGCCCGATGCCGATCGGGAGAACATCTGAAATTCGGTCAATAAAAAAGGGCCTACACGTTAACGTAAGCCCTTGCTTTTTTATTTACCCCGGACGAGATATACGACCGATTGAGCGTCTATCTTTGACTGTTTAAATCGGCCTATGACCAAAATTGGTGGTTTTATCTAATTGGAAAGTCGCAGAAAAGATCGCTTTTGCCATCTTGGCGCCGTTTGCCGGTTTGCTCAGAAAATGACTCAACTCATTATCATCGATCCGGTCAATTATCCGTTTGACCTGCTCCACCTGGAGGATTTCTTTGCTGAGAAAAACGGTTCCTCCTGTTTGAATCGAAAAACCATCGAAATCAACCAAATAGCCCGCCAGAACCACTCCTAAACTAGTTGCTTTCGCCATGTTGTAATCGATAATCTGAAAAGTCGCTTTGCTGAATATATTCTCCGCTTTGATGGTATCTTTGCGATTCGTTTCATCCAGTCGGTAAATCGCATAAGGCGCTTGGCTCATGCGGCGCAGCAATTCCAATTCATATTCGTCGGCTTCTTTGCTGAATAGACGCAAGAACTTCTCCGCCATGTTGAAGTCGTTCGGACGATAGCCGTAAATCGCATAATCGGTAAACAAGTCCATTTCGTTTTCTTTTTTGACCATCAATGTCTTTTGATGCCAAATCCCTAAATGCTTGCCGCAGGTTTTAATATCGTCCTTCGTGAGCTTTCTGAAAATCTTGCTGTGCAAGTCCATCATACGATGACGAATCTCGGGATAATCGGCTGGAGTAAAGGTAAAATCGGCCATGAGCTATATTGAATGATGATGCGAAGTTTGTTCTTAACAGGTCGTGCAGATTTTTCCGACCCGATACCGCCCCCCACCGGGAGACTGTAGGAATTTTGGTCAAAAAAAAGGGCCTAAATGCTTTTCTACCTCATACAACAAAAACCCTTAGTTTGCTGACTAGGGTTTTATGTAGCATTCATCAAATAAATAACAAAAGATACTTGCCAACATCGCTTGACGATTTGTGATATCCACACTGACATTGTTATTTAAGAGGAGAAAACGTCATGAACGAGCCGCCTTTAGTTTATTTTCGACCCAAAACTGCTGCTGAATATTTGGGCATTAGTATCGCAACCTTTTGGCGACTAGTCGCCGCAGGCAAAATTCCCACTGCGAAGATAAGTCCGAGAGCAACCGTCTGTAAAAAAGAAGATCTTGACGCTTTAGTTAATTTTGAACTTTAACAGTTCTAAAACGAAAAAATAAATCCTCAATCAATCACATCTCAACGTGATCAGTTTGAGAGAAAAGGACTTGCCTGCGAATTTCTGAGTTTCGTTATGATGCCACTTAAATTCATCCCGGCTTGATTTTGCCTAACTTACAATTATTCTGCACAAAGCGACATTTAACGCGACATTATTGAATGTTTTTGGCAAAAAAAAGGCTTAGTATTTCTACTAAGCCTTTGATTTATATGGCTCCCCCGGACGGGCTCGAACCGCCGACCTAGTGATTAACAGTCACCCGCTCTACCGACTGAGCTACAGGGGATTAATTCGGTATTGTCAATGGCGCGCCCGGAGAGATTCGAACTCCCGACCGCTCGGTTCGTAGCCGAGTACTCTATCCAGCTGAGCTACGGGCGCCTTATTGAGCCGCTTATTATCTTTTCTTTTTCTTATCTTGTCAATATTTTATTTTTAAAAATAATCGATTTTATAATCGATGGCGGAGAGTGAGGGATTCGAACCCTCGATGGGAGATAAAGCCCATACTCCCTTAGCAGGGGAGCGCCTTCAGCCTCTCGGCCAACTCTCCAAAACTGCGTTAGGCTATTCGGAATCGCTTTTGTCTGAAGATTCCGATTGTTCCTTTTTAATTCTTTCGTAAATCTCTTCTCGATGAACCGAGACTTCTTTTGGCGCATTTACACCGATGCGAACCTGATTTCCTTTGACTCCAAGAACAGTGACGGTTACCTCGTCACCAATCATCAAAGTCTCCCCTACCCGACGAGTCAAGATAAGCATGGCTTCTCCCTATATTGTATGTAATTTCTACTGCTATGCATGCAGTAACCAACCAAGAGCGATATTCTACCAGGTTTTATTGATAAATAAAACTAACTTTCTATCGGCTCTCTATCCAGCTCGAAGGCCGAGTGCAAGGCTCTGACCGCCAATTCCAGATATTTTTCATCAACGACGACCGAAATCTTAATTTCCGAGGTCGAGATCATTCTAATATTAATCCCTTCGTCTGCCAAGGCTTTAAACATCGTACTAGCGATTCCCGCATGCGAACGCATACCGACGCCGACGATCGATATTTTGACGATTTTGACATCCCCTGTAACGGCCTTGGCTCCTAATTCGGCGCAAATCGAATCAAGCAGCTCTTTGGCTTTTTCGTAATCATTGCGATGCACCGTGAAGGTAAAGTCGGTCGTCTCGTCGCCGGCGATATTCTGAATGATCATGTCGACTTCGATATTGGCATCGGCGATCGGTCCCAAAATTTTATAGGCGACACCAGGCAAATCGGGCACACCGGTAATCGTTAGCTTGGCTTCGTCCCGATTAAACGCAATTCCTGAAATTAAAGCTTGTTCCATTTGATCGTCCTCATAGGTAATTAACGTACCTTTGCCCTCTGTAAATGATGATAAAACTCTCAGCGGCACATTATATTTGCCGGCAAATTCGACCGATCGGATTTGCAGGACCTTCGAGCCCAGGCTTGCCATTTCAAGCATTTCCTCGAAAGTAATTTTTTCCAATCGCCTAGCATTCGGCTCGACCCGCGGATCGGTCGTATAGACACCGTCGACGTCGGTAAATATACAACACTCGTCGGCTTTCAAGGCCGCCGCCAATGCAACTGCCGTCGTATCCGAACCGCCACGCCCTAAGGTTGTAATATTCCCCTTATCATCGACACCTTGGAAGCCGGCAACGACAACCACGCGTCCCGCTGTCAGATCCTCGCGCATTCTTTTATCGTCGATATTGATAATTCTGGCCTTGGTATGACTGCTATCGGTTAGTATTTTGACTTGACCGCCGGTATAGGAGCAGGCCGGACAACCCAGCTCATGCAAGGCCATGCTCAATAAAGACGTCGTCACCTGCTCGCCGGTCGACAATAAGACATCCATCTCTCGGGAGTTCGGGTATTTCTGGATTTCATTCGCCAAAGCAATCAATCGATTCGTTTCGCCGCTCATTGCGGAGACGACGATAACCAATTGATCCCCTTGGTCATGAGCTTGTTTTACTTTTTCCGCCACCGCTTTGATTCGCTCAACAGAACCAACCGATGTTCCACCGAATTTATATACGAATAATCCCATTATTCAATAACCTTTAAAATAAGCGCCGAGTTGTTCCCGAACCCATTGCGCAACTGAGTTGAGCGCATCCGGCAATGCCGCCGGGTTATTACCTCCCGCTTGAGCCATATCGGGTCGGCCGCCGCCTTTACCACCGACTTGCGTGGCTACCACATTGACCAAATCACCGGCTTTGATTTTAGAAACCAAGTCTTTCGATACTCCCGCTATCATACTGACTTTATCGCCTTTGACGGTCGCAAGTACAACTGCGCAACTACCAAGCTTATTGCGCAATTGGTCAAGCATGTCGCGGAGCGCTTTCGGATCGCTATCATCGATTTTAGCCGCCAAGACTTTAACACCCTCGATCTCGACCGCTTGACTGCTCAATTCGCCGCCAGCCGAACTCGCCATTTTCACTTTCAACCGTTCCAACTCTTTTTCTAGTTGCTTGTTTTTTTCCAGCAATTGCTCGACCTTATCGGCCGCCTTTTCCGGCGCGCTTTTCAAGCATCCCGCAATGATCGCCAAGGCTTTATCGCGGCTATCGATCCAATCCAATGCGGCACTGCCGGTAACGGCTTCGATCCTTCTGACGCCCGCTGCGACACCGGTTTCGCCGATGATCTTGAACAAGCCGATATCGCCAGCCCGATCGACATGCGTGCCGCCGCACAGTTCGGTGGAAAAGCCGCCGATTCTAAGCACTCTGACTTCGTCGCCGTATTTTTCGCCAAACAAAGCCATTGCCCCGGCTTGCATCGCCTCTTCTTTGGCCATGACTTCTGCCAATACCGGCTCGTTTAAACGAATCTGTTCGTTGACCAAGCGCTCGATCACGGCGATTTGCTCGGGCGTCACCGGCTCGAAATGAGAAAAGTCGAAACGCAGGCGTTCGGCATTCACTAAGGATCCTTTCTGCGTGACATGATCGCCTAAGACTTCACGCAAGGCCGCATGCAATAGATGTGTCGCAGAATGGTTCAACTCGGTCGCTTTTCTTTTGATCTTATCGACTCTCGCGGTACAGCTTTCTCCGACCGACAAACTCCCCGACAACAGCTTGCCGCGATGCAAAAACAAGTCGCCGCCTTGCTTTTGCGTGTTGACGACTTCGAATACGCCTTGATCGGTCGAAATGCGGCCGCAGTCGCCGACTTGTCCGCCGGACTCGCCATAAAACGGCGTTTTTTCCAGGACGACAATGCCTTCATCGCCTTCGTTTAAGCTTTCTACCGCTTCGCCTTCCATAAACAAGCCGATAATCTTGGTGCTGTCTTCAAGATATTGATAGCCGGTGAATTCGGTTTGACCGTCCAGTTTTAATGTCTGGTTGTAATCGGCACCGAAACTGCTTGCCGCCCGCGCCCGATTGCGCTGTTCGGCCATTTCGGTCTCGAAGCCGGCGTGATCAATCGTCAACTGATGTTCGCGCGCAAAGTCGGCGGTCAAATCGACTGGGAATCCGTAGGTATCGTATAACTGAAACACGATATTTCCGGGTATCGTCGAACCTTCCAGCTTGGCTACGCAAGCCTCCAGAATCTTCATCCCTTGCTCGAGTGTTTCGGCAAAGCGCTCTTCTTCTTTTTTTAGTACACGCTCGACTTGTTCTTGAGCATTTTTCAATTCGGGGTAAGCCTCGCCCATTTGCTCGACAAGCGGCGCTACCAATTGATAAAAGAAAACTTCACGGATACCTAAGCGGTAACCGTGGCGAATAGCCCTTCGGATAATCCGTCGTAGCACATAGCCCCGCCCTTCGTTAGACGGCAAGACACCATCCACGATCAAAAATGCGCAGGAACGTATATGGTCGGCGATTACGCGCAACGAACTCTTGTTCAGGTCCTTGATGCCGGCCAGTTTTGCGGCCGCTTTCAGCAAGCCTTGAAATAAATCGATTTCGTAATTGCTATGCACGCCCTGCATGACTGCGGCGATTCGCTCCAAGCCCATGCCGGTATCGACCGACGGCTTCGGCAATGCATGCAGATTGCCTTCGCTATCGCGATCGTATTGCATGAACACCAGATTCCAGATTTCGATGAAGCGATCGCCATCCTCGTCCGGCGATCCCGGCGGCCCGCCAGGAATCGATTCGCCGTGGTCATAGAAAATTTCGCTGCATGGGCCGCACGGACCGATATCGCCCATCGCCCAAAAGTTGTCTTTGGAGCCGATACGGGAAAAACGCTTCGGATCGGCTCCGACGTCTTCCAGCCAGATTTTTTCGGCTTCGGAATCTTCATCGAAAACCGTAACCCATAATTTTTCAGCCGGAATGCCTAATTCTTTGGTCAAAAAATCCCAAGCCAAGTGTATTGCATCCTGTTTGAAATAATCGCCGAAACTGAAGTTGCCGAGCATTTCAAAAAATGTATGATGCCTCGCCGTATAACCGACATTTTCCAAGTCGTTATGCTTGCCGCCGGCACGAACGCAACGCTGACTAGTCGCGGCACGCGTGTAGTCGCGATGCTCTCGGCCGAGGAACACATCTTTGAATTGCACCATACCGGCATTGGTAAACAACAATGTCGGGTCGTTACCCGGAACCAGCGAACTGGAGGGTTGGATGGAATGTCCGCGTTGGCGAAAAAAATCCAGGAATGCGGAACGCAATTCCGAACTGCTCATGTTTTTCATCATCTTCGAATACTAAATGTTCTTGGAATTACTTAACCCAGCTTTAACAAATGTAGTGACCAGGACTATAGAGTTGAATATTATCATTTATTTTTCAATGCCTTACCATCCATAAATGTTAAAGCTTGGTTAATTTTAATGTTCAAGTGTTCGGGCAAAACGGCGATCATGCCACCGGAAAACCCTCGTTGCAATAAAAACCGGCTTCGTTTACTCCATTCAGACAACGTTATCGCATCTTCTTGCCGATATTTTTTTCGATACACCTCTAGCAAAACATTTAACCAACTACCCGCTGTTTCCGTAACGATTTCTTGCAAATCAAAGTTTTCTATTCCTAATTGTCGAAGCTCGTAATCTATACGATTCGGACCGAAACCCTTTTCGATTCGTTGACGCGCGTAACATTCGGCGAAACGGCTATCGCTCAGCCAATCTTGCTCGACCAAATTGTCCAGCACGCGGCCTATCCTATCTTTATCGAATCCTCTCGATAATAATTTGTTTTTCAATTCCAGTCGACTGTGTTCACGACGCGCCAACAATCGTAAACACACATCTTTAATCGATTTAAGATCGGCGTCCATGCTACTCCCTTTATACTGAAAAAATGGCTGACTTTATGAAGGTATAGGGTATGACTGCCGACAAGCCCCCTTCAGTAATTCGCCCAATTTTATTTTTCCGGAAGAACCTCTTCATCGGCTTTTTCAGCCGACACACGCAACGCGGCAAAAGCTTCGGCTCTGATTTTCGCTTCGATATCCGCCGCTTTTTCGGGATGCTCTTTCAAAAACTGTTTAACATTGTCCTTGCCTTGCCCGATTTTTTCATCGTTATAGCTGTACCATGAGCCGGCTTTTTGTATAAAACCGTAAGACACGCCTAAGTCTACTAATTCGCCATAAAAGGACACGCCTTCACCATAAAGAATCTCGAATTCAGCCTGCTTGAAAGGCGGCGCGACCTTGTTTTTGACGACCTTGACGCGGGTTTCGTTGCCGATCACTTCGTCGCCTTTTTTAACCGAGCCGATGCGTCGAATATCCAAACGCACCGAAGCATAAAATTTTAAGGCATTGCCGCCGGTCGTCGTTTCCGGACTGCCGAACATGACGCCGATTTTCATGCGAATCTGATTTATGAATATCACCAAGGTATTCGAACGCTTGATATTAGCGGTCAATTTTCTGAGCGCCTGAGACATCAAGCGGGCTTGCAAGCCCATGTGCGAATCGCCCATATCGCCTTCGATTTCGGCTTTCGGGGTGAGCGCTGCAACCGAATCGACGACGACGATATCGACTGCTCCCGAACGAACCAGCATATCGGTAATTTCTAGCGCCTGCTCGCCGGTGTCGGGTTGAGAAACCAATAAATCGTCGACGTTGACGCCGATTTTTTCGGCATAACCGGGATCGAGTGCATGCTCGGCATCGACGAACGCGGCGGTCCCGCCCAGTTTTTGCATTTGCGCGATAACCGATAAAGTCAATGTGGTTTTACCTGACGACTCCGGGCCGTAAATTTCAATCACCCTTCCACGCGGTAGCCCCCCGCATCCTAAAGCAATATCCAAGGATAAAGAACCGGTCGAGACAACCTGGATATCTCGAGAAGCGGCCACATCGCCCATCCGCATCACCGAGCCTTTGCCGAATTGTTTTTCGATCTGCATCAAGGCAGCGCCAAGTGCTTTTTTCTTGTTCTCATCCATTTATATTGCCCTCATTTAAACTGGTTTCTATTTCGAAAACACTCTGCTGCAAAATGTCTTCTGTTAGGCGTTCGCTGTTTCTTTCTAAAAGTACAATTCATACTAAGGCTTTCGTGACAAATAACTTCCTGGAATCATGAGCTTTCTAGCGGGTTCGGTAACTCGCTTGACAGGACGCCGTAAATACATCCGTGTAGGCTTGACGGCGGAATCTGATTGCCATGGATGGCATGAATGCAGATTTTGCAGGAGCAAAAATCTGCCCTGCCGCCGACACCTGTCAATCGAGTTACCGAACCTGCCTACCCTGAACCAAAAAATAGGGAAGTTATTTATGACCAAATCCTAAATTTAAAAAAACCACCTATCCGATCTTTGCCATTGGAAGAATCGGCATTGCTAGTCATCGCCTTTCGATAAAGCGGTAACAGCCATCGCTAAAAAGGGCTTATTATGACATAGCGTATTTTATTTGGCACAGCTAATGTGTCTCGTTCAATTTAAACGACTTACTAACTATTTACTTGGTTATGCCAATGCTGTTTTGTTCGATGCTTACACGAAATGTGAGCGGTAGACTGCGTCTGGAATTGGCAGTCGACACATACAACAATGTAAGTTTGGGTATCGAAAAAAAACCATGTTAGCTAATTGCTTTGCTGTGTTCGCGCTTATAAACTGAAATATTTTTGAAATTGTTGGTGTTCATAGGCTATTAAGCGCCTGATGTAGGCAGTCGAGAGCAACGCGCGAAACGACGCCTTATAACTAACGCCTTTTATAGGCCGTTTCTCACCCAACCCACTCGACACTACCTCGCATCAATGACTTCGCCCCAACCCATTACAGCCTCCGCCCAAAAATAAATCAATCAGAATTAATATCCGATTTATCTTTTGACTTTTCAATCAATTGATCCATTTCTTCTCTAGGCAAATAATCCAAATCCCAATGACTGGTATAGTTTTCCTTTAAGCGCCTTCTTCCCGGATGCAATGCCTTCGACTCAGCGCGACAAGTTACCGCGGCGGTTTGTGACGACTCTTCGGATAATTCGTTATCTTTGTCATCGCCATAATGGTTTAATCGCGCAAAAACCGTTTGTTTGATGCTGTCGAACAGATGACTCATATCCTCTACTCCTAGCTTTTTACCGAATTTATGCCCGCAGATCAAAATAGGCTCCCCGAGGCCGAATTTTCATCTACGATGGGTATAACACAGTAGTCATGGAAACTAAAATTTCGCTTATAGTTTATCGCGCAATGCATTATAAGCAAACCCTAGTAATTTACTAGGAAATACAAACCCTAACCTCTGCCCGGTAGCTAAAACCGAACCGTCTTTCTTATTTTTCGGTCAACATTTCTAAAGCCAGGATCGCCATGTTTTTCGACCCTTCTCCACTTCCCAGCGTATTTTTAATGGCAATCAAATCGGACTTTACCGCATCGTAATAAGCTCGATCGCTCAATAGTTTGACGATTTCATCGGCCATATTTTTCGCGTTAGCTTGGTGCTGTATCAATTCTTTGGCCACCGCCTTACCCGCAACGATATTGGGCAAGCCGATAAAAGGAGTTTTCACTAACAACCTTCCGAGCCAGTAGGTCAATTCGGATAGTTTGTAAACGATAACCATCGGCACCTGTAGTAGCGCAATTTCCAGCGTAGCGGTTCCTGAACTCGTCATGATCGCCGTACAACATTGAACCGCATCGTAGGTTTCGTTTTTAATAACCTTGATTGCCAACTCGGAACGATCGAGATATGACCGAAGCAGCTCGTCGCTGACACTTTGGGCTTGCGGCAAAATGAATTGCGCACCGGGCACAAGGGAAAGCACAATCGACGCGGCGTCCAGCATCACCGGCAGCAATCGTTCAATTTCTTGTTTTCTGCTGCCGGGCATCAACCCAATGACGGGACGCTCGCCGTCTAGCCCGAAACGATCCAGGTCTTCATGTTTCGTGTACCGAGGGTGCACTTTGTCGATCGACGGATGCCCAACATAACTTACCGGTACGTTCTCCGCTTCATAATAGGCTGTTTCAAAAGGAAAAATCACCGCCATCTTATCGATCACTTGACCGTATTGCTTAACTCGCCCAGGACGCCAAGCCCAAACTTGAGGACTTACATAAAACAACACCTTGACGCCGATGCTTTTTGCAAATTTGGCCAATTTAAAATTGAATTCCTTATAATCGACGCAAACCAGCAAATCGGGCCGCTCGTCAACCAATAAACGTTGCATTTGCTTTAAGGCTTGCCGGATTTCCCGATAATGCTTAAGCACTTCGACGACGCCGATTACCCCGATATTCGACGAATCGCAACGGATATCGATGCCGGCTTCGCGCATCGCCGCCCCGCCCATACCAAGCCCTTCAATGTCGGGATGCAGGCTCTTCAATTCGAGAAACATGTGCGCGGCATGACGGTCGCCGGAGGATTCGCCGGCGCTGAATATGACCTTAAAAGGCCGGGTAGTTGTCAAAAGCAGGTCCCTCAGCGATTGATCAAGCCGTCAGCACGGAACGAATCACGCCGACGATGATTTCGATGTTTTCATCCGACAAATTCGGACAAATCGGCAGCGCCATGCAGTTCGCGGCAACCGATTCGGTCACCGGCAAAGATACATCGGCATAGGCTTCCTTGAAGACATTTTGCCGGTGCAAGGGCACCGGATAATAAATCGCGCAACCGATTTGCTTGTCTTGCAAGGCTTTCAGCACGTCATCGCGCCGATCGCATAGCAATGTGTATTGATGATAGACATGCTCGCCCAAGCCGTCTTCATAAGGCACGGTCAACGGCAAATCAGCCATCAATTTCGAATACAAGTGCGCGGCGCGGCGGCGGCCTTGATTATATTGTTCGATGCGTTTCAATTTGACACGCAGAACCACGGCCTGCATGTCGTCGAGCCGGCTGTTATAGCCGATCACATCATGATAATAGCGCACATCGGAGCCGTGATTGCGCAGCATTTTGACTTTCGCGGCAGTCTCGTCCGAATTCGTCGTGACCAGACCTCCGTCGCCGAATGCGCCGAGATTTTTACTCGGAAAAAAGCTAAACCCGGCCGCATTACCGATACTGCCGGTTTGTTTGTCGTCAATTCGAGCGCCGAACGATTGCGCGCAATCTTCAATCAATTTCAGATGATGTTTGGCGCAAATTTCTTTGATTCTTGCCATATCGGCCGGCTGTCCAAACAAATGTACCGGCATCACGGCCTTGGTTTTCGGCGTGATCGCCCGCTCGATCGCTTCCGGGTCGATATTGAAGGTGCGCGGATCGATATCGACGAAGACCGGTTTTGCACCGACATAGCAGATCGCCTCGGCCGTGGCAATGAATGTGAAAGCCGTCGTAATGACTTCATCGCCGGCGCCGATGCCTTCGGCAGCTAACGCCAAATGCAGCGCATCGGTTCCTGAAGCCACACCGATGGCATGCTTAACCCCTAAATAATCGGCCGCTTCCTTCTCGAAGCCTTGAACATTCGGCCCCAATATGAAGGAACAATTTTCAATCGTTTGCTCAAGCCCTTGCTCGATTTCATCTTTGATTTCGGCATATTGGGCCTTCAAATTTACCATAGGGATCATGTCGATTAACGCCTCTTTGTAGAACTATAAATTTTTTTTAACTTGAATCGCTCAGGCCGAATAGACCGGACAAAAATCTGCTCGCCCATCTTGCGTAACTATTCAGCCCCCCGGAAATTATCGTTCCCACGCTCTGCGTGGGAACGCCTGAGTACCGCTCCAGCGGTACGAGACGCTAGAGCATCTCGGTCTTCATTCCCACACCGGAGTGTCACTGCCATTAAGTTAAGGATTTTTCCGTTCGCCCTGAGCCTGTCGAAGGGTGAATGGAAAAATCCTGGGTCGATAAGTTAAGCCGTCCATGGTTCGACAGGCTCATCACGAACGGCTTAACTTAATGGCAGTGGCGCTCTGCGTGGGAACGATAGGGGGTATGAATAATTACCATCTTGCTGTTATTTATTCAACGCCTTGGAAATTGCCAATGCTGTCGCCAATGCGCGTCTACCGGCCTCGCCAGACACCAGCGGGTTGCTTCCTGAATGGATACAATTGACGAAATGTTTGATTTCTTCAAGCAGCGCATCGCCGTTTTCGAACACCGACTCTTCGGTCAATATCTCAGGAATTCCGGGGAACATTTCTTTCGGCCCCGTTTTGTGCTTGGTCAGCACCCGATTTTGGAAATCGACCGAGATATAAGAACTCGGCCTGAACATACGCATTTTGCGTTCCATTTTCATACTGATACGGCTGGCCGTGACATTCGCGACGCAACCGCTCTTGAATACCAAACGGGCATTGGCGATATCGATATCGGAAGTCAGCACCGCCGTACCGCTAGCATCGATACGCTCGACTTCGGAATCGACCAAAGCCAAAATGATATCGATGTCGTGAATCATTAAATCCAGCACGACGCTAACATCGTTGGCGCGCGGATTGAATGGAGACAAGCGGTGCGATTCGATAAATAGCGGTTTTTCTTCCGCTTGCCCAAGACCTAGCACAGCCGGGTTAAAGCGCTCCAGATGACCGACTTGCAGAATGACTTTGTTGCGCTCGGCAATGGCGATTAAGTCATCGGCTTCATCGACCGTCACGGTAATCGGCTTTTCGACCAAAACATGCGCGCCGGATTCGAGAAAATCTTTGGCAACCCGATGATGCAAGGTCGTCGGCACAACGATACTGACCGCATCGACCTGACCCAACAAAGACTGATATTCGGTCAAGGCCCTTGCACCATGTTTTTCAGCGACATTGCGCGCGGCCGTTTCGTTAATATCGACGACTGCCGTCAATTCGCAATCGGGCAGTGATGCATATTTCTCGGCATGAAACTTACCGAGATAACCGGTTCCAATAACCGCACATTTTAATTTTTTCATAGTGCCAACTAAAATTCTCGTCAGACAGCAACGCTATCGCATACTTCGCGTTCCT
Organism: Methylotuvimicrobium alcaliphilum 20Z; assembly: GCF_000968535.2. NCBI lineage: Bacteria > Pseudomonadati > Pseudomonadota > Gammaproteobacteria > Methylococcales > Methylococcaceae > Methylotuvimicrobium > Methylotuvimicrobium alcaliphilum. The sequence goes on from NC_016112.1 coordinate 3,267,680, forward strand.
GTGAATTATGTAAATGATGCATTGTAGACTATTACGTTTAATCCATGAAACGGACTTTTGCAAAGCATCAAGCAAGATGCTCCAGACACAAGATTCATAGCGAACATTCGGCACCGGGGTGTCCGCCAAAGGACGCCGTGAACCCAGCACCTAAATTATCCAAGACAATTAACCATGGCCAATGGGCTATGGAATTTAGGTGCTGGGTAAATACGTCCATGTAGGCTCTATGCCAGCTCCATGCTGACAAAGCCTTTGCCGGACACCCCGGCGCCTCCTCGGGCACTTCCGAAATTTGAAGTGCGAAAGGTATACATCAAAACGGTCACATTGCAGTCACATCTGCGTTATATTGTAGCCATGAACCAGAAAATTGAGTCTAATCTCTGTTTCATGAAATTTTCGGACAACCCTAAATTAAAGGAGACCCCTATGAGCACTGATGAATCATTATCTATTTCCGGTCCTCTCGATGCCGAAGAATTAAGAAAAATCGATGCTTGGTGGCGCGCCTGCAATTATTTGTCGGTCGGCATGATTTATCTCCGAGCTAATCCTCTCCTGAAAGAACCCTTGTCGACCGAACATGTCAAACATCGTTTATTAGGCCACTGGGGAGCCAGTCCCGCTTTGTCGTTTGCCTGGGCGCATCTCAATCGTTTGATTAAACGTGACGAGCTCGATGTGATTTTTATCGCCGGTCCCGGTCATGGAGCCCCCGGCGTTTTAGGGCCGAGTTACTTGGAAGGCACCTATTCCGAAGTCTATCCCGATAAAAGCGAAGACACGGAAGGCATGCGTAAATTCTTCAAACAATTTTCATTCCCGGGCCAGATCGGCTCGCATGTCACGCCGGAAACGCCCGGTTCGATCCATGAAGGCGGCGAATTGGGCTACAGTCTCGCACATGCCTACGGCGCAGCATTCGACAATCCGGACTTGATTGTCGCGTGCGTGGTCGGCGACGGCGAAGCGGAAACGGGACCATTGGCGACTGCTTGGCATTCGAATAAATTCTTGAATCCGATACGCGACGGCGCGGTCTTGCCCATTCTCAATCTGAATGGCTACAAAATCGCCAATCCGACAATTCTTGCCCGCATCAGTCACGAAGAACTGGAGGCCATGTTTATCGGTTATGGTTACCGGCCCTATTTCGTCGAAGGCAGCGATCCGGCCGAAATGCATCAAAAAATGGCTTCCGTTGTTGATGAAGCCATCGCCGAAATCAAAACCATTCAAAAGTCCGCCCGAGAAAGCGGAATCGCAGAGCGCCCGCGCTGGCCGATGATCGTGTTACGGTCTCCGAAAGGCTGGACCGGACCGAAAACAATCAACGGCCATCAATCCGAAGGCTCGTGGCGATCTCATCAAGTGCCCTTTGCCGACGCTGGCACCAGTTCGTCCGGCTTGCGCTTACTGGAGGAATGGCTGCAAAGCTATCGACCGGAAGAGCTATTCGACGACAACGGCCGCCTAGCGGAAGAACTCAGAGAACTTTCTCCACAAGGCCAGCGCCGAATGAGCGCCAATCTTCACGCCAACGGCGGCTTATTGCGCAAGGCGCTCAAATTACCCGATTTTCGAGACTATGCGGTCGAAGTCAACCGGCTCGGCCAAGCCGAACATGAAAACACCAAGCCGCTGGGCGAATTTTTACGGGACGTTCTAAAGAACAACATGACAAATTTCCGGATTTTCGGTCCGGACGAAACCGCATCGAACCGCTTGCAAGCGGTCTATGGAGCGTCCAAAAAGACCTGGATGGCGGATTTTTTACCCGAAGACGAAGACGGCGGCGAATTGAGCCGGGACGGGCGCGTCATGGAAATGCTCTCCGAACATACCCTGGTCGGCTGGCTCGAAGGCTACTTGCTGACCGGCCGGCACGGCTTTTTTCATACCTACGAAGCCTTCGCCCACGTCGTCGATTCGATGTTCAACCAACATGCAAAATGGCTCGACACTAGTAAAAACCATGTGCCATGGCGAGCGAAAGTATCTTCGCAAAATATCTTGTTGTCCTCGACCGTCTGGCGTCAGGATCATAACGGCTTCTCGCACCAAGACCCCGGCTTTATCGATCTGGTCACGAACAAAAGCCCATCGGTGACCCGCGTCTATTTGCCGCCCGATGCGAACACCCTGCTTTCGGTTGCCGATCATTGCCTGCGTTCGACCGACTATATCAACGTCATAGTCGCGGACAAGCAAAAACATCTTCAGTTTTTGACGATCGAAGAAGCGATTGTGCATTGCACCAAGGGTGTCGGACTTTGGGAACGCGCCAGTAACGACCAAGGTCAAGACCCGGACGTAGTCATGGCTTGCTGCGGCGATGTCGCAACCTTGGAAGCGCTGGCCGCAACGGCCATTCTGCGTGAGCATCTACCGGATTTGAAAGTCCGTTTTGTCAATGTGGTCGATTTATTCAAACTGCAACCGAACACCGAACATCCTCACGGTTTAAGTCATCGCGAATTCGATAGCCTATTCACGGTCGACAAACCGGTCATTTTCAATTTCCACGGCTATCCCTGGTTGATTCACAAATTGGCCTATCGCTTCAAGAATCATGAAAATCTGCATGTGCGGGGCTATAAAGAACGCGGCAATATCAATACACCCATGGAGCTTGCGATTCTGAACGAAGTCGATCGCTTCAATCTAGTCATCGATGTCATCGACCGGGTTCCGAAATTGCAAATCAGGGCGGCCCATCTCAAGGAGCTCATGAAAAACGAAATCATCGAGAATCTTCGTTATGCGCATCAACACGGCACCGATAAACCCGAAATCACCGGTTGGCAATGGCCGTTTTAACAGTAATCCTGAAAAGAGCAGTTGGCCTATGTTGTAGACCGTTCGTGCTGAGCCAAGTCGAAGCATGAAGGGTCCACAATACTTTCACCGGACTGGTGAAGCCTCAAACTACCGTTCACCCTTCGACAAGGCTCTCCTGAGCGTAGCCGAAGGGGCTCTCAACAGCTCTTTTTAGGGTAATGACAAACCTGATTAGCAAGATGCTTCAGCTTGCTGAAGCCAATTGTCCGAGCAGTGGCCAGTCGTAGCCACTTCTGCGGGACGGGTTATTTAACCCGTCCCCAACGTTTCGGTTTGCCCTAAACATTTCGGCTAACTTCGGCCAAAGTCAAAACGTTTAGGACGGGGTTGCAAACCCCGTCCTGCTAGGGATATGCTGGTTTTTGGGCTTTAGCTGAAGAAACTTGCTAATCAGGTTTTTATTTGTAAAACAGCGTTTACCAAAATCATTTTAAGGATATGACAATACCAAACGGCAACATTCTCGTGATCAACAGCGGCAGTTCCTCAATCAAGTATCGATTGATTGCTCTGCCGCAAGAGCAGGTACTGGCAGACGGCTTGCTGGAACGCATCGGAGAACAGGAAAGCAGGATCATTCATAGAGCCGACGATTCGGGTCGTTTAAATGAAATCAAGCAGTCGGTCATCGCTGCCGATCATCACCAAGCCTTCAAGGCAGTCTTCGAGATTTTGGGCGAAAATTGCTCGGTCGATGCAATAGGCCACCGCGTCGTGCATGGCGGCGATCGGTTCTCCGGCCCTGCCTTGGTCGATGACGATACGATAGCGTCGATGCGCGCACTCTGCCGAATAGCGCCGCTGCATAATCCGGTTAACTTGCTTGGCATCGAGAGTTGCTTGGCTCATTTCCCGGGCGTACCACAGGTGGCGGTATTCGATACGGCATTTCACCAAACGATGCCGCCCCACGCCTATCGTTATGCGATTCCGGAAACTTGGTATAGCGATTACGGCATACGCCGATTCGGTTTTCACGGCACCTCTCATCATTATGTGGCGAGACGGGCCGCCGAATTTATCGGTAAACCTTTCGATCGCAGCCATCTGATTACTTTGCATTTGGGCAATGGCGCGAGCGCAACAGCGATTGCAAACGGCCGCTCCGTCGATACGTCGATGGGGTTTACGCCGCTGGAAGGTTTGGTAATGGGCACGCGTAGCGGCGATTTGGACCCGGCAATACCGCTATTTGTCGAACAAACCGAAAATACCGACACGGACGCAATCGACCGGGCATTGAACCGCGAATCCGGATTAAAAGGCTTATGTGGTACCAACGACTTAAGAACCGTGCTCGAACAAACAAATGCAGGCGATGAACGAGCCCGCTTGGCTCTCGATCTGTATTGCTATCGAATCAAGAAATATATCGGCGCTTACTACGCGGTACTCGGCGAAGTCGACGCTCTGGTTTTTACCGGCGGCGTCGGCGAAAACGCGGCCGAAGTGCGCCGTTTAGCCTGCGAAGGCCTGTCGCGTCTCGGCATCGCCATTGATGAAGCGGCCAATAGCGACGTGACCGGAGCTATCGCCGAAATCGGGCTTGCCGAAAGTCGAACCCGTATTCTAGTCATTAAAACTGACGAAGAATTGCAAATTGCCCGGGAAGCCATGGCTGTGCTTGATAAAGATCACGCATGAAAATATTTAGACTGAACGGTTTACCGGGCACCCAACACCATGGAAAAATTCTTCAACACGTTAGGTCCCATAAAAGCGGCCATGCATTATTATATTCCGCCGCTGGATCGCATCGATTGACCTAAAATTCAACACATAGCTTACGTAGGATGGGTAGAGGCGGAAGCCGAAACCCATCGTTTCAACCCCACCACCGAATCTCTCGCCGAACGGATTTTATAAATCCAGCCGCAATAGTTTCCTGCCGTTTGCGGGGTCTCCATGATGGGTTTCCGCTTCGCTCCTACCCATCCTACTGCCTCTTTCATCCTTCCCCTTTCTTCTTTCCTCTTTAACCTAAATTAAACATCTCCCCATAACCCTCCCGATAAGTCGGGTATTTAAACCGAAACCCCAAGGTCTTCAAGCGACTATTCCGACATCGTTTGTTTTGATCCGGAACATTATCGGCAGGTTTTGCGATCGGCGGTTGGCTGTTCATTTGTTGAGCGAGCCATAAAATCACGTCCCACATCGGCGCGGGATTGTCGTCGCTGGCCAAATAAAAATTGTCCAGATGCCCTCCTTCGATATGCTTTTTCATTAAAAAAGCCAACACAGCCGCGCAATCGTCTTGGTGAATTCGGTTCGTGTAATAAGGCGGGTCGACTTGAATGGCGGCTTGCCGCGACGCCATTTGTAAAAGGCGTTCTCTGCCCGGCCCGTAAATACCGGAAAACCGAACGACGACCGCGCCAGGATCATGCTCCAACAGCGTTTGCTCGGCCTTACGGATGATTTGCCCAGTTACGGTATTCGGTTGGGCATCCGAAGATTCATCCACCCATTCACCCGCTGTTTGCCCGTAAACGCCGGTGGATGAAACAAAAAACCATTGCGGCATGCGGCCGTCGGCTTTAAATCGTTGTATCAGATTGTTCAATGCCGTATCGAAAACGGCACGATAGGCTTCGGCATCGCGTCCGCCGGGCGTTGGTAAGTAGAGCACTTGGTCAAAATCGCAATCGATCCGTTCGAGATCCTTAGGCCGTGTCAGGTCGGCTTTGATAAAACGCGTTCCGCCATCATTCCTCATAGGCGGATTTCTTTTAAGGCCGAAAACCTGATAAAGATTGCTATCAAGAATCGAGGCAAGCCTAGCGCCGATGTCGCCGTAACCGGCAATCAGTAATTTTGTCATCGCTTTAAGTAGATTTGTTACTTCGAAATGAATGTAAAAAAAGCCAAAGCCGGTAGAAAAGCATAATTGCTATCATTGCCAAGCCGCCGAATAAAAAATCCTGATGTTTTTGAGCTAACTGGCGGATTTGCTCAATCATGGCCATATCCGTTTCACGATAGAGGATAAAACTGCCCAACCCCAAAACGAACAAGCCGAAGGCCGGTTTTAGATATCGGCTGTCGATTTTGCTTGAGGCAAAACTTCCGATTAGGCTACCTAGTATTGCAAAACCTGCGACCAAAGCTGTTAATTCTATATCGATATGCATGTGATCGGCATGACCTGCCAACGCGGCGCCGGCTTGCAGCACGATGATGAACAAAGAAGTACCGATAGCGGCGTGCATCGGCAGACCTGCCAAAAAATTCAGCGCCGGAACCAGCAAAAAGCCGCCGCCGACACCGACCAAGCCCGTCACGAATCCAACCAAAAAACCGTCGAATAAAATCGCCATGACCGGCAAATGAATCGTACAAAGATTTTTCGAAGTATCGGTCTCCTCTACGGCGACTTCAGATGCCCCCCGTTTTCCCCTTAACATTGAAAACGAAGCCGTAATCATCACGACAGCAAACAGCACCAATAAAATCGGACCGGGAATAAAAGCGGAACTGCGCCCGCCCAAAAAAGCGCCGGCCATACCGGCCGCACCGAACGTGAAACCGGTTTTCCAGCACACGAAGCCATGCCTCGCATGATTGATTACTGCAATGATGCTGGTCAAACCGACCACGACCAAAGAAGTGACGATCGCATCTTTAGCCGATAAATCGACTACATAAACCAGCACCGGTACGGTCAGAATCGAACCGCCGCCGCCCAACAAACCGAGCAGAATACCGATCAGTGTCGCCAGCGCGATCAACAAATACATGATTAGCCCTGCCGAATCAAAGTATCCCGGCCCGGTTGACCGCAGGCTTGATTGGCCGGCAGCGCTTCATCGATATACTTAGGGTACGGTAAATCCAGATTATGCATGATAGTGATGAATTCGGCCTTGCTTTTACCTGCGCCGAGCCGGGCGTTCGAATCGATTTCCTGACGTATCGTCGAAACGGTTTTACCGTTGTAATCATGAGCGGGAAATACCAGCGTGTCGGGCGGTAGCGAAAACAGTTTTTTAGTAATACTGTCGTACAGGGTCCCGGCGTCGCCTTCCTGAAAATCCGTGCGCCCGCAGCCGTTGATAAGCAAGGCATCGCCGGTAAAGACCCGGTCGCCGATCACATAACTGACGCAACCGGAAGTATGGCCGGGCGTATGTAGGACCTTGATTTCGATGTCGCCGACCTGCAGTTCCACACCGTCGGTAACGAGCAAATCGGCGCATATTGCTCCGGCATCGCGATGCACGATGCTTTTGCTGCCCAGCCTGTCTCTCAACAAGCCGGCCGCGGTAATGTGGTCGGCATGAACGTGTGTTTCCAGAGTATTGATCAGCGTCAAATCCAAATCGTCTAATAATTCCATGTACATATCGGCTTCGCTTTCGACCGAATCGATAATAATAGCTTTTCGGGTACGTTCACAAGCCAGCAGATAGCTGTAGGTAAAGGTATCGGGTTCAAAAAGTTGTCTAAAAATCATGGCGAGTCTCCGAAGCAATGAGTCATTCTATAATTAAATGCTAATATTGATTGTACGGAATGCGCTCTTGAAAGTGAAGCATTGTCAACCCTAGAAAAAGCATTTCACCATGAAGACCATTAAGAATAAGAAGTTAATTCGATAACTTGCTATGCCTTTGCAAAACATTTTTGCACTCCTTAAAGGTTACTCGAAGTCTATAGATAACCTATTGAAATATACCCATCGTAGATCAAAATTCGGCACCGGGGTGCCCGTCAAAGGACGCCGTGAATACGTCCATGTAGGCTCTATGCCAGCATCCATGCTGGCAAAGCCTTTGCCGAGCACCCCGGCGCCTCCTTAAGCATCGCCGAAATTTGAAGTGCGAAAGGTATACATCGCCGCCGACGCCTGTCAATCGAGCCACCGCCCCCCCCTCCCAACAGTTGTCGAAGTTATTTCATGCTCGTCCCTAAACAATAAATGCGTGGATACCATCAATGTTCAATAAAATGAGCCGGCGCTAAATCGATGAAACGTGAATATTACCGAGCGCAGAAAACCTATTGACATCGATACGACCGGAATTTTATTTATCATATCCCTAAAATAGAGCACGATAACTATTAACGCACAATTTTAGTGCGAATAAGTAACCATTTTATTTGTTCGGTCGCAGGCATGAATACTGCTTAGTAGATTATACCCATCGTGGATCAAAATTCGGCACCGGGGAGCCCGTCAAAGGACGCCGTGAATACCTCCATGTAGGCTCTATGCCAGCATCCATGCTGGCAAAGCCTTTGCCGAGCACCCCGGCACCTCCTTAAGCTTTGCCAAAATTTGAAGTACGAAAGGTATATAAGCAACAATGATTTTTAAACTTGCTTAAAATCGGAACCGCATATTCGATTTGGAGGGACGGGTTAAACAACCCGTCCCTCAGAGACGGAAAAGATAGTTAACTGAAACAGGTGAAAGCGTGGCAAAATCTCAATCCATTATTCAAGAATTCCCTTTTTGGTTCACGCAACGCGCGGAATCACGACTAATATTTCTTTACGGCGAAGAGCGTACGAAAGACTTAATGAACCGCTTACTCGACCGTATGCAGCATTTTTCGGTCCCGAAGGCACAACCTCTTCCCGAATATTGGAACGAGCAGGATGTCATTCTGATCACCTACGGCGATAACATCCGGCAAACCGACGCCAAACCCTTAGCGACGCTCTACGAATTTTCATTACTTCATCTAAAAGATTGCATCAATAGCATTCATGTTTTGCCTTATTTTCCGTTCAGCTCCGACGACGGCTTTGCAGTGATCGACTACAAAACGGTCGATCCGCAATTAGGCGACTGGCGCGACATCGAGCGTATTGCGCAAGACTTTAGCTTAATGACCGACTTGGTGATCAATCATGTTTCCCGCGAAAATCTTTGGTTTATCGATTATCTGAGTCATAAAAAACCGGCCTGCGATTATTTTATCGAATTGCCGGAAAATACCGATGTAAGTTCGGTCGTACGCCCGCGCAGCACGCCGGTACTAGTACCCGCGCATACCCACCAAGGCGTACGCTATGTTTGGGCGACATTCGGCGAAGACCAAATTGACGTCAACTTCGCTAATCCCGACGTGCTGTTCGAGTTTATCGACATTTTACTGCTGTATATCGAAAAAGGTTCTCGATTTATTCGACTGGATGCGGTCGCATTTCTGTGGAAAAAATTGGACACCCGCTGTATCAACTTGCGCGAAACGCACGAAGTCGTCAAATTATTACGCGACATTGTCGACCTTATTGCGCCCGACACGGTTCTTATCACCGAAACCAATGTACCGAACGGCGAAAACCTAAGCTATTTCGGCAACAGCGACGAAGCACACATGGTTTATCAATTCACGCTACCGCCGCTATTATTGCATGCTCTGTACCAGGGTAACTCGGATTACTTGACCCGTTGGGCCAAGGATATGCCACGTCCGCAAAAAAATTGCACCTATTTGAATTTTATTGCATCTCACGATGGCATTGGCCTGCGTCCGGCGGAAGGCATATTGCCTGAGCAGGAAGTCAAGGTTTTGGTCGATGCGATGCACGAATACGGCGGTTATGTCAGCACGCGCACCGGTTTGGACGGGCGTCCCGCACCTTACGAAATCAATATCGCGTTGTTCGACGCCCTTAAAGGTACGTCTTTGGGCCTCGATCAATGGCAGATCCAACGATTTATATGCGCGCATACCATCATGATATCGTTGCAGGGGATTCCGGCCATTTACATCAATAGCCTGATCGCAACCGCTAATGATTATCATGGCGTCGAGCAATCGGGCAAAACGCGATCGATCAACCGACATAAATGGGAATATAGCGAATTGATGGACTTGTTAAATAACCCTCATAGCCCAAATGCGATTATATTTCATGAATTCAAACGGTTACTCAGCATTCGAAGAAGGCAAGCCGCCTTTCATCCGGACTCGGCTCAGGAAACGCTAAGCGCCAGCCCAGCCTTGTTTTCATTTTGGCGCACTAGCCCGGATCATCGCCAACGCATCCTGGTCGTAAGCAATATTACGCCGCAACGACAAACCATGACATTGCCTAATCATCCCCGCCCCGAAGGGTCGGGATTGTGGCGAGATTTGATCGAGCGCACCGCCATCAACAAAAACACTGCCGAGTTGATTTTGTATCCTTACCAAACCGCCTGGCTCGAAGCCTTGGATTAGCAGTTGTTTCTGCAATTTCCAATTTGGGTATCCAAAAGAATGTGGGCTATGCTTGGCGAGGATGTCGGCAGTGGGACGGATACATGGCGTCCCTTGAAAGGCACCCCATTGCCGAATTTTAATTTACGAAAGATATCACGAAATCCTTACGGGCTTTAACCCTACTCAAATAGAGACCAAAAGAATATGACCAAAAATGTTACCCTAACCCGGTTCATCATCGAGCAACAACGCGAATTTCCTGGCGTTTCAGGAACGTTTACATTATTACTGAACGACATCGTCAAAGCTTGCAAACAGATATCTCACATGGTTAATCGAGGAGACTTAATCGGCGTTCTGGGCAGCGCGGATTCGGAAAACATTCAGGGCGAGGTACAGAAAAAACTGGACATCATCACCAACGATATCATGGTGGATTCGCTAATCTGGACGGGGCACCTATCAGGCATGGCTTCAGAGGAAGTCGACGACATCATCCGAATTCCCGATCATTATCCGCGCGGTAAATACCTAGCGCTATTCGATCCGCTGGACGGATCTTCCAACATCGACGTCAATTTGACCGTCGGAACCATTTTTTCCATTTTGCGCTATAACGGAACCGATGAACCGCAACTCAAAGACTTTTTACAAAAAGGCGGCGAACAAGTCTGCGCTGGCTTTGTGCTGTACGGCCCGTCGACGATGATGATCTTGACGACCGGTCATGGCGTCAACGGTTTTACGCTTGATCAGGACATCGGCGAGTTCATTCTGACGCATCCCAATATGACCATTCCAAGCGAAACCTCCGAATTCGCTATCAATATGTCGAACCAACAGTTTTGGGAAGCGCCGGTCAAGCGTTATATCGACGAATGCGTGGCAGGCGAAAATGGCCCGCGCGGCAAAAGCTTCAACATGCGCTGGGTAGCATCCTTGGTGGCCGAAGTTTTCCGGATTTTAACCCGAGGAGGCGTATTTTTATATCCCTATGATTTGCGCGATCCTGCTAAGCCAGGTAGATTGCGCTTGATGTATGAAGCCAATCCGGTCGCCTTTATCGTCGAACAAGCCGGCGGCGCCTGTTCAACAGGCCGGGAGCGCATGCTCGACGTTCAACCGAAGGGCCTGCATCAACGCGTTCCGTTAATTCTGGGTTCGAAAAGCGAAGTTGACCGGATTATCGAGTATCATCAGTCGTAGGATGCCACTGCGCATCCTAGTTGGGCGCTTAATCCGCGCGAAACGTATTGCTTACAGTACGCGAAGTATACCCATCGTAGATCGAAATTCGGCGCCGGGGTGTCCGTCAAAGGACGCCGTGAACCCAGCACCTAAATTATTTAAGATAGCTAACCATAGCCAATGGACTATGGAATTTAGGTGCTGGGTGAATACGTCCATATAGGCTCTATGCCAGCTCCATGCTGGCAAAGCCTTTGCGAGCGCCATGGATGGCGTGAATGTCGATTTTGCATTACGCCACGGATGGCGTGTATTAGGGCAATGCAGGAGCAATTGCCGAGGAGCAAAAATCGACCGAGCACCCCGGCGCCTCCTCGGGCACTGCCGAAATTTGAAGTGCGAAAGGTATATATTCCACCAAACATAAATTCAGGGGTAACTCATGTTAGAAGCACAGCAAAAAGCACCGGATTTCCAATCGGTTAATCAGTACGATCAGCCCGTCAGCCTGTCCGATTATCTCGGCAAAAAGAACGTGGTCCTTTATTTTTACCCTAAGGACGATACACCCGGCTGCACGATAGAAGCCAATGAATTTACTCAAAAGGCATCGGAATTCGCCGAATACGATACGGTCGTCATCGGCGTCAGCAAGGATAACTGCGAAAGCCATCGAGCATTTATCGACAAATTCGGTCTCAAGGTCGATTTACTGGCCGACACCAACGGAGAACTCTGCGAAAGTTACGGCGTCTGGCGCGAAAGAGAAAAAAACGGCGTCAAGAGCATGGCGATTTTCAGATCGACATTCATTATCGATAAGCAAGGCAATTTGGCCGATGTCGAATACGGAGTCAACCCCGAAGGCCATGCACAAACGGTGCTGGAGAAAGTTAAGAATCTTTGACCCAGGAAAAAGCACTTCTGCGAGACGGGTTAATTAACTCGTCTCCAACGTTTCGACTTGCTTCGGCTAGGGTGAAACGTTTCGGACGGGGTTATAAACCTATACGCATCAAGCTACTCCCTTTATACTCAAAAAATGGTTACCTTTATGAAGGTATGGGGTGTGGCTAGCGAGGATGTCGGCAGCAGGGCAGATTTTTGCTCCATGCAAAATCCGCATTCACGCCATCCCTGGCGTTCGATCGCTGCCGTCAAGCCCCATGGATGGGTTTACGGCGGTCCTTGATAGACACATCCCATACCTTTTATTCTTCGACGGTTTTTCGATCAAAAGGGAGTAAGGATTTCGTGAAAAATAACTTCCTGGAGCTATGAGTTTTGTAGCGGGTTCGGTAACTCGCTTGACAGGACGCCGTGAATACGTCCGTGTAGGCTTGACGGCGGCTTTCCCTGCCGCCGACACCTGTCAATCGAGCAACCGAACCTGCTTACCGTGCATTAAAAATAGGGAAGTACTTATGACCGAATCCTAAACATCGCTCTCCGCCGCAGCTAAATCGCTATTGGCAGGAAGGTCATGAGCGCCATTGTGACAAATCGCAGGGTTGGTTGATGTCGGCGTTACCGCAACCGTACCTGCGCTCAAACAAAGCGATGGGTTTCCGCTTCGCTGCTACCCATCCTACGGCTAAAGGATTTCGCCAGTCCATGGCGGGGGGACACGTTTTTTCCTTGAGTTGGCGCCCCCTCTTTCCTCTTTCCTCTTTCCTCTTTCCTCTTTCCCCTTGAACCTTAAACCTTAAACCTTAAACCTTAAACCTTAAACCTTTCACCTTTCCCCAATAAAACGTGCCAAACGCGCCATCGCTTCGCCCATTCTTTCAATCGACGTAGTATAAGCAAAGCGTATGAAACGCTCGGCTTGGTTAACACCAAAATCCTTGCCTGGCGTCACCGCAACGCCTTCGGATTCGAGTAAATCCAACGCGAAACGGTAACTGTCGTCGGTAAAACGCGAACAATCGGCATATATATAAAATGCGCCGTCCGGCTTGGCCGGGAGTTTAAATCCCAAATCGTGTAACCGTCCGTAGAGAAAATCTCTTCTTTTTTGAAACTCTAATCGGCGCTTTTCCAATTTTTCCAAAGTCGCGGTTTCAAATGCCGCCAATGCCGCATATTGCGAATGACTGGCCGTCGCGATAAAAATATTTTGCGCAAGCTTTTCGACTACCTCTGCATAAACTTCAGGCACGATCAACCAGCCGACCCGCCAACCGGTCATGCCGAAATATTTCGAAAAACTGTTAATCACAAAAACATCCGGACTGTACTGTAATGCGCTAACGGCATCGTTTCCGTCGTAAACCAGACCGTGATAAATTTCATCGGAATAAAACACGCCGTTACGCTCATCGACCGTCTCGATCGCTTGCCGCAAAATATCCGGAGCAATCACGGTACCGGTCGGATTCGACGGCGAGGCAATAACCGCGCCTTTGCAGTCGCTCGACCAATGTTTTTCGATCAACGCCGAATTCAATTGAAAATCGCTGCACGCATCGACCGGAATCGTTTGCGCTCGCCCCCCCAAAAACTTCACGAAATTACTATTGCACGGATAACAAGGATCGGACATCAGCACTTTTTCGCCGGCATTGAGACTCGCGCCCAAGGCCAGCAAAAAGGCGCCCGACGCCCCCGGCGTAATAAAAATTCGCCCGTCATCGACAGTCACGCCGTAGCGATCGCGATAAAATTTTGCAATCCTTGTCCGAAGCTCTGAAAGTCCGGCCGCAGGCGTGTATTTGACATTCCCCGCCTCAAGATAAGCAATCGATGCATCGGTGATGGTTCGCGGCGCCAAAAAATCAGGCTCGCCAATCTCCATATGAATGACATCCCTGCCCTGCCGTTCTAATTCCTTGGCACGATCTAAAATTGCCATGACATAAAAAGCGCTAATTGTTTCAGTTCGATCCGCCGGTTGTTTATTCATTTTTTCTTGGTTTATTACAAACCGACAAATAATATCAATAATTCTTGCTATGCGCTTCCCGTTCTGATAAAAATGCGCAGTTTTTTAATTGAATCTTCCCGGGAGTTAACGGATGAGCGATAGTAATAAAACTGATTCCTCACCTTTCAGTTTTAAACCTTATCAAGAAAAAGAGGGCGAAGAGTATATGAACGAAGCCCAGCTTCGTCATTTCGAAAGCATTCTGCGAAAATGGAAAGCCAATCTAATGGAGGAAGTGGATCGGACTGTGCATCATATGCAAGACGATGCCGCAAATTTCCCCGACCCTAATGATAGAGCCACGCAAGAGTCCGAGTTTAGCCTGGAATTGAGGACCCGCGACCGCGAACGCAAGCTGATTAGAAAAATCGATCAGGCGTTAAAGGATATTGAATCGGGCGATTACGGTTATTGCGAGTCTTGCGGCATTGAAATCGGCATCCGCCGACTGGAGGCCCGTCCTACCGCAACGATGTGCATCGATTGTAAAACACTCGACGAAATTCGGGAAAAGCAAATGGGATAACCCCGGCTTTCCCCGTTCTCACCCGCTATATCGGCCGGTTCGCACCTTCGCCTTCCGGCCCGCTTCATCTTGGCTCTCTTTATGCAGCCTTGGCAAGCTTTCTCGACGCTCGAAATCAAGAAGGACAATGGCTGGTTAGAATCGACGACATCGATACGCCGCGCAATGTCGCAGGTGCCGCCGACTCGATTCTCAAGACACTGGAAACATTCGGTCTAACCTGGAACGGCGATGTTTATTACCAAAGCCGCCATCTTGAACACTACCGCTACTACCTCGATCTATTAAAAGACCAAGAATTGCTTTATCCGTGCCTGTGCAGCCGTAAATCGCTCGCAGAGATAAAACATTCCGCAATTTATCCCGGATTGTGCCGACACCGAACTTTTCCGGAAAAGTCGCCTCATGCCGTTCGCATTAGGGTGGAGACTATCCATTCGACATTCAACGATCGCTTGCAGGGCACGCAGTCCGAAGATCTTGCCACCCAACACGGCGACTTTATCTTAAGAAGAAAAGATGCGATCTTTTCCTATCAATTCACGGTCGTCATCGACGATCATCTACAAGGCGTTACCGATATCGTTCGCGGTGTCGACCTACTGGACCCCACGATCAAACAGATCTATCTGCAACAAAAACTGGGCTTTACGCAACCGAGCTATATGCATGTTCCGTTAATTACCGACTCGCACGGCATCAAACTCAGCAAGCAATCGTTCGCTCGGCCTGTTGCTACCGACCATCCGTCGCGTGTTATATTTAGTTTGCTGGAATTACTGAAGCAAGCGCCGCCGCAAGAACTGGCCGATGCGTCTTTATCCGAAATATTGGACTGGGCCATCAGCCATTGGCAACCCGGGCATTTATCAACAATGACCGCTATTTGCCCCGCTGCCGACCTTGATGCCTCTTGTATTTAAAACGACTACCCTGTTTTATCTTTATGTATACTTCGCACGGTCACATTTGCGGCTTTCTAACGCGCTCTTTTGTCCGATAGCGGCGTTACCTACATGGATGTAGGTAAGGGGCGTGAGCAGGAGCGGAAGCTTGCGAAAACAGTTACATAGCTTGCTATGCGCCTGTTTTCGCGCCTTGCTACCGAACAAAATAGCATTGCCATAAAAGCCGAAAACATGACCGCGCGAAGTATATCAGGTGACGCTGAAAGAAGTGTGTGCGGCATGGATGCCGCGCTCAAGCCTACACGGACGTATTCACCCAGCACCTAAATTCCATAGCCCATTGGCCATAGTTAACTATCCTGGATAATTTAGGTACTGGGTTCACGGCGTCTTCCGGAAGCGTTACCTGATACGGGGCGGTAAATCGGTAAACAAAAAAACATAAGGACTCATCATGACTGAAGTGAAAACCTATCCTGTCGATCCCGAACTGTCAGCCCGAGCTCACATTACACCGGAACGCTATAAAACACTTTATCGACAATCGATCGATGAACCGGAATCCTTTTGGGCCGAACAAGCCGAACAATTTCTCGACTGGTTCAAGCCTTGGGATAAAGTCATGGATTACGACTATTCGAAAGGCTACATCCGCTGGTTCGAAGGCGGCGAACTCAATGTCAGCTACAATTGCTTGGACCGGCATTTAGCCACACGAGGCGACCAAACTGCGATTATCTGGGAAAGCGACGATCCCGCTCAAGACAAAAAAGTCAGTTACCGTGAATTGCACCGAGAAGTTTGCAAATTCGCCAATGTTCTAAAAAGCCAAGGCGTCAAAAAAGGCGACCGAGTCTGTATTTACCTGCCGATGATCGTCGAAGCGGCCGTCGCCACCCTGGCCTGTGCCCGAATCGGCGCAGTCCACTCCATCGTGTTCGGCGGTTTTTCGGCCGACTCTTTACGCGACCGCATACAAGACGCCGACTGCCACACTGTTATCTGCGCCGATGAAGGGCTTCGCGGCGGCAAAAAGATACCGCTCAAAACCAGTGTCGACCAGGCGATTTCACACTGCCCGAATGTCAAAACTGTCATCGTCATCAAAAACACCGGAAATGATATTCCGTGGACGCCGAAACGCGATATTTGGTATCACGAAGCGATGAAAACCGCATCGGACAACTGCCCGCCCGAGACCCTATCCGCCGAAGACCCGTTATTCATTCTTTACACATCGGGTTCTACCGGTAAACCGAAGGGCCTGCTGCACACCACGGGCGGATATTTATTATTCGCCGCGATGACGCATAAATATGTATTCGATTATCACGACGGCGATATTTATTGGTGCACCGCCGATATCGGCTGGGTCACCGGCCATTCTTACATCATTTACGGACCGCTCTGCAACGGCGCAACGACTTTGATGTTCGAAGGTATTCCGACCTACCCCGAGCCCGACCGATTTTGGCGCATCGTCGATAAACACCAAGTCAATATTTTTTATACCGCGCCAACTGCAATTCGCGCCTTGATGGCGCAAGGCAACGACTTTGTCAATCGCACCGACCGCAGCAGTTTAAGAATCCTCGGCACGGTCGGCGAACCGATCAACCCCGAAGCGTGGGAATGGTATTATCACATCGTCGGCAACGAACGCTGCCCTATCATGGATACTTGGTGGCAAACCGAAACCGGGGGCATTTTGATCACGCCGCTGCCCGGCGCCATAGCATTGAAACCGGGCTCGGCGACACTGCCGTTCTTCGGCGTTAAACCGGAAATTCTCGACAATGCCGGTAATGTACTCGAAGGCGAAGCTGAGGGGGTTCTAGTATTGAGCCGCCCGTGGCCGGGTCAGGCCAGAAGTATTTACGGCGATCACAACCGTTTTATCGACACCTATTTTAAAAATTTTCCGGGCTATTATTTTGCCGGCGACGGCGCTCGCCGCGACAGGGACGGTTATTACTGGATCACCGGCCGCGTCGATGATGTAATCAATGTTTCGGGCCATCGCATGGGGACCGCAGAAGTCGAAAGTGCGCTGGTCTTGCATGAAGACGTCGCCGAAGCCGCCGTGGTGGGCTACCCGCATCCTATCAAGGGCCAGGGCATTTATGCTTATGTCACGCTCAATTCCGGCGTTCACGCAAGCGAAGCTCTCAAGCAGGAATTGGTCGATCTGGTTAGAAAAGAAATCGGAGCCATCGCCCACCCCGATATCATTCAATGGGCACCGGGCCTTCCGAAAACGCGCTCAGGAAAAATCATGCGGCGTATTTTAAGAAAAGTCGCCTCGAACGAAATCGACAGCCTAGGCGATACCTCCACGCTGGCAGACCCATCGGTTGTAGATGAAATCATCGATCATAGAGCCAATAAATAACGACGACTTTTCGATCGAAAAACTGTAAATGAATAAAAGGTGAGTCAATTTTTTAGCATAAGGAAACACTGCCATTAAATGGTATTAAGAAGCAGAAACAACCCATCGGCATTTTTCTAAATTCACAGCCGCTATGGCAAATTGCCCGCTTTCAACTTAAAATGTAAACTATTTTCGCATTGGCTCTTCACGGTTAAACCGTGAAATATAAATAACGGATCATTGATGACTGACTATAAACTCACCCACCTCAAGCAGCTCGAAGCCGAAAGTATTCACATTATCCGTGAAGTGGCGGCCGAATTCGAACGCCCCGTCATGCTGTATTCGATCGGCAAGGATTCGGCCGTCATGCTGCAATTGGCTTTGAAAGCCTTTTATCCCGGCAAGCCTCCGTTTCCATTGATGCATATCGACACTACCTGGAAATTCCGGGAAATGATCGAGTTTCGCGACAAATTAGCGAAAGATTTAGGCCTGGAATTACTGGTTCACATCAATCAGGATGGCGTCGAACAAGGCATCGGACCTTTCACACACGGCAGCAAGAAGCACACCGAAGTGATGAAAACCGATTCGCTCAAACAAGCACTCAATAAATATAAGTTTGACGCGGCATTCGGCGGCGCTCGTCGCGACGAAGAAAAATCCCGTGCCAAGGAACGCGTCTATTCGTTCCGCGACAAGAACCATAGTTGGGATCCCAAAAATCAAAGACCCGAGCTTTGGAACATTTATAACGGCAGAATCGACAAAGGCGAAAGCATCCGCGTCTTTCCGTTGTCGAACTGGACCGAACTCGATATCTGGCAATACATTCATCTTGAAAACATCCCGATCGTACCGCTCTATTTCGCCAAGGAACGCCCTGTCGTCAACAAAGACGGCATGCTGATCATGGTCGATGACAACCGTATGCCGATAGGGCCTGAAGATAAAGTCGAAATGAAAAGGGTCCGATTTAGAACCTTAGGCTGCTATCCCTTGACCGGCGCAGTCGAATCGACCGCGACGACGCTACCCGAAATCATTCAGGAAATGCTGTTGACCACCAGTTCCGAACGTCAAGGACGGCTGATAGACTTCGACCAAGCCGGCTCGATGGAACAAAAAAAGCGCGAAGGGTATTTCTGAGAGGCAAGGAGAAAGACGAAAGATGAAAGGGAAAGAATCCTCAACCTTATCTCTTGCCCTTAAAACCCATGAGCTTTGAAGATTTAGTTGTATGGAAACGCGCGTGTAGGTTGTGTGTTAATGTTTATCGGCACCTCAAAGAATGCACAGACCTCGGTTTTAAAGACCAAATAACCCGTAGCGCGTTATCCATACCCTGCAACATAGCCGAAGGTTATGAACGAAACACCAACAAAGATGCTATAAAGTTCTTTTATTATGCAAAAGGCTCAGCAGGCGAATTGCGCACCCAAATTTATATTGGCATGGAAATCGGCTGTATCCACAAACAAACTGGATCAAGTTGGCTAGAAGAAGCCCAAGAAATATCGATGATGATATCCGGCCTAATCAAAGCCCGCTCAGCTTAACTCACGCATCCCAAACCTTATTCCTTGAACCTTATTCCTTGAACCTTATTCCTTGAACCTTGAACCTTGAACCTAACCCATGTCCCACCAATCAGAACTCATCAGCACCGATATCAACGCCTATTTGGCTCAACATGAACGCAAGGAGTTATTGCGTTTTTTAACCTGCGGCAATGTCGATGACGGCAAAAGCACGCTTATCGGCCGCTTGTTGCACGACTCAAAAATGATCTACGAAGATCAACTGGCCGCAGTAAAAGCGGACAGCGTCAAATCAGGCACCACCGGCGCCGGACAGATCGATTTAGCTTTGTTGGTCGACGGCTTGCAGGCCGAACGCGAACAAGGCATCACAATCGATGTCGCTTACCGTTATTTTTCCACCTCGACACGCAAATTCATTATCGCCGACACGCCGGGGCACGAGCAATACACGCGCAACATGGCGACCGGCGCATCGACCTGCGATTTGGCGATTATTTTGATCGATGCCCGCTATGGCGTGCAAACGCAAACCAAACGTCACAGTTTCATCGTTTCGTTACTCGGCATCAAACGGATTATCGTCGCTGTCAACAAAATGGATCTGATCGAATTCAGCGAAGAGAAATTCAATCAAATCAAAGAAGATTATCTGAATTTCGTCAAAGCCTTGGATCTGCAAGATATACGCTTCATTCCAATTTCGGCGCTGAACGGAGACAATGTCGTCAACCCCAGCGAAAGCATGCCGTGGTATACCGGCAAGCCGATGATGGAAACACTGAACACGATCGAAATCGCCTCCGATCGCAATTTCAGCGACGCGCGTTTCCCGGTGCAATACGTCAATCGACCCAATTTAGATTTCCGCGGTTTCTGCGGCACTGTTGCATCCGGAGTTTTCCACAAAGGCGATCGTATTACTGCGCTTCCCTCAGGAAAATCCAGCAAAATTAAATCCATCGTGACTTACGACGGCGAACTGGAACAAGTCTTCCCGCCGATGGCCGTTACCTTGACGCTCGAGGATGAAATCGACATCAGCCGTGGCGACATGATCATCAGCAAACAAACGGCATCGCCAACCATCGCCGACAAATTTAAAGCGATGATCGTCTGGATGACCGAAAAAGCTCTGACACCGGGCCGACAATACATTATCAAACTCGCGACGCGAACCGCTTCGGGATCGATATCGATGATTCATCACCGAGTCGATGTCAACACGCTGGAACATCACGATGCAAGCGAGCTCAATCTCAATGAAATCGGCCTATGCACGGTCAACCTAAACGCACCGGTCGTCTTCGACCCATACAAACGCAGCAAAGGCACCGGCTCGTTCATCGTCATCGACCGGCTAAGCAATGTCACGGTCGGCGCAGGAATGATCACCGATAATGCCGATGAATTCAATCTGCAACCGGTTTCACCGGAAGACCGCGCGGCACGATTCGGCCAAAAAGCCACCGTCATTTTACTAAAAGGCCATAAGGCACATGAAACGGCTTATTTGTTGGAAAGAAAGCTATTCGACAACGGTCATGCCGCAACGGTCGTCGAAACGCTGTTCAACGAACCGGACGAATTCGCTCAACTCATTAATAATGCCGGCTTGATTGCTCTATGCGTCGGTTTGAATTACGAAGCTGCCGACATTGAATTCGATAGCGAAACCGACTCGAT
Source organism: Methylotuvimicrobium alcaliphilum 20Z (assembly GCF_000968535.2). NCBI lineage: Bacteria > Pseudomonadati > Pseudomonadota > Gammaproteobacteria > Methylococcales > Methylococcaceae > Methylotuvimicrobium > Methylotuvimicrobium alcaliphilum. The sequence goes on from NC_016112.1 coordinate 3,288,836, forward strand.
CGATGATATTTATGCCGCATTAAAATCCGAAAAAGTTATATTTTAATGTCATATAACTTTCGCACTTCAAATTTCGGCAGTGCCTTAGGAGGCGCCGGGGTGCTCGGCAAAGGCTTTGCCAGCATGGAGCTGGCTAGAGCCTACATGGACGTATTTACCCAGCACCTAAATTCCATAGCCCATTGGCCATGGTTAATTGTCTTGGATAATTTAGGTGCTGGGTTCACGGCGTCCTTTGACGGGCACCCCGGCGCCGAATTTTGATCTCCGATGAGTATAATAAGCGCTTGATGACTATCAACCTATCCGTAGAACAAGTCTTTGCCTGGGCTGCTTCACTAACCGAGCAGCCCGATTATCAGACGCTAACACACCGATTTCTGGACATTCTGCTTGAAATACCCGGTGTGAAAAAAGCTGCGGCTTATGAGATTTACAACCGGAGCCGAAAGAAAACCGGCGAAGCCGTGACACCTTGCGAACAATTGGTGAGACGCTTCCCATTGGATTTTACTCGTGACGAAAGCAACGATCATAACGACTTAATCAACATCCTCGACAACGAATCACGCGTCATTCCGAAAATATCCGATGCCAACGGGCGTTTTCGCCAAGCCTACCTCTCGATCAAAGAGACGAAAGGCCCCGATCGCGCAATTGCCTTAGACGGCCTTTTCGACCGACAAACGATAGAACTATTCCGTCAACTCCTTTCGATATTTAGAAACCAAGTTATATTGCACGACAGCAAGGAACGCGACGTATTGACCAAGTTGCCTAACCGCCAATCGTTCGATACTCGTCTCTTACAAGTTTGCGAGCATTATTTGAAACACCCGGTCACCGACACAAGCCATCAAAAAAGCTCCTGGATTGCTTTGCTCGACATCGATCACTTCAAGCGAGTCAACGATGATTTCGGCCATCTATACGGCGACGAAGTCCTCTTGATTTTCAGCCAACTAATGGAAAAATGCTTTCGCTATAACGATTTTTTATTTCGCTTCGGCGGCGAAGAATTCGTCGTCATTCTCAACCTCACCGATATGGAAGGTGCCGAACATACGTTTAACCGATTTCGCGAAACGGTCGCCAACCATAACTTTCCGACAGTAGGACGCATTACGGTCAGCATCGGCATTACGCATATCGACAGCATGTGTATGCCGACAACGCTACTCGATCGCGCCGACAAAGCACTGTATTACGCTAAGGAAAACGGAAGAAATAGAGCCGTGATCTACGAAAACACCGACACGCTCATCAAAAACGCAGACACAAACGACGATATTGAGCTATTTTAAAACTCAACGCCTTATCGATCTCATTGCAGCAATTCCCAATTTGGAGATCAAAAAGGGTGTGGGGTATGCTTGGCGAGGATGTCGGCAGCAGGGCAGATTTTTGCTCCTCGGCAATTGCTGAGTTACATGGATGTAATGAATGCAGAAAATGCAGGAGCATTTTTCTGCCCTGCATTGCCCTACTACACGCCATCCTTGGCGTTCGAGCTGCCGCCAAGCCCCCATGGATGGGTTTACGGCGTTCCTCGACAGGCATACCCCACACCCTAAAATCGGCGAAACTGCTCAAACTGGGAATTGCTAATCTCATTGCAAAAAAGAGACAGGAATCGCATTTTTTGATAATAACCCAAGAAAAACGATGATATGGCAATCGCTTCCCAAACAAAAAGCGCTAAAATGCCGAAAAACTTTATCCAATAGGAATGGGTAATAGGTATAAAACCCGAGCGCCGCCTTACCCGCCTCACGCCAAACAAGGCCTTGTAGACATCATAATGAAATAAACGACCTCGTTTTAGTTATTATTAGTCAATTGCTTGAGTTATATTATTACTTCATTAAAGACTAGGGATCACTATTTTTCCTTAGCCCAATCAGATCCGACTACTACACTTTAGGAGAACATCATGGCGAGTATTCTTGCAGTCGACGATTCCGCATCGATGAGACAAATGGTCTCGTTTACATTAAAAGGGGCCGGCTACGACGTTGTCGAAGCCGTCGATGGCGTGGATGCGTTAAATAAGGCAAAAAGCAAAAAATTCGACTGCGTCGTGACCGATGTCAACATGCCGAATAAAGACGGCATCACCTTGATCAAAGACTTGAGAGCCTTGCCCGATTACAAATTCGTGCCTATGCTTATGTTAACGACAGAATCGGGCACCGACAAAAAACAACAAGGCAAGGAAGCAGGAGCAACCGGCTGGATCGTCAAACCATTCAATCCGGATCAATTACTGAAAACGATCCAAAAAGTGCTTGGTTAAGCGGCCTCGATTCGACCATTAATCGTAAATACACCGTCGGCCGTTGTTAACGAGACGCAATTCGTAACAAATAGAAATCAGCTATTGATGTTTTCTTTTGTTACCGTCGCATCCGTTTCAATCAACATCATTTGTAACAACAACCTTCAGATACGGACCACTTAATGTCTATTGATATGGCGCAATTCCACCAGATTTTCTTCGAAGAAAGCTTCGAAGGACTCGATATCATGGAATCCGGCCTATTGAATCTGGACATGGGCGATGTCGATGCCGAAACCATCAATACGATTTTTAGAGCCGCGCATTCCATCAAGGGCGGAAGCGGAACATTCGGTTTTTCCGCAGTAGCCGACTTCACGCATGCCATGGAAACACTGCTCGATGAAATGCGCGACGGCCGCCGAAAAGTTACTCAACCGGCTATCAATGTGTTGTTAGGGTCGGTCGATTGCCTCCGTGAAATGCTAACCGCGATTCAAGACGAAAAAACCTTAGATCAAGAAAAAGTTACGGAGCATAAAAAAGCGCTCGACACCGAATTAAACGGTGGCGACAATACCGCATTGCCCTCTGTACAACCAAAGCAACCTATCGTACTCAACAACGATAATGCAGGATGGCGTATCGCCTTTAGCCCTCATGCCGATTTGCTTAAGACCGGCAACGACCCGGTCAGAATGTTTCGTGAATTGGCCGAACTGGGGGAAATCGATATTACCGTAGACCTACAGGGCGTGCCCGGACTTTACGAACTCGACCCCGAGGAATGCCATCTTTCCTGGCAAATAAACGTGCATGGCAATATCCCGCGCTCGGAAATCGACGATATTTTCGATTGGGTCGAGGAACATTGCGACCTTGCCGTGCAAGACATCAAACAAACGACACAGGCTTCCTCGCCGGTATTCGACGAACCCCCTCAAACCGCTGCAATTGAAACAACGCCTCCTTCTTCGGCAACCAATCCCCCCATTGTCAGCGAGTCTGGTCAAAGCGAAAAAATAAACGCCGATAAAACCCCAAGCGCCGGCAAAAGCTCCGCCTCGATCCGTGTCGATACCGCCAAAATCGATACACTGATTAACATGGTCGGCGAATTGGTCATTACCCAATCGATGCTGAGCTTAATCGGCGAACATTTCGACCTAAATAAACTGGATCAACTCAAAAACGGTCTCGCACAACTCGAACGGCATACGCGCGAACTGCAAGAAAGCGTCATGAATATCAGAATGCTGCCCATCAGTTTCGTGTTCAGCCGCTTTCCTCGACTGGTTCATGATTTGAGCTCGAAACTGGGCAAAAAAATTGAACTACAACTGATCGGCGAACATACCGAAGTCGATAAAACAGTCGTCGAACTCATTAGCGACCCCCTGGTACACTTAGTTCGAAACAGCCTCGACCACGGCATCGAAACACCTGATGAACGCATTGCGGCAGGAAAACAAGAAACCGGAACCGTCACACTCGAAGCTTATCACCGGGGGGGTAACATCGTCATCGAAGTCAGTGACGACGGACGAGGATTGGACAAAGACAAATTGCGGGCCAAAGCGCTGGAAAAGGGATTGATTCAGGACGATGCTGTGTTGAGTGACAAACAGACCTTCGAGCTCATCTTCATGCCCGGGTTTTCGACCGCCGAACAACTAACCGACGTTTCAGGGCGCGGCGTAGGCATGGACGTGGTTAGACGAAATATTCAATCGCTCGGCGGCAATATCGATATCGTTTCACAGTTGGGCAAAGGCTCGACCATGGCGATCTATTTACCGTTGACGCTGGCGATCCTGGACGGTCAATCGGTCGCGGTCGGCGATGAAACCTATATCATACCGCTCGGTTCCATTATCGAATCGATCAATGTCACAGAGCGCATGATCAATCGCGTGGCCGGAAAAGGCGAAACTTTCCGGCTACGCCAGGAATATTTGCCTATTGTCCGCATGCATGAAATTTTTTCGGTTCCGAATGCGAAAGCGACCAAATTAACTGAAGGCTTACTGGTGGTCGTCGAAGGCCAAGGCATCCGCTGCGGCCTGTTCGTCGACGACCTTTTAACGCAACAACAAGTCGTCGTTAAGTCGCTCGAAGCCAATTACCGACATGTCGAAGGCATATCGGGCGCAACCATTCTTGGCGACGGCTCGGTTGCCTTGATCCTGGATATTCCAGGACTCGTCCGTTTATCGAACCATTGACCGAATGAACAACAAAATGGCAAACACAGACGATCAGTCCCAACAACAGCCGGACAGCAAAAAGCCGTCCGATATGGCGCAATATTTGAGTTTTACACTCGGCGACGAGGAATATGGCGTCGATATTTTGCGGGTACAAGAAATCCGCAGTTGGGAACCGGTATCCAGAATTCCGAATGTCCCCGCTTATGAAAAAGGCGTCGTCAATCTGCGCGGCGCAATCGTGCCGATCATCGATTTACGCGAACGTTTCAACCTTGGCCACTCCCACTACACGCCGTTGACCGTCGTCGTCGTCCTGCAAGCCTTCATCGGCAGTAAACCTCGGGTGATGGGCGTGGTCGTCGATTCGGTTTCGAACGTAATCGACATTGAAAAAACCAGAATTCAAAGCGCGCCCGATTTCGGCGCCAAAGTCAGCACCGAATTCATCAACGGCCTCGCATCGTTCAACGAACGCATGGTGATGCTGCTGGATGTCAACAAATTACTTAAATTAGAAGGCGTGGATAACGATGAAAATTAACCGCCTTCGATTGAATGCCACAGTTTACGGGGAAACCTTACAATGAAAATGAATATGCCTGTTACCGATCGTGAAATCATGATGAAGCAGGGCACGATCCTGGTCACCAAAACCGACTTGAAAGGCCGCATCATCTATGCGAACGACGCCTTCGTCGAAATCAGCGGCTTCCCCCGTGACGAACTCGTCGGCTCGAACCATAACATTGTTCGTCATCCCGACATGCCCCCCGCTGCATTCAAGGATTTATGGGAAACGATCAAAGCCGGACGCCCGTGGATCGGCTTCATCAAAAACCGCACCAAAACCGGCGATTATTATTGGGTCGAAGCCAACGTCACGCCGTATTTCGAAAATAAACGGGTTGCCGGCTATCTGTCGGTTCGCCAAGCACCTTCTCGCGATCAAATCGATCATGCCGAAGAGCTTTATCAAAAAATCGCCGCAGATCGAGCCAGCATCAGACCGACCGGAATTGCGGCTAAACTGACTGCGGTCAAACAAGGCGCATTGTCTAAAAAAGCCGGCCTCGCCTTTTTGCTGCTGTTATTGCCGTCACTTCATGCCGGCTATCAAGCCATGATAGACAGCAACATGATCGCCCTTGCCGGCTATTCGCTATCGGCATTATTGGGCTTGATATTAGGCATTCATGCCTTCCGCTTGATGCTCGGCTCAATCGAGCAGTCGATCGTATTTTGCCATAATGCCGCGAGCGGTTTCTTCCGTAATAAGGTCGACATCGACCGCTTGGATCAAATCGGCGACCTCAATCGAGCACTCCAATCGATGCAAGTCAAACTGAATGCCGATTTATCCGCGACACTCGAAGCCGGAGCCGTCACCGAGAGACTCAAGCAAGCACTGGATCAAGTGACAGGTAATGTCATGATGGCCGATGCGGACTGCAACATCATCTATATGAATCATGCCGCGAAACGTGTATTCAAACGTAATGAAAACGACTTCCGACGCGATTTGCCCGACTTCAATGCCGATACATTGATCGGCTCGAATATCGATAGCTTTCATAAAAACCCGGCCCACCAACGCGGCTTGCTGGCAAAGTTGACGCAAACCTACAAAGCCGAATTGTTGATTGGCGGCCGCACGATGGTAGTCATTGCAACACCGGTATTCGCCGGCGAAACACGGCTCGGCACGGTCGTCGAATGGATCGACCGCAGCGACGAAGTCAGCATTCAGCATGAAATCGCCGAAATCGTGCAACAGGTCAAGTCAGGCGAACTTAGCGGCCGTGTGAATATGGACGGCAAGGAAGGCTTCTTCGAAACCTTGAGCGAGGGTATCAATGAATTAACCGACGTCATCGAACGCGCCTTCAGCGATGTCGCACGCGTCATGCAAAGCATGTCGACCGGCGATTTGACGCAACGCATCACGAACGATTATGAAGGCGTCTATGCTCAATGTAAAAACGATATCAACGAAACGCTTGATAAGCTCAGCGAAATATTCGAACAAATCAGAAGCTCGGCCGACTTTATCAGCAACACGTCTCAACAAATCGCGAGCGGCAACAACAACCTCTCGCAACGGGTAGAAACCCAGGCGGCCAGTCTCGAAGAAACCGCATCGAGCATGGAACAACTGACCGGCACCGTCAAAAACAATGCCGACAATGCGCAACAAGCCAATCTGGTTTCCAGTAATGCCCGGCAACTCGCGGAAAAAGGCGGGACCGTAGTCGCTTCAGCCGTCTCGGCAATGGCTGAAATCAACGACAGCAGCAATAAAATCGCCGAAATCATCGGCGTCATCGATGAAATCGCTTTTCAAACCAACCTGCTTGCCTTGAACGCTTCGGTCGAGGCTGCCAGGGCCGGCGAACAAGGACGCGGCTTTTCGGTCGTTGCCACCGAAGTGCGGAATCTGGCGCAAAGAAGTGCCGTCGCGGCAAAAGAAAGTAAAGAGTTGATTCAAAATAGCGTACAAAAAGTAAGAACCGGCACCGACTTTGTCAATGAAACCGGCTCCGCATTGCAAGAGATCGTGCAAGGCGTCAAAAAAGTCGGCGATATCGTTTCGGAAATCGCCGCCGCCAGCATGGAGCAATCTCAAGGCATCCTGCAAGTCAATCAAGCGGTTTCCGAAATGGACGAGATCACACAACAAAATGCCGCACTAGCCGAACAGGCATCTGCCGCTAGCATGTCGATGACCGATCAAGCCACTCAGATGGCGAATTTATTGAGTTTTTTCAAGCTGGAGCAAAACATGGACAGATCTAAACAGACTTTCGAAACAATAACGGATAAACCGAAACCGGCAGCTGGAAAAACAACGGCATCAGCGCCGTCGAAACAACATTCAACACAAGCAAAACCAACGGCGCCCACATTCAATACACCGATACAAGACGACGATGAATGGGAAGAATTTTAAACCTTAAACAGACCCTATGACGGATCGATTCGAGTTTCGCGACGCGTATTGAATAGCGCTTTACCTAATCATTCCGACACACTCGGCGCGTGATGCATAAAACAGGAAGGTTTTCACAAAGGATCAACAAGTTATGACGAACAACCAAACCATCGCGAAAAACACCCCCGCCTCCGAACAGTTTTTGACTTTTGAACTGGCCGGCGAAATGTATGGCGTTGAAATACTAAAAGTCCAAGAAATCAGGGGCTGGGAGCCGATACGCAAAATCCCTAAAACGCCTGGTTATATCAAAGGCGCGCTGAATCTTCGCGGCGCCATCGTCCCGATTCTCGACTTGCGCGAACGCTTCGATATCGCCACCGTGGACTATTCGCCGACGACCGTCGTCATCGTTATCAATGTCGCAACAGCCTCAGGACAAATGGTCATGGGGGTCGTCGCCGATGCTGTGTCCGACGTATTGGATATTCGTCATGACGACATCAAAAAAGCGCCCGACCTAGGCACTAACATCGATACTCGTTACATGCGCGGGATGTATGTCGCCAAGCAAGGCATGATCATGCTGCTCGACGCCGATAAACTCCTGAATCCGGACGAACTCGATCAAATCGGTCATTTATTATGAGCGACATGTTTAAAAACGCCCCCCACATGGAAAATCCAGCCATGAACCATGACACAACCACGACCGATGCGGGGGATCTAACAATGGCCGAAGGTCCGATAATGCTGGACGCCGTGTTAAATATCCGTCACATCAACGAATTACACGAGTCTCTACTCAAGGCCTTCGAATCCCGTGACACACTGGAAGTCGATGCATCGGCAGTTACAACTGTCGATACTGCAACTTTGCAATTACTCACCGTGTTAAAACAGGAGGCCGTCAAATCGGGAAAACACGTCGCTTTCGACTTTCCATCGGAAAAATTCATCGATAGTGCTCGCTTACTTGGCTTGGCCGAACTGCTCGAAATCGACCACCCCGCATCCGGTTTATTCTAAAAATGAGCGAGACACCCCGACAAGCCCCGTCCTCACTACAGCAATTTCGAGAATTCGAATACACTCGGGCGGACTTCGATCGTTTAAGGGCTTTGTCGAACAAGCATTCCGGTATTTTAGTTCCGGACGACAAGTTCGACATGTTTTATTCACGCCTTACCAAGCGCATCAGAGCACTGAGACTAAACAGTTTCAAGGAATATTGCCGACTACTGGAGGATGAATCGACGCAGGAATTCACGAACTTCATCAACTCAATCACGACCAATCTGACCGCATTTTTCAGAGAAAAACATCATTTCGACTATTTACAAAAAACCGTAATCCCGGAATTGATCGAAAAAAATCAAACCTCCCGGCAAATTAGAGCCTGGTCGGCAGGTTGTTCGACCGGCGAGGAAGCGTATTCGATAGCCATGACGCTGCTGGAAAATTTGCCTACCGGCTGGACCGCCAAGATACTGGCAACAGACATCGACACCCAAGTATTGGATTTCGCCGCCAACGGCGTATATGAATTGAGCCGCGTCAACAGTATACCCGAGGAACGTCTAAAACGTTGGTTCAAAAAAGGCACCGGCTCGCAAATTAACAAAGTCAAAGTCAAACCGGAGCTGCGTCAAATGATTACCTTCAAGCAACTGAATCTGATGCAAGATTGGCCTATTAAAACCCCTTTCGACTTTATTTTTTGCCGTAACGTTTTTATTTATTTCGACCGGGAAACCAAAAAAACATTGGCCGCGAAATACTCTAACTTATTAACTATCGGCTCCTGTTTGTTTATCGGTCATTCGGAATCATTGCAACAAGTTACCGATCGATTCGAATTAATCGGTAACACAATTTATCGTAAGATCGGATGACGATGTCCAGCGAGATCAAACCGCCTGCCCTGCCCGGTTTCGCATCAATCAATCGTTATTGGGACCGTGAAAACAACATCATCGCGGCAAAACTGCTTCCCGGCGAATATTACGTAACCAACGAGAACGAAATGATTACAACCGTGCTCGGCTCCTGCATCGCTGCTTGTATTCGGGATAGCGTCCTCGGTATCGGCGGAATGAATCATTTCATGCTGCCGGAAACCTCGACCGAACAAGCGAAAAACGCCGGTTATTCGCTACTCGGTAGCGCAACACGTTATGGCAACTACGCGATGGAGCATCTGATCAACACGATATTAGCCTCCGGCGGCAAACGTAAAAACCTCGAAGTCAAAGTTTTCGGCGGCGGGAAAATCATCCCGAGCTTGAGTGATGTCGGATTGCGCAACATCGGATTCGTGCTCGATTATATCGATACCGAAGCATTAAACTTACTGGCCCAGGATCTCGGCGATATCTATCCGCGCAAAGTCAACTTTTATCCGAAAACAGGGAAAGTCCGCATGAAGAAAATCAAAAACCTACACAACGATACGATCGCGTTACGCGAAAACAACTACCGAAGCCAAATTAAAAATGCCGCTGTCGAAGGCGAAATCGAGTTGTTTTAGGAAACAGGGCATGAAAAAAATACGATTATTGATAATCGACGACTCGGCTTTGATCAGAGCGCTGTTGACCGAAATATTCAACAGCTCGCCGAATATCGAAGTGGTTGGAACCGCCGCGGACCCTTACATAGCCCGTGAAAAAATCAAGCAACTCGCCCCCGATGTCTTGACGCTGGATATTGAAATGCCGCGCATGGATGGCTTGACGTTTTTGCGCAACTTGATGCGTCTTCGGCCCATGCCGGTCGTAATGATTTCCACATTGACCGAACAGGGCGCCGAAGTCACACTTGAAGCATTGAAACTCGGCGCGGTCGATTTCGTCGCAAAACCCAAACTGGATCTGACGCACACGCTGAAAGAATACACCGAAGAAATGATCGGCAAAGTCACCATGGCTGCCGGCGCGCGAATCCAGGACAATACTCCCGTTTCCATACCGGTTAAACCCGGAGTTATCAACCGAAACCGTAAAGGCACTCCACAAAATCCGCTCATTGCACTCGGCGCATCCACCGGCGGCACCGAAGCCATCAAACGGATAGCAGGCCTTCTTCCGGCAAATACCCCACCTATTGTCGTTTCGCAGCATTTGCCTGCAGCGTTTAGCGCCTCGTTTGCCAGACATGTCGACGAGATATCGGCAATGACGGTGATGTTGGCACAAACGGGGTTAAAAATTCAGCCCGGGCATATTTATATTGCACCGGGCGATAGGCATTTAAAGATAACTCGGGAACGCAAGACTTATTTCTGCCAACTCGATGACTCCGAGCCTGTCAACCGACACAAACCCTCGGTCGACGTAATGTTTCACTCGGTTGCGCAACAAGTCGGCGATCAGGCCATCGGCGTCATGCTAACCGGTATGGGCGTCGATGGCGCGGCCGGCATGAAGACCATGCACGAGGCCGGTGCTTTCAACATCGTACAAGACGAAGCCAGCAGCGTCGTTTGGGGTATGCCCGGCGAAGCTTATAAAATCGGGGCCGCCGATGTCGTTCTCCCCCTCGACCAAGTCGCGGATCAAATTATGGCTTTAATCCAATAGGAGATAATCAATGGATAATTTGCTGAAAAAACCCGCCCTACCTATCGTATTGGCCATCATCGCGGGAATTTCGCCGGCTTTAATTGCCGTAACGACTCTGTATTGGATATTCTTCCCCATCCTATCAATCGGTTGGTTATGGGCGATCTATGCCGGCAAGTCTTCGGCAAAAACCGATGAATCGAATTCGCGACAAATGAATAACAACGAGGCCGATCGATTGCTCGAACGCTATATTAACGATCTGCAAGCCTGCGCCGCGCAAGAACTCAATACCTTTAACGATGAGTTACAACAAGTCAAGTCAGTCGTATCGGACGCGGTCGTAACTATGTCAGACAGCTTCAACGGCATGCATACCCTTGCCTCTCAACAAAACGAAACCATCTTGTCGTTGATAAAAAACCTGGGCGAATCGAGCGATAAACAAGAGTCGGACACCCTGAGTTTTAAGCAATTCGCCAAGGAAACCGACATCGTTTTAAGTGATTTTATCAACCATATTCTCGCAGTCAGCAAACAAAGCATCGAGATGGTCAATGTCGTCAACGATGTCGAATCGCACATGGAAGTCATCGGCAAATTATTGGCCGATGTTCAGGGTATCGCCGACCAAACCAATCTGTTGGCACTGAACGCGGCGATCGAAGCAGCAAGAGCCGGAGAAGCCGGTCGCGGTTTCGCAGTAGTCGCCGACGAAGTGCGTAAACTATCTAAAAACTCGGATAAATTCAGCGAAGAAATCAAAACCGTCGTCAGCGATTCGAAAACCAATATCGGTCAAGCCAAGCGCATGATCGAGTCGATGGCATCGAAAGACATGACAGCAACGATACACTCGAAAGCCCATGTCGATGAGATGATGAACGATATCACCCAGTTAAACAATTTGATCGATGAAAAAATCAAGGCCGTTTCTCATCTGACTCAACAGATGGAAAGCAATGTCAACCATGCGGTCAGAGCCCTTCAATTTGAAGACATGACAAGACAATTAATCGAATACATGCAAGCCAATACGCAGCATTTCCAAGCCTTGATCGATGAAATGCGCATCGGTTTTGAAATATTAACGTCGAGCGATCAAGAAAACGTCGCCAATGAACTGACTCACGGCATTAAGCGCCTTAACGATATGAAGCAACAATGGCGCACGAAAACGCATAAAACCGTCGCTCAAGAATCGATGAATGAAGGCGACATCGAATTATTTTAACCGAAAGCATTCAGTCAATTTTAACGATGCTCATATAGGAAACAAGCAATGGCATTAGAAATCATTCATCATCCGGAAAAAAAAGAATTGACCGTTCGCATTTCAGGACGCTTCGATTTCAGCGTCCATCAAGACTTTAGAAAAACAACCGAATGGGATCAAAATACCGTCAAAACCATCAATGTGGATTTAAGGCATACCGAATACATGGACAGCTCTGCATTAGGTATGCTTTTGATATTAAGGGATAAAATGAATAATGACCAATCCGCTATTCGATTAATGAATGCCAACCCGGAAGTCAAAAAAATCTTGGAAATTGCCAATTTTCAAAAATTGTTTACATTGGTTCCGTGAAAGCGCTAGATTTGAAAATGAAGTTCATTAAGTATTTCAAAGCGATTATACCCATCGTAGATCAAAATTCGGCACCGGGGTGTCCGCCAAAGGACGCCGCGAACCCAGCACCTAAATTCCATAGGTCTTTGGCAATGATTCAAAATCATGGCTTATTTAGGTGCTGGATGAATTATCCAAGACAATTAACCATGGCCAATGGGCTATGGAATTTAGGTGCTGGGTAAATACGTCCATGTAGGCTCTATGCCAGCTCCATGCTGGTCCCTCACCTAGCGTTAGGTCAGGGATTGGACACCCAGGCGCCCTCCTCTGGCACTGCCGAAATTTGAAGTACTAAAGGTATAACAAGTTACCTGATTAGCAAGATACTTCAGCTTGCCGAAGCCAAGTGTCCGAGCTGGGGCTAGTCGTAGTCGCAAAAACTAAAATATGCTGTTACCCAAGCTCCAGCTTGGGTAACCTGTTCGGGAAGCTCTAGCTTCCCGACAATTAAGAAAGATTGAACGAGCGAGCGAGTCGGGATTGATTGAGAATGTGCGGAGGTTGTGTCGGTCACAGGAAGCTGGAGCTTCCGGGACGTCTTTCCCAAGCTGGAGCTCTCGCCGTTATACACAAATATCGGTAAACTTGCTAAACAGAGGTCATCGTATACCTGGAAACAGTGCTGTTTGATAAATCTGCGGATATTGAACATCAGTGGCTTCGAAATCGCGACGAAGGCGTCGCTCCCACAAGGGGCCGGATGCTCTGTGGGAGCGATCCCCAGATCGCGATTTCGAAGTCGGGAACGTTGGGCGACGAAAAATGGTATCGAGGTCTCATTGGTTAAGATTGCAAAACGGTAATTTTTGACTTATGTATAACAATGAGAGCTGGAGCTTGGGAAAGAGCGTGATGGGGGTTGGCCGTTTTTAGCTTGACGCGCATGGCTTGCGAACCCCGTCCTGCTAAGGATATGCTGATCTTTGGGCTTTAGCTGAAGAAACTTGCTAATCAAGACAAGTTATCGAATAACTTCTTATTCTTCATGGTGAAATGCTTTGTCTAGGTTTATAACCGTTACAACGCCTCAATAAATTGGACGATTCTTAAATGCCGCGCAATAATCCTGTACCGGTTTCCGTATCCGCGAGAATTCTAATTGCATCTCCGAACCAGACTTTTACCGAAACCCTACAAAATAATTTAGTTAATCAAGGATACCTTGTCTTTATCGCTCACGAGCATAAAGAAGCCCTTGGACTCATTGCCGCGCAAGACCTTGATCTAATCGTCACCGCACCATTGCTAGACTATCGCTCTGGTAGTATCGCCAATGATTCGAGTATTTCGACATCAGCACCAAACATCTCACAAGCAATTTTCATTGTCGAACCGAACGGCTCGCAAGCGACGCTGGATCGTTGTTTAAAAAATCCTAACCAATCAACTGACGTCCTGTTATTCGATCCCGAATTTATTGAGAATCAAATAGCTCGACTGCTCCGCCATCGGCTCAAGCAAGCAACGAAATCGCCTACCGAGCTACGCGCTTGCCAATGGGCTATCGCAATGCAGTTTAATATTGAAGGATTACGCCTGATGAATCCGATTCCGGCTATTATTGACGAATTGACAGAGCTGCATGGATTACACGGTCCGAGAGAAATGATCTTCACAATTGTCAGCGAATTATTTACCAATGCGCTGGACCATGGGCTACTCCGAATGGATTCCCTGCAAAAACAAACGCCCGAAGACTTTTTACATTTCTATGAGCTTCGCCAGGAACGATTGAACAGCGCCATGTCCGGCAAGATAGAAATAGCGATCGACTATATTCCTAAATCGGACGGCGGCCAATTCATCGTTGACGTCCAAGATAGCGGTGAAGGATTCAATATTGACGACATCTTTTCCGATCTCAATAACAACCAAAGTTTTTTCGGCCGGGGTATTCAATTAGTCACGCAATTGTGCAGCTCCATAGAATTCAACGCTTGCGGCAATCGAGTCAAAGCAGTCTATGATTGGTATCACAAACAAAAAGACCAGGATAACTTGTGTGCTTCTTGATTATTCAACATATTGGCGGTAAAACATCGAATGTGCGACCGTCGAAAAACAAAACCGATTTTTTCATTCCCAACACCATCACTCAGTTCAAGCGCCATGACCGACAAAACGCACCAAACCAAATCCCAATTCGTTGCCGTTGCATCCATTGCCGCGGAGTTGAGCGCTGTGATGGAAGTTGCCAAAGAAATCTCGCTAGCCGCCGCAAACGCCAAGGCTATCGCCTTCCGAGCCGGAGAAAAAGCCAGAGGATTTCAGCCAATCACCGATTTCATCAACGAATTGGCCAAGGAAACGATAACATTGGTCAATGCCATCAACGAACACGCCTTATTGCTTTACCGTTTAACCGTCAATGAATATCGGACTTCGACCGCATTCGACAAATTCCAAGCCGCGACAAAAATAGCGGATGGCGCGCAGTATCAATCCTCACTGCAAACTTCGACCGAAGCTGTCGAACAAAGAATGCTGGAGTGCCGAAAACAATTCAGGCGGCATGTCGGGCAATTGCTCGATCAATTACAAGAAGTCATGCATCCGGCCCGAGCCGCGCGCGTCATTGCCGCCAATTCCCGAATAGAAGCGTCGCAAGCGGGGGAATACCTACTTAGCTTACAGGCGGTTGCCGAAAGCGTCGATCGCGCCGCGCAAATCATTCACAATAACGTACAGCGTTGCCGCAGTGCTTTGAATGTCATTAATATTAACGAATAACCGTAAAAAATAAGGCGAAAAAACCATGAAGATGACCCCAATATACGAGGGAGCGCACCGTTGGATCATGTTCGGCCGGGATACCAATAAACCTGCCAACATTATCGATACCAATCAATATATTGTGCGAACAGCGAATCGTTGTTTATTAATGGACCCCGGCGGTATCGAACTGTTCGCACCGATGCTGGCAGCCGTCTTGCATCATGCGCCGGTCGAGGAAATCACCGATCTATTCGCATCGCATCAAGACCCCGACATCATTTCCTCGCTGGGTTTGTGGGACCAAGCCTTGCCGAAAGCCAAACTACATGCCTCATCGCTTTGGGAAGGTTTCATCCGCCACTTCGGTTGCGAATCGATCGATTATGTCGGCATTCCCGATAACGGCGGCAAGATCAAGCTGGATTCTACCGAGCTGAAAATAATCCCGGCACACTACCTGCATTCATCGGCCAATTTTCATATTTACGACGCGGAAGCGAAAATCCTGATGTCCGGCGATGTCGGCGCGGCACTCGAAGCGTCCGGCGCGCCGATTTATGTCGACAATTTCGATAGCCACATCGATCACATGCGCTTCTTTCATCAACGCTGGATGCCATCGAACCAAGCCAAAAGGGATTGGATCGAACGCGTTCGCAAACTCGACATCGACATGATGGCGCCGCAACACGGGCGCATTTTTAAAGGCGATAACGTTAAACGCTTTTTAGACTGGTTCGAAGGCCTGGAAGTCGGTATAGCCGTTTAAGCCAAAAACCCAGTAGGGTGCGCATCGCGTACCTTTCCATGGCAGCAGTAGGATGCACTGCCATTAAGTTAAGCCGTTCGTGGTGAGCCTGTCGAACCATGGACGGCTTAACTTATCGACCCAGGATTTTTCCATTCACCCTTCGACAGGCTCAGGGCGAACGGAAAATCCTTAACTTAATGGCAGTGAGCAGTAGGATGGGTAGGAGCGAAGCGGAAACCCATCATGGAAACCCCGCAAACAGCAGAAAAACCATTGAGGCCGAATTTATCAAACCCGTCCGGCGGAAGCACTATAAGTATCTACACAAGTTTTTATATCATAAATACAATGAGTTACAATCTGGCCTAGCACCTTCTCCTGTTGGAACATAAGTATCTACACATCTTTATCATTTAAAATCATGCTGTTATAAAGTTTCTTCTGGTTTATTATGAAGATAGGGACTAAAAATTGAGGTTTTTAATCTACTTTTTTATCCTAGATCACAGAAAAATTAACTTAACTAATTGTTTTATGAAGCTGAAAACTTGTGTAGATACCTATGCCTGTTGGAGAGGGTTGCGGTGAGAGTAAAAACAACCACTTATATTCCCCTCATCCCAACCTTCTCCCGCAAGGAAAAAGGGGCAAGTACTTGTGTATACCCATCGTAGATCAAAATTCGGCACCGGGGTGTCCGCCAAAGGACGCCGTGAACCCAGCACCTAAATTATCCAAGACAATTAACCATGGCCAATGGGCTATGGAATTTAGGTGCTGGGTAAATACGTCCATGTAGGCTTTAGCCAGCTCCATGCTGGCAAAGCCTTTGTCGGACACCCCGGCGCCTCCTCGGGCACTGCCGAAATTTGAAGTGCGAAAGGTATAGATACCCATGGAGGAAGCACCGGAGACGGAGAAAAACAATGGGTTTCGGCTTCCGCCTCTACCCACCCTACGCAAGAGCGGCCATGCGGGAGGGGCGACACGCCAATTTAGCCCTCGATCGCTGCTTTTTGCACAATAGGTACATTTATACTTTTTTATAACGGCGAGCGCTCTGCGAAGGAACGAGAATTGTCGAGGGGCTAAATAGTTACAACACCCCGGCTCCTCATCAAGCACTGCCAAAATTTGAAGTGCGAAAAGTATATAACATTTCCAAAAGTATCTCTAAAACCAAACCATGCAATCCCAATTTTCCGACGCCCTACAAGAATTGCAAACTGAATTCATCGACCGACTGCCGGAAAGAATCGGCGCTATTCGTTCGCAATTTCAGAAGATAGATGCTTCAGCATGGCGCCCCGAAGAAGCAGCAACCTTGCATCGTCTGGTTCATGGACTAACCGGCTCGGCCGGTACATTCGGCATGCAGTCGCTCTCGGATACCGCGCGCGACATGGAAATACGCTTGTCGGATTTACTTCGATCCGGCAACACCCCTACCGATATGGAATGGCAAACCGTCGGCCTAGCGCTCGATAGCTTAAGCCGTCTCGCCGGCCTAGGGTTGCAAACCGACGCACCCAACCTTCCTTCGCCGCCGACACCGAAACGCGCCAACCATTCGCCTTTGATCGACATAATCGAAGACGATATCGATCAAGCGCTACATTTGCAAAACGTTTTACAGAAAAACGGGTTTCGCACACGCGTATTCTCCGAACCTACGCAATTTCAAACCCTATTCACAGAGCCGAACGCGGAACCGCCGGCCGCCGTGATCATGGACCTGATATTCCCCGATGGGAATCTTGCAGGCGCGGAAGCCGTTAGCCATATAAAAAATCTTGGCAAAGACTCCGAAACTCCGGTCATCATCGTCTCGGTACGAGACGATATCGCTGGACGACTCGCCGCGTTTCGCGCCGGCGCCTCCCGCTATCTTGTAAAACCGGTCAATTCCGAACGCATCGTCGATATTTTGGATGCACTGACCGGGCGCCACCCGACCAAGCCTTACCGGGTGTTATTGATCGATGACGATCCGCTCATAGTCAATGCGCACGCGGCTGAATTGCAAGCGGCCGGAATGGAAGTCAAAACCTCGACCCAACCCCTCGACATATTGAATATACTGGACAATTTTTCGCCCGATGTCGCGGTGCTCGATGTTTATATGCCCGAAGCCAGCGGTCCGGAATTGGCCGCTATCATACGCGAACGCGACGAGTATCTGCATTTGCCGATTCTGTTTCTATCCGGCGAAACCGATATGACTCAACAACTGTTAGCGCTCAGTCTGGGCGGCGACGATTTTCTAGTGAAACCCTTACAGCCACGGCATTTGGTCGCCGCCGTTTCGGCAAGAGCGCACAGGGCTCGACAAAACAGCGCATTACGTCTACGGCTCGAAACCACGCTCTACGAACGCGAGCGAGAACATCTGGCGATCAATCATCACGCAATCATCAGCATCGCCGACCGCTCCGGCAATATCACCTACATCAACGACAAATTTTGCGAAATCAGCGGCTACCGGCGCGAAGAGTTGATTGGACAAAACCATCGCATTGTCAAATCGGGCGAACACTCGCCCGAATTTTACCACGACTTATGGGAAACCATCGCCGGCGGCAGGGTCTGGCAAGGCGAAATTTGCAATCGGCGCAAGGACGGCAGTCTATATTGGGTCGAGTCCACGATTACTCCCTTTCTCGGCAGTAACGGAAAACCTTATCAATACGTCTCGATCCGCACCGACATCAGCCATGTCAA
The DNA here is from genome assembly GCF_000968535.2 of Methylotuvimicrobium alcaliphilum 20Z. Lineage (NCBI taxonomy): Bacteria > Pseudomonadati > Pseudomonadota > Gammaproteobacteria > Methylococcales > Methylococcaceae > Methylotuvimicrobium > Methylotuvimicrobium alcaliphilum. The sequence continues at coordinate 3,307,639 of NC_016112.1, forward strand.
AAAGTCTGTACAACAATTAAGATTACTGGAGCGTGCGGTCGAAGCCAGCACCAGCGGTATCGTAATCGCCGATGCCAACCAACACGATATGCCTCTCATTTTCACTAATAAGGCGTTCGAGCGTATTACAGGCTACCCGCGCGAAGAAATATTAGGCAAAAACTGTCGATTTCTCAACAACAATGACCGCCATCAACCCGGACTGGATCATGTGCGCTCGGCTTTATCAAAGGGCGAAAAAGTCGAAACCGTGTTACGCAATTACCGCAAAGACGGATCGATGTTTTGGAACGAGTTGCGGATTGCGCCGGTCCATGACGAACAAGGCAATTTGACGCATTTCATCGGTATTATCAAGGATGTTAGCGAACGCGTGCGCGGCAACGAAGCGCTGAAAAAAGGCGAACAAAATCTACGCGCGACGCTCGAATCCACTCTGGACGGAATTTTGGCCGTCGACGATAGCGGCTCGATTCTTTTCGCCAACCGGCAATTTATCGAACTTTGGCGCATACCGGAAGAACTCGCCTTACCCGGCCAACCGGACCAACACCTACTGGATACTGCTGAGCATCAACTGGCCGACCCGCTCGAGTTTCGCAAGGTTGTACAAAACATTTATCGCTCCGGCCAAGATTCGCAAGACCTGCTTGAATTTGCGGACGGCAGAATAGTCGAACGCCATTCAAAACCGCTCGTTTCGGAAGGAAAAATCGGCGGCCGGGTATGGAGCTTTCACGACATCACCGAAATCAAACGCGCCGAACGCTCGGTGGAATATCACAAAGAAAGACTGCGCCGCGGACAAATTTTCGCGAACATCGGCACCTGGGAATGGAATATCCAATCCGGCGATCTTTTTTGGTCCGAACGCATCGCTCCGCTGTTCGGCTACCCGGACGGGAATTTAGAAACGTCCTATGAAAACTTCCTTAACGCGATACACCCCGAAGACCGGCAAGCTGTTGTCAAGGCTGTAAGCGCCTGCCTTGAATACGATGAGCCTTACAACATCGAACACCGCGTCATTTGGCCGGACGGCACCGAGCGCTGGCTGCTCGAGCGAGGAGCCGTGGTGCGCGACGAGGGCAAACCCACGCAAATGCTTGGCGTGGTACAAGATATCGACGACCGCAAACGCGCGGAACTGGCACTGGCCGAGCGCGAAAAATATCTGCGCATCTTTCAGCATATTGTCGATTCGGTCGTCGACGGCGTCATCACAATCGGCGCCGACGGTATTATCCACTCGTTTAATCCGGCGGCATGCGCTATCTTCGGTTATCGAGAATCGGATATCGTCGGCCGCAAAGTCAATGAACTGATGCCGGAGCCTCATCGATCCGAAATCGACAACTATCTCCAGCGTTATTGCGCGACCGGAACCGGAAAAATCATCAATCAGCAACTTGAAGTAGCCGGACTCAAAGCGGATGGGAACATTTTTCCACTCGAAATTGCCTTCAGCCAAATCAAACTATCCGATGACCTCCTCTTCGTCGGCCTCGCGCGAGACATTACCGAGCGCAAACGAGCCGAACAGGCATTAATTACCGCCCGAGTCATCGCAGAACGCGCCAACCAGACTAAATCGGACTTTCTCTCAAACATGAGCCACGAGTTGCGCACGCCGATGAACGCGATTCTCGGTTTCGGTCAACTGCTGCAATACGACGAAACCTTGAGCGATACACAAAAAGAGGATGTAGGGGAAATTCTCAAGGCCGGCCGGCATCTACTCGATTTAATCAACGAAATATTGGATTTAGCCAAGATCGAATCCGGTCGGATTTCGTTATCCATAGAGCCCGTAAGGGTCGCACCGATTATCGAGGAATGCCTGAGCCTGGTATCCACACAAGCGGATAAACGCCGAATAAGCCTCCGCAACAATGCGCAAGAAGACTTTACTGTCCAAGCCGACCAAACACGGCTCAAACAAACGCTACTCAATTTGATCTCTAATGCGATCAAATATAATCGCGAAGGCGGCTTAGTGGCCGTAGAGGCCATGCCTAAAGACAGCGAATACTTGTCAATACAAATAACCGATACCGGACGCGGCATTCCAAAAGAACGTTTGCCAGAACTCTTTCAACCGTTCAACCGTCTCGACGCTGAAAACAGCGCTATCGAAGGCACCGGCATCGGACTGACCATCTCTCGCCGCATCGTTGAAATGATGGGCGGCGCGATCGAAGTCGAAAGCGAAGTCGGCGTGGGCAGCCGTTTCATGATTACGCTTCCGGCGGCATCGAACCCGACCTTATCGGAACCGCCTAAAACATCTGCAGCCATCGAAAAACCGGCATTGCAGAGTCGCTCGAGGCAACAGCTCGTGCTCTATATCGAAGACAATCCGTCAAATATCCGGCTCGTCTCTCAAATACTCGAAAGACAACAGCACATTCGTCTCATCACGGCCCACACACCGGAACTGGGCATCGAGTTAGCCCGAGCGCACCGCCCCGACCTCATTCTACTCGACATCAACATGCCGAATTTAAACGGTTTTCAGGTATTATCCATTTTTCAAAACGATCCTATCGTTAAGTCCGCACCGGTCATCGCAATCACCGCCAATGCGATGCCGCGCGATATCGAACAGGGCAAAGCGGCCGGCTTCGCGGACTATTTAACCAAGCCGTTGGACATCACGCAATTCAACGCCGTTTTGGAAGATTTGCTTAACCGCATTCAAAAAGATCCGGATTCATCATGAACGCGTGGTGCGAAACCTATCTCGGCATGATCTTTCAAATCTACGCTTTAGCTTTTTTTTGCTTGGGCGCGGTAGTTTCCGTATTACCGAAACCAAACAACGCCTTGTTTGTTTTCCGGCATTTAAATTGGTTGGCGGGGTTCGGTTTTTTGCACGGCTTTCTGGAGCTAATCGAAGGAGAGCGCTTACACAACGATGCGAGCTGGCTAACAATCGCAAGCGCTCTACTCTTAACCGTCTCATTCTGCGCGCTCTTGGAATTCGGACGGCGCAGTTTGAATTCGATATCCGCTGCAATACGTCTACCGGCATTACCGCTGTACGGCATGTTAACGGCCCTCAGCATAGCTATCGCCGTCAATTCAAACGACCCTTTCGCGGGAATAGAGTTTAGTCTTCGCTATTTTGCCGGTGCTCCGGGAGCGTTTTTGGCAAGTTATGTGCTATTGGCAAGCCGTCAAGACCCCGCGTACGGCGGCAAAGCCGAAATAAACATTCGTTGGTTATTTGCCGGAGCCGCGGCATTCGCCGTCTACGGATTCTTGACCTTATTCGTATCAACCGGTTTGTCTTTGCTGCCCTGGCTACCGACCGCGCAACACTTTGCCGAAATCACAGGACTGCCGGTGCAATTGCCGAAAGCGCTATGCGCGATCTTGATCGCACTTTCGTTTGCGTGGTTGATACACACGACCGGTCGATTGGCCAACGATACACTATCGCGCGTGCTCGATACGCTCAACGGCTTCGTCTACCGCTGCCGCAACGACCGGGTTTGGACTCTGGATTTCATGACCGGCGGCGTCGAACAGCTTACCGGATATTCTCCAGAGGCCTTTCTACCGCCGAGAAGCCTGAATTATAACGAACTGATTCACGCGGACGACACCGAGCGCGTTTGGAACGAAGTTCAGGCCGCTATTAGCGAGCGCCGCGAATTTGAAATCGATTATCGAATTTTGACTCGAAACGGAGAAATTCGTTGGGTCAGCGAATACGGAAGGGGTGTCTTCGGCAGAACCGGTAAGCTACTTTTTATCGAAGGCCGAATCACCGACAATACCGCTCGACGGCAAGCCGAGGCCGGCTTACATATCAAGAATGCAGCAGTCGACGCATCCATAACCCCGATCGCGATCGCCGGACCGGACGCCAAGCTTTCCTATGTCAATCCGGCTTTCGCCGAACTATGGCATTTACCGGATACTGGATCGGCCATCGGCCGCTCGGCACTCGAATTCTGGAAATACCCCGACGAGGCGGAAGCGGTCATCGATAATCTGTCCGTTAAGGGCCGATGGCAAGGCGACTTAATCGCCAAGCGCTTCGACGATTCGACGGTTGAAGTACAATTATCGGCCTGCATGGTAAACGACCAAGATGGCGCGCCTTTATGCATGATGGTCTCGTTTCTCGACATCAGCGGCCGCAAACAGGTGGAAAAAGAACTATTGCAGGAACGCGATTTCACTAACAGCTTGATCAACACCGCACCGGTCATCGTACTACTCCTCGACCCGCAAGGATTCATTCTGCATGTCAACCGATATTTCGAAGAGTTAACCGGTTATCGGTTGCACGAAATCATTAGTAAAGAATGGTTCGCATCATTCTTACCGAAACGCGACAGAGATCGAATTCGTCAAATATTCCGCAGTGCCGTTCACGAAGAACCGGCACAAGGCAACATCAACCCCATCGTTATTCGAAACGGCGAAGAACGGGACATCGAATGGCATTCCGAGATTATGCGCGATGCCAATGGAACGACTTCGGGGCTACTCTGTACCGGCCAAGACGTAACCGAACGCCGGGAGATACAACAACGCGCAGAGATGTTGCAGATGTTGGCGGACGCCTCGGTCCAAGGCATCGGCTGGGCGAATCTTACCGGTAAAGTCAATTATTTCAATCCTGCCCTGAGGCGCCTGTTGGCAGTTCCGGAAAACGCCGAGGTCGGCGATTATACATTTTTCGATTTCTATCAAGAAAATCAAATAATGGAATTGAAGTCCCGGATTTTACCGGAAGTATTGCAAAACGAGTTCTGGACAGGCGAATTCGACATTACCGCCGTCGACGGACGCGTGATATCGACTATCCATAGCGTTTTCTTAATCAAAGATAGCGATGGTAACCCCATCGCTTTCGCCAATGTAATCACCGATCTCACCGAACGGAAACGCACCGAAATAGAACTGAAACGGCTCAACCTGGAGCTCGAACAACGCGTGCTCGAACGCACCGCGGAACTGGAAAGACAAAGCCGCCGCAATGCAATGATCGTCGACGCCGCGATCGACGGCTTTTTCACCGCCGATCTGCAAGGCAGAATCCGCGATTGCAACGACGCTTATTGCGCCATGCTCGGATACCCCCGAGACGAACTGCTCGGTTTGCACATAGCCGACATCGAAGCATTGGAAACGCCGAAACAACTCGAGGCTCATATCGCTAAAGTGATAGAGCAAGGCAAGGACCGATTCGACACCCGCCACCGCCGCATAGACGGGACTTTGCTGGATGTGGAAGTTAATGTCACATTGAACGAGCTAGGCGGCGAGCGCCTGTTTTTCGCCTTTGTCAGCGACATTTCCGAACGTAAACGTTCCGAGGCCATGCTAATCGCCGCCCGCGAAGAAGCCGAGCGCGCCAATGCCGCCAAATCCGAATTTCTCTCGCGCATGAGTCATGAATTGCGCACGCCGCTCAACGCCATTCTCGGTTTCGCACAATTATTGGAAGCCGACGCCGAACAACCGTTGACCGACATGCAGGCCGACAACCTTCAAGAAATACTCCAGGCCGGCAGCCATCTTTTGACGCTGATCAATGAAGTCCTAGACCTGAGCCGCATCGAAAGCGGTCGTATCGAGCTCGACCTCGATGTCATTGCGGTAGGCCCGCTTCTCCAATCCTGCGTCAAACAGATCAAACCGCTGGCCGAACAACGCGGCATCGCAATCCGCTTTGAATCAATCGACAATTGTTCGGTTGTGGCCGATTCGACTCGACTCAAGCAAGTGTTACTGAATCTACTGTCTAATGCGGTTAAATACAACCGCGACGGCGGGCGGATAGCTGTCGATTGCATCTCCGCCGGCCCTAATAGGCTTAGAATCCATATTAAAGACACTGGCTACGGCATATCCGAGAAATCGCTACCCCGTTTGTTCAAGCCTTTCGAGCGGCTCGAATCGGCCTATCAGGGAATCGAAGGTACCGGAATCGGTCTGGCGCTGGCGAAAAAACTGGTCGAATCCATGCATGGCGAGATCGGGGTAGACAGCATCCCCGGCGAAGGCAGTGTTTTCTGGTTCGAATTGCCGTCGGCCGTTTTGCTCGATACCGAAGTCCCGACCGTTCCCGCTAAACTGCCGGCAATAAACGCCTCGAATAACATCCCTAGCCAGTGCAAATTGCTCTATGTCGAAGACAATCCGGCCAATTTGAGACTGGTACAAAAAATTCTCGCCGCTCGCCAAAACATGGAATTGTTTACTGCCGTCAATGCCATGGACGGACTGGCAATCGCCGCACACGAACATCCGAATTTGATCCTGCTCGATATCAATTTGCCGGATATAGACGGATTCGAAACGTTGCGCCACTTAAAGAATAACCCCGCCACCCGAGACATTCCAGTGATCGCGGTCACCGCCAATGCCATGCGTAGCGATATAGAACGCGGCATGGCCGCAGGCTTTACCGATTATCTGACGAAACCCTTGGATGTGCTAGAATTTCTCAAATGCATAGACCGTTTTAAACCCAACGCCGACGGAAAACCTCATGCCCTCTGATTCTCTAAGCAATGAACGCATTCTGATCGTCGACGACGAACCGGCTAATCTCAAGCTATTGGACAGAATGCTCGGACAACAAGGTTACCGAAACCGGATTTTGATCGACGACCCGCGCCAAGTCGTCGATCGCTTCCGCGAAGCGCGAACCGATTTGATTCTGCTCGACATCAATATGCCTTATCTGGACGGCTTCCAGGTGATGGAACAACTCATGGCATTAAACGATCCTTTGTTACCGCCGATCGTGATTTTGACCGCTCAACACGGCAAGGATTTTTTGCTTCGCGCATTGACGGCCGGCGCGCGCGATTTCATCACCAAGCCTTTCGACCGTAACGAATTATTGATGCGCGTGCATAACTTGTTACAGGCGCAATTGGCGCATCGGCTTTTGCATGATCAAAAAACGGTGCTGGAAAACATGGTGAGAGCGCGCACCGAAGAACTGTACCGAACTCGCCTGCAGATCGTTCAGCGCTTGGGTATGGCCTCCGAATACCGCGACGAGGAAACCGGCAGCCATATCTTACGCATGAGCCACATCTGCGCCCTTCTCGCCCGAGCACTCGGCTGGAGCGACGATCAATGCGACTTGATTTTGAACGCCAGCCCGATGCACGATATCGGCAAAATCGGTATTCCCGATTCCATCCTGTTGAAACCGGGCAAATTCGAACCGCAGGAATGGGAAGTCATGAAAACGCATGCCGTCATCGGCGCGAAATTATTGGAAGGCGACGATTCGGATTTGCTACGCATGGCACGCGAAATCGCATTGACGCATCACGAAAAATGGGACGGCACCGGCTACCCCAACGGACTGTCCGGCATTAACATTCCGATAGCTGGACGCATCGCGGCATTGGCCGACGTATTCGACGCCTTGACTTCGGTACGCCCCTACAAAAAAGCCTGGACCGTCGAGGCGGCCTGGGATTTAATCAAGGAAAATCGCGGTAAACATTTCGACCCGGATCTGGTCGACATTTTCGAACAACAGTTTCCGGCCATCCTCGAAATCCGCGAGCGTTTCGCGGAATCTTCAGCGCATTGATAAAGACACAAAGCCACAATGAGATCGAGCGGATAAAAGCATTACACACGCTCGGCATTCTCGATACCGAACCGGAAGAGCGATTCGACCGACTGACCCGCCTGGCCCGGCAGTGCCTCGGCGCGCCTATTGCGCTGATCGCGCTGGTCGACGAACATCGGCTATGGTTCAAGTCCTGTTTGGGCCTCGACATCACCGAAACGCCACGCGAACTCTCGTTTTGCGCGCATACCCTCCTCAAAAACGAAATCTTCGAAGTCCCGAACGCCCGGATCGACAATCGCTTTAATGCACACCCTCTCGTCGCCGGCCCGAGCACTATCCGCTTCTATGCTGGAGCGCCGTTATTGACCGAAGACGACCTGGCTATCGGAACCTTTTGCATCATGAGCCGCGAGCCCAAACGGCTAACGCCGGAACAACGCAAAGTGCTGAGCGATCTTAGCGCTTGCGCTCAAGATATTGTGAGGCTCGTCGCTCGATCTTTGCTGATTTGCCGTAACATTAGCGACATAAAATCGGCGGAAGCGGCTCTCGATCGACAAAAACATATAGCCGAGATCATTTCTCGCGCCCAATCTCAATTCATTCTCGAATCGAACCGTAGCCGGGCTTTCGATGACCTGTTGTCGGACATACTCAATATAACCGATAGCGAATACGGATTCATTGCCGAGATATTACATCGCGAAAACGGAATTCCCTACCTAAAGACTCGGGCGATTACCAACATCGCTTGGAACGACGAAACGCGCGCATTTTACGACGCGAATGCGGAGCAAGGCATGGAGTTTTCCAACCTTAAAAATTTATTCGGTACCGTCATCACTTCTGAAAAACCGCTGATCGCCAACGATCCCGAGCATGACCCGAGACGCGGCGGACTGCCTCCCGGCCATCCTCCGTTGAAAGCCTTTCTGGGCATTCCGATTCTTTACGACCGAAAGCTCGTAGCAATGATCGGCATTGCCAACCGTCCAGGCGGTTACGACTCCGAATGGGTGGAATTCCTGCATCTGTTACTGACGACGCTGGGTCAATTAATCGAAGCCGCACGCGTCAAACGGCTGCATGATCGAAATCAAGCCGAATTGACGCGCCTATCGCGCGTCGCAAGCCAAACCACCAACGGCGTCATCATCACCGACACCGAAGGCCGCGTGGAATGGATCAACGAAGGCTTTACCCGGCTTTCAGGCTATCGGTTGGAGGAAATGCTCGGCCGCAGACCCGGCGACCTACTCCAGGGAGAGCTTACCGACCCGGCAGCCGTTGCCGAGATACATCGGGCGCTGATTAAACGACAACCCTTCAATGTCGATGTCATCAATTATCATAAATCCGGCCAAGCCTATTGGGTTCGTATTCAATGCAACCCTCTCTACGATACGCAAGGCGCGTTACAAGGTTTCATGGCGATCGAGTCGGATATCAGCCGCGAAAAAAACGATGCCGAACGCATTTTGATTAGCCAGCGCCGGCTAACGGCGATCATAGAAGGGACCCACATCGGCACCTGGGAATGGAACGTTCAAACCGGGCAAACCGTTTTCAACGAACGCTGGGCCGAAATCGTCGGCTATACCTTAATCGAGCTAGAGCCAATCAGTATCGAAACCTGGCTCAAACTAGCCCATCCCAACGATTTACAGCAGTCCGAGGACTTACTTCAACGACATTTTTCCGGCGAACTCAAATTCTACGATGTGCAATGCCGAATGCGGCATAAACAAGGTCATTGGGTATGGGTCCATGACCGAGGCCGCGTCGTTAGCAGGACGAAAGACGGCAAGCCTTTGATGATGTACGGCACGCATGCCGATATTTCCGAGCAAAAGACGGCCATTCAGGCTTTGAACGAGAGCGAAACCCGGCTACGCGGTCTGTTCGAACTCTCGCCGGTCGGTATCGCGCTCAACGATTACGCCACCGGCCGCTTCGTCGAGATCAACGATGCCTTGTTGGCGCCGACCGGGTACAGCCGCGAAGAATTTTTGGCACTCAGTTATTTTGAAATAACCCCTCAAGAATACGAAGCGCAAGAAAGGCAGCAATCGGAAAGCATGAAGAACACCGGTCGCTACGGCCCCTACGAAAAAGAATACATCAAGAAAAACGGCGACCGATATCCGGTTTTGCTAAACGGCATGGTCGTCGAAGACTTGTCGGGCAAGAAAATGATTTGGTCGATCATCGAAGACATCTCCGAACGCAAACGCAACGATCGCATGAAGAACGAGTTCATCTCGACCGTGAGTCACGAACTGCGCACGCCATTGACCGCGATAGCCGGCTCGCTAGGATTGCTGGCCGGAGGCGCCTTGGGCGAACTCCCCGGCACCGTTGATGAAATCGTAGCGATCGCCTACAAAAACAGTCGGCGCTTGTCCATGCTGATCAACGATTTGCTCGACATGGAAAAATTGATCGCCGGCAAATTAAATTTCGATCTTCGCCCGCAAGCGCTGATGCCTCTGGTCGAACAAGCTCTCGATGATAATCAAGCCTATGCGGACCAATTCGGCGTTACCCTCAGAATAACGCAACGCGATGATGCCTTGCATGTCGATGTCGATGCCCAGCGCCTTCAACAAATCTTCGCCAATTTGTTATCGAATGCGGCTAAATTTTCCCCAAAAGGCGAAACGGTGGATATCGCCGTTCTGAGTACCGGCAATCTGGCTAGAATCGAAGTCAGCGATCGGGGTTTCGGCATACCGGCCTCATTCCGCAAACACATTTTTCAAAAATTCGCTCAAGCCGATGCCTCGGATTCCAGAAAAAAAGGCGGCACGGGGCTCGGACTGGCAATTACCAAAGAATTGGTCGAACGCATGAACGGCATTATCGGCTACGAATCCGAACCGGATAAAGCCACGACTTTTTTTATTACCTTACCGATTGTCGCCGGCGACTCGTCAAAAATAGCCTTATGATTTCGATCGACCGTAAAACCCTTGCGCTTTCCGCGATTTTGGCCTTTCTGGCATGGACCGGCAACTGGCTGAACATGCCGCTTTTCTACGGCGTCGATTTCATTTTCGGGTCCATCGCGGCAATGCTTGCCGCGGCTCTACTCGGTCCTGTCGCCACCACGGTCATTGCCGCGGTCGGCGGTCTCTATACCTTGGTGCTCTGGAACCAACCCTACGCTCTGATCACTTTTACCGCTGAAGCGTTGACCGTGGCATTGCTTTATCGCCGCGGACTGCGTAATTTAATCCTGGCCGATCTCGTCTTCTGGGTTTTTCTTGGCCTGCCGTTGATCTTGGTGTTCTATCACGGCATCATCGGCATGGAATGGCAATCGACGCTATTGATTGCGCTTAAACAACCGTTGAACGGACTGTTCAATGCCTTGGTTGCCGGCATTATTCTCCTCGTCGTTCAGACAGTATTCCGGTCTACAATGCAATCCGACCGCGTTAGGCCGTCGTTGTTCGAATTGTTATTCCATGTCTTGTTATGCTCGATACTCTTGGCCGGCGCCATACCGATTATTGTCGAAAGCAACGCCCAACGAGATCGCCATGAAGCGTTCATGCTCGAAAGGTTGGAACAAATCGCGCAACGAGTCGCTGCCGATATCGCTTCCGTGCCTGGCGCCGAGATTAAGACCTGGCAAAATCATCTAGCACGAGCGCAACTGTCGCCACAAACGAGCCTGGCCTTGCTCGACCACGATGGACGAATATTAATCGAGCAGGGTAAATTAGCAGCCATCGACAAGCAAACCGGCGAAATCAAACCACTCGACAAAGGTCTAGCCATCTGGCTGCCATACGGCAAATTGGCCGCCATGGAACGTTGGAAGCGAGGGCGTTACTTGACCAGCATAGCGCTCACCGGTGTTGCGGATGTCGCACAAGTGTATATCGAACAAGATGCCGAATCCTTGGTTCTGGATTTCGAAAAAGGCCGCCTGCCGTTGTTCTTGTCATTGGCGCTGCTATTACTGTCGGGCATTATCGTTTCCTACCTACTAAGCCGCTGGCTAACGCATTCGCTACGCAACCTCGAGGCAGCAAGTTTCGGTTTGGCCGATGCCATCGGCAACGGTCTCAAACCGAATCTGCCTGCCAGTCCCATCATGGAATACGACAACCTGAGCACGACGTTGAATGAGATGGCTCAACGCTTGACGGACAGTTTTAACGAGCAATCCGAAATCCTAGCGGGATTAGAACGACAAGTTCAAGCCAGAACGGCCGATTTGAAACAAAATCGCGACCAATATCAGTCGCTGGTCAACAACATTCCCGGCATCGTTTACCGCTGCAAACTGGACGAGAACTGGACGATGCTCTACATGAGCGCCATCGTCGACAACATCAGCGGCTATCCGGCCAGCGACTTTATCGACAACTCGATGCGCAGTTACGCCAGCATTATTCATCCCGACGATACAGAGCGAGTGGAGCGATCGGTTTATGACGCGATCGCATCCGGAACCGGGTGGGAATTAGAATACCGAATCCTTCATAAAGACGGATCGATCCGCTGGGCTTACGAGAAAGGAACGGCAATAGCCGGCATTGCCGGCAATATCGACTTTCTCGACGGCTTTATTCTCGACATCACCGACCGTAAACAAGCCGAAGCTGCGCTTCGTGAAAGCGAAGAAAAACAACGCCATATAACCGAAAACATCAGAGAAGTATTTTGGCTCCGCAATGCGGATAACGACCGTTTAATTTACATCAACCCGGTCTACGAAAAGATATGGGGCAGAAGCTGCCAAAGCTTATACGACGACCCGAGCTCTTTCGCCGAATCGATCTTTGAAGACGACAAGCCGGTTTTTTTCCAAAAAATGAACCAATACCGGCACAGCGGCCAGTTCGATATGGAATACCGTATCGCGACTCCGGACGGCAACATCCGCTGGGTACACGCGCAATCTTTTCCCGTTAAAGACGGTAACGGCCAAATTATCCGCCACGCCGGACGTGCCGTAGATATCACTGAAAGCATGCGTGCCGAAAGCGAGCGCAAACGCGTGACTCATTTGCTGACTAGCGTATTAAATGCGGCCTCGGAAATGTCGATTATCGCTACCGATGTTGAAGGCATCATCACGACTTTTAATCCGGGAGCCGAACGCATGCTGGGTTTTTCCTCGGCGGAAGTCATCGGCAAAAAAACGCCCGCTCTGTTCCATAAGGCCGAAGAAGTCGCGGCACGCGGCCTGGAATTGAGCCAGGAATTCGGTCGCCCGGTAGAAGGCTTTCGAGTCTTTATCGAAAAACCCGAACAAGAGGGCGCGGAAACTCGCGAGTGGACTTATATTCGCAAGGATGGCCGGCACATTCCGGTATCGCTTGTGGTCACGACAATGCGTAGCGATAAGGGCGACGTTACCGGATATCTCGGCATTGCTCAAAACATCGCCGAACGCAAACATGCCGAAGCCGCGCTCAAAGAACAAAGCCTACATACCAAAGCCATTCTCGATACTATTGTGGACGGTATTATCACGATAGATCGAACCGGCAAAATCGATTCCTTCAATCCGGCGGCGGAACGAATTTTCGGCTATCAAGCCGCCGATATCGTCGGTCGTAATATCAACATATTGATGCCTAATCCGCACCGCGACGCCCACGACAGTTATTTACACAATTACCAATCGACAGGCATCGCCAAAATCATCGGTATCGGACGAGAAATCGAAGGCCTTCGTAAAAACGGTGAGTTATTCCCAATGGAGTTGGCCATCTCCGAAGTTATCCTTCAGGGTCAGCCCATGTATGTCGGCATGGTCAGAGACATCACCGAGCGCAAGCGCGTCGACCGCATGAAAAACGAATTCGTTGCTACCGTCAGTCATGAACTGCGCACGCCGCTCACGTCGATATCCGGCGCATTAGGCTTGCTTAATGGCGGCGTACTGGGCGAATTACCCAAACCCGTGCTTGAGATAATAAGCATTGCCTATGATAATAGTCGACGCTTGGCCGACCTGATCGACGATTTACTCGACATGGAGAAAATCGCAGGCGGCAAGATCCAATTCAATATGCAAAAGCACGATTTGATGCCGTTGATCGAACAGACAGTCGATGCTAACCGAACCTATGGTATCGGACGTCGAGTATCGTTAATACTGACCGGCGAAAGTCCAAAGGTCGATATCTATGCGGATGCACAACGTTTACAACAAGTATTATCGAACTTATTGTCCAACGCCGTTAAATTTTCTCCCGATGGAGGCGACGTTTACATCAACGTAAAACAAATTAACGAATCCATACGGATAACGGTCGCCGACCGTGGTCCCGGTATTCCGGACGGCTTCCGCGATCGTGTTTTTCAAAAATTCGCCCAAGCCGACGCTTCGGACACGCGAAAAAAAGGCGGCACCGGATTGGGCCTGGCCATCTCCAGAGAATTGATCGAACGTATGGGCGGCCGGATTGGTTTCGAGTCGATCGAAGGCGAAGGCGCAAGTTTCTATTTCGAAATGCCGATATGGAAAGTGTAAAATTCCTGTTTTCGATTGAACAAACGTATCAAACCAAAACGCCTTCGCTATCCGTAATTAACCCATTCCATCCAGGGAATTCTTTTATGAGCACATTTCAACGCATACTCTATGTAGAAGACGAACCCGACATTCAGACCGTGGCGAAACTGGCATTGGAAATGGTAGGCGGCTTCACTGTAAAAATCTGCTCTTCCGGCGAGGAAGCCTTGACCGAAACGGCCGATTTCATGCCGGATTTAATCCTACTCGATGTTATGATGCCAGGCATGGACGGCCCGACGACTTTCAATCGTTTACGCGAACAACCTATCATCGCTGAAATTCCGATAGTCTTTATGACCGCCAAGATTCAACCGTCTGAAATTGCGTATTACAAATCGTTAGGCGCAGTCGATGTCATCGCCAAACCGTTCGACCCGATGACCTTGGCCGACCAAATCCGCATAATTTGGGAAAAACGAGAACAAAATGCCCCGATCCAAGCAGTGTGATGCCCAGGAACAACTATCGCGATTACGCGCCCAGTTTTTAAAGCGTTTACCGGTCGAATTAAACAGTTTAAAGGCCATCGCCGAAAACCTGACCAAACCCGGCTTCGATGTCGCCGCTCTTAACGAATTGCATCATCGCCTACATAAACTTTCAGGTTCATGCGGTACATTCGGAGTGCCTGCGCTTGGCGAAGCAGCGCGAATTTTGGAAATCCGCCTCCAAGCATGGCTTGAAGACCGTTCCGGCGAGATCGACGATAAAATCCGGCAATCGATTGTTAAAGAGATTGGCGCGCTTAAAGATGTCATTCAACCGACTGAAAATCAATCGGACGCCTCGCTTGCAATGGCATCGGACATGCCTATCGACAAGACCGTGCGAGTTTGGCTAATCGAGGATGATGCGGCATTCGAACAAGAGTTGGTTCGCCAATTAGAGTCTTTCAACTTCGAAGTCCATTTGTTCAAATCTATCCGAGACGCGGAAACCGCCGCGCAATTCGAGCGCCCGGATTTGCTGATCATGAACGTAAGGTTACACCGCCTTTCCGAACAAGACTCCATCCTTCTCCAGGATAGAATCACCTTAAAATCGCTAGACTGTCCGCTTTTGTTTGTCTCGTCGACCGACGATTTCAACTCGCGGGTTCGCGCGGCGCGGCTCGGGGCCGAGGGGTATTTTGTCAAACCGGTTGACATCACGATTTTGATCAATCGCATGATGCACATTCTGGAAAAAAGAAGAGCGCCTCCCCAGCGTGTTTTGATCATCGACGACGACAACGATCTAGCCGCCCACTATCAATTGGTTTTGGCTATCGCGGGCATGCAGGCGGAAGTTTTGCAACAGCCCGAAGCGGTTATAACCAAAATCGCGAATTTCCGGCCGGAAATAATCTTGTTGGACTTGCATATGCCCAACTTTACCGGTCTCGATCTTGCCGGAGTCATTCGCCAATACGACGAATGGTCGGGCCTGCCGATAGTCTTTCTTTCCTCCGAAAGCGATCTCGACATACAAATTCTGGCCATGGGTCAGGGGGCCGACGATTTCTTGATGAAACCGATATCGGATGCGCAATTGATTGCCGCAACACGCGCGCGTATCGAAAGAGCGCGCCGATTGACCTCTCTCATCACTAAAGACAGCCTGACCGGCTTATTGAAGCATGCCAGTATCAAAGAAGCAGCCGATTTGGAAACGGCCCAAGCTCAACGTAACGGCAAACCGGTCTCGATCGCGATGCTGGATATCGATAATTTTAAATTAGTCAACGATACCTACGGACACACGGTCGGCGATAACGTCATCGCCTCGCTGGCCATGCTGCTACGTCAACGCCTTCGCCATTCGGACATCATCGGCCGTTACGGCGGAGAGGAATTCGCCGCGGTCCTAGCGGAGTGCGATCAAGACGATGCCTATCGGCTTTTGGACGACATCCGCCATCAATTCGCCAACATTCATTTTCAAGCTCGGAACCAACGATTCAATTGTACCGTGTCCATTGGCCTGGCAGACTCGGCTCACTTTCCTCATTTAATCGGAACAGAACTACTTACGATTGCCGATAACGCGCTATATCAAGCCAAACGGGAAGGACGCAACCGAACCTGCATAGCTCGCAGTATCGAATGATTATCCTAAAAATAATTTCACCATGATGGGTATATTTACCGCTCTCCGCCAACAAAAGCACGAACCAGAACTCGCAAAGTTTCCTCCGCTTCTTGTAAAGACTCTTTATCAGGCCTGCCGTTAATCGACAATAAACAGACTCCGTGAATGCCGCCCCATAATGCATTTCCGATGCGTTGGTTTTGTTGCGGGTTATTTTCCGGATGTAATCGGGCTATTTGCGTTGTAATAATTTCTTCCAACCGATTCATTTTTGCCCGATACCAATCCGGAAAGTGCCCGCTATCGACAAATCGATTACCGAATAACATCGACCATCGATTAAAGTTTAAACTAGCAAACTTCAAATAAGCTTTGGCTATTTCCTCCAAATCTCGAGACGCCGATCCTGTCTCGACTTTATTCAGCGCACCGGCAATCTCATCCAAGGTTTCAGCATTGACATGAAGAACCAAATCGGCCATATTTTCAAAAACCATATAGATACTACCGACGGTATAGCCGATAGTCATCGCGATTTTACGAACATTTAAGGCCGCCCCACCCTGTTCGACAATAATTTGATTCGCCGCTTGCATAACCATTGCTTTGATTTCTTCCTGACTATGTTCGTATCGTCTTGCCATAAGGACTCTGATTTAAAATTTATCGACGCCCGATCCTTCCCTCGCAGAGCATCACTGCCATTAAGTTAAGCCGTTCGTGGTGAGCCTGTCGAACCACGGACGGCTTAACTTATCGACCCAGGATTTTTCCATTCACCCTTCGACAGGCTCAGGGCGAACGGAAAAATCCTTAACTTAATGGCAGTGTCGCAGAGCATGGGAAAGATAAACAGCGTAACCTACGGAGCTCCAGTCTCCCGCTTTTTAATCCTATCCGCGCCGGCATTCATTTGCCAATCAAAATACTTTGTCAAAAAATTCACAAATGTGGTGATCTTCGCCGGAATAAATCTTCTTTGCATATAAGTAGCGTAAATAGACAGCGAAGGTATTCGGTAATCTTTTAATATTTCTACTAACTTACCCTGCTCCAAGTAATTTGCAACTGAAATTTCGGGCGCCTGGGTAATACCCATACCCAAAGACGCTGCCTGACACAATGCCCTGCCGTTATTCGAAGCGAAGTGCCAAGTAGTGCGTAATTTTTTTTCCTCGCCATCGACATTAAATACCCAATAATCCTCATGGGGCGTATCGATATAATGCAAGCAATGATGTCGACTCAAATCCTCTATGCGTCTTGGCTCACCGTATTTGGCTATATATCCTGGCGAAGCGAAAGTACATAATCGAGTTTCCGCGATCTTTCTGGCCACGACACCTAGTTCGAGTGAGTTGGAAACCAATATCGATAAATCATAAATGCCCTCGCTCAAATTAATATGCACGTTTTGCAACGACATCATGACTTTAACATTCGGGTGTTCGCTTTGATAGGCATTGATCGCCGGCGCCATATAAATACCGCCGAAATCGATCGGTGCGGCAATCTTTAAAACACCTTTGACATTTTGTCCCAATTCGGCTATATCTTCATCCAGCTCTGCGAATTCGTCGAGCAAAGGCTTGCTTCTCGCGTAATAACTCTCTCCTGCTTCGGTCAAACTAATCTTGCGAGTCGTTCTATTTAACAAGGCCACGCCAAGCGATTCCTCGAGCTGCGCCATGTATTTGCTCACCATCATTGCCGATACTTTCATTTCGCGCGCGACGGCTGCAAATGTACCTAATTCGACAATTCTGCAAAACACTTTTATATTATTCAACTTATCCATATTGCTGCCACTATAAACTTATGGTTTATAGTTTATAAACTTTTTCTACTATTTTAAATAAGATTAGTCCTGATAGACTCTTAACCGGAGATAGTTGGACCACCCGGTTTTTTGCATCGTCATTGACCGGGAGGTTCAGTTCTATATTTTCCCCCTACGAAGCATAGTCTCAGCCATTGCGTTTTTTAATCAGCTTCGTACATCTGTTTCACCCCTTCCCCCGATTCCCTTAAAGCATACGTTTTTTCTGTTGACTTATTGTCGTCAAAAAGGCTTTATACGGACCTTTGTCAAAATCCATTTTCGCCATGCATCAAGAATACTTATCTATCGTAGACGAAAACGACCGCGTGATCGGCAACGCGCTTCGGAGCATCATTCATCGTGACCGCCTGCTTCATAGGTCCGCGCATATTTTAGTCTTTAACGATTCGAATTTATTATTTTTACAAAAACGCTCCCTGACCAAGGACATCAACCCCGGATTATGGGACAGCTCGGCTGCCGGGCACGTCGATGTCGGCGAAGATTACGACGCATGCGCTTTAAGGGAGCTTCATGAAGAACTCGGAGTTCAAGTCGATAGACTTAGCCCGTTATTTAAGTTATCTGCGACCCCTGTCACCGGCATGGAGTTCATTGAAGTCTACCGCTGCGATCATAACGGGCCGTTTTCGCTAGCTGCCGAGGAAATCGAAGAGGGACGATGGTTTGATACGAAGGAGATCGACGCTCGGGTTAACAACGACGATCCTACGTTAACCGAGACTTTTAAATCACTCTGGCGTCGCTATGAATTACTAAGGAACAAACATGAAATAACTTCGACAAATGTAGGAAGGGGGTTCGGTGGCTCGATTGACAGGTGTCGGCGGCAGGGCAGATTTTTGCTCCTCGGCAATTGCTGAGTTACATGGATGTAATGAATGCAGAAAATGCAGGAGCATTTTTCTGCCCTGCATTGCCCTAATACACGCCATCCATGGCGTAATGCAAAATCTGCATTCATGCCATCCATGGCAATCTGATAGCCGCCGTCAAGCCTACATGGACGTATTCACCCAGCACCTAAATTCCATAGCCCTTTGGCTATAGTAACTATCTTGCATAATTTAGGTGCTGGGTTCACGGCGTCCTGTCAAACGAGTCACCGAACCGCCACAAAGCGTAATGCTTGTAGAAATTATTTTGTGCATATTCCTATACAAGAACTAAACGATGATCAGCCGTCAACAATTGAACAATTTTTATCATACCCTGCTGAATCCTGACGCTTATAAAGATTACGGCCCGAATGGATTGCAGATCGAAGGTACCGACACTATCGATAAAATAGCCTTTGCCGTGTCGGCAACACGCGATTCGATTTCCCGAGCCATCGAGCAACAGGCCAAGGCCTTAGTTGTTCATCACGGCCTATTTTGGGACTTTCACGGCGCACGCACGCTGACGGGTCCTTTTGCCAATCGCGTATTGCCTTTAGTTCGAAACGATATCAATCTGTTCGCTTATCATTTGCCTTTGGACGGCCATCCTGAGGTCGGTAATGCAGCGGTGTTAGGCAGACTAATCGGTTGCATGCAGCAAGAACCTTTCGGCGATTATAAAGGCTGTGCGACCGGCATCAAGGGAACTTTCGACAAGCCGCTGTCGGCGTCGCAACTACGGCAAATATTGGAGTCCGTGCTGAACCATCCGGTTATTCTGGCATCGCCCAATGAAAATGAATCGATTCATTCGATCGGCATCATTACCGGCGGCGCGAATCGCGAATGGAAGTTGGCGGCAAATGAAGGGCTCGATGCCTATATAACCGGAGAAATCAGCGAGCATGACTGGCATGACAGCCAAGAACACGGCATTCATATGTTCGCAGGCGGACACCATGCGACCGAAAGATTTGGAATTAAGGAATTGATGAGAAAAACAGAACTGCATTTCGAAATTAAATGCAGTTATATAGACAGCGATAACCCTGTCTGAGGAATTGTTGGCGGAGCGGACGGGACTCGAACCCGCGACCCCCGGCGTGACAGGCCGGTATTCTAACCAACTGAACTACCGCTCCGTTGAAGAGCGCGTATTTTATAGGATTTCTCTGCTGCGTCAAGTAAATTAACGCAGATTGTAAAAAAACATTCTTTTTCGTACCCTCCGCCACGGCGCGGAAATGCCATACCGATCTTGCCATGCAACCCAGGTATAGGTTCTCACGGAGGACCGCTCATCGTTATACACAAATATCGGTAAACTTGCTAAACAAAGGTCATCGTATACCCGGCAACGGTGCTGTTTGCTAAATCTGCGGATATTGAACATCAGTGGCTTCGAAATCGCGATCTGGGGATTGCTCCCACAGAGCATCCGGCTCCTTGTGGGAGCGACGCCTTCGTCATCCCTCACCTAACGTTAGGTGAGGGAAAGCCGGTTTCGTTGGGCGGCAATAAATGATATCGAGGTCTCATTGGTTAAGATTGCAAAAGGGTGATTTTTGACTTATGTATAACGGCGAGCGGAGGACCGTGGGAACCAAAAACTATTCACTATTCACTACTAACAAATACAACTCCAAATGAAACCCGCCGATCCTCTTCATTGTCCCCTTTGTGCGGAATCGAAGATTGAACATTTTCATAGCGATAAGCAACGCGATTATTTTCTTTGCTCGACCTGCGCACTAGTCTTTGTTCCGCCCGCTCAGCAACTCGATTTGCAACAACAAAAAGCGGTTTACGATCATCATCAAAACGATGTGCACGATCAGGGATATCGGAAATTTTTGTCGAGGCTCGCAATTCCGCTTTCCGCTCGTCTATTACCGGGAGCAAGCGGGCTTGATTTCGGCTGCGGCCCAGGCCCTGCACTTAGTTTAATGCTAAAAGAACAAGGATTTCCGACGGCATTATACGATCCGATTTACGCCGATTATCCGGAGGTTTTGCAAGACCGATACGATTTCATTAGCTGCACCGAAGTAGCGGAACACTTTACCGCACCGGGCCTTGAATTCAGCCGGCTTTTTTCTATGATCAAACCCAAAGGCATTCTGGCTATCATGACCAAGCGCGTAATCGACCGACAGGCATTCGCGCAATGGCATTATAAAATCGACCCGACGCACGTTTGTTTCTTTTCCGACAAGACCTTTCTCTGGCTTGCAGACCGTTTCCGGTACCAAATCGAATTTATCGACAGAGATGTCGTGATACTAAGCCGGTCCTGATTAGCAAGATGCTTCAGCTTGCTGAAGCCAATTGTCCGAGCAGTGCCCAGTCGTAGCCACTTCTGCGGGACGGGTTATTTAATCCGTCCCCAACGTTTCGGTTTGCCCTAAACATTTCGGCTGACTTCGGCCAAAGTCAAAACGTTTAGGACGGGGTTGCAAACCCCGTCCTGCTAGGGATATGCTGGTTTTTGGGCTTTAGCTGAAGAAACTTGCTAATCAGGAAGCCGGTTGAATTGAAAGTTAATTCGACAACGGCCAAATGAACGGAATCAGGCCTATCGAGGTAATTGCAATGATGATATTCATCGGCACCCCGACTTTCAAAAAGTCCTTGAAATGATAACCGCCGGGCCCGTAAACCATCAAATTGGTCTGATAACCGATCGGCGTTGCAAAACTGGCCGACGCTGCCACCATCGTAGCAAACACGAAAGGCTCCGGATTCAAGCCCAGATTTCCGGTAATCGCCAAAACGATCGGCAGCATCAGTAATGCCGCAGCGTTATTGGTAATCACCTCGGTCATTATCGAAACGATAATGTAAGTCAAACCTAACAACAACCAGGCGTTACCATCGGCAATGGACAACACATGACGAGCAATAAAATCGGCGGCGCCGCTGATTTGTAACGCATTACCCAACGCAAAACTCGCCGCAATTGTGACGATTACGGTCAAATCCAGGCTTCTTCGCGCTTCGTTGATGCTGCAGCAACCGGTCGCGACCATTGCTCCGGCACCGATCAAAGCGGCATTCAACATACTGGTTAAGCCGCTCGTTGCCAGAATAATAACGCCTAGCAATAAGGCCCAGGATAAATTCGCTCGACTGTGATTAGGCCGTGTTTCCGCCAAATCGTTGATCATTAAAAAATCGCGCTGCACGCGTTGACGCGTGACAAAAGCCGGCCGCGCTTCCAGTAATAGTACATCGCCGGCTTGCAACTCGATAGATCCTAGATTACCTTGAATGGGCTCGCCGTTCCGCGCTACGGCCAACACGACGGCGCCGTATCTATCTCTAAACTGGGAATCCCGAATCGTTGTACCGATGCTATCGCAATGCGGCGAAACCACCGCTTCAACCAAACACCGCTCCGGCGCATCTTTTTCGATGACCGGATGTTGATTATCGGAAGGCACCAAGCCATTCGTTCTTAAAATATCGAAAATTGCACTGGTTTCGCCGACGAATACAAGCCGGTCTCCGCCTTGCAATTTTTCTTCCGAAGATACGGCTGTCACGATACTGCCGTTGCGTTCGACTTCAGCCAAATAGATTTTGTGGAGGTTTCTTAAGCCTGCCTCAGCAATGGTCACACCTTCTAAAGGCCCATTGATCGCCACGGCCACTTCGAAAGTAAACTTTTTCCTATCCGCGAATTGTTCGGAGGCGCTTTGTCGTTGCGGCAATAATAGCGGCAATACGAACACGATAAACAGAATGCCGACAAAAGCAACCGGCAGCCCGATCATAGTGATATCGAACAATCCGAAACCGCTTTTACCGGTCAATACTTGGTATTGACCATTAATAACCAGATTGGTACTGGTCCCGATTAGCGTTAGCGTGCCGCCTAATATGGCAGCGTAGCTCAATGGAATCATGAGCTTCGACGGACTGACTCCGATACGTTTGGACCAGCGAGTCACTGCCGGAATCATTGTTGCGACGACCGGCGTGTTGTTTAGAAAGGCACTGAGCGGAATGATAGGCAACACCAAGCGAAATAAGGCGCTGCGAAGGCTTTTAGGATTACCTAACATGAGATTGACAATCAATTCGACACCGCCAGATGCTCTTATGCCGGCAGCAATAATAAACATGGCGGCAACGGTGATCAATCCTTCGTTACTGAATCCTGACAACGCTTGTTTGGCATCGAGAACCCCGCAAACGCTCAGTACGGTCAGCGCGGCCATCAATACGATATCGGGGGTTAGGCGGGAAAAAACCAGGGTAGTCAAGACCCCAAGCGTCAAAAAGATAGTAAGCCAACCTTGCCAGTCCATTATTTCCTCTAAAATTGATTGAAGGCGATTGATACGCCTAGGACAAGAGGCTTATTATAGAACAAATATCTAACGTTCAGCACTTCCCTGTGCTTGCGCTCGATGTTGCGCGAATCAACCTTTACCAGGCAACATGCCTACGCTACCAGGTTTAATACGTTTGCATTGCACAACGACGTCTTCCATATGACAAACCACGCCGGTTTTGGACGTATCGGGACAAACTTCGCAAACTGCTTTTCCGATATCTTTGACTTTATCGACGTGCCAACCGTAGCCTTGAGTTTGACAAAACTTCTTACTGAACCGCTTGATATTATAATCTCTCGAAGCGTGCGCGATTGCATCTTCTTCAGCCATGCATTTCGGCGAAGCCAATGTATTGGCCATTAGATCTCGATAAATATATTCCGTGGCCATCGATCCTCCTGCGTAGAAGGACAATGTCATCAATAAGCCTATCAACTTTAGTTTCATAACTTTATTCTCTGCTTTTTCTTAAGTTTATGGGGCAAATAAACGTTTATTCGTCTTGAATGTTTAATCTATCGTTAATGCTTAATTCAAGACACGAATATTCATCAACGCCTCTTCTTCCTTGAGCTGCTCTTTGATTGGCGCAAATTTTTCGTCCTCGTTCATTTTGACCAATAGCAGAGTTATAACTAAAGCTGATGTCAGGCAACCGACATAAAGCCAAAATCTATCTTTTTTAGGTTCTTCAATCGTCATGGTTCTTTACCTCTCTTATAATTATGTAAACCCAGGCTTAATTTTTATAAGCCGGGTAATGTTGGTATGATTCTTAACCCATATAACTCAACACCTTAGACGCTACATTTGCTAAGTCCAGGGTAAGTTGTCGAACGATGCATCTCGTCGCAATCCATGTATTATGCAGATCCCATAGACTTCAAAAAGCCTAAAAATCAAGCCATCATGTGCTCCATGAATACTCGAATCTCTGATCCAACATCATTTCTTTATTTGCATGGGTTAACTTAAGCCTGGCCCTTGCCAACCCATGCAAGCCGCTGGATCTTGTTATCATCGTCGACATACAATCGCTACTAAAACGGCAAGTCATTATCGACCCGTTCCATTTAGTAGTGATTCGAAACTATAAGAATGATAGAGAAAAAAGTCAATTAATTATCGATTCGATACCAATTAACTTTTCTGATGTCTCGCGAATGTCGAAGCGAATATTGGATTAAAGGCCTGTTATCGACGCTTATTCTTTGGCATTGATTGCCGAAAATCCTTGCGTCGGATGAAGTGAGGACAAACTGTCGGC
Source organism: Methylotuvimicrobium alcaliphilum 20Z (assembly GCF_000968535.2). Taxonomy (NCBI): domain Bacteria; kingdom Pseudomonadati; phylum Pseudomonadota; class Gammaproteobacteria; order Methylococcales; family Methylococcaceae; genus Methylotuvimicrobium; species Methylotuvimicrobium alcaliphilum. The sequence continues at coordinate 3,332,154 of NC_016112.1, forward strand.
ATCCCTTTAAAAAAAAGGGAATTATGTAGGAATGAACAGAGGCGCCGAATTAAGCGTCATTCCGCCAGGAATGGCAACCTCGAGCACACCTTTAGCACCCGAATATCGGCACAGAAAAATTTATCGGAAAATGATTTTTTGCCAAATCCTCAAGGAACGGTATGTTCCTGGCAGATTTTTTCGCTATCGGATTTTGTGAGCGGTTCTCCAGTCAAACCGCAAAAGAAACCTTCGGGCTTGGTCGTAAAATATTTGCATGTTCCGCAAAGCCCGAAAGAATATGACTTGTGCGCTTTTTGCAATGCGGTCAAAGCTTCGATGAAAGGCGCATCACCGAGCTCCGGACAATTTTTTTCAAGGAATTCCGCAGCCTTATTAAATAAATCGCTCGGATAAGCTTGACGCAACACATTCCATCCCTCCGCAACCAATTGCAAATGGACCATGCGCTTGTCGGCAAGATCAGGAACTTTCTGAATAAATCCTTTTCTTTCCAATAACAATAAAGTCTGTGAAACGGTTCCTTTGGTCATGCCCAAATAATGGGTCAATGCCGCAGGAGTATCGCTATATTTATTACATCGAGATAAATAATCCAAAACTTGCAAGTGAACGATCTGAATACCTAATTCAGTGCATCTTTTGCGTTCTTCGGACCTGATCAAGGCCGCCATGCGCTCAATGACTTTGTAAATATCGGCTGTTTCCATGGCAATCGGCTAATTAAGTATTAACTCTGTTGACAACTGCAGAGATATTATCATACATTAACACTTGTTTCGATTCGAAACAAATAATGACTTTCTGTCATGATTTTTTTCACATCCAGGAAGGACATTGCTATCCCTCGTATGAGAGCTTTCATACCGGCGGATTTTCCGCCGGCTTTTTTAGAGGACTTAATCATTATGCCCATATCCCACGTATACGATACCTATGCTAAAAACGCCAAAGGAAAAATAATGCACTTTGACGTGGTTCTTGATGAAAAAGACCAGGATAAAGCCATGACTTACGCAAAAGAATGGCTTACCGAAATCGGCGAACCCGATGCCATTGTCAACCAAACGAATTGCATGTTTTGCCATAGCACCGAAGCGCCGCCAGAATTAAGGAAACAAATCGACAAGCAAGGCTACGCAATTTACAAATTGGAAGGATGCCCGGCTTAAAACGACATCCAGTTGTCGACCATTTCGCTCAAGAATGCACGGACTGGCTGCAAATTATAACATTAACTAATCATTGCATACCTTTCGCACTTCAAATTTCGGCAGTGCCTGGAGGACTGGGGACATTCGCATCAAGCTAAGGATTTCGTAAAAAACAACTTCCTGGAGCTATGAGCTTTGTTGAGGTTCGGGGTTCGGTAACTCGCTTAGCAGGGCGCCGAATTTTGATCTACGACGGGTATAACCATAGCCAACGAGCTATGGAATTTAGGTGCTAGGTGAATGCAGATTTTGCATGGAGCAAAAATCTGCCCTGCTGCCGACATCCTCGCTAGCCACACCTTCATAAAGTTAGCCATTTTTTGAGTATAAGCAGCGTAGTCCGTTACAGGATTCGGCCATGTGGAATTGACGGGATATTGATTAGTGAGCGGTGAAGAACTCGGGAAACAGCAATCTTCCACCATTCACCTTCCACCTTCCACCTTCCACCTTCCACCTTCCACCTTCCACCTTTCACCTTTCACCTTTCACCTTTCACCTTTCACCTTTCACCTTTCACCTTTCACCTTTCACCTTTCACCTTTCACCTTTCACCTTTCACCTTTCACCTTTCACCTTTCACCTTTCACCTTTCACCTTTCACCTTTCACCTTTCACCTTTCACCTTTCACCTTTCACCTTTCACCTTTCACCTTTCACTTTTCACCTTTCACCTTTCACCTTTCACTTTTCACCTTTCACTTTTCACCTTTCACCTTTCACCTTTCACCTTTCACCTTTCATCTTTCATCTTTCATCTTTCATCCTTCCACCTTTCCCCTGCTCCGCTATTCTTCCAACTCAATCAAAACCCGGTCACCTTGCACTATTTCCAGCCGTGCGACGGTTCCTGCATTCACCTCCAGCATATACAACGCCTTAGCATGCGAATCGTAGACCCCGCAAACCGGCGTGATACAAGGTTGGACATTCTGTAAAATCGATACGACTTTACCTTTCGGTGAAATAAACAAAATATCCAACGATATTTTAGTGTTTTTCATCCAAACCCCGAGTACATCTTCTTTGGGATGAATAAACAGCATGCCGGTATTTTCGGCTAGCGCTTCGCGAAACATCAAGCCTCTGGCCCGGGCGGTTTCGGTCATCGCCACTTCGAGCTCGATCGCATGTCGCGACTTTTCGAAAACCAAGCGGCCACGGCCCAATCGTTCGGCCGGATAAAGTTCTTGAGCTTCGGCACTGATCAGCCAAAATAAGCAAACCGTCAGTCCAAGAAATATTTTTTTCATACGATCTCTCGCCATTGAATTTTCTCGATAGCGCGATCGATCACGACCGCGCAAAAAATGTCACGTTTCCAATCGTTGCAGGCAATCCGCCAGTCCGATGCCGGCGCGAATTCTTCGGGCACTCGCAACATCCGTCCGGGCTCTTTCGGGTCGACCACGCAACGATTCAAACCCAAGGCTATGCCTCGGCCGGTCGCTTTCACGAAGGCTTCCTTACGCGTCCAAAAACGGTAAAACGCGGAAATTCTATCCTCTTCCGGCAATGCTTCCCAGTATGCTATCTCTTCGATCGCAAAACATTTCTTAACGATACCGGTCAGATTCGACCGGCTTCTCGCCGCCTCGAGATCGATACCCAAGCGGCAACTCCGAGCCACGGCCAACGCGAAATAATCGCCCGAATGCGACAGATTGAATGTCCATTCCGGATAATCGGGTAAATAAGGCTTGCCGTTCGCCCCGGCCGCAAAAACGAGGGCTTCGGGTTTACATTTCAAGAGTTCGGACAACGCCAGACGTTTTTTTGCATGAATCTCGACATAGCGGTTTTGCATTTCGGCCGTGCGCCGCTGCATCGCATTCGACCGTTCGCTGTCGCTCAGCATGTCATAATAGTTTCGATTCAATACATTTATACTATAAAGCTTGCCGTATTCTATTTCGATGCAGCCGGGTTTCAGAGTCGCTTCAGTCATTGCGAATCACCGCCAGACCTTCGCCACGAGGGTCGCTCGCGGCACTGAAACGGCCTTCCCGCTTATGCCATTGCAGCGCTTGCATATCGCCGTACCGGTAGGATGTTTCGCGTAACCGATGACCCAATTTTTCAAGACCTTGCAATTCTTCAGAGGACAAGCCGCCGGGTTCGTATTGCACGGCATCGGGAATATATTGGTGATGATAACGCGGTACGCTCACCCAGGAATCCGGGCCGTTACCGTCGGCAAAGTCCAATATTCCCAGCAAGACCATCGAAATAATACGACTACCGCCCGGCGTTCCCAATACCGCGATGCGCTCGTCGTCTTCGAGAAAAGTCGGCGACATGCTCGACAGCATACGCTTACCGGGCGCTATTGCATTCGGCAATCCGCCGATCAAGCCGTATACGTTCACAGCGCCTGGCCGGCTATCGAAGTCGTCCATTTCGTCGTTCAATATCACGCCGGTACCTTCGGCCACGAACCCGGAGCCGAACGGATAGTTAACGCTCAAGGTAGCGGCAACCCGGTTGCCTTCGCCGTCCATCACCGAAAAATGCGTCGTGTTGTCGCCGCCGGCTTGTTCCGGAATATCTCCCGAGAGCATCACGCTCGGCAAAGACCTATCCTTACGAATCGTACTTCTGAGGCCGGCCGCATAATCGGGATTGATTAAGCGCGAGACCGGAACATCGATAAAATCGGGATCGCCCAAGTACAAAGCCCGGTCATGATAGACCCGGCGCAATGCTTCGGTCACCAAATGTTTGCGGGTGACTGCATCGATTGCGGTCAAATCGTATTCGGTCAGGATATTCAAGGCTTGCACCAAGCCGATGCCGCCGGCCGACGGCAGCGCCGCGCCGGTTATTCGAATGCCGCGATAAGTCCCTTTGACAGGCTCTCTTTCGACTACCCGGTAATTATCGAGATCTTGTTGACTCCAAATACCGCCGGCTGCTTTGACCGATTTCAACAGTTTTTCCGCCGTTTCGCCGGCGTAAAATCCGGCTGCTCCGAAGTCGGCGAGCCGCTGTAAAGTCTTCGCTAAATCGGGTTGACGCAAGGTCCAACCGGGGTCGGGTACTCGGCCGTTATCGAGAAATATCGCGGCCGCCGCCGGCGATGACTGGATTTGCGGTAAGCGAAATGACAGCAGACGGCGATAGCGTTCGCCGATGATAAAACCGTCGCGCGCATAACGAATCGCCGGTTGCAGCGAAGCCGACAAGGGTAATTTGCCGTAATGCTCGGCCAAGTGAACCAAGGCCGCAGGGACGCCTGGAATACCGGCCGACAGGGGCCCGTCGATCGATAGCCCCGGTATGACCCTGCCTTCGGCGTCGAGATACATGTCTTGGTGCGCGGCCAGCGGTGCTGTTTCCCGTCCGTCCAGCATCGTTTCGAAACCGTCGGAAGCGCGGTGCAACAACCAAAAACCGCCGCCGCCCAATCCGGAACCGGCCGGTTCGACCACGGCCAATACCGCGCCGATCGCAACCGCGGCATCGAAAGCATTGCCGCCCCGACCAATCATTTCCAGCGCGGCATGGCTCGCCAACGGATGCGCGCTGGCGACTGCGACTTTGTTTTCCGTCGTATGGCCGGTAATAGCCGACAGCGTCAGGAATACGGCCAGAACGGCAACGACCGGTGTTTTTGCTAATTTCAAAATCGTCTCCTTGGGGTTTCATTGGTCTCGCGCAGAGGCGCAGGGTTTTTCATGACGCAGGAGCGTCACTAGAGGCTTGTATTTTAGCCTATGCGACTTCGATATCGCTTATTGTTAATCAACGTTTGCGGCTTCGAGATCGCGATCAGGGGATCGCTCCCACAAGGGGGTTACAAGCGCTGTGGGAGCAAAACCTTCGTCGCGACTTTCGAAACTGCGAACGCTCGAACACCAACATCTTTTCAGGAGGGGCAAGAGTTCCAGCAATCGGTCACCGCGTTTTTCAGGCTGAACCCATTTATACATCACAGCAGGGGAAACTAAAACTCTGCGCCTCTGCGCGAGTAATTATCAAGCTTTTGCAAACGCCGATCGATTGCATTAAGATTCTGCTCCTTACAGCAGACTGGCTACTCACTTAACGCGGGACAGCTTAAGGTTAATCCGTTCGTGGTGAGCCTGTCGAACCATGGGCGGATTAACCGTCCACCCTTCGACAGGGCTCTCCTGAGCGCAGCCGAAGGGCTCAGGGCGAACGGTTAATCCTTAGTGCTTTTGTCCCACCTTAAGTGGGAAGCCCGCAGACTAAACCACCTCAGCTTTAACCCTACTGCAACGTACGAATTGAAACAAAAACACTCAAGCATGACGCAACACAAAAGTACCTTAGGCTTCATCGGCATCGGCTTGATGGGCAAACCAATGACTTTACGCTTGCTCGATGCAGGCTTTCGCGTCAACGTCTGGAACCGTTCCCGAGACAAGCTGACACCGGTCGTCGAAGCGGGCGCGCTTGCCTGCGATTCGGTCGAGCAATTGGTCCAGGCTTCCGATGTTGTTTTGTTATGCCTGTCCGATTCGCAGGCCGTGGCTTCGGTCGTCGAGAACTCTATTCTTAACTCAGGTTCAACCGGAAAACTGCTAATCGATCTCTCAAGCATCGACCCGAAAACCACGCGCCGACTTGCCGAACTATTACAACAACGCTGCGGCATGACTTGGGTCGATGCGCCCGTTTCCGGCGGAGTGCAAGGCGCGGAACAAGGCAGCTTGGCGATTATGGCCGGAGGCGCCGCAAACGATATCGAAACCGCGCGCAAAGTTTTGGCACCACTCTACCGCCAACTGACGCACTTAGGAGAGGTTGGCTGCGGGCAAATTGCAAAAATCTGCAATCAAATGATCGTCAGTTGCAATGTGGTGGTGATTGCCGAAATGATTGCCCTGGCGAAACAGGCCGGCGTCGATGCCGCTAAAATCCCCGAGGCATTGGCGGGCGGCTTCGCCGACTCGAAACCATTACAAATCGTTGGACCGGAAATGGCGGACGGAATTTTCGAACCGGTCAAATGGCGCGTCAAAACTTTACTGAAAGACCTGAACATGGCGGTCGATCTGGCGTCCGATCAAGGTAATGCCATCCCGATGTCGGGCCTTGCCGCGCAACTGATGCAATTACACGGCAGTCAAGGCTTTCTCGAACAAGACCCGGCTACGTTGATCAAGCTATTCGAACGGTGATGTAAAAAAAAGTTTTTTGTCTACGAAATACACGAAAATATTTGAGCTGCTTCCCAAGCTCCAGCTCTCGCCGTTATAGATAAACTGTAGGGTACGCTGCGCGTACCTAATGCCGGCACAGGGCAACACATGAGGACACGTCAAGCTACGGTTGGAACTGCTGTGGTACGCACAACGTACCCTACAGCCTTCAAATTTCGAAATTGGTGTAGCACTCACTTCAACTATTAACGCGAACATAGCCTTGAAAAGGCTCCTGATTAGCAAGATGCTTCAGCTTGCCGAAGCCAAGTGTCCGAGCAGGGGCTAATCGTAGTCGCAAAAACTAAAATATGCTGTTACCCAAGCTCCAGCTTGGGTAACCTGTTCAGGAAGCTCTAGCTTCCCGATAACCAAGAATGATTGAACGAGCGAGCGAGCGAGTTGGAGGTGATTAAGAATGCGCGGAAGTTGTGTCAGTCTCAGGAAGCTGGAGCTTCCGGTGTGTCTTTCCCAAGCTGGAGCTTGGGAAAGAGCGTGATGTGGGTTGGTCGTTTTTAGCTTGACGCGCATGGTTTGCGAACCCCGCCATGCTAAGGATATGCTGATCTTTGGGCTTTAGCTGAAGAAACTTGCTAATCAGGAAAAGGCTTACTAATTTAATTACGTTATCCGCAATTTATTTATCCGACAACAGAACATCCCCGATGATCAATTTCAGCGCTAATCTCAGCATGCTGTTTACCGAACTGCCGTTATTAGATCGTTTCGACGCGGCCAAAAACGCCGGTTTTAGCGCGGCCGAGATTCAGTTTCCTTATAGCGAAAGCATTGATGCACTTCGCGCCAAACTGGACGAAACCGGCTTGCAATTGGTGTTGTTCAATGTCGATGCGGACGATTTACTGCAAGGCGGCGAAGGCTTGGCCGCAGTGCCGGAAAAACGGGAACGCTTTAAAGCCGCCTTGACCCAAACCGTCGACTATATCGAGGCTTTGCAACCTAAAGCAGTCAACGTGCTTCCCGGGCGCTGCATGAATCCGAGACGCCTCGACGATTATCTACAAACATTCGGCGAAAACCTGAGTTTGGCTGCCGACACTTTCGCGCCCTTCGGCGTAAGCGCGATTTTCGAAGCCATCAATACAATCGACATGCCGGGTTTTATTATCCATAGCGGCGCGCAAATGCTCGACTGGCTCGAACGACTCAATCATCCTAACCTATTATTGCAAGTCGATATTTATCACTTATCGATGATGAACGAAGATCCCGAAGCCTTTATTCGCCTGCACCCCGAAACGATCGGACACATCCAATTTGCCGATACCCCCGGACGCGGCCAACCCGGAACGGGAAATATCGATTTCAATCGTTTGTTCGACACGATACGGAATTCAGGTTATTCCGGTTGGACCGGTGCCGAGTACAGACCCGTCGGACCGACTCTCGACAGCCTGGACTGGCTCGAACAATTTCAGACTAAAAAACTCTGAAAAATTTAGTGCGCGGAGGTTCTGTTATTGGGTATATTTAACGCTTGAGCGAGAGGCATTAAGATTATCCAGGCTACCTTTTACTCTACGCGTTTCGAAAATTAGAAGAAATATAAGGAAACATTATGAAACTCATCAAACCTTTGTTCGCTTGTTGTTTATTATTGCAATTCAGTTCAGTCCATGCTCAAGGCAATTCCAGTATGCATGACGGGCATGGCGCCGGCGGTGGCGGCGGCTCCGCTTGTCAGAAATTAAGAATCAACAAAAATAAACTAGTACCTGCTCATTTGGCCGAAGTCGCACCCGAATCGGACATCACCTTCAATGCCTTCGGATTCGACAAACCGGAAAATCTTGAGGTCACCGTCAAAAAGATTCCGATTGCGATTACCACCGAATTCAAGGACCCATTTTATGTGGTACGAGGCAAACTGCCCTCCGAATTAAAAGGTACTCATGCGAGAATCAACGTCAAGCTCAGGTCGCCGATCGTTAAATGCATCAGCGAAGACGGTTGGCTAGTAAAAATTTCGGAATAATTTATCCTGAACATATACCCGTCGTAGATAAAAATTCGGCGCCTGGGTGTCCGCCAATGGACGCCGTGAATACGTCCATGTAGGCTCTATGCCAGCTCCATGCTGGCAAAGCCTTTATGAGCGCCATGGATGGCGTGAATGTCGATTTTGCAGGAGCGAAAATCGACCGGACACCCAGGCGCCTCCTCTAGCACTGCCGAAATTTGAAGTGCGAAAGGTATAGCCTTAATTATCATCAGGCAATTCGAAAACCACGCTTATTCCTCCAAGCGGCGAATCTTCCAATCCTATTTTGCCGTGCCTGCTCTCGACGATACGCCTTGCGATAGGTAAACCGATACCGGCACCCGCGGGCGTATCGGTCGTAGTCAATCGCTCGAAGATTTCAAAAACTCTCTCCCGGTATTGCAGAGGAATACCGGGGCCGTTGTCGCTGATGCGGTAACGGCTTAGTTTGCCGACGCGTTCCCCGCTGATATGAATTTCAGGAACGGCGTTATCATCGATAGGCAAACCGTGGCTTAGTGCATTATCTATTAATGTCCAAAACAAATCGATCAACCGCGATTTATCTAATGTTGCCGAAGGTAATTTATCGATGTGTAATCGCACATGGGCGCGTTTAAGGCGAGACTCTAAGCGCTGCAGTAGACTAGACACCAGTGCATCGACATCCTGAATGCCAACCTTTTCGACCGGCTCGCCGGCCGCTAGAAATAATTGAATATCCTTAACCAACATTCGCAAGTGTGCAGCATCGCGTTCCAAAACTTGCAAGTCTTGATAAACTTCATCACTATGCGCATCCGGCATGGTTTTTAAGCGGCTTTGCAAACGCTGGCTATAACTCACCAGGCGCCGGGTCGGCTCCATCAAATGATGAGCCGAAATTTCGGCGAATCGAGTCAGATACGCATTCGCGCTGACAATTTCTCGATTTTTTCTAATCAATGCAGCCTCGTTAAGCGTTCGCTCCTCGACGCGCCGCCGAATTAATAATCCGATTGCATAGATAGCAGCCAAGCCCATAATCCAAATAACGGCCAGCAACAGTACTTTTTCCGGATCGACCCTCGCCACCCCCTCCAGATAAGATTGCAGCGACACGGAGACGCCGACGCCTCCCAAGACTTCTCCGACACGGTAACCTTGCCTGCTGTGGCATTTCAAGCAATGTTCGTCGGCCACCATGGCGCTCATCAAGCGAATATAAGGCTCGCCGTTAATCAGGGTTTGCTCAAAAACTTCCGTTTCGCCCCGCTCGAACTGGTGCAAAGCCGCCGTCTCCCATTCATCGGGAGCATTATCGGGATTCAAAGGCTTAAAGCCGGTGATCCTTCCTTTAACGCCATAAAGCTCTTCGTATTCGCTCATGACTTGCCGGAGTAAATACGCCGGATTCATTAATGTCAGTTTGATTCCGGACGGCGTGCTGATATCCCGTTCGGCAATATGCGATAAGGCGGGGTTCGGGCGAGTCCGTTCATCGACTGGAACATAGACGCCGCCATGGCGTGCGGCCCATTTACGCAAAGCCACATCCTTGTTGAAATGACCGCGCGCTTCCTTGATCGCCATTTCCTGCGCGTACCAAATAGACATATGGCTATCCCAAAAAAAGAAGCCCGCCACCGAAGCGGTCCATAGTATCGAGACGCCAAGTAATGCTTTCAGCGGCATCGAAGCCTTACTCATAAAACGGCTCCTCAGCTTGTTGTTGCGGCGGTGTGCTAATCGGGAGCTCGAAACTAAAAGTGCTACCGCAACCCTCGCCTTGCGATTCCGCGCGAATATTTCCTCCATGATGTTCGACGATCCTACGGCACAACGCCAGCCCCATGCCGGTTCCTTCGTAGCGGGATCTTAATTGAAGTCGGCTGAAAAACTGAAATAGCCGATCGATTTGCGTAGGATCGATACCGATGCCATTATCTCGAATAGACACCCGCCAGTTAACCGAATCGACATCAGAACTAATCTCGATGCGCGGCTGAATATCCGCTTCCCGATATTTAAGCGCGTTACCGATCAAGTTTAGAAACAAGCGACTCAATTCGTCGCGGCTGGCAAAGACAGTCGGCCACTCGCCTCGCACATCGATTTCAGCCCGCATGCCGACAATATCCGGCTGTAAAAATACCATCGCTTCATCCAGGGCTTCCTTACTTTCCAGCCATGTCTTCGGCTCGGTTTTTCGCCCCACGCGCGAATAATCCAGTAACGAAACGATCATCGCATCCATGCGACTGGCCCCGTCGAGCGCGAAAGCCATATTGGTTCTGCTTTCTTCATCCAAGGTGTCGCGCAAAGCGCGTTCCAATAATTGCAGATGACCTGTGATCATGCGTAAAGGCTGGCGCATATCGTGCGACACGCTATAGGCGAATTGCTCGAGATCGACATTGGAGCGAAGCAATTCTTCTTCGACTCGTTTCTGTTCGGTCACATCGCGGCTAGTGCCGAACAAACCGACAACCGTCTTGCCGTCGCAGTCGAATACCGGCCATTTATTGGTATTGACCCAGCGGAGCTGTCCATGCAAATCATAGTAAGGATCAATCTTATTGATCAACGGATTCCCATCCTTAAAAATCGGTTGTTCCTCTTCAAAATAGATACGCGCGATATCTTTCGGAAAAATTTCCGAATCGTGTTTACCGACTAATTCCCGCCAATTGTCGTAACCGGTAACCGTCGCCAATGTTTTACTGCAAAAGCGAATACGACTGTCTTGATCCTTGAAATACACATAATCCGAGGTGTTGTCGAGAAAGGTATTGAAATCGCGGTTTAACTCTTGAGCGGCTAGCTCGTAAAGTTTTCGCTCGGTGATATCGGTAATGAAGCCATGCCATAACACACTGCTATCTTCAAGCCGTTCCGGCCGACTATCTCCCCGGAGCCAACGCAAACCTTGCTTGGGCAATATCACGCGATATTCTTGATGCCATGCTGTCATCGCGGCAGCCGACTCCCAGACCGAAGACATCACGTTATTCCGATCCTCGGGATGTATTCTCGCGATGGTCAAAGCGGCATCCTCGCGCACCTGTTCCGGGGTGACTTCGTATATATCTTCGATACCGCAACTCGCGAAAGGATAACAGGATCGACCGTCGGGAAATAATCGAAATTGATAAATAACGCCGGGAACCTGCTTGGACAATTTCGTTAATAGATCGTGACTTTTCTGTAAAGCATTCTCGCCCCGCTCTAAATCGTCCATCTGTCGCCGTATCAGATACAACAATACGAACAACACTGACGAGACGACTAAAAACAGCGCCATCGCCCAAGCAATCATGGCGCGCTCGGCGGCCATCACCGAAGTCATTTCGGCGGACGTCAATATTCGCAGAGGAAAATCGGCCATGCGCTTTTCGACAACCCAATACGCCTTACCGTCAAATGGCGATATCACCCTACCCGACCGTTGTCTTTTATCCCGATAAGGTTTCAGCACTTCACGCAATCGAGTGCCGGAATCGCCGAGTACGCGCGGGTTACGAAACCACACCTGATTATCATTATTCATCACGACCAAAGTCGACCCCGGCGCACGTTCAATACCGGCAAAAATTTCGGCCAAGCGATCAATCGAAACAACCGCAACCACCGTTCCGGCAAAATGTTGTTCATCATCGAAATAGGGCCTACTGAATGAGACCTCATACTCCCCTTCGCTTATCGATGAGGGCATTGGAGGACTCACAAACAGGCGATCTTCAGAACGATTAAAATGATAGGTGTAAGATGAGTGATCATGAACTACCGGCTTATCGCCGGCCCCGGTCCAATGACTGACGACACCATCGCGATCGACAATTAACAAATCCACTAACTCGGGATTGGCGGCCAATTCGCCCTGCAATGAACCTGGCAACGTTTCATCGGCCTTACCCTGCTTCAGCAATAATCGTGTTTTCAGCAAAAATCGATCGATATCGACCAGGACACGAGATAGCAAAACCTCGTTAACGCTGGTCGCGGCGGAAGCATGGGCTGCCAAGCCATGAAATCGATTGATACGTTCATTCCTGACAACATAGACGATGGACAGTGCAAACAATAGCAAAATGCCGCATACGCCCAGCGTCACGGTGCGGCGTAGTTTTCGATAAGTCCCATTGTTGCTCTGATTCATGGCGCGTTCGCTGAAAAACTAATCGGATGCATTATTCTGCGCCAATGGAATTTCAAAAACAAACGTGCTGCCTTTGCCTTCCCCTTCCGACTCGGCCCAGATGCGACCGCCATGATGCTCGACAATGCGCCGACACAAAGCTAAGCCCATGCCGTTACCGTCGAAGCGCGCCCGTGACTGCAGTCGGCTAAAAAATTGAAACAATTTATCGATTTGGTTGGGGTCGATCCCGATGCCGTTGTCGGCAATGCGTACTGACCATATCCCCGCGTGCTCGGTTGAAACCACGGTCACATACGGCACCTCATCGCTATCGTGATACTTAATGGCATTGGCGATCAAATTTTGCAACAAGCGCGTCAATTCATCCCGGCTCGCGGATAAAAACGGCCAATCGCCCTGGACGACGACATCGGCACGCTTCTCTTCGATTTCCACCTCTAAAAATTGCAACGCTTCATTCAAGGACTCGCGGGTTTCCATATAAATTTTAGGCTCGGTCTTACGACCGATACGGGAATAGTCGAGTAACGAAACGATCATCGCATCCATACGTTTGGCGCCGTCGAGCGCAAAGGCCAAGTTCTCCTTGTTGTCTTCGTCCAATTGCTCAGCCAAACCGAGCTCCAGCAAATGCAAATGTCCAGCAATCGTCCTAAGCGGTTGCCGCATATCATGGGAGACACTGTAGGCAAATTGCTCGAGATCGGCATTCGAGCGCGTCAAAGCCTCGGAATGGGTTCGTAGTATCGTTTCCACCTGCCTACGCTCGGTGATGTCGGTACAAGAACCGATGTAACCGGAAAAATTTCCATGGTCATCAACACGCGGCACGCCATGATCGTCGATCCATCGATAGTCGCCATCGAAGCGCCTTAAGCGATATTCCATACGAAACGGTTCGCGGCGATTGAAATGATCTAGATAACAATCGATACAGCGCTGTCTATCTTCAGGATGGACGCCTTCCAGCCAGCCGTTATCCTTTTCTTGATCTAGGGTTCGCCCCGTAAAATCTAGCCAAACCTTATTGAACCAAAAACAGCGGCTGTCAGTCCCGGAAATCCAAATCAATACCGGCGCCGAATCGGCCATTTGCCGAAAGCGTGCCTCGCTCTCGCGTAGCTCACGCGTCATCTCGGTTGCCAACGCCAGCGCTCTAGCGCGCCCGGACGCCAATTGCCAAATGATTGTCGCCAACAACACACTCAGCGTTGCCCCCGCAGCGGCTATGTATCGCGGTTTATCTAGGCTAACCCGTTGTTTGAAGCTCGCCCCAGGGCTCACCGCTAAAGTCCACTCATGGCCATCTATCTCGATCGTTCGTATCGTATTTAGATAGTAAAGACTCGACAAAGCCTCGGACGAGCTACTATGCATTCTCGCCTCCTCGGTCATCGTAACGCCGTCGAATATCTCCAGATTCAAGTCGGATGCGCGTTCTCCGCCAACCCCCGCCATGAAATCATCCATACGAAACGGCGCATAGATCCAGGCAACGATATTGCTGCGCCGTTCCTCGACAGACTCATAGGTTACGTTATCGCGGAATAACGGCAAATACATCAAAAAACCGGCTTGCACAGCTTCATCGGTTTCCTGAACCAATATGACTTTACCGGAAATGCGTGTTTGACTCAGATCGCGCGAATCGGCCATCGCTTTTCTGCGGACCGGCTCGGAATACATATCGTAACCAAAGGCTCGAAGATTGCGATCAACGAACGGCTCAAGGTATAAAATCGAACTATAAATATCACGCTCGCCTTCCGGTCGAATCGAATAGTCCGGGAACCCTTGAGTGCGAATATCGGCGATATGCTTATCTTTGTCATGACTCGGCACAACCACCGAAAAACCGATACCTTGAATACCGGGATAATTTCGATCGATTTTCAGCGTATCCACATAGATACGAAATTCGTTTCGGTCGACATAATCGGAAGCAATGAACAATCCTTTTACGCCCAATAAAACTTGCTCGTAAGTTGCCATACGCTGCTCGATACGGTCTATAATCTCCCTAACCCTAAAATCGAAATCGATTTTCAAATTGCGTTCAAGGTCTGCTTCAGCGTTTTTCCAAACCCCGAAGGTCGCTCCGAGCGAAAGCAGCAAAACGAGACTCGATATCAGCAGTGGAAAAAGATGGCGTAAAAAGGATGGGCCCGAAGAATGCATCGGCATGAGAAATATGAGAAGGGTTAATACCAAAGAACAGCCGGCAGCCGATCAAACCGGTCAAGAGGCGATTGAATTAAGTTAAGCCTATTGATAGGAAAAAATCAAAGAACCAAGCTAAACATATTGGGTCTACATTTGTAACCTTATGCTTAAAAAATGTTACGCAATGACAATAATAGCATTCCTTTTGCTTTTGATAGCCATAAGCCCATCTGTTGATGCCGATGTTTTTAAATGTATCGCATCATCAGGGAAAATCACCTACCAAGGCAGGCCTTGCTCATCCGATGCGCAACAAGAAAAAGTACCGATAGAACCCACCGACCCTCGCCAATTGGCCGAGGCCGAAAGACGACTCGCCATTTGGCAAATGGAACGGGATAAGCAAAAAGCCGAAAGACTGGAAGCCGAAAGAATGCAGCGCCAGGAACAGCATCGCATCGAAGCGGTTGAGGCGCTGAAACGTAGCGCGGAAGCGCAGCGTCAACAAGCCTTAGCCGAATTAAGGCAAGCCGAAGCACTAGAGAATCAATATCGAATGCAGGCTTACCCATTGTATTATCTTCCCTATCAGTCAAGACTCCCTTACCGGGATCGCTCCAGGAGCATTGACAAAGCCCCCAGGTGGCCGATGCGTGATTCTAAATCAACTTGGATGACAAACTCTCCCCGCCGCTAGTTCTTTAATGGTTTGTCTGAACTTTTTTCATTACGCAGCGCCCGCAAGCTGTCATAATAGGCTCAATAACCGATTAGATATAAAAATTATGATGCGTTTAACTTTAACTTACACCTTGCTGATTATTCCGGCATTCGCATTATCGGCCCCGCCGCCCATTTTAATGGATATTCCCGACGTACCGGATATGCCGGCAACCGTGCAAAGCGGCCAAGTGATGGAGCCTGACCGAACGGTAATACGCAGAAGCAAGGAAACCACCGAAGCCATTCCCGAACTTCCCGATGCACCGATGCCTGTCGAAAGCGGCGAACCGATGGAGCCCGATATCACCATCATTCGGCGAGGCAAAGAACAAATACAGGAATACCGGATCAACGGCGAGTTGTATATGATCAAAATCGTTCCCGATATCGGCCCGGCTTACTATCTGATCGACACTGACGGCGACGGCAACATGGACGTCAGAGAAAGCGATTTACATCGCGGTACGCGAATCAATCAATGGAAATTGCTTGAGTGGAATTGACCTTATACCTTTCTGCAGTGCCGAAGGAGGCCTCGGGGAGCTGGCATAGAGCCTACATGGACGTATTCATCCAGCACCTAAATTGCATAGCCCATTGGCCATGGTTAATTGTCTTGGATAATTCATCCAGCACCTAAATAAGCCATGATTTTGAATCATTGCCAAAGACCTATGGAATTTAGGTGCTGGGTTTACGGCGTCCTTAGACGGGCACCCCGGCGCCTCCTAAGACACTGCCGAAATTTGAAGTGCGAAAGGTATATTTCACGCCGCTTCCGTTTTACTCCATCATCTCCAACGCCATTTCCGCCGCTTCTTTTACTTCCTCGTCGTAATGGGTTGCGGCGATTTGTTTAAATTTAGTAGTAACAGCCGATTTGTCACCAATATCCATAACGCTTAACCAGTCCAGCGCGGCAATTATGACAGAAGAATGGGGATCATTAAGCGCTTTAATTAATAACGGCTCAACGCTAGCAGGATCACCCTCAGCCAGATACATAACAACCTCCTCCCTAATTTCCGGGTTAGGATCGGTTAACAAAACATTTTCCAGCAAATGTAAATCATTCGCATCGTCGAGAGTCAAATTGTATACCGCCTCCATGCGAAGATCATCATCACTACTTGTTATATTGATTCGAGCTTCGGCCAAGTTTTCTTCTTCAATGAAATCGATCGGCTCCGATGAGTATGTTGCACTCGATCTTCCGCGAGCAGGCTTCAAACTGCTCATTTGCGCGTCCGAATTTTCCGAAGCATTAGGTACCGCACCATCATTTTGTTGCAGTATTATTTTTTTTGAAGCAGTTGAGGATGAACTTTCCGATTCTGTTGCATCCTGCTGACATGCGGATAATAAAAAAGGCAACGTTATGACAATACTTAAGATCATTCGGTTTTTCACTTTCATTCGATAGATCTCCAATTAATAAAGGTTTGTGAATAAAATCATTTGCGCTTTACTCCTTTAATACAGAAAAGCCGTTCGACTTCGATGAAGGTGCCTGATGCGCCTTTTATTCTTATACGATTTTTCAATCAAAAGGGAGTAAATCCCAATGAGTCATTATCTATGATTTAAAATCATAGATAATTTAGGTGCGGGGCATTTGATAGGCACGTCGGCGGCGAAATTTTGCTATCATCGTAGATCAAAATTCGGCACCGGGGTGTCCTTCAAAGAACGCCGTGAACCCAGCACCTAAATTCACCAAGGCAATTAATTCATAGCCGATAGGCCATGGAATTTAGGTGCTGAGTAAATACGTCCATGTAGGCTCCATGCCGAGCACTTCAAGCAAGGAGTCAAATCACCTGAGCATTACAACCACCCCAAGTCCGCAATGACCAGAAGGATCAACCCCGACATAATACCGGCCAATATATCATCGAGCATGATACCTAAGCCTCCGCTTACCTTGCGATCGACCCAGATAATCGGCCAGGGCTTGACGATATCGAACAACCGGAACAACACGAAACCGACAAGCAACGCAGGCCAATTAAACGGTACCCAAAGCATCGTTACCAATAAGCCCGCAACTTCGTCCCAGACGATACCGCCGAAATCATGCTCGCCTAATTTCTTAGCGGCCATTCCGCAAATTCCGACGCCCGCAACAACGGCGGCTAGCGTCAAAGCATAATAAAAATAATCGCCGGCAAGCGCAAACAACCAACAAACCGGAATGGCGGCCACCGTGCCCATCGTTCCGGGCGCTTTTTTAAACAAGCCCGAACCGAAACCAAAAGCCAAAAATAACACCGGATCAGTGAATATTGCCTTAGCCGTTAATTCATTTTTGCCTATCTTATCAGTGAGAAAAATGCTCAAAACCTTGTACCCTCAACAATTCCGTCGTGCCGAAACGATGAACTCTAAGTCCCGGACCATCCTCGATAACGCCGATACGCGTAAAGTTTTCTGTCAATAATGCCGCTTTATCAGCCGGCACGGTAAAACATAATTCATAATCGTCTCCGGCACGCAGCGGCATAGTCCAATCGCCGGTTGCCTCGATATAGGCCTTGACCGCATTCGACAACGGCAAATCCTCCCAATCCAGACACGCGCCGACGCCGCTTTGTTTCAAAATATGCCCTAAATCTTGCGCCAAACCGTCGGACACGTCGATACAACTTCGTGCGATATTGCGCAATTCCAAGCCTTCTTCGACACGCGGTTTCGGCCGATTAAAGCGCTCGAGCGCAGCCTGCTGCTGCGAACAACTAAAATGTCCTTGGGCAATTTTTAAACCTAGCCCGGCATCGCCGAGTTTACCGGTCATATAAATGACGTCGCCGGGACGCGCCCCCGAACGGCGCAAAGCTTGACCCGCCGGAACTATGCCCATGGCCTGCACCGTAAGCGTCAATGGGCCGGATGTCGTATCGCCTCCGACTAGATCGATACGGTAATGAGCGGCCAATTCGAAAAAACCTTCCGCGAATCGTTCGAGCCAGGATTCGTCGACATCAGGCAATGTCAACGCCAAGGTTACGGCAACCGGCTCGGCGCCCATCGAGGCCAAGTCGCTCAAATTAACTGCCAGTAATTTGTAGCCCAAATCATAGGGATCGGTACCGGCTAAAAAATGCACATTCTCGACCATCGTATCGGCGGTTATCGCTAATCGATAACCGGCCGGCACGCTTAACAATGCGCAATCGTCGCCGATACCCAACTCGGTTGCCGCATTCGACGATTTTTTTACGGCGAAAAAACGCTCGATTAGATCGAATTCAGCCGCTGGCATCCGAGGCTTTTCGATTTTTTGCTTGGATTTCCACGGCTCGTTTTTGCTGAGCCACTTTATCGAGTATGCCGTTGACATAACGATGACTGCCATCGGCGCCGAAGCATTTGGCTAGATTGATACTCTCGTTAAGTACGACCCGATAAGGCATGTCCAGCCGATTCATCAGTTCATACACGCCGATTCTCAAAATCGCCCGTTCGACCGGATCGATCGCTTCGACCGGACGGTCGACGAATTGCATCAACGTTTCGTCGATCACATCAAGGCTTTTCGGAATGCCGTGAAACAATTCGTTGAAATAGCTTTTTTGAGCATCTCTCAAGCGTTCTTCTTCCAAAAACTGCATTTCGATCGCACTGAGGTTTTGACCGGTCATTTGCCACTGATACAACGCTTGCACGGCGGCTTTTCTCGCATTGGTACGCGCTTGGCTCATTAGGCTTCCAACTGCTGGAACAAATTAACCATTTCCAGTGCCGACATTGCCGCTTCCGCGCCTTTGTTACCGGCCTTGGTTCCCGCACGCTCGATTGCTTGCTCGATCGTATCGACCGTCAACACGCCGAAACTGACCGGCACATCGTATTGCAGCGAAACCGACGCCAAGCCTTTGACACACTCGCCGGCGACATATTCGAAATGCGGCGTGCCGCCTCTTATCACGGCGCCCAAGGCAATAATCGCATCGTATTGTTTACCGGCAGCAATGCGCTGCACGACCATCGGCAGTTCGAATGCGCCCGGCGCCTTGACCAGACAAATATCGTCTCGATTGGCGCCGTGACGGACCAACGCATCGATAGCGCCGGCTTCTAACTGCTCGACGATAAAACTGTTAAAGCGGGATGCAACGATGCAAAATTTACCGCCCTTTACTGACAAATGGCCTTCATAGGTTTTAATAGCCGACATCTAAACTCTCTATCTCTTGTTTTTCGATAGAAACGATCTTGTCAAGACCGTTTCCGTTGACTTCTCACACATTACCGTGAGATCCGTAATCGCCGTTTTAACGGCATGCGTGGGAATGATAAAAATCCCGTCATTCCGCCATGGACCGGCGGAATCCAGTGCCATGGATGGCAGGCTTTTGAGGCACATTAGAGCCTGAAGCAAGCATTACTTATTACCGTCATGCCATCTTCGCTAATGTGACTTCAATACCATTTATTGTTACCTAACGTACTTGACTTCGAAATCGCGATCTGGGGATCGCTCCCACAGAGCATCCGGCCCCTTGTGGGAGCGACGCCTTCATCGCGATTTCGAAGCCACTGATGTTCAATATCCGCAGATTTATCAAACAGCACCGTTTCCAAGTATACGATGACCTCTGTTTAGCAAGTTTATCGATACTTGTGTATAACGGCGAGCGTAGGACCGTGGGAACGAAGAGCGCTCTGCCTTCGTCGCGACTAAATTTAAATACCGTCCTTCCCTACATAATCGACGACTTCCAAATCGAAGCCCGCCAAACCGACATATTTTTTCTGCGTGCCGATCACCTTTAAGCGGTGTACGCCTAAATCCGCAAGGATTCTCGACCCCGTTCCGGTCGAACGCCAATCTCCGACGCTATCGGTCGACGCCGGATTCACCACGCCATTATCCTGCATTTGATACTGGTGAATATGCTCGACCAGCGACTTATTGTCCTCGTTTTGCCGGATCACGACAATCACGCCTCGGCCTTCCTCGGCGATAATCCGCATCGCATCGCGCAAGGATACGCTATTTTCATTACGTTTCGACGAAAACAAATCATCCAGCAAATTACGCCCATGCACCCGAACCAGAACCGGCTCGTCGCCCGCCACCTGCCCCATCACCAAGGCCAAATGCAGCTTATTGTCGTTTTGGTCCTGATAGGCATACAAACGGAAATCGCCGAACTCGGTCGGAAAATTGCACTCGCTGATCCGCTCGAGCGTATTTTCATGCTGAATACGGTAATGGATCAAATCGGCTATCGTGCCGATTTTCAACTGATGTTGCTCGGCGAATTTTTCAAGATCCGGCAACCTGGCCATACTCCCGTCGTCGTTTAGAATCTCGACGATCACCGCGGCAGGTTCCACGCCGGCCAAACGCGCCAAATCGCAACCGGCTTCGGTATGACCTGCGCGATTCAATACCCCGCCGGACTGCGCCATCAACGGAAAGATATGACCGGGCTGCACCAAGTCTTCGGCGCGCGCATCGGACGCGACTGCCGCCTGAATCGTGCGCGCCCTATCGGCCGCTGAAATGCCGGTCGTAACGCCTTTAGCCGCTTCGATCGACACGGTAAAGTTAGTCGAATGCGCGGTCTTGTTTTCATTGACCATCAACGGCAAACGCAACTGCCGGCAACGTTCTCGGGTCAAGGTCAGACAAATCAAACCGCGTCCGTAGCGAGCCATAAAGTTAACATCTTCGGGACGGGTAAAAGTCGCCGCCATGACCAGATCGCCCTCGTTCTCGCGGTCTTCGTCATCCATGATAATGACCATTTTGCCTTGGCGCAGGTCCTCTATAATTTCATCGATTGTATTCATTTAGTTTAGAAAGCCACTGCTTTTCAATAATTGTTCGGTCACGCCGCCCATGCCGCGCGCCGCCGAATCGCCGGCCATCAAGCGCTCCAGATAGCGGGCCAGCAAATCGACTTCAAGATTCACTTTATCACCGGCTTCGGTATCGCCAAGCGTCGTTTCCTGTAAGGTATGCGGCACGATATTGACGCCGAACACCGCGCCGTCGACTTCGTTGACGGTCAAGCTAATACCGTTGATGCAAATGGAGCCTTTTTCGGCGATATATTTCGCCAGATTGTCCGGCGCCTTGAAGCGAAAACGATAAGAGCGGCCGTCGGAGTGTTTATCGAGTACCGTACCGATACCGTCGACATGACCGCTGACGATATGCCCGCCCATGCGTGTCGACGGCGTCAATGCCAATTCCAGATTGACCCGCGTGCCTACCTTCGCCGTTTTCAAGGTCGTGCGCGCCAACGTTTCGTTCGATACGTCGGCATAAAAATAATCCCGACCCAACTCGACCGCGGTTAGGCAAACACCGTTGACCGCGATGCTATCGCCCAAGTGAGCGTCGGCCAGCGGCAACTTGCCGGTACTTATTTTAAGCCGACAATCGCCGGCTTTAGGCTCGATCGCGGCAATGCTGCCGATTGCCAGAATAATACCTGTGAACATAGAAGGGCTGTGAATAGTGAATAGTGAATAGTGAATAGTGAATAGTGAATAGTGAATAGTGAAAAGATAAACGCTTTTTAGGGCGTTGTGCAATGCTTGGCTCGACCGACTTGCTCAAAAAGGCGTAGTAGCCCGGATGAAGTGAAACGGAATCCGGGAGGCCTAGGCACAGAACTTCCCGTATTTCGCTTCGCTGCACACGGGCTACGTTGTTTTCAAGTCGGCTTCAGCGTCAGCCTGAGATCCGACCCTATTTGTCTGATATCGCATAAGCTTAAATGTTTTTTATCGGCCATTTTTTCAAGCCCCGGCAAACGGAACAACCCTCGGCCCTCATCGCCCAATACATTAGTCGACATGTAGATGAGCCATTCGTCGACAAGGTTTTCGGCCAACAAAGCCCCGCTCAAGGTCGGACCGGCTTCGATGAATATCTCGTTAAACTGCAATCGTCCCAACAAATCCATCACGGCGGACAAATCGACCTTTCCGTTACGCTCGGCAACGCAATACACTTCCGCGCCTATTTGTTGCAACGTATCGATTTCACTTCTGTCTTGCGAGCAAGTCACGATCACATTCCGGCCCGGCAATGTCAATAAACGCGCGGTCGGCGGCATCCTAAGACGGGTATCGAGCACAACTCTGGCCGGCTGCAGGGTTTCGAATTCGACCCGCGCATTCAAGGCAGGATCGTCGGCCAACACCGTATTGATACCGGTCAAAATCGCCGAACTGCGGGCGCGATATCGATGTACATCGGCTCTGGATTGATCCGAAGTGATCCATTTACTCTCGCCGGAAGCCATCGCGGTGCGCCCGTCCAAACTCATCGCCAACTTGCCTCGTATAAACGGCAAACCCGTTTGCATGCGTTTAATGAAGCCCGGATTCAGTTTCATCGCTTCGTTTTGCAAAACGCCGCAGCGCACATCGATACCGGCGTCATTCAATCTCGTCAAACCTCGCCCGGAAACCAGCGGGTTAGGGTCTTGCATGGCCGCAACAACACGAACTACGCCGGCTTTGACCAAGGCTTCGCAACAAGGCGGCGTGCGCCCGTGATGACTGCAAGGCTCCAATGTAACATAAACCGTCGCCCCTTCGGGGCTTTGCGCCCGCTTGAGCGCCTCGACTTCGGCATGACCCTCGCCGGCCCGTGCATGCCAGCCTTCGGCGATAATCGCCCCTTCTTTAACCAATACACAACCGACACGCGGATTCGGTTGCGTCGTGTACATGCCGTTATGCGCTAATTGAATCGCCCGGGCCATGTAAAATTCGTCCGGATGCCACACTGAAGTCATCTTATTGCCGCTTCAAATGTTCGATCATATCGGTAAATTCGCTGACATCCTCGAAACTTCGATAGACCGAAGCGAATCTGACATAGGCGACATGATCGAGCATACTCAACTCTCTCATGACTTTTTCACCCAATTCTTGCGCCTTTATCTCGCGCTCGCCTTTCGTGGCCAATTCTTTGATGATCCGGCTGACGGATTGCTCGATCGCATCGCTGTCCACCGGCCTCTTTTCCAAGGCGCGCAACATGCCGGCGCGGAGTTTTTGTTCGTCGAAAGGCACTCTTGCACCACCGCGTTTGATCACGCGCGGCAGACTCAACTCGGCCTGTTCGAAAGTCGTAAAGCGCTCTTTACAAACCGAACATTCGCGGCGCCTGCGCACTTGATCGCCTTCATTCGCCAATCTGGAATCGATCACTCGGGTATCTTGCGCCGAACAAAAAGGACATCGCATAATTTAATCGCCGATTACCATTGAAAAATATCGAGTCGTTGAAAAACCGATGATTTTATAACAATTAAGCACGCTTACCGTAATTTATTTCGGGATAGGGGAAATAAGGCGTGGATATCTTCGCGATAATCTCGTTAAATCCTAAAAAGAGCAGTCGGGAATCTCAAACTACCGTTCGCCTTCGCCCCTCGGCTGCGCTCAGGAGAGCCCTGCCGAAGGATGAAGGGTAGTTTGAAGCTTCACCAAACCGGTGAAAATGTTTTAGACCCTTCATGCTTCGACTTGGCTCAGCACGAACGGTCTAAAACACATATCAACTGCTTTTTTTTTGGGTTAATGGTGCGCACCCTACCGGATTTCCATTTCGGTCGGCTCGATGCGGTAGATGCCGGTCAGTTTACGTTTAAATTCGTCGGTGACCAACCTAGCATCATGGCGGCCGGTGACGACTCTAGGAGTCAATAGGATAACCAATTCGGTTTTGGTAGCACTAGTATCCGTACTACCGAATAACGGGCCGATCAACGGTAGCTCATGCAACCACGGCACACCGGCCCTACCGTAATTGTTATTTTCTTGGATTAGGCCACCTAATACGATGGTTTCACCGCTTTGTACCGCGACCGAACTCATAATTTCCCGTGTCTGAATATCTGGATTGCCCGTACTTGTTGGTTCCGCACTTGCAATTATATCTTCCACACTCTGCTCGATTTCCATGATGACTAGACCGCCGGCATTGACTCTAGGTTTGATTTTCAATTTGACGCCGGTTTGCCGTTGTTGCAGTTGCTGAGTAGCAATAAGCGAATTATCGGGAGCCGCTGTAGTACCGCCCAGAGGAGTTGTCGTCCCCGTTCTCAGAGAGACCTCCCTACCGACTTGTATAGACGCTTCTTGATTATTCAACACCATCAGCGAAGGTGAAGAAATGATATTGGTATTACCTTTCGATGCCTGAGCATTCAATACAGCCTTAATATCGCCTGAAACAAAGGCATAGCTTAACCCCCCCGACATTGCTCCCAAAGCTACTGGTGCTAATGTTCGAATAACACTGGTGCTTCCCCCCCCGGTAATAGTATTGTTCCCACCGGCTCCATGCTCAAAAAACCATTGGATACCATATTTCAACTCATCTTGTAGCGTCACATCCACAATCGTCGCATCGATCAAAACCTGCAACGGCATCACATCCAACTGTTTGATCACGCCCTTGATCACGTTGTATTCCTGTGCGGTCGCGACGATCACGAGCGAGTTGTTGATCTCGTCGGGGATGATGCGCACATCCTCGACGCCCTTAACCTTAACCCCGGTTCCGGATGCTTGCATCGGACGCTGGACTTGGCGAATCTGCCCGCCTAACCCACCTAAGCCGCCTCTTTGTTGCGGACGACTGGTCACTTCGACCGATCGTCGCCCCGGTGCTACCGACGCTTGCCCCATGCCGACTTGGGACGCCGGGACGCCGTAAATTTCGCTCAGGGTCGCAGCCAATTGCACCGCATCGACATGCTGTACTTTATAGACATTAACACCGCCGCCGGTCGCCGATTGCGCCCGGTCGAGCCGAATGATCCAATTTTCGATGTCGCTCAAATAACGCGATTGATGCGTGATCGCCAATATCGCGTTCATGCGCTCGATCGCGATGAAGCGAAAAAATTGACCTTCATCCTCCTTGCTTTTTTTATCGACAATTTGTTCCAGCTCTTCAATCAAGGTCGGCGGGTCGACATGCGTCAACGGAAACAACGCGAAAGACCGGCCGCGCATCATATCGACATCGAAAATCCCGACGATCTCCTGTACGCGCAGCAATTCAGCCGCGGTGCCGCCTACCAGTAGCAGATTTCTGGACGGGTCGGAATGCAACAAGGTTTTTTCCTGCAGCAACGGCTTAAGTATTTCGACGATATTGTCGACACCGACATTCCTAACCGGAATGACGTTGACTTGATAACCGGCAGGCAATACGCGTCCGCGCCGGTCGGCCAGCGACAAGGCCGAGGTATAGAGCGCATCGGCCGCAGGTTCAATATGGTAAACACCGCCGTCGTCCTTGACCAAGGCCGCGCTGTTCATGCTCAACAGCATTTCCAGCGTCGGCAGCACTTGTTCGCGCGTCAACGGCTGGGTGGTTTGCAAGGTTACTTTGCCGGCGACTTTAGGACTCAACACATAATTCTTACCCAAAATGTCGCCAATAATGACCTTGGCAACCTCCCCGAGGTCGGCTTCGTCGAAATTCAAACTGTAAGACCCCTGACCTACGGGCGGACCGGCGCGCCTGATCACATCACCGACCGGCAATCCCGTGCCCGGATAGACTTCGGCATGCAGCTTGTCTTTATCTTCTGTTTTGGTTTCTTGCCCCAGTTGTTCGAAAAACTTTTGGTGCGCCTCTAAGTCGTCGATTTTGGGCTCCACCAAAGACAATTTTTGTCGGGCCTGAGGACCCAATAGCTCGCACCCCCCAGTCGACAGGGTTAACAATGCCATAATCATCGCATGGAATCGGTTCACTTTATTCATCTTGAATTGTTATTTCTGAATCAGGTTCACTAAGGCCGTTTCCGGCGTTACTTGGAGGCTGGCGACGGTAGCTTCGGCGCTGCCGGGCGTTTTGGTGGTGTAAGCGGGCGTCTTCCGGAAGTCGGTTCTTTTTGTTTCGGTTTTCTCAAGATCAATTCTTGCCGCCCCATGCCTCTTTCAAATATCGCTTTATCCGGCAATATTTCAACTAAGCGCCAACCGTCAACATCTTCTTCAACTGGCATTTTTTTATGGTTTTTTTGATCGGGTAGCGGCTTGATTCTTCGTAACAATACATGGGGCTTTTGCTGAACCGTATAGATACCGGTCAATTCCCAATCCAAGGTTTCCGAGCTCGTTTCCGACGCACTTTCCAGATCCGGATCCGGTTCGGGTGCCGGTCGTCGGCCTTCGATAAATAGCGGGCGACTGACTAAATCGTTATACCGTTCTTCGCTTGGCCGATCGCTTTGAAATTGCGGGAACGTCAATTCCTCATAGTCTGTCGATAGCGTTTGGGCTTCGCCGGCCGGTATGTCGTTCGCCTGCTCCCAATACCACCATTCGCCTGCGATAATGACGACTAAAACCGCACAGGCAGCGCTCAGTAATTTGACTAATGCCGGATTGATCATGGCTCTTTACCCATGAAACCGGAAGCCTGAAAGCTGACGTTCATTTTATTGCTAGGCTCGACCTTTCGGGTTATCCGGTTGCGCCTGCCTCGTTCGGGGCGAATGTCAAGGTCGTCGATGATTATGAAGGGTACGGCCGATTCGAGTTGCAGCAAAACCGAGCGAAACTCTTCCATATCGCCGTTCATTCTAATTTTTATCGCGATTCGACTATATTGACCTTCGGTTTTACTCGGTAACACCTGAGTACTGATTAATTCGCCCCCTGCATTGGCAATCGCGGCCCTGACCGTCTGTTGTAATTCCGCGGAAGCCAGAGCCTCCGATTTGTGCCGGCTAAAAAAACTTTGTGCGGCATTGGCCTGCTTGATTTTTTCGACATTGGCCGTCACCGCTTCTTTTCTGTCGGTTATCCGTTGATAACGATCCAAACGAAACAGCAACTCGTGTTTTTCTTCGCGTAAATCCAAGGCCGCATTGATCAAGGGCACCACCAGAAAGCCGATCACCATCAATACGACCGCAATCAACAAGCCTACGGCGACTAGGCGTTGCGGCGGGTATTTATCGAGTAGCGTCATCGCCGCTCCTAGGTTTAATATCCACGGATAGCTGAAAACGCTCTAAACCGCTCAGTCTATCGCGGGTGACCGGCGATACGAAACGAGCATTGGCAAATAGTTCCGATTCTTCCAATTTTGAGATGAGCGCCGATGCGGCCGGCGATTGGCCTTGAAACTGTAGCCGACCTTCGTTAAAACGCAAATAATTGAGCCAAGTATCGTCTTTTATCAATTCGCTGAGGGTGTTCAATATATCGACGATTGTCGGCGACTGCTGTTTTTTAGCGATCAGTTGTTGCGCTCGCGCAATAATGGTATCGATTTCGGCTTGAATGTTTTCAACGGCTCTCGCTTCTTTTTCGATAACCGCAATGTCATCTCTAAGAGCCGCTACAGCCCGACTTTCCAGCCAAATAGGTAAGACCATCGCGACGGACAGCAGTAAGAAAAACAACGCTGCCAAGCCGCCGTGTACATAGCTGTGCCAAGGTATTTTGTTTTCGCGGCGATGTGCCGGCAAGAGATTATAATGGGATACGTCCGATTTCGCTTGATTGCTTACCGGTTCGTAGTCGATTAGCGACGGATGCAGCGTTAATGCCGTCAACTCATCTAATAAAGCATCCAATTTATCCTTTGGCGTCAACACCAAAACGAGGCGCACGATGCCGGCTTGCTTGTTTTTTTCGACCAGCTTGACTGAAAAATAGACTTGATCTTTGTTAAACGGAGTTAGGCGATCGATTTCATAAGCAATCACTTGTTGTAAATTTTCCGCGGCGGCAATCGGAAAGGTCAGCTCCTTGCTAATCGCATCGGAAGGCGCAAGCCGCACGATGAATTGGGTTTTCTCGTAGCGCGCATCTTTTGCCAAAATTTTCTTGATCGCCTCGACTCCCGCCGCATCCCTTGAAAATTCGCCAAGGTTTTCAATCGCTTCGCCGACTTCATAGGTTAACGAGAATGAGGAGGCATGAGGCCGTAAAATCAGTTTACTTTGTTGTTGATCAAGAATTTTCTTGATCTCTTCGGGCAATAAATGAGAAAGCTCGTTTCCCCACCACCGAAAAAACTTTTTTACATCCAGATCAATGTTCGCATCAAGATTCAGCATTGGTCATGTTTTGTTTCTAGTTGAGTTTCAGTGGGTAAAAATACGAGTTTTCATTAAACGTAAGATTGGTGGATTGTCTCATTAAAGTCGATTTGTCCGTGTTACATAAACGGCTAAGGGTATAAGGAAAAGATGACAAGAATGCGTCTTTTCCGTTACGCGAGCTTCAGCTCGGCATCCATCAATCGTAGGTTGCGCATCGCGCACCTGGGTCGGGACCTATCGTCAGGCTCGGTACCGTGGAAAGGTACGCGATGCGCACCCTACGGCCTTGGCAAGCAGGGTTTGTTAGCCCGTCCTACACGTTTTGACCGTGACCTATGCAAGCCACGGCGCTTGGCTCACATCAATAATTTTCCATTTCATAGGCGAATAAAGAGTGGACTTTGGAATGTATCGGTTGCCACCGAGCCACCGAAAAAGGTTGGCCCGGGTTACTCGAACGCCTAACCAAAACCTTGACACCCGCCGTGACGCCCTCGCCGACCATGGCCTCCGAAACAATAGTCAACGCGCCACTTGCCGATCTACCGGGCTGCGCTTGATCGTCTTCCTGCATTTCGAATTCTCCCGGCATCTCGCCTCCCTGCTCAGTCGGCGAAAAAGCTCTAACCCTAGGGACGGCATTCTCGGCATCGGATCTCCCTGTTATCGGTTTGGCGGCAAAGTTGTCCTCGTTTTCCAGCATATATCGCAATTCCGCCGAGGCTTTGTCGAGATCGACACCTGCTTGACCGGATTCAATGGTAATAAACGGCTCTAGCCAGTCGTAGAGCACGGCATCCACGCCTAGAACCATTTGCAATTCCTCGAGCGACTGGAATGCTTGGTTACGAGGGGCATATCTCAAGCCGGCCGCTTGATATTCTTTTTTCTCGGCGCCGTCTTCGCGCGTGTCGTCATCCTGATCGCGCCAATCGATAATGGCGTTGGCGACCCGCGTTTGCCTATCAACCTCTACCGGTGCGTACCTCAAAAGTTTGAGCAATAAATCCAATTCCGCCCGATTAATGTCGACCTTGCCGTTTTCCGCAAGAATACGGACTCGTATCACGGCCTCATCGAAACTAAATTCATAAATTTGACCATCGGCATCCCAGCGTTTTAACGGGTCTTCTTCCAGCATCATCAATTCCGCCACCGCAATGCCGGCCTCCGCAAAAGCTTGGGCCTCGGCCCTAGTCTTCATCCCGAACATTATAGACGATTCCCGGCGCATACTCAGCGCAAAACTTCCGGCCATGATCGTTAACAACGTCAGCACCCAAAGCACCAACACCAATGCCAAACCCTTTTGCCGCATTAATCGAACCCCTGGTCAATGCCGCCAGAAAATTCGGGACCGACGGCGGTATCCGCCGCGGCTTTTAAGGCGATAAACATATCCGGCCAATACAATTCGTTGTCGCGAACAATCCTGATTCTGACCAAACGCGGTAACGCTTCTCTATCCACCCACTCATCCTGCCACCCGTTTGCTCCGGAAAGCGGATCCATGCCGAAATAACCGACCTGGAAAGAGTTCACATGCTTAAGAATTACGACGCCTTCATCCTGCGCAGCTTGTCCTTCTGCTTCCGGAAAGAAGGGTTGAACCGCAACAGTCAGCCATTTGTCGCCGCCCACTTGCCGCAAATACACGCTAAACATTTGCAAACCGGGACGAGCCGCACTGGCAGGAAGCGGCGATACGAATTGAAGGGCATCGGGTCTGCCGACAAACGAGAAGGCTCGTTCTTGATCGGGGTTAAAGTCTTGCCACAACGGTTGCGTGACGCCCAAGTGCCTGCGAAAAAATTGATAGACCAACGCGGCTTCGCCGCTCTGAGCCACTTTACCCTCGCCCGCCTCCCAACTTTGCGCACTGATTCTGAGCGTGCCGAATAGCAAGACCATCATGACGCTCAATAAGGTCATGGCCAGCATAATTTCTATTAGCGTAAAACCGGTTTGCTTCTTCGATGTGTAATGAGTTTTAGACATGGGCGGCTATCGACTGCTTGCGGCTTCCGCCCGTCCTAAACGTAGCGTTTTTAATTGAAAAACGCGCGGCTCGGCGGCTTCTTCAGACCAACTAACCCTAACATCGATGCGATACAATAGCGGCAATTCGTTTTGATTACCTGAAGGTTGCAGTTGAAAATCGGCCGGTCGGATAACAACTAGCCATTCATAGCGATCGAATTCCGTACCTGAAAATTGGCTGGCTTGCAGCGGCGTTTCCACGCCCGCCCGCGCCATTAAAGACTCCGCGATTTGCACAGCCGACGAATAATCGTCGGCAACGATTGCAGTATTGATACCGCCCGAAAAAATCCGGAGCAAAACACCTAAGGCCATCGCCATAATCGCAAAGGCCACTAGAATTTCCATCAATGAGAAACCTTGCTGCTTAGAAACGGGCATGAAATAACTTTATCAAATGTCGGAAGGATATTCGGAGACTCGATTGGTAGATGTCGGCGGCGGGAAAGTCGCCGCCAAGCCCCCGTGGGCGGATTTACGGCGTTCCTCGACTGGCATACCCCACCCCCTAAGATCGGCGAAACTGCTCAAACTGGGAATTGCTGGGATGTATTTACGGCGTCCTGGCAAGCGAGTCACCGAATCTCCACAAAGCTTACTATTTCGGGAAGTTATTTTGTACATATTCCTTAGGCATCGGTCAGGTCGATCAATCCGGTTAACCAATTGATTTCGATGCGCCATACCCATTGATCCAATTCCATCGTCAGCCGTCCGCCGGTTGAAGAACCGTCGCCGAAGAAACGGACACTGGCCCGACCGTCCTGACTGTACTCGCTTTCCGCCGTCACAAGCCTGACTTGGATATTTTGCGGAATCTGGTAAACCTTATCGCGCGTACTAATATAATAGGTGTTGTCGCCGAAATCGATCGTCACGGTCGTCTCTTCGCCAAGCATCAAGGCCTGCCCTCTTGCATAACGCAGGGCCGAAATCATATCTCGCGCCGCCGTTTTAATCGTCGTTGCATCGTTACCTGATGAAATCGATATACCGACAGCGCCGAAGGCCAGCACCATGATAAACAGCACTACGGCCAATTCGATCATCGTGAACCCGCGATTGGCTCGAGATATTGCTACCATTCTAAACAATGCCGACGAACCCGAATAAACAATTCAATGGATAACAGCAATTCCCAATTTGAGTGTAAAAAAGGGTGTGGAGTATGCTTGGCTAGGATGTCGGCGGCAGGGAGAGCCGCCGTCAATCCCCCAAGGATGGGTTCACGGCGTTCCTTGACAGGCATGCTCCACTCCCTCAGCTCCGAGAATATGTTCAAACTGGGAATTGCTGCAATGAATAAAGTCATTCCCAACTGACAATATCTTGATCCTCGCCGTCTCCCCCTTCTTTTTGATCGGCACCGAGCGTATACAAATCGAATCGGCCATGCTCGCCCGGCGATTTATAAAAATAGGGTTGTTGCCAAGGATCCAAAGGAATCCGGTTTTTCCGTAAATACGGACCGTTCCAACGATCCACGTCGTTAGGTTTTTCGATCAGCGCCTGCAAGCCGTGTTCGGTGGTCGGATAACGCCCGACATCGAGTTTGTACATATCGAGCGCGGCTGAAAGATCGGCGATTTGAACGATGGCGGTCTTGGTTTTCGACGCCCCCATATGCTTCATGACCTGCGGACCGACAACACCGGCCAACATCGCAATAATGCCTAATACCACGAGTAATTCGAGCAAGGTAAAACCGCTGTTTTTAATTCTTAATCGTTTTATTCCCAATCGTTTCATGTTTTTTCCTAAAAGGCCAAATCGTTTACACTCAAAATTGCCAACAAGATTGAAATAATGATACCGGCAATCATGAGTCCTAAAGTTATGATCAATACCGGCTCCAATAGAGCTAGCATACGCTGTATCGATACTTTGAGCTGCTTGTCGTAAATCGTCGCGACACGCAACAGCATCTCTTCCAAACGACCGGTTTCCTCTCCCATCCGGATCATTTGCATCGCCATTTTAGGTAATACGCCCTTGTCGAGTAAAGCGTCGGACATATGACGACCTTGTTTGAGCTGCTCTTCGGCATCTCTGACCGCGTCTACCAGCGTTAAGTTCGACACGGTCTCGCGGACGATCGTCAACGCACTGATGATCGATACGCCGTTTCCTAACAGCGTGCCGAGCGTACGGGTAATGTTCGCGGTTTCCATCGCAAGCAAAATGTTGCCCACCAACGGCATTTTTAGAAACCGGGCATCCCACCCTTTGCGAGACGCCGGCTCCGCCAGTTGATGATTCATATAAATATAGGCCGATACTATTATCGCCAACAATAACCACCAGTAGTTTTGTAGCCAATTGGCCAGGCCCACGACAATCTGAGTCGGCACCGGCAATGCCTGGCCGGCGCTTTCGAACATCTCGGTAAATTGAGGCACCACAAAAGTTAGCATCACAAACAACGATGCAAACGACATGACCATTAAAATGATCGGGTATATCAGTGCGGTGCTCACCGTATCCTTAAGCTCCCGCGAGCGCTCGAGATAGTCCGCCAAGCGCACCAAAACGCCGCCTAGATTACCGCCCGCCTCTCCGGCTCGGATCATATTCAGATAAAATTTGGAGAACACGCCGGCTTGACTCTGCAAGGCATCGGCAAGAGACGTCCCGCCTTTGACTTTTTCCAATACGCGCGCGAGCAATTTGCTCAATTTTTCATTTTCCTCGGTCAAATCGATTAACACCGAAAGCGATTTGTCGAGAGGTAGGCCCGAATCCAGCAAAGTGGCCAACTCGCCGGTCAACATCAATACCTCTTTTTGCGACAGCCTAAGCTGTTTAGCCCCCAGTCGTAACCCGAGAAATGTTCTGCCTTTCGATAAAGAAACGTGAAGCGGGATAAAACCTTCCGTTTGCAATTCGGCGATCAAAGCCGCTTCGTCGGCGACTTCACGCAAACCGTCTTCAACTTCGCCGTTAGTATTTACGGCTTTATACGCATAGAGTGCCATCAGGATTCCGTCGTCACGCGTAAAATTTCTTCCAGAGTGGTCAAGCCCTGCAAGGCTTTGACCAAACCGTCTTCATACATGGTAAGCATTCCCTCGCCAATTGCCAACCGGTGAATTTCCCCGGCTTCCGCATGCGCCATGATCAATCGACGAATGGGATCGGTCATCACCAAAAATTCGATGATCGACATCCGCCCTTTATATCCTAGACCGTTGCAGGCCTGACAACCGGTTGCTTTATAGAGAACCAAATCGCCGTCCGGTTGAAAATGTCTCAACTTCAATTCTTCGGCCAATGCGGAATCGACCGAATAAGCGGTTTTACAATGAGGACAAAGTTTTCTGACCAAGCGCTGCGCTAAAATTCCGTTGACAGTCGAACTCAGCAGGTATTCTTCCAAGCCCATATCCAATAAACGCGTCACACCGCCTGCCGCATCGTTGGTATGCAGAGTGGACAATACCAAATGTCCGGTCAACGCCGATTGCACGGCGATTCTTGCGGTTTCGATATCGCGCATTTCGCCGATCATGATCACATCGGGGTCTTGTCTGACGATGGACCGTAGCGCCGCGGCAAAATTCAATCCTATCTGCGGCTTGGCTTGAATTTGATTGATGCCTTCCAATTGATATTCGATCGGATCTTCGACGGTGATGATTTTACGCTCGGCCGTATTCAGTTGTTTAAGGGCCGTATATAAGGTTGTCGATTTACCGCTGCCGGTCGGCCCGGTAATCAGAATAATGCCGTGCGGTTGACTCAATACTTCGACAAATTTTTCGTATTGCCTACCCGCAAACCCGAGGGCTTTAAAATCCAATACCGTCGCCTCTTTATCCAATAGGCGCATTACGACACTTTCGCCGTATAAAGTTGGAATCGTCGAGACCCGCAAATCCAATTCCTTGCCCAGCATTTGCAGCTTGATTCGGCCGTCTTGCGGCAATCGGCGCTCGGCGATATTGAGTTTGGCCATGATTTTTATACGCGAAAGCACGGCCGCGGTCGATGTTACCGGCGGCGCATCGATATTTTGCAGCACGCCGTCGACGCGTAAACGGACTTTCAAGCGCTGTTCGAATGGCTCGATATGAATATCCGAAGCCCGGCTCTCAATCGCGCGCTGCATGATCAGATTAACCATTTTGATGACCGGCGCTTCGCTCGCCATGTCTTTAAGGTGTTCCAGATCCTCTTCGCCGATCTCGTCTGTATCTAGATTGGCAAATAGCTTATCCATTTGCGATTTACCTTCGCCGTATTGCAGTTCGAGCGCGGCATCGATTTCCGACATCAGCCCAACTTTCGCAATAATCGGCTTGCCGGTTGCCAGTTGCAACGCATCCAACACAAAGCGATTTTCCGGATCCATTACCGCAACATGAATTGCATCATCGGTATCGCGTAAACCGATTACATGAAATTGTTTCAGAAATCGCAGGGACACATCATTGGACAAAGGCGTTTCAAGCGGGTAATCCTCGACCCCGACTTTTTCTATGTCATGCGTTACAATAAAAGCTTCCGCGATATCGCTTTCCGAACAAATACCGAGTTTAATCAATAAATGCGGCAAGGTTTCGGCCACCGTCGACTGCATGACTCGATCGACCTTTTTTAACTCGGCATCGGTCAATTTATCTTGGCGCTGTAGATAACTAAGAAAGGGGTGGTATTCAGGCGCGTACTTGGCAATTGAGTAATCCATTGAACAGTCCTGGCTATGATGATTCCGGCAGATTATAAACTATGGGTGTCAGTAAAATTGATTTGGATTTTGCGCCTATGCCCACCTAATGTTAGACAATGCCACACTTTATAGTTGAGCGCTTACGATACTCACAGTAAACTTTCATTCTATACCTTTCGCACTTCAAATTTCGACAGTGCCTGAGGAGGCGCCAGGGTGTGCGGCAAAGGCTTTGCCAGCATGGAGCTGGCATAGAGCCTACAGGGATGTATTCACGGCGTCCTTTGACGGACACCCTGGTGCCGAATTTTGATCTGCGATGGATATACATGGAGGAGTTCAGACTCAGCCTCGCTTAAAAATTTCACATAAAATTACGATGTTTAATCATAAAATTACGGTAATTCAAGTTTTGCCAGCCTTAAACAGCGGCGGGGTCGAAAAGGGCACGCTCGAAATCGGCCGTTACTTGGTCAAACAGGGGCATGAATCGATTGTCGTTTCGGCGGCCGGACGCTTGGTGCAATCATTAATCGACGAAGGTAGCCGACATATCGAAGCGGACATTGGCGCCAAAAAACTGTCGACGTTGAAATATATTCCTTGGTTTAAACAACTGATGCGGGATATTCGCCCGGACATCGTTCACGTACGCTCGAGGCTACCCGCTTGGGTGGTTTATTTGGCCTGGAAAAGCCTACCGGAAAATGAAAGGCCTAGGCTGATTTCGACTTTTCATGGTCAGCATTCGGTCAATCGTTACAGCGCGATCATGACCAAAAGCGAACGTATCATCACCGTCTCTGAGATGATGCGCGATTATATTCTGCGCTCTTACCCCGATGTCGATCCCGAAAAAATTTCGGTGGTCTACCGAGGCGTCGATATGACGCTGTATAACCCGGATTTTTTTCCCAACCAAAACTGGCAGGATCACTGGATAGCTACTTATCCGCAAACACGAAATAAGCCGTTGCTGACTTTCGCGGGACGCTTGTCTCGCCGCAAAGGCATTGAAGACTTCATCCAAATTATCGCCGAATTGAAACAGTCAGGCCTGCCCGTGCATGGGCTGATCGTCGGCGAGACCTCGCCTAAGAAAAAAGAATACAGACAAGAGCTCGAGCGACTGATCCACGAGAAGCAATTGAACAATGACATCACGTTTACCGGCCACCGAAGCGACTTGCAAAACATCATCGCAATCTCGAAGGCAGTTTTTTCCCTGTCGAAAGAGCCGGAGTCCTTCGGCCGCACCGTTACCGAGTCTTTGAGCCTGGGCGTTCCGGTCGTTGGCTATAGTCACGGCGGCGTCAAGGAACAACTAGAGCGATTGTTTCCGGAAGGTAAGATCGAAGTCGGGAATGTTAACGAGGCCGCCGAGGTCACTCGAAAAATATTGACCGGTAGCTCCGTTCAGATCAGGCGTAATGATATTTTCACGTTGGAAAACATGTGCTCGGAAACGTTAAAGACCTATCGAGAATTGATGGCTGACAAAAGGCGCGTTGTTCTCGACCGCTAAAATCCGAACATGTCATCCATGCAAAACGCGGCATCGCCATTGATCGTGCCATAATAAATGTAAAAATTGTTTCAAGTTTTTGAGTAGGTTTTCAAGCTCATTCGCCGACCGATTTCCCGAGCAGCATTGCCGACATCGTCGAGCGGCGTGTAAGTCCAGTTTTCCAGCTTTCCTCTAAAAGGCCTTGTATAGCCTTCCGATTGCATGATTTGATGAAATCGATTGAATTTATCCGAGCCGCCGTCAAGTTCTATGACATAAACCGGTTTTCCGGTCGTGCACGCTTCGGAAACCATATTGACCGAATCGGCGGTTACCAAAATTGCATCCGCCAAGCTTAGAAAACCCAAATACGGATTCTCACCGGAACCGTCCCAAATAAACGAAGGCGTATCGCTCAGCTCTTCACGCAACACGGCTTCGACTTCGGCGCCGGTGCGCCGGGAAGTCGTCAATAAAATGCCCGCTCCGGTTTCTTTTGACAATGCCGCTAGCCTAGCACCGAGCTGCCTACCAATTTGGGCCGTCATTCGATAACATTTATTGGAACCGCCCACCATTACGGCAACTAAAGGACGAGGGAGGTCGGCAAATTGCGGCGCAAAATGCTCGGCTGCAAGCTTGAGACGAGTCGGTGTAATCGTATGGAGTCCGCCGATGCTATTCAGGATATTGGGACCCGACAAGCCGTCATGTCTCGGCGTAACAATGACATCAAACTTATCGTAGGCGTAGTAAGGATCTTGTATGCGAATATTGAAGGTTTTGCCGCCACTGGCTTTTTTTATTGCCAAAGCCACGGCTACCGTGCGTCGTCCGGTCCCGATCACGACATCGGGCCAGGGCGAACTGAAGTCCGAGCTGCCCGCCCCCAAAAAGCGCAATGGCGCGAAACAAAAACGCGACGGCAAATGCCGCCAAGGCCAGGTCAAACAAATCCGCTTTTGTTCGATTTCCAAACCTAATGCTTGGGCTAAACCGAGCGATTGGTTGTCCATTCCGGGTATTCCCAATGTCAATACCCAACAAGTTTTAATCTGTGTGTTCAAATTCGTTCTTCCTAATCGGTTTAAATAAGCCGCACTAAGGATTTGGCCGTAAATAACTTCCTTATTTTAAGGAGGGTTCGGTTGCTCGATTGGCAGGTGTCGGCGGCAGGGCAGATTTTTGCTCCTCGGCAATTGCTGAGTTACATGGATGTAATGAATGCAGAAAATGCAGGAGCATTTTTCTGCCCTGCATTGCCCTAATACACGCCATCCATGGCGTAATGCAAAATCTGCATTCATGCCATCCATGGCAATCAGTCGGCGCCGTCAAGCCTACACGGACGTATTCACGGCGTCCTGCCAAGCGAGTGACCAAACCCTCAACAAGGCTCATAGTTCCAGGACGTTATTTATCACGAAATCCTAAGATCAATCTTCTTTGTCAAACAAAAGGTTCGAATTCCGTGGCGAGCCAGTATAATTAGCCTTATTAAGCAATTCCATCAATTTATTAAGTTATTGATCGCATGAATTTTGCCAACATTTGCCTTAATAAAACTCACCGCTCAATCCAAGCCTAATGATAAAAGAAGCATTCAAACCGTCATCCCCTATCGTCGTCAAGTTTCTCGCCAAAACGGAATCGCGCATGTTCATGCGACAATTCCCAGGAAATACGAATGCCTGGGGAGACTGTACCTTTAGTTTCGATCCGGACTTGGAAGATTACGATTGGTTGGTCGTCTATGACGACTTACCTAAAGTCGGCGGCGAACGTTTTTCATTACGCGAAGAAAAGCTCCGTTGTTCTAAACAAAACACGCTGCTGATAACGACCGAACCTTCGACGATCAAAGTATACGGAAGCTCCTATACCGCTCAATTCGGCCATGTATTGACCAGTCAGGAAAATTTTGCTCTTTCGCACCCCAACAGGATGTTTTCTCAACCGGCCCTGATTTGGTTTTACGGCATCGGCAAGCAAACCGAAATTCCTTATGACCGTCTCGCGGTCATGCAACCGAACAAAAGCCTCACCATTTCGACGGTCTGCTCCAGCAAACAGCAAAAACATACCCTGCATAACCAACGTTATCGATTTACTCAAGCGCTAAAAAAACGTCTGCCCGAGCTGGAAATATTCGGTCACGGCGTTCGCGATATGGATGACAAAGCCGTTGCGCTAGATGCTTATCGTTATCACATCGCCATCGAAAACTTTGTCGGCGATCATCATTGGACCGAAAAATTAGCCGATGCCTTTTTGGGCTTTACGCTGCCTTTTTACTTCGGTTGCACCAATGTCGAGGATTATTTTCCTAAAGAAAGTTTCATTTATATCGATATTTTCGATGTAGATAAATCTTACCGCATCATTAAGGACGCTATCGAAAACCACGAATACG
This sequence comes from Methylotuvimicrobium alcaliphilum 20Z, assembly GCF_000968535.2. Taxonomy (NCBI): domain Bacteria; kingdom Pseudomonadati; phylum Pseudomonadota; class Gammaproteobacteria; order Methylococcales; family Methylococcaceae; genus Methylotuvimicrobium; species Methylotuvimicrobium alcaliphilum. The sequence goes on from NC_016112.1 coordinate 3,371,249, forward strand.
AAAAGCGTTTACCTTTCATTCTTGAAGCCCGGCGCCGGGTTTTGGAGGACTATAATTTATTTTCGGTTCTCAGCCGGCACATCGAACGGCATCATGAACCGATAAAGTCATTAGCGCATGACAACATGATCCGCTCCCGCAAAGCGATCAATAAACAATCTTTGCTCAGCTCTATTGGCTATTTGCATGAAAAATATCGCGTCAACCGCAACCGGAAACGCAGCAATTCCCAGTTTGAGCAGTTTCTCCGATTTTAGGGTGTGGGGTATGCCTGTCGAGGAACGGCGTAAACCCATCCATGGAGGCTTGGCGGCAGCTCGAACGCCAAGGATGGCGTGAATGCAGATTTTGCAGGCGCAAAAATCTGCCCTGCTGCCGACATCCTCGCCAAGCATACCCCACACCCTTTTTGATCTCCAAATTGGGAATTGCTGCCGGAAACGGCAATTAAAGATTTCTTCTTAGAAATATGCTTGTCGCTTCGAGAAGCTAGAGCTCTCGCCGTTATATACCCATCGTAGATCAAAATCCGGCACCGGGGCGTCCGTCAAAGGACGCCGTGAATACGTCCATGTAGGCTCTATGCCAGCTCCATGCTGGCAAAGCCTTTGCCGAGCACCCCGGCGCCTCCTTAGGCACTGCCGAAATTTGAAGTGCGAAAGGTATAGATCAATTCATAATGGCTTATGTTAATTACCATGGCTTGCACAGCGTACCCTACGAAGTTAAAGTACCTTTAAAGCTTGCCATCCATGGCGGAATGACGGGCTTCCCTTAACTTAATGGCGGCACAAGCAAGCGATGACTTGAGTAACAGCACAACAATAGCATAAACCTAGGCCTTCCAAAATTGACTGATCCATGGACAAGGTCGTATCCAGCGCTTACTTTTTTTACCGCGAGGCCAAACTCCTTGTAGGGCCTCTAAAGGCTTCGGATGACCGTGAAACACTAAAATCCGGCAAGCAGGCGGTAATTTTGCCGGAATGAAAGGTTGTAATAACCGATTGGGCAAGGCATGTACTTTAAAACTGCGACACCATTCTTCAGGCCACCATTCAACCGTTTCGGTTTTAGCGACCGATTGAGTCAAAAAAACCTGTTCATTAGAAACGGTTTTGTAAATTTCTTCATAACGCAACTCGAAATCGTCAAAAATATATTGATACCGGTCGATGTCGTATCGATAAACCGATGAATTACCGATACCCTTACCCAATTGCGTCCAATTCTCGATAATGCAAAAAGCGCCCGGTTTATAGTCAAAAAACACATCGATCGAATCGGTAATCAATAGATCGATATCCAAAAATAAAATATCGCCGGATAGTTGATAAGGCGCTTCTTTTAATTGCGACGACAAAGACGATAACTTACGCCAACCGGACCAAATCACCGCATTGCCCAGTTCAATGTTAGGCAACGGCAATGCTTCTATCCCGTCGATCATACCGCTCGAGTCGTCGGTTAAACAAACGAACCGGAAATCTCCGGTAATATTGTCTTGAACGCCGCGATAAAGCTGGTTAACGAAATCGGCGCCGTATTGCGTGCCCCATTTCATACAAAGTATTGTTTTCATTTTTCTATCCTAAGCGTGGACCGGTTTGACTAAACGTCTCATGTACTACTCCCTTTATACTCAAAAATTAGCTAACTTCATGAAGGTATGGGGTGTGGCTAGCGAGGATGTCGGCAGCAGGGCAGATTTTTGCTCCATGCAAAATCTGCATTCACGCCATCCTTGGCGTTCGAGCAGCCGTCAAGCCCCCATGGAAGGGTTCACGGCGGTCCTCGATAGACACATCCCATGCCTTTTATTCTTAGACGGTTTTTCAATCAAAAGGGAGTAAGCTCGGAAATTATACCTTGTTATCGCCACCGATCCGACCTTTGCGCAACCGTTATAGACTCATCGTAGATCAAAATTCAGCGAGGCAGGTTTCTCAAAGGTCGCCGAAAACGGCCCGACAGGCCGCTATCGCCGAGCCCGGTCATTCGCACTTGTATGTCGTGCCGGCTCCCGCTGCCGCATTTCGGTGTAGTCGCGTGATCTTTGACTGTCTTTCGAACGCTCATCTCGGCTATTGAAATCTCTATCGGCTTTTCTTCTTTTGCCTCGCTCACCGGAAACTTGCTCTGACCTGAAGGCTTGACGCGAACGCCGGGCTTCCGGTCGATCGTAAGATACCCGTCTCGTTGATTCGGTTTTTGGTTTATAGTTAACCACTCTTTCCGGCCTTGATCTATTTCCTGCTTTATAATCCGGGAGGGCGGGACGAGGCGTGGCAGAACGCGCACGAACAGCCTGTCGAGGCCTTCTCTGAGGTTTATAATACGCTTTAGGAGCCGACCTGTAATTTGGCACATATTTTCCCGAATTGTGTGCCTGTCGATAATCGATCGTCTTGATGACCGTCCTTCTTGGTTGTACATAAACCGGATAAGGACGCTCGACAACATAACTGACAGACCGTCCTGTTTCCACAACCACCGGCCCGTCATACTGCCGATAAGAGCCTTGCCGGGCGCAAGCCGAAACGCTCAACAAAACCGACAAAATAAACAATCTTTTGATAAAGTTCATATCGCACCCTTCCCTATCGTCTAAATGGTGAGTCAATCATGCATCGGAATGGCTGAATGACAAATGAACTCTACTATTCGACATATATACTTCATGCGGCCACATTTTCGGTTTTCTAACGCGCTCTTTTGTCCGGTAGCGGCGTTGCGAAAACATGACCGCGCGAAGTATACTTCATGCTATTTTTTGCCTCATGAAAGCGATTCAGCTCGACAGTCTTACTCAAATCGACCGAGACCAATGGAATAGTTTGGCCAGTCCAAACTACCCTTTTTTGCGCCATGAATTTTTATCGGCTTTGGAACGCAGCCGTTCGACTAGCCCTGAAAACGGCTGGCAGCCTCGGCATTTGTTGATTTACGAACAAAACGAGCCGGTCGCATTAATGCCTTTGTACCTTAAATTTCATTCGCGAGGAGAGTACGTCTTCGACTATCAGTGGGCCGAAGCCTATCATAACCACCACTTGGCTTATTATCCGAAGTGGCTAACCGCTATCCCATTCACGCCCTGTCAAGGACCGCGTATCGCGATCAAAACCGGCGCGGACCAACGGCGCATCGTCTCATTCATTGCTTCTTACATAAAAGAAACGATCGCCGATACCGGCGCTTCTTCCTGGCATTGTCTGTTTCCCGATTTAACCTCGGCCGAACAACTTGTGTCCGAGGGCTTGAGTCTTAGAACCGGCATTCAATTCCAATGGTTTAATAAAGGCTATAGGGATTTTAACGACTATCTCGATGGATTTTCGGCCGGCAAACGCAAACAAGTCAAACGCGAACGCCGGCGCATTGCGGAACAATCCGTTCAATTTCGGCAAATTTCCGGAAAAGATATATCGGTGCAGGACTGGGAGGCTTTTTATCGCTTCTATCAAATGACTTATTTCAAGCGCGGCATGCAGCCTTATCTGAACATCGGCTTTTTTCTGGAAATCGCCGAAACGATGCCGCAAAATTTACTACTGATAGTTGCCGTCAAAGACGGCGACTATATAGGCGCAGCGCTCAGTTTTATCGGAAACGATACGCTTTACGGACGCTATTGGGGATGTCACGAGGAATACCATAGCTTGCATTTTGAAGCTTGCTACTACCAAGGACTGGACTATTGTCTGGCTAATGATCTACAGCGCTTCGATTCCGGCGCGCAAGGCGAGCATAAAATCGCCCGCGGTTTCGAGCCGGTTTACACTTATTCGGCACACTGGATCAAAAACCGGCGCTTTGCCGCTGCCATCGACGATTTTCTTGAATGGGAAACCGCTGAAATCCAAAAATACCGCTTGCAGGCCGAAAAGCATCTGCCGTTTAAGCAGCAAACCTAAGCATTAAAACGATATTCACCCAAAAAGCATGAGCCTAAATTCGGCAGTTTGACCATAAAGCTCATGAAGTATTTCAAGAGATTACCCAAATTTCCCCGCTAAACTCTCAGGTAAACAAAAGCTATATAAACGGGTGCTGATTCCAAAAAATGTCACTTATTTTTTACCATGAAGGGCTTGAAGATACAATGTTTTTAATTTAATTGAGTGACCAACCATTAACAGCCTGTGTCATCAATATTACCACTGGGTAACTATTCAGTCCCCCGGCAATTATCGTTCCCACGCTCTGCGTGGGAACGCCTGAGTACCGCTCCAGCGGTACGAGACGCTAGAGCGTCTCGGTCTTCATTCCCACGCCGGAGCGTGGGAATGATAGGGGGTGTAAATAATTACACCGCTGGAGTGCAGGCGAAGCCTACACTCCAGTCCCGCCATCGTTTTGATATTTTTTAGTCATTAACTGGTTTTAAAAACGCTGTGTGACTACATTGAATTTATTTAATGAGTTCATCCGTGATATCTGAACGGTTCATAAAGCGCTCAATACTCTTTCCTTCATTATCTTCATGCCCTTCATGGTAATAAAAACAAACTATAAACATTATGCGGCATCAGCCCCCATATAAACGCAGACCAAGTTATTGAATTAATTTCTTATTCTTCATGATCTTCATGGTAACAAACAAGCTAAAACTTTTCGAAATCCTTGAAATCGGGATCGGCGTTCGATACTCCTCCCGAAGACCGAGACGAAGTTGCTGTATTGGCTTTTGCGACAGGCCTCGATGCCGAAGGTTTATTCGGCATTGAAGCTTTTCTGACAAGAACGTTATTCGTCCCCACATTATCGACCTTGAAGAATGCCACGGCTTGCTGTAACTGTTCCGCTTGACCGCTCATTTCCTCCGCCGTCGCGGCCAATTCTTCCGAAGAGGAGGCGTTTTGTTGTGTGGCTTGATCCAACTGGCTCATCGCATCGTTGATTTGGCTGATGCCTTGCGCTTGCTCTTCCGATGATGCTGTAATTTCCTCGACCAAATCCGCCGTTTTTTGAATATTCGGCACGACGTCTTCAAGCGATTTACCGGCTTCTTCCGCGATACTCACACTCTTGGTCGCCAGCTCGTTGATTTCGAGTGCGGTCACGCGGCTATTCTCGGCCAGTTTACGCACCTCGGCAGCAACGACAGTAAAACCTTTACCGTGCTCCCCGGCTCGCGCGGCTTCGATTGCCGCGTTTAACGACAGTAAGTTGGTCTTGTAAGCAATATCCTCGATCAAACCGATTTTGCTGGCTATCTCCTTCATAGCGGAAACAGTCCGCTTGACCGCTTCACCGCCGGATGCGGCATCGCGCGCCGAAGAATTTGCCATGTCATTGGTCACCTTGGCGTTTTCGACGTTCTGCTGAACCGAGGCATTGAGTTGCTCGACCGATGCTGTAGTTTGCTCGACGCTAGAGGCCTGCTCCATCGCCGACTGGCTCAAGGTTTGGGCGGTCGCGCTAATTTCATGAGAAGCGCTGGCCAAACCATCGGCATTCAAACGTACCCCTTGCACGACCTCCTTGAATTGGCGACTCATCGATTTCAAGGCATCCGCCAAGATTCCGATTTCATCTTTTTGGTCGATATCGAGCGTCGTTGTCAAGTCACCTGCCGCCAGCGATTGCGCGAATGTAACCCCTTTAATAATCGGTTTCGTGATCAACGAGGCAAGGAATAAGGCAATCATCACGCCTAAAACAACAGCGATGATAATCGTGCCAATGATAATCATATTGGCTTCCTTGACTAAAGCATCGGCTTGGTCGCGGGCTACAGCCAATTGCGCGACACCAGCACTTTCTGCATCCTGGGCTTGTTGTATCACAGTATTTCCCAGTTCTTCCATGCGCTGCAGAATCTGCTTCAATTCGTCGTCGTTTTTGATCCAACTTTCCGCCGCTTGCCGGTATTCTGTCGTCGCGCGGCGAGCATCCTCGATCAAGCGCAATTCTGCTTGCGCAGTGGTGATTTGCTGCAAATCGTCATACAAGCGCATCAATTGCGGCAACAATATCGTCATTTGATTCCAAGCTTTTCGATCCTTGTAATTCACCTCTTCTTTTTCAAAGCGAATGATTTGGTTGGCCACTATCCGAATATTTGTGGTTAGAATATAGCGTTGCACGTATTGATCCAGAGTTCTGGCATCGGCGCCCCGGCCCATCGCATCGGTATAGGCATTGCGTTGCATATCCATGAATTGGGCAGCGGCATTGATGACGATTTCGCCCCGATCAACCATCTGGCGTACAGCGTCTCGATTATTTTTCAGCGCCGCCACCCCTCTTCGATATTCCTCGGCATAGCGGATCGTATCCCGGCGAGCGACTTGGGATTGCTCCAGTAAACCCGTATTATTGAATTGTTTGGCGACTTCATCCACTTTATCCAGATAGCCGAACAATTGCTTCACATTGTCTTCGGCGCGTTGATGAATCTCGTCCCGCTCGAACAATAAATAATTTTTTTCTTCCATGATCGTCAATAGAGCCATTCGTTCGACACCGGTCGCATATTCAACCGCTTTGGCATCATGGTCGGTTATACCGAACAATGCCCCGGAAACACGACCCATATATACCTGAGCCAAGCCTCCGAAAACGACCGTTATCGCCACTAACAACATGGCACCGCTTAGGATTTTTGTTTTTACTTTTAGATCATTGATAGCCATGAGATGAGTCCCTATTCGTGAAAGTTATGCCAATTCCGAGGTATCGGTTTGCGAAGCGCTGTTTTGCGACTTAACGACATGCTGTAATTGCGACAGCTCGTCGATTGAGAGAATCCGGTTGATGGCCAGCAAGATAATAAAATTATCGTCCACCCGGCCCATCGCCTGGATAAATTCGGTTCTAATATCGGCGCCGAAATCGGGAGGCGGCTGAATATTGGCTTGCGGAATATCGAGAATTTCATTGACCTGATCGACCAACATGCCGATGACTTGGGATTCGCCATGCGTCTCGACCTCGACCAAAACAATACAGCTGCGCTTCGTAATTTCACTCGGATGACGATCCAAACGCGCAGATAAATCGATCACCGGCACGACATTACCGCGCAAATTGATCACGCCTCTAATGTAATCGGGCGTCATTGGCACGCGGGTAATATTGCTGATTTCAATAATCTCCTTGACGTCCAGAATGCCGATCGCAAAATTGTCCTTACCGACCAAAAAAGTCAAATATTGTTGAAATTGATCGGCCGACCCCGCCGCTAACTCCTGACCGCTTTTTCCCTTGACGACTAAATTACTCATAAATCAGCTCCTTTACTGATGATACACCTTTCGCACTTCAAATTTCGGCAGTTCCCGAGAAGGCACCGGGGTGTTCGACAAAGGCTTTGCCAGCATGGAGCTGGCATAGAGCCTACATAGACGTATTCACGGCGTCCTTTGACGGCAGCAGGGCAGATTTTTGCTCCTCGGCAATTGCTCCTGCATTGCCCTACTACACGCCATCCTTGGCGTTCGAGCTGCCGCCAAGCCCCCATGGATGGGTTTACGGCGTTCCTCGACAGGCATACCCCACACCCTAAAATCGGCGAAACTGCTCAAACTGGGAATTGCTGCTTTGACGGACACCCCGGTGCCGAATTTTGATCTACGATGGGTATACATTGGCGGGGCATTCCTCAACCGGCTAAACCGATCGACGCACGACTCTTATCTCTTGTCGCGAACTGCACCAAGCCTTGCACGTCCAAAATCAATGCCACATCGCCGCTACCCAGCACCGTCGCGCCGCTGATGCCTTTTAATTGTTCGAAGACCTTACCTAGCGGTTTGATGACCGTTTGATGCTCGCCGTGCAGCTTATCGACCACGAATCCGACTTTAGTCTGGCCGAAACGCACCACGACCATGCTTTCCCGGTGAATATTGCTATGCTGTTTGCGATTATTGAAATAATCGCCAAGCCTTAAATAAGGCATCACTTCGCCTCGCAAATTGACATAATGCTGAATCTCGTCGACTTCGCATTCTTCGGGGCTCATTTCAACGCACTCCTCGACCATGCTAAGCGGGATGATGTAGCATTCTTGTTCGGCTTCAACCATGAAACCGTCGATAATCGCCAAGGTCAACGGCAAATGAATCGTGACCGTCGTACCCTGACCCGGCTCACTATCAAGACTCACTGAGCCTCTTAGCGCTTCGATGTTGCGGCGCACGACATCCATGCCGACGCCGCGTCCCGATAAATTACTCGCCTCATCCTTCGTGCTCAAACCCGCCTCGAAAATCAAGTCAAAAACTTCTTGCTTGGTCAATACTTGATCTGGCGTTATCAAGCCGTTGGCAATGGCCTTAGTTCTAATTTTTTCGTCATTCAATCCGGCGCCGTCATCGGCGATTTGAATGACGATATGTCCCGAATCGTGATAGGCATTGAGATGCACGGTGCCTTGTTCGGGCTTGCCGGCCGCCCTACGCTGTTCCGGCATTTCGATGCCGTGATCGAGTGAATTGCGAATCAAGTGAGTCAACGGATCGTTGATCTTCTCAACTACAGTTTTATCGAGTTCAGTTTCGCCGCCGGTAATTTTGAGCTCAATCTGCTTATTCAGCTCGTTGCTGACATCGCGAACCACGCGCCGAAATCGTGAGAACGTTTCGCCGATCGCGACCATTCTGAGTTCGAGCGCGGTATCGCGAATTTCGCTAACCAGATCGTTCATACTGACCGCGACCTCTTCGACATCGCTCAAGCCGTGCCGATCGACCATCATGCGCATCGCCGCGCCGGAAATCACCAATTCGCCAACCAAGTTGATCAATTTACCGAGCTTTTCCGAATCGACTCGAATATAGTTGGCTTCGGCCGCTATTTTTTGTTTGACACTTTGCTGTTTTTTGAGTGCTTGTTCGACAACCGGCTGCTCTGCCGATTGCTGCTCGACCAGAATCTCGCCAATCGGTTTCGCTTGTTCCGGCGATTCGGCTTTATCTTCGCTTTGCCGCTGTAAAGCTTTGGCGACTTCCTTCGGTGTCAATGCGCCGATGTTTATCAACATTTCTCCCAAGCGTTCGACCTGGGCGCCGTCTTCGTCGGACGGTTCGGCCAACAGATCTAGGTAATGCTCAATTTGCGAATGTGGCGGGATGATTCTAATTTCGCAGTCGTCCTCGGCAAACTCGAAAACGCTTTCGATGCCTTGTTTATCGGTGTTACCTCGAAATACGATTTTAAAATGCAGATAACAGCTCTCCGGATCCATAGTCTCGCCGATCGGTAAATCCGGTGCCGAAGTCAAGATATCGACGATGTCTCCTAGCGTTTTCAAGTACCGAATAAAGGATAACGGATCCATGCCATTACGCAGAGCATCGGGTCCGAACTCCAGAAGAATCACCCAATTGTTTCCATTCGTATCGTCCTCGGTTTCTGACGATTCGGAACTCCCTCGCTTCGAGTCCGCTTCAACCGGCATGCTTTCTTGCTTTGTCGTAGCGCCCCCTAATTGCTTGATTAAAGACTCGCCCGTCAGCTTCAATTCTTGCGGTAATTCTTGTTCCGCCTCCGTTAAACAATGCTCGATCAGTTTGGATGTATGATCCTTACAATTCAGTAAAGTCGAGATCAATGCGCCGTCAATCTCGCGTTGGCCTCGCCTGACTTGGTCCAGGACCGTTTCGGCTTCGTGAGCGAATGCGACGATAGAATCGAATCCGAACAAGCCCGAGCTGCCCTTGATTGTATGCATCGCCCTGAAAACGCTATTGATGCTTTCGCTATCGTCCGGGTTATCTTCCAGGCCAAGTAACGCCAATTCCATTTCGGCCAGCAGTTCCTCGGCCTCTTGTACGAAAGTCTGTATTGCCGCGTCTAATTCGCTCATGATGCGTTCCAATTCGCCGAAATAACCACCGGATCGCCGAAGTGCCCCGTCAAATTCAACAACTCCAACACTTCGACAACTGCCTGACTATGCCTAACCAGACTCAATTTAATATCATTACGGCCCGCTTCCTGCTTGAGCCATAACAAAAGCTGCAAGCCTGCGCTGTCCATTTCGGAAACGCCGGCCAAGTTAATCTGCAGCTCGCGTCCCGAATGTAAGTATTGCGAGAGCTGGGCTTTTTGTTCGCTCGCGGTATAGATAGTCATATCGTCTTGTATCGCGATAATTGTTATACCGTTTTTTTCGCTGACTTCTATGGCCAAAGGCTTGCTCCCGGTAACTGACGGTGAAAAGCGGACATTTGTACTGCAATAAATACACCCATCGTAGATCAAAATTCGGTACCGGGGTGTTCGGTCGATTTTGCAGTACAAAATACATTAAATTTAGCAGACATTCAGCGACTTAACAAACCCATTATCTAACGCCCCCCGTCGCAGACCAGAAGGAGTGCAGCTTAACGTTGAGTAAAGTCTGTCGATAACGCTAAGGCAAGCTGTTCTGCTAGTATTCGATCGCCGAACAACTGGACCTTAAAAGGCTACTCCCTTTTAATTGAAAAACCGTCTGAGAATAAAAGGTATGGGATGTGCCTATCGAGGAGCAAAAATCTGCCCTGCTGCCGACATCCTCGCTAGCCACAACCCATACCTTCATAAAGTTATACCCGTCATAGATCAAAGACAAAAGGTTGTTTCATAATATATACTCATCGTAGATGAAAATCGGCCTTGGGGTGCCCATCAAAGGACGTTGTAAACCCAGCACCTAAATTCCATAGGTCTTTGGCAATGATTCAAAATCATGGCTTATTTAGGTGCTGGATGAATTACCCAAAATAGTTAACCATGGCCAATGGGCTATGGAATTTAGGTGCTGGGTAAATACGTCCATGTAGGCTCTATGCCAGCTCCATACTGGCAAAGCCTTTACCGCGCACTCCGATGCCTCCTCCAGCACTGCCGAAATTTGAAGTGCGAACGTTATATAAACGATATCATACAGAAAAAATCACTTCGGTCTTAACACATGAATTCCCCCCCCCTCGAAACTCGATTGATCCCTTTACTCCTCAACAGCCGAGCATACCCTCATGCAACCGATACTATTGAATTGTTGGAAACACATATCTCCTGGATTCTACTAACCGGCGAATTCGCTTATAAAATTAAAAAACCGGTCGATTTCGGATTTCTGGATTTTTCGACCCTCGAAAAACGCCGCTTTTGTTGCCTTGAGGAATTACGGCTCAACCGCCGTTTTTCGTCATCGCTTTATCTGGACGTCGTTCCGATAACGGGGAACTCCGAAAAACCCGAGATGGGCGGGGCAGGAATGGCAACCGAATATGCTGTAAAAATGCAGCAATTCGATCAGCAAGGCCTCATGAGTATCCGCGCCGAAAACGGCCTGCTTTCAACCGACGATATCGACGGCATCGCCTCAATCGTCAGCCGATTTCATAACGACACCGACACGGCAAACCAAGAATCGCCTTTTGGCGAGCCGGACGATATCAAACATTGGAGTGAAGAAAACTTTCAGCACATCGAACCGTTGTTAGACGACGCATCGGAAATTCGCCGACTGAAAAGCCTGCACACCTGGACCCGGAACGAATGGCAACAGAAGGCCGAACTCATGCAGCAACGTAAACGCCAAGGCTTTATCCGGGAGTGTCACGGCGACTTGCACTTGGGCAATATCGCGTTGATCGACGACCAAGTGACTCCGTTTGATTGTATTGAATTCAACCCGATGCTGCGCTGGATCGATGTCGCCAGCGAAATGGCCTTCATCTTCATGGACTTGATTCACCGCCAATTCGAAGCATTGGCATGGCGACTGCTCAACCGTTATCTGCATCAAACCGGCGATTATCAAGGCTTAGCCTTACTGCGCTATTATTTGGTTTACCGAGCCTTGGTACGCGGCAAGGTAGCATTGTTGAGAATGCAACAAGACTCCGACCCAAGTAACCGCAATAGCATAAAGGCAGAATACCAAGCCTATGCCGATTTAGCCGAGCGCCATATTCAAACGCCACGACCAATGTTATTGATCACACATGGCTTCTCGGGGTCAGGCAAATCCTTTTTTGCCGAAAAACTGGCCGAACAACTCGGAGCAATCCATCTCCGCTCGGATATCGAACGCAAACGCCTTTATGGTTTCGCTCCTCAAGAATCAACGAATTCCGAGGCGGGAGGCGGCATTTATAACACTGAAGCAGGCGAGATTACCTACCGGCATTTGGCTGATACGACTCACGCCATACTGAATGAAGGGTTCAGCGTGATCGTCGACGCCACCTTTCTTAAACAAACCCAACGCGCGGAATTTATTGCATTGACCGAAAAAACCGACGCATTGCTACTCATCTTGGATTTTAAAGCTAGCCAAAAAACCTTGATCGAGCGTATCGACTCTAGGCAAAAACGAGGCACCGATCCCTCCGAGGCCACACCCGACATCTTACAACGACAGATAGACTCGGACGAACCTTTAACGGAACCGGAACAAAACATGACCATAACGGTCGACACCGAAAACGAATCGGCTTTTGAGGATTTATTCGCGGCGATAAAGACTTTAGGAATTGGTCATAAGGAGATTTGATCGTAAATAACGTCCCTATTTAAGGAGGGTTCGGCTGCTCGATTGACAGGTGTCGGCGACTGGAAAGGGTATCTTGCATCATTCCGTATATTGCCGAGTCCTTGATTTATAATCGGTCAACGATTTGAAATGCGCGTCGCGATCTTCCCGGTTCTTAGGTTTTAAAGTATTGTCTCTGACAGGCTGTTTCGGCAGTTCACGGCTCTCTTCAGCTTTGTCGACAATCGCTCGATGGCTTGCCGCCTTGTCGAAGACTTCCGTTTTCGGGATATTGGAAGGCGAGCTCAACGCTAAAAACAGCCCGAAAGCCCATATGGTCAATGCCGCACAAAGCAAAAACAGCCTATTTTTTTTCAGCGTAGCCTTGTTCAACTTTTTGACGATCAGTCCGCCTCGCACCAGCGGCTCGATCATCAATGCGGCACAGAGCATGAAAAAGCCAATGATCAGATAAGGAAAAAACGAAAGTAAAACATTGAACAGATAAGTACTCATGCCGTATCGGCGGAAATCCGAACCGGCCCGAATCCGGCTGGTTTTCCGCTCCTCCCTAGAACCCTTTGATAAAAGTAGCCGAACATAACCGCAATCAATGCTTTCCCAGCATGACACCGCCGGCGATTGTGCCGAGCATTTCCATCGGAATAAAGACTTTGTTATTCGATTCGCTCATTTTATCGAGCACATTCAGAGAACGGTAGCGGATGTATTCGTTCGTGACCGACTGAGCTAGGATCTTGTTGACTTCGGCCTCGGCCTCGGCTTTTTCGACGTCGATAGCGCGTTGCATGCGTTGCTCTTGAAGCTTGCGCTCTAATTGCACTTTGCTGATTTCCAATTGCGCTTCTTCCTGCTGAATCATTTCGCGCCGTTCTGCTGCATTTTCCTGCGCCTTAACAATGATTTCCGGATACCTTATGTCCGCCAACCCGACATAGCGCACTAAAAACGGCGTTCTTTCGCCGATGCTCTTCGATAACTTAGCGCTCAATTCGGAATTGATCGCTTCCCGAGAGGAACTGATTTCGGCAATCGTATAATTCGACAAAAACTCTCTAGCTTCCGACCGGATAATCTGCTGCGCATAGGTCTGGTAAACCTTATCGAGAGGAATGCTTTCAACATCCCCAACTTGCTCCGGCGCTATTTTGGAAAACAATTCATCATACTGTTCCGGCTTAACAGCCAGCGTCATCCGCAAATCAAACGCCATATTCAACTTGTCTTTCGGCATGAACAACTGCATTTGCTCGGCTTTGGCTATGTCCGAAACATTCATGACGACCAACTTGTCGCAATAGGCCCAACAAGGCTCTAGCCTAAACTTCGAGGTATTGACAATGCCTTCCTTGAAGCCGTATTGAGTCATGATCTTCCCGACATGAGCAGACGGCACTTCAACCTTACTGCCGCAACCCGCCAGGACCGAAGAAGTTAGAATACAAACAACCAGAAGTTTTCGCTGAATCATAATTTTCTCGCACTAAATACAAATGGACTCGGAAATCTTATAACCTCGAACCTGATTAGCAAGATGCTTCAGCTTGCTGAAGCCAATTGTCCGAACAGTGGCCAGTCGTAGCCACTTCTGCGGGACGGGTTATTTAACCCGTCCCCAACGTTTCGGTTTGCCCTAAACATTTCGGCTAACTTCGGCCAAAGTCAAAACGTTTAGGACGGGGTTGTAAACCCCGTCCTGCTAGGGATATGCTGGTTTTTGGCCTTTAGCTGAAGAAACTTGCTAATCAGGACCTCGAATATAGACGACCGGGAAAAATTTGCCTTATTTACTCCCTTTATACTCAAAAAATGGTTAACTTTATGAAGGTATGGGTTGTGGCTAGCGCGAATGTCGGCATCGGGGTGCCCGTCAAAGGACGCCGTGAATACGTCCATGTAGGCTCTATGACAGCATCCATGCTGCCAAAGCCTTTGCCGAACACCCCGACGCCTCCGTACGCTAATACCGAAGTTTGAAGTGCGATAGGTATATTCTTAGACGGTTTTTCAATCAAAAGGGAGTAAGTTCGGCTTTTTCGAATGCAACCAACGATACCCTTATTAGATTCTACGAACAGTCCGCCTGAGATTCCGCCAACAAAATAAATGTAATATTATCATCGGCCGCATTCGCCAACGCTTCTGCCAGAAGTTGCTCGGTCTTATTATCCAAGCTCCCATCCCCTGCGAGTATGGTCGCGATTGTTGAATCGGGCACTTGACCGGTCAATCCGTCGCTGCAAAGTAATACAATATCCCTCTTATCGCGTATTTCCTCGACCACATCCACTTGCACAACTTCTTTGTCGGAACTGCCGATCGCTTGTGTGATAACGTTTTTATAGGGGTGGGTCTTGGCGCTTTCTTCATCGATTAAGCCTTGATCCATCAGCATTTGTACATAGCTATGATCCTTGGTCAATTGCCTTAATCCATTATTCCGCCAGAGATAGGCGCGACTATCACCGACCCAGGCAATTTGATAACGCCCCTCTTCAATTTGTATCGCGACCAAGGTCATCCCCATCCCCTGGGCTTCTGGATCTTTGAAAGCTTGCTCCTTGATTTTGAGATGCGCGCGTTGAATAGCTTCGATCAATTTTGCTCCGGAAGCCAGCTCGCGATGCAAGGTCATTAACCCGACCGCACTGGCAACTTCTCCGCAATTATGTCCGCCCATGCCATCTGCAACGGCCCAAATACCCATTTCAGGCAGCATTAAAAAACTATCTTCGTTATTGCTTCTAACTTTACCCGGATGAGTAAAACAACTGAATTGAATACTCGGCCTATCGGACTTTTCGGCTTGATTATGAGTAAATCGTTTAAATAGATCGAATTTCATGCCCGTTCCTATTCGGATAATAATCGCTTTATCCGAAAAAACTCTGCGGAACTTGAAAAATTATCATTGATTCCCGGCTCCAATCGCTTAGATAGCTTATTTAGACGAGCTTGATGCTGCTGTTCGTCGCCTTTTACCGGCAAGCGATCAATGATATTCAGCAGAACGTCAGGCGGAAAACCGGCGGCCTGCAAGATATCCAATGCGATCGCATCCGCTTCGATTTCCCTATCGATATCGATGATCTGCACCAGCGTGCCTATTTGCCTATGCTTTTTACCAGATAAGCCTGGCCGGAGACAAAAATGACCGGCTAATTGATGCCCCATTTCATGAGCCAATATCGCCGCGAGTTCGGCTTCGTTATTGACGAAATGAAAACTGCCTTCGGTGATATAAGTGCGCCCGTCCCCAATCGAAAATGCGTTGACCGAGCTATCCCTGACTGTGAAAAAACGCCATCCCGAAGCCGGCCAATCGATTGGCGTGAACCACTTTAACCAAGGCCCGCTTCGGGGAAGAAGACGCTCTCCGAGAGTTTGCAAATATCGGTTGACGATGTCCTGGCTCGGCCGTAACGGCCATTCCTGTTCTATACGAAAGGCGGCATTCGCGGAATGCTGCTGTTCGCCGGAGCAATTTGCCCAAGCCGACCTCGAGATCGCACTGCCACCTATCAGCAAATAAAAAAATACCCTTGCAATCGTCCTTGGCACGCTTCTTTTGATTAACCGCAAGCGAAGCATTAGCGCTTATTGAACGATAAATACGGCCTGATTGATATCGCTGCTGGTGCCGGCTTGCACTTTGGTTTCGACGACATAAGTACCGGCCGATGCATTCTTAGGTATCGGAATCGTCGCATTGACGGCATAACCGCCGGCGGAACGCTGCACATTTTGAGGCGGGGCCTCGAAAATCACCTTCCCGTCCTTTTTTAAGGTCCAGGTTTCCTCGACCGAGGCTATGCTTTGATTTTGCGGTACCGATAATGAATAATCGCTGGCAACCATGACTTGTTGCCCTGGAGCAACGGTATCCGGCGAAGCCGTGCCTTTATTCAAACGGACCAGCACGGTATTGGCGGCAGGCGTAAACCCGTATAGCGATTGGTCCTCGGCAGGACTGCGCACCTGCTGTGAGCTGTATTGCGCCAATTTGACGGCGCCCCAACCGAGTGCGGCGCCGCCGGCCGCCGCCGCTAAACCGTAGCCGACATTACCGGTCAATAGACCGGTCGTCAAACCGGCGGCCACCGCGCCCAATCCCGCACCAATGGCTTGTTGATTTTCGGGAGTAGTCGCACATCCGGTGATCAGGCTGACGCATACAACCGCACTTAGGGCTGTTTTAGGAAATGCATGATTCATGATGAAATCCTCATTAGATTAGCGCTGCTACTGAGCGGACGGCCTGTTGTAAAACGGATCGTTATCCGGCAGAAGCGGGATTTTTTGATTCAATAGGTTGAGATAATTATCAATCGCTTGGATAGGCGGCGGCTCTATCGCTTCGAATTGGCCATTGTCGTAATAATATTTACCGCTACCTGTCGGATATTCGATACCGACCTTAAAGGAGTGCTGCTCGCCGTCAACCGGAATATAAGATCGGAAGGTCACAACATAGTCGCTTTGTAAAATGTTTTGGATTTCTTCGACGATGCGCTGCATCCTGTCATAGGTTTCGCCCAATGAATAATAGATGCCGAACGAATTTTTCGATATGGATTCGAGATTTCTAAAATAGTCCACTGAACTCTTGCCGTAAGCAAGCGAATACACGGGTATGGGAATCCGCATCGAAGTAATTCGGCCATTCAGCTCTTCGCGAGAAAGCGCACTGCCCTCGTCTCGTCCGTCGGAAAAAACGACCACCGAACACGATGCAATGACATTATCGGCCGAAGGGTCTACTGACGATCCTTGCGCCGACATTCCGCACATCTGAATCGCAGCCCCGATACTATCGTAAATACGGCTTTTCATACCATCGATTCGAATATCCGCCAACCTTCTGGCAAGAGCGCCCGCATCCCTTTCGAATTGAGATACCAAATCATAGCCTTCTTTGGTATCGCGTATCGCCAGGATCGCCACCTCATCCTGGGGCCGTTTGCTGTCGATAAAACGAGCAGCGGCTCTGAGCGCGGTTTCCGATGCCGTTCCCGCCATCGACTTGCTAGCATCGATTACCAAAACGGAACGGGTTGCCTCACTTCGATTGCGTATGCTTTGAATGCCATATTGGCGTTTCATCGGATCGTAGCTTTTGCCTTTGATCATCAGACCGATATTCATTTCGTTGAGATTCACCAAAGGCTGCATGTTTTGATCGAAGGTTCGAATATACAATTGTACAAACGGATACAAGGCATAATTTACCCGATAGACTTTAACGCCGTAACCGCCGGGCGCTGCAAATCCGTAGCCGCCGGCATGCGCTGGGCCCGTAAGAAACAAGGCTTGCATTAAAACCAGAACAGGCAATATAAAGCGCCCCACCCCCTTAAACCATTTTTTGCCGGTCTGTTGCGTTTGTCTTGAGATTTTCATCATGACGTCGATTCCTCTTTAATGTAGTATTTTACCCATCGGACTCAATGTCCGACTCCCCCATAAACAACGACTAACACTTTATACTCCAGCAATTCCCTGTTTGAGCAGTTTCGCCGATTTTAAGGTGTGGGGTATGCCTGTCGAGGAACGCCGTAAACCCATCCATGGGGGCTTGGCGGCAGCTCCCTGCTGCCGACATCCTCGCCAAGCATACCCCACACCCTTTTTGATCCCCAAATTGGGAATTGCTGCTTTATACTCAAAGAAGTTACTCGTAACTGCGAATGCTTAGGATTTCGCGACAAATAACTTACCGGAACAATGATCTTTGTAGCGGATTCGGTTATTTGCGCCCCTAACCTAACGTATTTTTTGTGTTTGCCCCGGAATAATAACCCAGCCGGAATTATCTTCCTTAGGCTCGGTTTTGGCTATCGGTTTAGGTTGCGGTTTCGGCTTCGGTTTAGGGCGTGCTACCGGTTTCGGAGGCGTGCTTGGCTGCTGAACAACGCGATTCGAATCGAGTGTTTGCGAAGCTTTATTGACCGAAGACTTGCTATCCGATTCCGGTTGAACGGGCCTGCGTTTATTCAATATTTCCAGTGCCGACAAACCTGAATCTGCCGAAGGCACGACAGGCTTCGAGACAACGGAGGGAGCGGAAAACGGCGAATCCATTGCGGCAGGAACCGTCCCTTCGGCAATTCCGGTCTCACGCGGTAAAGACTCGGGTTCGGGACCGGCACTTGCAATCGGCACCTCATCCGAGCCGTCTTTGAAAAACAGCCAATAGGCGCCGCCGGCAAACGCTGAAAACAGCACTACGACAACGACAAGCAAAATCGCCAGTTTTTTTATGGAGCTATTGTGAGCTTCTGTATATTGAATCGTTGAACGTGAGATCGGCTGCGAACGATTCCCTTGGGTCTTAATTACCGGCCCGAATTGCAAATCGGAAATTTGCACCGTTTTGCCGGACAGCAAAGCCTCTTCATCAACTTGGCTAACGGCTGAAAATACACCGATGAATTCCGCCACGGTCTGCGGGCGCTCATTGACATTGAGACTCAATCCTTTAAGAATCATGTTATCGATTACATCCGGCAATTCGGGCGCAATTTGTTTAGGAGGCGTCAAGGCTTTACCGGACACCCTTTCATGCGCCGCGACCGGCGTTTGACCGGTCACGGCAAAATAAACCGTGGCCGCCAATGAATAAATATCGGATCGAATGTCGGTACCGGTGCCCATGACCTGCTCTGGCGGACTGAAACCGATTGATGCCGCTCTCCCCAAAGTACGGGTCATTTCGTTGGGCGAAGATTCCTTGGCGATGCCGAAATCAATCAGCATGATTCTGTTTTCATCGTCCAGCAAAACGTTTTCCGGCTTCAAATCCCGATGGATAATCGGCGGATTTCGCGAATGCAGATATTCGAGTACCTGCCCGACCTGAACGATCCAGTCCTTAAGGTCCGTAAAGACAATTCTACCGAGCCGCTTGCATTCGGTAGCCAGCGTTCGGCTACCGCCGAATTTCAACACTAAATAGACCATGCCTTTTTCATTGAAACGGTCGACAATGATAGGGATCGAGGGATGATCGAGGTTGCTCAACAACGAAACTTCATATTCATCGAACAGCATCTCGGGAATTTCCTTGAGCGCCCAACGTTTTCCTTTCACGCGTTGATCTTCGACTAGGTAAGTCGCGCCGAAACCGCCTTTTCCCAGCACTGTTTGGATAATATAGCGATCGCCAATCAAATCGCCGACGCCTTTCAGCCAACCGAAAATACCGCGTATCGAGCCGTTAGGTGCGGTATCGATATGCGCTATTTCGTATTGGCATTTTGTACACCGGTATTTATTTTGCGCGATCGCATCGGCCGAATCCGGTTGATCGCATTTGGGACAGGTCCGGGGCTGTTCTTGTGCTGTTTCATTCATATATGTTCAAATCGGCTTCGGTTATTTTTTAGTATCCTTGAGTTTCAGACCTATTGCCGTCGCGATCAGAAAAAACAAACCCAACCCGGCAATCGCCGCCAAATCGCTCCCTGTGCTTCCTGCTATCGATACGACAGTGGTTCCGGTAAAATCCTTAACAGCCCTAATCTCCTCGCCGAGCGTCAATTTCATCGCATCGAAAGACCAATAAGAAATCATCGTCGTTTTGGCTATCCAAAGCCCGGCGCCTTCGAGATTAACCACAGCACCGGATAAAATAACCTGCGGAATCAATAAAATCGGCACCGTCGCAACCGCTTTATCGTTGGAATTGACAAAGGCGCTGACGCAAAGCCCCATCGTGGTCGCCGCCATGCCTGATGCGAACAAAATCAAAAAACGTTGTATCAGATCGCCCGGCACCGATATCGATAACGCGATAACGCCTAATAACAAGAAGCATTGCACAAAACAAAGCAACGATAACGGAATCAATTTACTCACGATATAAGGCCCTAAGCCTAAATTTACCGAGCGTTCGCGAATATAAATCGGCAACTCCTTAACTAATTCCCGTGCGGAATTGAGACAACCGAACCAGATCGCGGACAACACCATGATAAACAGAATCTGGCTTTGCTTGGCCGCTCGCAGAGCTATCTGATCGTCCATCTCGAATACCAAACTAACGATCAACGCGATCAACGGCGCCTGTAAGATTAAAATTAGTAGGTTTTTACGATCCGACAAAATCAATTCGCAATAACGCGACATTAACGTTTTGGTTTGGCGCCAACTCTGCAACCATTTGTTATTCGTCGGTCGCGTGTTTGATTTTAGAACATCTTTATTGTCGCGTTGCTCCGATAGCTTCAAACGTTTTTCGACATAAGTATCGTGAAAATTCGAGGCTCGGTATTTATCGGCCCAATAGGAGGCCGAACGGCTTTCGAGCAGTTCATAGACATCGGATAAGCGATCGATCCCGAAATAACCGATCACGGCTTGAGGCGGTCCATAGAAAACCAGACGTCCCTGATGCAGCAATAAGACCAGGTGACAGGTGTCGATATTTTCCAGCGTATGCGTCACGCAAACGACGGTTTTTTTGTCCTCGGCCAAACTCCGAAACAATTGCATCATTTTTTTATCGGTACCGGCATCCAGTCCGCTGGTCACTTCGTCCAGAAACAACACATTCGGATTGGCGACCAATTCCACCGCCAAACTAACGCGTTTCAGTTGACCGCCGCTCAACGGTGTCGGCGTATCGACTGCTAATCCGGCCTTCTCGGCCAATCCGACCTTTTCAAGCACCTTCAGGACATTTTCATCCATTTCAAAATCCGAGGTATCGGGAGGCAAACGCAGTTTAGCGGTGAATTTCAACGCATGCTGCATGACGATTTTGCGATGCACGATGTCTTGCTGAGGCACATACCCGATCGCCGCACGAAACAAATCGAACGCGCCGTACAAATCGATTTCGTTATATAAAATATCGCCGCTTGTGGCGGGCCGGCGTCCGTTCAGCGCATCCAACAACGTCGATTTACCCGAACCGCTAGTGCCGAAAATACCGACGAATTCGCCCGGATGAATCGCAAAACTCAGGCTATCCAACAATCGTTTAGTCTGACCCGACGATTCCTTGACCTCTTTGGTCAACCGATACACTTCGATCTTGACTTGACCGTCTTGGTTCGATGGAATAATAGCGTTCCCGTCGAACCGATAGTCGAATGCGGCGAAGCTCAACCAGTCATTGGCCAACACCGGTTGCTTACCGCTGATGCGCACCGCATTGACAAAGGTTCCGTTGGTGCTACCGCAATCCTCGATAACCCATCCCGTAGACTCTCTGGTTAATTTGGCATGTTCACGGGACACCAGCGGCGAAGGTATTGTGATATCGCATTGAGGTAATCGGCCTATCGTCAGCACCGACTTTCCTGTCAGTGTAACGCCGGCGGATGTATCGTCGCCGGACAAAACATCATCAGCGGCTTGACTGGATTGAAACTTGATTTGAAAAGGCGTGGAACCGAATAAAAGCCAATCGCCGTTATTCAGCATCAATGGTTTGTCTGCAAGCGCGCCATTAACGGTAATTGGCGCATCGTCGATCGCAGCAATGAATAATGCGCTATCTTCACTAACAAAAATCTTGGCGTGTCGGGGTAAAACCCCGTCTCCAGTTATCTGAACATCGTTGCCGGTATCGCTACCGAGTCGACACTCCTTACTGAATTCACAAACTATCGCTTGCCTTGTCTTTGCTGCAAGTAGTTCGAGTTGAAACGGAGTTTCGCTGACTGTGCGACCGATGTATGCATTATTCATTGTTATTTTTGAACTCGGCGCTCTTTCACCCAATAAATTTAAATTAAATGAAACTTAAAACATAAAAATGATTGTAATCGCAACCCTCATTTAACGCAAAATTGTTTGCCTGATTCCGAAAAACCTGTGTCTTAAGGGTATTTATAGCAGCAATTCCCAATTTGAGGATAAAAAAAGGGTGTGGAGCATGCTTGGCGAGGATGTCGGCGGCAGGGAGCCGGCGTCAAGCCCCCATGGACGGGTTCACGGCGTTCCTCGACAGGCATGCTCCACACCCTAAATTGCGAAAATATGTTCAAACTGGGAATTACTGGTATTTATAGAGAATTACTCCCTTTATACTCAAAAAATGGTTAGCTTTATGAAGGTATGGGCAGTGGCTAGCGAGGTTGTCGGCAGCAGGGCAAATTTTTGCTCCATGCAAAATCCGCATTCACGCCATCCATGGCGTTTGCAGATTTTTGCTCCTGCAAAATCGACCGCGCACCCCGGTGTCTCCTTAGGCACTGCCGAAATTTGAAGTGCAAAAGGTATATCTTAAATAATTTAGGTGCTGGATCGAATTTCGATAATTTACGTACTACGCCTTTAACGGGCTCCCCGTTTCCGAACTTTGATCTACGATGAGTATAAACAGAACTCAGATTATTTTATTAAGAAATCCCGCATCATACCCATATCTTCATGCTCGAGATTATGGCAGTGATACATGAATAGCCCTATAAAATCATTGAATGGTTTCAATACGGTCACCTTTTCGCCGGGCATCACCAACGCCGTATCCTTCCAGCCGCCCCAGACCAATCCACCGGAAATCGTTCGGTACGCTTCTCTCGATTTCGGATTGACTTGGCGTTTGATGATTTGAAATTGTTCGCCGTGTAAATGCATCGGATGGGGCATCGGCATGCCGCTCATGCCACTGTATCCATTGTCGAATTCGATGACTTGCAAGCTATTGACAGGAATAATTTCATCGTCGCGAACATCGTCCATTTTGTAGGAACGCCCATTCAATAACGCCGACATGTGCCGCATCGACAATCTAATGGTTCTTGGATCTTTGTTATTCGCAGCATCGCGAACATTCAACTTAGGTATCGTGGATAAGCGCTCCGGTAAACTCTGCGACGATTTGCCGGCTTTAATCACTTTAACGTTAAATAAAGAATATTCACTACCCGACGGCAGATCGGAAGAGTGCATCATGCCCATACCCCCGCCGCCCATCATGCCCCGCCGTCCTCCGCCCATCATTCCGCGACCGCCGCCCATCATGCCCATGCCGCCATGACCGTGTGTCGAAATATCGAACGACAAGCTGCGCATGCTTATCTCAGAACCAACCGAACGACCGCTGAAATCAGCCCACAGCTCGATTCTTTCGCCTGGTGCCAACATCACATAGGAATACTGCTTCGGCCTTTCCAACAATCCGCCGTCGGTACCGATCACGGTCATTTTACTGCCGTCCGACCAGGCCAGTTTATAGATCCGCGAATTTGATCCGTTCAGTAATCGCAACCGATAGGCCTGTCCCGCGACAGGCAACACATAATCGGGCCGGCCGTTGACAAAAATCCGATCGCCGAGAAAGCCCTGCATGCGTTGCATCATGTGGTTGCTATAGTCGAGTTGATTATTCTTATCGAAGCTTCTGTCTTGGATGACCAACGGCAGATCAAATTCGCCCTTGGGCAAATTCAAAGCTCGTTCTTCATCGTCATGCACAATGAACAAGCCGGCAAGTCCCGAATAGACTTGTTTGGCGGTGACGCTATGGGTGTGTGCGTGATACCAGTAGGTTCCGGCACGATTCAGAATTTCGAATTCATAGATATAAGATTCGCCGTGGCTGACCGCGTACATCGGATTGCCGTCCATGTTGGCCGGCACATGCAGTCCGTGCCAATGCAAAATCGAATGCGCCGGTAAATTGTTATTCAAATGAATTCTGACTTTTTGGCCTTTTTTCAGGCGAATCGTCGGGGCAAGATAGGTATCGGGGTGATTTTCTATCGATGAAGCCGGACCTTTAAGAACTTTAGCCCGCACTTTCCAAACTCGGGTTTCAGGCCCTTCGAAGATAGGAACCTGCGCGATATCCTGCGTCAGTTCAATTTCCACATCGGGATGAAAATTCGCCGAAGGGGTATTGACCGCTTTAAAGGTTCCGCCCGATTGCGCCCAAGAGGGGTAAGTCGCCGCACCGGCTGCCGCAAATGCGGCATACTTTAACCATTGTCGACGTTGTTGATTGATCGGAAAATTCATCGCCTATACCTCATGGACTTATAATTTGTTAGTATATTAGCAAATTATAAATTAATAGCAATTTAAACTCCCCTAGCGAAGCGTCTTGCCATAAAAGCCGAAAACATGATCGCGCGAAGTTTATATACCAGCAATTACCAGTTTGAGATATTTCGCCGTATTCAGGATGCGGGGTATGCCTGTCGAGGAACGCCGTAAACCCATCCATGGGGGCTTGACGGCGGCTCCGACATCCTCGCCAAGCACACCCCGCACCCTTTTTTATCTTCAAATTGGGAATTGCTGTTTATATACCTTTCGCGCTTCAAATTTCGGCGACTCTTAAGAAGCACACCATTTGATGCGAGACAGTTATAGAATAAACGTTCTCATACACCCACAACCTAGCAGGATTGATTTATAAACCTTTTTCTTCGCGCAGTACTTCAACCAGTTGTTTGGCCGGTAAATAACCCGGATATACAGAACCTTGTTCAGTGACTATCATCGGCGTTCCGCGCGCTTCGAAATCGTTACCGAGCTTCATATGTGCATCGACCGGATTGGTACAGGTCTTGGCTTCGGGGTTTTTCCCTTGTTTGGCTTTGGTTAAAGCATCATTACGATCTTCCGCACACCATACCGAAACGGCTTTGGTGTACGATTCAGAGCCCTTCCCCGCTCTCGGATAAAACAAGTATTGAACAGTAATGCCTTCGGCCATATATTGATCGATCTCGGAATGCAGTTTCCGACAGTAGCCGCAATCGATATCGGTAAAAATAAATACTTTATGCTGACTTAATTTCGGCTTGAACACGATCATTTGATCTTGCCCCAACTTTTCCAGCGTATTCTTTCGCGTATTAGCCATTTTCGCTTCGGTCAAATCGGTTCTGGCTTCCAAGTCGATCAAGCGCCCTTGTAATAAGTATTTACCGTCATCGGAGACATAAAAAATGGTTGCGCCCGCCGTGACTTCATAAACTCCCTTCACTTCAGAAGGCTTAATCAAGTCAGGATTGAAGTTTGGCATCGATTTTTTCAGAGCCGCCTTGATGGCCGCTTCATCGGCTTGAACAACGCTCACGCCTAAAACCGAACCAAGCAATATCGCTGTTTTAAGTATTTGTTTCATAACGTTTCCATAAATTCGTAAATGACTAATGCGTTTGTAGGACTGTCGACCGATTGTTTTGTTCATTACCTTATGAAAAAATAGAATCCACTATTCGGCGGTTTTGTATTGCTTGGTGTTGGCTATCGATGTAGATAAAAATCCGGCAAAGGGGCCTCCTTAGGCACTGCCGAAATTTGAAGTGCGAAAGGCATAACTTCTTATTCTTCATGATCTTCATGGTGAAACGCATTAAGGCTATAAGCGGCTTTATCATTGAAACAAACGTTCCAAATCCAAAAATAAAGCCAATACCATCAACGACAGTAGTAGCAAAATACCGACCTGTTGTAACGCAACCTGGAATTTTTCCGAGACGGGGCTGCCTTTAATCGCTTCAATCGCAAAAAACAACAAATGGCCGCCGTCTAACACCGGAATCGGCAATAAATTAAGTACGCCAAGACTAATACTAACTTTGGCTAAGAAAGACAGGAATTCGACAAACCCGCGCTCAGCCGAAATCCCGGCAAACTGGGCGATACTGATTGGGCCGCTAAGATTTTTTACAGAAGCATTACCGACAATCATCTGACCCATCATTTTGAGTGTTGCGGTACTAAAAAAAACGGTTCTCGAAACAGCCGCCGTCAGAGCCGGCCAAAGCGGTAAATCATTGCGCACTTGCAACGACGCCATCAAATCTTCTGGAATTTCAGCGGCCGCGCCGATTTTCCCGACAACCTCGTCTGTTTCGACGACTTTTTGAGGCGTTATTTCGAGACTCAATTGCACGCCTTGCCTTTCAATAGTCAGGTCGATTACTCTTCCTGGGCTATTTTGCACATAGTCGACCCATTGCAACCAGGTATTGATCGGTTCACCATCAGCAGAAACAATCAAATCACCTGACTGTAATCCGGCATCGGCCGCCGGCATGCCTTCCAACACTCGCCCGACAACCGGCCTGAGCTGAGGCATCCAAGGCTTGAGACCTAATTTATCGTAAAGTTTATTCGGTTCGCTTCGCAATTCTTCAGGAAAGTTGATAAGCCGCGAATGCTGCTGTTCATCGATGTTTTTTACCGTAACATCGACACTTTCTCGACCGGTCATGGCCGCCGAGAAAATCGACTCAATAACCTCCGCCCAAGTCGCGGTATTCTTTTGATCGACCGCTACGATCTCTTCGCCTTCGAGCAAACCGGCTTCGGCGGCAAGCGTACCAGGCTCGACATGACCGATAATCGGGCGTAAGCCGGTTTCACCTATGAATAGCACGATCCAGAAAAACAGCACGGCTAGCATTAAATTGAATAATGGTCCGGCCGCGACAATCGCCGACCGCGCCCACAATGGCTGACGGTTGAATGCAAAAGGCAAATCTTCGTCGGCCACCTTGCCTTCGCGTTCGTCAACCATTTTGACATAGCCGCCTAGAGGTATTGCCGAGATGACATATTCGGTCGACGCAGGCGATTTTTGATAAGACCAAATGACCTTACCAAACCCGACCGAAAACCTCAGTACTTTGACGCCGGTCTTTCGCGCGACCCAAAAATGACCGAATTCATGAAACGAAACCAGAATACCGATCGCGACAATAAAATAAAACAGCGTACTCATTAACCCAATTAACGCTTAAGTTCTTCGACGATACGCTCAGCCACTTCCCGGGCTTTGCTATCGGCTGCCAATACAATATCCAGCGTATCCGCCGGATCGGCTTCGAATTGATGCATGCTCCGTTCAATAATGTAAGGGATGTCGGTAAAACGGACTTTCTCGTCCAAAAAGGCAGCAACCGCGATTTCATTAGCGGCATTTAACACAGCCGGCATAATACCGCCTGCCTCGACGGCTTCAATCGCCAAGCGTAAACAAGGGAAACGCTGAAGATCGGGTTGTTCGAAATCCATGTGCTTAACGTCGAATATATTCAGCGGCGCCGCACCGGAGTCGAAGCGTTCCGGCCACGCCATCGCATGCGCAATGGGTATTCGCATATCGGGGTTACCCATTTGCGCCAACACAGTGCCGTCGACATAATCGACCATTGAATGAATCACGCTTTGCGGATGGATCACCACCTGAATTTTATCCGGCGACATATTGAACAATAAACAGGCTTCAATCAATTCAAGCCCTTTATTCATCATCGTCGCAGAATCGACAGAAATCTTACGCCCCATATCCCAATTCGGATGCGCGACGGCTTGATCCGGAGTGACATCGACCAACTCTTCTACCGGCTTAGTTCTGAACGGGCCACCCGAGGCAGTCAACAAAATTCGCCGCGCCTCCTTAGCCTCTTGACCCGCACAGTAATCTGCCGGCATGCATTGAAAAATGGCATTATGCTCGCTATCGATCGGCAGCAAATGGGCACCGGACTCGGTAACCGCTTTCATAAAAATATCGCCGGACATCACCAACGCTTCTTTATTTGCCAGCAATACGGTTTTACCGGCTTTAGCAGCCGCCAAAGTTGGTAATAGACCAGCCGCGCCGACGATTGCCGCCATTACCGAATCAACACTATCCAGTGTAGCTACTTGCTGCAACGATTCGGCTCCCGATAACACCTTTATATCGGATACCGGCGATGTAGCAATGCGCTCTGCAAATTGTTTAGCCTTATTTTCATCAACCACGACAACATAGTCAGGACGATGGACGATGCATTGGTCGTACAGCAGGTCGATATTATTGTTCGCGGTCAACGCAACGACTCTATACCGATTCGAATGGCGAGCAACCACATCCAGCGTGCTGACACCGATAGAACCGGTCGCGCCCAAAATACAAATACCTTTCATTAAAATAACTCTCTAATCAGCAGAATACCGGCATAGAAAAACGGAATACCGGCCACCAAGCTGTCGATCCTATCTAACAAACCACCATGCCCCGGCAAAATAGACCCCGTATCCTTAACGCCCTGCTGTCGTTTAATTAGGCTAAAAAATAGATCGCCGTATATCGAAATCAAAACGGTCAAGACCGACAACAAAACAAAGTCTGAGCCTATCATCAAAGTAAACCCGAATACCAAACTCAAAACGATCGCACTAACGACACCGCTTCCCAAAGCCCCGTAAAACCCTGCCATGGTTTTGCCGGGACTGATTTCAGGAGCAAGCTTGGTAGCGCCGAATTTTTTGCCAACGAAATAGGCGGTAATATCAGCAATCCAAATCAACAGCAGAAAATACATCACCATATCGGAACCGTAAAAAGCGCGCATGCGATAAAGAAACATCCACGCAAAAAACAGAATCACCCAGCCGATCAAACCTTTATAAACATTTTTTAATTCGAGCTTTAGCAGCGCATCCGATGCATTTTTGATCAGAAACATTACCACCACCCAAAATAAAACCGGTAAAATAATCAGCCATTCCAATAAACCGGACTGCGCCCTGACTTCCGGCCAATCGAAAATTTGTGCCAATATTTCTAGAAAATAAGTCCAAAAATAAACACCGCCCATCGGCAGAATGAGTAGGACAAGAAATAAAATCCGCATCGAGGGCCTATCAATACCGGTTAAACTTGTCCACTCCCATGCGGCAACCAACATCACCAGCGCAACAACCAGAGTAAAATAAGGTATTGGCAATAAATAGACGGCCAATACGACTAATGGCGCAAGAATCAAAGCCGTAATAATTCGCTGTAGTAACATTTTATAATTATTATCTAGTCAAATAGTTAAAGGGTAACTGCTTTTGTGAGGATTTGCTCGCCGGTATGCCCAAAACGCCTTTGCCGAGTTCTAAAGCTTCCGATAGCTTCCTCTAGCGATTGCCGATTAAAATCGGGCCATAAGGTCGGCGTGAAATATAATTCGGTATAAGCTAACTGCCAGAGCAAAAAATTACTGACACGTTGTTCACCGCCGGTTCTGATAAATAAATCCGGTTCGGGTAAATCGGCGGTGGATAAATGTTGCCCGATCAGCGCCTCATCGACTTCTTGCTCGTTGATCTCGCCGCTTTGAATTTTCGCAGCTATTTTTTTAAACGCTTCGGACATATCCCATCGTCCACCGTAGTTGGCAGCAATCACTAAAGTCAAACCGCTATTATCGCGGGTTTGAATCTCGCCCTCGGTAATTTTAGCCTGCAATTTTTCCGAAAAATCTTTTCGTTCACCGATAAACTTTAAACGAATATTGTTCCGATGCAACTTATTAACCTCGCTTTGCAAGGTCGATAAAAACAAATTCATCAGCATCGAAACTTCAGACTCGGGCCGGCGCCAATTTTCGCTGCTGAAAGCAAATAACGACAATACTTCGATATTCGCTTCGGCGCAATATTCAACAATGGATCTAACCGCTTTGACGCCAGCCTGATGACCCATTGCACGCGGCATATGCCTTTGTTGCGCCCAACGCCCATTACCATCCATGATGATTGCAATATGGCGCGGGTTCTTGTTTAATTCCGGAAGCGTTTCGGGTTCTTCGGACATTAATCCACTCCATTAAATAGACATTAAGTCCGCTTCTTTTTCTTCCAAGTGCTTCTCTATTTCTTTGATGTACTGATCGGTCAACTTTTGTATTTTATCTTCGGCCGCTCGAGCTTCATCCTCGGAAATCATTTTTTCTTTTAGCGCGTCCTTGATATCGGAATTGGCATCGCGGCGAATATTTCTTATCGCTACTCGTCCATTCTCGGCTTCTTGTTTGACGACCTTGACCAGATCGCGACGACGCTCCTCGGTTAGCGGCGGTAACGGGATACGAATCACATTACCATTTGAGGAAGGGTTAAGCCCCAAGTCGGAAGCCATTATCGCTTTTTCGACAGCCTTGACTATGGTTTTTTCCCATGGTGTAACCGTCAAAGTCCGTGAGTCCTCTGTCGCGACATTGGCTACCTGCGAAAGCGGCGTATCGGCTCCGTAATACGGAACGGTAATTTGATCCAATAGGCTCGGATGCGCCCGGCCTGTTCTAATTTTGGTAAATTCGTGCCTCAGCGCCTCGACACTTTTGCCCATGCGCTTAGCCGCATCTTGTAGAATATCGCTTATCATGCTTTTGTTCCTCGTTCAATCAGTGAGCCGATATCTTCGCCCTGCATCAGCCGCATTATTGCACCTTGTTCAAAAATATTCATTACGCGCATCGGCAAATTGTTATCGCGGCACAATACCAAAGCAGTGGCATCCATGACGTTTAAGCGTTGATCCAATGCTTCGTCATAGGTCAATCTCGGATAAAATCGTGCATCCTTAACTTTTTCAGGATCGGCCGAATAAACACCCTTAACCTTAGTCGCCTTAATCATCAACTGAGCATCGATCTCAATCGCCCGCAGACTGGCTGCCGAATCCGTAGTAAAAAAAGGATTTCCGGTTCCGGCAGCGAATATTACGACCCTACCTTTTTCAAGGTGTCTAACCGCTCTGCGGCGAATAAAATCTTCGCACACTTGATTAATCTTTAATGCAGACATGACGCGAACTTGCAAGCCTAAATACTCCAAAGCATCCTGCATCGCCAAGGCATTGATTACAGTAGCAAGCATGCCCATTTGATCGCCGGTGACTCGATCAAGACCTTCGGAAGCTTTTTGCGCGCCGCGCAAAATATTACCGCCCCCGACAACTAGACCGACCTGTATCCCTGCATCACATAATTCTTTAATTTCGCCGGCTAAGCGTTTCAGGATATCGGCATCGATACTGCCTCCCTTTTCGCTCATTAAAGCTTCGCCGCTTAATTTCAATAAAATTCGCTGGCAGATAAAATTTGTCATTATCGATTTTTAAGTTGAGAAATGGTTAGGAAAGTGCATTTTATAACTTAGGCAATCGACATCACGATTTTTGCCCGTATTCTGCGTTGCGCAAACAGTTAGATACCCATATATGAGTATAATCCGCTTGGAGTATAAAAACGAATCCCCGGATAAACCGGGGATTGAATTATGAGCCTCTGACTTGTGCCATGACTTCTTCAGCAAAGTTTTCTTCTTTTTTCTCGATACCTTCGCCAACTTCGAACCGGGTAAAGCGAATAACAGCATTACCTTTTGACTTAACCAATTCGCCAACAGTGACTTTGTCATCCTTAACGAAAGGCTGACCCAACAAGGTAACTTCGGCAAGAAACTTTTTAATTCTTCCGCTCACCATTTTTTCGATAATCTCGGCCGGCTTTCCACTTTCCAAAGCTTGCGCGGAAAAAATTTCTTTTTCTTTCTCAATTGCTTCTTGAGAAACTTGATCTTCGGAAACACAAGTCGGATTGATTGCAGCAACGTGCATCGCAATATCCTTGCCTAATGCCTCATCGGCTGTTTCCAGTGCGACCAATACGCCGATCTTACTACCGTGCAAATAACATGCAGCACCGCCGTCGTTAGGCAAATTGTATTTTTCAAAACGTCTAATCGCGATATTTTCACCCAGTTTTGCAATCAGTTCGCGACGAACCTCGTCAACCGTCTTGCCGTTTGGCAGCTTCAGCTCCAATACTTGCTCAGGCGTTTGCACGTCCGCGCTTAAAATAGCATCGGTAACATTGTTAACGAAATTAACGAAATCGTCACCTTTCGCAACGAAATCAGTTTCGCAATTGATGTCGGCAATCGCCGCCGTTTTAGCATCGTCGCTGACTTTTACGCCCACCACACCTTCCGCTGCGGTCCGTCCGGATTTTTTATCGGCTTTTGCTAAACCGGCTTTTCGCATATTTTCGATAGCAACTTCCAGATCACCGTTTGCTTCGACTAGTGCTTTTTTGCATTCCATCATACCGGAACCGGTTCTTTCCCGAAGTTCCTTAACCATTGCAGCTGATATGCTCATTTCTCGTTTTTCCTCTTTATTCTTAACTATAAAAAACGCCTCCTGTTAGGAGGCGCTTTTCAGTTCAATGCGCCATTGCCTCTGAAGAGCTAGCTGCCCTTCACCGCACCGACGCTTACTCTGCGTTTGCTTCGACTTCTGATTCTTCAACAAAGTCATCGGCCTGGGCCGATAAATTCAATGTCGCGGATTTCGCTTCCAATACTGCATCTGCTACGGATTCGCAGTAAAGTTTAACCGCTCTAATGGAGTCGTCATTACCCGGTATGATGTAATCAACGCTTTCAGGGGAATTGTTCGAATCGACAATCCCAACTACAGGTATACCGAGTTTTTTAGCTTCGCCAATCGCGTTTTTCTCATAACCGACATCCAATACAAACAATACATCGGGCACGCCTTTCATATCCTTAATGCCGCCCAAGCTACGTTCGAGTTTCGCTAATTCGCGTTCCATCCCCAGCGCTTCCTTTTTGCTAAATTTATGATAGAGCGTTCCGTCCGTTTTCATCGCTTCCAATTCTTTCAATCGGTTGATCGATTTTTTGATCGTCTTGAAATTGGTCAGCATGCCGCCCAACCAGCGATGATCGACATAAGGCATTCCGCAACGCTTCGCTTCTTCGGCGACCGCTTTACGGGCTGCTTTCTTGGTACCCACAAACAGGATAGTGCCTTTATTTGCGGACATTTGCCCCAGATAATTCATTGCGTCATTAAACAATGGAAGCGTTTTCTCAAGATTGATAATGTGAATCTTGTTACGGGCGCCAAATAGGTAATTAGCCATCTTTGGATTCCAGTAACGAGTCTGATGTCCGAAATGAACACCCGCTTCTAACATTTGACGCATTGACACTGCTGCCATTTTTTTCTCCTACGGATTATGTGAAACTTAATGTTTCGTTGGGTTACGCCTCCGCCTGCCCCCCTTGGCAACCCCCCCTTCAAATTAATCAAGAAAGGCACCCTACCAAGCGTGTCGACAAACGTGAGTATTTAAAATACAAAAATGAACTTGCCTTTATATCATAATTAGATTTCAACAACAATTAATTCTCTGCTAAACTGGCAGGACTTCTTCGCTCGCTCAAGTCTTTAATTACTGCAATCTCCACCACTTATCAACTCCTTAGCGAGCTTGTTCAAGCAAACTCGTTATACTAGCTTACTTGCCAACATAAAGCCGTCAAATCATGGGTATCATCATAAAAACACCAAGTGAAATCGATAAAATGCGCGTCGCCGGTAGACTTGCCGCCGAAGTTCTGGAAATGATCGAGCCGCATGTTGTACCGGGCGTCACCACCGACGAGCTTAATCAAATTTGTCACGACTATATTGTCGACGTTCAACACGCGATTCCGGCTCCGCTCAATTATCACGGCTTCCCCAAATCGATATGCACTTCGATCAATCAGCAAGTTTGCCACGGCATACCCAGCAACAAAAAATTAAAAAAAGGTGATATCGTCAATATCGACATCACCGTCATCAAGGACGACTATCACGGCGACACTAGCAAAATGTTTTGTGTTGGTGAAGTCAGTCCCCACGCCAAACGCTTAGTGAAAATCACTCAAGAAGCGCTGTACCGGGGCATTGAACAAGTTAAACACGGAGCAACTCTTGGCGATATAGGTCATGCGATACAAAAATTCGCCGAATCGAATCGTTATTCGGTCGTCCGAGAATTTTGCGGTCACGGCATAGGCCAAAAGTTTCATGAAGAACCGCAAGTGCTGCACTACGGCAAACCAGGAGAAGGCACCGCTCTTGAAGCCGGCATGATTATTACGATAGAACCGATGCTTAATCTAGGCAAACGCCATGTGAAGGTATTAGCGGACGGCTGGACCGCGGTTACCAAAGACCGCAGCCTTTCTGCGCAATGGGAACATACCCTCCTAGTCACTGAACACGGTTACGAAATCTTGACACTGAGACAGGAGGAAATGTGACAGAAGCCTTAGCCTATACCCACTATTTCACACAATCCGACTATATCATTGCCTTTAAAGAGTTAATTAAATCGAAAAACCTGGAGCTTGAGCGGTCATTTAATCCACAAGAACCGGTCACGCCTTTACTGGTGGCCAAGGCTGAATTCGTCGACGAAATCTTGATCAGCGGCTGGGATCATTTCCTCGGTGAATCCGCCGATCAATTGAGCCTGATTGCGGTAGGCGGATACGGGCGAAAAGAATTGTTTCCCTTTTCAGACATCGATATCGTCGTATTATTGGATAAAGAGGCCTCTACGGAAACTCAGGCTGTATTAGGACAATTCTGCAATTTCCTTTGGGACATCGGTTTAAAACCAGGATTGAGCGTACGCACAGTCGAAGAATGCATTCAATCCTGTATCGACGACCAAACCATCATGACCAGTCTAATGGAAACCAGACTATTGCGCGGCAATCCGAGCTTGTGCGCAAAAGTACTCGAACCGATAAACAGCGGAGAGATATGGCCGTCAAACCGGTTTTTTGCTGCCAAAATGCAGGAACAGGAACATCGCTATTTTAAGTTTCACGATACCGCTTACAATCTCGAACCCAATATCAAGGAAGGCCCCGGCGGACTTCGCGACATGCAGATTATTGCCTGGGTTTTTAAACGCCATTACGGCTCTTCAACCTTAAAAGAATTAATTAAATACGGCTTCTTGCCCGAATCCGAATATGAAGAACTGGTTACTGCGCGTAACGTACTTTGGCGTATCCGTTATGCACTTCACTTGCTAACCGGTCGCTGCGAGGATCGCCTGCTATTCGACTTTCAACGAGACTTAGCCGAACAATTCGGATTCAAAGGCGCCGACCCGAACCAATCCGTCGAAGAATTCATGCAGCATTACTATAAAACCGTAGTCGGCTTAGAACGGCTCAATGAAATGCTACTACAACTATTTAACGAGCGCTTTATCGGCGGGAAAACGACTTATCAACAAATCCAAACCAAAACCGCTAAACTCATCGCTATTAACGGCTACCTGGAAGCCGAAACTGATAGCCTTTTCGAGAACAACCCACTGGCATTATTGGAAATTTTCCTAGTCATCCAGCAAAATCCTTCGCTAAAAGGCATCCGATCAAAAACGATTCGCTTAATCCGTAAAAGCCTGCACCTGATCGACGATCAATTTAGAACCGACAAACACGCCAATCATCTATTCATCGAGATTTTACGCCAACCGCGAGGCATCACGCATGCACTTCGACGAATGAATCGTTATGGCGTACTCGCCGCTTACCTGCCTAGCTTCGCTCACATCGTCGCCAGAATGCAGTACGATTTATTCCATATATATACCGTGGACGAACACACCCTATTCGTAATTCGCAATTTGCGACGCTTTTCGCTGGAAAAGCACACCCACGAACTGCCATTTTGCAACGACATTTTTTTGATGATCCCGAGACCCGAGCTACTTTATATCGCGGCATTGTTTCACGATATCGCTAAAGGCAAAGGCGGGGATCATTCGCAAGTTGGCGAAGAAATCGCCCAAGCATTTTGCCGGCAGCACGACCTGTCTAGACATGATACTAAGCTCGTCACCTGGCTAGTCCGCAATCATTTGATTATGTCGATGACCGCCCAGCGCAAAGACATCAGCGACCCCGACATCATTCATGATTTCGCCACTCAAGTCGGTAGCACCGAATATTTAAATCACCTTTACTTATTGACTGTCGCAGACATACGCGCAACCAATCCGGAACTATGGAACTCTTGGAAAGACGCATTATTGAAAGAACTCTATAGCGCAACCTACAACGCCTTACGTCGCGGCCTCAAGAACCCGATCAATATCAGCGACAGACTCGAAGAAAATAAAACCGAAGCATTGGAAGAACTGCTGAAACTAGGCATTTCCGAAGCAACTATTCATGCATCATGGAAACATGTCGGCGATGAATACTTTCTTAGATATACTGCCGAAGAAATCGCTTGGCAAACAATTGCAATTGCATCCTGCGACGAACTGGACCTACCACTGGTGTTACTCCGCCCTCAAACTCAACGAGGCAGCGCAGAAGTCTTTATTTACACTCGTAACGAAGATTTTATTTTTTCAATCAGCACCGAGACCCTCGATCAACTCGGCCTTACGATTCTCGACGCAAGGATCGTTACCACTAGCGACCAGTATGTATTGAACAGCTTCCAAGTTCTCGAACAATCAGGCGACCCGATCAAGGATTTACACCGAGAAGTCCATATTTGCACGGCGCTCCGTAAAAATCTAAAAGAACACCACATCAACAAACAAAAAAACATTCGGCGCCAATCGAGACAAGCTCGACACTTTCCAATACCGACAACGATTTCATTTCATGAGGATCCGCAAAGGCGCTTTACGGTCATGGAACTCATCACAACAGACCATGCCGGACTTCTTTCAAAAATCGGCCATGTGCTCAACGATCACAACATTCAACTGCACGACGCCAAAATCACCACGATAGGAAGCCGCGCAGAAGACATGTTTTATTTTACCGATTATCAATCTAACCCGATTCAAGACCACGAAACATTACAAAATTTGGAGCAAGCCATTCAATCCGCATTACGCGACCATTTATAACCCTTTCGCTTGCAGGGCGGATTTCGGCTCCAAGCAAAATCCCCTCTGCTATATATACCTTTCGTACTTCAAATTTCGGCAGCGCCTGTGGAGGCACCGGGGTGTCCGCCCCCTCACCTAACGCTAGGTGAGGAGTCAGCATGGAGCTGGCATAGAGCCTACATGGACGTATTCACCCAGCACCTAAATAAGCCATGATTTTGAATCATTACCAAAGACCTATGGAATTTAGGTGCTGGATTTAAGTGCTGGTTCACGGCGTCCTTTGACGGGCACCCCGGTGCCGAATTTTGACCTACGAGGGGTATATCATAAAGACGACATCGCAACTTCGTTCGAAGCTAGTCGATTTTCGATAAAACGAATAAGGTTTTCATAACCGTCACCTTCGAGATCCTTATACCGCATACCGATTTCGCAACGGTCCCTCGCTATCCGGCGGGAAAACTCAACATTACAACGGGCTTTTACCTGTAAAGGGCGATCGCCGGCATGCGGCAAATCCAACCATGCATTTAATTCCACCGGACGACCGTTACGGATGTAACATCCGCCCGGAGTCATCAAATTCCGCTGCAATATACTGCATTGGATCGAAAAACCGTCACTGGAAGTATCGATCGCCAATACTTTGAGACGTACACCTTCTTCATTAGTGACCACAACAGGCAAATGCGCGGCAACACGAGGATAAATTCTCTTTTCCATAGCCATCTCCGATCGACCAAATATTGTCATCAGAATTTTAGCCTATATCTTTTTTTTTACCAGAATAAATATATAGTTGTCGCTCACACCTCATTCACTTAATTAGATTACTCAGCCGCGAAACAGCTACGATTGACAACATTATCTAGAGCATCAATTCGAAACAACCCACAAGAACCGGCTTTCCCTTATCAAAGAGCAATTTGTGACCTACCGACAAGAAATCGATCGAATCGAGGTCTTGACTTTAATCAACCGCTACGAAAGAATCTCCTGTATAATTTTCAAACAAGTTATGTTTTTTACCGCTCTTACACGACCGAAAAACGTCTAATTTAAGTTAGAAAGCATTAAGCGTTACCGACAAGGCCGGCAACCATCGGACAGGCGCTATCACTAAAGCATCATAATAACAAACTCTATCTAAACGTTTTTTTCAGTCGATATGGAGTAAATAAACTTTCGCACTTTTTGCGAGTCACAATGACTCGAATCGTGTGTTTTTTCAGAGGTCTTCGCATGCATAAAAACTTCCTTACCCTTCTCTGCGGCGCCATGACGCTTATTGTTCCACTTGAACTGCAAGCAGCCAATGATTTGCCGCCTTCTGCTAAAGTTGAATTAGGCGAATCAGAAGAAGTCTGTTCCGACTTCACGTCACCGAAATGGAGAGACGCACAAGTCATCGACGGCGTTGAGATTCAAGAATCGAGACTTTGCAACCCCGACAATCCTGCCGATATTGCCGCCTTCGTAAAAGGCACGAACAACATCAGCATGTCGACGTTAATGGATACTCAATTGGCCGCCGACGCAGTCATCAAAACCAATGACGTCGACGGCGACGGCGACCCCGACCATATCATCATAAAGCTCGAAATCGTCGAATTAAATGGCCACTCTCCCGACAGTACCGAATTGACCACTCAATTCGACATTGCGCCGGGCGTACAACCTACCTTTTGGGTATTCGCGCCTAAAACCCGCGACATGTCGACTTTGAGCCTCTACGAACCGCAAGCCAATGCGCTACTGCGAGTTCCTTCGCCGACCATACGCGTCGAAGAAGGCGATACCGTCTGGCTGGTTGTCGAAAATACCCACCACATGCCGCATTCCCTGCATCTGCACGGTGTAGACCATCCTTATATGGACCATAGCGGAAGCGGCAATGACGGCGTCGGACAAACCAGCGCAATGGATATTATGCCCGGCGAAAGTAAAACTTATGTCATCAAACCACGCCAGGCCGGCACTTTTTATTATCACTGCCATGTACAACCGCACACCCATATCCCAATGGGATTGCAAGGCCTTTTCATCGTAGAGGAAAACCGCCCCAACAACTGGGTGCAAACCTTCAATGTCGGTAATGGCCAAGTTCGACACCCGTCGGTAGCGGTTCAGGAAAAATATGCTCGCGAATACGACATGCATTATCAGTCGGCGGACAAGGAATTGCATGAACTAGCTCGCTCGGCCAACGACCCGCGCCTACTCGCACAAAAACTGAACATGGAATACGACGTCACCGAAGCGACCGACGACTATTTCATGCTGAACGGCCGCTCATTCCCGTATACACTGAGGGAGTCCTTGATTGAAATGCAGCCGAACGAAAAGGTCAAGCTTCGCATACTAAATGGGCATACCGAAGCATTGGGCGTTCATATCCATGGACATAGACCCATGATCACCCATTACGACGGCATCGATAACGGCCCGGGATCTTATATCATGCGGGATGTCCATACCATGGTTCCGGCACAACGTATCGATCTGGAACTTGACGGCACCGACGACGGCTTACATAGCTTCGGCGAAGGGGTCTGGATGATGCATGATCATGTCGAAAAATCATTCACTACCAACGGCATCGGCGAAGGCGGCGATATTAGCTTGGTCGTTTACAAAGATTTTCTTGACGAAAAAGGGATTCCGAAAATGCAAGGCTGGACTCTGGCACCTTATTTCACGAAAGAATTTTGGCAAGGCAAATACCCGCTATGGCAAGATTACGACAAGTGGCGCAGCTTAGGTCTTCCTGACGCTCGCGGCTACAAAGCTCCTTTGCCGTCTCCACCCCAAATGATGCTTGAAGGACCATCCGACTCTTTCAGCTCGACTGCGCCGGGCACAGAGAAATCGTTTATCGGCGATTTATTCTCCGGATTGATTTTAGGCATCCTCGCTTACATGGCTATCGTGCGGCGCGAAGACATTTTCGCCTTGTATCATAAGCTCGTTAAAAAGCCGGCCTAAATTCGGCCCGTATCGACCTGCGGAGCTATTCCGCAGGTCGATATCGCGGCTTTAACCCAAATCCCAATCAAACCAAGTCAAACCTAAATCGACTCTCCCTTTGCTAATTTGGGCAACCTGCCATCCAATCCCATCGCGGCTCGCATAACTTTTTTCTTGACCGGCACGACACGCTCAGCCAAACCCAATCCCAAATTGCGCAAAATCCTAACCGGCATGATTTCATTACTGAAAACCCGGTAAAAAACATCCATGACCGTCATCATTCTTAGATTATCTACGCGCCTTGCCTTTTCATAACGCTTCAATTCGGCAATATCGCCAATATTCCGGCCCGATCGATGAGCATCGACCAACACTTCAGCCAATACCGCCGCATCGAGCAAACCGATATTGACACCTTGACCCGCCAATGGATTAATCATATGCGCAGCATCACCGACCAAAGCGATGCCGGGTTTCACATAATTTTGAGCGTGCTGCCGTTTCAACGGAAACGAAGCGGTATTCAAGACAGCGTTGACTCTGCCTAAACACTCTGGAAACGTCTTGGTCAATTCGCTCAGCAATTGATCTCCGGATAAGGATTTTAATCGCTTGATTGCATCAGGAGAGTTATACCAAACCAACGAAGCGTGTCGACCGGTTAACGGCAAAAAAGCCTGTGGGCCGCTAGGCACGAATCGCTGCCAAGTAATATCCTGCTGGGGATAATCGGTTGCCACATAGATCACCAGCGCATGTTGTTTATAATCCCAACCGGTCACCCCAATCCCGGATACCTGTCGAACTTTGGAATTCCCGCCGTCGGCGCCGACTAAAACATTCGCCGTCAAAACCGTACCGTCATCCAGCTCAACCACCGAACGATGGCCTTCGTCATCCAAGCCGTAATCGATGCGCTTAATACTAGCCGGACAAAATAAACTGACGTTATCAAAATCCTGCAAACGCTCCAACAAGGCCAATTGGGTTACCCGATTTTCGACGATATACCCCAACTCGTTGTAATCAATGTCGTCACTGCAAAATTCGGTATCGCCGACGGTTTCCCATACTCGCATACGCCGAAAAGGGCAATAACGGCGATTCAGAACACCCCGCCACGCGCCGACCCCCTCCAAAATATGCCGCGAGGCAATACTCAACGCGGAAACTCTAAGATCATGGGGCTGATCCGAAGAAAACTCATCGGGAAATACTTGTTCGATCACCGCAACCTTAAGACCGCTTCCGCCCAATCCGCAAGCCACTGCGGCCCCAACCATTCCCCCGCCGATTACTACTACATCAAAATTCATTTTCTTATTTGGAACCCGTAATTAACTATTTCTAATATACCTATCGCACTTCAAATTATCGGTGATAATTATGGATTTCGTGATAAATAACGTCCTGAAACTATGCGCTGTCGAGGGTTCGGTAACTCGCCTGACAGGGCGCTCCTCGACAGGCATACTCCACAACCTAAACTCGGAGAACATGTTCAAACTGCGAATTGATGATAACAATTTGCATCTA
Source organism: Methylotuvimicrobium alcaliphilum 20Z (assembly GCF_000968535.2). Classification (NCBI taxonomy): domain Bacteria; kingdom Pseudomonadati; phylum Pseudomonadota; class Gammaproteobacteria; order Methylococcales; family Methylococcaceae; genus Methylotuvimicrobium; species Methylotuvimicrobium alcaliphilum. The sequence goes on from NC_016112.1 coordinate 3,412,727, forward strand.
AATGACTTAAAATGCGACTCATGATATCATTTGCAGGTTTCTCTAAACGCAATTGCCTGCATTACTTATTGCATCGCCAATGCAAACCGCTCTATTTGAGCAGTTAATGTTTGAGCAATCAAAGCTTGACTTTAGCATGCATTGCGAGAAAAACGAACTACTAACGCTGTTGATCGCAGCATGACCGGAACGGGTTGGATATAATGACTGAAATTTCCCGAATAAACCTCAAAGAACCCTTGCTTTACGACGCCGATCTTTCCCAAGATAGCTGCGGCGTGGGTTTTATTACTCATAAACAAAGCAAACAGACTCACGAGCTACTTGTCAAAGCGCATGAAGCGCTATGCACGATTCCCCACCGCGGCGGCATGAGTGCCGAAGGTATCGGCGACGGAGCCGGCGTGAATGTCGATCTATCATTGAAGTTTTTTCGAAAAATCACCGGAAACAACAACCTGCAACTCGGAGAATTTGGCGTTGCCAACTTTTTCTTTCCGGAAGATCACGAGCGTTACGATAGTTTCGCGATCGAATTGATCGAAAAACACCTAACTCGATTCGGCCTGCCGGTCATTACTTGGCGAAACATCCCGGTGGACAGCCAAGTCATCAACGAAGCATCCAGAAAAGCGCAACTACCGATCAAGCAAGTAATTTTCGGGCGCCCGGAAGCTTTAAAGACAGCGACTCATAGCGAATTCGAACAACTGATTCAAAGCGCATTGCTGGATATCGAAGCCGATGGCTTTACCCGCGACGAATTAACCGGTTTCTACCCGCTATCGATGAGCTCGAGAACCCAGGTTTACAAAGGCCGACTGAACTCTTTTGAAGTAATACCGTATTTTATCGACCTCTACGACGAAGATCATGAAATACACACCCTATTCTTCCATACTCGATTCTCGACCAATACCGCTCCGGCAACGATGATGGCGCAACCGTTCCGCTACATGGCGCATAACGGAGAGCTAAACACCGACAAAAAAAATCGGCTCAGTGAAAATGCGATCGCGCGCTTACACAACAAACATATCGTGTTCCCGTGCGGACAATCCGACTCGGGCCGCCTCGATCAAACACTGACTCGCCGAATCAACGAGGACGAACTCGATGTCGTCACGGCCGTGCTGGCGATGATGCCGCCTGCCTGGGAAAACGACACGACTCTGTCGCCGAAAGTTCGCGCGATGCTTGAGTATTTCAGCCTCTATGAAGAAAAAAACGACGGCCCCGCCGCCCTGATCTTCTGCGACGGCATACGTGTTGGCGCGCGTCTAGACCGTTTGGGGCTCAGACCCTTGCGCTCGGTGGAAACCGAAACCTATCTAGCCGTCATGTCGGAAGCCGGTCAAATCGACTTCCCTCCCAAAGACGTTATCAAACGTGGTCGTATCGAAGCCGGGGGCATGATTTATTTCGACCACAGCACCGGACAGATTTACAACAGCAATCAAGTCTTGGAAAAACTGGCCGGACAAAAAGACTATGAAGCGATGCTCCGCGAACGAAGCTTGTATATCGGCGAACTGCCCGACGTCTCATTCGATGAGTTAACCCCGGTCAACGGCGATTTCAACATCGATCAACAACACACGGCTTATTCGCTAAACCAGGAAAGCTTTAAATTCCTGCTTGATCCGATGTTAAGCACCGGTCTTGAAAAAGTTTCGGCGATGGGCTACGGAATTGCTCCCAATGCGCTTTCCGATGCCGAAGGCGGCATGTCCCGTTATTTCAGCCAGCGCTTCGCTCAAGTCACCAACCCTCCACTCGATTCAATTCGCGAAAGCGACGGCATGACCTTGCGCGTCGCGCTCGGTGCCAAACCGACCTTTTCCGAAGGCAACAGCAAGCAATTGGTCATCGACTCGCCAATTCTGCAAAGAACGAATTTAGAACAAATCCGTAGGCAGTCCAGCGTCAAGACCATCACATTGGACATGCTATTCACGCCGGACTTCGAAAATCCAAAAAATAACGAAGACCTTCTCGAGTCGGCGGTGCGCGCCGTTTGTCAGGAAATCGAACAAGCCGCCCGCGACAACACCGGCATCATCATTCTCAGCGACACCGGCATCAGCCGCGATAAAGCGGCGATTCCCGCCTTGCTGATGGTTGCCGCGGCCAATCAACACCTGGTCAAACAAGGCCTGCGCTTCCACTCGTCACTAATCGCTGAAACCGGACAAGTCGCCAGCGCTCACGATATTGCAACAATACTCGGCTTCGGCGCTTCGGCTGTCTGCCCGATCAGCGCCTACAATCGCGTCGTCAGCCAACTTCAGCCAGAGAACCAACAAAAAGCCCTCGATAACTTCAAAAAAGCGGCGGAAAAATCGCTGATGAAAACCATGGGCAAGTTCGGGCTCTGCACCGTAGAAAGCTACATCGGCGGCGAGTTTTTCGAATCGAATTACCTGGATACCAACGAGCCGCGCCTACAACCGTATTTCCCGAATATCAACGCGCCGGTCGGCGGCGTACGCTATGCAGACATTGCGAAAAGCGCGGCCGCATGGCATTACAAAGCATTGAGTATCAAGGACGAAAAAGATATTCCTTTCATCGGTTTGTTCAAGGAACGGCAAGACGGCGCAGGCCATAGCTTCGGCAATCTCGCTGTCCGTGAATATATCAACATGACCGACGAACCGATCTTGTATATTCCACAAGACAAATCGCCGGAAGCCAGAGATACCGCTTATTTCGATTTCGGTTATGACAAACGCACGCCCGAACAAATCGATAATTTCGGCATCACGCCGGCTTATCGTAGCTTCGCGAAAAACCTGTACCAAGAGCGCGACAATCGCCCGGCCGCATTACGCGACATCATGGATCTTCCGGCCGATATCAGCCAAGCGCAAAGCACGGCCGATTTCGACCGCATTTTGGGCAAGCAAAACTTGCTCGGAAACAACAACTACATGATTCACGGCATCGCGGTTGAACGAATCGACGCTGTTAATTATGCAATTACACTGCCTGAAAACAACAGTGAAGCGCGGTTAACCGGCATCGCCGAGCATTTCAAAAACCGTTTCGGCGATAGCGCCGCAACGATCAGCGTTACAAACAATGCCTGTGCAATCAAGCTCTCAGATAGCGACAATCTTTTCGGACAATATTTGGCCAATATCAAAACTGCCCGTTCTCCGATTGCATTGTCCGACGTTCAACCGGCTCATAAAATCACTGCCAAACTCGCATCCGGTGCAATGAGTCACGGCGCATTGATCGCAGAAGCGCACGAGGCTGTCGCGCAAGGTACCAACATTGCCGGCGCGCTCAGCAACTCCGGTGAAGGCGGCGAACACTCGAGCCGTTTCAACACGCTTCGATCAAGCAAGATTAAACAGTTCGCATCGGGCCGTTTCGGCGTCTGGGCCGGTTATCTGGCCGACCCGAACATCGAAGAAATCGAAATCAAAATCGCACAAGGCGCAAAACCCGGCGAAGGCGGACAATTGCCTGCGCCGAAAGTATCTGTCGAAATCGCGGCATTGCGCGGCGGCACGCCACAAGTCGAGCTAGTCAGCCCGCCTCCGCATCACGATACCTATTCGATAGAAGACCTCGGTCAATTGATTCACGATGCCAAAGCAGCCCGCGTTCGAGTCGTCGTCAAACTGGTATCCTCTGAAGGCATCGGCACGATCGCAGTTGGTGTCGCGAAAGCCGGCGCCGATGTCATCAATGTGGCCGGTAGCACCGGCGGCACGGGCGCGGCCGCGGTCACGAGCCTGAAAAACACCGGTCGCTCTGCCGAAATCGGCATTGCTGAAGTTCATCAAGCGTTAGCAGTGAACGGCTTACGGGATAAAGTCATATTGCGCTGCAGCGCCGCGCATCAAAGCGGACTCGATGTCGTTAAATCGGCGATATTGGGCGGCGATTCCTTCGAATTCGGCACGACCGCATTGATGATGCTGCGTTGCGTCATGGCGAAAAACTGCAACGTCAAATGCCCTGCAGGATTGACCACGACGCATGAGGAATTCAAAGGCGATCCGAGAGTGCTGGCGCAATACTTCATGAATCTCGCGCACGAAGTCCGCGAAATTCTGGCAGTCCTGGGCTATCACAGCCTTAGCGAAATACGCGGTCAAACCGATTTGTTGCATTTAATCAACCATCGTTCCATCGTCGGACAGCTCGATTTCACGAAACTGCTGGCTCAAGTACCTGTCGTCAAAATCGAAAAACCGATTTATCTCGAAGCGAATTTCAGCATCGACGACAAGATCATCGAGCAAGTTAAATCGTCGGTGATCTTCGGCAATCAGACGCAAATCGTTATAGAAGGCGACGACTTCAAACTCAGTAATCGCAATAAAACGGTCGGAGGCCAAACCGCAATCGATATCGAACGCATACTTGCTTACGATTTAAACGAAGAACAAGTCGCTCGTTCGAAAACGATTTATACCAACCAGCACGGACGGCGATATCTTGCGCCCGACTCGGTCGTTGTAAAAACGACCGGCTCGGCCGGGCAAAGTTATGCTGCTTTCATGAATGACGGCATGCGCATGGAACACACGGGAACTTGTAACGACGGCGTCGGTAAATCAGCCTGCGGCGGCACCTTAATCGTCGAATCCCCAGGCGGCGGCATTAAAACACCCGGCAATAACGTGCTGATCGGTAACTTTGCGCTGTTCGGCGCAACCGGCGGCAAAGCCTTTATCAACGGCGAGGCCGGCGACCGTTTCGCAGTCCGTAATTCCGGTGCAATGGCAGTCGTCGAAGGCGTCGGCGATTTCGCCTGCGAATACATGACCAACGGTGCGGTATTGAATCTCGGCCACTTCGGCAAGGGTTTCTGTAACGGCATGTCCGGCGGTAATGCCTATCAATACGACCCTGAAAACTTGTTACCGAAGCTTTACGACAAAAGCTCGGTCGAATTGCATGAGTTGAACGAAAACACCGATACGGCCCGAGCGCATGAACAGTTCTTACTCTATATGCTCGAACAACACGCCGATTATGCAAACTCGAGCAAAGCAAGGAACATCCTGAATAACTGGGAAACGGAGCGTAAACATTTCAAATTTACGATTCCGCTATGGCTGTACAAAACACAAACGGCTGAGTTCCTTAGCCAAACAATGGACCGCAAAGCGATGATCGAAGAATTGGCGGTCTACTACGCAACACGCCAGATCGAACAAATGAAATCGGCTTATCGGACAAAACAGCCATTATTCGGCGGAGCGATACCCGGTTACGGCGAAACCGACACCAACTTGACTTTTAGTCTGGTCAACAGTTACGCGGTCATCGATAAGGCATTCCGGATAGCCGGCGAGCAATTGAACTTCAAGTCCGCCACGCCGACACACGAAGCCTTGGAAAAAGCGGCTTGGAAATTAATTGAGTCCCGTCCGCGTAAAATTCAAGATGCGTTGGTTAAAGAGACTCGCGAAGCTTACAGTAATTACAGCGACGATCAACTGAGTTGGCTGTTGGCAAGCAAGCGTCTTGCCGATTATAAAACCGCCTTGGCCAACCGTGACGTACAAAGCATCTACTCGATCGGCTCGACCGCTTGGATCATCGAGCAGGACGCTATCAACCGCGAGGCCCTGGCCGGCATTCCTGGGGTCGAACAATATCTAGCCGGACTGGTCGGTTCCAATATTATTCAGGAAATGATGGCTCCGGCTTCGGCATAATTCCATCGCACTTTTTACCAGTACCGGCATAACCTGTGAGAAATCATGGGCATGCCGGTATTACGTTCATTAATTTGTAACTAAACATGATGAAAACACCTCATATTCCACTCGATGCACCTTACAGCGACAGTCAACGAGCCTGGCTCAGTGGCTTTTTCGCGGGCATGCATACGCAAATGATACAAAGCGCCGGCAGCAAGAGCCAGGCCGACGCCCGCATCATTCATATTCTTTACGGAACGCAAACCGGTAACTCCGAAGCCTTGGCAAACGATGCCGCCGCATCCGCAAAAGCCCATGGCTTAAAACCGATCGTCAAAAGCATGGACGAAGTCGAATTGGATGCATTCGGCAAGATGGAATATCTCTTGATCATCACCAGTACTTACGGCGAAGGCGAAATGCCGGACAATGCTCAAATTCTTTGGGAAGCGATTTCGTCCGATGCGGCACCGTCGTTGCAGCACATGAAATATTCCGTACTGGCGCTCGGCGACACGAGTTACGACCAATTCTGTCAAGCCGGCATCGAATGGGATCAACGGCTTGCCGAACTCGGCGCCGAGCGTATTTATGACAGGATCGACTGCGACGTCGACTTCGAGGAACCGGCCGAATTGTGGATTTCGGAAGTCATCCCACATATGGCAGAGGGCGCCTCGACGACCATTATCGTCGACTCCGACGCAGCAATGGTTGAAGCGCCGAAATACAGCCGTAAAAACCCGTTCCCGGCCAAATTACTCGTCAATCGTCTGTTGACCGCCCCCGAATCATCGAAAGAAACACGACATTATGAAATCTCGATCGCCGGTTCAGACCTAAGCTACGAAGCCGGAGACGCGTTGTGCGTATTCCCGACCAATTGTCCGGAACTCGTCAAAGACATACTGCGAGCGATCAACTGTACAGGCGAAGAAGAAGTCCCGGTCGATGGCGAATTAATGCCGCTTAACGAAGCGCTACGCGTTCATTTCGAAATCAAACTGCCATCCAAGGAACTGATCGATGAAATCGCTCGCCGCTCCGGCGATCAAGAATTGAATACGTTGCTTGAAGAAAACGATAAGGAAAAATTGGCGAATTATCTCTGGGGTCGCGATACTCTCGACTTGTTGCTGCAATCCCCGGACATAGACATTTCTGCCGCCGAATTCATCGCCTTGCTGAAACCGCTGCAACACCGCGCCTATTCGATATCGTCGAGCAGTAAAAAACACCCGGATGCCGTGCATCTAACCGTCGCTAGCGTCCGTTACCAAAGTCACGATCGCGAACACAAAGGCGTGTGTTCAACCTTCCTGGCCGATTTGGTCGATGAAACGACCGATGTCCGCTGTTTTTTCACGCCGAACAAGGTCTTCCGAGTCCCGGAAGATAACAGCCTGCCGATGATCATGGTCGGTCCCGGCACCGGCGTTGCACCTTTCCGCGCATTCCTGCAGGAACGGGAAGTGCGGCAAGCAACAGGTAAAAACTGGCTATTTTTCGGCGACCGTAATGCCGCGACAGACTTCATTTATCGAGAAGAACTCGAAGCAATGCAAGCCTCCGGTCTATTGACGCGGCTCGACTTAGCATTTTCCAGGGATCAGCAGGAAAAAATTTACGTTCAAGACCGAATGCGCGAACACGGCGTGGAATTATTCGCTTGGCTCGAACAAGGCGGCTATTTCTTCGTCTGCGGCGATGCCTACCGCATGGCTAAGGATGTCGATAAAGCGCTACACGATGTGATCGCCGAACAGGGAAAAATGACCGAACAGCAGGCCATCGATTATGTCAATCAATTGAAAAAGGATAAACGCTACGTCCGCGACGTTTATTGATCCTGGTTCACATGTATTAAGATGCAAGAGGCAAGATGCAAGGTAAAAGACAAAAGGGAAAAAACTTGGCTCTATGTGAAATTCAATGGGTTGATAGTTGTCCGTCATTATTCCGTTCGTCCTGAGCAAAGTAAGCGCCCTTCGGTTGCATGGCGTTACCATGAAACAGTCGCTGTTTGCCATCAATTTCTGCCTTTTTTGTATTTCCGCAAGTGATTGATAGCAAAGGCATAAAAAAACTGTTTCTTGAGAGAGCCTGTCGAAGGGCGAATGAAATAATGACCTTCTGCGGGACGGGTTATTTAACCCGTCCCTAACGTTTTCGGTTTGCCCTAAATATTTCGGCTTATTTTGGTCAAAGTCGAAACGTTTAGGACGGGGTTGCAAACCCCGTCCTGCTAGGAGAACCTTGAACCTTGAACCTTAAACCTTAAACCTTAAACCTTAAACCTTAAACCTTAAACCTTAAACCTTGAACCTTAATTATTTTATTCCAGGTCAACGCTGGATCAGCAACACCGAATCCGAACTGGGTTTAGGCATCGTCGTCGAATCAGAGTATAACCGTGTGACAATGCTCTTTTTGGCTACCGGCGAACGCCGCGTGTATGCGAAAGATAATGCCCCACTGACGCGCGTCATCTTCAGCGAAGGCGATATCATCGAGTCCGCCGATTACAGTAAACTGACCGTGACCAAAATCATCGAGCGCAACGGTCTAGTGACTTATGTCGGTAAAACCGAGGAGAACCGGGAAATAAGTCTCGATGAAATGGAATTGAACCATCATATCCAATTCAATAAACCGCAAGATCGCTTGTTTACCGGACAATTCGATCCGAGCGCTTGGTTTCAATTGCGTTATCAAACATGGCAGTACTGCCGCGAACATCAACAATCGCCGGTCAAAGGCCTACAAGGCGGACGGACGTCGCTGATCGCGCACCAATTATTCATCGCGCATGAAGCCGCCGGGCGCCCGACGCCTAGAATCATGCTTGCCGACGAAGTCGGCCTCGGCAAAACCATCGAAGCCGGATTGATTCTGCATCACCGACTCAATAACGGGTTAAGCAATCGGGCCCTGATCATCGTACCCGAAAGCCTTCTTCATCAATGGCTAGTAGAAATGCTCAGGCGCTTTAATCTACGATTCAGCATTCTCGACGAAATGCGCTGCCTAGGTATCGAAAACATCGATATCGACTATATCGGCGAATCCGAACCGCCGACTGAAAATCCGTTCAACACCGAACAATTGATACTCTGCAGCCAGGAGTTTTTCGCGCAACATCCGAAACGGCAACAACAAGCGTTGGAAGCCGGCTGGGATATGGTCATCGTCGACGAAGCTCATCACTTGGAATGGAGCGAAACCTCGGCCAGCCCGGAATATTTGTTCGTCGAAAATCTCGCCGCATCGACCCCCGGATTGATTTTATTGACCGCGACACCGGAACAACTCGGCAAGGAAAGCCACTTCGCCCGGTTGCGCCTGTTGGACCCGGACCGATTCTACAGTTTCAGCGCCTTTCTCGAAGAAGAAACCCATTTTCAACCCGTTGCCGAAGCCGCCAAATCGTTGCTGGCTAATCAAGCACTAACGCCGGACGAAAAAGCCCATTTAGCGCGCCTGGTCAAGCACGACCATGTCGATACCCTACTCAAAAACCTGGACGATCCGGAAAAATCACAGCTCGCACGCGAAGAACTGGTCAAGATTCTGCTCGACCATCACGGTACCGGCCGGATTTTGTTCAGAAATTCCCGGCAAACCGTGCAGGGCTTCCCTGACCGAGAACGTCAAGGGTGCACTTTGAACGGAAGCTCAGAATCCTTGCAGGAAGACCCCCGTACACTTTGGCTCGTTGAAAAAATCAAAGCTTTAGCGGGTCAAAAAGCATTATTGATTTGCCGGCATGCGCAAACCGCGATCGAACTCGAACACATCATCGAAAAGCGTTTCGGCATCGCCGCGGCCGTCTTTCATGAAGGCATGTCGATCATCGAGCGCGACCGCGCGGCAGCCTATTTCGCTGACCAAGAAAGCTCGGCGAGACTACTGATCTGTTCCGAAATCGGTAGCGAAGGCCGCAACTTTCAGTTTGTCCATCATTTGATCTTATTCGATTTACCGGACAACCCTGACCTATTGCAGCAACGCATCGGCCGCCTTGACCGCATAGGTCAACGTCACATCATCGAAATTCATGTGCCATATTTGACCGGCAGCCGCGAACATACCCTATTCCGCTGGTACGACGAAGGTTTGAACGCCTTCCGTCACAATACTTCGGCGGGACAACGCGTCGCCGAGCTTCTGCATGATGAATTGCACACAGCGCTCGAAAAATACGATAGCGAATCGCTCGACAAACTGATTGCCAAAACTCAAACCCTGGCGCAACAAATCGAAACCGAACTGCATAATGGCCGAGATTTGCTGCTCGAACTCAATTCCTGCCGTAAGGAAGAAGCTCAAGAACTGATCGATCGGCTCAAGCAACGAGATAATGAAGGCGTGCTATGGCCTTATATGGAAGACGTCTTCGAATGTTACGGCGTCGATACCGAATTTCATTCGGCCGATTGCTTCATTCTAAGACCCAGCGAACACCTGCGCATGTCACATTTCCCTGGTCTTTCCGAGGAAGGTATGACGGTTACCGTAAACCGCGACATTGCGCTGGCCCGCGAGGAACTGCAATTTTTAACCTGGGAACATCCAATGGTCGCCGCCGCGATGGATATGATTTTGTCCAGCGATACCGGTAATGCCGGTGTCAGTGTCGTCAAGCATAAAGACCAAAAAGCCGGCCGCTTCTTATTGGAATGCTTGTTCATCGTCGAATGCAGCGCCCCGCCCGAACTGCAAATAGGACGCTTTCTGCCGCATACACCTATTCGCATCTTAATCGACCAAAACAAGGCCGACTTAACCGATACGATCGAACATATCGAGTTGATCGACTCTGGCAAAAAATTCGACAAAACACAGATCGTCGCTTTTTTGAACAGCCAACGAAAACACCTGACTACCCTGCTCGACATCGCCGAACAAAACGCCCAAGCGCAAATGAGCCAGTTGATTACGGACAGTCAAAAAACCATGCTGGAGACGATGACCGGCGAAATCAAACGGCTGACTCGGCTAAAACAAGTCAATCCGTCGATTCGCGAAGATGAAATCGAATTCCAGAAAGAAACCGCGATGCTCTTGCACGAAAATATTCAAGACGCGCAATTAAGGCTCGATGCGGTGAGGTTTGTCATTACCAGTTAAAAAAGGTACGCGATGCGTACCCTACGACTAACGTTGAATTATTAAGCGCTTCCGTAAGAGCTTGGTGTTTTCAACTATTACTGCATACAGCGCAAAAAAAATCCGGCCAATGAAAAAAATCACGGTAGAAAATTACCGCGAGGATAAATACTACCTCCGCATCGTTAAGGCAACCGCTGAATTGTTGACCGAACAAGGATATGTTGCGCCGGTCCGGCTTTTCCAAAAAATGGAGCTATTGACGGAACTGGACATCGTAGCTTGGCGCCGGGGCCGGCTGCCTTATTTGGAAAAAGCCGTTCGTTGCAATCTTGCCAAGGCCAACCGGATTCTACGAATACTGAGATTCCATGCGCACGACCTAAATCTCAAACCCTCGAGCACGGTTTATCTACGCAAGCAACCCGGCAACCGAATGCCGCTTAAATTCAGCAAATCGGGCGACAAAAAACTCGAAGAAGCCTATGCCACTCATTTGGTATCGCCACGATTGAAAGCGGCTAAGCAACATGCCGAAACGGTGGGTGAAACCGAGGAATACCCAGCTGCGAGAAGCCAAGCATTAAAACTATGCAGGACTTTAAGCATAGAATCCTACACTAATCAAACCCTAAGGGCTTGCATTAACATTGACGGGATTACCATACCGTGCTCCAGCGATTGAGTGGTTTTGCCATCGCGCTAGATGTCCAACAACGTACCTCAAAGAGGTCAGTATAACGGCGAGAGCTGGAGCTTGGGAAACAGCAAAAAATTGAACTAAATCTCACCTCGATCTAACCTCTTTCCTCTTTCCTCTTTCCTCTTTCCTCTTTCCTCTTTCCTCTTTCCTCTTTCCTCTTTCCTCTTTCCTCTTTCCTCTTTCCTCTTTCCTCTTTCCTCTTTCCTCTTTCCCCTTTTTCCATCAAGCCCTATCGACTGAAAACGCCAAGACTTGCTCGATCGACTCGGCTCCGGCCATCACCATCAATAAACGATCCAAACCGATCGCCATCCCGGAGCAATCGGGCAAACCCGATTCGAGCGCCCGTAAGAAGCGCCGATCTTTGTCAACAGGCGGCAGTCCATTGCTGGCTCTAAATTCGATTTCTTTATCGAAACGGGCCTCCTGCTCGTCGGCATTACACAGTTCGTAAAAACCGTTACCCAATTCCACGCCGTCGATAAAGATCTCGACACGGTCGGTTATTGCGGGATTATCGGCATTCAGGCGCGCAAGCGACGATTGACAGGCCGGAAACCCGTAAACCATGCATAAACAGCCTTCTCCCAGATGAGGCTGCACGCAATGACTGAAAAGAAAATCCAGCCACAGCGCATGATTATTTTCACAAATCGAAACGGCTTCAGGCAAGCCGGCACGCTCGGCAAATTCCCGGTAAACGTAGGCCGAAAACGTTAGCGGATCGAGGCCGGTATATTTTAGAAAAATTTCTTGGTAATGAACGGTATGCGTTTGTTTAAGTGTTTTGAAAGGCTTCGCAACAACCTGAATCAACCGGTCGATTTCCGCCATTAATTGAAATAAATCGAAGCCGACTCGATACCATTCGAGCAAGGTGAACTCGGGATTATGAAAACGGCCGGACTCGCCGTTTCTGAAAGCCTTACAGATTTGGTACATCGAACCATAACCGGCTGCCAGTAATCGCTTCATCGCAAATTCAGGCGAAGTCTGCAAATACAGCATCTGCCGATTCGGATGAAAGCAAAATTCGGTACTGAAAAAGGCTAACTGCGGATCTGTGCCGATGCCGTGGCAGAGGAGCGGTGTTTCAACTTCAAGTACATTCGATTCGTCGAAGAACCGGCGAATCGCAGCCAGCATTCGCGCCCGCTGACGCAAATGCTCCAATGAACCGGTCGGTCGCCAATCGCCCGGTGTCACTATTCTTTGACGCGCGAAACATACTCGCTGGTACGAGTATCGACCTTGATCACTTCGCCGGTTTGCACGAATAACGGCACGCGAACGACCGCGCCGGTTTCCAATACGGCTGGTTTGCCGCCGCCACCGGAAGTATCGCCGCGCACGCCCGGATCGGTTTCGGTAATCGCCAATTCGACAAAATTGGCCGGCACGATCGAAAGAGGAACGTCGTTCCATAGCGTCACGGTACACATATCTTGATCCTTAAGCCAAAGGCCGGCATCGCCGACGGCCTTTTCGTCAGCCTGATACTGTTCAAAAGTATCGGGAACCATGAAGTGACGGAATTGACCGTCGTTATAGAGGTATTGCATCTCAATATCGACCACATCGGCGCCTTCTAAAGACTCGCCCGATTTAAACGTTCTTTCGATGACTCGTCCGGTTTTCAGATTTCTGATCTTAACCCGATTAAATGCTTGGCCTTTTCCCGGCTTGACGAATTCGTTTTCGATAATCGCGGCGGGATCGCCGTCCAGCATAACTTTCAATCCGGCTTTAAATTCATTGGTACTAAATGTGGCCATATTTTCCTCACGACTGCCAATTAAGAATAAAGAAATAATTAAAAATAAAAGCTCGCCATTATAATAGACGCCCGAACTGTTAGAAACACGAAATCGCACCCGATGACCAAAAACCCTCCGTTTATCCCGAAAATTTCCTGGCAACAAGAGCTTGCCGAAGCCTTCACGACAATCGATGCGCTGTGCGCGTTCTTGGAACTCGACCCAAAAAACTTACCGATATCGAAACAGGCCGCGAAGCAATTCGCACTGAAAGTGCCGAAAAGCTTTGCCGAAAACATGCATAAAAACGATCCCAACGATCCTTTATTGCTTCAAGTACTGCCAATTCACGATGAAACCCTCGCCTACCCGGGCTTCAACGACGATCCGGTCGGCGATCTCATGGCTACCCGAGAAAACCATATTTTGCACAAATATCAAGGCCGTGTATTGATGATCAATACCGGAACCTGCGCGATCAACTGCCGATATTGCTTTCGTAGAAATTTTCCGTATGCCGATTACCAACTCGGACGCCAAAAACAAAACCGGGCCATCGACTATATTGCCAACGACCCGAGTATTTCAGAAGTCATTCTGAGCGGCGGCGACCCTTTGTTATTAAGCGATAGCCGTCTAGCCGAACTCATCGAGCAGCTAAATGCGATCGAACATCTAACCCGCATCCGCATTCATAGCCGCATCCCTATCGTGCTGCCGTCGCGAGTCACTGATGAGCTAATTAAAACACTGGATACCGCACGGCCGAGCGTTACGATCGTCATGCACTGTAATCACGCCAACGAGATAAGTCATGCCGTCGAGACCGCCAGCCGTAAACTCAAGCTTGCCGGCATCATGCTTTTCAATCAGGCTGTTTTGCTGAAAAATATCAACGACGACGCCGATCAACTCTGCCGGCTCAGCGAAACTTTGTTTCGCAACGGCATCGTGCCTTACTATTTGCATTGTCTCGACATGGCGACCGGCACCGGGCATTTTGAAGTCTCCGATGAAAAAACCTTAAGCCTATACGAAACCATGCAAAAAAGACTCCCGGGTTATCTCGTGCCGAAATTGGTGCGGGAAGTGGCTGGGGCGCCATACAAAAAACCAATCGAAGCATCGGAACGTGTACTTTAAAATTTAGGCTATGTTCGCGTTAATAGTTGATACTTTTGAACTTAAAGCCAACATGAACCCCAAGGATTCAGCTCGGAATAACTTTTTTTTCAATATCGCGCCAATGGCTGAAAGGAGGGTACGGTTGCTCGATTGACAGGTGTCGGCAGCAGGGCAGATTTTTGCTCCTGCAAAATCTGCATTCATACCATCCATGGCAATCAGATTCCGCCGTCAAGCCTACATGGACGTATTCACCCAGCCCCTAAATTCCATAGCCCATCGGTCATGGTTAATAGTCTTACTAATTTAGGGGCTGGGTCCTGTCAAGCGAGTAATCGTACTCTCTTCCACGCTCAGTGTATTGGAAAGCAATCATTGACTATTTCCTAAGTGGTTTATTTAGTAGGAAAGAGAATCGTTTCAACTGCTAACGCGAACATAGCCAAAATTTACAGGGACGAAGTGCGGATAATTTCTCAACGAAAAAAACCATAGAGTCTACAATGTAACAGCTTAATGAATTGTCAAACATCAGATACGATGAAAAAATCTGAATCACTTCCTTTTACGTTGGAACAAGACGCGGTAGCCGATTGGTTGAGTCGACTCGACGTAAAAGATTCCATTGCCTCAGGCGCAACGTTTTATGCGGCATTAAAAAAAATACCGCATATTCGACTCGGCGATAAAGATCTGCTGGCCGTACTCGATACCTTAACCCCGTCGGTCTTACATATTTCCGATAATTTGATCGCATCATTATTACCATCGATCATTGCCGAAGGCTCGGTGAACCCAAAATCCCGAAAACTTGCCAGACTCAGTAGTCAATTGTTACGTAGCCACTGCCTGGCCTACTGCCATGCATCTACTGCCCAATCCTTAAACGAAAAACGCAAAGCTCATGCCATCTTTACGGCCATGCAAATCGCCGGACTGACAATGCGAACCAATACATTGATTTCGGAGCGGAATTCCTCGACGCTTTGGCAAAAGACGGGAGAACTCTATCGAATCGCACGCAATGAACAATTAATCCCTATTTCGTTATCGAGCAAAATTCCGGTATTTAAAGCGCATAAATCGATATCGTCGGTGTTAAAACGCAATCTGTTGTTCGCATTATTCGACCCTTACCCTGCACCAGCGGAACGAATCATCGCTTATTTCGATCTCGCCGATCGCATTGCCGATTTAATAGCGTTCGAAAAATCACTGAACCCGTCTTATAACTTTTACTGGGACGGTTGCGATAAAACCTTGCATCAAGACATTCCTGATATCCCTGGCGAAAACGGCCTTATTTTCAACACCGAAGAGGTTGCGCAGCAACTATCAAGCCTAGCACCGGAAATAGAGGGGCAAGACGATTTATATTTCACGTTACGTCAAAAAATTAGCGGCTATCAAGACATTCTCGACTCAGTGATACTATCAAGGCCCAAAGCTTATTGTTATACGGTCGGTATAACGCCAATAAGCGAACGGCTGAAGCACCTTGAAAGGATTTTTAAGATCCATCGATTGAGCGGCCCAATGGACAAAGCCGAGGCGCTGAGCAAAATGGAACTAATCCCGATGGAAAGTGAATTCAAAATGCTAAGCCCTCGCCAGCTGCATCTATCGCAAGAAAGCGGCAAAAGCATTAAAGTTGAATGGATTAATATACAACAGACGAAGTTTACGCAGTACCTCCTAGGTCATGCAAAGAACGAACGACTCACCGCCGGCCAACCGATTTTCCTCTACAATCAACAAGAAATGCCTTGCATCGGCATAATCCGAAAAACAATCAAAAGCTCATCCCCTATACAACAGATGTTGATAGAAACATTACCGGGGGAAGCCAATTCCGTTCAATTCCGCATTCAAACAACGACTATCGAAGCCTTATTGGTCGATTCGCCGTCAAAAACCGAAACCGTCTTATTGCCGCCCGGCAAATATTCGACAGGAGACGAATTGGTCCGGGTCGAACAACTCGACAAACGTTATCATCTCCACAAGCTGCTCGAAGCCGGGGAACATTTCATGCATTATCGGATCGTTTCCGATTAGCCACACCATGCGGCACATGGGCAGCGGTAACATGCCGAGCAGCCGATTCGCAATGACCTTGCTGATCGTCGAAAAAGATATCCGCACCGAAAGCATCCAAGAAAGGGCCTTTCGGCATGCCGCCTAAAAATAAAGCCTCATCGATTCTGACCCCCCAAAGTCTAAGCGTCCTAACCACCCGTTCGTGAGCCGGCGCGCCGCGCGCGGTTACTAAAGCCGTACGAATCGGCACGGCATCCGGGTCGAACTGAGACTGAATACGATGCAATGTACTCAAAAACTCCTTGAAAGGGCCTCCAGGCAGTGGATTTTTAGCTTGACTGCACTCGTTTTCGGTAAATGCGCTTAGACCGCGCTCTTGATAGATACGCTCGGAATCGTCCGAAAACAATACCGAATCGCCGTCGAATGCGATACGCAATTGATCATGAGACTTTTTCAGCGAAGAACCCGACAATATCGTCGCGGCCGCATAACCGGCCGCCAATGCATTAGCGACGTCGACCGCATTCGACGAAAGAAACAAATGCGCGCCGAATGCACGAATATATTCGTAAGGCGAAACGCCGCTAGTAAACGCCGCACGGGAAATATCGAGTTTATGATGCGCGATCGAATTAAAAATTCTAAGACCGGTATCGGCACTGTTGTGAGACAACAAGATCACCTCGACGATCGGGCCGCTTTTGCTGATGGCGTTCAACGCCAAAAACTTTTTGACCAGTTCATAACCGAAACCGGGCTCCAAAATCTCATCCTCATGCTCGATCTGGTAACGGCAAAAAGCCTCCTTGCCGTCCGTCTCGAAGATCCGGTGCGACTCGTCCAAGTTGAACAAAGCCCGGGATGAAACCGCAACAACCAGTTTTTGATGCTTGATCTCGATCGGCGCAGTCATATCATCGGCACTTAGGAACGAGCATGAAATAACTTCGATAACTGCTGGAAGGGGTTCGGTGGCTCGATTGACAGGTGTCGGCGGCCGGAATAGCCGCCGTCAAGCTTACATGGACGTATTCACGGAGTCCTGTCAAGCGAGTCACCGAACCGCCACAATGCGTAATGCATGTAGAAGTTTTTTGTACATATTCCTTATTTTTTACTGGTATTGAAGGTATACGAACGAACAATGCCGTTATTGTCGAAGCGAATGACCAAATCCTCTGTTTCGACCGGTGCGAATAAAGAATACTTATATTTTCCGTACGTCCAGGTGTGACGACCGTCTTCCCTCCCCATCCGCCATGGCTGACCGAACATTTCCCTCACCTGTTGTTGTGTCGTTTCGCCGATTTTTAGATCCATCACTCGCGATGCGGCAAAATCCTTACCAGCTGTCATACAACCGGAAAGCCCCGCGACACCTATCGAACCGGCAAACAACATGAGGCTTAAATTCAAAGCCCGTAAAGAAGATAAACCAACAATATTCATAGCAATTGATCCTAGTCGATTAAACAATTTGATAAAAACAGCATGGAAAAGCCATCATTCGACACGCTTCCAACGCGAGAGTCGTATTTGAATATTGAGCTATATTAACTGTTTACAAGGATTTTATGAATCTTATTTACTTAAGCCCTTAAAAACCGCGACCAAACACCTTGAAACGGCGTCCGCTCATAAGCCGTGATCACACACTCGCCGAAATATCGAGAGAAATCGTCTAAAATGAATTAGGCGTTAAAAAAAAGGTCTGAGACAAATACACTTCCCACTTAAGGCATAAGTATCTACACATCTTTATCATTTAAAATCATGCTGTTATAAAGTTTCTTCTGGTTTATAATGAAGATAGGGACTAAAAATTGAAGTTTTTAGTCTACTTTTTATCCTAGATCACAGAAAAATCAACTTAACTAATTGTTTTATAAAGCTGAAAACTTGTGTAGATACCTATGCACTTAAGGCGGGACAAAAGCACTAAGGATTTGGTCATAAATACCTTCCCTATTTTTAATACAAGGTAAGCAGGTTCGGTAACTCGATTGGCAGGTGTCGGCGGCAGGGAAAGCCGCCGTCAAGCCTACACGGACGTATTCACGGCGCCCTGTCAAGCGAGTTACCGAACCTGCTACAAAACTCATAGCACAAGGAAGTTATTTTTCACGAAATCCTAAGGATTAACCGTTCGCCCTGAGCCCTTCGGCTGCGCTCAGGAGAGCCCTGTCGAAGAGTGGATGGTTAATCCGCCCATGGTTCGACAAGCTCACCACGAACGGATTAGCCTTAAACTGTCCCGCGTTAAGTGAGAAACCGACAAATATCAATAAACACCGTGAGCCCAGGCTATGAAATGGTTTACCCTCTTTTGCGCATTCATCTTACCGGGATGCTCCAGCCTGCCCGTGGCAATACAAAACGCACCGGTGCCGGACATTCAATATGCCGAAACCATCGATCGTATAGACACCTATAAAAATTACCGAGTACGCTGGGGCGGTACGATCATCCAAGTCGATAATGAGGAGAACCTTAGCCGGCTACAGATTCTTCATTACCCGTTAGACAGATTCGGAAGACCGCAAACCGACAAAGAAACCGCAGGCCGATTCATCCTGGAAACTCCCGAATTTTACGATCCTGCCGTTTACCGTAAAAACACCCAAATCACCGCCGCCGGCACTCTGAAAGGCAGCGACACGCTTAAAATCGGTAACAAATCACTGAATGTGCCTGTCGTTGAAATCCAAACGGTTCATCGTTGGCCCGAACGCACGCAAAGAGATTGCCGTACCGATTTCGGAGCAGGCTTCGGTTACGGACCTTACCCCTGGGGCTTTTATCCTTATGGATACTACCGCTACCATCCTCGTTTTTTTTATCCGTGGTATTAATCCCAATTTCGGCATAAACGCTTAATGCACCGGGAAATAAATTTACCATGTGCTTCATGGTTAAACTGCCGAATTTACTGTGAAAGTTCGTAGATTGAGACTCTTTATCTAATTTTTCGATATGTAACACAATGCCAACTCCGAAGAGGGTGCGGTTGCTCGATCGACAGGCGTCGGCGGCAGGGCAGATTTTTGCTCCTGCAAAATCTGCATTCATGCCATCCCTGGCAATCAGATTCCGCCGTCGAGCCTACATGGACGTATTCACCCAGCACCTAAATTCCATAGTCCATTGGCTATGGTTAACTATCTTGGATAATTTAGGTGCTGGGTTCACGGCGTCCTGTCGGGCGAGTAACCGCACCCTCCCACGCCCTCGGACTTTCATTTACTGGGGCGATTGCCTGGCTTTCATGAACGTTAGGATTATAAAACACACTCCCTGTCCGCTTTCTCGGCGGCCGCGCGCCCGTTTGCCTCGCTTACTTGTCGACTGAAATACAAAGCCGCGCCAAATAGTATGATGCAGAATAAGATCGCGCTTTTCAGCCCGACCAAAATCTGCAACAAACCGATTGCCATTAAGCCGAACATGCCGGCCAACTTCATCGATAAACCCCAAAAGCCGAAATACTCGGCGGAACGCGACAACGGCGAGAACAAACCGATCAGAGTTCGAGTCGACGACTGGCAAGACCCCAGACTCAACCCCGCGACACTTCCGACGAATAAAAAAACATATTGCGCTTGCCAAGCGACATTAAACTGAGACTGCATCATTTCAGCAAACACAGGCGTCAGATAAATCATTGCGATGGCCGATATCCACAATATCAAAGTCAGCCGATAAGTAAACAACGCACCCAACTTATCTTGTATGAAACCGAAAGCCACCGCCCCTAACGCTGCTGTAATCTGCACAATAATAAACATCCAAGTTCTGACCTCTTCGTCCCAACCGATAATTTGCGCACCATAGATGAATGCATACGTAATGATGATATATATACCGCTCATCGCGAAAAAAATCGACACCAACATTACCGCTAGATCGCGGTGATCCTTGATATGCTCAACCGTATTTCGCACACGGCCGATACCGATACGAAAATATCCCGTTCCGGGCGGCAACGGACAAGGCACGCCACGCTCCTTGACCCATAAAAAAGTCGGAATCGCCGCGACTAAGAAAAATGCCGCCGCCCAAGGGCCCACCCAACGAATACTTTCAAAATTTTCGGCGCTAACTTCACCCAGCACGAGCAATACAAAAATCGCCGAAACCATCCCGCCGACATAACCTAGCGCCCAACCGAAACCGGAAATTTTACCCAAATCGTCCGGCGGACCGAGATCGGGTAAAAATGCCGCAATAAAAGCTTCGCCGATTGAATATGCGAAATTAGAAATAATCAACAATAATACGCCCAACCACGCCAACCCCGGCTCGACAAAATAAAGCGCTGCCGTACTGAACACAGTCAATAGATAACTGCCGAATAAAAAACGTTTCTTATTGGCTGTGTAATCCATAACCGCACCTGCTATGGGCGAAAAAATCACGACGCCCAAATAACCGATCGCCAAAGATACGCTCCAAAGCAGATTGCCGAGCCGGTAATCGGGCGAATCGCCGACGATCACTCGCGTAAATAAATCGCCGAAGACGACCGTTACAATGAGCAAGGTATAAGCCTGATTTGCAAAATCGAACATCGCCCAACCGAATATTTCTTTATTCGACGCTCTAACACGTAAATTCATTGCCTTATTCCTAACTTGAATTGACTGACTTTGAGAAATTCTGAATGATTCCCGTAAATCCAACATTATAGACTCGGAAAATAAAATGATTTGTAAGTATTAAACACCTTCGCTATATCTCAAACTCCGTAGACGGTAAAAGTATTGGTGAATACTTTCACGGTCTCTCCGGCTAGAGAAACCCTGAATGCTCTTGCAGTAATTATTCACATCCCCCCTATCGTTCCCACGCTCCGGCATGGGAACGAAGACCGAGACGCTCTAGCGTCTCGTACCGCTGGAGCGGTACTCAGGCATTCCCACGCAGAGCGTCACTGCCATTAAGTTAAGGATTTTTCCGTTCGCCCTGAGCCTGTCGAAGGGTGAATGGAAAAATCCTGGGTCGATAAGTTAAGCCGTCCATGGTTCGACAGGCTCACCACGAACGGCTTAACTTAATGGCAGTGACGCAGAGCGTGGGAACGATAATTGCCGGAGGACTGAAAAGTTACCTCTTGCATGCCGGTTTCGAGAAGCTGGTCAACAAAACCTTTTTCGACAACGATGGTCGAAACAAAACACTCACTCCAAAAATCTTACTTTGCGAGTCCGAAACCGTAACAACATATTCGGGTAAATAATGATGAATAAAATACGAATAGGCCAAACCGTTCCACTTTTGCCCGTATCCGATTGGGTACAGGGAAACCCCATTGATTTAACACAGCAAAACGGGCGAGTCGTACTGATCGAAGTCTTTCAACTCAATTGTCCCGGCTGTTTCCTCTATGGCTTGCCCCAGGCAATAGAAATGCATCGAAAATATTCCGATAAGGGCCTGACGGTCATCGGCATATCAACGGCTTTCGAAGATTTCGATAAAAACACGCTGGACAACTTAAAGCTTTTGGTTAATCAACAACAGGTCATCGGGCATTCCTATCGCGTCTTAGCCGAACATGATTTGTTGGATGACGGCAAGCTGTCCTATCGGGTCCCATTTCCATTGGCCATGGACCGCTTGATCGAACGCCGGGCAAACTTCAGCGACGAAGAAATTACCGAGTTCATAAATTCGCGTATTCCCGATTTCGAGCAACAAAGCGATCTTCAACGCGAGCAAATCCGGCAAAATGTAGCCTTTTACCTTGAAGGCCTTAAATACCGTGCCGAAACCTTCGAGCTTTTCGATCTGCAAGGCACGCCGTCCAGCATCCTGATCGACAAAGAAGGCAGGTTGGCCGAATGCTTGTTCGGACATGATCCCGAACTGGAATTTAGAATTCAAAAACTACTTGAAGCATAAATACAGTAATGATGTTTTTTGCCATTCGGTTGGCAAAGAATTATCGACGCATCAGAAGCTCTTATCGGACCAGTTCGCAACCAAACCAACCCGATCCGATCATCGCGACGAAGCCCGGAGGGACAGTTATAAAGAAAAGATATCGAAGCCGCCCAGGCTTAAATAAACTATTCAACCAAAAAAGATTCAACCATCTTCAAGGTCTCTTGGGCTTCTTCGATACCGATGAATTTTTCATCTTTGCCGACGGCCCGCTCGAGATACTCTCTCGCCCGTTTGTGATCGCCTTGTTTGAAATACACCATACCCAACCGGTATTGAGCGATCGCCGATTCGGGCGCGAGCGCGGTCACTTTCAACAACAATTCTTTCGCCCTTTCGTAACTACCTTGCTTATAGGCCAGCACGGCGACCGTAAACAACATATCGGGATGCCCCGTTTTCGCCAGCGGTGCGACCAATTTGGCGGCACGTTCCAATGTTGCGCTATCATCGCCCAGTTCGGTCATATAACGGACCCAATTATTCAAAGCCACCGCCGAAGCCGGTTGCATACGGTAATTTTCCTCCAATAAGGCGAGCGCTTTATCATGAGCGCCGTCGCGGTGATAAATCGCAACTAAATCACCGGTCAACGTCGTCGATGCCGTTTTTTCGATGCCTTTTATCAAAACTTCGACCGCTTTGGTTTTATGGTTTTGATTGAGATAAATACCGGCCAAATTGCGGTACGGATTTTCCCACTCGGGCTTGATATCGATCGACTTGTTGAATGCGGCGACCGCATCGTTCGCTTTGCCCGCCGCGGCCAACACGCCGCCCATTAGGTTGTAAGCGACAAAATGCTCGGGTTGCCGCTTCACGGCTTCTTGAAGCTTGGCCAAAGCACGGTCCGGTTTTTTTAATTGGAGCTGGGTATTGACCAATTGCGTCAACGGTTCGATCGCACCGGGTTGTTTGACCAACGCATCGGCAAATCGCTCGACCGCCTTTTCGGAATTACCTTCGGCTTGGTATGCCAAACCGGCCAAATAATACCCCGTCGCTTCATCGGGAAAGGCTTGCTGCACAGCATCCGAGACTCGGCGGGCCTGTTCCCATTGCCGTTGTGACAAATAAATTTTGAACAAAGCTTCCAATCCTTTTTTATGATTAGGATCGGCTTGCAACAGCGCGCCGATTTGCTGGACGGCTTTGCCGGGATTACCGGTAGTCAGCAACAATTCAGCTAGTTCGAGTCTCGCATTCTCGTCGGTCGGCTGCAATTGCACGATTTTTTCAAGATTTTCCAGCGCAGGCACCGCTTCTTGATTCAAGCGATGGGCGGTGCTCAACAATTTCAATACGGCGACATCGTTCTGGCGATCCGCCAACACTTCACGAAAGTCTTTGACCGCTTCGGTCAAGCGGCTTTCGGCGAGCGCCACCTCGCCTCGCAAAATCAAGGCATCGCTTTGTTTGGGCTGCTTTTGCAACACGGATTCGAGTAATTCGGCAGCTCGCCCGTTCCGACCGGTATTAGCGTAGAGCCTTGCCAAGCGATTTTCGGCATTGATACCCTGAACGCCGGAAGGGTCGGCCTCGACGATCTCCAATAACGCTTGCTCTGCTTTATCGGTCAGATTTTGTGCTAGATACAAATTAACCAAGCCGAATTTCAGCACAAAGTCGTCGGGATATTCTTCCAACAGCGGAATCAATTCGGCTTCGGCGATTTCAGGTCCCCGCTTTTCGGTCAGGAAATCGAGCAAATTGACAATCGCCTGCCGATTATCGGCTAATTCAATAACGGCATCGCGCAATACGCTTTCAGCCTTGTCAAGTTGATTGTGTTCGATCAAAAACAAAGCCAAACGTTTACGGTGCAACAAGGGTTTCGGTTCGATTTTAATGATGTTTTCGAGAGTTTTTTCGGCCTTGTCGAAAGCTTGAGTCTTGACGTATAGATTGACCAGCATCAAACGTAACGAAGTATCGTCGGGATTTTGATCTGCATAACCGCGGACAAACTCGATCGCTTGATCCAGTTTGCCCGATTTGGCCTTGAGCGATGCAAGCAGCAATACAGCAGGAACATCACCCGGTCTTTTCGCGAGTGCGGCTTCCGCCTTGACGATCGCGGCATCGCTACTATTTTGCGCGGCCAAAATCCCAGCCTGCAAAACCAAAGCATCGGGACTCTCGGCATCGATAGCCAACGCCTGTTTCATCAATGTCTCAGCCTCTTGGACTTGACCGGCCAACAGATAGATTTGTCCGAGTTTGACGCGTGCCTTCAAATGTTTCGGATCGGCATTGACGACCTGCCGGTAAAGGTCTGCGGCTTGTTGTACATTGCCCAACTTTACCGAAGTCTCGGCCGATTCGAACAAGGCTTCAACTTGATCCGGCTTGAGTTCGAGCGCCTGTTCGAAAGCGGCAAGGGCTTGCTCATAATCACCTGCTTTAAATAATTGCTTACCTTGTTCGAGATATTCGTTCATTTTACGTTCGGTGTCGTCGCAGGCAGTCAAGGCTGCGGAAGAAAGGATGATGAAAAGAATGGGACGGTACTTTCGTATAAAAGACTTCATGAATGAATGATTGTTTGCTTGGTCTGGAGATAAAGGCACCGTGCTGTATTAGCCGACTAAAGTGCTACCCGCATAGCGAGCCGGCGAGGCAATAGGTATAAGTTTTCGCTCCTTCCCAAGCTCTAGCTTGGGAAGGTAGAGACCGGAAGCTCTAGCTTCCGGAGACCTGCCCGTCTGACCGATTGAACTTCGGGTTCCCACGGAGAGCCGTGGGAACGAAGAAACCGTAGGGTACGCATCGCGTACCAATTCAATAGGTTCCCGGCAGAAACAACGCTTTGACTAAAAGTATCCGATATACAAAATGCTTGCTGCCTAAGCCAAAGAGACTTCGATGAATTATATGGAGCCCCACCTTTAGCGGCTTCGATATCGCGATCTGGAGATCGCTCCCGCATCTGAGACCTCAGATGCCCAGGCAGGATGAGTTTTGCATCCCGTCCGTAACGTTTTGATATCGCAACCGTCAGCTATTCCCTCTTCTACCCGCCATCCTTTTGACTTTCCATTTCGCCAGATTCATGAGCTTCTTCAGATTCCGGTTCGGAAATCTCAGCTTCTTCCACGATTTCTGCCTCTTCGTAAACTTCTTCAAGCTCGGTCTTGCGTCTGTATTTTTGCTCGACCAACTTGTCTTCGTATTCCTGAATGATGTTTTCGAGCTCAACGCTTTTGAATTGGAAAACCGGCTCGGCCTGCACCAATCGAGCCCAAAGACTTTGCCTGCCATAATCTTTGAGCATGTCTCGAGTTGCTTGATACATCTTGATATTTTTATTCTCGCAGGAATCAAGTTCCGAAACGGTAAATTCTTGGAGTTTTTGCAGCTCGACATGCTCCAGGCTCAATTGGTTTTTGGACTGATTCAATACCTTATATTTTTCGACAACTTCGACCAATTTCCCATGAGTTTGATCGAGCCGGCCGCGAACCGCTTCAATGGTACTTTTTTGCGTGTCCAGCTCGCCGCCCAGTTTTTCTTCACGAGAAACCGCCGCTTCATGCTGCTCTTTCAGCGTTTCGATCTCGGCGGCCAGCTTATCGTTTTCTGCTTTCAAGGCATCGCGCTCGGCGGTCATTTCGCGGACCATCGCCTGCAGCTTGTTGATGACACGCGCGCTGCCGCCGTCGTCTCGCCTGGCTGCCTGAGCATAAACGGCATTCGATAACAATGAGGAAACAAACAAAACGGCCAAAAAATTTGAAATGATCTTGATCATAAGATTTGATGATATTCGGAAATTGATCACAATTGGCCGTCCGGACAGGACAAACATTGGCTCGCCTCTTCTATAGATTTCACGGCTCACCACAACCTTAAAACTTGGTATTGATATCGATTTGGAAAACGTCGATACCATAAGGCGGCCCGGTTATCGCTTCTGCGGTTAGCCATCGGCTAGTTAACCAAACATTGTTGAGCAGCGCATAGTTAGCCCCGAGAATCCAGCCTTTAGCATTCGTGCCGCCGAGGTGAAAGTCCGAGTCCGAAAAGGCATCGACTACCGCATCGCGTTCGACTCGTTTATAGGCGACAAAAGTACTCCAATTGCCTTTTTTATCGACTCTCAACCAACCCAAGTCGGCACGTAATTGCCAAGCCGTAGTTTGTTCGTCCACTGCCCCGCTGCCCAAAGCGCCGCCTAATGCTCTCGCGGCTGCCACTTTTTCGCTGTCGAAGCCGATATTCTTTGCATAATCACCGGATAACGTTAAGTGAATCGGATCAAATAAGGCCATATCATAGCGTGCGGTAAAATTGACGATTTTAAACTCAGACGCTAAACCAACCATACCGGGAAATTCGCTGGGTAAAGGATCATTAAATGCACCGTCACGGCAGATTGTTGCCAGCGTATTACCGCCTTGCATGAATTCCGGCATCGAAGCGGTATTTTCACGAGAATTGACATCGCAGGTACCGGATGCGGTTGATGTATTCGGCCTGGCTGTGATATTTTTAAAATCATAATAAGCCAAAGCCATTCTCAGATTGTCTTTATTTTTAAATCCCCAGTCCAAACCAACCTGTCCGCCGAACAGCCATTTATCGTTATGACTGAATGGAGCTTCCTGCAGCGGAAAAGCCCCACCTGTCGCGTAGAGTACTCGTGCGCCGTCACCTAAACCATTAGACAATCCTAAGTTGTATCGATAAGTCGCCGCAAAACCTTCGAATGACAAATCGGTATCCCAAACCAACTCGGAGCCACTGGTGAACTCCCCCCCTCCAACGAAAAACGGATTTTTGATACGTCCGCCCATCAGAGAAAGCCAATTAAAACCGAAACTGTCGACATCGTCGTATTGAAGATAGGCCCGGTCGATGTTGAAGTCATAACGATCGCCTGTTTGCCCCATGGTTTGATTGGTTGAAACGGGATCTCTGAAATTACCGGTCGATAGACGGATTCCGGCTTCTAAACCTTCCGCGATATCGGCATCGATGCCCAACCGAAAGCGTTGCCGAAAGCGCTGATTGTTCGTCGTAGTATTTTCGATAAGGTCCAACCCCGCATTTCTGGCGCCGCCCAGTTGATTGATTGCTTGTCCATTCGGATAAAAAGGGAAAATACTCAAGCCGCTGGCATTTTCATCGGCATAAAAAACCGGCTCATACCGCAAACGCAAATCCCCCGACAACTTAAATTTTCGAGTCCATTCCGGCAAGGCATCGGCCAAACCCCAACCTTCTTCCTTGGCCTTACTGATTACGTCACCGGTAACATCTTCGCGCAATTCCGCGCGGATCTCATCGCGAATTTGATCCTTGATAAAATCGGGAATATAGGAAACCCGGACTTCGTCGTCGGCGAGTTCTCCAACCGATGCCGCATTGCTTAGCGCCGCGGCGGTCCTTGCTTGCGATGCGATCTTACCGGCTTCGGCTTCGGCTTCCTTGAACATCGTTTCGGCGGTTTCTTCGGTCAAAACGCCTTGTTTGACCAATTGCTTGATTAGGCTTTCGGTCGTGCTGCGCAGTTTCAGCAATTCCTCTTTTTCACCGGCCTGCACCGGCCCTAAAACGCTCAACAACACTAAGGCCGTGACAGCCTTTTTCTGTAACATTGTCTTTCCCATTAACTGAAGTTAAATGCGGTTCGTAATTCGAAATTTGATCGGCTGTTTCATCCCGGCCGGCGGGGGTTTATTGATTCGTTTCAACTTGGCGAGCGTCATTTGCAACTTTTCGTCGATCCGAGCATCGTCACTGCCCCGGACCAATTCAAATCGAGTCACATTACCTTGCTTATCGACCCAGATACGAACCGTCGCCGTGTAACGCGTTCTACGTAAATCGTCGACCTCGGAAATCACCACTTGCATTTGATTCCTGATAATATTGCCGTACCAAGCGTTGGGATTGCCGCTCAACAATCCACGCCCGCCTTTCCGTGCAGCCAAGCCAAAGCCGTCGGAACCGGCGCTGCCGTCAGCATCAAGTCCCAAACTATCGGCAGGCGGCGCATCGTCGATATCCGGGAGATTTTCAGGCTCCGGATCAGGCTCCGGGATCTTTTCCTCGATCTTTTCCGGCTCGGGCGGCTTCTCAATTTTCGGTGGGGGCGGAGGAGGCGGCGGCTTCAACAAGGTAATCGGCTGGATTTTTTTTTGCGGACGCTCGTCGCTGTCTTGCTTGAAATTGCTAATGCCGTAAATTATCAGAGCCACCAAAATCGAACCAATCACGCCGCCGATGATCTTCGGCAGATGCACCTTCCAGCTTTTGTGTTTACTCATAACCGCGTTATTTGACTAGGTTCTGCGTCACCAGACCGATCTGCGTAATATCGATGCGGCCCATTAAAGCCAATACATCAACAACATTCTGATATTGCACGGTCGCATCGCCTTTGATGATCACCGGCAATTCCGGATCAGCCGCACGGTACTGTTGTAGTAATGATTCCAACTGCTCCAAGGTTACCGGATAGGTATCGAGAAAAATCGTACCGTCGGCCGTGATCGTGATTGCCTTGGTTTTCGGCTTGGCCAAACTCGGCGTATCGCTGGCTTTCGGTAAATTGACGGTAATTCCTTGCACGGCGGCCGTGGTCATGATGATAAAAACGATCAATAACACATAGGCCAAATCCAACATGGACGTGACATTGATATCGTCGTAACTTTCCAGTTCTTCTTTGTAACGCATAATAAATAACTCGTTCGGATTTGGTCGGAGCGAGACTAAAGATACTCGCCGCCTGGCAATTCAAGAGGTCCGCTGATTAATCGGAGTAACGCTCGGAGAGTTTGGCCGTAAACTCGTCGACAAAAATATACATATCGGCGGTAATTAATTTGATACGGCTATTTAAATAGTTATAACCGAACAAACACGGAATCGCGACAACCAGACCCGCAACGGTTGTAGCCAATGCCGCTGCAATACCGGGTGCGATCGCATTGACGTTAACCTCGCCGCTTGCGGCGATTTCGCCGAAGGTCGCCATAACCCCGATTACGGTACCGAGCAGACCTAAAAACGGACCTCCGGAAATAGAAATTGTCAGTAACACCATCAGACTATTGAGTTTTTGCGTTTCTCGAATCAAACAAGATTCCATCGCTGCTCGAATCGAATCCATGCCTTTATCGGTGACAAACGCCTCGGCAACATCGGCGCCGACACTCTTGGCAAGGCGATTGTGCAGTTCTTCGATCCCAACATGATACAACCGGTAAACGGAAGACCCTGTAAAACGATCATGCCCACCGGTCAACGAAGCCAACAATGGCGAGGCATTGACCGCTTCGTCATCTTCGGTATCTTCGTGATTCAATGCTTCGATCTCGGCGGTTTTCAACTTCATGAACTCGTCTTCGAAGTTTCTGTTTTCTTTATGATTTTTGATCAAGACCAACGCCTTCGCGGCCATCACCAAAAAACTGATAACCAACATCACCGCCAATATTCCGATGATGATCCACCCATCGAGCGATACATGCTGCATCGTCGACATCACATGCGACCCACCGCCGCCTTCCGATTCCGGCGATAAATCTTCGCCGTACACCAATAACGGCGAAGCCTGCCCTTGCATCAATGCATCGAATTTGATCGCTTCTGCCGAACGCGGAGACTTGTAAACACTTAATTGATCGATCGCGCCGACCAATCCGCGCGCGCCATAGGCATCGGCGCCAATGGTAATATCGCCGTCCAAATCAGGAATCATGACCGGAAATGATTCGGCCTCGGCTCCGTCCAAATAAATCACTACCTTATCGGCAGTTATGATTGCGGCAAAATGATGCCAACTGCCCGGAGTTAAGGGTATAGAAACCGGAAAAGTTTGCACCCCACCGGAAGCATCGACAAGTTCTAAATTCGCCATTTGTTCTCTAACAGATAAAGCCAGGCTTCCTGTCGCGCCGGTTCTTTGAAAGACCACACCATCTTCATTCGGTTGATCGATTTTCAACCATGTAGACAAAGTCCAACCGGGATCGGGAGCCGTCAGTAAAGACGCGGAAGCCGGTATCCGAACGATTTGCTCCCCTTCAAAAACTCCCGAATGCCCAATCAAGCCGCCTTCTCCTGCCGAGGCAGTCGCTTCGGACGGATTATTCGCATAAGCGGTCATGTCGGCAACGCCATCCTTAGTAAAAGGCAGGCTCAAGACTTGATCGACAGGAAAAACACCGGCCGCATCCTGCCCGTCAGGCGCCAGAGGATTACTGTAATACATATACAGGGTAGGTTCCGGTGCCTTTGCAATATCCTTCGGCAATTTGACCCAAATCAATGCCATTTCATTGATTGAGTCCAGTTTTTCGATATAAAACTTCAGCGGCGTTTTGTCGTCTCCCGCCATAAAGCGAATATCCTTACCCAAATCCGCTATATCCATAAAATAGGCGAAATTGCCGGTGTGTAAACGAATCAATGCCACGGCATCTTCCGGAACGCTAACTCCCGCCTGCTTGAGATCCAGATCTATTTTTTTCTTGTAACTCCAATCGGCGTTCCACCATGCGCAGGCCATTTGCGGCATCAGCATCAAAAAAAATAACAAAAATCCAAATCGTTTCATTGGTGCTCTCTATTGCTTAACTTAAAGCAAAATTATTTCAGAGATTTATGACACGATTATGACGGATTAAGCAGTATGACGATCTAATTTCGGAAAAAATGCGTCGATCTTAATAATAAGGTATAAAAAAATTGTGACAGGCAACTCGAAACACAGTTATCAAGCTCGAATAAAAAGAATTAAAGATGATTCAAAGCAACGACAGGTACGAAAAATCATCGCAAACGTAATACATTTCATCAATTTTTAACACAACTGTAAAACTATAGACTCATTGTTGTGAAAAAATTCTCCTAAGTCGAGTGGCTTAATACGGGCTGTTCCGTAAAGACATTTAGTCAAAGCAAATTATTAGCTCACCGCTGCTCTTTTAAGAACTTGTTTGAAAGTGTCTTTTAGAGAGCTTTTTAAATATCCAAAGGCCCGTGTGAATTTTTACATTTGCAACCATTTCCATTAACTCTTAAGAGAATTTAATCATGAAAAAACATGCTTTAACGGCTGCTTTAGCGGCTCTTTCTTTAACCGGGTTTTCCGGCGCGGCACAGGCCTGGACGCCTAGCGACACGCCCGACCTGGAGCTGTTCATGTCCGGCGCTACCGCAATGGACAATGCCATGACTAGTATGTTCAACAATATTTGCGAAGACACCGATTATTACACCGATCCCAATAATGGTGCCGGTTACCGAGCCTTCTTTTGCACCTTGACCCCGGCTAATGTCCCTGGACTGTCGGCGCCAAAAAAAGTCCTGTTCATCAAACGCTCGGCGGGCGGTTCGGCACAAGGCGTCAACCCGTTAGCCGAAGAGTCGCAACTGGATTCATTGAATATCTTTAACAACAACTGTACTCAAGACGCTCCCGGCGGAAAAAAATGGACATGCACCATCAACAACCCGGGCGATTTGACACCAAGACATCCCAATATCGGTATTTCCGATGTAGACCCTTTTATGTTCCGAGGCCGGAATACGCCGAAGGGTTTCAAACCGATGACACAGCGTAGCATCCAAGCACTGGAAGTCAGAGCGGTAGCTGCATTGATTTTTGGTGTGCCGGTAACCAATGGTTTATATGATGCGTTGCAAACCGTTCAGATAGACCGGGGAGAACTGCCCGGCTCCTGTTCCAAGGGTGAATATACCGAAGAATGTATGCCCTCTTTGAGTAAACAGCAAGTCGCTTCATTGATCACGGGCCAAATCAAAAGCTGGGATGAATTCATCGTCACGAAAGACGGCGTTGATCATCCACTGACCCAATATCCCGGCGTCACTCCACCACAGAGTGATCTGATGCATTACTGCAAAAGGGTCGACGGTTCCGGTACCGGCGCCCAACAATATGCGAAATTCCTGCACCATCCATGTACGCGCTGCGCGATGGAGCCGATGGTTTCGGATCCGGAAATCTCCGATGATAATCCGTTTGAGGGTCCCCGCGTTTTCGAAAACTCCGGTTCCGGCAATATGGACAGATGTTTGGATGACTTCGGCAAAGGCACCAATACCAGCGGTTTAAACAGCAACATCAATGGACAAGCAGTGACCGCATGGGCAATCGGCCAACAAAGTTTGGAAAAAAATGCCAATAACGCATTTGCCTATAAGTTCATAAAAATCGACGGTTATGCGCCCACTTTGAAAAATGCGGCCAACGGCACTTATATGGATTGGGTGGAGCCGACTTTCCAATGGCGTAAAACCGGTGCAGGTTCACCATCCGGCGATACGTTGGCAATCATTGAAAAAATCGTAGTCGATGCCGCCAACCCAACAACGGTTGCCAGCGTTCTCAATCAAACATCCAGCTATACTTTCGGAAAATCAGGTTATTTGGCGGTCGCCAGTAACGGTCACCCCTTCTCGCACATTGTCGATGAAAACGCTCCGGTCATAGGTTATTCGCATGCCGCGGGCGGTCTATTGGATAACTGTAATGTCCCGGTGTTGTTGAAAATCGATTCCGACAAGCCTTTATAAGTAATCCTCTAATCCTAACCACCCCTCTGGAATACGTGTCTGCAATAGGCCGAGCAAGGATGCACCTTTATTTACAGCCTCCGTCCTGCGGGGGCTGTCCTGTTTGTAACATGCTAACAATTCTATGATTAAAAAGGTTTTTTCGACGATTCGTTGGTTAGTTGTCGTGGTTATGTGCTTAACAAGCTCAATAACACTTGCCGAAGACGAAAATCACTTCGACCTATGGGAGCTTAGAGTCAAAGGCAATACGTTGCTGGACCGTAAAACCATCGAACTGGGAGTCTACCCTTTTCTAGGCGAAGATAAGAGCATCGATACCGTGGAACAAGCCCGCGCCTCACTGGAAAAAATCTATCACAGTCAAGGATACCAAACAGTCGCCGTGGACATTCCGGAGCAGGACGTCGTCGGAGGCGTGGTGTATTTGGAAGTGACCGAGGGCAAGGTATCCCGTTTACGCGTGACCGATTCGCGTTATTTCTCATTGGGTCGTATCAAAGCCAAAATTCCGGAATTAGCCGAAGGAAAAGTGCCTAATATTCAAGTCATGCAACAGCAGTTAGCTGACCTAGGTAAGGAATCGTCAGACCGAAGCGTGGTGCCGATATTACGAGCCGGCGAAACGCCCGGCACAGTCGAGGTGGATTTAAAAGTCAAAGACAGCATGCCCATTCACGGCAAAGTCGAAGTCAACGGCAGAAATGTCGCCAATACTAGCCGCTTAAGGACGATCGCATCGTTACGCTACGATAATTTATGGCAAAAATTCCATAGCGCCTCATTCATGTATCAGACCTCGCCCGAAAAGCCGGAAGAAGTCGAAGTCTTCGTCGGCACTTATGTCATGCCCTTGCTCGATACCGATGCCAAACTCGCTCTGTATGCGGTCAGTTCGTCCTCGGATTCGCAAATTGCCAGCGCCGGCGCCTTATCGGTCATCGGCACCGGC
Organism: Methylotuvimicrobium alcaliphilum 20Z; assembly: GCF_000968535.2. Lineage (NCBI taxonomy): Bacteria > Pseudomonadati > Pseudomonadota > Gammaproteobacteria > Methylococcales > Methylococcaceae > Methylotuvimicrobium > Methylotuvimicrobium alcaliphilum. The sequence continues at coordinate 3,446,585 of NC_016112.1, forward strand.
GATATTTACGGCGCCCGATTTATTTTACCGCTGACCGGCAAAGATCATTATTCACACAGCTTTACTCTTGGCGTCGATTACAAGTCCTTTGCCGAAGACCTCAATTTACTCGGGGCCGACACCTTAAAAACTCCGATCACTTATTTACCGTTCATGGCTCAATACAACGGTACGGTCAGCGATGAGAACTCCCTGCTGTCATTCAATTTAGGCGTGAATTTTTCAATTCGCGGCCTCGGTAACGATGAGCAGGAGTTTGCCGACAAACGCTTTCTGGCCAAACCGAATTACCTGATGCTCAACGGCGGCATCGATTATAAGTACAACCTGCCTTGGGGAATGGATTTTGTCAGCCGCATATCCGGTCAAATCGCCGATTCGCCTATTATCAGTAACGAACAATACTCGATCGGCGGCGATGACAGTGTTCGTGGCTACTTTGAAACTCAAGTACTGTCAGATGACGGCGTGCAAGGTTCGATCGAATTATATTCGCCGAGATTGCTCCCTTTTGACAGCGACTGGGAAGCCGTCAATACCTTTCGGGGCCTGGTCTTTTTAGATGCCGGACGAGGTTGGATAAAAAGCGCACTGCCCGGTATCGATAACAAAATTAATTTGGCCAGCGGCGGCGTCGGCCTTCGGTTTCAAGCGTGGAAATATTTGGTTGCCAATCTGGACGTGGCATTTCCGTTTATTTCGCAAGGCACGATCGAAAGCGGTGACCCCCGGCTGCATTTTAGAGTCGCTGCCGAATTTTAAAGGTAATGAACATGGCTAATCAACAAACCAGCAAAAAATCTCAGAGTGTCTCAACCGGCTTCACGCTAAGTCCCATCGCTGCTTGCGTCAGGATTGCGATGCTCGGCGGGATCGGAATTTATCCATTGGCGGCAACGCATGCGGCAGGAAACCTGCCGGTCCCAAGCCCGGTTTGGGCCAGCATGGGTAATGCCTCTGCATCGATTACCGGCAACCACATGCGCATCGATCAGCATACCGATAGAGCAATACTAAACTGGCAAAGTTTTAATATCGGCCAGGATCATTCCGTACACTTTCAACAACCTGGTGCGAACTCCATTGCGTTGAACAGGATTTTTCAAAATGATCCTAGCCGTATACTGGGAACACTAACAGCCAACGGTCAGGTCTATTTGGTTAATAGCAATGGATTCGTATTCGGTAAAAATTCGAAAGTTGATGTTAGAGGTTTGGTAGCCTCGACGCTAGCGATAACCGATGATGTTTTCGACCAAGGTATCACCAAGGTTTTTGCCAACAATGGAACGGCAGCCTTCAATGGCAATGGAGACTTTTATATAAAAAACGAAGACGGTAGTTTTAGACTCGATGAAGATGGCAACAAAATCAAAATTGCAATAAACGTCGATGAAGGTGCCCAAATCAAGTCAACCGAAGGCCAAAATATCTTGATCATTGCGCCGACTATTACTAACGAGGGTAATATCGAAGCCGACGACAGGCAAGTCGTGTTGGCTGCCGCAACCGATAGGGTCTATTTACAAGAGGCCGGCAACGAGGGGTTATTGGTTGAAGTACAAACCGGAGGCGAAATCAACAATTTAGGTAGCATCGCCTCTAAACGCGGCACGATCAGCTTAGTGGGATTTGCCGTCAATCAAAAAGGCAAAGTCTCGGCTAGCACCTCAATGAACATCAATGGCAAGGTTCGCCTAATCGCCAGAGAAGGAGCCACGACATTCCAAACGCCTGACGGTTATGCCATGCAAGCCAGCAGAACTACACGCGCTACTGATACTGGCGACGATTTAGGAACGTCGGCCACCGTCCGTCTTGGAGAAAACAGCCAAACCGAGATTTTGCCGGAATTGGACACCGGTTTGACTGCAATCGACGAACAGATTCAGCCGCTCTCGCAAATCGACATCATGGCGCACAAGGTTCATTTTCAAAGCGGTTCGCAAGTCAACTTGCCGGGCGGAAAAATCAATGTCGTAGCAACCCAAAACCCGTCAAACCCTCTGCAAGCCTCGGCCAACCGAAATGACAGCCGTATCTTGATCGATTCCGGCGCTAAAATCGATGTTTCCGGCGTAAAATCTACTGTCAAACCGATGGAGAGCAATGTCGTCGCAGTCGAATTACGTTTGAACCAACTGAGTGATGCACCGCTACAGCGAAATGGAGTGCTATTTGGTGAAACCATTTTTGTCGATATTCGAGCCGGTACGCCGTTGGCCAACATTCAACCCGCTATCGATGCTATCGAGCGTCCTTTGGGTGAACGATTGGCTAAAGGCGGTGAAATCAACCTCAGCTCAGAAGGCGATACCATTGTTAAAGACAATGCCATACTCGATTTTTCCGGCGGCGCGGTAAAATTTTTAGACGGCTATATCCGCACTTCGAAATTAATCTCGAATGGCCGCGTGTTCGATATCAGCGAAGCGCATCCGTCATTGCGCTACGACGGCATTTACGGAAAAGTCGTCAAAAACCATAAAAAATGGGGCGTTGAGCAAGCCTGGATTACCGAAGGTCCGTTTGCCTTGGCACGCAAAGAAGCCGGCTATACCGACGGCCATGATGCAGGCAGTCTGACCATTGCCAGTCCCAATGTCATCCTGGAGGGTCAGTTAAACGGCACAACCGTCAGCGGCCGATTACAACGCACCTTGGCGGAACGCCCCAAGGGCGGCACGTTGACGATCGACATGCGCTCCGCTTCGGAAGTCGATCAAGCAGTGGTATTCGCCAATGTCTTGACAAATTCGACGGTTAATGTCGACTTAAACCAGCCGTTCCCTTCCTCAAACGATAGTCGATTCACCCCTTTGGTGCTGCGTACTCAACCGCTGTCACAAAGCGGTATCATGGACTTGTCAGTTTTGGCGCACGGTACCGTGACTGTTTCCGACGGTAGTAGACTTAAATTAGCCGATGGCGCTCAATTGAATTTACAAGGCGGGGCTATCACTATCGGCGGTGAAATCAAAGGCGCTGGCGCTCAGGTAAATCTTGCCACTGATTTGAATGCCCGAACCCAAGGCAGACTATCCGGTGCGATTTCACTCGGCAGCAATGCAAGGATCGATCTTCAAGGTGGTTGGGTCAACGATCTAACCACACCGTTCGATCTATTGGATAACAATAAGATTACTTTGGATGGCGGTAGCTTTATTGCCCGCGCCAATGGCGATATTGATATTCTGAAAGGCAGCCGCATCGACGTCGGAGGGGGAGCTTGGTTGCAAACGAGCGGCAATATTCAAGACGGTAAAGCCGGGGGTATCCATCTTCACGCCGAAGCAGAAACGACAGGTTCCAACATAACATTGGACGGCGCGCTCAGCGCCTATGCTATTCGTCAAGGCGGCACGCTTGAACTGGAGGCCAATGCGATTGCGATTCTACGCAGACGCGAAGAAGAATTGGAAGGGCTACGCCCTTTACAACTCGAAGCCGATTTTTTCGGAAAAGGCGGTTTTTCCGATTATATTCTGACTGCCAATATCAACGGCTTGGTCGTTGACGAAGGCGTTAAAATCAAACTGCAACAAACTAATCGTTTATTGAATGGCGATGCCATTAATCGTAGCAGCTCGAATAGCATTGCCGGAATATCTCGACTGGGCAAGCTCCCTGCGATCGACCGCCTACCGAGCAATTTAACTTTGCAATCGGTTCACAGCATCAATCCGAACCCTAATAGCCATTTAATCGTTAATAAGAACGTCAAGATCACTGCCGATGCCTTGAGCAACGTCTCGTTAGTCTCCGATTCGTCTTTATTTTTCGATGGATCGATCAAAGCAAACGGCGGTAACGTAGCCTTGAGCATCATTCCGCCGCAAGGCTTACCGACGCTGGACCCATTGTATCAACCCCGCCAGGGACTTTGGCTCGGCGACAATGCGCGAATCGATGTTTCCGGTATCGCGATGACGTTGACCGATGCGTTCGGGCTCAAAACGGGCATCGTCCACAATGGAGGAAACGTTAATTTAACCGCCGCCCGCGGTTACATAGCCTCCAACAGAGGTTCGCAGATCGATGTATCGGGAACGGAAGCCTTGCTAAACCGCCCTCGCCTATTGCCCGGCGCGGAAAATATTACCTTCAGTACGGAAAAAGTTGGATCGCACGGAGGAACTATTACCATCAGCAGCGCCGAAGCCATTTTCATCGAAGGCGGCATGCTGGCCAAAGGCGGTAAAGCGCCCGGCACGTCCGGCGGTACTTTAACGGTCCGTCTAGACGACACCCTCAGAGAAATCCCCGTTGAAGAAGGAGTGATTCCTAACTTTCCGATAAAACCGGGCATTCTCAATTTCTCCCAAACTAAGAATGAATTTTTTGATGCCTCCTTCAGCCAATACGGCGATGCGCTTCCAACCGGACTGCAAAGACAAGGCTTTATAGCAGCCCAACAAGTGTCTGATTCCGGTTTTGCAAATTTGAACGTGCAAGCGGACGGCGAAATTCGCTTTCAGGGTGATATCCATTTGGATTTACAACATGCCGTAAACTTCGACAGCCCAAAAATGGCTTGGCAAAGACTATCGGAAAACGATACTAGCACGGTCGTTTTCAATGCGGCGCATGCGTCTCTAGGCTCGAGCCGAACTCGACGTGCGACCGGCAACCCAACGGGTGGAGACGGCCATCTTCAGGTCAATGCCGACCTAATCGAACTATTTGGAGGTGTTTTTACTTCCGGATTCAAGCAAGTCGATCTGAACGCGGATAGCGATATTCGCTTACGCGGCATTCGCACATTGTTTACGCAACGCGACTATTTGGGTGAATTTTCGACGTATTCGGCGTTGAACCTTAAGGCCGATCAAGTCTATCCGACAACGCTCAGTGATTACAGATTGACTGTAAAAGGCGATCCTAACGGAAGCATTGCGTTCAGCAGCGGGGATCAATCTCGACCGATCTTATCCGCCTATGCAAAATTGACGGTCACAGCTCCGAACATTCAGCATGACGGCGCCATTAAAGTGCCTTTCGGCGAATTAACATTCGATGCATCTCAAACGATTCATTTCGGCGCAAACAGTTTGAGTTCGGTATCCGCCGAAGATCAAATTATTCCGTTCGGTGTCACGGAAGCCGGTTTGGAATGGTTATATCCGATCGATAATCAAAATCTGATCGTGCAAACGCCAACCAAAAAAATAACCGTCAATGCGGACCGAATTCAACATGACGAAGGCGCCGTTATCGATATTTCCGGGGGCGGCGATTTGCTGGCCTACGAATTCATCCCCGGCATCGGCGGTTCCGCCGATGTCTTAGCTACCGGTAATTCTTTTGCGGTCTTGCCCAACCATTCCGGTTACGCACCGTTCGACCCGCTGGAATTTCCCGGTTCGGGTTTGTCGATCGGCGACAGCATTTATTTGGGTGAAGGGAGCGGTTTAAAAGCCGGATATTACACGCTATTACCTGCGCGCTATGCATTGCTTCCCGGAGCTTATTTGATAACACCTCAGCAAGACAGCGTCAATATGGCCCAAGGCAGCCGTTCGGTCAATTTAGACGGTGCCCCAGTCGTGGCAGGATTTAGAGCGATCAGCGGCACCAACATCAAGGACCAGAGCTGGTCCGGATTTGCCGTCGAACCCGGCAAAATTGCCTTGACTCGTTCACAATTGGACCTATCCACAGCCAATCAATTTTTTGTCGAACAAGCACAGCGTAAAGAATCGCCGATTCCTCGCTTACCTGAAGATGCGGGATCGCTGCTGTTCAACGCAAAATCACAATTAGAATTGCCTTCCGTTCTCGCCAACGCCAAAAACGGCGGGCTGGCAGGTTTGGTCGATGTCATTGCCGACAACATCGCCGTGGTCAACGATAAGACAGGCGCTGCAAGCCTCGTAGAACTGAGTGTAAGCGATCTCGATACCTTTACCGTAGGCAGCTTATTTTTAGGCGGTATCAGAACAATCGACAGTGAGACCGGTGCGATCAAACTCGACGTCAAGTCCAAAACTGTCGAAATCGCCGAAGGAACCCGCCTCGAAGGTTCGGAAATCATTATAGGCGCCACGGACAGGATTGAACTCCAAGCCGGTGCTCAAATCGTGGCAGCAGGCGGCAAAGACAGCTCGGCACCCGGACAGATTTTGACAACCACGGGAGACGGTGCCCTGTTACGCGTTTCCGGCGATGCGCAAGCGCAAATCGTCAGAACGGGCACCCAAGGTCTGAAAGGAGATCTGTTGATCAGCGACAATGCTCAAACCTTGGCTCCGAGCGGTTCGATACTCTTGGATTCGACCCGGAATCTACAAATGAATGGCGTGTTGGATGCCGGCAAGTCATTAAATATTGCCGCTGAAGCCATCAATATCGGTGAAGTAAGCGAAAATCTACCCGGGCTTTCGTTGGATAACGGGCAGTTGAGTCAATTGAATGTCGAACAACTGGTGCTGACCAGCCGCAGCAACTTGAACATTTATGGCGGCGTTTACCGCACCGATGCTTCGGGTTTAGCGCTCAGAAACGACGAGCTCGAACTAATGCCGATCGAATTCAATCTTTTGACGATCGCTACAAAAGGTATTGCCGGTTTTGACAATTCCGGCAAATCCGCCGGTCTTTCTGCCGATACCGTCACGTTGACCAATGCATCCAAGTCAGTGCAGACCGAAAAAGGCAACGGGACGGGCTCCTTGTCGATCGCTGCCGACAATCTAGTATTGGCTGGAGGCGACTTTACCTTGTCGGGATTCAATGATATCAATTTGAATCTAGCCGAGTCGTTAATCGGTTCTAGTGTAAACACACTCAACACTCTGGCCGACACAACGATCACAACAGGCTTTATTACCGGTACTTCAGGTTCCGAAACCAGGATCGATGCCGACACTTATCGCTTAGCGCTCAATCACAACCAAGCCGGCTCTGTGGATTCGCAACCGGGTATTGGAGCACGGTTCAATTTAAACGCAGGCCATGTCGTCATCGATACGCCATTACAATTCAACAGCGGTATCGTAAAAGCGAATGCCAAAACAGGCGATATTGTCCTCAAAGAGAATGCCGTCATTGATGTGTCCGGAACAATGGTAAGAGCGGGTTTAAGCGAATCGGCTCCGATATCAGCCGGACGTATCGATTTGACCGCGCGGCAGAACATTAACACCGAAGCCGGTAGTCAACTATTGTTGAATGCTATCAGCCCACAAATGTCGGCAGGATCGCTTGCACTTTCCGCAACCACGGGATTGGTCAATTTGAATGGCACGATCAACGCGATGGGAGGTAATCAGGCCGAGGGGGGGGCGGTTCGGCTCGACCTCGGCAGCATGGGCGGTAACCCGTTCGGCTTGATGAATCAGAGCTTGGTGGATTCCGGTTTTAGCAGAGCAATAGATTTACGATTGAGAAATGGCAACCTAGTCATTGGTGAAGAGGATTCGATAAGCGCGAACGATATCAAATTAACCGTCGACAAAGGCGCATTGACAATTGCAGGCACGCTCGATGCCAGCGGCCAACATGGCGGTAGCATCGAACTCAATGCTCATAGCAGACTAACCTTGTCCGGAAGTGCACGATTGCATGCCAACGCCACCGAAGCATCAGGCGATGGCGGCAAGGTCAGACTCACCTCGACTAACGGAGGCGGTATCAGCATTCAGAATGGCGCATCGATCGATGTCTCCGCCAATGGAGGCCGCGAAGGCGATGTGCATATTCGTGCCGAACGCCTGGCAGGACAGGTTAATGTCGCCCCGATTGCCCCCGGCACCATTGTCGGCGATTCTAACGTCGTCATCGAAGCAGTCGCACAGTACAACCTCAACAGACTGGACGCTGCAGCAATCAATAGCATTAGAAACGATACCGCTTCGTACATGAATAGCGTTTCGACAACGGCATTCGGACCGGGATTCGAATTAGCTCCCGGAATAGAGGTCAAATCGGAAGGCAATCTCACCTTGGCCGCCAACTGGGATTTAGTCGATTGGCGTTATGGATCCGAACAAACACCCGGCTATTTGACCCTGCGAGCAGGTGGAGATTTGTTGCTCCAAAACGGCGTAAGCGACGCTTTCAAAAATGGCGTACTTCAGGTGACGCCTACCTTCTCGAGGCCTGTGATCGATATGTTGCAGCCCGGGCGTTCATGGAGTTACAACTTCGTTGCCGGCGCGGACCTGAATTCTTCAGATACGAAAATGGTAGTGGCCGCGGACAATCTGAATTTCGGCGATATGCGCCTCTTCAACGATGTGAAGATTCGCACAGGCACCGGGTCCATCGATTTCAGCGCAGGACGCGACATTGTCTACGGCAACGATAAATCGGTCGTGTACACGGCAGGAAGGCCGGACGATGAGGATCGTTTCGGGTTTCCATTGATACGCGTGGCTTCCAATTTTTATGTCGAATACCCTAAAGACGGCGGCGATATCCGCTTCAGCTCTGGACGCGATATTCGCGGCGCGGTGACCAATCAAATCGCCTCGGATTGGCTACTTAGAACCGGCAATTGGTCCCGAAACGAAACCCACACGGGGGAAAGACCGACCGCTTGGGGTATCGCAATTGGTACGCGAACCGGTTCAGGCATCGCGCCGGATTACCGGCAAAATGTTGGCGCCTTGGGCGGCGGCAATATCACTATCACAGCCGGCGGTACGGTTAGCGATCTCTCCGTGGTCATTCCAACCACCGGCAAGCAAGTCGGACAAAGAGTCGATCCGAACGACTTTAATAATCAAAATTACTTGACCAATGAAGTCGAGATCAATGGCGGCGGAAACCTAAACATCTACGCCGGAGGTGACCTAAAAGGCGGCATCTATTACGTCGATAACGGTACGGCGACCTTTAATGTTGCCGGCTCGCTCAATGCCGGCTCGTTCAAGACCGTCAGTATTGCGGAAATGAATCCGATATTGGCCTTGGGCAATGCCCAATATCACATTACTGCCGGCAAAGATATCGCCCTACAAGCCATTATCGATCCGATGATTTTGTCGCAACCGGCCAATAAACGCCCGGACTTACTATCGATCTTCTTTAGATACGGTGAGAACAGTGCAGTCAATCTGACTTCGCTTACCGGAAACATCAGCCTCGGCAACGATGTTTCCGGGGTAGTCGATTTAATGAATTTCCAACGCGGCGCTCTGATCAGCTTCGACGGCGCAGCCAGAGACGCTCTATCGGTGGCCCCCGGAACATTGAAGGCCTACGCCTTATCAAACGACATCATATTTAAAAACGGCTTGATCATGTATCCGAGCAAAATCGGTCAATTTGAGCTTTTTGCCGCGAATAATATCATAACCGCCAGCAATGGCAATGCCGTGAATGTGACCATGTCGGACACCAACCCGAATCTATTGCCGACGGTATTGAATCCTGCCGCCAACTATAACGACGCCAGGCTGAGATTGGTACTGTCCGGTATCAGTAACGAGCCGGACAAAATCTATGCTTCGATTCCAAATCATATTAATGATCCTATACCGGCTCTGATCAGCACAGACGTTGGCGATATCCTGGGCAAGGACCCTTTCCAATTCATTATGGCGAAACCGACACAAGTGTCGGCCGGCCGTGATATTCGTAATGTCAGCTTGCAATTTCAGCATAATATCGAAGATGCCGAATCGATCGTATCGGCCGGCCGCGATTTCAAATTCGACATCGTTCGAAATCCCGCTACCGGAGCATTGGTTAATGTTGTTCAACGTATGGAGGTTTCGGGTCCGGGCCGTTTGACATTAATGGCCGGACGACATGTCGACTTGGGTTCTTCCGAAGGTATCACGACTACGGGCAATCAAGTCAACACGGCATTAGCGGAGGACGGTGCTGCAATTAATGTGATTGCAGGAATAGCGCAAACCCAATTCGCGGCACCGGATTTTATGAAAAGCTACCTAAGCAATGGTGAAAGCCTTTACGAAAGTTACGAGCTTGCGGTTGCCGACTATATGCGAAGAATCACCGGCAATGACGATTTGACAGTGGATCTGGCGCGAGCAGCCTTTGCACGCTTGCCGGCTGTTGAACGATCGCATTTCAACGCACCTTATTTAGCGGACTTGATCGAAACCTTCAACGGACTCATGAAAAATTACGGTAATCGTTTTTCGATTGCTAAAAACAGCTTCGATAGCGCTAGCGATACCCAAACCCGGTTCAATTTCAAACTAGAAATGGATAGAGCGCAGTTTGAACTTCTAGCTGCCATCGAAACGCTATTTCCGGGAACCACCGTTTTGGCCGGTCGCCAAGATTATACGATCGATCCCGTCAATGGCACTGTTTTCAGAGAAGGAGCTTCGGCCAGCAGTATCTTGGAAGATGCATTTTCTAAAGACAGAAACAAAACCCAAACCGGCGATATTTCGATGTTTTTCAGCAAAATACACAGCACCGATGGCGGCGACATCAATTTATTGACGCCCAATGGCGGCATCAATGCCGGTTTGGCGGTTAATTCCAGTGGTGCCAAAGATGCATCGCAACTGGGTGTCGTAGCCATCAAAAAAGGTGCCGTGCATTCGATTGTCCGAGACGATTTTCAAGTGAATACGACCCGAGTCATGACGCTCGGCGGCGGCGATATCTTAATCGGTTCGACGGACGGCAACATCGATGCCGGTAGGGGAGCAAAAACAGCCTTGGCGGCCCCAGCTCCGATCATTCGATTCGACAGTGAAGGCAACATAATCATTGAATTACCGCCTGCCGTGGCTGGCAGCGGTATCCGAGCGAACATGGCGCCTGACGGCAGTCAAGGCGATGCCTTATTGTTTGCGCTTCAAGGCATTATCGATGCTTCGGAAGCAGGGGTTGGAGGTAAAGACGTCACCGTGGGTGCGACAGCCATCGTTGGATCCGACAATATCGATGTCGGCGGAGTATCGGTCGGCGTACCAACCGCTTCGACAGGAAGTTTGGCTGCAGGCCTCGGTAATGTCAGTAATGTGGCGGCCAGCATAGCGCAAGCCATAGACGATAGCGCGGATGTTGCCAAATCAGCCAAAGAACAAATGGACAAAGCTGGAGCGCAGGGAATCATCAGTGTCGATATCATCGGTTTTGGCGATGAAGATGTCTGATACGACCTCCTTTGTTAGGCAACAGCGTATTTTGTCATATTAATGTCATGATTCCTTCACCGAGCTGTCATATTGCGCTGGCATAATTCCATTGAAACATCTGAATCTTAAGGTGACCTGCTTATTCCACTAGCTACTAAGTCTGAGCGCTCGCGATGACATTCTATTTTAGCCGACAATTTCTATCGCTTTATATAGGCCCGGTTCAACGCCTGCACTCTTCTAAAGCAAAATCGCTACTTATTTCCAATTTTAACTAAAGTTTTAAGGAATGTTTTATGACCATATTAGACCTATCATCGGGTTCACTAGAACCGGTAAACATTAAGCCTCATAAGGAAAACCGAGGCAGAACTAACTGTTTCAAACGCAATTCTAAATCGCAGCTATTGATTGGCTTAATGATTGCCATCAGTTCATTGTCTCTTTCACAAGTTGCTGAAGCTGCCCCACCTAAAGTCAGAATCGACAAGATTGCGCCGGTTGATGAAGGCACAGTTGTTACTTTGAATGGCAGCAATACCTTTGATGTTGACGGTAAAGAATTGACATATACGTGGAGACAAGTACAAGGCCCCGATGTCGTCATTAATAATCCCAATACTCCTATCGCCTCATTCACTGCGCCGACTATTGAAAAAACCAATAAACGTTCCAAACCGCTCAGATTACGCTTCGAATTGGAAGCCGATAATGGCGATGACAGAAGAGCAACTGCAAAAAGACGTGTAGCAGTCCGAGTTCTACCTGTCAATAATCCGCCTATCGCGAATGCCGGGCCGAATCGCTCGGTAACTTGGGAGGCAGCTTCATCAGGAATTGACCTAAACGCATCCGGCAGTACCGATGACGGACAAATTATTCAATACCGATGGAAGCTCTTGACTAAAAGAAATCAATTACCGAGAGGCGCCAAAGTCAGATTGACAAACCGAAGAGCAGAGCTTGCTTCATTTACATTTACCAGTCCCGATCAAACCTCTCCGGTTACATTGGATTTTGAACTGTTCGTTCGGGATAACGACAGAGCCATAGACAGAACTAACGTTTCTATAACCGTAGCCGAAGGACTAGCCTCCCCAGTCGCCAATGCCGGTAGCGACCAATCTGTAAATTCAGGCGCCTCTATTAATTTAAGCGGTGCGGGAAGTACGGGCACCATTAACAGCTATGTTTGGGAACAAACCTCCGGTCCATCGGTTACCTTATCCGATGCAAATAGCGTAACAACCGGCTTTACTGCGCCAACCGTTACTGGAGCCACCGTTTTGACTTTTAAATTAACTACAACAAATAGCACGGGCTCATCGGAAGATACGGTCAGAGTCACCGTCAATCCTATTGAGGCGGCTCCGGTAGCCAATGCCGGCAGCGCACAAACGGTCACATCGGGAGCGTCCGTAACGCTTAACGGCACTGGAAGCACAGGAACCATCGACAGTTACACATGGGAACAAACTGCCGGACCGTCAGTGACTCTGTCCAACCCAAGCAGTGCTTCAGCCGGATTTACCGCACCGACCGTCGCCACACCGACCGTGTTGACTTTTAGACTCACGACAACGAATAGCGCCGGATCATCGTCCGCAACGGTTAACGTGACAGTCAATCCTCAAGCAAGCGGTAATATCAGCGCCACTTTAGAAACCGATGACGTGACTCTAAACGACCCAACCGTATTGCTCTTGTCGAATATACAAGGAGGATCTCAACCCTACACTATTACCGTAGATTGGGGCGATGGCGAAATTACGGGACCGGTTACTCTCAATTCCGGAGTTACGAATTACAACGTTGAGGATTTCTACTATGAAGAAGTTGGTTCTTACAATATTACCGTTACGATCAGGGATGCAAGCAATCAAACGACAATATTGACGGAAAACATTACGGTTGCGGAATCCGCTGAATGTAATTAATCGTTAAAGTACACCGGCTAGGTCGATCATTTCATCTAGTTCGGTGTACTTATTTAACAACCTCAAAATAAATAACGGCGAAAAAATGTAAAACTGTGTTTATTTTAGAGTTTATAAAGATCAAAAAGGGCTTTATTGAAGCCCTTTTTTTAGAGATTTTGAAATGTTATTCCTTTAACCACTACTCCCTTTTCTTCGAAAAAAGGTCTAAGACTGAAAAGATATGGGGTGTATCTATCGATGACCGCCTTGAATCTATCCATGGACGGGGCTGTACGGCAGCGCTCGAACGCCAAGGATGGCGTGTATTATGGCACCAACAGTAAGCGCTTTGGCGATGCAGGTCAGAGAAATGCTCCTGCATTTTCTGCATTCATTACATCCTTGTAACTCAGCAATTGCCGAGGAACAAAAATCTGCCCTGTTGCCGATACCCTCGCTAGCAACACCCCATAGACCTTTCGCACTTCAAATTTCGGCAGTGCCAGAGGAGGCATCGGGGTGCCCGGTCGATTTTCGCTCCTCGGCAATTGCTCCTGCATTGCCCTAATACACGCCATCCGTGGCGTAATGCAAAATCGACATTCACGCCATCCATGGCGTTCATAAAGGCTTTGCCAGCATGGAGCAGGCATAGAGCTTACATGGACGTATTCACCCAGCACCTAAATTCCATAGTCCATTGGCTATGGTTAACTATCTTGGATAATTTAGGTGCTGGGTTCACGGCGTCCTTTAGCGGACACCCAGGCGCCGAATTTTGATCTGCGATGGGTATACTTTTATAAAGTGAGCCATTTTTTTTGAGTATAAAGGAAGCAAATTCTCTGTCTAGGCAGAAAATCATATCTTTTCAACATGTCACATTTAGACTTTGTCACAAAATTGTAATAATTTAATATTAAATTTAGATAGATGAATCTATCTAATATCCATGTGAATTTTCTGTAATTGTTCAGCCAAGAATGTTACAGGGTATTGATTTCTTCTAAATTCGGCAGTCAGTCCAAGAAATTCACGAAACACACATAATTAATCATACGGTTACATAAATCTCTTGAATCACCCATTGGACGAATAAGTTGAAAAGTATAACTAAGAATTTAGTGATAAATAACATCCTGGAACCATGTGCTTTATTGAGGGTTCGGTCAGCAATTCCCAGTTTGAGCATTTTCGCCGATCTTAGGGTGTGGGGTATGCCTGTCGAGGAGCGCCGTAAACCCATCCATGGGGGCTTGGCGGCAGCTCCCTGCTGCCGACATCCTCGCCAAGCACACCCCACACCCTTTTTGATCCCCAAATTGGGAATTGCTGGGGTTCGGTTGCTCGTTTGACAGGACGCCGTGAACCCAGCACTTAAATTACCCACAATAGTTAACCATAGCTAATGGGCTATGGATTTAGGTGCCGGGTGAATACGTCCGTGTAGACTTGACGGCAGCCTCCCCTGCCGTCGACACCTGCCAAACGAGCAACCGAACTCTCCTTAAAATAGGGAAGTTATTTACGATCAAATCCTAACTGACAATTTTCGAGTGTTTCATGGACAAAATAATTTTTATTAGGTTTATAAAATTGATTGCAACAGAACGGTATGTTCCAGCTGCATTTGCAATCAGAGCATACCAGCACCAAAATTTTCCGAGTTATTAATCCTGATCGATGGATTAAGCAATTTAGCTAATAATTTAAGCAGAATACTCATTATGAATAATTACAAATAGAGAAGGATTGTGAAATTGAGCGAACTGAAACACATCATTTCCCTACGAATAGAAAACAGTCTTCGTAACGCTGTTCAAGTCACCGCATCGAGGTTTTACGTCCGGGAGTCGGACATTTACCGCTTCGCAATCAACTACATGCTAAAACGACTCCGATGCTTGCATGAAGACGACTTTACCGGCAGCGATTTGCTTCCATTGATGCTTGATATTCGCGAAGATTTAATCGACAGCCTGTCATTAAAGAAGCATCAGCTTTTCAACATTATAAATGGCAACAATACCCACCCGGACAAGTTCGTTGCGATGTCCGATATTGAACTGCTGTTGACGCCGCGTCATTTGTTGAAACAGCGGCTGCAAAAAATCGACGATACTCCTCGAACCGATGTCGATACCGAAACCTGGCTAAAGCAATATTTACTTGAGAAATATCAATCTTTACCGCTTCAGGAAATTCCCGCCTTACAGCCCCAGTCATCTAATTGAAAACATACCAAAGGCATTCTCCGCGATCGATTTATACCTTTCGCACTCCAAATTTCGACGATACTTGAGGAGAGTCGCCGGGCTGTCCGGCAAAGGCCCTAGGCCTGCATGGACGTATTTATACTCATCGTAGATGAAATTTCGGCCTCGGGATACCCGTTAAAGAACGCCGTAAATACATCCATGTAGCTCTATGCCAGCTCCATGCTGGCAAAGCCTTTATCGAGCACCCCGAGGCCTCCTCCGGCACTGCCGAAATTTGAAGTGCGAAAGGTATACCCAGCACCTAAATTCCATAGCCAATGGACTATGGAATTTAGGTGCTGGGTTCATGGCAGCAATTCCCAATTTGAGGATAAAAAAAGGGTGTGGAGCATGCTTGGCGAGGATATCGGCGGCAGGGAGCCGCCGTCAAGCCCCCATGGACGGGTTCACGGCGTTCCTCGACAGACATGCTCCACACCCTAAATTGCGAAAATATGTTCAAACTGGGAATTACTGAGGTTCACGATAGTCCTCGATAGACAGATCCCATACCTGTTATTCTTAGACGGTTTTTCAATCAAAAGGGAGTATTAAGGGTTACTACAAACGACGGCAAGCCGCGATTCACGCAACAACATCCTTCTCATCCCTGCAAATCAAACGTCCAGGAAAAATACAACTAAAACAACTTCCCTTCCCGACTTCGCTTTTTATTTCTAATTTAGCTTCATGATTTTGCAGCGCATGCTTGACTATTGCTAGCCCCAAACCGGTCCCGCTTTGTTTTTTACTGAGATTGGTATCAACCCTGTAAAAGCGTTCGGTGACTCTTGGAATCTCGGATGCCGCTATGCCCTCGCCATGATCTTCCACATCCAGTCTCGGGCAACCCTGATGCTCATACCAACGCACATTGACGATGGAGTCTGCGGACGAATATTTCAAGGCATTGACTAACAAATTGGTAAAAGCGCTACGTAAATCCTCTTCCACACCGATTATTTTGGCTTGACTATCCAGTTTGAGATCGATACGTCCTGACGAATTTTTCAGACTAGCGCCTTCGCTGCATATTTTACTTAGCAAACCTGGAATATCGACGCATTGCGCCTTCTTTTTTTGAGTTTCCAGTCGCGTCAACAACAATAAATCGTCGACTAGATGCTCCATGCGCTCGGTTTGACTCTGCATTTGCGTGATCGAATTGCTCAATAAGCCCGATTCGCCGTCATCCATATCTTTGATCGTCTCCAAATATCCTTTCAGTACCGTCAGTGGCGTTCTCAGCTCATGAGACACATTTGCGACAAAATCCTTGCGCATGATTTCCATTTTTTTCAGCTGCGTAACATCTTGCGCCAACAACAATCGCAACCCAACTCCATAAGGTACGACACGTACTGAAAGCATCACATTCGCATCGACTGGCGAAGGAAGTACGATCACATCATCGTATTTGCGATTATCCAAGTAGCGGGTAAATTCGGGAAAACGAATCAAGTTAGGTATTCGCTGACCTTTGTCGGATTTGTCAAGACCCAGAACTTTCATCGCCGCTTTGTTGGACCATTCGATTTCATCGTTAGGACCCAGCACAACAGCAGCATCCGGCAAGGCCTCAGTCGATTTGCGAAATTGATCGACCATTTTTCCGAGCTTTTTTTTGCGCTTTTTTTCGCGCTTTTTCATGCGATAAACGTGGTAGTAAATAGCCTCCCAAATACCGGTCGACTTAGGATATTTTCCACTACCGCCGTTGTCTATCCATTTTTCGAATCGATAAATCTGATAAAATTGCCGAATCAAAATGCTCACTAAGATTACAAACAGCATCGGCACAAGAATTTCCCCCAAAACACCGACAATGATTGCGGCAAGCAACAGTAGCGATAATGTTGCAATTTCCCTAATCCATGGATTCATTGGGTTTTAGCTGATCAGCGAAAATCGGTATCCGAATCCGCGTACGGTTTGCACTAGTTCTTCCCGCCCGTATTCGGCCAATATTTTTCTTAATCGTCTAATATGCACGTCGACGGTCCTCTCTTCGATATAAACACTACGCCCCCAAACTTGATCGAGCAATTGCGTGCGGCTATAGACTTTATCCGGATGCGTCATAAAAAACTGCATCAATCTGAATTCGGTCGGGCTGACATCCAGTTGTTTGTCGCCTATCGTCAACCGGTGCTGCTCGCTGTCGAGGATCATGTCGCCAAGCGTAATCTGTGCCAAGTCTTGGATTTTACCGGTTCTACGCAGTACGGCGCGTATTCTTGCGACCAGTTCCTTCGGCGAAAAGGGTTTAGTCATGTAATCGTCGGCACCAATTTCGAGCCCGCGCACTTTGTCTTCTTCCTCGCCTCGAGCGGTCAATAAAATAATCGGGATTTCCCGGTAAAATTGGTCTTTCTTAAGACGCCTAGCCCATTCGATACCGCTAATGCCGGGCAACATCCAGTCCAACACGATCAAATCCGGCATGCGTTCCTGAAGAATCAAATTAGCCACTTCGGCATCGGCGCATTGACTCGCTTCGAAACCGGACTGCTCCAATACCATCGCCAGCATTTCTCGGATAGCATCCTCATCTTCGACGACTAAAACGCTCAATCTACTCATATGCTTCTACAGGTCAATAAAATTCCGATTTTAGCAGGCGCTATGTTACGTTTTTATGACAAATATGTGATTATGCCGATATTGTTGGATTTCTGATGCTTTCAATCGACTATGCGTTAACCGCTTTATGAGTCGCAAAAGTATTTTACTTCAGGTCTATACCACCCTCCAATAAACGCCGCAGAGACTTTTCAGCTTGCTTGATTTAAATTCGATGAAACTTAACGAGTTGATAATAGTCACAACAAACCACTGTCTCAAATACAACATTGACTCAGTGTTAATTGGGCTTAAGCCTCGTTAGGTTTTAATAACTTTCGACTAGAGTTCAATCCGCTTGAACTCAACATGCTTTCGCTCGGCAGCCATTCTCATTTTGGCGGAACTCCAAAAAATTGGAACGTCTCACCTCTAAAATGACAATGACTGAAAACCATCCAAGCGATTCCGAAGAGGGGTTGCTTTGTAATCGTAACCGGCTATTTCTAAGGTCATACCCCTGAGTCCAAACGGCCTACCGCCGTGACTTGATGGATTTAGAGGCGATCGGCTTGGCCTTACAAACCGTTACGTTATTTTCAGCTAAATAGGAGAACTTATGACTTTTAAAATCCATTCTATCGCGACTATCTGCACTGTTTTATTAACGACGGCAACCGCCATTCACGCGCAAGAAACAAGCTCTCCCGAAGTTGCAAACCCATCTATCGCAACCGAATCGGCTAAAATCGATCCGCAAACAATCGATAAATTTACCCAGGCTCATTCGGCATTGTTATCGATACGACAAGAATTCTCGCAAAAATTAAACTCGGTAACTAATCAGCAAGAAGCCGAGACAATACAAATACAGGCTCAGGAAAAAATGATAGAGGCCGTGGAAGAAACCGGCTTGTCGATAGAGCAATATGGCGAAGTTGTCGCGATGCTGCAGAATAATCCCGAATTATCCGAGCGTATATTCGGTAATTCCCGACCGGTTAAGTAAACCAATCGTAATTGTTCAGTCCCTCTTGAAAAAGACGACTACATGGATGCAGGGGACTGAGCAATTATACCTTTCGCACTTCAAATTTCGGCAGTGCCCGAGGAGGCGCCGGGGTGTCCGACAAAGGCTTTGCCAGCATGGAGCTGGCATAGAACCTACATGGACGTATTCACGGCGTCCTTTGGCGGACACCCCGGTGCCGAATTTTGATCTACGATGGGTATACATCCAATCGGCGAGTCATTGCATGGGCTTTAAGCTAAGCGTGGACTTCAAGGTGCCGCGACCATTTCCGGAATATTCTGTATTTCCTTGATGGGGTCGTGGCTTGGCTTTGTCTATCTTTCAATTAAATGTTTAAAAGCAACCGGCTTTTGCAAGCCGAAAACAGTTGCATGATATCTTTACTGTTGATTTCCTCATCTCGTATTCGCCCTTCCTTTTCCACACAATCAAGAACTTGCATACTTGCAAACGCTGGAAAAATGACTCAAACATTAATTTCACAAGATCGTGCAGTATAAAAAACCGGAAATATTATCATCCTCAATCGATGATAACGACAAGGAACATTTACCCATGCCATCATTAATAATCTTTCCGTTATTTCTCTATTTCTTTCTGGCACCAACTACCGGGCATGCTCAATCAGAGCGCCATTACTGCTATTCCGACGCCCACATTCACTTTGTCAATTTTTTTCAACGAAGCGAAGGCATTCAGGCTTTGTTGACCGCGATGGATCAAGCCTGTATCGATCATGTCATGTTAACCGGACTACCGGTCACCAAAAAATGGGATGAAAACGAACCGAAGGAACCTCGCTATGTCTTCGGTGACGACGCGCCGACCTATTGGTACAGTGCCTCGGACGTTATTGTCGCAGAGGCCGTCAAAGATCTTCCGCCGGCACATCGCCAACGCATTCATCCATTTATCAGCGCATTCAATCCCAACGACATGAATGCGGTCGATCATATCGAGCGCATGATTCGTCTCTATCCGGGACTCTGGGAAGGAATAGGCGAAGTGATGACGCGCCACGACGATTTAACGGCACTCAATCTAGGTAATCCGGTACGTGCCGATAGCGGCGGATTACCTCGCATTTATGAATTGGCCGCCCGTTTGGATATGCCAGTGATAATACATAGCAACGTGACCTCTCAAAGAGAACACGAACCGCTCTATGTCGAAGAAATGACCCGAGCGCTGAGCGCTTACCCAGACACCAAGTTCATTTGGGCACATGCCGGCGTCAGCATGGCGATCAACCGCAGAATGAAACTGGATTTTATCGTCGGGTTACTCGATCGACTATTGAATAAACATGTCCATTTATATATCGACCTATCCTGGAGCTTGTTGAATCATTATCTACTGGATGAAAACGGCAAGCCGGATAGCGAATGGCTCGAATTAATCGAAAAATATCCGGACCGCTTTATGCTCGGCTCCGATGCAGTAGGCCGTTTCGGGAATATTGGCAAGGCCTTGCACGCATACAACCCATTTCTCGATGCTCTTAACGAAGCCACCGCTCACCGAGTCGCGCGCGACAATTTCTTGGCATTACTCCCGAAACAAGCGGTGACATTGCCTTACACCGGCGATAAAACAAAAACGCTGGTAGACGACGGCGATGACTCGTAATTAGCCTTAGTTCGGGATATACCTTTCGCACTTCAAATTTCGGCAGTGTCTAAGGAGGCACCGGGGTGGCTCGGCAAAGGCTTTGCCAGCATGGAGCTGGCATAGAGCCTACAGGGACGTATTCGCGGCGTCCTTTGACGGGCACCCCGGCGCCGAATTTTGATCTACGAGGGGTATAAAAATTATATATTACTGCTGTTTCCTAAGCCCGACCGGCCTCAAGGAATCAAGCCGCTTTCGAAAACGCCAATGTCCCGCCCTCGACATCGACAACAATTTTGTCGCCTGGACCGAATTTTCCGCCAAGAATCTCTTGCGCCAGCGGGTTTTCCAATTGATGTTGTATCGCGCGTTTCAGCGGTCTTGCGCCGTAAACCGGGTCGAATCCGGCTTCACCGAGTTTATCCAGCGCCGCCTCGCTCAACTCAAGATCGATATCGTGATCGAGCAAACGTTTGCGCAGATAACGGATCTGAATATCGGTAATCGACCGGATTTGGTCGCGGCCGAGCGGATGGAACACGACGACGTCGTCGATACGGTTGATGAACTCCGGACGGAAATGGTAGCCGACTACCTCCATAACCGCCGATTTCATTGCCGCATAGTTTTCTTCGCCTGCCAACTCCTGTATTCGGTCCGAACCGAGGTTCGACGTCATCACGACGACGGCATTGCGGAAATCGACCGTTCTGCCCTGCCCATCGGTCAACCGGCCGTCGTCGAGCACTTGCAGCAGCACGTTGAACACGTCCGGATGCGCCTTTTCGACCTCGTCGAGCAAAATTACCGAATAAGGCTTGCGCCGCACCGCTTCGGTCAAATAACCGCCTTCTTCGTAGCCGACATAGCCCGGAGGCGCGCCGATCAAACGCGCGACCGAATGCTTCTCCATGAATTCGGACATGTCGATGCGCACCATCGCTTCTTCGGTATCGAACAAGAATTCGGCCAATGCCTTGCACAGTTCGGTTTTGCCGACGCCGGTCGGCCCCAAGAACAGGAACGAACCGTTCGGCCGGTTCGGGTCGGAGAGACCCGCGCGCGAACGGCGAATCGCGTTGCTAACCGAGATCAGCGCCTCGGTTTGTCCGACCACGCGTTTTTGGATCTGCTCTTCCATGCGCAATAATTTATCGCGCTCGCCTTCCATCATTTTCGAGACCGGAATACCGGTCCATTTCGAGACGACTTCGGCGATTTCTTCATCGGTTACCTTATTGCGAAGCAGTTTCATTTCCTGCATTTCGGCCTGCGACGCCAGATCCAATTCCTTGACCAGCGAAGGGATCACGCCGTATTGCAATTCCGACATGCGGCTCAGATCGTTCGCGCGACTGGCAACTTCCAATTCCAAACGGGCTTGTTCCAGTCTTTCCTTGATCGCGGTCGTGCCTTGCAGCGCGGCTTTTTCGGCTTTCCAAATTTCGTCGAACTCGGAATATTCTTTTTCCAGGTTCTCGATCGCTTCCTCAAGGCTTTCCAAACGTTTTTTAGACGCTTCATCGGTTTCGTTTTTCAATGCCTCGCGTTCGATCTTCAATTGAATCAAACGCCGGTCCAGCCTATCCATCGCCTCCGGTTTCGAGTCGATTTCCATGCGAATGCGGCTTGCCGCTTCATCGACCAAATCGATCGCCTTGTCGGGCAGTTGCCGGTCGGAAATGTAACGATGCGAGAGCGTTGCGGCCGCGACGATCGCGGGATCGGTGATATCGACGCCATGATGCACTTCGTATTTCTCCTTCAAGCCGCGCAAGATCGCGATGGTATCTTCGACGTTCGGCTCGTCGACCAAGACTTTTTGGAAACGGCGCTCCAAGGCCGCGTCTTTTTCGATGTATTTACGGTATTCGTCTAGGGTGGTCGCACCGACGCAATGCAGCTCGCCGCGCGCCAAAGCGGGTTTGAGCATGTTACCAGCATCCATCGCGCCTTCCGCCTTACCGGCACCGACCATCGTATGCAATTCATCGACGAACAGAATAACCTGGCCTTGTTGTTTCGCGATATCGTTCAACACTGCTTTCAGGCGCTCCTCGAATTCGCCGCGGAATTTCGCGCCGGCGATCAGCGCGGCCATATCGAGGGACAACAATTGTTTGCCTTTGATACCTTCGGGAACTTCACCGTTGACGATGCGCTGCGCCAAACCTTCGACAATCGCGGTCTTGCCGACGCCGGGCTCGCCGATCAATACCGGGTTGTTTTTGGTGCGGCGCTGCAAGACTTGTATCGTGCGGCGGATTTCGTCGTCGCGGCCGATCACCGGATCGAGCTTACCCTGTTCGGCTTGCTCGGTCAGATTGATCGTGTATTTGCTTAATGCTTGACGTTGCTCCTCGGCGTTGGCATCGTCGATGTTTTGTCCGCCACGGACATTGTCTATGGCTTTTTCCGCAGCCGCTCGGGTCACGCCGGCTTTTTTTAGGATATCTTGCAGAGCGCCCGATGTTTCGCAGGCGGCCAATAAAAACAATTCGCTCGAGATAAATTTGTCGCCGCGTTTTTGCGCGAGCTTGTCGGTCACGTTCAACAAGCGCGACAATTCGTTGGAAATCTGCACGTCGCCGCCGATTCCTGAAACGGTTGGGGTGCGTTCAAGCACCTTGGTCAATTCGGCCTGTACGATATTCGGGTTTGCGCCGATTTGCGACAACAGCGGCCGAATACTGCCGCCGTCCTGATTTAATAACGCCAGCATCACATGGGCCGGCTCGATGAATTGATGATCCTTGCCCAAAGCCAGGCTTTGCGCATCGGCCAACGCCATCTGAAACTTGCTGGTCAGTTTATCCATTCTCATGTTGTTTACCTCATCGGTGAATTTTTATATTACTCCTAACATGGAGGGTAACCGGCTGTTTTTCAAGATCGCCGAGAAAAATTACCTTTTTTTGGCCATGTTCGCGTTAATCCGAGAAAAAGCATTTCAGCATCAATCGCTGAGCGCTACCGGGTTCGCTGGCAAGTGGAGCTGGTCATCATTACTTTTCTCCACTTGTTTGAATATCTTTCACATATGGGGGCACTTTGGAATATGTGTATAAAAACGAGAGATCTGCTTGGGAAACGACTTTGCAATCTCCGCCTGCGTCATGTGAAGCCGATCTTCCGGGACTGCCTTCCTAAGGAATATGCACAAAATAACTTTTACAAGCAGTAGGCTTTGTGGCGGTTTGGCGACTCGCTTGACAGGACGCCGTGAATACGTCCGTGTAGGCTTGACGGCGGCTATCCCTGCCGCCGACACCTGTCAATCGAGCCGCCAAATCCCCTTCCAACCGTTGTCTAAGTTATTTCATGCTCGTTCCTAAGCTGAGCTTGGGCAGGCGCGAAAAGGGCGTCGTTATTTCATTCCCGTTCCAAAAGCCGGAAATCAAAACTCCCATCTGACCCCGATGCGTGCCGTATGCATCGTTTCGTAACGTTGATCCAGCAAGGTTTCATATTGGGCGAACGAGGAGATACCGTTCGCCAAAATCGCGCTCATGCCGGCGCGAAAAATGAAATAATCCCGATCGGGGTTATTGGTCCTGATCACAAAAGGCAATGACGGATCGTTGGCAAAACGCATGACCATGTCCCGGCTGTTGTTTTTGAACTCGTGTTCCCAATCGAAGCCCAAATGCGGCAGCAGCACGCCGAAGGGCGCGCTATAGGCATAGCTGACTTGCCATCCCAGCACCGTGAGCACCGATTCATTGAATTGTTCGTCGACGAGTAGATTCAAACCGGTCGGTCCTTTTTCCCGATAGGCATCGATGTTCATGCGGCCGTATTCGGTCCTCGCCTTGACGCCCAAGGTCCATTGTTTTATCGGTAAATCATAGCCCAAACCGATGCTGAAGCGTTGTTGGTCGCCGCCAAAGTCCGCCCGGCTATTCTGCCGAGAAATATTCCCTAGCGCGTCGGGTATCAGTAGCATCCGCTGCGAGTCGTAAGCATTGCCCGTATAGGTGAAGATACCGTCCAGATAGAGGTTGTCGGTGATGAAATAAGAACCGTAGACCGAAGCGCTGTAGCCTCGGTTCAATAAGTTACCGGCTCTACGTTGATAATCCGTGTCGGTATCGCTAAATCCAAAGGCGGCGCCCAGTATCAATGCATCGGTAAAACGATAATCGGTGCCGATGGTGATGCTGAAAACATCGGAGTCCGAGCCGACTTCCAAGTCGGTCGTGATTCTATCGTTTCTGTTGTATTGCGCGTTGACGAAAACGTTCAGGCGGTTGTCGAGCAAATCGCCGCTTTCCGGTTCGTCGCCGGCGCCGCCGCCTTGGGCTTGCGACGGAAACAGGCTGGCCAAACTGAAGGTACGACCGTTCGCGCTCAGCTTAATGCCGCCCGTTTCTTGTTCGTGCCGGTGCATTTGCCGAACTTCGTCGAGACGGTACAGCAAATTGCGAATCTGAATGTTCGACTGCATCGCCGCCGAGTTGATTTGCGCAGCAGTTTGCAAAGGCGTTATCGATTGCAGCACTTCGAATTGAGTCGATGGGTCCAGGCGGGTGAAGTTTTCGTAGAATCGCCTCAATTCGGGCGCATTCGATTTGCTGATGACCTTGAGTATTTGACTTTCATTCGAGAACGGCGCCATCGATTCGATGGACCTCACATTCAAGCTGACGGTCCCGGAGCCGGTGATCGGTTCATTGGCAAAGTCGGCGGCGAAGGAAAAGCTGTCGGCGCCGATATAATCGCTATTGGGGGTGTAACTGACCGAACCGTCGCCGTTATTGACTAAGGCGCCATTGGCGGGTCCTCGCGTGATTCGGATCGTTTCCCCTTGATTGGCAAGGACGATTCTGGCTGCTTGACCGGTCAAGAGGTTGACTGATGCGGGCGCTACGATTGCCGCATGACTGAGGCTGAAACTGCCGAGTAAAACGACGAGCGGAAACCAAGCCAGTTGACGAAGCATCGTGCAGGGTTGTCGTTGAAAAAAAAGGCCTTGTTGAGTGAACATAATGTCGCCTACTATCAAATTAATTCGGACAGGGTCATTCGGACTTGGGCAATGCATCGAACTAGAGGCCCCACCATAACTCTAAATCATCGGCAGACAACGTCGGCGCCCCTATCAGTTGCAGAATTTCGACAGGCGCTCCTGCCCCCCCCTCATCGGCATCGTAATACAGTTTTCCGCTGTCCAAGTCGTAAATCAGATAGATATCGCTCGCATCATCTCCCAGATCGGGAATATCGGAACCGAAGTTGCCCTCAATATAATACTCGGTTAAATTTCCATCCGGTAAGGCGGCGAAAAAGCTCGAGTCCCGCGTTTGATCGAAAATTATCAGATCTCTGTCGACAGTGAAGTTAGTGATGGAGATGGGGGCCGAATATGTTGCGTTGGTGTAACTGAGCACCACCCCGTAAAAATCTTCGCTTTCGACTGAAATCGGCAGGGTCAATTCATCGGCCGAACTGTAACGAAACTCTATATAAAGATCATCGTTTTGATTCGAGAGATCGATAACTTGTTTGCTCGAGGAATTGACCCATAAATCTCCCCAAATTTGCAAATGCGCGTCAGATAAAGGACTGTAATCTCCGGTCAAATCCAAATGAATCGCACCAGAAAGCGTGATCTCGTTGAATGTCGTCGAATCGGTGGCAGTGATCGTTACTAGATTTTCTTCACCATAGGCCTTTATCTCTTCAATATCGGACGAATGACTGATGTCGAACACCGAGCCCTCTTCTCCCCATAAGATGATTTCTTCGATGCTGATTAACGTCGGCGCAACGGTGCCGGCGAGCAGGTCTGCCTCCAACGTATCGAAACCTAAGCCCCCATCGACAACATCGCCGGTATTTAGCGTGGCCAAGCCGTCGTTTAAATCACTGAAAAAGAGAGAGCCATCAAACTCGTTGTTGTTATCGGTGCCGGTCAGGTTGTCGTTGTTGACTGTAAGCCTGAACGGATCGGTATCCTGGATGAGGAGTGTAGCGGAGAGCGCGACGTTGTTCGGATTATTGAGTTCGCTGGCGCGCAGAACCAATGTTTCCGGGTCTTCGGATATGAAATCTTGAACTGCGATGATCACGAAGCGGGCCTCGCCGTTAGCATTCAATTGAATAATGAATGTATCCGGTGCTTCGCTATCGCCTATCAATGTGCCTACCGTCACGGCCGACAGCTCAAAATCCTGCCCATCGGCGCTGCTGGCTTCGCCGTATCTCGATATCGAGATATCGGAGCCCGACAGGCCCGTGACGGTGTAGGTCACCGTATTCGGCGATCCCGGCAACTCATGAATTTCGGTGCGATCCGGTGTAATCGTCAGCTCCATATAATCACGGATCGTGATGCTCACGGAGGCCGTGTTATTGCGATGTTCGACATCCCTGACGAGCACGCGAAAAAGTTCGTTGCCTTCAACCAGGTCGTCTTGCACGGCGGTCACCGAAAATGTCGCAACGCCATTGGCATCGAGCGTCAAACGGTTGTTGTTGGGCAGGTGAGCGCTGGAAATATCATCCGCTTTCGCGACGCTATTGCTTGGAATCTCTAGTTGAACCTCGGTGCCGGGTGTTCCGGTTATCCTATAGGTCACGGTATTGGGCGTGCCCGGTTGCTCGTATATTTGGGTCCTATTGCGCGTGATCGACAGCGGGGTGATATCGCTGATCGTGACTTCCGCGGTCGCGGTGTCGTTCGGGTTGTCGATGTCGGTGACGCTGACGCGCAAGAGTTCGTCGATTTCAGCGATGTAGTCTTGCCGGGCCGTGACCGAGAAGGTGGCTATGCCGTCGTCGTTCAAGGTCAACAGATTGTTGTCCTGCAGATGGGTACTCAGAATGTCGTCGGCGTCGGCGGTGCTGCCCTCGGCGATCGCCAATTGCACCGTGGCCCCAGGCGTCCCGGCAATGGTGTACGTCACGGTATTGGGCACGCCGGGTTGTTCGTATATCCTTGAGCGATCGGGGGTGAGCGTCAGCGGCGTGAAATCGCTGATGGTGATATCGGCCGATGCGCTGTTCGATGGATGATCGAGATCGAAGACAACGACGCGAAACAATTCGCCGGGTTCCGTTAGATCGTCTTGCCGGGCCGTGACCGAAAAAGTCGCCAAGCCTTGTGCGTTCAGCACCAATGGCGTGTTATTGAGAAGTGCGCCGCCCAGAATGTCGTCGGCGTCGGCGACACTGTCCTCGGCAATCGCTAACTGAACGGTGGCGCCGGGCGAACCGACTATCGTATAAGTCACGGTATCGGGCAGGCCCGGTTGTTCA
Organism: Methylotuvimicrobium alcaliphilum 20Z; assembly: GCF_000968535.2. Classification (NCBI taxonomy): domain Bacteria; kingdom Pseudomonadati; phylum Pseudomonadota; class Gammaproteobacteria; order Methylococcales; family Methylococcaceae; genus Methylotuvimicrobium; species Methylotuvimicrobium alcaliphilum. Next base: position 3,474,297 of record NC_016112.1, read on the forward strand.
AAAATCGACGATCGATCGGCACTGATCGACAGCGGCGTGAGATCGAAAATAGTGACATCGGCCGAAGCGCTGTTCGATGGATGATCGAGATCGAAGACAACGACGCGAAGTAATTCGCTGGGTTCCGTTAGATCCTCTTGCCGGGCCGTGACCGAAAAAGTCGCCAGGCCTTGATCGTTCAAAACCAATTGATTGTTGTCGGGTAGATTCGTGCTCAGAATGTCGTCGGCATCGGCAACGCTGTCCTCGGCAATCGCCCATTGCACCGTGGCGCCGGGCGCTCCGATTATCGTGTAGGTCACGGTATCGGGCAGGCCCGGTTGCTCGTATATTTCAGTCCTATTAGGCGTTATCGATAGCGGGGTGGTATCGCTGATAGTCACATCCGCGATCGCGGTGTTGTTTTGGTTAAGGATATCGGTGACGCTAATGCGCAAGAGTTCGTCGAGTTCGGTGATGTCGTCTTGCCGGGCGGTCACCGAGAAGATGGCGATACCGTCGTCGTTCAAGGTCAACAAATTGTTGTCCGGCAGATTGGTGGTCAGAATGTCATCGGTGTCGGCGACACTGTCTGGCGCAATCGCCAATTGCACGGCGGCTCCAGGCGACCCGGTTATGGTATAGGTCGCGGTATTGGGCGCGCCGGGTTGTTCGTATATCCGCAATTGATCGGGCGTGATCGTCAGTTGAGTCAAGTCTCTGATGGTGACATCGGCGAAGGCGACGCTAGTCGGATTATCGATTTCGGTGACGCTCACGCGCAAGAGTTCGTCGAATTCAGGCGTGTCGTCTTGCCGGGCCGTGACCGAGAAGGTGGCGGTGCCGCTGTCATTCAAGGTCAACAGGTTGTTGTCCGGCAGATGAGTGCTCAGAATGTCGGCGGCATCGGCGACGCTGTCCTGCGCGATCGCCAACCGGACGGTGAGGCCCGGCGTGCCGGTAATCGTATAGACCACGGTATCGGGTAAGCCGGGTTGTTCGAAGATCGTTGACCGGTCGGTGCTGATCGACAGCGGCGTGACATCGAAAATGGTGACATCGGCCGAAGTGTTGTTGGTAGGATTGTCGAGATCGAAAACAGACACGCGAAGCAATTCGGCGAGTTCCGGTAAATCATCCTGACGCGCCGTAACCGAAAAAGTCGCCAGGCCTTGATCGTTCAGAACCAATTGATTGTCGTAGGGTAGATTCGTGCTCAGAATGTCATTGGCATCGGCGATGCTGTCTTCTGTAATCGCCAATTGAACCCGTGTTCCCGGCAATCCTGTAATCGTATAGAGAACCGTATTCGGCGCTTCCGGTTGTTCAAAAATTTCGGTCAGGCTAGGCGTCAAGGTCAGCGGTAGAAAATCTCGAATGGTGACGTCGGCCGTAACGTTATTACTCGGGTCGTCGACATCGCTGACCAAAAACCGGAGTAGCTCGCTGATCTCGGTTTCATTGTCCTGAAGAGCGGTTACCGAGAAGGTTGCCGTGCCATTTACGCCCAAAGTCAACTGATTATCGTCCGATAAACCCGTTATCGAAACATCGTCTTCACTCGCTTCGCTATCCGGGGAGAGAGCCAGTTGTAACGTCGTTCCCGCGCGGCCCGAGATCGTGTATGTGACGGTGTTGAGAGTGCCTGGCAGTTCAAAAATCTCTGAATGGTTCGGCGTGAAGGTAAGAGGAATGAGCTCCAAGACGGTCACTTCCTTGACTAAGGAATCTTCGCCAAGCTCGCCGTCAGGGAAAACGCCTCGGGCAAAAAAGGTATGGGTGCCGACCTCGAGTTCGGGAATCGTAAAAAACCATATGCCGTTAGTGACCGAGGCAAAGCCCAGCGTTGTTTCAGCGCCTTCGGTAAAAATAGCGACACTGTCTATGCCCGGACCCGCATTACCTTGCAGGGTCACCGTTTTCCCTTTGGCTTGCGCTTGCGTGATGGCGGGGTCGAAAGTAAGGCTTCCCGGACCGAACACTTCATTGAAGGAAGCGATATCGGTAACGGGGCCGTCTTTGTCTCGAGGTACCTTTAGGCGAACCCAGCTTTCTATCCGGTTGAAAATGCTTACAACATTGATGAAACCGTCGTTCGGGGCGTTATTCTCGATAGCAACAGCAATGCCCGATGAGTAGATTAACTTGTCGCCTGGCCGGAACCTTAGATTATCAATGGAGTAACTGCCGGAGCGGAGCTGGTATGTGATCGGAGCGAATTTTTTAGACATAATAAACTGCCTGGGTAAAAAAAATGGAAAACTGGTTCAAACAAATCCCTACCGCTTCGATGGATTCAAAGATCTGCCCTGAAGCCAAGCATGCCCTCGTTCGGCCGCGTCAACCGATCATCGTGACTCGGAATGCCGCATAGCGCCGTTTGCCGTACAAGCCAACGAGGCGAAAGTCCGGGGCTTGCTTGGCGTAGGTGCAAAATATTCTCAGCTGGGATTTTCCGACAAATGCGCTCCCGAACTCATGGCTTTTATCTAGGGTTCGTTGCTCGCTCGACAGAACGCCGTAAATCGGTCGATGTAGGATCGACGGTAGCTCGAACGCCAAGGATGATGGCGTGTTGTAGGCCGCCAACAGTAGGCGCGGCGACGCAGGTCAGAAAAAAGCTCCTCGGCAATTGCTGAGTTACATGGATGTAATGAATGCAGAAAATGCAGGAGCATTTTTCTGCCCTGCATTGCCCTAATACACGCCATCCATGGCGTAATGTATTTTCTGCATTCGTTGCATCCTTGCAAACTCAGCAGTTGCCGAAGAGCAACAATCTGCCCTGCTGCCGACACCTGTCGATCGAGCAACCGAACGCCGTTTCCGGGCGCTACATGGGGGTACGGACAACTCCTTTAGCGAAACTTTAATCCGCAAGAAAAACAGCCGTTTACGGCCTACGGTAAAATCTTGCAATCTAGCATACACTCGATCACATTTTTTCTCTACTTAGATTTACGGACGCAGGAGGTCACGCAAGTTGATAGTCTCTTCTTAGCTTGAAAATCAAGGCGGGAGCGACGCCCTCGTCTCATTTTTCGGGGCGAATGCAGGACCTTCATGAGCGGTGTAGGCTGAGGAACGGAATTAGGCCGTCGAAATATATGCGTAAAGTCAAATATATTATTAATATTTAATAACTTAAAATCATTCCGGATTCCGGAAATTAAGCAATTTTCCAACGTGACTGATCCCCGAATTGAACGTAAGAAACTTCATCAGTTGATGGATATCATTGTACTCACTGTTTGCGCCTCGTTAAGCGGTGCTGAGGGTTGGGAAGCCATTGAAGAGTTTGGCCATAATAAATTAGATTGGTTAAGGCAGTTTGTACCGTTAAAGAATGGCATTCCATCGCATGATTGCTTGGCGTATGTCATTTCTCGATTGTCACCGAAAGAATTTCAACGTTGCTTTATAGATTGGGTGAACGCCATTCGCGAAGTGATACCCGATGAAGTGATTGCGATAGATGGCAAAACCGCACGCCGTTCGCATGACCGCAAACGCGGCCAAAATCCGTTGCACATGGTCAGTGCCTGGGGTTGTGCGAATGGATTAGTGCTCGGCCAAGAAGCGACCGAAGAAAAGTCGAATGAAATTACCGCAATCCCGAAGCTATTAGCTTTGCTAGAACTCAAAGGTTGTATTGTGACCATTGATGCCATGGGCTGCCAGCGCACGATTGCTGAGCAAATCGTCGATCAAGGCGGTGATTACTGTTTGGGCCTGAAAGGCAATCAAGGCGAATTGCATGAAGCCGTCGAGGATTTTTTCAACACGGCCAAGCAAGCGAATTTTAACCACGTCGAATACGCTTATCACGAAGAAATCGACAACGACCATGGGCGTTTAGAAACCCGCCGTTATTGGATTACCGAGGAGCTTTGTACGCTCCCGAAAACGGAGCTCTGGAAAGAATTACGCAGCATTGGCTTCGTGGAGCGCGAATGCCACACCGGCGATAAAGTAACAATCGAGCAGCGTTGTTTCATTAACAGCATTAAAGCCGATGCGCAGCTATTTGCGCGGGCTGTGCGCCATCACTGGGGTATTGAAAACCAATTGCACTGGCGCTTAGACGTGGTCTTTCGAGAAGATGACAACCGAATTCGAAAAGGTAATGCCGCTGCGATTATGACCACCATCCGGCATATCTGTGTCAATCTGTTCCAGCAAGAGGAATCTAAACTCAGCATGAAAAAGAAAAGACTCAAAGCCGCCTGGAATGATCGCTACCGCGCTAAATTGGTAATTTTAATGCGTTGGCCCGGGCTCGCCAAGAAAAATTACCTTTTTTTGGCCATGTTCGCGTTAATCTGAGAAAAAGCATTTCAGCTCTTTTCTGTCGTTACTGGACGCTGGAGCGTCCAGGGCTGCATTCCCACGCTGGAGAGACTGTGAAAGTATTATTGCAGTCCATACACTATAATATATATTACTTAACCACTACCCGTTAACAAACCGCCATGTCATCCCGCCGCTATCATCGCGCATTAAACCGCCAGCAAGACATGCTGTTGCCGCTTTGTATTGATGACTATGTTAGTCAGAATAATCCAGTGCGAGCCATTGATGCCTATGTCGATACGTTGGACTTGTATGTCTTAGGTTTCAAAAACACCGAGCCGGTCATTGGTGCCGGGCAGCCGGCTTATGATCCGGCGGCGTTATTGAAGCTGTATTTGTATGGCTATTTGCAAGGTATTCGCAGTAGCCGTAAATTGGAACGAGAGACCACCCGCAATCTGGAAGTGATGTGGCTGATCGCAGGCTTACAGCCTACCTACAAAACCATCGCCGACTTTCGCCAAGGCAATAGCGATGCCTTAAAGGCGGCGAACCGCGATTTCCTATTGCTGTGCAAAGAACTCACGCTGTTCGGTGGCGAACAAGTCGCCGTCGATGGCAGCTTTTTCAATGCCAACGCCAGTAAAGCGGGGATTTACACCGAAGATAAACTCAACAAACAGCTTGAAAAGTTAAGCCGGAAAATCGCCGACTACCAACAAGCCCTCGCCGAGCAGGATTCCGCCGATGACCGAGCCAGCCTAGGCAGCCTGGTTGAGGATAAACAGCTGCCAGCAAAGCTTGAGCAATTGCAAACTAAACAAGCCGAGAAAAAAGCCTTGCTGCAACAGCTCAAAACCAGCGGCGACAAACAAGTCTCCACCGTCGACCCCGATGCCCGCTTGCTGACCAAACGCGGACAAACCGTTTCCGGCTACAATGTCCAAATTGCCGTGGACGACCGGCACAAACTGATCGTGGTCGACGAGGCCACACAAGCCGGTAATGACGTTCATCAGCTGGCGCCGATGATGGCAAAGGCGCAAGAGACCTTGCAGTCCGAAAGCCTGACCGGGCTTGCCGACAGTGGTTATTTCGAAGGCAACCAACTGAAATCTTGCGAAGACCAAAACACTCCCGTATATGTGGCCATACCCGATAAGTCGAAAGCCATCGCCGCGAAGGGACGCTTGACGCGCGAGCAGTTCAGCTACGACCCGGAACAAAATGCCTATTGTTGCCCACAAGGCAAGCTATTGACTGTCAGCGGCAAAGCCCATCAAAAAAACGGCAAATGGATGACCGGCTACAAAAGCAAGCCCGCCGACTGCAGCCAGTGTCCCCTACGCGAACACTGTTTAACCGAAAAAGCCACGATCAAACAAATTCAGCGCTGGGAGCATGAAGACGTCATCGAACGCCACCGCCAGCGGATGGAACAACAACCGGGCATCATGAAGAAACGCGCGGCCTTGGTTGAGCACCCCTTTGGTACGCTCAAGCATCGCGCGGGCATGAACCACTTCTTGATGCGAGGCTTGGAAAAGTGTCGAGGCGAATTTAGCCTGATGGTTTTAGCCTACAACTTCACGCGCCTACTCACGATTCTCGGTGCTGACGCGCTGAGGGATTATTGCGTCCGGAGACCAGGAAATACGCTAAAAAACATGGAATATGCATAAAAAATGACGGATTTTGGCTGGTTGGCTTAAATAAAAACGATGCCATAGGCAGCAAAACCTGAATTTTCAAAAAAATGCCGCGCTGGGCAACCTGAGAGCCGCTTAGATTTGGAATACTTTCACAGTCTCTGGAGCGTGGGAACGATAATCTTTCCTCTTTCCTCTTTCCTCTTTCCTCTTTCCTCTTTCCTCTTTCCTCTTTCCTCTTTCCTCTTTCCTCTTTCCCCTTTCACCTTTCACCTTTCTTCTTTCTTCTTTCCTCTCCCCAAACTAGCCTTACCCGCATCCATTACGATAGAATCTTAGTATCTACAAGGAGCAATCATGTTTTTGCGCAATAATCGTTTTGTCAGACAGATCTTCAGCAGTTTTTTAGATTTAGCCCCTATTTTGGTCGTCATATTGGTTTTTCAAATCGCGGTCATACAGCAACCTATTCCCGATGTAATCGACTTGATCGTCGGCTCCGTGTTCGTCATCCTGGGTTTGACTTTTTTTATGCTCGGCCTTGAACAAAGCCTGTTTCCGATCGGCGAATCGATGGCTTATGCCTTTGCCAAAAAAGGCAGCTTGTTTTGGTTGCTAATCTTTTCATTCTGCCTTGGCTTCGGCACGACCGTGGCCGAACCGGCATTGATTGCCGTAGCAAGCGAAGCGGCCAATATCGCAGGAAAAGGCAATATCATCGAAAATTCCGCCGAGGCCAAAGACAGTTACGCACTCGCACTTCGTTTAACCGTGGCAGTTTCGGTCGGTTTCGCGATTCTACTCGGCGTATTGAGAATCATCCGCGGCTGGCCGCTGCATTATTTGATCATCAGCGGGTATTGCATCGTTATTATCATGACGCCCTTTGCACCCGCGCAAATCATAGGCGTCGCTTACGATTCGGGAGGCGTCGCAACATCGACGATTACGGTTCCTTTAGTGACCGCCTTAGGTGTCGGTCTGGCTAGCTCAATCAAAGGCCGCAATCCGATGACCGACGGTTTCGGTTTGATCTCGTTTGCGTCGTTAAGTCCGATCATATTCGTTCTGGCTTTTGGAATTGTGTCATGATTGATTGGCTCATTCATTTTAGTGAAGATTTACTCAAAACTTGCCGTGATGTGGCCCCGATTACCGCTATCATTATCGGCTTTCAAGTTTTAGTGATTCGTAAACCCATCCTGCATCCGATGAAGACCTTGCTCGGTTTCGTGAATGTATTAATCGGCATTACTTTCTTCATGGACGGTTTAAAAATGGCTTTATTTCCGTTGGGCGAATTAATGGCCACGCAATTAACAGCACCGGAATTTCTCGGCATACCACCCAATACGACAGTAGCTGATTGGCGGAATTATTTTTGGGTTTATTTATTTGCCGGAAGTATCGGGTTTGCAACAACATTAGCTGAACCTTCACTATTGGCAGTCGCGGTTAAAGCCGAGGAAATTTCCGGCGGCGCGATACGCGCCTGGGGCTTACGCATTGCCGTTTCATTGGGTGTGTCCTTCGGTATTGCCTTGGGAGCCTTTCGAATTGTCAATGGAACGGAACTCTATTTTTTTATAATTGGGGCCTATGTGATTGTTATTATTCAAACAATTTTAACTCCTAAGTTAATAGTAGGATTAGCTTACGATTCCGGCGGCGTCACGACATCTACCGTAACCGTACCGCTAGTCACGGCGCTTGGCATTGGCTTGGCAACAACGGTTCCGGGCCGTAACCCGTTGCTTGACGGTTTCGGCTTAATTGCATTCGCCAGTCTGTTCGCGGTCATAGCCGTATTAACTTATGCACAGCTCGCCGAATGGCGGAATAAAAAACAAAATTCATCCAATCAAAGCCCATCCAAATAACCGAGGAAAGCCATGCGTTTCAAATTAATCATCGCCTTTGTTGAAGACTCGAAAACCGATCTCGTGCTCGATACCGCACGTAAAAGCGGCGCTAAGGGCGCAACCGTGATCAACCATGCCCGCGGTGAAGGCATGAAGCAATCCAAAACTTTTTTCGGCCTGACCCTGGAAACTCAACGGGATGTTTTGATGTTTCTGGTCGAGGAACATTTGAGCCGCTATATTCTCGAAAAAATCGCCAAGGCTGCAGAATTCGACGCCACATCAGGCACCGGCATCGCTTTTAAAATCGATGTCGAAGATGCGATAGGGGTGATGCATCAAGTCGAACAATTAACCCAAGAACTGGAAGATGAAATATGATCGATAAAACTAAAATTATTCATGTTAGAGACGTCATGAAAACCGACTTTTCGATGATCGAAGGCTCGGCCTCGGTCAGCGATGCTTTGAAACTGATGAAGTCGCAGAAAACCTCGGTATTGGTTGTCAATAAACGCCATGAATTCGACGAATACGGCTTGGTCACCTCCGGCGATATCGCACGCTATGTATTGGCTAAGGATAAAGCGCCGGACCGCGTTAATGTCTACGAGATCATGGCATGCCCGGTGATCCAGGTCTCGCCCGATATGGATATTCGTCTTTGCTCAAGATTGTTTGCAAACTACAACTTAGTTCGCGCGCCGGTTATCGAAAACGGCAAGGTTATCGGCATGGTCAGTCCGAATGCACTGGTGCTGGACGGCATGTACCGAAACCTTTAATGGTATTAGGCTTTAAAAAAAGCTACAATTTTGCCCGATCAGAAAACCGATCTTGAGTGAACGCCTACCTGTTTTAGGTTGATGTCCGGCAATCAATCAGGTCGTTCTGCGTCACACAGTAAGTTAATATTAGTAGGAGTTTTAAAAAAATGGCAACAGGCACTGTAAAGTGGTTTAACAACACGAAAGGCTTCGGCTTTATTGAGCCGTCGGAAGGCACGGAAGACGTCTTCGTTCACCATTCAGTCATCCAGGGAGAAGGTTTTAAAACATTGAGCCCCGGACAATCGGTACAATTCGAAATCGAATCAGGCCCTAAAGGCCTGACAGCCGCGAACGTTATTCCAGGCTAATAAGTAACCGCTTCGCTCAACGAAAAAGGCCCTTGCCGCAAGACGCGGCAAGGGCCTTTTTCGTATACCCTCGCAAAACTAAATTTGTCATTTTAACCATGAAGCCCATGAAGTATTTCTAGAGATTATATACCCGTCGTAGATCAAAATTCGGCGCCAGGGTTGTCCGCCAAAGGACGCCGTGAATACGTCCATGTAGGCTCAGGCTCTGTGACAGCATCCCTGCTGTCACAGCCTTTGCCGAACCCCCCGGCGCCTCCATGCGTCAATGCCGAAATTTGAAGTGCGATGGGTATAATTTGGCGCTTATGACCCATACGCATCAAGCTAAGGATGTCGCTAAAATTAACTTCCTGATTTGCCCAAGTTTTTTGCAGGAGTCAGTTCTCATTCGCCTAGGGCGATTAAAATCGCCCTAGCATTGAATTTAGGGCGCTTCGAGGACTTCGACATAAGCCGTGGGTGTCGAGCATCAGCGACTTCGAAAGTCGCGACGAAGGCGTCGCTCCCACAGAGGCCAGCAATTCCCAGCTTGAGCAGTTTCGCCGATTTTAGGGTGTGGGGGCCTATCGAGGAACGCCGTAAACCCATCCATGGGGGCTTGGCGGGAGCTAAGCGCCAAGGATGGCGCGAATGCAGATTTTGCAGGAGCAAAAATCTGTCCCGCTGCCGACATCCTCGCCAAGCATACCCCACACCCTTTTTGATCTCCAAATTGGGATGCTGCACAGAGGCTGACTAATGCACTGATAGGGATAGGGAAGATTTCTCTCCCCTCCCTCCGAACCGTGCATGCGGTTCTCCCGCACACGGCTCTCCAGTCGGTGGTTTCCTCATCGGGACAAGCTGGTGAGCAATGTTGTTATTATTGGTGAACTCCATTACTCCGCGTTACCACGTCAGCCCGCAAACTCGGATTGATTCGTTACCTTCGGCTCGCTTCAACGGCTGAGCCTCTTTAAGCCTTTTACCTGAGGTTGGCTTAATGTGCGCGACACTGAACGTTACCTCGCTTCCACCTTCCTACCCTTCTTTCCTATGGCCGGTTTTGCTAGCCGGCTTTTACCATCGTTTCCCCTCTCGGTTTAGGCTCGTGTTTGTTTTCTCCCTAGCAGGACGGGGTTTGCAACCCCGTCCTAAACGTTTTGACTTTGGCCGAAGTTAGCCGAAATGTTTAGGGCAAACCGAAACGTTGGGGACGGGTTAAATAACCCGTCCCGCAGAAGTGGCTTCGAGGTCACATTGTCTAGGACTGCAAAAGGGTAATACATGACTTATCTATAGCGATGAGTCCGGAAATTGGGAAAGCGTACGGGTTGACCGTTTTAGCTTGATGCGCATAGCTTATGACCCCGATGCCTATGGACAAGCCTTGTTCCTATATTCCCGCCATTGGAGTCGATATTCCCTAATATTTCTAGCAATAGAAGGACTGCCTTCAGTTAAATCGCAATTCCAGTATGCGGTTCCGGCTCGACAAGCGCGAGCAAACAAATTGACATCTCGATTAGTAAATTGCCCATCACCATCTAAGTCGCAGGTTTGATCTTCTTCCAACCAGGGTTTCCAGGCATCATCCAACTCCCATGCGGTTATCTTCGATTCCGCATGTTTTTGACTGCCGTCGATGACGTAAATTTTCCCATCGGCCGTAAACGATACCGGCTCGGATATTTCTTTTGGCAAGCTCGGTCCGACTTGCCAAGTATTGGATACCGGATCATAAATTTCCACTTTATCCGACTTAACCAAGCCGCCGACGCTATTAACGGAGCGTCCGCCGATCAGGTAGATTTTTCCATCCAACACCGGGGCCTGAATACCGCTTTGAAATGCTCTCGGCGTCGGCATCGGAGTCATGGCTCTCGTTTGCCAGCGATCGAGCCTAAAATCGTAAGCCGCAATCGCACCGAATAGTCTATTTCTTTGCAGTACGCCGCCGCCTAGCAGATATGCATGGGATTTGCCGTCGATTGTGACGGCCGCCAAGGCCGCGCCTTCGCGCCGATTAATACCGGGTACGTTGCGATGCCTTTTCCATTCTTGCGTTTCGGGATTAAAGCTTTCGAGCCGATTGATCAATCGGCTTTTGCCATTCGGCCGGGTTTGTTTGCCGCCAAAAACAAAAATTTCATCATTGTCCGTTACCATCGGCGCCGCGCCAAATCGAATTGTCGGCATGGCAGCCAGGGACTCTTTTTCCACGAAATCACTACCATCTATTTCAAAGACCCGTGTTGCCCCAGCCTCTGCGTCAAAAACATAAAGCTTGCCGTTAACGAAGGCACCTGAATGCTGCCCGTTTAAAGAGGTACTGGAGTCGAGCACCGCCACCCCCTGGCTTGCATCTTCTGGAATCAAATAGACTTTATTGCCGATTGCCGCCAAGGCGACCGGCTCATCGCCCAATATCTGGGAAGTCGCCAATTCAGATGCTTTCCATGCGCTTATTTCAGGTTCGGGCGCTGGCGGATCTTGCGGCAACTCAGAGCCAAATCCCAAGACGCGTTGGGACACTGCAGACTGAAATTGCTCGGCAGGCAATTGATTATTGAACAAGATATAAAAAGAATCCGAGGGCGTCTCGCGCTTATCGGAAGATAAGCGCATTTCGACTAAATAAGCCCCTTGCGGGCCGCCATTTCCAGCTCCCGCCGAGGTTTCCAAAAACCAATCGAGGTGGGAATGAAAGGAACCGTTAGCGGCCGCCTGCCCAACGATTAAAGACGGTGTGCCTGTTACACCACTGGCAGTGTAAGTCGTGAAACTGGTTTCAGTCGTAACTTTCGGCGGACAAAAAACCAGTCCGCAATTTTGGTCGGCTACTTCGGTAACTTTTAGACCGCCCGCCAATCGAATTTTCACATTATCCGGCGCAAGACTCCAAGCACTTATAGCCGGATTCCAAAATTCCAATACCCCGAGCGATTGATAGGAAACGAGTTCATTGCTTAAAAGCGAACCCACGCTCGACTGAAATCCGGGGTTATCGGTTGAATGTTGCCCGGAAAACACAAAGTGCGTAAACGCGGTAACATAAATATCCTTTCCGGTTTCAAAGTCGGTCGGTACCGTATTCGGAGGAAGGCCTAAGCGCTCGACGCCGACAATATCGCAACCAAGCTCTACTTCCGAACAAAATCCCGCCTTGATTGCCGAACCCTGGCCCGATACCTCGATATCTTGATGAAAAGACGCCAAACCTCTTGCGGACGGCACAAATAAAACCACCATCAATAAGAAGCTACGCCCAAAAAATAATCTATTTAAGACACTCATTAGTATTCTCCGACCTCTAGGAGCTCGCATTTATAAGGTTAACCAAACAACTATACCTTTCGCACTTCAAATTTCGGCAGTGACTAAGAAGGCGCAGGTGTGCTCGGTCCCTCACCTAACGCTAGGAGAGGGACTGGCATAGATGGTATAGAGCCTACATGGGATGAATCCACGGCGTCCTTTGACGGGAACCTGGTGCCGAATTTTGATCTACGGTAGGTATAAATAATCCCCAGCCCCCATATTTTCAAAGAAAGGTGGGCTGAATAACCACCTATCGTTTATCGATCGCTTCATCTGAACAACCCCATTAGCGATATAATATAACATTCCTAGCTTACTGACACCTCATCCTAATAAATTTCAAAAATAGGCTCGGAAACCTATTTCCAAACTCATTCCTGGCTCCGGTGCGATGTTGCGTAAAAATGACGTGGAATTTCGGATCGGCGAATCGCTTAAATTCGAGGCCTTTCCGAACAGAAGGACTCTTTGTCCCGAGTCCGCATGCCAGTCATAAGAAACGTCGATATCGAAACGGTGATAAGAAGGCGTCACGGTTTCATCGTTTCCGGGTCTGTCTTGTGCCAAGGCCTGAGTAAATCGTAGCGCTCCCTGAAAGGCGTTTTTTTGCAATCCGACTTCGAAACCGTAACGTTGCGGTGGCAAGCGAGGTACATCGCCAAGCGCTCTATCTCTGAAACGCCCGCGAACGTAGTCGGAAAACAGCGTTAAATGCGGTGTGCCCCAATCGAACGACGGGTGAAATTTAATTTCCGCTTCGTAACCGTAAAACTCCGCATCGTCGCCGCGAAACCCGTATATTGGAAAACAGCCTCTAAGTCCATCCGAGCAAGACGCTTTTAGGGTGTTCGTATCGAGTTGATAGAAAAGCCCCAGGTTTTCTTGATAAATAAAATCCTTGACATCCTTTTGGTAGGCATTGCCTTGCAATGAAATCAAGGCATCGTCGTAACGAATCCCAATTTCACGATTACTAGCACGTTCAACCGCCAAATCCAATCGACCGATATCGAAACTACGATTGGCCGGATGCGGCCCGAGCGAATACATTTCCTGTATATCGGGCGCGCGCTCCGAGTTTTGCCATGCCAAATAGATCGAACCGCCATCGAAAGGTTTGTAAGTAATACTCGCAGCCAACGAACTCGGATTATGCGTCAATCTTCGTGTCGGCACCTGAACCGGTTGCCCGAACAAATTCCGATTGAGCATTTTTTCATTAGGCTCGGTAACCTGTCGTTCATACCGTCCACCAAACTCCAATGTCAACTCATCCAAAACATCCAGCTTTTCGGTAAAAAACAATCCCAACGAATCGATTTGCGACTGGGGAACCAGGTTTTCGGCCAAAAATTCTCGATCTTGCCATTGCAAGCCCAAAAAGCCGGACCACTGATCGAGCAATCGATGCTCGAGCTCGAAACGGGTTTCTAAGACTTCATTGGTAAATAAGACCGAAAATCCGGGCTCGCCTTCTTCATGCTCGTAATCGACATAACCAGTCTTGACCGAGACCGACTCGATGTAAGGAATCGGATTGAACAACATGGCCTCGACATCGTAGCGCCGCTGTTCCATTTCAAAACGCATCGCCTCGCCTTGATTGCTTGCCCCCGGCACAACCCCGACATGACTATGACCGCCCGGATCGCCCGGCGGTAAACCGTATGCCTTATAAGTATGGTTGTAACTGGTGCCGACATAGCCGAGATCGTCGATCCAGGAAATTCCAGCCGAACCGCCTCGGCTTTCCCCGTCGGTATTTTTGATTTCGCCCTTGCTGTTATTTAACTGCACATCGGTTTTCAATTGTTTACGAAGCGCCGCTTCGTCCAATGCGAATCCCGGAATCCGTGTATTTTCGTTACCGCGTTGAAAATAATCGAGATGGACGGCAACGTTGCCTTTGCCGGCGTCGATGCCGACCATACCGGCATTTTCTTTGGGATTGTGGTCGTAGCGATACTCCGCGGTGCCTTCGATCGGTTTTAACGGCACGCTATCGGGGATGCGCTTATGCTTGACATCGACGACACCCCCGATTGCGCCGCTACCGTAGCGCAAGGTAGCCGGCCCCCTGTGTATCGTAATACTATCGGCCAGTAACGACTCGGCCGCTACCGCATGATCTTGGCTCATCGCCGACGCGTCGTGCGAGCCGATTCCGTCATGCATTACTCGCACTCGAGGGCCGCCCATGCCACGAATGATCGGCTGGCCGACTCCGGGACCGAACGAAGCATTGTAAACCCCCAGTTCGCGTTCCAAGGTTTTGCCTAAGGTACTCGCCGACTTCAAGCGTAAATCGATATCGGATAATTCGGATGTCGAATCGGCCGTCGGCGCGATGGCTTCGATGACCATTTTTTCAAGTTCCACATCGAATTCGCCGGTTTCGGGCTCGGCGCTTTCGGTTGTTTCCATCGAGTCTTGCTCAGCACTTTCGAAAACAGTCTCGCCGTTTTCAGGGTCATCCGCTTCGGATGCCCAAAGCATGCCGCTCGACGTTAAAATGCTCAGCGTTAACGCTATCCAATTAATGACGGTGGGAAGTTTCATGGTTCAGAGACCCGGCAAACGGTAAAGCACATCTCTTGCGCCTGGAATTTCAGGACGAAGCGTAATCAGTTTTTCCAGCCATTGACGCGCGGTTTCCGGCTCTTTTTGGGCTTTGCCGATCGCCATGCTGACGATTTGGGCGTAAGCCAATGTAAAATCGGCGCTGGTTTCAACCGATTGCAAATAGCCGCTCAATGCTCTGGCTTCGTCGTCGTTGTGGTCGATCATCGTCGCAAAATAAAGGTTACGCGCCTTGATGAAGGCACCGAGCCTATCAGTAAATTCGGCATCGGATTTGCGCGTGAAAAACGGCAACTCGCTTAATTCTTTTAACTCTAAGTAGTTTAACAAAGCTTCGAAGGAGGCGTACGTGGCAATGCCGCGTTTTAGAGTAAACTTCGGCGCATCGAATAAAATAACGGGGCGATCGTCGGTATTGATCGGCGCATCGCCGGCATAATCGGCCAGCGCGTGATGCCCGGCTAAATAATGCCCCGCCAATTGCACGGAACTTCGCACCGCCGCCAAATGCAGATGCTGTCGTAAAGCTTGATTGAAGCCGATCGTGCTTTCGATTGCTTCGGGACGGGCCGTATCCCCGGACAATGCAATCAAAGCCAGCGAGGGGTACCCCAAATCGAAACCTGCCAACCAAGCCTCGGTTCTACCGAACACCGATTGAAAAGTTTTGATCACCGTGCGCAGCATCGTTTCATCCATTTGATACAGAGGCAACCACTGGCAGAACAAGCCTCCAGGCGCCAATCGCTGCTCTATCGCTTGAAAATGTTCACGGGTATAAAGCAAACCGCCACCGTCGCGTCCAGGATGAAACAAATCGCCTATCACAACATCATATTGCTGATGTGACGTTCTAACATAACGTCTGGCATCGGACGAATAAAGACGAACACGAGGATTCTTGTGCAATTCGGCATTGTACGGCGAAAAATAAGGCAATAATGCCAAGGAGTCCGGTACTAACTCGACCGCATCGATGCGAGATTCTCGGTGAGTCAGCGCCGTACCCGCCGTTACGCCGGTCGCTACGCCGAGATACAGAACATCGGACGGCTTCGGATGCAACAACATCGGCACATGAGTTTGCATGCGTTGCAGACGCTGGGCGCGAACGCCTGTTCCGCCCATTTGGAAGCGATTGTTGACGCGAAGATTACGTTCGTTTTGCTGCTCGATCACGGCCACCGAGGCCATCGCGCCTTCCCGGTACTCTAATACCGACTCGCCGGGCCTTAGGGTAACGATCTGCAAACGACCGGGTAACAGCAAAACAAGGATTGCCGGTAGCGCATAAGCCCAGCGGGATAACATCGAAAAATTAGGCAATAGCAGCCAATAAGCCAATGCAATGCCGATCAATGTCCATTGGGCACCGAGCAGCGGCACCAAAACGACGCCTGCGACCAAAGGAGCCGCCAAACCGCCGGCCATATTGACGCCTAAGGCCCAACCGACGCCACCTGTAGCGTGTCGGGCCGATTGCGCTAGATGACTAAACAAGGCGCCCATGATCAAAGTCGGCGGCAACAGCACCGGCAAGGCCACGGTCAATTCGGCCAACAGCACCGCACCTAAACTATCGCCGAGGCCGGTTCTGACCCACCAATATAAACCATGCGTTAGATAAAGCGCCGAAAGTCCGGCGAGACAAACCAAACTCAACGAGAACAACAAACTGGTCAACAGGCGATCGCCATCGCGATTGCGACCGTAGTGGTGATAAAGCCCGGCGCCGATTGCGGTGCCGGTCAAATAAACGGCCAGCACCGCGGCAAAACTGTATACGGTACCTTCGAGCACCTGAGCCATCACCCTAACCGTGACGACTTCATAGGCGATACCCAAAAAACCGGTGATCAACAAGCGCCAAAACAGCGGCGGCGGTTGCTTATGCGTCTTTTTGACTTTTGTTTTTTCGGGAAGCGATAATTCAGGCTTTCGAAAGTAAAACAATCCGGCGGATAATGCGACCAAAGCATTGATAAATGCCAATGCAAGCAGTGTATGACGGTATCCTAATAGCGGCATCAAGGCATAGCTTGCAACCAGCACGCCCAACACTGCACCAGCCGTGTTAACCGAATACGCCAGCGCTATTTGACGCGGATCGGCTTTGATTTGCGCTAACCAGCGATCGGCTGCCGGCAGCGTTGCCCCCATAGCCAGAGTTGCCGGTAGTAAAGCAAAAAACGGCACCACAAAGGCAACGCCCCAAAAATGCAGTAAGCCCGGTTCGACGCCAAGCCAAGCTCGCGCCCAATCGTTTACTATGGGAATGACAAATGCGCTAAGCAATGCCCAAAGGCCGATGGTCAATTCCAGACCGGCATACCACAAAGCCGGACGCCGGCTGACGCTGACCCGCTTGTCTAGTAAAAAAGCGCCTGCGGTCAACCCACCGAAGAATGCCGCCACGACCGCCAACATAGAAGTTAACTCGTGCCCCAGACCGACCGCAAACATGCGTGTCCAGACCAATTGATAACCCAAACCCGCAATACCGGAGAAAAAAAGCAGAGCAACCGTAAAAAATGAAGTCATTAAAACACGCATACGTTTCGTGGCCTAAAAGCCAATGCGATTAAGTTAAGCCGTTCGCAGCAAGCCTGTCGAACCATGGACAGTTTAACTTAGGATTTCGTGTAAATAACGTCCTGGAACTATACGCTTTGTTGAGGGTACGGTAACTCGCTTGGCAGGACGCCGTGAATACACCCCTGTAGACTCTATGCCAGCTCCATGCTGGCAAAGCCTTTGCCGCACACCCTGTCGCCTCCTCAGGCACTGCCCAAATTTGAAGTGCGAAAGGTATAGGCTTGACGGCGGCGACTAATTGCCATGGATGGCATGAATGCAGATTTTGCATTACGCCATGGATGGCGTGTATTAGGGCAATGCAGGAGCAATTGCCGAGGAGCAAAAATCTGCCCTGCCGCCGACACCTGCCAATCGAGCAACCGAACCCTCCGTAAAATAAGGAAGTTATTTGCGACCAAACCCTTATCGACTCGGACGATCCCATTCACCCTCCGACAAGGCTCTCCTGAGGACAGCCGAAGGGCTCAGGGCGAACGGAAAAGTTCTTAACTTAGTGGTGGCAAGCCCTAGAAGCCGATTTATGACACCACGAAGTATAATCCGAGTTAGTGGTCATGGTCATGGTCATGGTCGTGATCATTTTCTTCTCTGACTTCATCAGATGCATTAATAGAAACCGCAATTTGTCTATCGCTCAATTCGATTATCGAAAAGCCTTTCGAATCCAACTTGCGATTTTCATAATAACGCGAGCCGCCTTCTCGCCAAGCGGCGACATATTCAACTCGATGAGTCACGAACCCATCTGAATTATATTCATATTCAATAACATAAAAGAAATTTTCCCTCTGCCGGTTTCGCTCCCAGCCGGTTATCTCCTTTTCCAATTCTTCGATTGTGTTGCCGCCTTGTAAAACAACTACTTTAGTAGCATGATCATCATGGTCATCATGGTCATGCGAAGACGGTACACAACGATTACCCTCGGCCTTCATAGGCGCGGAGCATAAGAGCGTATGGTTTGTAAAATTATTAATGATTGCATCCACTGCGCCACTAACGCTAACGTCTTCCGTTTGAAGCCTACGCGCTCTTCTCAGATTCAATCTATCCTTCGCCATGGCAACCGGCTCTAAGACTGGAGATTCTAGACCGCAGCCATCAACACACCGATAGGCTTGGCGTAAAACATCCCCTCTTAATCTTGTAATTTCTCCGCCTCTTACGTTACCTGTCAGATTGCCTAGCATTACACTTTTCTCAACAAGCGTCCCTTCATCATGATGAGGACTCCCCCCGATCGCCTGATCAAACGCATCATGACCGAAAGTCCCCGCTTCATTCAGATGAAATGCAAGATAAAACTTATCGGAAGCCGCGCTAATAGGTACTGGGATTTCATCGTTTGTGGTGTCGAACAACGATAATTCCAGAAGATAAGCACCGTCATCGGGGTTACCGCCGCCGGCTTTGCTGATTTGAAAATCGAGATGCGTATGCAGCCCGCCACTGGAATTAACTGAACCAATTAAGCCTTGTCCGGCGATACCCTCCACTGCTGAAACGATATTAGTATGATCGTGTTTTGTGATGGATATCTGTTCATCGAAACCGAATGACAACCAGCTCGATGAATTAACATCCCATTTTTTCAAAGTGCCTTCGACTTTATACCAAAACAGACTGTTTGGATGTAAACCGAATACATCTAAGCCCGGATCATCGGTTCCATAAGGATTGCCTAATTCGCCAAACTCGGCTTCGAACAATTTATGAATGCCAAACAATACCGCTTCATTATCGGGATCGACAACGATTCTGTTATTTTGTAATGTTATTTCGACATCCGAATGCGCCAATACATTCGAACTTATAAAAAAGGCCAAAAGGCCGATCGAAAAGAGTTTTAAGCTTTTCATTTTAAAAGACTCCAAATAAAAACAAGAATGAAAAAATGCTGCAGTAACATCAAACCGCCCACAGAATGTTATAATGTAACATTAAAAACTGCAATACACTTCTCATTTTCTCCAGCAATTCCCAATTTGGGGATCAAAAAGGGTGTGGGGTGTGCTTGGCGAGGATGTCGGCAGCAGGGCAGATTTTTGCTCCTGCAAAATCTGCATTCACGCCATCCTTGGCGCTTGCAGATTTTTGCTCCTCGGCAATTGCTCCTGCATTGCCCTACTACACGCCATCCTTGGCGTTCGAGCAGCCGCCAAGCCCCCATGGATGGGTTTACGGCGTTCCTCGACAGGCATACCCCACACCCTAAGATCGGCGAAAATGCTTAAACTGGGAATTGCTGCATTTTCTCCATGCATAGCGTACGCACTTCAAATTTCAGCCGATTCCAGCAAGTTAATTTCTTAATCTAATAGTAGAGTTAGTAATAATTTATAACGCAGACTGAAATTTAAATTGCTTTCCTGATTAGCCGGCTTTATTATAAGAACCGTTTATTTCAACGCCATCCTGGTATGGCACATTACAAGTAAAAGAGAGTGTTATGTCCGAGTTAGTTACAGGTACCGTTAAGTGGTTCAATGATGAAAAAGGTTTTGGATTTATTGAACAAGAAGGCGGCAAAGATGTCTTCGTTCACCACAGCGCAATTAACGGCACCGGCCGGAAAACTTTGCGTGAAGGCCAAAAGGTCACAATGGAAGTGAGCCAAGGTCAAAAAGGCCCTCAAGCAGAGAACGTAACACCTGCTTAAGTCCGATTAAAAAAAACGCCCGTTTCTAACGGGCGTTTCTTTATCAATGGTTTTATCGATTCGTTGCAGTAGGCTTTTCAAGCAAGGATAAGCTTAATTTATTTGCGGCGAAAAGCTAGCCGGGCGCATCAACCTATAAATACGCCCACATAAATCCGCACCCAAGTATTGCATCCGCATTACTAACGCATTACCGTCTATTTTTCGTCCATCCGTTGCGCCCACTTTTTATCCCTAATAACCGATTATTGATTGCTTACTAATAAGCATGATATAACATAACTGACTTATCCGTCCGAGCATTTTAAGCGTGTCCCCGGTTACGCTAAAATTATTCCGTTTATCTTTATCTCTAAAACAGTGTTGACCATGAAAAGCCGTATCTTCATACCATTCCTGTCGATTTGTTTATTCTCCGCCGCAACCTTGGCGGAAAAACGCCATCATGATGCTCATACTCATGGCGCCGCCGAACTGAATATTGTCATCGAGAACGATACCGTGTTAATCGAATTCGAATCCCCGGCGGTCAATTTAATCGGCTTCGAACATAAACCCCGAACCGATGCGCAGCAACTCGAATTGCAAAAGGCTTTGGCGTTATTGAATGACGTCGAAATCATTGTATCGTTCGAAAAAGGCGAATGCCGCGTAACCGAAACGCATATCCGTGGGCCTTTCGATAATGCCGATCAAGAAGAACCGGAACATGGCAAACGGGAAGAACACTCCGAATTCCACGCCACTTATAGCTTTTCTTGCCAAGACGCCTCAGTTATCGGCTCTGTCAGCACACGGTTATTCGACCATTTCCCCGGTTTCGAAGCCATTCGAGTTCGCTGGGTCGGTAGCAAAGGTCAAGGCTCGGCACTCTTGAATAATCAATCGACGATTTTTTCGATCGAATAAAATAGAATCTACTCTTCCTCGTAATCGTCGATCGTTACAACTTGCATCGAATAGGCGGATACAGCTTTGCCTGTGCCGACATCCTTACTGAATAGAGCGGTCTTCAATACCCCTTGAAACCAAAACGGCATATAAAGATCTTGCAGCTTAAAGCCCTTGGGATAAACAACATGAATCAACTGATTGGGCGGCGGCGGCGGAACATGGATACAAGCCCCGAAATACGGCACGACGAAAAATTCGGTAACCTGCTGTTTGTCGTTAAACTCCAAAGGCACCATAAAACCCGGAATTCGAACTTTAGTTTCGTTTAATTCCGGCCTCACGTCGGTCGAAACTAAAGCCTTTTGATAGGCACTGTCCGCCGCCTGCTCGATGGCTTGACGCACTTGATTCGAAATCTGCGAATCGATCGGGATTTCCGGCGTGTCGTGCGTGATCTCCGGTCCGTTCATTAGGGCATCCAAATCGCTTTGCGGCATCAAGTCGGTCCATTCGAGGGTCTTATAACTATCCGCCGACACCGACAAAACCGGCATCGCCAACGCCAAGCACAAGATGAGTTTTAACAAGGTATGAACTATTTTCATCGGAAAGTAACCTATAGTGATTTCGTGTAACATTATAGCTTTTAGCAACACACTCTCGCACCCGCATGACAGATTTCGACTATGCTCTCGATCTCCAAAACGTCTCTTTCAGTTGGCATAAACGCCATGCACCGGTATTGAAGATTGCCGAGTGGCGTGTCGAACCGGGCCGGCGTATTTTTTTGCACGGCGCATCGGGCTCCGGCAAATCAACCTTACTGAGCTTAATCAGCGGCATACTCGTTCCGACAAGCGGGCAAATCAAAGTGCTCGGCACCGACTTAACGAAAATCGGCGGCATGGCCCGCGACCTTTTCCGTGCCCGCCATATCGGCGTTATTTTTCAACAGTTTAACCTATTGCCCTATCTTTCTGTTGAGGCAAACATCAATCTAGCCGTCAAGTTCGGCAAGCGCCATGACGCTAATCATAATGATATCGGCGTCTTGACCCAACGCTTGGGCCTCGATCGATCGATTCTTACCCGCAAAGCCGGTCAATTGAGTGTCGGCCAACAGCAGCGCGTCGCTGTTGCCAGAGCCTTGATAAACCATCCAGAATTGATTATCGCTGACGAACCGACTTCTTCTTTGGACAGCGATACGCGCGATGAATTCATGCGCGTTTTACTCGAATCGGCCGCCCTGAATCGAACCACGGTTATTTTTGTCAGTCATGATAAATCGCTGGGGCACTATTTCGACCAAGAAATCAGCCTACATGATCTGATGCAAGCCGGAGAAACGAAAGCATGATCTTAAAACTGGCCATTGCCAGCCTTTGGAACCGAAAACTCACCGTAACACTGACCGTGTTATCGATCGCGGTCGGCGTTTTTCTATTGCTGGGCGTCGAACATATTCGCAGCGAAGCCAAGAGCAGCTTCAGTAAAACGGTCTCGGGCGTGGATCTGATCGTCGGCGCCCGCACCGGCCCTTTGAACTTGCTGCTTTACTCGGTATTTCATATCGGCAATGCTTCGAACAATATCTCTTGGCAAAGCTACCGGGAGTTCTCGCAAAAACCCGAAGTGGCCTGGAGTATTCCGATTTCGCTCGGCGACTCGCATAAAGGCTATCGCGTGGTAGGTACCAGCCGGGATTTTTTCGAGCATTTTCATTATGGGCAAAAGCAAAACCTGGCATTTAAATCGGGCCGCGCCTTCGATGGCGTCTACGAGGCGGTAGTCGGCGCACAAGTCGCCAAAACGCTAGACTACCAACCCGGCCAATCGATAACGCTGGCGCACGGCATCGCTAAAGTCGGGTTCAGCAAACACGACGACAAACCGTTTATTGTGACCGGCATTCTCGCCCCGACCGGGACGCCGGTCGACCAAGCGGTTTATGTTAGCTTGGCGGGCATCGAAGCGATACATATCGATTGGCAAGGCGGCGTGCGCATACCGGGCCGTTCGATTGGCGCCGAAGACGCGCTCAAACATGATTTAACACCGAAATCGATAACCGCCTTCATGGTCGGTTTAAACTCGAAAATCGCGCTGTTTTCGCTGCAACGGGAAATCAATAACTACCGAGACGAGGCCCTAGTCGGCATCATGCCGGGCATCACGCTGATGGAACTATGGCAAATGGTAGGCGCGCTCGAAAACATTCTGCAATTGATTTCGATACTGGTTTTGTTTGCAACGCTTATGGGGCTGTCGACGATGCTGTTGGCCTCGATGAAAGAACGCGAGCGTGAAATGGCAGTGCTGCGCGCAATCGGTGCACATGCCGGGTCGTTGTTTTTTCTGATCGAAATCGAAGCATTGGTTATCACAGTAACCGGAATTCTAGTCGGCAGCACGGCCCTTTGCATTGCCCTATTGACTACTCGCGCGGAACTCAGCGAACAATACGGCCTGTTCATCGGCATCAATCCGTTTACGCCGCTTACTTTCCAATATTTACTTGGAATTTTAGCGGTCTCGTTCTCACTGGCATTGCTACCGTCGATTTCAGCGTATCGCAATTCGCTGGGCAGCGGCTTGGTTGTTAGAACTTAGCTAAGCGGTGAGCGGTGAGCGGTGAGCGGTGAGCGGTGAGCGGTGAGCGGTGAGCGGTGAGCGGTGAGCGGTGAGCGGTGAGCGGTGAGCGGTGAGCGGTGAGCGGTGAGCGGTGAGCGGTGAGCGGTGAGCGGTGAGCGGTGAGCGGTGAGCGGTGAGCGGTGAGCGGTGAGCGGTGAGCGGTGAGCGGTGAGCGGTGAGCGGTGAGCGGTGAGCGGTGAGCGGTGAGCGGTGAAATGATGCGGCATTTAATCCATTTGTCAAGCCCTAATTTCCTCTTTCCTCTTTCCTCTTTCCTCTTTCCTCTTTCCTCTTTCCTCTTTCCTCTTTCCTCTTTCCTCTTTCCTCTTTCCTCTTTCCTCTTTCCTCTTTCCTCTTTCCTCTTTCCTCTTTCCTCTTTCCTCTTTCCTCTTTCCTCTTTCCTCTTTCCTCTTTCCTCTTTCCTCTTTCCTCTTTCCTCTTTCCTCTTTCCTCTTTCCTCTTTCCTCTTTCCTCTTTCCTCTTTCCTCTTTCCTCTTTCCTCTTTCCCCTTTCCTCTTTCCTCTTTCCCCTTTCCTCTTTCCTCTTTCCCCTAATTCAAGACTCCCCCAACCCCTCTCCATGTCTATCATGTTTATGATGTTTATGCCGTTTTTTTCCACGCTCCATTCGCTTTAACCAATACGCCGCTTCTTGCTTGACATCGGCCACATTCAGCACCGCTTCCAACGATTGACGAGCCAGCGTTTCATCTTGAGACTTGAGGGCCGCGATACCCAGCCACAAACGCGCATGCGCCTTGCGCTTCAGTCCGCCTCTCTGCAAGCTTTTTTGAAACTCCTGCTTGGCGATTGTCCAATCGCCGCGTTGCATCGCGATACGCCCGGATAACAGATAATCTTCACCATTTGGAGAGATCGCCGCCGCCTCGGTCAAAACTCGTCGTGCCCTATTGTGTTCTCGCGCCAATTGCCAGCAACCGAATAACAGCTTTAAGTTTTCATAATTGCGAGGAACCCGCTTATTCTCGATTTCCGTTTCCAGCAATCGAGCCGCCTTAGACGGATAACCTTGTTGTGCATGGAATTTCACTAAATTCAAAACGTCTTCTTGCCGGACTTCACCGATATAATACGCAAGCATCATCGTGGATATCGCCCGGTCATGGCGATTTTGTTGGGCGTAGAGACCGCTTAAATAACGCCACCATTCACGTTTATTGGGCGAATCGGCGATCAAGCGCTTAACAAGCGGTTCGGCTTTCGAATAGTCTTTGCTTTCGACATAAAGCGACAACAATAATTGAATCCACTCGGCCGGCGGCGACTTTTTTAGCGCCACGGCTCTTTCCAAATGACGGGTTGCCGAACGGGACATGTTCGCACGATAGGCGGCATAGGCCACCATATAATAAATATCCGCATCGGCTCTCGGCTCTCTTTGCAGCCACTGGTCCAAATGCGTCACGCTCTCCCGATAGGCTTCCAAATGAAAAGCCGCTTGACCGGCAATGTTACGAAGTCCATGCTCCGCATCGGCATCGAGCAGTTTACTGTTTAGGGCCGCGTTAGCGGCTTGCCTGGCACCGCGAAAATCGTTCGCTCCGGAATAGGCATAAGCTAGATATTGCTGAACGACCGCATGGTCGTAAGGCTTGCCGGCAACCTGGCTTTGGATTGTTCTCAACTGACGCAAGGCTTGCTCGGATTGCCCTTTACGCAAAGCCTCATCGGCCTCCTTAAGGACCTTGAAAGTTTCTTCGCTAACAGCCTTTTCCTGGGCCTGAACCGCCAGCGCACTAAACAGAGTCAACCCAACTAAAAAACCGGTCCTAAGCAATCGAAAGTAAGTTTGTTTATTCATTAATTTAACGTGAATGCAAAAAGTTGCCGAGCGCGTACCGACACAGAATTACCTTGCTCATCTCGACGCGGCTGAAAACGCCAGCGCCGAACCGCTTGTAATGCAGCCCGGTCGAAAGCACCGGAAGGCTTACTGTGAATTACGACCGGATCGGTCACGGCCCCTTCGGTCGTTACCGTAAATTCAATGAGAACTTCGCCCTCGACTCGGCGAAAACGTAATCGATCAGGATAGTTAGGTTGAACACGAGATATTGCCGTCAACTCATCGGCCATGATGAAAGACGGTGCAACCGGAGCGGAACCGCGCCCGGTTCCCGGGACAGTTCCGAGCTTGCCCGTCTTGCTTTGTCCGCCGCTGATCACGGCCGGCAGGGTCGGGCCCGAAACATTCATCCGAGGACTTGCAGGCACATCGACTCTCAATGCCGGCACCTGCAAGGGTAAAGCCCGCAAATCAGCAGCCGGAGAACTTTGCTGAGGCATTGGCTCGGAGAAGGTTTCCGGTTTTTGCGGCTCGGGTTTCGGCGGCGTTTTTCTTGGCGAACGCGAAAGCGCCTCCGGCTCCGGCCTTTGCCGAATAAAGTCGAAAAATGCCGAATCGGTGGTTCGAATCCATTGCTTGTCTTGTTCGGCGGTAACCAATTGGATCATGATCCAAAACAGCAGCAAGTTGATCGCCGATGCAGCCGTGAATGTCAGCGCCAGTCTCATAACTCTTCGCTTGCGGCCACCGCGACGCGGGCGATTCCGGCTAGCCTTGCCTGATCCAAGACTTGCATGACGATTCCGGTTTCCGAGCGCTTATCGGCCAATATTAACGCCGAGGCTTCGGGAGATTCGGCGTGCAAGCGTTCGACATGACCGCGCACCGCTCGCACGTCGACTTGTTGTTGTTCGATCCAGACTTCGCCGTCTTTGGTTACGGCGATCAAAATGCCCGCCTGATCCTGGCGTTCGGCGGTCTGCGCCGTCGGGCGGTCGACCTCGACGCCGGTTTCCTTGACAAACGACGAATTGACCACAAAAAAAATCAATAGAATGAACACCATATCGATCAACGGCGTCACATTGAGCCCGGCTCCGAAACTCGGCTGGCGAGTATGTTGACGTTGCATTAGCGTAATCTCATCATTCGGTTAATTGGGAAGTAAATTTCTCGCGCGCGCGTCTGGCGCGGGATTCGAGATTGGCGGCGAAGAACAAACCCGACAAGGCCGTAATCAAGCCCGCCATCGTCGTGATCAGCGCTTCCGATATGCCGGCGGCCATGCCGCGCGCATTGCCGGCGCCGAACGCATTGATCACTTCGAAAACCTTGATCATCCCCGACACGGTCCCAAGCAGCCCGAGTAACGGCAAGATTTGCGTCAATATGTCAACCGTCTTGAGTCCGCGCAACACTTGCGAAAAATATTGCGAAGCCAAGCCTTCCTTCAAGCGTTGCTGGCAAAAATGCCGCGAAGCCGAACGATTTCGCCAATAATCCAATAATTCGGCCTGCAAACGCGGCAATTGAAAATAAAAAAACCAGTACCGTTCCAATATCAACGTCCACATCAACACCGATACCACGAGAATCGCCCAAAGCAATCCGCCGCCTTGATCGAAAAAACTCAGCACCTTTTCCATAGTCTTTAAAGCCCGGCTGCCGGTTGCTCGTATTGTTCGAACAATCGGGTGCTTTGTTGATCGAGAATTTCGACGATACGATTGGCCTGGGCATGCAAAAAACTTTGCAACAACAATAACGGAATCGCGACCGCGAGACCGAGCTGCGTCGTCACCAAGGCATAAGAAATGCCGCCGGCCATCAATTTCGGATCGCCGGTACCGAATAACGAAATCGACTGAAACGTTTCGATCATACCGATCACGGTGCCGAGCAAGCCCATCAGCGGCGTCACCGCGGCGAATACCGTCAGAGCCGTCAAACCGAAAAACAAGCGACTGCTTTCCTGGCCGACCGCTTCATCGAGACGCGCAGCTAGAATTTCGCTGCTTCTGGCCTGCACCGAAACGATGCTGTTTCTGAGTCTACCCAACGGATTATTGTCGAGATTCTCGTCCTTGAGCAATTGGCCTTTGATGCGCAGCCACGCCATCGACAAAACCGCACCGCGCCACAACACGATCAACAAGCCGGCGGCGCCGATCGCCAGTATCAAATAACCGATCGCGCCGCTCTGATTGATGCGCTCGATCAAATCGGGCGATTCCACCAACAAGGCTAAAATCGCGCCTTTCGACGGATCGACCGCCATCATGCGCCACCCTTCCTGGGCTTGTTCCAATTCGAAAGCCATGCGCTGATGTCGCGGCGCGGGCTGCCGGGCGAGCTCGACTAATTTATGCCCGTCCGGTAAGAAACGCAGAAACTTGCCTTCCGATACGGCATTGAACGCGCCGATACGCGTCACCGCTTGCTGTTTTTCCTCGCCGTCCAAAGTAATAACAGGACCGGTAAAACGACTGACCTTGCCGGTTTCATGCATTTCATCGATCAAAACTAGCCAAAGGCTTTGCAAGGTTTCCATCGACACCGCCGATTCGCGTTGAATGATCTTATTCAGAAACTCGCCTCGATCCCGATATTGCGCCGAAATCATCGAACGGTCCAGTAACGAGCCGATTTCGGCGGCGTTTTGCTGCACCATCGCAAATAATTCGTTCAACTCGCCGGCTTGAGAAGCGATCTGCCCGTCCATCTCGGCCAACTTGTTTTCGTTCTCTTGAAACGAGCTACGCAGTTTCTCTGCTTTTTGATCGGCGGCGGCCAATTCGTTACGCAGTTTATTCAGCTTGGCTTGCTGCTGATCGCGCTCCTGAATGAAACGACGTTCGCGTTCTTGATCGAAACGAATGTCCTTGGCAGCCTCCCGGCGGACTTTAGAAACCAACTCATCCAAGGTCGAGACGGCATAAACCGGACTTAGAAATCCAAAAAGCGACAGAACCAAAATCCATTTAACCTGCTTCATGGCTTAACCTCCGGCGCCACGACAGGCAGCATCAGCAAATCGGGCGGAGTTTGCTTTTTCGCGACACGAATCGCCTTCTCGAGCGAATCCCGTTGCGCGGCATCGAGCGCAAGCCACTTTTGTTCGGACGGCATCCAGAAACCGCCCTCGTCGCCCTTGAGCGTCAGATAATACAAGCCGACCCGGCCCAGCCGTAAAAACTCGACCGAGCGAGGCTCGCCTTCGCCGTTCAAGGCGCCTTGATAGGACTCCAAGGTATGTCCGTATTCGGCCTCGACACGGTAGGCTTCCATGATACGCCGATATTTTTCGGTAACTGAGACATCGGAGCGGTGCATCATTTGCTTTAATTGCTGCAGGCGTTGCAAGCGTTCTTCAGGCAAAAAAGGTGAATCCAGGCTAACGAATTCGTCCAGCACGTCGATCATGCGCTGCAGAAACGGCACGATCTGCTGCTGCATTTCGACGATATCGCGCATTTGGGTTTCTTTTCTGTGCATTTCGGCTTTTTGATCGTCAACCAATCGCTCCATCTGTGCGACGTATGCCGATAAATCCTCCAGCCGGACGGCTCCGTTGCGATATTCGTCAAACATGGCTTGAGTCTGATCGTCCAGTTTGTCGATGCGTTTTTGAACTTGAGCGCCTTGTTGCTGCGCGGAAAGTTGTTCCTGCAAGGCTTGATCGACGGCTCGTTGCGCGGCGACCGATGTAGAAAACAGTAAGCAGGCAAGCAGCATTGCCGCGTGACGAAGTTTAATTATTCGAAATGTACTCACAATAGGAATAACCTTGAAATTTATTTTACGGAACACGAATCTCGTCGATGATTTTTAGGCTCTTCCGTATTTCCCGTGGTAGAAGGCATAAAAGTGTTTTAACATGACTATGGAAATGAAAAATAACTTTATTATCAGATTCTTAAATCCACCCTGTCTTTACGAATGATTATCATTATATATTACCATGGAGAATCCTATAGAGCCGATTTTTAAATTGAATAAGAAGCGGCTCATCTACCCCTAAACCTGAGAAAACAGAAGATATACCTTTAGCACTTCAAATTTCGGCAGTGCCTAAGGAGGCGCCGGGGTGCTCGGCAAAGGCTTTGCCAGCATGGGGCTGGCATAGAGCCTACAGGGATGTATTCACCCAGCACCTAAATTCCATAGCCTATTGACCATGGTTAATCATCTTGGATAATTTAGGTACTGGGGGTTCACGGCGTCCTTTGACGGGCACCCCGGTGCCGAATTTTGACCTACGCTGATAAATGCCATTTCGCCCAACTATTGGCTTTGCCCGTCGTCTTGAAACATTTGTTTGACTTCATGCCAAACCGACGCCATATTCTGACGAAGCGACTCATAGATTGCCGGCACCCTTCCCCGGTCGGCTCCTGCAGCCGCCTGGTCCACGACGATAAACGTTCCGGGTATCATGCCCATCCAACAACTCCACGGGACCACCCCGCTTTCCGGCGGCGTAAACTCAATCGTTTGCTCGCCTTGCTGCAGCTTGATTTCCAATTCGTATTGGGGCACGACGATCGCGTTGTTGCATGGCGTCAATTCCTTACTGTCGATCACCCATTTGACCGGAATACCTTTGCGCAAGGTAAATTGATTCGGCGAATAACCGCTTCTTAACACATCCATGTGAATAATCTGTTCGGAGGGGAGTTCTTGAGTCTCGGCAACGACCGGTGAAAAATGCAGCGACGCCCGCGCCAGCATCGTATTGAAATCCATGCCGGTACCGGTGACCGCCAAGCCTCGATTCAACATGATCGCACCCAAGACCATCACGATCGCACCGGATGCCTTCAATAATTTCGGCGTTAGATTCACCGACAATAGACTGGTCAGAAAGCCGAATCCCATCAACAACGGCAGTGTGCCGAGGCCGAAAAAAAACAACAATACCGCGCCTTCGGTCCAACTGCCGGTGCCGGCCGCCATGACATACATCGCTTGCAAGGGACCGCAGATGATCATCAAGCCGTTCAACAAACCAATGATGAACGGGTTACTGTGTTTACGGTATTCTTTACCGATGAAGCGCATCACAAAACCGGGAGTTTTGATACGGAAGTGACTCAACGACGGAAACCAATCCAGCATATGCAAACCGAACAGTATCAAAAAAACCCCGGCAGCGACGCCAACCGCCCCCTGCGTGTAAGGCGTAAAGGCAACAACCGCTCCGAATGCGCCGAACAAAGCGCCGATCGAGGTATACGACAACGTTTTACCTATCCCATATAGAATATGGGCCCCGTGCGCCTTGTACCCGTTCGCGGTGCTTTTAGCCGTGTAACCGATGATCAACGGACCGCACATGCCGACACAATGAAAGCTGGTGAGAAAACCGACGATAAACAACAAGCCGTAACTCATATCTCTACCAAGCTTCGGCATGTCGGCGTGATTCATGAACCAGCTATCCAACCATAAAATGAGGCCGATGCCCGACAAAGCAATGATTATGTAAATAATTTTTTTTGTTGCGGTGATGACCGAGTGTTTTGCGGAAGTTTCGTTTGTTGTACTCATGAGCCGTTGTTGACTTGAATAAAATAAATACGTACTAACCTAGAAAAAGCATTTTGTCCACGAAACACACGAAAATCACGAAAATATTCAATTAGTTATACTCTCCAAGTTACTCACCCAATGGGTAGCTCAAGGGATTTATGTAACCGTATGATTACGTTCGTGATTTTCGTGGACTAACTGCCGAATTTAGGATTAACCGTGAGGATTGAATCTCCGCTTCGCTGCTACTCATCCTACAGCTTTACTGGACGCTGGAGCGTCCAGGGCTGCATTCCCACGCTGGAGCGTGGGAACGATAATCTTAGCCAATGAGACCTCGATAACATTTATTGTCACTTAACTCTCTCGGTTTTCCCTCACCTAGCGCAGGCAGTTTTCCCAGGCATTATTAAAGCAATTCCCATGCCTGCTTTATTACATTACTCGAGAACACAAGAGCGCCGCAATTACCGTGCATGCGCCGATAGTCATTATATCTTTCGCATTTCAAGTCTCGGGCATTAGCGTATGGAAGTAACGGGGGGGGGTTGGGAAAGGCTATGTTCGCGTTATACCCGTCGTAGATCAAAATTCGGTGCCTAGGTGTCCGCCAAAGGACGCCGTGAACCCAGCACCTAAATTCCATAGGTCTTTGGCAATGATTCAAAATCATGGCTTATTTAGGTGCTGGGTGAATACGTCTCTGTAGGCTCTATGCCAGCTCCATGCTGGCAAAGCCTTTGTCGGACACCCAGGCGCCTCCTCTGACACTGCCGAAATTTGAAGTGCGAAAGGTTTAGCAGTTAAAATGGTTCCCTTTCCTACTAAATAAACCATTTAGGAAATAGTCAATGATTGCTTTCTAATACACTGAGCGTGCAAGAGGGTACGATTACTCGCCTGACAGGACGCCGTAAACCCAGCACCTAAATTCCATAGCCTATTGGCCATGATTGATTACATAGATAATTTAGGTGCGGGGTAAATATGTCCAGGCTTGACGACGGCTTTCCCCCTGCCGCCGACACCTGTCAATCGAGCAACCGTACCCTCCTTTCAACAATTCGCTCAATATTGAAAAAACAAGTCATTTAGAGCAATATCCTTTGGTTTCTGCTGACTTTGAGTTCAAATGGGTATCAACTATTAACGCGAACATAGCCTATCAAAACATGGACTAAGTCACTCATGGCTCGACAATGCCGCTAAAATTTTTGCCAACGATAAGAAAAAATCTAACGTCTATGTAAGGGCATAACCTCTCTCTGCGAAGGACCGACATATAATTGCCTCGGCCGTCCAATAACATTTCCGGTATCTCCGGTCATTTCCAGCCAATGCGCAACCCATCCGGCAGTGCGTGCTATCGCGAACATCACAGTAAACATATCGACTGGAATACCTAGCGCTTTGTAGATGATGCCGGAATAAAAATCGACATTGGGATAGAGTTTTTTCTCGATGAAATAATCATCTTGCAAGGCATATTCTTCCAATGCCATCGCCAAATCGAAAAGCGGGTCGGGCTGGCAAGATTGTCTCAACACCTCATGGCAAGTTTGACGAATGATCGTCGCGCGCGGATCGAAATTTTTATAAACACGGTGACCGAAGCCCATCAAGCGGAACGGATCATCCTTATCCTTTGCTTTGGCGATGTATTCCGGTATCCGCTCCACCGTACCGATTTCCTTAAGCATGCTCAACACCGCCTCATTCGCGCCACCATGCGCGGGCCCCCACAATGCGGCAATACCGGCCGCTATACAGGCATAAGGATTGGCGCCTGTACTTCCGGCCAGACGGACCGTCGACGTGCTCGCATTTTGTTCGTGATCGGCATGCAAAATAAACAATAGGTTCAATGCCTTGACCGCAGTTTCATCAATCGAACGCGCTTGTTCTAAAAAACGTTTTTCTGGGCGCGAGAACATCATATTCAAAAAATTCTCACAATAATCCAAATCGACACGGGGATAAACGAACGGCGCGCCGATTGAATGCCTGTAACAAGCAGCAGCAATGGCAGGAATCTTTGCAATCATTCGGGTCGCGCAAATGTAGCGATTATCCGGATCAGAAATATCCAAATCGCTATGATAGAACGCCGATAACGAACCGACGACACCAACCATCATCGCCATAGGATGGGCATCGTAATGAAATCCGTCGAAAAAAACGCGCAGAGACTCGTGTAATACGGCTCTGTCATCAATTTCGAATTTAAAATGATTGAGTTCTTGTTCGTTAGGCAAATCACCATGAATCAATAAATAAGCCACTTCCAAAAAGCTGCAGTTTTCAGCCAATTCCTCAATGGGATAACCGCGATACAACAAAATGCCTTGCTCTCCATCGATGTAAGTAATTGCACTTTTACAACTTGCAGTCGATACAAAACCGGGGTCGAACGTAAAATAACCCAGATCGTTTTTCAATGTTCTAACATCGACGGTAGGGTTTCCGAGGGTACCTTTCAGCAATGGATATTCGACTTCGTTTCCGGTCGAATTGTCTGTAATTGTTAAGGTATCTTTTGACATGATGATCGCCTGTTAATTTTCCTTGTCGGTTTTAACAAAGAATCTGTGAGTATAAAGGCTCGATATAAATGTCGAGCCAAGGAGAACCAATGCACTGACATCGCAGAGCGATTCAGGACGCCGGAGCGTCCCTACCCGTGCTCCCACGCAGGGCGTGAAAACCATTTGGAGGAAGTAATTTTAGACCAAATCCTAATCAAAACTTAATCGCTCAATTCAACCGCTTCAGCTTTTTCCCGGTAGCTGTCAAGCCGATCGAAATTCAAGTACCGATAGGTATCATCCGCAGTTTCGTCGATCGTTTGCGCGTATTGCATGTACTCATCCATGGTCGGAATCTTGCCGAGAATCGAACATACTGCCGCTAATTCGGCCGATGCCAGAAACACATTCGCGCCGTTACCCAAGCGGTTCGGGAAGTTCCGAGTCGATGTCGATACGACGGTTGCGTTATCGGCGACTCGCGCCTGATTACCCATGCACAGCGAACAGCCCGGCATTTCCATACGCGCACCGGAACGGCCGAAGATACCGTAATAACCTTCCTCGGTCAGCTGCGACTGATCCATTTTAGTCGGCGGCGACATCCAGAGCTTGGTCGGTAATTGCTCCTTATGCTTATCGAGTAATTTACCGGCCGCACGGAAATGGCCGATATTGGTCATGCAAGAACCGACAAACACCTCGTCGATTTTAGTGCCGGCGACTTCCGACAACGGCTTGACATCGTCCGGATCGTTCGGACATGCGAGCAGCGGTTCCTTGATTTCGGTCATATCGATTTCGATCGTTTCGAAATATTCGGCATCGGCATCGGGCTCGAGCAACACGGGATTTGCCAGCCACTCTTCCATCGCCTTGATGCGGCGACCGATCGTGCGCGCATCGCCGTAGCCTTCCGACAACATCCATTTGAGCAGCGTGATATTCGAATTCAGATATTCGCGGATCGGTGCTTCGCTCAGGCGAATCGTGCAGCCGCCGGCCGAACGCTCGGCAGATGCATCCGACAATTCGAATGCCTGTTCCACCTTCAACTCAGGCAAACCTTCGATTTCGAGAATCCGGCCCGAAAAGACGTTTTGCTTGCCTTTCTTTTCGACCGTCAACAAACCTTTTTGAATCGCCGCATACGGAATCGCATTGACCAAGTCGCGCAGCGTGATGCCGGGCTGCATTTTTCCGGTAAAACGCACCAGCACCGACTCGGGCATATCGAGCGGCATCACGCCGGTCGCTGCCGCGAACGCAACCAAACCAGAGCCGGCCGGGAACGAAATGCCGATCGGGAAACGCGTATGCGAATCGCCGCCGGTTCCCACTGTATCGGGCAGCAGCATGCGATTCAACCAGGAATGAATGATGCCGTCGCCGGGCCGCAATGACACGCCGCCGCGATTCATGATGAAATCGGGCAAGGTATGCTGCATTTCGACGTCGACCGGTTTCGGATAGGCCGCGGTATGGCAAAACGATTGCAGAACCAGATCGGCCGAAAAACCGAGACAAGCTAAATCTTTCAATTCGTCTCGCGTCATCGGCCCAGTAGTATCCTGCGAACCCACCGTCGTCATATGCGGTTCGCAGTAATTTTCCGGCCTGATACCCTTAACGCCGCAAGCTTTGCCGACGATTTTTTGAGCGAGCGTAAAGCCTTTGCCCGAATCGGCAGGATCGACCGGGCGTTTGAATACAGTCGATGGCGGCAAATCCAAAGCCTTACGCGCGCGATCAGTCAAGCCGCGACCAATAATCAAAGGAATCCGCCCGCCCGCCCGAACTTCGTCGAGTATCACTTCGGTTTTCAATGAAAACTCAGCAATGACCTTTTCGCTATCATGCCGTTTAACCACGCCTTGATAAGGATAGATGTCGATCACATCGCCCATGTTCATGTTGCTGACATCGCACTCGAAGGGTAGTGCTCCGGAATCTTCCATCGTGTTGAAGAAGATCGGAGCGATTTTGCCGCCTATACAGACGCCGCCTTCACGCTTGTTCGGCACGTAAGGAATGTCGCGGCCGGTAAACCATAATACCGAGTTCGTCGCCGATTTACGCGACGATCCGGTACCCACGACATCGCCGACATAAGCGACCGGAAAACCTTTTTGCTTCAATTCCTCGATCTGCTGCTCGGCATGGGTGATGCCTTCGCGCGGCATTTTCAGCATCGCCTTGGCATGCAGAGGAATATCGGGACGCGACCAGGCGTCGGGCGCTGGCGACAAGTCATCGGTATTGGTTTCTCCGACGACCTTGAACACGGTCACAGTCAGTTTTTCGGGGACTTCGGGTTTGCTAGTGAACCATTCGGCTTCGGCCCAAGAATTCAATACCTGTTTCGCGAAGGCATTACCGGCATCGGCTTTTTCCTTGACATCGTGGAAGGCATCGAAAACCAATAGGGTATGCGAAAGCCCTTTTGCGGCAATCGGCGCCAGTTCGGTGTTATCGAGCAATTCGATCAACGGTGCGACATTGTAGCCGCCGAGCATCGTGCCCAGTAGTTCAACAGCTTTTTCCCTAGTTAATATCGGTGACGTCGCCTCACCTTTCGCAATAGCCGTCAACAATCCGGCCTTGACATAGGCCGCTTCGTCAACGCCGGCTGGAATTCGGTTGATCAATAAATCCAGCAAAAAACCCTCTTCGCCGACTGGTGGGTTTTTAATCAATTCAACAAGGTTAGATACTTGCTCGGCATTCAACGGTTTGGGAACGACGCCTTCGGCAGCCCGTTCCTCGACATGTTTACGGTATTCTTGCAACATAGTGAAACCTTAAAATCAGTTAATTTGGTAAACGGCAGGGCTATTCGTATAAGTGATCGAATAACCTTTACTAGTCAAATTTCGGCGCCGGGGTGCCCGTCAAAGGACGCCGTGAATACGTCCATGTAGGCTCTATAACAGTATCCATGCTGTCAAAGCCCTTGCCGAACACCCCGGCACCTCCATACGCTAATGCCGAAACTTGAAGTGCGATAGGTATAAATGAGGATTGGGTTGGATGATTTTTTGCAACCCAACGCCGACCATAATCTTGACTCAAAAGCCCTCGGCATCATCTATCAACGATCCTTGTTTCAGCAGCAATTCCCAGTTTGAGCAGTTTCGCCGATTTTAGGGTGTGGGGTATGCCTGTCGAGGAACGCCGAAAACCCATCCATGGGGGCTTGGCGGCAGCTAAGCGCCAAGGATGGCGTGAATGCAGATTTTGCAGGAGCAAAAATCTGTCCCGCTGCCGACATCCTCGCCAAGCATACCCCACACCCTTTTCGATCTCCAAATTGGGAATTTCTGTTGTTTCAGGATTAGTCCGACTTGCGATTAAGGTTTATGCCATCGCGTCGATGATCGCCTGCCCCATGACATCGGTGCCGACACCGGCATTGGAATTCAGATCAGGTGTGACATATTTGCCTTCGGCAATGACTTTCTCCAAAGCCGTTTTAACTTTGTTAGCCGCCTCATGTTCATGCAAGTGATCCAACATCATGACTCCTGCCATGATCACGGCCGTCGGATTTGCGATATTCTTATCGGCAATATCCGGCGCGCTACCGTGAACTGCTTCGAACAAGGCTGCATCGGCACCGATGTTAGCCCCCGGAATCAAACCGAGACCGCCGACTAAGCCGGCGGTCAAATCGGACAAGATATCGCCGAACATATTGGTCGTGACTACCACATCGAATTGCTGGGGATTCATGACCATGTGCATGCAAGTTGCATCAATGATCTTGCTATCGAATTCGATATCGGGATAACGCGCGGCGACTTCCTTTGCCGTTTCCAAGAACAGGCCTTGCGTATATTTCAAAATATTGGCTTTATGACAGACCGTAACTTTCTTGCGGTTATTGTCCCGCGCGTATTTGAATGCATAGTCGACGATACGCTCGGAACCATGGCGGGTTACGACGGCCAGACTTTCGGCTATGTCTCTTTTGCTGGT
Source organism: Methylotuvimicrobium alcaliphilum 20Z (assembly GCF_000968535.2). Lineage (NCBI taxonomy): Bacteria > Pseudomonadati > Pseudomonadota > Gammaproteobacteria > Methylococcales > Methylococcaceae > Methylotuvimicrobium > Methylotuvimicrobium alcaliphilum. The sequence continues at coordinate 3,511,727 of NC_016112.1, forward strand.
GAGATAATGCTCGAGTCCGGCATACAATCCTTCGGTATTTTCCCTAACGATCACGATATCGATATCGCTGTAACGGGTCTGTACGCCGGCCCAACTTTTCGCCGGACGCACATTCGCATAAAGATCGTATTTCTTACGTAATTCGACATTGATGCTTCTAAAGCCTTCGCTGACCGCTGTTGTCAAAGGTCCCTTAAAAGCCACTCGGTTTCTATCGATCGACTCAAGTGTCGCATCGGGAATCGGTGTGCCGAATTTATTAAACGCGGCCATGCCGGCATCGGCTTCTTCCCAATGAATTTTGGCGCCGGAAGCATCGATGATTTTAACCGCTTGGTCCATAATGGAAGGACCGATACCATCACCTTTAATCAAAGTGACATTATGCATTTGTTATCTCCATTTAAAAAAATCACAGTAATGAGAAGATTTTGAGGTATAACTATACATCAAGCCGGGTACTTACTAAAAACGGATATTCCGAAATCCGGCATTAACTCTACGAAAGACCATAAAATCGACAACCGGACTAAACCTGCCTTCAACAGAAAGCCGATGAATTTAGCAATAAAGAAATCCGATCATTTTAGTTATGCCGATTATGTCAATTGGCAAACGGAACAACGCTACGAGCTAATCGACGGCGAGGCGTTTATGATGGCTCCCGCGCCAGACTTGGCCCATCAGGATATTGCCGGAGAAATTTACCGTCAAATTGCAAATAGCTTAGAAGGTAAAAATTGCCGGCCCTTCATCGCACCGGTCGATGTGCGTTTGCCGAAACATGACGAAGCCGACGAGCGTATCGACACTGTCGTGCAACCGGACGTGTTCGTCGTGTGCGATACCGCCAAATTGGATCGCCGCGGCGTACTCGGGCCGCCGGACTGGATCATCGAAGTCTTGTCGCCGTCCACTGCCGGCCACGACCAAATCCGGAAATTAAGCCTCTACGAACGCTCTGGCGTCAAAGAATATTGGCTAGTTCACCCGATCGACCGGATATTGACCGTTTACCGCTTATGCGACGGTAAATACGGAAAACCGGAAATATTCGAATTGCAAGGCGCTACATCATCGAGGAGCTTGCCGGAAGTCGTCATAGAGTGGGACGAATTGGCGGCACGCTTACCGACCGAATATTGACCCAGACGTCAAAACACGTCTTTTCTCGATCTCAATTCCGTAAATACCGCCAGAGGCGGTAGTGTTTCCATTGCGATAGCCGTCTTCAAAGCTTCGACATCCGCTCTAAAAAAAGGATTGGTTGCCACTTCATCATCGATCGAAAAAGGAACGGTCGGTTGGTCCGACTCTCTCATACGTCGAACGTCGGCCATTCTTTGTTGCAACGCGGCATTATCGGGTTCGACCGTCAATGCAAAACGGCCGTTATTCAACGTATATTCATGCGCACAATAAACGCGTGTCGTAGAAGGCAATGCTCTTATCTTTTGCAAGGAATGCCACATTTGTTCGGCGGTGCCTTCGAACAAACGCCCGCAGCCCATCGCAAACAAGGTATCGCCGCAAAACAAAATGCCGTCCTCGGTCGAATAATAAACGATATGACCTAAAGTATGTCCCGGCGTTTCGATTATTTGGAAAACGGTGCTTCCTAAATGAAAATGACCGCCATCGGACAATTCGATATCGATTCCCGGAATACGATGTTTATCCGCTTTCGCACCGACAATCCGGCACCCGGTCTGCTTCTTGAGCTCGAGGTTCCCACCGACATGATCGCCATGATGATGTGTGTTTAAAATAAAATCGAGCCGCCAACCCTGTTCGGCAAGGGTATCCAGCACTGGTCCTGCAACAGCAGGATCGACCACCGCCGTTAATCCGGACTCAACGTCTTTTGCCAGGTAGATATAATTGTCGTTCAAGACCGGGATTTGAATAACCGTCAACATGGTATAAACCTCTAAATTGATTAGGATTTCGCGCGAAGTATAACTTCCTGGAGCTATGAGCTTTGTCGTGGGTTCGGTTGCCCGACATCAAATATAGGGAAGTTATTGGCAACCAAACTCTAAGAGAAACCTTGTTCGGCTATAAAACGCGGGATGCGCCGCTCAAGCCAATACTTAGGTTTTAGAGGGTTACGACCTTCCACAAAGCCCACATGCCCTCCTCCGGGCGTGACTTCCAAGATCACGTTCGGCGATAATTCGTCAGGAGTAGGCAACACAGCCGGCGTCATGAAAGGATCGTCGAATGCTTGAATCAATAAGGTCGGCACCCGAATAGCTTTAAGATACTGCTTCGAACTCGAGCGCCGGTAATAATCATGAACATCCTCGAATCCATGCAGCCTGGCCACAACCCGATCGTCATATTGCCAAAACGATTTTACCGAGGATAAATCGCCCAAGCGTTGAATTTTGTCGGCCTCTTCATGATGCCCGATGCCGATTAAATAGTTTAGTTTCGTATCGAGATATTCCTTCAACTCCACTAATAAGCGGTCGCGGTAAATTTTAGAAAATCCGCTATCTAATTTTGTCGCGCAAATATTCAAGACCAAAGGCACCGATACGGCAACCGCTGCCGAGAGCGTCACGTTACTACACTGTTCGCCCAACCATTTTAGCAAGACATTACCGCCCAACGAGAATCCGACTGCCGCCAAAGGGGTCTCCGGCTCACGTTGGCGAAGGATTCGATAGAGGAAATCGATATCCTCGGTATCGCCGGAATGATAACAACGAGCTAATTGATTCGGCTCGCCGCTACATCCGCGAAAATTGAGCGCTGCACTTCGCCAACCTTGTTGCCAAAAAACGGACTGCAACCCCTTTATATAACCCGATTGAGAACTTCCGGTCAGTCCGTGTAATAGTATGACCAAAGGGCTGCGGCCTTCTCCGCAAAAATCGATGTCGATGAAATCGTTATCCGGCGTCGTAAGCCTCTCGCGTCTGATGTTTAGAGTTATTGCCGGCTTTCTGAGCAAAGCCGGATATACGGTTTGCAAATGGGCGGTCTTTAGCCACCACGGAGGTTGGTAGGTCATGAAAACAAGAGTATAAAGCAATCAAATACCGAACTTGGTTGCTGTAATGTTATCATCCATTTTCGTAAAATTCTCCCGAAGCACGAAAACCTAATTTTGACTTAACTCCAATCCATGACTATGTTTTCTCATCGTAACGATCATGAAGGTCTGGCCATCGCCCCGGCAAATGAAAGTGCGAGGCGTGGCGGAGGGTGCGGTCACTCGCCCGACAGGACGCCGTGAATACGTCCATGTAGGCTCGACGACGGCTATCTGATTGCCAGGGATGGCATGAATGCAGATTTTGCATGGAGCAAAAATCTGCCCTGCCGCCGACGCCTGCCGATCGAGCAACCGCACCCTCTTCGAAACCGGAATTGTGTTGCATATCGAAAAATTAGATGAAGAGTCTCAATCTACGAACTTTCACAATAAACGGAAAACTCAACAAAAAAAGGTTATACCATGATTAAAAAAACACTAATTTATCTTGCGACATTCGCATTAATGCCGATATCGAGCCATGCTCAATTCGGTAATATGACCGAAGCGCAAATGCAGCAAATGATGCAACAGGGCCTTAAGATGCAGAAATGTTTCGGTCAGATTGATTCTTCAGCGATGGAACGGCTTTCCGAACGCGGCCAATCGATCGATGCCGAAATAACGGCACTGTGCCGCGCCGGCAATCGCGACCAAGCGCAAAGCAAAGCAATGGCCTTTGCTCTTGAGATGGCAAACGACCCGGCAATTCAAGCGATGAAAAAATGCGGAGAAGGCATGGCAGATATGTTGCCTAAAATAGTCACCGAATCCGAAGATTATGGCAACTCGGAAACTTCAAGCCGTCACGTTTGCGACAATCGATAAGGGCCATGCATGAAATTAAGTTAGGGGCGAGCATGAAATAACTTAGACAACTGTCGGAAGGGGGGGTTGGTGGCTCGATTGACAGTTGTCGGCGGCAGAGAAAGCCGCCGGTAGTTTTTATCAGTATAGTTAAAATCAAAAAAACGTCGTTCTTGTCAATCTATTTTTACCGGTTTGATTAATATGAGGTATAATTGCGAACTTAACTCCCCTCCGCGCCACGCGTCTTAAATTTACCCACAGGCTTTGCATGTCCAACGATGTTTCCTCTTTTCCAACTTTTCGTGAATTAACTCTAATCGAACCGGTACTTAAAGCATTGGATGATGTCGGTTACGAATCCCCCTCCCCGATTCAAGCTCAAACCATTCCGTACTTAATGCAAGGCAAGGATGTTCTAGGCCAGGCGCAAACAGGCACCGGTAAGACCGCAGCTTTTGCTCTTCCGATCTTATCCCGCCTCGACCTGAAAAAAACCGAACCGCAAGTTTTGGTTCTAGCTCCCACCCGCGAATTAGCCATACAAGTGGCCGAGGCCTTCCAGCGCTATGCCGCGCATTTAAAAGGTTTTCATGTATTGCCGATCTACGGCGGGCAAGACTACACGACTCAACTTCGCCAGCTCAAACGCGGCCCGCATGTTATCGTCGGCACACCGGGACGGGTCATGGATCATATGCGTAAAGGCACACTAAGGCTGGGTGAATTAAGCTGCTTGGTGCTCGACGAAGCCGACGAAATGCTACGCATGGGCTTTATAGACGATGTCGAATGGATTTTGGAACAAACCCCTAAACAACGCCAAATCGCGCTGTTTTCGGCAACGATGCCGGCACCCATACGCAAAATCGCGCAAACGTATTTACATGACCCCGAGGAAATCACGGTTAAGGTCCGCACGTCGACCGCCGAAACGATACGTCAACGCTACTGGCTAGTCAGCGGAGTCCATAAACTCGACGCACTGACCCGCATTTTGGAATCGGAAACCTTCGACGGCATCATTATTTTTGTCCGCACTAAAACCGCGACGGTCGAACTGGCCGAAAAACTCGAAGCGCGAGGCTATTCGGCCGCGGCAATCAATGGCGATATGTCGCAAGTACTGCGCGAAAGAACAATCGCGCATTTGAAAAACGGTAAACTGGATATTCTAATCGCAACCGACGTGGCAGCGCGCGGCCTTGATGTCGAACGGGTCAGCCATGTCATCAACTACGATATCCCTTACGATACCGAGGCCTATATTCACCGTATCGGCAGAACCGGACGCGCAGGGCGCACCGGCGACGCGATATTATTTGTCGCGCCGCGCGAAAGAAGGTTGCTCAGCAATATCGAGAAAGCTACCCGACAAAAAGTCGAAGAAATGGGCCTGCCTTCGACTGAGATTATTAACAACAAAAGAATTGCCCGTTTCAAACAACGCATTACCGATACACTGGCCGCGGAAGAATTGAGTTTTTTTATTCAATTGATGGAACAATACCAAAACGAACATAATGTATCGGCGATCGAAATTGCTGCGGCCTTGGCAAAGCAAGTCCAGGGCGAAACGCCGTTGTTGATGAAAAACCCACCCAAAAAAGAAACCGAACGCCGCGAACGAAAAGACTCGATAGACCGAGAATACGGGAAGGAACGCAAGAGCAAACGTAAAACAAACCCCGACATAGAAATGGAAACCTACCGTATCGAAGTCGGCAAAGCACATGGTGTAAAGCCCGGCAATATCGTCGGCGCTATCGCTAATGAGACAGGACTCGACGGTGATCATATCGCACGCATCAAAATCGAGGAAAACTACAGCACCGTTGAGCTTCCTGCCGGCATACCCAAGGATATTTTCCAAGAATTGAAAAAAGTAAGGGTTGCCGGCCAGCAATTGAATATTTCCAGAATGGGCGAAACCTTGAAAAAAACTTTCAAGGCTAAAAAACGTGACGGTTCGGATAGCAAACGAAAAAGAGTCAAGGCCGGCAGTTAACTCATTTGTCGGATAATCACTATCCGCATTACCCTAAAAAATCATTTGGTGCGCTTGGAATCCGTTCGTACTGAACCCTGCGACTAGGCTCAGGGCGAATGGAATTTAGAATACCAACTGATTTTTTGGGCTTATCCGATATCAGCCAGCAATATTCCCAGTTTGAGTAGTTTCGACGATCTTAGGGCGCGGGGTAGACTATTCGAGGAACGCCGTAAAAAGGCCCGGTCAATTCTTCCAAAGACAAACTCCGCCCGCTTTTTCAATGGCCGCCAAGCGCCGCTGATGTTCGGCAACCTCTTCGGCATCGCATTGGATCACTTTTAGCCTGGGGCGATCGGAAGGCAGGCGAACAATTACCGACTCGCCCCCCCCCTCCTCATCCGACGGAATTTCTTCATCCAACAATGAAGCCTGTCCGCCGGTCATCAGTAGGTAGACATCCGCCAGAATTTCCGCATCCAAAAGCGCGCCATGCAAATCTCGATGGCTGTTATCTATGCCGTAGCGCTTGCATAAGGCATCCAAACTATTGCGCTGTCCGGGATGTTTTTTTCTGGCAAACGTCAAGGTATCGAATACCGAGCTGTAACTCTCGACAACTCCGGCCCCATTATTCAATAAGCCGAATTCATGATTTAAAAACCCGACATCGAATGGAGCGTTGTGAATGACCAATTCGGCATCGCGAATAAAATTAATGAAGTCGTCGACTATCGAGGAAAAAACCGGTTTATCGGCCAAAAACTCATTAGTGATTCCATGGACCTCGACCGCACCGGCATCGATTTCCCGCTCCGGATTGATGTAGACATGAAAATGGCGACCGCTTAGGCGACGATTCAATAATTCAACACAGCCTATCTCGATAACACGATGCCCTTCTTGCGGATTAAGCCCTGTCGTTTCGGTGTCCAGCACGATTTGCCTTATGGTCGGCTTACTCATCACACATGCCCCCCGATGTGAAAACATTGCCGAATGAAGTCTGCGATATCTCCGACCTCATCAAGACAAACAGAATGCGCCATCGGATATTCTTTCCAGACCACAGAATAGCCGATCGATGTCAATGCCTCAAAAGCCGCTCTACCCGATTCACGGGCCACGACATTATCGAACAAACCGTGCGCCATCAATATCGGAAGCGAGCGATTCGCCTTGGAAAGCGCCGGAACGATTTCAGGCCATGTCGGCAAATAGCAAGAAAGCGCTAGGATACCCGCCAATCGATGCGGACATTTCAAACCGGCATCGAGCGCAATCACGCCGCCTTGCGAAAACCCGGCCAGCAAGATATTTTCGGAAGACACGCCTCCTGCAATTTCCCTGTCTATCAATTCCAAGATCGATGCCGATGACTCGGCAATACCGGCCTTGTCTACTTGCCGTTCCAATGACATATCCATAATGTCATACCAAGCCCGCATCGCCATTCCGCCATTGATCGTAACCGGGCGCACAGGCGCATTAGGAAAGCAATAGCGAATACCCAAACCGTCGGGCAACCCTAATTCCGGTACAATGCTCTCAAAGTCATGCCCATCGGCCCCCAAGCCATGCATCCAAATAACCGTATACCGATGCGGCGCTCTAGGAGCAATGTCAACCCAATCAATCTCATCCATCATACTTTCAAATCCCCTTCACCATTACCCATTCACCATTCACCATTCACCATTCACCTTTCACCATTCACCATTCACCTTTCACCTTTCACCTTTCACCTTTCACCTTTCACCTTTCACCTTTCACCTTTCACCTTTCACCTTTCATCTTGGCTCTATGTGATTCGTAGTGGGTAATGCAATAATATAGCCATGAACAGTGAAACTTTATTCAGCATGGCTTTAGGCCTGCAACCTCCTTGGCAGGTCAAAGCTGTGACCTTTTCTACAGATGAATTGGCCCGTAGCGAACTTCATCTGCATATCGATTTCGTGACTGGCTCGCGCTTCTTAGACGACGCGAATAACCTCTGTCCAGTGCATGATACCGTAGAGCGGCAATGGCAACATTTGAGCTTTTTTGAACACACCTGTTACCTCCATTGTGCGGTGCCGCGCATTACCACGACCGATGGCAAAGTCCGTACTGTTGACGTTCCTTGGGCACGGCCAGGCAGTGGTTTTACCCTGTTATTCGAAGCCTTAGCGCTAGCCTTGATTGAGCGGGAAATGCCGGTCAACCGAGTCGCCGAGATACTGAAGGTCAATCCACAGCGCATCTGGACTATCTTTAATCACTGGATTAGCAAGGCAAAAGCAGCCGATGATCCGAGCACGATAACCAAGCTGGGCGTCGATGAAACCTCGACCAAAAAAGGCCATCATTACGTTACGCTGGGCGTTGATTTGGATGAAGCCCGCGTAATTCATGTCACCGAAGGTAAGGGTAAGGCAACGCTGCAAAGTATTCAGCAACACCTTGAAGATAAAGGTGTTGATAAAGAACAGGTGGAGCAAATCAGCATGGATTTGTCACCGTCATTTATTGCCGGTGCTGCCGAATCATTCCCGTCTGCACAAATTACCTTTGACCGATTCCATGTTGTGAAATTATTGAACGAGGCCATGAATCAGGTGCGCATTGCCGAACGCAAAGAGCATGATGCTCTGAAAGGCCACAAATACACTTTTCTAAAGAACCGGGAAAACCTATCCGACAAAAAAGAAAAAGAGCTGGATGAACTGATACAACTGTACCCCACGCTGGGCGAAGCTTACCGCTTAAAAGTGCTATTCAATGATCTCTGGGAAATGCCCGACAAACCGACAGCGGAGGCTTTTTTGAGGCAATGGTGCGATGCGGTGGACGCAGCCAAAATTCCAGCGTTTATCAAGTTCGCCAACACAGTTCGAGGACATTGGTCGGGAATTGTGCATTTCGTGGAATCACTCATTAGTAACGGCATTCTTGAAGGCATCAATAGTAAGATTCAGCTGGCTAAACGGCGAGCCAGAGGCTATCGCAACATCAACAATTTCATTAATATGATTTACTTCCTATGTGGAAAGTTGAAATTTGATTACCCACTGTATTTCACATAGAGCCTTCATCTTTCATCTTTCATCTTTCATCTTTCATCTTTCCCCTTTCCTTACCCAAACCTCAAAATCTGCACTCGTCATCGGCCGAGAAAAATAATAACCTTGAAACACTCGACATCCCTTATTGTACAGAAAGTCTTTTTGCGCCTCAGTTTCGACACCTTCGGCAATGACATCGATTCCGAGGTTATGCGCCATATTAATAATGGTCTCAATAATAATGGCATCGTTGAAATCGGTAGTAATATCCCTGACAAAACTCTTATCGATTTTTAATTCGTCCAGCGGCAGTTGTTTCAGATAGGTCAACGACGAATATCCGGTCCCAAAATCGTCTATCGAGATTTTTACGCCTAAGTGCTTCAAGGCACGCATTTTTTTGACCGTGTCATCAATATTATCAATCACAACGCCTTCGGTTAATTCGATAACGAAACGTGAAGCCGGAACCTCATATTGCCTTATCGCTTCGGCAATTTGATCGACGAAGTCTTGCTGACGAAATTGTTTAGAACTGACATTGATCGAGATGTGTTGAATATCCAAGCCGTTATCGAGCCACTTTCGCATTTGCGCGCAAGACTCGCGAAAAACCCAGATTCCCAAAGGCACGATCAAACCCGCTTCTTCAGCAACGGGTATAAATTGGTCGGGAGCGATTAAACCTTTTTGCCCATGCTCCCAGCGAATCAAGGCTTCCGAACCGGAAAGCCGCCCAAATCGGTCGGTTTGCGGCTGGTAATACAAAATAAAATCCTGGTTTTCGATTGCCGAACGCAATTCTTTTTCTAAAAACATTCGGGCATCGGCAGCTTCTTGAATGCTTTGATGAAAAAAGCTTATCGTATTGCGCCCTTTAGTCTTGGATTGATACATAGCCTTGTCGGCCTGTTGAAGAATTTGACTGGCCGTTTGACCACTATCCGGAAACAAAGCAATACCAATACTCGGCGAGCAATGGTGCTCGAAATCGTCGAAAAAATATGTTCGGTTTAATGCGCGCCTTATTTTTTCGGCAACATGTAATGCCTCATCGCTGGCAGCTTCGAGACTGCGCTTATTGGCATGAATCAATATAACGAATTCGTCTCCGCCTAGTCTTGACGGTATGTCTTCTTCCCTGAGCGAATCCTTCAAACGGTTCGCAACTTGAATCAACAATTCATCCCCGACATGATGCCCCAACGAGTCGTTCAACACTTTGAATCGATCCAAATCGAGAAAAATAATAGAACCGAAAGTACCTTGCCGTTTGCTCACCGCCAATTCGTTGGAGAGCTGATTGACCAGTAAACGGCGATTGGCCAGAGTTGTCAGCGGGTCATAAAAAGCTAGATCGTGAATCTCGCTCTCCGCCTTCTTTTTCTCGGTAATATCATAAAAAATAGCGACAAAATGCGTCGTATCGCCTTGTTCATTCTTAACGGCCGTGATCGTTTGCCATGTCGGAACATTTTCTCCATTTTTGCGCCGATTCCAAATTTCGCCTTCGAATTTGCCAACCCTCAGTAAATATTGCCAAAGCTCGTCATAAAAGTAATCATTATGTCGGTCGGATTGTAAAATCCGCGGATTCCGACCCATCACTTCATCCGCGCTAAAACCGGTAATTTCAGAAAAGGCATGGTTGACGCGTAAGATATTGCCGGAACTATCCGTAATTAAAATACCCTCATGGGTTTCAAAAGTCGTCGCAGCCAACCGTAACTGGCTTTCGCTTTCCGCAAGACTGGCATTACTCCGCTTCAGTTCCAAGGTCCGGTTTTTAACTTCTTCCTCCATCCTTAAGGTCCGTCCGGACAACATCAATAAACCGATGCCGGTCAACCCTGTGAGCGAAAACCCACCGAGCAATAACCACCAGACACTCCACGATAAATGGCTATGAAAAAATTGCCCGGAAGGCTCGTAAATAATATACCAAACGCGGTCACCGACTGTAATTCTCTCCGCAACCCTTAAAGGCAAATCGATGACTTTATGAACCGGTCTCTCTGGAAAATTGCTAAACAACATTGAGTCATGATCAGATATTCGAATCAACAACTGCATATCCGGAAGGTTACTCAACACTATCGACACGAGATCGTCGATGCGAAACACCGTCGCGGCAACGCCCTTAAAATGTAGCCGCCTGGATTCTACGGTATCCACCGGTTGAAAGCGCTCATAAACCGGAGAATAAATAACAATCCCGCTTTTGTCGGCATGACCGTCCTGCACCAACTTGAGCTTCCCGGTAACTGCGGTCGCCCCGCGATCCCTGGCGCTCTCGACCGCGCTTGATGCTATGGGGTTAACTAAAATATCGTAACCCAAAGCCTTCTCGTTGCCGTCTAGCGGTTCAAGAAAAGTAACCGGCAAATAGCTCGTGCGTGATCCGGCCGAAACCATCCGCCCGGATTCGTCAGGTTCACGTATTTCAAAGCCCTCATTTTGGGAACTTTCGAACCCGTCCCGCTCGAATGCCGGCACATGAGCCATCCACTCCAACGCCACTAAACCCGGGTGCTTATCTAAAAGCGGAACGTTAAATATTTTAAAACTCTCTTTGGAAATGGGACCGGCGCTATCGAATAAACCTTTTAGGATCTCATTGGTACCGATATGATCTTGAACCAAGACGCTGAAAGCATGATGAAACAACATCGCCTGTCGCTCGAAAACCGACTCGATTTTTAGAGACTCCTGCCGATTGGCGTATTGAAAAACGCTAACGACCAACAGAAACAACAAAACCAACGGATAAGCCACATAGTTGCGACGCACCCTCCATAAAGATCTTGGCTCGCCGATAAATGTCAGCACAAATGGCGTAAAAATCAACACGCCTATCGTATCGCCAATCCACCAAGTCCCCCAACCCAACCAAATATCATCGCCGGTAATCACGCCGCGCGCCCACAGCACTATAACGCCGACAGTCGCCGCGACCAGACAAGCTAACGGCCCGCCCAATAGCATGAAGCGCAAGATGCGTCGATCTTCCGTTAACGGATCGCCGATGCCGACCCACCGCTCGATTAACGTAGCTCCGACCAGAGCTTGAACGCAGCAAGCCACACTGACGACACTCCCGATCACCATGGAGCCAAGAATCATTTCCGATGAGGAATGATCGAGAAAGGCATACACCTGAACAAACAACGCACCCAAAAAAATACCGGTCAACAAACGCGTCCTGTAAACCAGCACCAACGCCAATGCAATCCCAGCCGACGGCCAAACCGGACTCACGCCACTCGGCGGAATTGCCAGTAAGGTGCCGAGACAACCCCCGGCAATATAACTGAGCGCGGCAACTACATTGAGTAAGACCGTGCTTCCATTAAAAAAACTTCCACCGGAAACGGTTTGAGAAGAGCCGACACGCTGGAACACACTCATGCTCTCTTTAAAGAATCGATGCCATGATTAGCCAATCGGTCTGCCGTCTCGTTGCCTTGATCGCCGGAATGCCCCTTGACCCAGATCCACTCGACCCGATGCCTAGCCATCGATGCATCGAGACGACGCCACAGGTCGTCATTTTTTACCGGTTTTTTGGCAGCGGTCAACCAACCCCGTATTTTCCAATTCGGCATCCATTCAGTGATGCCTTGCAGTACATATTTCGAATCGGTATATATCTTGACGGAACAAGGACGTGTTAACGCTTCAAACGCTTGAATCGCAGCCATTAGCTCCATTCGATTATTCGTCGTGTGTGCCTCGCCGCCGAATAATTCCTTGATCGAGCCTTTATAGCGTAAAACGACCCCCCAACCGCCAGGACCGGGATTACCGCGACACGCACCATCAGTATAAATAACAACGGACTCAGTCATCTTTCGTTAAACGCTGCGACGATTCAAACCCGTTCAAAATAGCCATGCGAGGCTGCTTTAAGGCTTTGGAATCTAGTGGAATAAGTGTGTATCGACGTTTGATGGCCCTGATTGCGTAGGCAGTGGCCCGCAACGAGGATCTTTCAGATTTAGCATTTGCGGGATTGGAACGAACCGAATCGATACTTAAATCGGCAACCGATTTTGCTTCGAAATTAAGCAGCTTTAACCAATCCAGCACTCTTCTCTTACTGATAAAATGTCCGGCCCACGAATCCGCCATTTTCTTTTCCCAAAGATATTGATAGCGAACCCAAAAGCTCCACGGATTAAAATTAATAATCAACACATGACCTTCCGCTTTTAGCACTCGTTCGATTTCACGCATCGTTTGAAAACGGTTTGCATCGAATTCCAGCAAGTGAGGCAATAAAATCAGATCGACGCTATCACTAAGTATAGGCAAGCAATAAGCTTTAGCCTTAATTTTAAGCGCACCATCGCATCCTAGATTATTGGCATCTAAAATCGTAAAACCGTTATAAAGCGTGCAGTCAATAAATTGATCCTCCCAACCCAAACCGCCTATTTGCAGCACTTTTTGTTTACAACTGACCGTAATCGAACGCCGAATATATTCGGCTTCAACCTCTTGCAGCATTTTTCCTCTCGGTGTTTCGTACCAAGAGAATAAAAAATCGCGCTTCATAAAATCGGCTCAAAAAAATTTAATTACAGTGAATTATGATAAAAACGGGCTATACTACTCATTTCGTGCAATGAATTTAAGATATAGATATGCCTAAGACTAATTCTAACAGGTCATTGACGCTTTTTTCGTTTTTGATTTTGACGCTCTCAGCTGGTTGTACTCAACAACCGGCCAAAAGTTCACTTAGCATTAGCCAAAAACCGCCGCTCGTCAAAAAAGATGATTACAAACCACGTCTAAATAAGCTTAAGTTCGCCAAGTCTAAAAAAGAATCCTTATTTAAATCAGGCAACCATACTATTTGGGAACGTTTGGTCTCGCTTTACGCATTGCCGGAAGTCGAAAACGAAAGGATCGATAAGGAAATCAATTGGTTTCTTAAAAACCCGGAATACTTAGTTCGAGTGCAAAAACGCGCCGAACCTTATTTGCATTTGATTTTAGAAGAAATCGAATCAAAAAACATTCCCGGCGAACTGGCTCTGTTACCGGTCGTCGAAAGCGCATTCCGGCCCGACGCGTATTCTCCGGCTCATGCTTCCGGGCTGTGGCAATTCATTCCGGAAACCGGTCGATTGTACGGTCTAAAACAAAATAACTGGTATGACGGACGCCGTGATGTTTATGCTTCCACACAGGCAGCAACCAAATTCTTAAAAGATCTCGGCGATAATTTCGAAGGCGATTGGTTGCTCGCACTGGCCTCCTACAACTGGGGCCGCGGCAACGTGCAAAAATCGATAGACAGAAACCTGGCCCGGGATTTGCCTACCGATTACTGGTCGCTGCAAATGCCTAACGAAACGTTCAACTATGTGCCGCGCCTGTTGGCTGTTGCGAAAATTTTCGCTAACCCGGATCAATACAACATCCCGTTATATGAGATCCCCGATCAGCCTTATTTCGAAGTCGTCGACCTGGATACGCAACTCGACTTAAAAAAAGCCGCCGAACTCGCCCAAACCAGCGTCGACGAAATTAAGCGATTGAACCCGGCCTTCAAACGCAACGCTACCGCACCAAACGGCCCGCACCGTTTATTGATACCGGTCGATCAAGTATCGATTTTCAAAGAAAACCTAGCCAAGCTTCCGGTTGCGCAACGCTATACTCAAGCACCCGTAAAGGTAGTGCCGAATAAAACTCGCGTCACAGCCGCCGCGAGTCGCACAATTAATCATACAATCCGACCCGGTGAATCATTGGGCTTAATCGCCCGAAAATACAAGACCTCAATCGGCGCTATTCGCACGGCCAATCGCCTCGGCAAAACCGACCACATTCAATCGGGAAAATCGCTGCTCATACCGACAAACGGAAAATCGACCGTTGCCACCAAATCAGCGCCTAACAATGCAAAACCAATCATTTACACGGTCAAACCCGGCGATACTTTCTGGAAAATATCCCGGCAATTTTCGGTTAGCACTCAAGAAATTTATCAGTGGAATAAGTTGAACGCAAACTCGAATTTAAAAGCCGGACAAAAGTTGACGATCCATAAAGGCTCAGAAATTGTCGCCAAAGCCAACTCCTCTTCGCAGCCGATTAACTATACCGTCCAACCGGGTGATTCTTTGATGCAAATTTCGCGAAAATTCAAAGTCCCGGTTAGCGATTTGTTGAAATGGAATTCGACCAGCGTCGACAAGATTTTGAAGCCGGGTCAGCAACTAAAAGTATTAGCCGACAAATCGACTTAGGATTTGGCCTCATTTAGAGAATAAAGGCAAGAGCAATGGTATTGCCCTTGCTTTTTATACATCCTTGCTTTGCAAGCGCGGAACCGCCGCCAATAATTCGCGGGTATAGGTATTTTTCGGATTCAGCAGTACCTGCTCGACTTCACCGTGCTCGACGATCTTGCCGCGATACATCACCGCCACCTCGTCGGCAATTTCCGCAACGACACCAAGATCATGCGTAATAAATAAATAACTCACGCCTTGCTCTTTCTGCAAATCCTTCAACAACTCGATTATTTGCGCCTGAACCGAAACATCCAACGCGCTAGTCGGCTCATCGCAAACAATCATTTTCGGCTGCACGGCTAGTGCTCTGGCAATACAAATTCGCTGCCGCTGACCGCCTGAAAATTCATGCGGATAGCGATGCGCACTATCAGGCGGCAAATCAACCCGCTCGAGCAACTCGACAACTCTCGCATACCTATCGACTGCACCAACCTCGGGATACAAGGCTCTAATTCCTTCATCGATAATCTCGCTAACCAACATTCTAGGATTCATCGACGAAAACGGATCTTGAAACACGATCTGAATATCGGCACGCTTGCGCCGCAAAACCTCACCGGTCAGTTTATGCAATTCGATGCCGTCCATAACGACCCTTCCCGAATAAGCCGGAATCAAATTCAATAGCGCCTTGCCAAGCGTCGTCTTGCCGCAACCCGACTCGCCGACCAAGGCCAAGGTCTTGCCATGTTCAATTTCGAAGCCAACCCCATCGACGGCGCGAACATGGCCGACAACTCGCTTAAAGATCCCTTTTCTAATGGGATAATAGACCTTGAAATCATCGACCTTCAGTAGCGGGGGGCTTTGCTCTCTTTGATGACCGAGACAACTACCCATCGACGGCAAGGCATCGAGCAATTTTCGCGTATAAGGATGCGTGGGATTTTGAAATATCGAAGCGCTCCGCCCAGTCTCGACGATTTTGCCTTTTTGCATGACAGCAATGCGATCGGCCATCGTCGAAACCAATGCCAAATCATGACTAATCAACCATAACGCCATTCCGGTCTTTTGTTGAATCGCCTTAAGCAACGCCAAGATTTGCGCCTGAATCGTCACATCCAGCGCGGTCGTCGGTTCGTCGGCGATCAATAAATCGGGTTCGCCGGCTAAGGCAATCGCGATCATAACCCGTTGCCGCTGCCCTCCCGATAATTGATGCGGATATTCGCCGGCCCGCTTTTCGGGTTCCGGAATTTCAACCCGCGTCAATAATTCGATGACGCGCTGCCGAATCGCTTGTTTCGTCATCGAGAAATGTAATCTAAGCACTTCAGCAATTTGTTCGCCGACCGTCATCACCGGATTAAGCGATGACATCGGATCTTGAAAGATCAATGCAACCCGCCGACCGCGAATTTTGCACAACTCATATTCGGCCTTGCGCAATAGATCGACGCCATTTAGTTTGATTTCATCAGCATTGACGCAGGCATTGACCGGCAATAACCGCAATACCGATAACGCAGTAATCGACTTACCGGAACCCGATTCGCCAACGATTGCAAACGTTTCGCCGGCATGCACCTCGAAGCCGATAGCATCGACCACCGGATTATCGGAGCCGAATTTGACTGTTAGATTTTTAACTTCAAGAACGGGGCTTCGATTCATCCCATGCGCCTCGGATCGAATGCATCCCTGACCGAATCGGCAAATAAATTGGCAGCGAGTACTAGCGTAAACATAAATAGAAACGATGCCGTCAACGACCACCAAACCACCGGCTCGCGCGCCATTTCAAGCCGGGCACCGTTAATCATATTCCCCCAACTATGCGTGGTCGGATCGACGCCGATATTGATATATGACAACACCGCTTCAGCCAACACCAAAGAACTAAAGTCGAGCACGACCGAAATCAATACGATATGCATCACGTTCGGCAGAATATGCCGGAATAATATAATTCTTCGTCTGACACCGAGCGCCGAAGCTGCCTGCACATACTCCATCTCGCGAAGTTTCAGCGTTTCGGCGCGCAGCATACGGCATAGCCCCGTCCAATTGGTCACACCCAAAATTATGCATAAAAACAGCAACCTCATATCGGCGCGAACAATCAAGCTGGTGAACTGCTCTTCATTTTTCGCCATATAGACTTGCACGACCAGAATCGAGGCGGCAATCAACAATACACTCGGAATCGAATTGAGGGTCGTGTACAAATATTGAATCGTATCATCGACCCAACCTCGGAAAAAACCCGCGAGAATACCAAACACGATAGCCAGAGGCAGCATAATCAGCGTCGTCAGCGTCCCGATAACGAGCCCTGTTCTAATGCTTTTAATCGCCTGGTACAACACATCCTCACCGACCTTATCGGTACCTAAAACGTGATAATAGGACGACAACTCAAGCAATGTAGCGCACAACGTCACGATCCAAAAGACGGTCCAAGCAACGGCCTTGGCTGAAGCTTGACTTATTAATGCATTTTGCCGATGCCGAAACTTTTGCACCAATAAGACAAGCACGATAGCCGCTGGAATTGCACTTTTAATAAAGCCGAAAGACGCCTTCATTAAAACATCGTAGAACAACTCGGATTCCGGATCATCCAAATGAGCCCCGCCGTATTGCAATCGCGGATAAGCCCATACCGGACTGCCATCTTCTAGCACCATTAACTCCTTGCCGAAAAGATGGGCAGCAAATGGTGCCGAATAGGTCTTTTCGCCATGCAAACGAATCGGCGACAGCCATTGATCCAAAACACTGACGATTTCATTGGAATCCTTCGAATGAAAATGCATCGAGTCGAGCAAACCCACCGCCACGAAAAATAGCAGCACCGTCAGCGATACCATGCCGGTCTTACTCGTGCCTATTTGCCTTAACGGCCGTCTCATTCGAGGGTTGCGCAGCATATAAACCGACAATACGATCATGCAGAGCAGCAACACAAAAATAAGCGCATCGGTCCATAAAACAACCATTATGACAACCTGACTCTAGGGTCTACTAAAGTATAAGAAATATCGGTCAATAACAGCCCAACGATATAAAGCACCGAGCCAAGAAAGACCATCGACCGGACAATCGCGAAATCCTGACTGTTAATCGCATCGATCGTATAACTACCCAGACCAGGAATACTGAAAAACGACTCCATGATCAAGCTTCCCATAAATAACAACGGCAGCACCACGACCACGCCGGTCAAAATAGGTATCATTGCGTTTTTTAACACATGCCGGAACAACACTTGGGTCTCGGACAAGCCTTTGGCTCTAGCGGTTCGTACATAGTCCTTTTCGACCTCCTCCAAAAATAGCGTTCTGTACCATCTCCCCCCGGAACCGATGCCTGATATGACACCGATGACTATCGGTAGCACTATGAACTTCAACGCTTGAAAGCCCCCATCGTAGCCGGAAATCGGCACCAGCTTCAGCACCTTGCCGATAAAAAACTGTCCGCCGATGATATAAAACAATGACGAAACCGACATCAACACGACACAAAGAACAATACCGCCGAATTCAAGATAAGATCGGCGAAACAAAACCATTAACAAGGCTACGCAAATATTCGTGATCAAACCCAGCACTAAAGTCGGCAACGCCACAGCCAAACTGGGCCACATCCGCTGCTTGATATCGGCACCGATATTACGCCGGTCGCTGTCGGAAATTCCGAAATCGAACCAAAACAAACCGGCCGATTTTTGAAAAAAAATCGTTTCAGTGATCTTGCTTGTCCCGCTAGATTCAGCGTTCCACAACAGCGGCAAATGATAACCTCGCTGCTGCTTCCAGTTTTCGACGGCTTGCTCGGTGACGTGCTTGTGCCCGAGTTGCATACGCGCCATATCTTCGGGGCTGTTTACGACGAAAAACAACACAAACGTCAGAATGTTTACGCCCAGCAATAACGGAAATGCATATAAAACTCGTCGGATGATATATTGAATCATCGCTAGGTCTCCAAAACCTTGTAAATCAATAAAAACTAATGAGCAAGCGCTCTGATTTTACGGCAATAAGCGAGTACTGCCGGAACAATCAAGACCGCTAACAACAATAAAACGAGCACAATAGGCCAGAAAACCGGCTGATTCCACTGCTGTCTTTTTTCGGTACGGATAGCTGTATCGATGCGAACGTACTTTAAACGATTATTCGCCATTAAATTCGGCTTCACATTTTTATACCACTGGTGATAAAGAATGAAATCTTTCGGATAAAAGCCGAATAACCACGGCACATCATAACGAACTTGTTCTTGTAATTTCTGAATCAAGCGAAAGCGCTCATCCGTGTTATCCATATTACGCATTTTTTCGAATATGCGATCAAACTCCGGATTTTGGTAATTGCCGGTATTTTCGCCGCCGAATTGCACTTTTCCGTTTGGTCCATAAAGCAGAAAAAAGAAATTCTCCGGATCTGGGTAATCGGCATTCCAACCCCACATATAAATTTGCGCATTGCCGGCACGCATTTTTTGTTGAAAACGATTGTAATCGGTCCCACGTATGACCAACTTAATCCCTAATTGTCTAAATTGCTTACGAAACCAGTTCAATCTAGACCGATCATCGATACCCGACGAGGTCGTGTCGAAATACAGAATCAAGGGTTGGCCGGTTTTGGGGTCTATCCCCCCGGGGTATCCGGCCTCAACCATTAATTGACGAGCCGCCTCAATACTCTTTCGCTTTGGCCTGCCGTCCACCCAATCGTAAACATAGCGATTGAGCCCTTCCTGCCCTTCGGCGTAGCCGAATATACCCGGCGGCAAGACGCCCTGTGCGGCTTCGCCGCGACCATTCATGAATATCGAAATAAATTCCTCATAGTCGACCGCGATAGCGATCGCTTGGCGTAACTTTCTAGCCTCATCGGACAACCCGCCGACTAGGCTATCCAGCATATTGAAGCCCATATAATAGATCGCGGTGACCGTCGATGTTTTCAATTGAATGCCTTTTTCTTCCATCGAGCGAGTCAAACCCACTTCGCCGCTGCCGGAAAATTGCACGGCTTGATCGAAACTATCGGAGGCGATGCCGGATGCATCATAGTAACCTTGCAGGAATTTTTGCCAGTAGGGAATCGTTTCTTTTTCCAGCGTAAACACGACTTTATCGATAAAAGGCAAGGCCTTGCCGGCATCTTCGAGCAAGCCTTGCTCTCGGTCCTCCGGTTCACCTTCGTCGGGATAGGCTTCGAAACGAAAATTGGGGTTTTTTTCCAGCACCATGCGCCGATTCGGATTATTTTCCGCCAATAAAAAAGGTCCGGTACCGACCGGATACCAATCGAGCGTGATGTTTTTTTCGATCAAACCATCCTGATTATAAAAAACATCGGCTTCCCAAGGCATCGGCGCGAAAAACGGCATTGCCAACCAATAACTGAATTGCGGATACTTGCCGTTGATTCGAATTTTGTAACGGTACTTGCCCAACGCTTCCACACCGGAAAGTTTCCGCTGCATTAATTCACCGGTTTCGACATCACGGGTAGCCTCGTAAAACTCATCGAATCCAACAATATACTGCTTCATTAATTCAGCGATCGGCGATTGAATCTTCGAATAAGCCAGGCGTTTGATTTGATAAACGTAATCTTCAGCCACCAACTCCCGGGTCTCTAACTGATCGAAATCAGCCAACGCGGTTATGTGCGCTATCTCCGAATCATTCAATGCATGATATCGATACGTTCCGTCACTGTTTTTGGCAAACGCCGGATGCGGCTGATAGCGAACTCCCGCTTTGATTTCAATCAGATAATCGGTAAAGGCAATATGCGCTTCCGCAGCGTTTTCAGGTAATGGATTGCCTTCGACATCAAGATAGACTACTTCCGGCATTTGCATCGCGGTCAACGGGACCAGTTCATAGGGCCTTTTGAGGTAATGATATTGAAATGGCGGCTCATAAATCTGTCCGAGAAACGTATATTCGTTGGCACTATAGGAAATCGCCGGGTCCAGATGCTTCGGCCGCTCGGTAAATGCAGAATAAAGTACGGCCAAATCAGCGTCTTTTTTCGAATAAGGGTTATTCAATTGCGAGATATCGCAAGCACTTAAGAAAAAGGCAAATGCCGACAAAACTGCAGCAATTCCCAATTTGTGGATCAAAAAGGGTGTGGGATGTGCTTGGCGAGGATGTCGGCAGCGGGACAGATTTTTGCTCCTCGGCAATTGCTCCTGCATTGCCCTACTACACGCCATCCTTGGCGTAATGCAAAATCTGCATTCACGCCATCGTTGGCGCTTAGCTGCCGCCATGCCCCCATGGATGGGTTTACGGCGTTCCTCGACAGGCATACCCCACACCCTAAGATCGGCGAAACTGCTCAAACTGGGAATTGCCGACAAAACTGCTTTTACACCGATAGTTTTAGATTTTATGTTCATCAGCAGCGTATTCATCCACAAAAGGCTGGACATCAAATTAACGGTTAGAGATACTTTGCGCTATTCTAACAATAAACCAATGGAGAGATAATATGGGTTTCATGCAAGGCAAACGTGTCTTGATTGTCGGCTTGGCCAGCAACCGCTCAATCGCTTGGGGTATTGCCAAGGCAATGCACCGTGAAGGTGCCGAACTGGCATTTACGTTCCAAAACGACAAATTGCAAGAACGTGTCGTCAAAATGGCCGCCGAGTGCGGCTCCAATATCACTGTCGAATGCGATGTCAGCAATGACGACCATATCGAAGGCGTATTCAAGGAACTAGGCAAGCACTGGGATGGACTGGACTGCATCGTGCACTCGGTGGCTTATGCGCCTAGAGAAGCGCTGGACGGCGATTATGTGGAAGCCACGACCCGAGAGAATTTCCAAATCGCTCACGATATCAGTTCTTACAGCTTTACCGCACTGGCTAAAGCGGGCCGGCCGATGATGAAAGGACGCAACGGCGCCTTGTTGACGCTAAGCTATCTAGGTGCCGAACGCGCGATCCCGAATTATAATGTCATGGGGGTCGCTAAAGCCAGCCTGGAAGCCAATGTCCGTTATATGGCCGTAGCTTTAGGCGCCGAAGGCACTCGTGTCAATGCGGTTTCAGCCGGCCCTATTAGAACACTGGCAGCTTCCGGCATCAACAATTTCAAGGCGATGCTGAGTAAAGCGGCCGATACGTCTCCTTTGAAAAAGAATGTCACCATTGAAGAAGTCGGCAACGCAGCGGCATTTTTATGTTCGGACCTGGCTTCCGGCATCACCGGAGAAATCACCTATGTTGACGCAGGCTATAACATAGCGGGTTTAGCTGCATCCTAATTCTTTCCAAGGATAACGCAGTCAAAAAAGGGAGCTTTAAGCTCCCTTTTTTGACTGTGAAAGTATGCGAACCGAAGCGGATGCGGTTGCTCGATCGACAGGCGTCGGCGGCAGGGCAGATTTTTGCTCCTGCAAAATCTGCATTCATGCCATCCATGGCAATCAGTCGCCGCCGTCGAGCCTACATGGACGTATTTACCCAGCACCTAAATTATCCATGTAATCAATCATGGCCAATAGGCTATGGAATTTAGGTGCTGGGTTTACGGCGTCCTGTCGGGCGAGTGACCGTACCCAGCCATTCCTCGCACTTTCATTTGCCGGGGCGATGGCCGGGCCTTCGAACGTTATGCCGTTTTTAAATCCGATAAGGCAACGCTTTTGTTAAAACGCTGCCCCCAAGATCCGGACTCAATCATTTTGATCGGACAATTACATCGGCCTTTTCTTGCAAATTAGCCATTACCGCACTAAATAACGACTGACCTAAAGCATTGGCAATATTTTTGGTTGCCAATTCCATTCGTTTTTTGTCTTCTTCAGTCATCTTGCCATCGGTTACATTCTTTAAGCTCACCAACACTTGCTCACCACTGCTCAAAGGCGCAACAAAAAGATTCGGCTGGTCAGCGACAGGTTTGGCGGCTTTAAAGACAGCCTGCAAAAGTTCGCCAGGAACTTCCGCACTGGTGCGCGACAAGCCTTTTATCGATTTGTGACTAACATCGTTTGCTTCTTCGGCTAATTTCTTCAAGTTCTCGCCGGCTATTGCCCGGCTTTTAAGATCGAACACGCGCTCTTCAGCCTGCCGTCTAGATTTCGATACCAACAACGCTTCGATGACGTCATTCTTGACTTCAGCCAGTTCGCGCACGGCAGCAGGCTGATGATCCTTGACATGCAATACGATCAATCGATCGCCCTCCAACTCGAGCGGCTCGCTGTTATTGCCTTTCAAGACATCTTCAGAAAATGCCGCATTACGAACCATCTGTTCCGCAGCGATCCCTTCGCCTTGGTCACGGGTAAAGAGTTTCGTCGTTTTAATCGTCAACCCTAAAGCGTCCGCTACTTCGAGCAAGTCTTCGGAATGCTCATAACTGAACTCCGTCAGCGTTTGCCCAAGCTCGTAATATTTGTTTTCGGCTTCTGTTTTTTGATAGGATCGTTTTACTTCATCCTTAACATCCTCGAAAGATTTAGTTTCTCGGGGAACCAGTTCGGTCACTTTAATCAGGTGATAACCGAAAGCCGATCTAACCGGATCGGAAATCTCACCCAATTGCAACGCACTCGCCGCATCCTCGAAAGCTTTTTCCATCACGCCGGCTTCGAACAGTCCTAAATCACCGCCGGATTTTGCCGTTAATTTATCATCGGACAAAGTTTCAGCAACTTTAGCAAACGACTCGGTTTGCAATTGCTGTTTCGCTGCCTGAGCCTTTGCCAACGCCGCCGCATCATCGGTTTCGCTAGTCACTGCAAACAGTATGTGGCTGATTTTTCGGCGCTCTTTAGTGCTGAAAAAATCCTTTTGCTCTTCATAAAAAGCACGCAATTTATCGTCGACAACTTCGACCGCGTCGGCAAGCTCATTTAGCGATAACTCGATATAATCGACCGAAACTTGCTCAGGGGTACGATAATTATCTTGATATTGCCGGTAAAAAGCTTCAATTTCTTCTTCACTGGGCTGCTCGTCAATCGTCTTGACCGAAACGGTCAAATATTCAATATCCCGCAGCTGATTTTGAATTTTAAAAAAACTTTCAACATCGTATGGTGTAGCAAAACTGCTTTTAACGACCGCATGTTGAAATTGCTCCATCATCAATGCATTCTTGATTCTGCCTACAAATTCCATCGAAGACATGCCTTGAGAGCCCAGCAATGCTTGGTATTGGTTTTTATCAAACTTGCCGTCAACCTGAAAGTAATCCAAGGACTGGATAAAATCCCTAGCCGTTTTATCGGTTATCACCAAGCCTTGCGATTGCACATGCTGCAAAAGCACCTCATCTTGAATCAATTTTTGCAGTGCTTGCTGCTTAAGCGTTTCCTCGTCGATATCCAAACCTTGCAAACTTTGACTGAATTGAGCGTAGGCTTTAGATACATCGCGCTGAAAAAAATCTCTATCGCCGACTGATGCAACCGGAGTTTCTTTTCCAACATCGACATAGTTTTGAATTCCCCATAAAGCAAAAGGCACTGTGATTGCAATCAGAATGACCCACGAGAATACGCCCTGCGCTTTTTCTCTTATCTTTGTCAGCATATGCTAGATCCTTAAATAAAAGTAACTTGATTTGTAAGAACACTGATGTGGATTGATTCTTAGGCTACCGCCAAATTTCCACTCGACCCCTTTTTGGATTTTGTGATTATACCCATCGCAGATCAAAATTCGGCACCAGGGTGTCCGTCAAAGGGCGCCGTGAACCCGGCACCTAAATTATCCAAGATAGTTAACCATAGCCAATGGACTATGGAATTTAGGTGCCGGGTGAATACATCCCTGTAGACCCTATGCCAGCTCCATGCTGGCAAAGCCATTGCCGCACACCCTGGCGCCTCCTCAGACACTGCCGAAATTTGAAGTGCGTAAGGAATAATAACGTCCTGGAACTATGAGCTTTGTTGAGGGTTCGGCAACTCGCTTGGCAGGACGCCATGAACCCAGCACCAATTATCCAAGATAATTAACCATGGCCAGTGGGCTATGGAATTTAGGTGCTGAATGAATACGCCCATGTTGATCCCATGCTCCCTCAGTTAGCGTTAGGCGAGGGACCACATACTCCTCAGGTACTGCCGAAATTTGATATAGTGAAAAACCGCTCGACTTCATTAAAGATGCGGGGGTGACTGTCGGAAATCCCGCAACTAAAACATTTGGAATTTAGGAGCTGGATGAACCCATATATGGAACCTGGCGATAGCCTGAACACCATGACCCAGCACCTCCAGGAAATTAGCCGCCTTTTCAATCAGATCGGAGTAAAAGCTACCTTTAATCGACGCAAAAAAAAACCCCGAACCGTGTAACGGCCCGGGGTTTTATATTTGGCGGAGCGGACGGGACTCGAACCCGCGACCCCCGGCGTGACAGGCCGGTATTCTAACCAACTGAACTACCGCTCCTAAGTCTGTGGTGGGTGCTGAGGGGATCGAACCCCCGACCCTCGCCTTGTAAGGGCGATGCTCTCCCAGCTGAGCTAAGCACCCGACTAAAGAAGCATTAGTTTACAGCATCTTTTAAAGATTTGCCAGCTTTAAATGTAGGAATTTTTGCAGCACTAATGGTGATTTCTTCACCTGTTTGCGGATTACGCCCTTTGCGTTCTGCTCTTTCTTTGACAGAAAACGTACCGAAACCAACCAACGCTAAAGAATCGCCTTTGCTTAAAGCTGTTGTTACCGCACTTAAAAAACCATCTAAGGCACGACCGGCATCCGCTTTCGTTAATCCTGATGAATCCGCGATAGCATCAATAAGTTCAGATTTGTTCATTATTCCCCCTAGGAAATTATTAAAGTTAATTGTATAAGCAAAGCGCTTATTCTCTTATGCCGCCCCCCCGCTACATAAGAAAGCGAACATTTATATCAACACGACTCCTTAAGTGTCAAGCTTTAAACTCTCCAGACCAGGAATTTTCCGGTTTCAAGCACACTTTAACAAAAAAAGGCCGATTAATGCGCGGTTACATTCTGTTTTTTTGCTTTAGCAGCCGCTTCGGTTTTTTTAGCATGTTCAATCGATTTTTTCTTATTGCCGGGAACCGGCATGTACTGCAACGCTTCAACTAAGACCTCATCGATCCAGTGTACACATTTAATCGCCAGCTTTTCCTTGATATTCGCCGGAATCTCGGCTAAGTCTTTTTCATTTTCCGCCGGAATCAACACCGTAGTAATACCTCCGCGATGAGCAGCCAGCAGCTTTTCTTTCAAGCCGCCGATAGGCAACACTTCACCTCTTAATGTGATCTCCCCCGTCATTGCTACACTAGCCTTGACAGGTATTTTGGTCAACGCGGAAATAATCGCGGTACACATGCCGATACCGGCACTGGGCCCGTCCTTCGGAGTCGCGCCTTCAGGGACATGAATATGAATATCGTTTTTTTGAAAAACTTCATTATCGATATCTAGCACAGCCGCACGACTTCGAACCACCGTCATCGCCGCCTCGATAGACTCTTTCATCACATCGCCGAGTTTTCCGGTTGCGGTTTGCTTGCCTTTACCCGGAATAACAGCCGTCTCAATCGTCAGCAATTCGCCGCCAACCTCGGTCCACGCCAAACCGGTCACTTGACCGATTTGATCATGCTCTTCCGCCAATCCGTAATTGAAACGCCTAACGCCCAAATATTTATCCAGGTTAGTCGAATCAACCAGTACCTTAGCGTCTTTTTGTTGAAGCAACAAATCCTTAACGACTTTGCGGCAAATTTTAGAAATCTCTCGCTCCAAGCTTCTGACACCGGCCTCTCGCGTATAGTAACGAATAATATCCCTAACCGCCGACTCATCAATATCGATTTCTTTTTCTTTCAAACCGTTATTTTTGATTTGCTTGGGAATCAAATAACGCATCGCGATATTGATTTTTTCATCTTCAGTGTAGCCGGCGAGACGAATAACCTCCATGCGATCAAGTAATGCCGCCGGAATATTCATCGTATTAGCCGTCGCTACAAACATCACATCGGACAGATCGAAATCCACTTCCAGATAATGATCCGAAAAGGTGTGATTTTGCTCGGGATCGAGAACCTCTAACAATGCCGACGCCGGATCGCCACGAAAATCGGCAGCCATTTTGTCGATTTCATCCAACAGAAACATGGGATTACGCGTCTTCACCTTAGCCAAATTCTGCAGAATCTTGCCGGGCATGGAACCGATATAAGTACGCCGGTGCCCACGAATTTCAGCCTCATCCCTGACCCCGCCTAAGGCCATGCGTACATATTTGCGGTTGGTTGCACGCGCAATCGATTCGCCCAATGAGGTCTTGCCTACACCAGGAGGACCCACTAAGCATAAGATAGGCCCCTTCAAGCGTTTAACTCTTTGTTGCACGGCCAAATACTCAAGAATCCTTTCTTTCACTTTTTCAAGTCCGTAATGCTCGGCTTCCAATACCTCTTCCGCTATTTTTAAATCATGCCTGACTTTGGTTTTCTTTTTCCATGGCACATTAACCATCCAATCGATATAGTTACGCACCACAGTCGCTTCGGCCGACATCGGCGACATCATTTTCAACTTATTGAGCTCAGCGGTCGCCTTCTCTTTCGCTTCCGCCGTCATGCCTGCCGCATTGATTTTCTTTTCAAGCTCTTCGATTTCGTAAGGCGCATCGTCCATTTCACCCAATTCCTTTTGTATCGCTTTCATCTGTTCATTCAGATAATACTCCCTTTGGTTTTTCTCCATTTGTTGCTTGACGCGCCCGCGAATACTCTTCTCCATTTCGAGCAAATCGACCTCTCCCTCCATCAGCGTCATCAATGCTTCCAAACGCTGCTGAATATCGGACAATTCCAAGATCGTTTGTTTATCGGAAACTTTCAGCGTCATGTGAGCCGCCACGGTATCGGCGAAACGCCCCGGATCGTCGATACCGGCCAACGCATTCAACACCTCGGGAGGAATCTTGTTGTTCAGCTTGACATATTGATCGAAAGATCCCATTGCAGTACGCTGCAATACTTCCTGCTCTTGCTCGGACATCGTAATAATGTCATTAATCTCGGAGACCAAAGCCGAGAAATAACCGTCGGAAAATTCGTATTTATCCACTTGGCAGCGCTGACTTCCCTCCACTAGCACTTTTACAGTTCCGTCAGGCAATTTAAGCAATTGGAGAATATTCGCCAATGTCCCCACCTGATATAAATCGGTGAAATCGGGATCATCGACTTCGGCTTCTTTTTGTGCGACTAAAAGCACTTGCTTGTTATCCTTCATTGCCGAATCGAGCGCGACAATCGATTTTTCCCTTCCCACAAATAATGGAATCACCATGTGCGGATAAACCACGACATCTCTTAACGGCAAAACCGGCACGATCATTTTTGTTTGATGTATAACTGTCATTTCAATAAGCTTCCGCAAAAGGGGTTATTAATTATTCATGAATAACTTTAATATAAGGCCACTTATTAAAATAGCAAGTTTTGAGCGAATAACCATCGCAATTAAGCAAAAAAGGGCTTTATATGTATATATAAAGCCCTTTCTTATTCTGAGAAATATGCTACACGATAAGGCTTGTAGTGGCCGGTAACTCGCCTGACTAGCGCCTAAATTACCAAGGTAGTTACTAGCTAATGAGCTATCGTATTGCAGATTTGTATAACGCTATGGATAACGGAAGTCCTGCACCGAAGTTTAATTAGCAAAAGGGATATCAGGAGTCCGAAGCCGCTTTTTTTATCTCGGATTCATAAACCAAAATTGGCTTAGATTCGCCCGATATCACGCCCTCATCCACGACGACCTTTGTGATATTTTCCGCTGAAGGCAGATCATACATCGTATCCAACAGGACATTTTCAACGATGGTCCTCAACCCTCTTGCTCCGGTTTTTCTTTCCATAGACTTGCGAGCAATGGCATGCAAAGAATCTTCTCTAAATTCCAATTCAGCCCCTTCCATTTCAAATAAGTGCTGATATTGTTTGACGAGGGCGTTCTTAGGTTCGGTTAAGATCTTGACTAACGCTTCCTCATCCAATTCCTCAAGCGTTGCAACAACCGGCAGACGACCGACAAACTCGGGAATCAAGCCATACTTGATCAAATCCTCCGCTTCGACCTGGGCAAAGATTTCACCGACATTCTTGTCGTTATCCTTAGCCTTGACCTCGGCGGAAAAACCGATGCCGCCTTTCTCGGAACGGGCCTTGATCACACGATCCAATCCCGCGAACGCGCCGCCTACGATAAAAAGAATATTCGCCGTATTGACTTGCAAAAACTCCTGCTGAGGATGCTTACGTCCGCCTTGCGGAGGCACTGAAGCAACCGTGCCTTCGATCAGTTTCAATAACGCTTGCTGCACACCCTCACCGGAAACATCACGCGTTATCGACGGATTGTCGGCCTTCCTGGATATCTTATCGATTTCATCGATATATACGATACCCGATTCCGCCTTTTCGACATCGTAATCGCACTTCTGCAGAATTTTTTGAATGATGTTTTCGACATCTTCGCCGACATAACCGGCTTCGGTTAATGTAGTCGCATCGGCAATTGTGAAAGGAACATCCAGCAATCTTGCCAATGTTTCAGCCAACAGGGTTTTCCCCGAACCGGTCGGACCGATCAGCAAAATATTACTCTTCGCCAACTCGACTTCATCTTTCTTGGATTTACTGCGTAAACGTTTATAGTGATTATAAACCGCAACAGCCAAAGTTTTTTTAGCACGCTCCTGCCCGATGACATATTCATCCAGCACGGTTTTAATTTCTAACGGTTTCGGCAGAGAGCCATCGCCTTCTGAAGACTCATCCAACAATTCATCCCTGATAATATCGTTACACAACTCGACGCACTCGTCGCATATGTATACCGAGGGACCTGCAATCAGTTTTCTGACTTCATGCTGGCTTTTACCGCAAAAAGAACAATAAAGAAGCTTGTCGTCATCTTTACCGCTTTTGTCATTACTCATAAATAGACTCCCACATCCCCCAAGACTGAAGTATTCGCATCAATCGATTCAGTAAAAAGGATATCCCGAACATTAGCAAATTATTATTTGACAGTTTCGCCGACACGACTGGTCAAGACCTTATCGATCAATCCATATTCGACCGCATCTTGCGCACTCAAGAAATTATCCCTATCGGTATCCAAACGAATCTTTTCGATGGGCTGGCCGGTATGTAAAGCCAAAACTTTATTGAGCTTTTCTCTTATTGATAATATTTCACGAGCATGAATATCAATATCGGAAGCCTGCCCTTGGAAACCGCCTAAAGGTTGATGGATCATCATTCGCGAGTGAGGCAAACAAAAGCGTTTACCTTTAGCACCACCAGTTAACAACAACGCCCCCATACTAGCGGCTTGACCGATGCACATCGTACTGACATCAGGCTTGATAAACTGCATCGTATCGTATATTGACATACCCGCGGTTACCGAACCGCCCGGAGAGTTAATATAAAGATGAATGTCTTTATCGGGATTTTCCGATTCGAGAAACAATAACTGCGCAACAACCAGATTGGCCATGTAATCTTCGACTTGGCCCACCAAAAAAATCACGCGCTCTTTGAGCAATCGGGAATAAATATCGAACGAACGTTCTCCCCGAGCCGTCTGCTCAATGACGATTGGGACCAAACCGCCGGCCGCCTGTGGCTGCATGCTATTATTTAACTCATTTCGATAGTGCATTTGTATTCCTAAGATCTGTTACTTCTTACCCATGATAGCATCGAAACTGACTTTTTCATCGGAGACTTTAGCTCTTTCGACAATCCACTCAACGGTTTGGTCTTCCAAAACCAGCTGTCGTATTTCATTCAGACGATTTTCATCGGAATAATACCAATTAATAACATCCTCAGAGCGCTCGTAACTTTGCGCCATATCTTCAATCGTCGATCGCACTTTCGCTTCATCGACTTTAATATTGTTGGCCTGAATAACTTCGCTCAGAATCAAGCCTAAAGCAACTCTTCGGCGCGCCTGTTCCTCAAAAACATCCCTCGGTAATTCAGATTCGTCTAATTTGCGGTTTTGCTTTTTAGCGTTTTCGGCATAAGGCTTGATTATTTCCTCGACTTCCTGATCGACAAGCGTTTTCGGTAATGAAACCGAAATATTGGCATACAAACTATCCATTACGGCAGTCTTAAGATTATTACGCAACGCTTGCTTCAATTCCCGCTCCATGTTCGCCTTGACATCATTTTTGAAGGTCGTCAGGTCGCCGTCTAAAACTCCGTAATTTTTCAGAAATTCGGCGTCTATTTCAGGAACCACAGACTCTTCAACCTTGGCTACAGAAACTTCAAACTCCGCAGGCTTACCTGCCAACTTGGCGTTGCCGTATTGTTCGGGGAATGTCACGGTAAAAGTTTTGACGTCGCCGGCACTCAAACCAATCAGATTATCTTCGAATCCGGGTATCATTTTGTTGGCGCCGATCTCAACAGGATAGTCGTCGACTTTGCCATCGGTGAAATTTTCGCCTTCGCTAACACCAGAAAAGCTAATCGAAACTTGATCATTAGCTTGAGCTGGACGCTCTACAGGAGCCCAAGTTTTGTTTTGATTTCTGATTTGCTCGATCATCGCATCAAGATCGGACTCCTCGACAGACGCAACTTTTCGAACCACTTCGATACCGTCAATTCCTTGAAGAGGTATCTCGGGATAGACTTCGAACTCCGCCGTGTATTGAAAACCTTCCGACTCATCGATTGGTTGAATTTGCGGGTATCCTGCCGGTCTTAAATTTTGTTCTTGCAGGGCTTCAAAATAAGTCGACTGAATCAAATCACCGGCGATTTCTTCTCGAACTCTATCCTTGAACATTTTTTTAATGACATGCTGAGGTACTTTGCCCGGCCGAAAACCATCCAATTTGACTTCGCGCGCCAAGGATTTAAAACGGCTTTCCATTTTATCCTTAACAACCTCTTCAGGCACGCTCACGGTCATTTTTCTGCTTAATTCCGATGTTTTTTCGACAGAAACCTGCATTTTTTACCTCAGCTTATTTTGATACGATTGGATTAAGACGCCTGACAAAGGCTTAAGACTTGGAAAAGTCAACGTTGGGAACGCTAACTTGAAATGTATGTATTTAGAATTTATTGGTGCGAATGGAGAGACTCGAACTCTCACAGGCTACCCTACTGGAACCTAAATCCAGCGCGTCTACCAGTTCCGCCACATTCGCACATCAAATGAACGCGGCATTATATTCGATATACGCTATTATACAAACTTTTTTTTGAAACCCTTTATCCTAAATTCGGCAGTTTAACCATGAAGCACATGAAGTTCATGAAGGATTTCAAGAAATTACCTAAAACATTCTCGCTAAACGTTTTTGTGAGCAAAAGCTCCATACAAACGCATAACAAGCTATTGAATTAACTTCTTATTCTTCATGATCTTCATGGTGAAATGCTTTTTTTATAGGATAAACAACGAAACTAACATAGTGATTCATGAGCAATGACAGCCCACGAATCGTCATCGCCCGCTTTTCGCAACACACACTAAAGAAAAAACGCATGCATGATTTAACAAAGCTCTTGTTTTCGGCGCTGCTGCTCCATGGCTGCCATAACGTACAAGTCGAAACCGTACCGTTGTTCAACGATTTGGGCGACCACCGCTATCCGATCGCCACATCATCGACTGCGGTACAACGCTATTTCGACCAAGGCTTGATTCTAACCTACGGTTTCAACCATGCCGAAGCGGCACGTTCATTCCGTCAAGCCTATCGCTTGGAGCCGAACTGCGCCATGTGCTATTGGGGCGAAGCGCTAGTACTTGGACCGAATATTAATGCGCCGATGGACCCAAGCAGTGTCCCACAAGCCTATGCATCGGCACAAAAAGCGATGACACTCGCCGATTCGGTCTCCGACAAAGAAAAAGCCCTGATTCAGGCCTTAACCAAACGTTATGTAAAAGAGGCGCCGGCAGACCGGGCATTTCTTGATGAAGCCTATGCGGCAGCCATGCGCGAAGTGGCTCAACGCTTTCCTGACGACCCCGTCATCCTTTCTCTATTTGCCGAAGCTTTGATGGATTTGCATCCATGGGACTTCTGGACCAAACAAGGCGAGGCCAAACCGTGGACAGCGGAAATCGTATCGACCTTAGAACAGGCTCTGGCTATCGATGCCAATAATCCACTCGCCAATCATTTGTATATTCACGCTCTCGAGGCCTCACCGTTCCCCGAAAAAGCGCTTCCGAGCGCTCAGCGCCTGCCGGCCTTGGTCCCGGCTTCCGGCCATTTGGTCCATATGCCGGCGCATATCTATATCCGCACCGGGCGCTACCGCGATGCGATTCTAGCCAATCAGCAAGCTGTTAAATCCGATCACGGCTATCTGAGTCACAACCATACCGAAAGCATCTATACCCTTGCCTATGTCCCGCATAATCATCATTTCTTATGGGCTGCCGCAATCAAAACCGGACGCAAGGCATTGGCTACCCAGGCGGCCGCCGATACCGCATCCAAGGTCAAACCGGAATTATTGCGCGAGCCTGGTCTGGACGGAACATTGCAGCATTTTTCGCTGATTCCGCTTTATACGCTAGCTTTGTTCGGAGAATGGGAGACTATTTTAAAAGAGCCCTTACCGGCTGCTGATTTACTCTATCCGAAAGGCATCCGGCATTATACGCGCGGACTGGCTTTACTCAGAACAAATCAAGCCGAGCCCGCCCGTCAGGAATTGGCTCAACTTGAAAAAATCCTGAACGATCCCGCTATTGCCGAATTGAAAGTATTCGATTTAAACCCGGTCGCATCGTTGTTGCGAATCGGATCGGATATTCTGAGCGGCGAACTGGCCGCCGCAAGCAAAGACTACGACAAAGCCGCCGCCCATCTCAAGCACGCAATTGAGCTCGAAGACGGCCTCAATTATACCGAACCTAAAGACTGGTATTTGCCGCCGAGGCAGGTTTTAGGGGCTATTTTACTCGAAGCGGACCGACCGCAAGAGGCCGAACTCGTTTATCGCGAGGATTTGCGGCATCATCCGCAAAACGGCTGGTCATTGTACGGACTAGCGCAAAGCTTACGCGAACAGCATAAAAACCGCGAAGCCGATAAAATCGATACTCAGTTCCGGCACGTTTGGGCGGAAGCCGATGTCGAACTGACCGGCTCACGGTTTTAGGCAATTTTCAAGAATAAACATATCTTGATGACCCTAGGATTATTGCTCATAAACGACCTTAAAAATTTATTCACAAATCCTGTGGATAACTTTGTGCATATTTTGATGATTACCGCCTTCAACCCCCATAAGTATTACTACTCAGTTAAATTGACTAATTTTTTCGCTAGTCCATTAATACTTAAACCTAAATATCGAAAGCGTTATCCCCGCAGATTGCCGGCCTCCAGACTACAAAGATGCGGATGCCAATCACCAGGCGCCATCCCTGAGCCTAGGCAGTTAATGCCGTAACTCTGCCAGCAATTAACGGAAACATAGCTTTTTTCAAGTTATACCTATCGCACTTCAAATTTCGGCATTTGCCTATGGAGGTGCCGGGGTGTACGGCAAAGGCTTTGATAGCATGGATGCTATCATAGAGCCTACACGGACGTATTCACGGCGTCCTTTGACGGGCCCCCAGCACCGAATTTTGACCAGCAAGGGGTATACTATCCATAAAAACGCCCCACAAAACCCACGCCATTCAGTATCATTTGATCGCCAAACGTTTAGCCAAGCGATGAAGGTTTCCGCGATCGACACCAAGACGACGGGCCGTTTTCGCCCAATTCGATCCCTCTTCGAGATAAGCAGTCCTTATCAATTGCCGTTGAAACTCATCGACCGCCTGCGACAACGAAACGTCTTTAACATCAGGCATGACCGACTCGACTTGTTTAACCGTCTCATGCTTCTCTGCAAGATCCAAATCGCCAGGCTCCAGTATTACCGAGCGCCCTCGTATCGACGAGGCCCTGAGCACCGCTCGCAATATCACATGCTCCAATTCTCGAACATTACCCGGCCAACGGTAACCTTGCAGGACTTCGACAGTTTCAGCGGCCAGTCCGGCGTGAACCAAACCTAAACGCACCCTGGCCTGATTAAGGAAGTACCGGGCCAACACGGCAATATCGACGATACGTTCACGCAACGGGGCAACATGCAATGGATAGACGCTCAGTCTGTGATACAAATCGGCGCGAAAACGGCCTGCCTTGACTTCCTCTGCCAACATTCGGTTCGTGGCGGCAATGATCCGCACATCGGATCGATGACTCTTGTCGGAGCCGATGCGCTGGATTTCGCCAAATTGCACCGCGCGCAACAATTTCGCCTGTATCGTCAACGGCAATTCGCCGACTTCATCCAAAAATAGCGTACCGCCATTGGCTAATTCGAATTTACCGGCGCGGTCGTTATTCGCGCCGGTAAAGGCCCCCTTTACATGACCGAATAATTCACTTTCGGCCAAGGCTTCAGGCAAAGCCGCGCAGTTGACATAAACCAAGGGCTGCTCGGCTCGCGGCGAACGGGCATGAATGATACGCGCGATGACTTCTTTACCGACCCCCGTTTCGCCCAGCAGCAGCACGGTCAAATCGGAACCGGCGACGATATCGATCTCGCCGCTCAATTTCCGCATTGCCGGACTTTCACCCAAGGTTTGATTGCTGCGCTGTAGGTTCTCGTTGACCAACTCGCTAGCGACTAATTCACGGTGCTTCGCCAACTGCTCCAAACGATTGATATACGATTCATATCGCAGCGACACCGTTGCCAAGGCAGCAAAAATACGAAACACGCTGTCTTCGATATGATCGAAGGCACCAGCCTCCAACGAATCCGCGGACAGCACTCCAAATAGAGTGTTTTCATTATATAAGGCGCAACCGACACAGGCATGAACCCCAATCGTCCCATTGGCATCGTTACTTAGCAGACCATCATAAGGATCGGGCCTCGGGTCGTTGACCGGGAACCTAACCGGGGCCCGCGATTGCATGATGACCGATAAGCGAGGATGAAGCTCCGGTTGAAACTGCATATCAAGGACCTTGGGTACCAAGCCTCGTGTCGCGACAGGGATCAATAGCCCGTCTTGATAACGCAACAGGGCGCACGCATGATTACCGGTAATTCTGGCAAACACGTTCAAAAATTCGGTATAACGCTCATTCATCGACAAATTAGCGGTCAAGGTGAGCACTACTTCACGTATAGCATTATCCATTTCAATAATCCCAGGCTGATCCGATCAAAGTATCGTGTTATTTAGACACAAATAGAGTCAATATAACACCCCCTATTCCACCCCTCCTCCTACAGTTCATCCGACACCTGATTCAGCAAATTCGGTTGACTCACGGCAAATCGCACTCCATCAAAAAGTGTCATTATAACAACAATTTCTAACAAAATAAAAATATCTGTTATTATTCAACAACATAAATATAGGCCCGATAATTGCTTGCCTGCTCCTCAAACTATAACGGAACGCCCCAATCAACACGATCAATAGTTTATCCAGTAACGAAATCATTTACCGGCACCGTTTAAATAATAGCAATCGAATAACTCAAGACAGGAGCACACCGATGCCAGAATCAATTTTGAACACGGCGCTAAGCCCCAACACAAACAATAGCCATGACTTCGATTACCGCGCGCTCCTTACTCGTTTCGGCAAACCGCGGCGCAATCGAATCGACAGCATCATGACCGGTATATTCATATTACTCCTTCCCTTAGTATTATCGGGTTGCCAAGCGCCGCCGATCAAGGCGCCTGCATACAAAACCGCACAATTACGCCAGATCCTCGTCGTCCCAATCGAAACGCCGCCGCTCGAAGTCATTCCCGATCCCATCGACAACCGCCTACCGGTGCAGCGTCACTTTCGGAACATGGAGATCGCAACACCCTTGACCAAAAAGATCTATCTCAATCCGGGCAAGCTGCTAGTCTCGGGATTAATCAGCAACGAAGATGTCGTTACCGAGTTCGCCCCCGACATAGAACAAGACGCGCATCGCCCGTCACTCTCGCCCCTCGGTCAAGACTATTGGCTACCGAGCCAGGCTTTGGCTGAAAACCTAGTGACGCAATTGACCTTTAACAATATCAAATCCCAATTGAGTAGCCATTATTACCGGCTACCTAGCCCCACAGCTCGGTTCAGTAGCGACCCAGCCGACTGGCGCAAATCGGTTGCGCAGTGGTACGAACAAACGCAATCCTCGATCGACTACCGCTCGCTAAAGGAATCGGCCGGTTTTGATGCGGTTCTCGAAATCGGCATCGGACATTACCGAATCTTCGAAGGTCAAACAGCGCTACAAATTCTCATGCGCTTGGTCGATCCGGCCGACGGCACGGTTTACGCCAGAACCAGCGCAGAAACCTATACGGTTTCCGGCTCGTCGCAATCCCTACTCGGCAACGAAGGCCAACGTTTCAAACAACTGATTACCGATATGGGCATGCGACTCGTCGACCGCGGGCTCGGCAACATCGGGTTGCCGCTTCGGAAAACGGCTCTGAACCCATCTAAAATACCCTTCGTCGAAGCCCCGCCGGTCAATACACAATTTTAGCCTTGCCTCAATATGTTGATAGATTCGCCCCCTCCATGCTTTAAGGATTTGGCCGTAAATAACTTCCCTATTTTAAGGAGGGTTCGGTTGCTCGATTGGCAGGTGTCGGCGGCAGGGCAGATTTTTGCTCCTGCAAAATCTGCATTCATGCCATCCATGGCAATCAGATTCCGCCGTGTCAAGCCTACACGGACGTATTCACGGCGTCCTGCCAAGCGAGTGACCGAACCCTCAACAAGGCTCATAGTTCCAGGACGTTATTTATTACGAAATCCTAAGCGGCAATGAGCATCATTTATGCGAAACGCCTGAAAGGTTGGCGCTTTATTTTGTTCAATGGCTGCCTGGGCTTGAGTCATGCCTTGGTCCTATTCAATGCCGGCGCCTACATCGCGATGCTGCCCCGCGTCGCCGGCGGACTCGGCATTCCATTGAGCTATGCTACTTGGACGCAAACCGATTACATGATCGGTTTGGCGCTGGCCTTTCCTGTCGGCGGCTGGTTGTCTCGGCGCATCGGCGAGTACCGCCCCTTTGTCGCGGCCTTTACGATCTTTGCGCTGGCCTCGTGGATTTGCGCCTACAGCTCATCGTTCTATGCTTACTTGGCCGGACGTATCGTCATGGGCTTTGCCGGCGGTCTGACGTTGCCGCTCGGGCAATCGCTGCTGATCAAGGAGTTCCCGGATAAACGCAAATCGTTAGGTATCGGGGTCTGGAGCCTATTTACCTTGACGCCCTTCACTTTCGCGCCCCCCTTCGGCGGCTGGATCGCTGACACCCTGGGTTGGCGCTGGTTGTTTTGGATCAACGTTCCGATCGCGCTCACGATTGCCGGAGTCGTCGGCGCGCTACTCTACCGGCGCGGCTACAAGCGAATCTGGCGGCGCTTCGACTTCACCGGTTTTATTTTAATAGCCGTAATTCTGGGTTGCCTGCAAACGATTCTAAATATTGGCAACGACTGGGATTGGACGAATTCGCTGCTGATCGATGCCTTGATCATCGTCATGGCTATCAGTCTCGCCTATTGGATCGTTTGGGAACTCGGCGCACGTTATCCGTTTTTGGATATCGGACTGTTCGCGCATCGCAACTTCACAATCGGCGCCCTATCGCTGTTTCTGGGCTTTCTGTGCTTTCAAGGCCTGCTATCGATGCTGATCGTGCAATTGCAAATCACCCTAGGCTACTCGTCATGGC
This sequence comes from Methylotuvimicrobium alcaliphilum 20Z, assembly GCF_000968535.2. Taxonomy (NCBI): domain Bacteria; kingdom Pseudomonadati; phylum Pseudomonadota; class Gammaproteobacteria; order Methylococcales; family Methylococcaceae; genus Methylotuvimicrobium; species Methylotuvimicrobium alcaliphilum. The sequence goes on from NC_016112.1 coordinate 3,550,730, forward strand.
TGGCCGGACTAGTGTTTCTGCCAATGGCAATTTTCGCGAAACCGATGGGAGGGATCTTCCATGAGATCATCAAGCGCTTCGATGCCCGCCTGTTGGCCTCTTTTAATTTACTCGGCTTCGCGGCGACCTATTTCTGGCTCAGCCGCTTCGATGTAAGCGACGCCTATGCCGATCTGTTCTGGCCCAAGCTATTGGAAGGCATTTGTTTGGGCAGTTTTTTCGTGCCGTTGACCGCGCTGATGCTGCACGGCTTGCCGCCCGAACGACAATGGCGAGCCGTCGAATTGGCCGGACTGATGCGGATTGCCGGAGGCGCATTCGGAATCACACTGCAAACCATCATCATCTATCAACGCAAGCCGTTTCATATGACCCGGATAGCGGAAGTCCTGACACCGCTCACACCTCGTTACGACCAAGCCATGGAACCTTTACTTGCGACCGGGCTGTCCGAAGGGCAGGCATTCATTAAACTGGCCAAAATCGTGGAACACGAATCGGTGCTGAACGCAATGAACGACGCTTACTGGTTGGCCGGCTGCCTATTCGTCGGCTTATCGATCTTGGTTTGGTTCGCTTATCCGACCCGGCAACCGGCTAAATCGACGATCGCCCGCGCGCTAAGGCGCAAGGCTCAACAAGCCTTATCGGAGGGGCCATGACAGATAATCTGGCCAAACAACACACCGTTAGCGCATGCCTGCTCGGCGGTACGCTATTGATAGCCGGTTGCGCGTGGTTTCCCGAAAGCACGCAACGCGCCGTAATGAATGCGCTGCCTGAGATCGGCCAAACGATTAGCGAGGCACAGCAAAGACTGCCGGCGACCGATCGATGGCCGGATCCGGCTTGGTGGGACATTTTTAACAATCCGCAATTACAAACCCTGATCGAAGCCTCGCTCGAAAGCAACCCGGATCTAAAAGCCACCGCGGCACGGCTAAGCCAGGCTCAGTCGATGGTCGATGCGCAAGCAGCCGAACTGTATCCGACCGTCCATGCCAACATCACCTTCAATGCCCAACGATTTTCCGCGAACAGCGTGCAAGTCAAATTCGCCGGAGAAAATTTCCGGCACATGCTGATCAACCCGTTAATCTTGCGTTATCACCTGGACTTTTGGGGACGCGACAAAGCCGCTTTGCAGGCCGCTGTCGGCCGTGCCGTTGCTGTCGAAAACGAACTGGCCGACGCCAAATTATTGTTATCGGCCACCGTTGCGCAAGGCTATTTCGACCTGAGCGAAAGCGCCGAAAAACTGAAACTGATACAACAAATCGTGCGGCACAAAGAAGCATTGTTAAAACTCGAACAGACTCGGCTCGAGCTCGGCTTGGTCGAACGCTCCGCTCCATTGACTACAGGTATCGAATTGAACGCAGCCCGAGAAATCGAAGCCGCTTTTCGCGCCAAGGTCGACCTACAGCGCCATTTGCTCGCGGCGCTCGCCGGACGTGGCCCCGACTGGGGACAAAGCATCGCGGCCGACCCAAGCTTGTTTCCGAAACGCTTGAACCTACCGGCCGACCTGCCGTTGAGCCTGCTAGCGCACCGTCCCGATATCGCCGCGGCCAGACTGCACGCCGAAGCCGCCGCCGAAGAAATCAAAGTCGCCGAAACCGCATTTTATCCGGACGTCAATCTAATCGCATTTACCGGCCTGCATAGCGTTAGCATGACCGACGTGATGCTGCAAGGCGCAAGCCTGGCCTATGCCGTCGGACCCTCGATCGAGTTTCCGATATTCGAAGGCGGCCGTCTGCGCGCTAATTTGACTTATCAAGAAGCCACCTACGATGCGGCGGTGGAGCGCTATAACGCCAGCCTGCTGCATGCCGTACAAGAAGTCGCCGATGCCTTGACGCGTTGGCAAGAGATCGAAGACAGACTCGCTAAGCATCAACATTCGCTGGAGGCGGCTCAAAGCAATGAAAGTCTCGCGCAAACCCTCAATCGAGCCGGACTCAACAATCGTAGCGATTTGCTGGAAGCTCGAATTCAGGTTCTGGATCAACGCTACCACTTGGCGACGCTCGAAAACGAACGCTTCAAAACCGCCGTGCAGCTCTTTAAAGCCCTGGGCGGCGGCTATACCGAAAACGACAAACTATGACGACAGCCGTACCCCAAAAAATCCGTCCGAGAGAGATCCTCCGCAAGCGTAACCGCCGATTGAAAGGCGTAACACTGGCGATATTGCTGGCCGGCTTGAGCTATTTCGCCTATTGGTGGTATATGAATCGGGATTGGGTCGCTACTGACGACGCCTTCGTCGCGGGACATTTGATCACAATCAAAGCGTTGACCGAAGGCATCGTCGTCGAAGTCGCGGCCGAAAACACCCAGGCCGTGCAAGCCGGCGACCTATTGGTTCGCCTCGACGGCAACCATGCCGAAGTCGCCCTGCAACAAGCCAAGGCCGAATTGGCCGAAACGGTTAGAAACATCGTCACGCTGAAAGCCCAAATAGACACGCTCAATCATCGCGTCATTGCTCGGCAAGCTTCGTTGGCAACAGTTCGCCACGATCTGAAACGTTACGAAAGCGCCCTCTTCGAAGGCGCAGTATCCGAACAGCAAGTGCAAAACGCCCGCGACCGGCTACGCGAACTGGAAGCGGCAATTAGCGAAGCCGAAGCGGAAAAATCGGGCATTCAAGCGCAATTGCTCGAAACCGACATCGACCACCATCCGTCCGTCGAAAAAGCCAAGAGCCGTGTCAAAAAAGCCTATTTGGATTATCGGCGCAGCAACATCTTCGCGCCGGTATCGGGCTATGTTTCCAATCGCCGCGCGCATGTCGGCGATCATATCAAGTCCGGTATGCCGTTAATGGCCATTGTGCCGCTAGACGAAGTCTGGATAGAGGCCAATTTTCTCGAAACCCAAATCGCTTCTATCCGCCCCGGCCAATCCGCGGAAATCAAGATCGACGCTTACGGCGGCGAAAGACTATACCATGGCACCGTGCAAGGCCTAAACCCCGGAACCGGCAGCGTATTCGCGGTACTGCCGACCAACAACGCCACCGGAAATTTCATTCATATCGCCGAGCGCGTGCCGGTCCGCATCGGCCTTGACCCGAAAGAAATACAAGAACACCCGCTGCAACCGGGACTATCGACACTAACCCGTATCAACATTAGCGAAACGGGCGAGCCGCTCTTGACCTCGAGCGTCAGCATCCGAAGCGAGTTTTATCGCACCACGATCTTCGATAACGAATTGGAAGAAGCCGAACGATTGATCCGCGAAATCATTTATAAAAACCAACCTAACAATAATCGCTTAAATGAATAATCCCTAAAAAAGCATTTCACCATGAAGATCATGAAGAATAAGAATTTAATTCAATAACTTGTCATTCGTTTGTTTACAACTTTCGCTCACCCGAAAGGTTACCGGGAATGTTTAGGATTTGGTCGTAAATAACTTCCTTATTTTATGGAGAACTCGGTGTAACTCGATTGGCAGGCGTCGGCGGCAGGGCAGATTTTTGCTCCTCGGCAATTGCTCCTGCATTGCCCTAATACACGCCATCCATGGCGTAATGCAAAATCTGCATTCACCCAGCACCTAAATTCCATAACTCATTGTCTATGGTTAACTATCTTAGATAATTTAGGTGCTGGGTGAATGCCATCCATGGCAATCAGATTCCGTCGTCAAGCCTACAGGGACGTATTCACGGCGTCCTGTCAAGTGAGTTACCGACCCCTCAACAAAGCTCATGGTTCCAGGATGTTATTTATCACGAAATCCTTAGCTCATCTCTTGAAATACTTCATTAACTTCATGTGCTTCATGGTTGAACTGCCGAATTTAGGATAATGACGAATTACGCGCGATTCTTAAAATCATTTCACGAAAATCGGCTAAGTCTCACTGTTGATTAGCTAATTCCAGTTACCCACAAAACCTGTGGATAACTCTGTGCATATCTTGATGATGAAAGCTTCCATGCCGCGTAATTATTACGGCTTTGTTAAATTGATCATTTTTTATACAAGCATCATATTTTCATTAAATCAATGACTTACGAAGCAATATTGGTTTCCGTAAGTCCTTGATTTATGAATTTCGGCCTGAAAATCGATTAATGCGCTCGGTGTGTATAAGCCGGCTACGGTCAAGTCCTTTTTTGATTTTTTTGCCATCGACAAGCCTTAACTTAACCGCAGCAGTTAGTCCACTAAAACCACGAAATACACGAAAGTAATCAGCGACATACTTTATTCTCTTGAATCACCCATCGGATGAACAGTTTAGAAAGCATAACTATTTAAATATTTTCGTGATTTTTGTGTATTTCGTGGACAAAATGCTTTTCTAGGATAAAGTTATACCTTTGGTACTTCAAACTTCGGCAGTGCCTGAGAAGGCGCAGGGGTGCTGGCATAGAGCCTACAGGGATGTATTCACCCAGCACCCAAATAAGCCATGATTTGAAATCATTGCCAAAAACCTATGGAATTTAGGTGCTGAGTTCATGGCGTCCTTTGACGAGCAACCCCGCCGCCGAATTTTGATCTACGAGGGGTATAGCTAAATTTTGAGTATACGGGAAATAATAAATGAACCCGGCGCTCAGTAGTACCGGTGGAATCACAGAAACCGCCCGGCATAAACCGGGCGTTTCATATGCGGAGCTTCATCAATCGCAGTTGAACGGATGTTCCAGCATGATGGTTTCGTCACGGTCGGGACCCGTGGATAGGATCGCTACTTTGACGCCGACCAATTCTTCGATACGTTTGATATAGGCTTTCGCGTTTTCCGGCAATTTGTCGTATTCGGTCACACCTTCGGTGCTATCGCTCCAACCCGGCATTTCTTCGATGATCGCTTCGCAAGCCTGATAACGATCCGCGCCTAACGGAGCGGTTTCGGTGACTTCGCCATCCAGTTTGTAAGCAGTACAAATGCCGATTTTTTCGAGACCGTCGAGCACGTCGAGTTTGGTCAGGCAAATGCCGGTTAAGCTGTTCAATTGGGCGGATTTGCGCATCGATACCGCGTCGAACCAACCGGTTCGGCGTTTGCGCCCGGTCGTCGCGCCGAACTCATGACCTTTCACCCCGAGATGCTCACCGATGTCGTTCATCAATTCGGTTGGGAACGGACCATTGCCGACCCGCGTCGAATAAGCCTTGGTAATGCCCAATACATAATCGAGATTCAACGGACCGACGCCGGTTCCGGTCGAAGCACCACCGGCCGTTGTATTCGACGATGTCACATAGGGATAGGTCCCATGGTCGATATCGAGCAATGCGCCTTGTGCGCCTTCAAACAATATTTTTTTACCGGCGCTTTGATACTTTGAGAGTACGTCGCCGACATCGGCCAACATCGGCTTTATTTGCTCGCCTTGAGACAGAACTTCGTCGAGTGCTTGGTTAAAATCGACCGCGTCGACTTTATAATAATTTGTCAGCATGAAGTTGTGATAATCGAGTAATTCTTTCAACTTGTCGCTGAAGCTGCCGACATCGAATAGGTCGCCGGCTCGCAAACCTCTACGCGCGACTTTATCTTCATAAGCAGGGCCGATACCGCGCCCGGTCGTGCCGATGGCTTTGTTTCCGCGCGCCAGTTCGCGGGCCTGATCGATCGCGACATGAATCGGTAGTATTAATGCGCATGCCTCGCTAATCAGTAGTCGATTCTTAACTGAAATACCGGCCTTTTCGAGAATCTCGATCTCTTCAAGCAATGCATTAGGCGCGAGCACGACACCGTTGCCTATCATGCATTGCACGTCTTTTCGCAGAATACCGGATGGTATCAGATGCAATACGGTTTTCTGGCCTTGTATGACCAAGGTATGCCCCGCATTGTGGCCGCCTTGAAAACGAACGACCGCATCCGCTTGATCGGTCAGCAAATCGACCAGTTTACCCTTTCCTTCGTCACCCCATTGAGTGCCGATGACTACAACATTTTTTCCCATGATGATTCCAAAATTAAGCGATAGCCTTAACAATCCAGTCGGTATTATTTTTTTCCAAGATCGAAGTAAATCCAAGCTCTTTGTAATTTGTGTTCTGTCCGGGTAATTCACGGATCACGGTACGGCCTTCGGCACGTAAATCCCGAATTTTTTCGGCCAACTCCCTGTCTTCGGAAGCAGGGGCAAAAATAATTTCCGGCCGCTCATACGGAATAATGTCCTTACTCAACACCGACAATAATTTTAAATCGGCGCTAAAGCCCGTGGCAGGCCGAGCTCTACCGAAGACTTCGCCGATATTGTCGTAGCGTCCGCCTCTAGCTATCTCGCGCCCTACGCTCGGCATGAAAGCCGCAAACACGACGCCGGTATGATAACGATATCCTCTAAGTTCGGCCAAATCGAAACTCAACGGCAAATCAGGAAAAGCGGCCGCCATTTGATCGGCAATCATTTGCAAATCTGCCAAGGCCTGTTTTACGGCATCGCCGGCATCGGCAAACACGGCTCGTGCTTGCTCGAGTGTTTCGTAACCACCATTGAGTTCCGGCAACCTGAGCAACATTGTTTTCAGTTGTTCATCGAGAGCCAATCCTTCGATGAGTTCTCGAATTTCCGGCCGCGCTTTTCGCTGCAACGCGTCGAACAATGCGGCTTCGTCGGCATCGGTCAATTCAGCCTGTTCCGATAAGGCTCGATAAATACCGACATGCCCTAAGTCGAGATGAACGTTTTTCAAGCCGGACATCGCCAACATTTCCAACATCAACGAAATCACTTCGACATCGCTCTCACGGCCTTCGTGACCGTATAATTCCGCACCGATCTGCATAGGACTCCGGGTTTTTTCCAACGGGTCCCCAAGCGTATGCAATACCGTTCCGACATAGCATAAGCGGGCAGGCGTACAATTATTAAGGTTATGTGCATCGATACGCGCAACTTGCGGCGTCATATCGGCACGAATGCCCAACATTTCACCGCTCAGCTGATCGGTTAATTTAAAAGTTTGGAGATCCAAATCATGACCGGACCCGGTCAACAGAGAATCCAAATAATCGATCATTGGCGTAATAACCAGCGAATATCCCCAACACGAAAAGACATCCAATAACTTACGCCTAAGATTTTCCAGGTGCTTAGCTTCAGCCGGCAAGACCTCTTCGATACCGTCGGGCAAAAGCCAAGTATTTTTTTGTTGCATTTTTTACGTACCCACTCAAACAAAACGCCCCGTAAAGACGGAGCGTTAGTTCTGTAAAATGCCCAATCGACTTGATTGAACAATAAATTTTACCACTCTTTATTTCTGAGACTTGAAGTACTTAAAGAACTCTGATTCCGGATCGATGACCATCATACGTTCAGGATTGTTAAATGTCTCTTTATAAGCATTGATACTACGGTAAAAGCTATAGAATTCAGCATCTCTTGTAAACGCTTTAGCATAAGTATCGGCCGAAATCGCATCGCCTTCGCCTCGCAGCTTCTCGGCTTCTCTAAAGGCTTCGGCAAGAATTACGACACGTTGTCTATCGGCATCGGAGCGAATGCGTTCAGCGGCCTCGGAACCTTGAGAGCGAAACTCCCTAGCTACCCGTTCACGTTCGGCTTCCATCCTTCTAAACACCGAACTACTGACATCGGGCGGTAAATCGATACGCTTGACTTGAACGTCGATGATATCGAGACCTAAATCCGCTGCTATCTGCGTGGTTCTATCAATCAAGATTTGCCGTATCGCTTTTCGGTCGGTCGCAACTAACTGCGTGATATCCCGTCTACCGAATTCGCTGCGGAAGGCATCCTTGATAATCTGATCCAGTCTTAAATTAGCCTGATTGATATCACCGCCAACTACGGTATAAAAGGCCTTGACATCACCGATTCGCCATTTAACAAAAGAGTCGACGATTACGTTTTTCTTTTCAGCGGTCAAAAAACGCTCCGGCGATGTATCCATCGTTTGAATACGACTATCGAACTTTTTGACATTGTTGATGATTGGCCATTTGAAATGAATTCCAGGCTCGTAATCGTTTCTGACAATTTCACCTAATTTGAATTTAATCGCTTTTTCGGTTTCCGATACGGTAAAAACGCACATCAACCCAACGAACAAGATTGCAGCGACACCGATTAAAATTTTATTCAAAGTCATTAGCGTCCCCTTCCTTCACGACCGCGAGTAGTGGTTCGAAAAACCGGATCGAGCGGCCTAGTTTGCGTCACGCTGCCGGTTTGAGGCTTTGGCGCGGATTCTTCCGTTGGAGATTGTTTAATCAACTTATCCAAAGGTAAATACATCAAATTATTACCGCCTTTTACATCGAGAAAAACGGTATTCGAATGGGTCAATACACTTTGCACCGATTCGATGTACAAGCGATTGCGAGTCACCTCGGGAGCCTTTTTATATTCCCCGAGCAAGGCCAAGAAACGACTTGTTTCACCTTCCGCACGAGCTATCACCTGCTGTTTATAACCCTGGGCTTCCTCCATTTTTCTGGCCGCGGCGCCGCGCGCTTTCGGTATCACATCGTTCGAGTATGCTTCCGCTTCATTGATCAAACGCTGCTGATCTTCTCGAGCCTTGATCGCATCTTCAAACGCACCCTGAACTTGCTCAGGCGGCTGAGCATCCTGCAAGTTGACACTAGTTATTTGGACGCCCGATTCATAAGAATCCATGACATCTTGAATTTCCTCCCTGATTTGCGCCACAATTTCAGTACGCCCTTCGGTCAAGACAAAGTCCATTTTACTCGACCCAACCACTCCACGCTGAGCCGCTTCGGTCACCTGTTTTAGTGTGATCTCAGGGCTAACGACATTGAACAGGAAATCCTTCGCATCCTTGACTTGATATTGCACAGCCAAACGGACATCGACGATGTTTTCGTCCTTAGTCAACATTAATGCTTCTTTCGGCACCGATCCTAAAGTCTGTTGAGAGCCGCCACTACGATAACCGACTTCTATAAAACGTTGCCGTCTGACATTCACTAATTCGACGCTTTCGACCGGAGCAGGCATGTGCCAATTCAAACCGGCTTGCGTCGTTTCGGTATATTTACCGAAACGCGTAACGACGCCGTGATTACCTTCGTCGACGATATAAAAGCCGCTTAGCCCCCATAGAACGACAGCGCCCCCAACAAGAAACCCGAAACCTTTCATCGATCCGCCCGGCGAACTGCCGCCACCGCCGCCACCGCCGAAAATTCCGCCTATCTTTTCCTGAAGCGCTCTGATCGCTTCATCCAGATCCGGAGGACCTTTATCGTCTCCTCCACGACCGCTCCAAGGATCTTTTTTACCGCCGCCAGGCTCATTCCAGGACATAGCTATGCTCCATTTGGATTTTCTTAAATTAAACATTAAAAGATGTCTATTTCAGTAAAATAAAAAATCGGTGATACGAAAAACCAACATTCGCAACCGCTTCAATCACTTAATAAACCTATAAATTTAAACAAAAATTATTTTTGGCTCCCACGTTTTACCTTATTTTTATTTACGGCTTCCGATAAAGACCACAAGCACGAAGAGAGCAACAATCATTTGGGTTATGGATAGTCATCAAATCGGGGATTATCCTAAAAAAACTACCTTTATACAAACCTACTTATCAAGATTAGAATATTCATACTACGCCTCCAACTTATCAAGCGATTTCAAAACACCCAAATGCTTTTTATCGATTTCGACTAGTAAATCCCATCCTCCCGTATCGCTCGCTTCTTCCTCGAGGACCGTTCCTAAACGGAAAAGCTTTGCTCGCACGTCGCCTTGAGTTGGCAAAAGACTGAGCTGTCGTCGCACTTTGCTGGAAGCAAAAATTTCGGCTAACACCTGATAAAGCAAATCAATCCCCGCACCGGTTTCGGCCGACAACCAGACTCTCAGAACATTACCTTCATCATCCCTGTCGATATGCGGCTCAATATCCGGCAAGAGGTCAATTTTATTAAATATTTGCAGCTGTCTGATTTCATCCGCTTCGATATCCTCTAAAACCTGATTAACTTGGGCGATAGTTTCATCGCGGTCTTCGGCATTAGCATCAATCACATGCAGAAGCAGATTTGCCTCGCTAGCTTCTTGTAATGTCGATCTGAAAGCGGCAACCAACTCATGAGGCAAATGTCGAATAAATCCGACGGTATCGGCCAAAACAATTTCGGCATTATTAGGCAATACGCATTGGCGCAAAGTCGGATCGAGCGTCGCAAATAACTGGTCGGCCGCATAAATTTCCGCACCGGTCATCGTATTGAATAGCGTTGACTTCCCCGCATTGGTATAACCGACCAACGAAACCGACGGAACTTCGGCTTTTTTACGTTTACTTCGCCCTTGATGTCGCTGTTTGGCAACTTTATTCAAGCGACGTTGAATTTGTTTAATCCGAACCCCTAGAAGCCTGCGGTCAGTCTCGAGCTGCGTTTCACCGGGCCCCCTTAAGCCGATCCCGCCTTTTTGCCGCTCCAAATGCGTCCAGCCGCGAATCAGGCGAGTGGATAAATGCCGCAATTGAGCCAATTCGACTTGAAGCTTGCCCTCGAAAGTCTGCGCGCGCTGCGCAAAAATATCCAAGATCAAACCATTGCGATCGACCACACGAACTTCCAACGCTTTTTCAAGGTTACGCTCTTGGCTTGGTGACAAAGGATGATTAAATAAGACGATATCGGCCGAATATTCGCTAATGGCCTGCTTGAGCTCCTCAAGCTTGCCGGTACCGATAAAATATTTCGAATCGGGACTTTGCCGGCTGCCGGTCAACACATAAACAGGATCGGCGCCCGCCGATTTAGCCAATTCTTTCAGTTCCGAAAGGTCTTCGGGTGAAGTATGTAAGGTGAGGTGAACGAGCACGGCCCGTTCACCGGCATTTGGACGCTCAAACAATCAAGCGCTCCTTGTATCGTTAATCTTCAATGAGTTCGTTTTCACGGGTTATTTTGACGGGTTTTCCTGGAACGATCGTTGAAATGGCATGTTTATAAACCATTTGGCTGACCGTGTTTTTTAGCATAATGACATATTGATCGAACGAATCGACACGACCTTGCAGCTTGATTCCGTTCACTAAAAAAATCGATACAGGGGTATGCTCTTTTCTGAGTGTATTTAAAAAATTATCCTGCAAATTTTGCCCTTTCGACATCCGCTTTCTCCTTATTATTTTTAGCTAGCCTAAATAAACTATGAATACACTATACCAATACTTTTCAGTAAGTCTAACTTAATTCGTAGAGCATTTTAACCGGTTTTTAATACTCTTGGACAATTATTAACCAATAGCACACTGATCGCCCTCGGCAATCAAGCATGCCTGGAATTTTTTTATTGTCAATTGCCGGCTAGATTCAACACTGATGCTTGTTTAATCAAAAATAATCCTATAGGGACTTCGTGAAAAATAATTTCCTGGAGCTATGCGTTTTGTAGCGGGTTCGGTAACTCGCTTACCTTGCATTAAAAATAGGGAAGTTATTTATGACCAAATCCTAGGGCAAATTTTCAATAAACTACTCTTGAACGACTATGTAACAATTTTTCCCGGCACTGAACAAAGTCATCATAGCTTTCCAAAAACTTAACCGGCGATACCGATACCCTAATTTCGCGCATATCTAAAACCGTCGATGCTCGCACGTAGACAAAGGTCGGCGCGTTGCCTCGCAATAATGCATCGAGCATATCTTCTGCTGCATTTCCATACACACTGAGTCGATCAAAATCTCGGCCATGCGCTGCATCGTCCAAATATACCGCATGATTAGGTGATGCTAACTCCTTATGTATCCAGGGCGCTGTTGCTTCGATGACATTCGCCTTGATGATATCCGCCTTAACTCGCCTTTCCTGCAATGAGAATTTTAACGCAGCCCCGGAACGATGACTAAACACCGCCACGCCATAATTGGGGACGGTTTGTTTAAGAAGGCATTCCGATTGACCGCTTTCAACGTCCCATTTTGCATCCATCATCGGCACTTCGTAAAACTCGGCATAAGCCTTGGCAGTCGAAACAATTAATAATAATACAATCAATCCACTAAAAAGTTTCATATTCATTACCCGGTCGTTTTTATCCATATACAGATAGTATCGGCAAACTAAGCGGATTATTTAAACTGATCCATGACAAAATCCTCGACTACCTTGACGAAGTGCTCGGGCTGCTCGGCATGCAACCAATGCCCGGCATTCGCAATTGTTGCGACAGCCGCGTTAGGAAATAACGCCGGAACGGCTTCGGGCCGAAAATAAGCGGAATTTTCTCCGGTTATGAACAATACCTCTCCGACAAAACCAGCCATTCCCTCGACGGAAGGAAAACCGACGATATAATCGGCCGACTGTTGGCAATAATCCAGATTGATGCGCCAAGCATACTGTCCATCCCGCAATATCAAGTTTTGCAATAAAAATTGCCTGAAGCCAATATCGGGAATCGCCTCAGATAAAAAATCGTCAGCCTGCTTACGATTCGAAAGCGATGCCAAAGGCAAGCGGTCAAGCGCCTCGATAATACGATCGAAATTGTGTTGATAAGCGACCGGCGCAATATCCGCGACTAACAAACGCGACACCCGCTCGGGATAGTTAAGTGCGAACCACATTGCGGTCTTGCCGCCCATACTATGTCCAAGCAAGGTAGCCGATTCTAAATTCAGACGATCCATAAATGTCGCCAAATCGGAGGCCATCAGCGGGTAGTCCATGCGCTCAAAATGGGGCGATGCGCCATGATTGCGCTGATCCGGCACATACACACGAAAACGTTGGGATAAACGCTTGGCAATTTGCCTCCAGTTGCGAGACGAAGCTAAGAAGCCGTGCAAGATAACCATTGGCGGCGCGCTCTCTTCGCCGAAGGCTTCGTAATGTAACTGAATGTCGCTCATGATTATATAAAACTGAATGCGGCACCGATTAAGCCGCCGAAAACACCGCCCCAAACTACAAGCCAGCCCAAGTGTTGACGGATAATAGTCTGCACAATCTCCTTGACTAGCTGAGGCGTTAATTGATTCAAGCGCTTATCGATAACGGTCTCGATTTTGTCGACAATATCCTCGCCAATCTTATGAGCGTCCAAACTATGATGTAAAGCTTCTTTGAAGCGCTCCGAATCGACCGTTTCGGTTAAAATGAGCTTCATTTTCTCGGTAAAAGGCTCTTTGAGCGGCTTCAATGCGTCTTCTCCTCCCATCATCATCAACATGCCGCCGAACGAAGAATTCATGATTGAAGCCACTAGACCCTCGTAAACCCGGTCATAGTCGACCGCATTCAGTATCGGCTCTAAATTCAAAACCTTGCCGCCCTCCCGCTCTTCTTTCTCGATAAATTGCTCGACATTTTCGACGGTAAAAAACTGCTGCATCATCAGAAGCTTGATCGACGACTTAAACTCCTCGAAGCGATTGGGGATGACACCGGAGCCATATAACAACGGCACTTTTTCAAACAACATATGCACGGCCAACCAATTAGTAATCGCACCCGACAATGCAAAAAAACCGACCGCTTTCATTAAATCTTGCTGTACCGGGCACACATAGCCGGTAACAACGATCAAAACCGCCAGCAAGTTCGTGATTAAACTTTTGTTGAATAACTTTTTCATGATGATTTAAACAATAATAATCGTAACTATTCAGCGCATGCGGTAGGTTGGTGTCAGGCATTGATTTCTAAGGACGCGTGAATACATCCCTGTAAGCTCTGACTGCAACGTCCTGTTGCAGACAGCCTTATAAATCAATGCCTGACACCTTCTCATACATGACTTATGCTGAATAATTACTAATAATCTTTTCAATGGAAGCAGTACCCGAGACTATGGGGTTGAAGTCATAGGCTTCAAGCCGTTTAAACATATTGCCCGGCACACCAACCCGACGACCAAGCCCATTGAAAGTTATAACCGCCGAGCCAACCGGTCACATCGAGCACTTCGCCGATGAAATACAAACCCGGCACATCATGACAACCCATCGTTTTCGATGAAATCGCGTTGCAATCGACGCCGCCCAGCGTCACTTCGGCGGTGCGGTAGCCTTCCGTCGCGTTCGGTTTGATCGTCCAATGGCTGATACAGTCGGTAATAGCATCGATTTGAGCAGCCGATAAATCCGCCATATTACTATTCAGCAACTTTTCTTCGATTAAACAGGCAATTAAACGTTTCGGCAACAATTCGGCTAGCACGGTCTTTAACGCAGCTTTTGACTTTGTCGTTTTAAGCTGTCTAAGATACTCAGCAAGATCGATCTCGGGTAACAAATCGATCGTCAATGACTGTCCGGGACGCCAGTAGTTGGAAATCTGCAGCATCGCCGGACCGCTTAGTCCCCGGTGGGTAAACAACAAATTCTCGGTAAAACTTTGCTCTAAACAACTCACCCGGCATAACAGTGCGATACCGGAAAGTTCGGATAATAACTGCTTGTCGTCCGGTTGCAGCGTAAACGGTACTAAGCCGGCCGAAGTCGGCCAAACTTTAATACCGAATTGTTCGGCGATTTTATAGCCGAAAGGCGTCGCGCCCATTTTAGGAATCGACAGACCGCCGGTAGCAATCACCAGCGAACGGCATAAATAATTTTGCAGCTTGGTTTTAATCAGGAATTGTCGATCGGAACGATGCTCAATGACTTCGATGTGAGTATTCAAGGTAATGTCGACACCCACCGAATCGCACTCGGTCAACAGCATATTAAGAATATCCTTGGCGCTGTCATTACAAAACAGACGACCGAATTCTCGCTCGTGATAAGGAATGCGATAACGCTGAACCCAATCCAGAAAATCCCATTGTGTAAATCGACTCAAGGCCGATTTACAAAAATGCGGATTATGGGAAATATAATTGTCCGGCTCAACCGAATAATTGGTGAAGTTACAGCGTCCGCCTCCGGACATCAGAATCTTTTTACCGGGCTTTGCGGCTAATTCCAACACTTTCACATTGCGCTTACGTTTACCTGCTTCGATGGCGCACATTAACCCGGAAGCGCCCGCACCGATTACAACGACATCGGTTTCCACCATAGTTTATATCCGCAAAAAAGCGGCGAACTATACAAGAACCGCAATCAAATCACCAGACTTCGAGTCAATCGGCGTGAGAAATTAGCCTTGTAGGACATACATAAACGACAAGCGCATTTGAAAAAAAATGAGACAGGCCCATCAAAAACTTTTTTGCTCCGTATACCCTTCCGGCTCATGCATGACCACAGCGCCCAATTCGGCGAATCGAAACAAACGCATTGCGCGTTCGCCGTTATAATCGAGCACTCGCAAAGGGCGATCCGCACTTAATTCTTGTTCGGCCTTTTCGAAATGATGTCCATAGCGCTCTCTGGCCAACGGCACCGGAATTTCATAGGCGACAAACTTTTCGACGCCCTTGCTTGCCAGCACTGCTAAAAAAGATTGGTCGTCGACTTGAGAACGATCCGTCATCACAACCATCGTGCCGCTACCGGAGAATAATAAAAATACTTTCATCGTTTAAGCCTCGCGAAAACCCGTAAGCAACATCCTCAACCGGAGGTAAGAATAATATGACACGCTTGCGCATGCTCAGCAGCCGTTCGGCCGAGATCGGTCAAATATCCGCCATCCGCTTGCGTTACCAAGCCTTTTTGGTACAAACGCGCTACTGCATCGATCACTGAGGTATCGGCATCCTTATGAATTTTGATTCCCTCGAGTGTCGTCGTCAGGTTGTAATGCAGCAAAATATTGAGTTCGTCCACTAATTCTTGTTTGAGCATGTATGTTCTCCATTTATTATTAATATCATTAGACCACAGAATAAGGGGTAAGCGGTAAGCGGTAAGCGGTAAGCGGTAAGCGGTAAGCGGTAAGCGGTAAGCGGTAAGCGGTAAGCGGTAAGCGGTAAGCGGTAAGCGGTAAAATGATGCAGCATTTAATTCGCTTGTCAAGCGCCGATTTCACCTTTCACCTTTCACCTTTCACCTTTCACCTTTCACCTTTCACCTTTCACCTTTCACCTTTCACCTTTCACCTTTCACCTTTCACCTTTCACCTTTCACCTTTCACCTTTCACCTTTCACCTTTCACCTTTCACCTTTCACCTTTCACCTTTCACCTTTCACCTTTCACCTTTCACCTTTCACCTTTCACCTTTCACCTTTCACCTTTCACCTTTCACCTTTCACCTTTCACCTTTCACCTTTCACCTTTCACCTTTCACCTTTCACCTTTCACCTTTCACCTTTCACCTTTCACCTTTCACCTTTCACCTTTCACCTTTCACCTTTCACCTTTCACCTTTCACCTTTCACCTTTCACCTTTCACCTTTCACCTTTCACCTTTCACCTTTCACCTTTCACCTTTCACCTTTCACCTTTCACCTTTCACCTTTCACCTCTATTACATCCGCTTAACGAACCGATCAAGGTCACAACTTTCTCCAAAGCCCCTCTGTTATCCGCGACAAATTGCAATCCCTTTTGGACCAGTGCATCACGCGCCGCTCGATTTTGATAGATATTACCTACATTAAACAGGATTTCCGCTTCGTTGTAACATTGAACCGCTGCTTCAGCGGCTAAGACATTGGATTGAATTTCTCTGAAATTATCCATAAAAGGGCCGAACATCACCGGAACTCCAAGCGCCGCCGGCTCTAAAATATTGTGCCCTCCGACCGGCACCATACTACCGCCGACAAAAGCCAAATCGGCAGCGGCATAAAACAACTTCAATTCGCCCATGCTGTCCAAGAGAAATACATCGGTTTCATCCGCACATTTCAACCCGGACGAACGGGTTATCGGCTTTAAATCATTGCTGACAATCAGACGCTCGACTTCGGAAAACCTTTCAGGGTGACGAGGGACGAGCAATAGGAGCAACTCAGGTATCGAGGCTTTGAGCTTCGGATAAAGGCTTAAAAAAATCGCTTCCTCGTTTTTATGCGTGCTGGCGATAATCCAAACAAAGCGTCCGGCGAAGTATTCCTGCTTCAGTTGCTTACCTCGGTCCAGGAATTGCGGATCGATATCGATATCGAACTTCAAATTGCCAACCGCTTGAACACGCTCTCGTTTCGCGCCGATCGACACGAATCGTTCGGCATCCTCCTGCGCTTGAGCGGCAATTTGACTCACGCAAGCAAGCGCCGGCTTAATCAGGCTCGGAATTTTGGCGTAACCGCGCGCGGATCTATCGGACAATCGAGCATTGACAATGCATAACGGAATACCCTTTGCCGCGCAGGCTGCAAATAGATTGGGCCAAATTTCGGTTTCCATGACAACGCCAAGCTCGGGCTTGAATGCGGCAATAAACCGCGCGACCGAACCGGGCGTATCGTAAGGAAGATAAACATGAGCGACGGAATCGGCCAAAACAGCTTGGACACGCGCGGAACCGGTCGGTGTGGTCGTGGTAATCAGAATCTTTTTTGCAGGATAATTTTGCTGAAATCGCTTGATTAACGGAAAAGCCGCCTCTGCCTCACCGACCGATACGGCATGAAACCAGATAAACGGACCTTCGAAACGGCGCCGATACAGCCCAAGTCTCTCCCAGTAACGTTTACGGTATTCAGGCGCCTTGATGCTGCGCCAAAGCAATCGTCCAAAAATCAGCGGCAATAATAAATAAAAAACGGCGGAATAAATAACTCGCACAATGTTTAGCCTTAACATTCCGGAAAAAAGGGAGGGTACTACTTCGTTTAATCCTAAATCCGGCAGTCAGTCCACGAAAATGACGAAATACACAAAATTAATCATACGATTACATAAATATCTAAAATCGCCAATGCAGGCAGCAATTCCCAGCTTGAGTAGCTTCGCCGATTTTAGGGTGCGGGGTATGCCTGTCGAGGAGCGCCGTAAACCCATCCATGGGGGCTTGGCGGCAGCTCGAACGCCAAGGATGGCGTGAATGCAGATTTTGCAGGAGCAAAAATCTGCCCTGCTGCCGACATCCTCGCCAAGCACACCCCACACCCTTTTTGATCCCCAAATTGGGAATTGCTGCAATGTAGGTGAGCAACTTGAAAAATATAACTAATTGTATATTTTCGTGACTTTCGTGTGCTTCGTGGACAAAATGCTTTTTCCAAGATGATGAAAGCTTTTCTGAAGCGGCAAAAATTTACAATTACCGCTTTTTTCCAGCCTGTTAGCCCGTAATATTTTCTACCTGGCGAGCCACTTCGCCGGAGGCCAAGTCGAGAGCGCATTTGTAACATTCCAGCGCCGAATTTTTATCGCCTTTTTCGGTCAATAAGTCCGCTAACAATTGATAAGCCGAAACCGAAGGTTCCAAGGCAATACTTTTTTCCAAATATTGCCCGGCCTTATCCGTTTCTTTACATCGTTTACTAATTTTTCCGAGTACCCTCAACAAAACTGCATTATCGGGATAGGCCTTAAGCCAACCTTCTGCGGTTTTAAGCTGCCTTTGAGGATCGTTGGAGTGAACGCTGCCAAACAACACCAACAAAGTTTCGTCCCAATCCTCGGAAATCGAGCGTGCTAGTTCGTCCTCTATTTTGGCGCCCGCACCAACATCGATCATACCGGCAAAATAAATCGCGGGAATCCCTTGTATACGCTTAATATAATCAGGCACCTCCTGCCAGACTTCTTGAATCTTGGTATAGTCGCCGTTTTCTGCCGCCTGCCTCAACAAGCCGCTAAAAACCTCAGCCTCCAGAAGTTTAATTTCGGTTTCCATCAACACTTTACTTTTATTCATCGACGGAATAATTTTGCGTATCGCCTCCCAGTCCCCTAATTGGCGATACGTCTGATGAAGCAGTTTCAAGACGCTGGCATGGCCGGGATTGATTGAGTGTAGTTTTTTCAGCGTGTCGAGCGCTTGGTCGAACTGTTGCTCCGACAAATGCATTTCCGCCTGGGTCAAACCGACTGCAATATCGGCGCCCGGCGATCGCTCCGCGGCAATTCTTAGATATTCATCGCGCTTTTCAATAGCTCCGCGCGACTGAGCGGCACGAGCCGCAGTCAAATAATGAATCAATGGCGCGCCGCTATGCGAGGCGTGTTTGATCAGAATTTTTTCGGCTTTTTCCCAATTTCCTTCCGCCGAATCCACCAAACCTGAGATCAAAGCTTCTTGAGACCGGTTATATTTGACGCTTTGGCCATGGGATTTGACCTTGCCTGGCAACCGAAGCAACCAGCCCAGTAAGCGAAAAAACATATAAAACAGAAAGAAGGTGATGACTAGTGTAATACCTAACACCACCAAAGACGTTTCCAGGGACCAATGACCGATACCAATCAAGACATAGCCCGGATCGTCGTAGCGGGAAAACCAACTGTGCACCCCAAAAGCTACCGCGATGGCGATAAACAGCGAGCCCAGAAAAAAAATAATATTTTTCATAATGTACCCGTTGTTTGTTTTAGGATGGATCAGGGGCCGACAAAGCCTTATCGGTTTCGATTCTAAGTTTGGTGATATCGCGAAGCATTTTTAGTGAATGACTGATATCGGGAAATTGACTATGCAAGCTAATTGCTTCGAGCTTTTCCAATTCGGCAACGAAATTTCTGGCGATCGAATTACTTGTAAAATGTTCGGCTACCCATTCCTGGGCATCGGCAATACTGGCTTTGTATAAAACTTCATTTTGCTGCACCAAACCGATTTTTATCATTTCCAATTTGACGCGCAATTGCTGGCGAGTGAACTGCGCTTCCTCCGGCGTAATAATTTGAGTGATGGGCTGGTCGGTATGCCTCACCGTTACCACTCCTTGCAAACTTTTTAGCGCTTTCGACAGAAGGTCGTGCTCTTCGTCGGTATGCTGAGCATGATCGTGTATTTCTTCAGACGGCGTCAGAGGTTTACCTGAATAAGGTTTAATCAACGACAACTTACCAATTTCGGTCTCTAATGTTCTGATTGACGAATAAACCCCGACAATATCGAGCAGTTGCACTTTACCTAATTCGGCAATTTCTTTGGAAATTTGTTCGCGTACTTTATAGGCCGCCGCATCGCCGCTTTCACGCAAGCGCTGATCGGCCGCCTGCAACGCCTCGCGAGCAGTCTCGACATCGCCGGTCAGCTGCAGGCGCTGATTTGCGACGCTAAGCAAATATTCGGCATCGGCGATTAACCAATCGCCGCGCGTTTTACCCAATTGGCGCTGAACCTGTTGAATTCGAGTATTCAAATCGGTACGCATCGCTTCTAATTTTTCGGACTGCAGTTGAGAAAACTCGGTCAAGGATTCGTTAATCAGCCTATCCTTCGCTTTCAAATCCGATTCGATCGCCGTCAAATGCGATTGAATCGCGGCAATTTGCGTTTGGTAACCGCTGATCTGCTTCGTCAACTCGAATAATTGCATATCGCCTTTAGAGACCTCTCCACCGAGCGTCTCCTGCTGCTGTCTTAATTGCGAAAATAAAAACAAGCCTATGCCAACGATCGATAGGATAACCAAAAAAACGATCACAGCCAGCCAAAATCCGCTTCGGGACCGGTGAACTTTTTCGCTGCTATTCGCCGTTTTCGTATCCGTTTCAGCTTCCGCTTCCCGCTCTTGATTTTCAGTCACTTCGGCCACACTATTCCCCATTGCACACAGTAGTTACTTTTTGAACAATCGCTTCGTCATCCGGACCGGAGGCTAAAGCGATTCTTTTAAAGCCGATATCCTCGGCAAGACATTTCATTCTTTCGCTGATAACGACCAACGGGACGGACATCAATTCCGGCTTTACGTAAGAACTTAACATTTCCACAAGATTGCGCAATGCTTCACCGCTGCTTACCGTAATCAGGCTAAGTTCTCCGCGTTTTAACAAATCGACCACCGGCTGAACATCGGATTGCGGTCGAATTCTTTGATAAACCTCCCAATATTCAACGGCCGCGCCTCTTTCGCGCAAAGTATCGGCAAGTTTTTCCCGACCGCCTTCTCCCCTGACTATTAAAAAGGAGCGTCCCTCAACCCCATGAAAATAAGGCAGTGTCAATAAAGCTTCGCTATCGAAACCAGTCTCAGGCACCCAATCCACGACGAGCCCTACAGACTTCAAAGCTCTGGCCGTGGCTTTTCCAACAGAAGCGATTTTACACTGTTTAAATGGGGCTATTTTGCCATTATTCGCTTGCAGCGCAAAATTTACCGCATTAGCGCTGACAAAGATTAAACAATCGAAATACTGTAGCCTTTCAAGCTTTTCGAATCCGCCCGTCGAACGAGGCAGCGGAGCAATTTCGAGTACTGGAAAGCGCACGGCTTGCCAACCACGACTCTCGATCATTCGAGCCAAATTGTGCGCCTGATGAACCGGGCGAGTCACCAGCACCGAAAACGGTTTTGCATTCGTCATTAATCTAAAACAAAGCTTGCAAAATTTTATCGGCGCCGCTCGCCAATAACTCTTCGGCAATAGACACACCGATCTGTTCGGCCTGTTCGGCCGACCCGCTTCGTTCGGCGCGATATATAACACTACCGTCCGGATCGCCGACCAAGCCTCGCATGTAAAGAATATCCGATTGCAAGGTCGCAAAACCGGCTATCGGGACTTGGCAACCGCCTTTTAATCGAGCATTCATCGCACGCTCGGCCGATACACAAATATGGGTTTCGGGATCATGTAGCCGGCTCAATAATTCATTGATAACCGTATCGTCGCTTCGGCATTCGATACCGATCGCGCCTTGCCCAATGGCCGGCAGGCTTTCGCTAGGATCGAGTCGCGCGGCGATTCTATGCTGCATTTCCAGACGGACCAGGCCGGCCGAAGCAAGAATGATCGCATCGAATTCGCCCGCATCGAGCTTGGCCAAACGGGTATTGACATTACCTCTTAATGTCAATATTTCAGCATTGGGAAATTTTTCCTTGATTTGACATTGTCTTCGCAAGCTGCAAGTCCCTATTCTTGGACGTTCAGGCAGCTCGCTCAGCGAAGCATAGTGATTAGACACAAAAGCATCGGTAGGATCTTCACGCTGTAAAATCACCGACAAATGCAAGCCATCCGGAAATTCCACCGGCACATCCTTCATTGAGTGCACGGCAATATCGGCCCTGCCTTCCAACATACCCTGCTCCAATTCCTTGACGAATAAGCCTTTGCCGCCAACCTTAGCCAATGGCGCATCCAACAATTTGTCGCCCTTCGTGGTCATCGTGACCAATTCGGTTTCGAGTCCAGGAAAAGCCCGCTTCAACCGATCGGCGACATGTTCGGCCTGCCATAAGGCCAAGGGGCTCTTGCGAGTTGCGATACGAATGATTTGATTTGCCAAAACAACACCCAATATTCAACTAAAAATGCACATTGTAACCTGTCCGACAAGCACAATCCTTAGCGAGTTTCATTTTCGGCAGACAAAGTCTTGCACGACCCAAAAAACTCACTTTACTTATAGTCACTTACAGAACTCACCCCCTATTGAAAACTTTTTCTTCACAGATACGCAAATGGGGCGAATCAACAATTTTCAGAACAACGAAAGCCTGCGTATCGCATATAATGAGCTATTTACAATTTCAGCACCGAAACTTATGACCAACGTTAACTCCGAAAAACTATCCAGCGCCCGATTTGCCGAGGCCACCGACGCCTTTGTAGAAATCTTCACCGCTTCGGTCGACTTCGACAAACGCATGGCCCAGCAAGACATTCAAGGTTCGATCGCTCACGCAACAATGCTGGGCAAAATCGGCATCCTCACCGAAAGCGAACGCGATGCGATCATCGACGGCCTGCAACAAATCGGCATCGAAATCGAGCAAGGCCAATTTAATTGGTCCGTCAAACAAGAAGACGTTCATATGAACATCGAAGCTCGCCTGACCGATATGATCGGCATTGCCGGCAAAAAGCTGCATACCGGACGCTCCCGCAACGATCAGGTCGCGACAGACATTAGGCTCTATTTGCGCGATGAAATCAAGCGTATCCGTGCCGAACTAACTCGCTTACAAAATGCCCTTTTAAACCTGGCCGAATGCGAAGCAGACACGATCATGCCCGGTTTTACTCATTTGCAGGTCGCGCAACCGATCACTTTCGGACATCATCTGATGGCTTGGTTCGAAATGCTCAAGCGCGACAACGAGCGCTTAGCCGACTGCCTAAAACGAATCAATATCATGCCGCTGGGAGCCGCGGCACTGGCTGGCACTAGTTATCCGATCGACCGGCACATGACCGCGCAACTGTTGCAATTTGCCGAACCGTCGGCCAATTCGTTGGATTCGGTTAGCGACCGCGATTTCGCAATCGAGTTTTGTGCCGCGGGCAGTTTGATCATGATGCATCTCTCGCGCTTTTCCGAGGAACTGGTATTATGGTCGAGCGCCCAATTCGATTTCATCGATATTCCTGATGCTTTCTGCACCGGCTCATCTATCATGCCGCAAAAGAAAAACCCCGATGTTCCGGAATTGGTCCGCGGCAAGTCAGGACGCGTCACAGGACATTTGATGTCGCTGTTGATGCTGATGAAAAGCCAACCGCTCGCTTATAATAAGGATAATCAAGAAGACAAGGAACCGTTGTTCGATACTGCCGATACCCTTATCAATTGCCTGCGCGCATTCGCGGACATGGTTCCGCGCTTAAGCGCAAAAAAAGACAACATGTACCGCGCCGCGAAACAAGGCTTCGCGACCGCAACCGATCTGGCCGATTACCTCGTCCGGAAAGGCCTGGCCTTTCGAGATGCGCATGAAATTGTCGGCCGAGCCGTACGGCTCGGCGTCGAAACCGAACGCGACTTGTCCGAGCTAACGCTTACGGAATTGCAACAGTTTTCCGACTGCATTGACGAAGACGTCTTTAACGTATTAACGTTAGAAGGCTCGGTCGCCGCCCGAAAGCATATCGGCGGAACCGCACCGGACACCGTTAGAGAGGCCATTAGCAAAGCGAGAGCCGAACTTTCAGGGAATGCGTGAATGGTGAATGGTGAATGGTGAATGGTGAATGGTGAATGGAAAAGCATAGCTGAAAGATCGAGGCAAGCCACTGATTTTTTATCGTAAAAAAAGTTTACCGTACGCACTGAGTCCTTTGGCTGCGCTCAGAAGAGCCCTGCCGAAGGGTGAAGGGTAGTTTGAGGCTTCACCAAGCTGGTACAAGCGTTGTAGCCCTTTCATGCTTCGACTTGGCTCAGCACGAACGGTCTACAACGCATGCCAACTGCTTTTTCTAGGATAAAAGGTATGGCTTGTCTCTATCGAGGACCGCCGTGAACCCACCCCACCCACGGGGAATTGACGGCAACGCTCGAACGCCAAGAATAGCGTTATGCGTAATCGACATTCACCCCGGAACCGAAATTTGACTAACAAATGGTATAACCTAAAGTTATAACAGTGCGTGACATTTCGCGTAATGGGAGCTTCCGTGCCTCAAAACCCCCACAAATCTTGCTGCACTGCTATACCGAAGACAACAATATGCCTGTTAATCGCTAACCATTCACGACAACATGGTTGAAAAAAAACATCTCACACCGATTCGCCTAGGTTCGCCCGGAGAAGATATCAGCAAGAAAGATTTGCTAGCGATTCTCCAGCGTTTCAAAAATTTGCATTTGCTTCAGCAAAAACGCATTCAAAGCTTTTTGCAACCGCGTCAACGAGTCTTTTTAGAATTACTCCCCTTACTCTTTCATCAAAACGTACCGTTATTGCCTGGTTTTATTTCTTCTGAAACCCCAGCCGGCATTCTAGACTATTCACCGACACGTCAAGTCCTACTGCATGCCGCCCAATTTTCGAGAAGCTACCAATACAAAACGCGCGCCTTAGCGAACTACCCGATTCTAGGCTTGTTTTTGATGGGCAGCGTCGGCAGCATTGCCTTCACTAAAACCAGCGATATGGATATTTGGCTTTGTCACGACCCGGCCTTGCCGCCTTCCGCCCTTGAAGAACTTCAGCAGAAAGCCACCGCGATCGAAGAATGGGCCATGTCTTTAGACCTCGAGGTCCATTTTTTTCTGATCGATCATGAAAAATTTAAAAGCGGCCAAGATATCCCTATCTCCGATGAAAGTAGCGGAAAAACCCAACACTATTTATTACTAGAGGAATTTTATCGTACGGCCGTCTATATCGCGGGCCGGTCGCCGGCTTGGTGGCTCGTGCCGCCGCAAGAGGAACATCGTCATAGCGGTTATATCAAACATTTACTCGATAACAAATTCATCTCGGAACTGGAAGTCATCGATTTCGGCAGTTTGGAAAACGCGCCTCCCGAAGAATTCATCACTGTCACGCTCTGGCATATTTATAAAGCAATCGGCTCGCCGCATAAGTCGCTGTTAAAACTGATGCTGATGGAATGTTACGCAAGCGAGTACCCCAATACCCAATGGCTTTGTTCGGAAATGAAAAAAGCCGTTCACGGCGGAGAATTCTCGCTCGAAGATCTCGACCCCTATCTATTGATTTATCAAAAACTCGAGAATTATCTTAGCTCCCCCGCTAATCGCGCGCGTCTGGAGCTGATTAGACATAGCCTATACATTAAAATCATGGGCTTTGCCAATACCGAACAAGACCCGCAAAAACAACTCTATCGCACCGAATTCATCAAGCATATTGCGCATCGGTGGCAATGGCCGGAAACGCTGCTGCCTGAAATCAGCAGACAACAGTCATGGAACATACTAAAAGCCACCCGTGAACATGACATTATTCTGCGTCATCTCGCAGGCTGTTACCGTATGATTTTAAATTTTGCCGGACAGCATGTTCAACGCAACTTGAAAGACAATGAAGACCTGAAACTGATAGGCCGCAAGCTGCATTCCTTTCTGGACAAAAAACCAGGCAAAATCGAGTTTATTACAACCCGCTCGGCACTCCAAACCAAAGAACAGCAATTATCGCTCGTAGAAACTAGCTTCGCCGATAATCAAAGCGGCTGGAGTCTGTATCTTGGTCATGTTACTGCGGACAATCTTGCTGAACAAAGCCCGATAAAAAATACCTGGAGTTTAATCGAATTGCTGGCATGGATCATTGTAAACGGCCTATACCATAAAAAACTGAAACTTAACCTCGACAGTAAAACACTCGCACTCTCAACGAACGAACTCCAAACCACGACCGAACAATTGCATGACTTCATTAGCAGCAGACTCGATAAATTACACCTTGATTTGCCTAGCTATAAACAACCTAACCAATGTCAAAGCTCGCTATTGTTCATTAATACCGGAACTGAACCTGAGGGCGGGAGCAATGACGGACGCCTAGTCATGAGCGAACGCTCCGACCCTTTTAGCTATGGTAAGAGCCGTCAATCGTTTGTTCAATCGGTAAACCGGATTTCCATTTCGAACTGGGGGGAGGTTACCGCAAGCCGCGCACTCGGACTGGACGGTCTATTCGATACCTTCACCGACACCTTCAACAATCATCGGCTTCCAATCGCTGATAGCGATGTCAAAGTCATTTGTAATACTTCGGCACGCGCCAATAGCATTAGTCAACGAGCTCAAAGCGTATTCCAAACATTAATCAGTTGGTTCGGCCGGCAAAATCCAAATGAATCGCCTCGCTACATCCTAGCAGGAGCAAAAGATTATTATATTTTTCAGAGAAAAAATAAGGTCCTGCATTACCGAAGCATCGGAACTCGTCAAGAACTGTTAAACGAATTAAGCCAAGCCCAAGGGATTTTCAGCCCAACGCATATCGACCCTTTTTGCCTGAAAGAAAGCGAGATACCCGAATTATTGAAATTGAATAAAGCCAACAAGATTCAAGTATTTCATACTGCCACGAAAACCGGCATACAGCTTTATTTACTGGACGAAAAAGGCGCACTGTTTCGCCAGCACTACCCTTCCGCGAAGATCGACGGTTTATTGCGCCGTTATCAACAATTTTTGGATAACATTCTAAACCGATATTTCTTTGACGATAGCATCTTAATCGAGCACTATGAAATCCGACATACTCCCAGTGCCATCATTAAATATATTCCGAGCGTTCCAAACCGAATAAACTTGACACGCGAATTGGATATTCGCGTGTCCGGAGAACATTCCGCTTCCTACACGCTTTATTGCAACGAAAAAGAGTTTTCGACACTAACTTACGGTAAGCGCGCCCTTGCTGCGGCGGCGGAATATATTCTGGAATTTAGACAATCCAATCAGCGATATCCTATACATATCAGCGATATCGACGTACCGCTCGCAAACTTAGGCATTGAAAACGCATCGGAATTACAAACTATTCACTTGTTGAAATATAAACAAAAAATCGAAAACCGTTTAAACAGCATTTCGGGTACATAACACTTCTTGGATTCAAATGATTTATGGCGAAATCCTAAGGATTTGGTCGTAAATAACCTCTCTGTTTTATGGAGGGTTCGGTAACTCGATTGGCAGGCGTTGGCGGCAAGGAAAGCCGCCGTCAAGCCTACACGGACGTATTCACCCAGCACCTAAATTCCATAGCCAATTGGCTATGGTTAAATATCTTGGATAATTTAGGTGCTGGGTTCACGGCGTCCTGCAAAGCGAGTTACCGAACCCTCAACAAAGCCCATAGTTCCAAGACTTTATTTATCACGAAATCCTAAGCATCAAAACTTTTTAATTCATACATCACATGCACAACGAACAACGCAAACACCCAAGAATATCAGTCAAGGAGTTAAAAGCCCATGTCAGCATCGACCGAATCAGACAGGCTCCGATTGAAATTGACGGCGACGTAATCGACATTAGCTATACCGGCATTAAAATTCGACTGAACTCGCCATTACCCGAGAAAAGCGAAGGCATTGTCAAAATTGTCATCGTGCTCCCAGAATCGAAAATTCCGATAACGATACACGGCGAGATCAAGCATTACTGCCCACACTTTGAATACGGCCTGCACCATGGCAACTATTCGACTGAAGAAGCTTTAGACGAACTGATGTTCGAATGTGTCAAGCAAACCCAAACGAACATCGCAATGCCGACAATATAACTGGGCAACGAATCCACAAAATGCTTTTGCCCCTAAATTCGGCAGCTTAACCATGAAAAACATGAAGTTCTTTATGTGTTTCAAGATGATATTAAAAACCTTGAGTAATCATTCAGGAGAAAAACTGTTTTGCAAAAGCATGACAAGCTATTGAATTAAAATCTTATTCTTCATGGTGAAATGCTTTTTGTAGGTTATAAGGAATATGAGTACGTCCCTGTACACTGGATATCGGCAACCCCTGCCGGTATGACGGGTAGTTTGGCCTTTGTCGATTTGGCTGAAAGTTCTACGTAATCAGGAAATGCATTTTATAGGTTTATCGATCAAAGCGCTCTCGCCTTCAAAAAGGCCAACTCCGAGATCTCGGTCCAACGCGAGACTTGACTTCTAAAACCGACGACCGATTCGTAAACTTTTTTGACCGCAGGATCCTTTGCGGCCATTTCAGCAATAAGCTCGCCCGAAATCTGCTTGAGTTTTTTCAACACATCGTCAGGCAAAGGCAATACCGATACATTGTGCTTATTGATTAAAGTATCCAAGGCTTGATTATTCCGCGCCGTGTATTCGCTTATCATGTCCATATTCGCAGCCTTACACGCCGTCATTACAATTTGCTGCAAATCTTTCGGCAATGCGTCGAAGGCTTTTCGGTTAATAACAGCCTCGATCGTCGAGCCTGGCTCATGCCAGCCTGGGTAATAATAAAACTTGGCTACCTTATGCAAACCGAAAGCCAAATCGTTATAAGGCCCGACCCATTCGGTCGCATCGATGTTATGTGATTGCAAAGCCGTGAATATCTCTCCGCCCGGCAAGTTAACCGTAGTACCGCCGGCGCGCCTCAAAACTTCGCCACCCAGACCTGGAATACGCATTTTCAATCCATCTAAATCGGCTACCGATTTAATTTCCCGATTGAACCATCCGGCCATTTGCACGCCCGAGTTTCCGGCCGGCACCGGAATCAGACCGAAGGGCTTATAAAGTTCTTGCCACAACTCCAAACCGCCGCCGTAATACAACCACGCATTCATTTCTTGAGCCGTAAAGCCGAAAGGCACCGCCGAAAAAAACTGCGCTGCCTCCGACTTACCCTTCCAATAGTAAGACCCGGAATGGCCCATCTCTGCGGTTCCATTAGCAACCGCATCAAACACTTCAAAAGCAGGCACCAATTCCGAAGCCCCATAGACTTTGACGTTGATCCGCCCACCGCTCATTTCGGTGATCATTTGCGCCAATAAGTTAGCACCATGCCCTAAGCCTGGAAAATTTTTCGGCCAAGCCGTAACCAACTTCCATTTAAAAGCCATGTCGGCCTTACTGATTTCAGTACCCGTCAATGCTACAGTACTTGCCGCGACCGTACTTACGCCCGCTTTTTTCATAAATTCTCTACGCTTCATATGCCATGCATCTCCGTAATTTCCCAAAAAGTCGATGATTACCCGCAATCAAAAAATTGGCTTTGAATGCGACGTGAGTTTAACGAAGATTCACAAAACCTACCGAAACTTTCCACAATAGCAACACGGTGACTTGTGTTTTTCTAAAGAAACAAATCCCTTTATACATGGACGGAATATAGCTAATTTTGCTATACTTTCACGCCGTACGCTGATTAGAAACTGATCGGCGCCCACCGAAAAATCAACCTCACATTACCGGAGAACTTATATGGCAATTAAAGTCGCAATCAACGGCTATGGTCGTATTGGACGAAATATCGTTCGTGCATTGTATGAATCTGGCCGCAACGGTGAAATCCAAGTTGTCGCAATCAACGACTTGGGCGATTCCGCTACCAATGCTCACCTCACTCAATACGATACCGCGCACGGAAAATTCCCCGGTGAAGTCGGTGTCGACGGCGATTACATGATCGTCAATGGCGACAGAATTCGTGTACTTTCCGAACGCGATCCATCCAAACTACCTTGGGCCGAACTCGGGATCGACGTCGTCCATGAATGCACCGGTTTTTTTACCAGCAAAGCCAAAGCTTCCGCCCATATCACCGCAGGCGCGAAAAAAGTCATCATTTCGGCCCCCGGCGGTAACGACGTCGACGCCACAATCGTTTACGGCGTCAACCACGATACGTTAAAGGCTTCCGACACGATCATTTCCAATGCTTCATGCACCACCAACTGTCTGGCGCCATTAGCAAAAGCCTTAAACGATACCATCGGCATCAAACACGGCTTGATGACCACGATTCATGCTTACACCAACGACCAAGTATTGACCGATGTTTATCACAGCGATTTACGCCGCGCTCGTTCCGCAACACAATCGATGATCCCAACCAAAACAGGCGCTGCGGCGGCTGTCGGTTTGGTTCTGCCTGAATTGGCCGGAAAACTGGACGGCTTCGCCATGCGCGTACCGACCATCAACGTTTCGGTCGTCGACCTGTGCTTTACGGCCGGAAAAAACACCAGCGTGGATGAAATCAACAGCATCCTAAAATCCGCTTCGGAAAAATCGAACGGTATCTTGGCTTATAACGACAAGCCACTGGTTTCTATCGACTTCAACCACAATCCTGCATCATCCATCTACGAATCGTCATTAACCAAAGTCACCGAAGGAAACTTCGTTAA
The DNA here is from genome assembly GCF_000968535.2 of Methylotuvimicrobium alcaliphilum 20Z. Lineage (NCBI taxonomy): Bacteria > Pseudomonadati > Pseudomonadota > Gammaproteobacteria > Methylococcales > Methylococcaceae > Methylotuvimicrobium > Methylotuvimicrobium alcaliphilum. Next base: position 3,581,314 of record NC_016112.1, read on the forward strand.
AGTTTTGGCTTGGTACGACAACGAATGGGGCTTCTCGAATCGTATGCTGGATACCACTGTTGCCTTGTGCAACGCAAAATAAAGGGCACTAATGTTACGAAGAACCAAAATACTGGCCACTTTGGGCCCCGCAACGGATAAACCCGGGGTCCTGGAAAACTTGTTCAAAGCCGGCATCGACGTGGTTCGCATGAATTTCTCGCACGGCTCGGCGCAAGACCATATTGACCGAGCCAACAAAGTTCGCGAATTAAGCCGCAAAACCGGACGCCGCGTCGGCATATTAGGCGACCTGCAAGGCCCTAAAATACGCATAGCGCGTTTCAAGGAAACGAAAGTATGGCTTGATGAAGGCCAGGATTTCGCCTTGGACATCAACTTAGGGCCGAACGACGGCGATAATACCCAAGTCGGCATCACTTACGAACCGCTGGCTCGCGAAGTGCGCAACGGCAGTCGTTTACTGTTGGACGATGGACGAGTGGTATTAGATGTAGTCGATACCGACGGCAAACGCGTCAATTGCAAAGTAGTCGTCGGCGGCGACCTGTCCAACAACAAAGGTATCAATTTGATGGGTGGCGGGCTTTCCGCCGCTGCTTTGACCGAAAAAGACAAGGAAGACATCAAAACGATTGCGAAAATCGATTGCGATTATGTTGCGGTATCTTTTCCTAGATGCGCAGCGGACTTGAACGAAGCACGCGAATTGCTGCTGGCGGAAGGTTGCCATGCCGGCATCGTCGCTAAGGTCGAGCGCGCAGAAGCGATGGATGCAATGGATGAAATTATCCTGGCATCCGATGCGGTAATGGTCGCTCGTGGCGACTTGGGCGTTGAAATTGGCGACGCTAACCTTCCGGCCGCACAGAAACGACTCATCAGCCGTGCTCGCGAACTGAATCGCATAGCGATCACTGCGACGCAAATGATGGAATCAATGATCGAAAACCCGATTCCGACTCGCGCCGAAGTTTTCGACGTTGCGAATGCGGTCGTCGACGGCACCGATGCGATCATGCTATCGGCCGAAACCGCTTCCGGTAAATATCCGGTCAAAGCGGTCGAAGCGATGGTACGGGTTTGCGAAGAGACCGAAAAACAGCCGAGCGTTCGAGTTTCGAAGCATCGTATGGATACGCAATTCCAGCGCATCGACGAAGCGATTGCGATGTCGGCGATGTATATGGCGAATCATACGACGATTCATGGCATAGCGGCATTGACCGAATCCGGATCGACACCATTATGGATGTCCAGAATCAGCTCGGCAATTCCTATCTTCGCATTTAGCAGTCAGGAAAAAACTTTAGGCAAGGTAACGCTTTATCGAGGCGTATTTCCGTTCTATTTCGACAAACACTTGAAAGAACCGGATCATGCCGAAGTGAACCGTGAAATCGTCAAACAGCTAAGAAAACGCCACCAAGCGCAAAATGGGGATAAATTCATCATCACCAAAGGCGATCTAACCGGCGTTCAGGGCGGAACCAACGCATTGAAAGTGATTACAGTGGGTGAAGGCTTAACGCCTTAATAACTCACTGGCATTCCTAAACAATGCAGCAAGGGCGGATATTCTCCGCCCTTTTTTATTTACAGCGCCCGCTTGCAAGATTAGGCGAGATCAATCCCAGGCTTCAAAGCACCTGGATCGGGTCCGCCTGCCGGCGGACACCGAATCGCAAAAATAATTTTATTTTTTTCCTTTCGGAATCAAACCTAATAGTTTGCCTACGTGTCTTTCGGTAATGAATGCCAAGAAAAACAGCTGTATAAAATTATCTGCTTCGATTAAATCGAGACCGATCTTTTTCGGAACCAATTCCTTGCGAGTACCAAACAATTGATCCCATATCGATAACACGATACCGTAATTACTGTCATGCTCACTACGTAGTGCCGAATGATGAGTTCTATGCAAGGCCGGCGTAATAATTACTTTCGACAATAAATCTTCTTTATCGAAGGACAGATTCGAATGATGGAAGAAAATGAAAGACAGCTCGATCAACTCGATCGCGAGTATCACGTAAGCATCCACACCGAAAACAATGACGAACAGGCATTTCATGACGATTTCAATAAACAGATCGAATACATGAAAACGAAAACCGGTCGTGACGTTAAAAGTTTTATCACTATGATGAATTTTATGGAAACGCCATAAAAATTCGTTTTTGTGACTTGCATAATGCCAAACATAAATCGCAAGATCGAAGAGCAAAAACGATAGCACCCATTTAATCGGCCCGTTAGACAGACCGCTCAATACGCCATAATTCGAAAACTGTTGAGCCACAAAAAAAAGCGAGGATGCTCTTAGCGTGGTTAAAATTACATTATTGAATAAAAAAGCCGTAGTATTGGTAACCACCGAATTCTTTGCGACTTTTCGATCGAACCGCTGGTAAGGCTTCAATCCCTCCATCACTATTAACAACAGAAATGCTGCTATCGCCATTGACAAAAAGATTTCATTTAACGGCAGACCTTGCTCGCTAACCGGTAAAGAACTATCCGTAACGTTCATGGCGCACCTTGACTAATAATACACATTTCACCACCCTATATAGAAAGTCTTTCTGGATAAATCCTCAACCAATTGCAAAAAATATCCCCTAATAAATCAGAATATTACAGACTTTCAAGCTGTTTGTTTAAATTATTGATTGTTTCCTCGTCAACCATTTGTCGAGTAATATCGTATTGCACGCCGAGAAAATAAATCAGCTTGCCGCTCCGATCGCATAATGGAATGATCTTAAACCGGTTATAAAATAACTCTCCGTTTTTTTTATAATTACGCAAAACCACTTCAACCGGTTTTTGTGCATTTATAGCCTCCTTAATCCTCTTAATTTCTTCTTGGTTTCGGTCATCGCCCTGCAAGAATCGACAATTGCGCCCAATCACTTCTTCCTGCGAATAACCGGTAACAGCTTCAAACGCTTTGTTGGCGTAAACAATCGGCATGTCGTCAAGGTCGGGGTCGGCTAGCGTAATGCCGTTAATACATTCATCCAGAATCAGCGATAGAATTTGCGGAATCAGTCCCGGATCTTTTTCAGCGATAAAAGCCATGGTTATACTCCTAGATAAATTTACGATTGGAACATTCAGTATTGGCTGCCGGCGGCATTTAATGTCTTTAAATTAAGACCCTTCCGGCTCACCGTAATGGCCACACAACAGTGTTTGGATGTTTTCCAGCGAATTTTGCAAGCCTTCCTCGATCGCAACGCGAATCAACTTTTCAAACGGCCTCATGAAAAAATCGACATGCAACAACTCAAAGCTTATTTCTAATCGAGCCGAATCGATGCCGTCGTCCTCCTCGAAGGTATAAACTTCACGAAACTCTTGGCTTACCGATTCCAGCGCCAATTTTTGCAACGGCACAAATTCGGTGATCTCGAACATCGATTCAACTTTTTGCCCTTGCTCTATTCTAACTTGCTTGGCTCTGGAACCGACTCCGATACGATGCTCCTGCAGCACCTCAAATTCGACAACTTCTAAGGCCCATTTAGGATAATTATCAAAAAAATGTAATCCGACATAATCGAATACGTCAGCGACGGTTTTTTCGATGCCTATATCAGCTTTCCCGATCAACGGTTTTGATAAATCAAACGCAAACATGCCACCTCCCGGTCGATCCTGAGTTGAAGCTTTTTTTATCCGGCACCGAACCGCCATCGATAGGCATTTTCGGATGAATGTCGGCAATCGTCATGGCAACCTCATTGCTCATTAGCTTCCCCATATCGCTAGCCGCTTGTTTTTTTGAAATAATCGCGATCACGTTTGAGTATTCAACGTTTAACAGCTCCCCGCTTAGACTGCTGACTAAGGTAGTCGGAGCGTCTTAAGTCGAAAGAATTATTCAATCTTTCGATCTCGTGTTGCGCATGTATCTGTTCGGTAATGTCGTATTGAATGCCTAGAAAATAAATCAACCGACCTTCGTTATCGAATAAGGGGGTTACAGAAAGCCGATTGTAAAAAAGGTCGCCGTTTTTTTTATAGTTTTTTAGCGTGACCTCAACTGCTCGTTGATTCCTGATCGCCTCACGCAAGATTTCAATCTCCGGTTGATCATGATCTTTTCCTTGCAAGAACCGGCAGTTTTTTCCAATAATGTCATCACGACTGTAACCAGTGATTTTTTCGAAAACTTCGTTCGCGAAGACGATCGGGTTATCTTCCAAATCGGGGTCGGACAAGGTAATACCATTAACACAACCGTCCAAAATTTGAGTAAGAATGTGAGGAATGACTCCCGGATCTTTTTCTATTTGAAATTTCATGTTCGATATCCGCCATCTGACTCAAAAAACATCCGGATTCCTTAGCAATAGTTAAACTAACCCTGTCATTCCGCCATGGATGGCAGGCATTTGAATCCCATCGAGCCTGAATGCCGGCATTACTCATTCTTTGACGGTTTAACTTAATGGTAGTGACGCTCTGCGCTCATCGTTATTCATAAATTTTAGAGTGTCCAAAGCGGGCCCTACGCCCCTAAGGAATATGCACAAAATAACTTATACAAGTAGTAGGCTTTGTGGCGGTTTGGTAACTCGCTTGACAGGACGCCGTGAACCCAGCACCTAAATTATCCAAGATATTTAACCATAGCCAATGGGCTATGGAATTTAGGTGCTGGGTGAATACGTCCATGTAGGCTTGACGGCGGAATCTGATTGCCATGGATGGCATGAATGCAGATTTTGCAGGAGCAAAAATCTGCCCTGCCGTCGACACCTGTCAATTGAGCCGCCAAACCCCCTTCCGGCAGTTGTCTAAGTTATTTCATGCTCGTTCCTAAGACTCTATTAAGGTTTTGAGATTTCGAACCGTTCGGATCGCGCCCTCTCTCACAGCAATACGAATCAGCTTTTCAAACGGTAGCATGAAAAGCTCGAGCCTCAATAATTCGAAAGTAAATGTGACTTCAGTCTGCTCCGGCGTTCTCCCGGGCTTAAAATCATAAAAACAACGATAGGGATTCGAAACACCTTCAAAAGTCAATTTAGTAAGCGGGTCAAAGCGAGTCACCTTAAAAGTCGACTCGCTTCTTTGACCCTGATCGATTCGCACTTGCCTGGCAAGACTATTCAAACGTAACGGCGGATCGCTCAGTAATTCGCATTCGATGACCTCAGGCGACCACCGAGGATAATTTTTAAAAAAATCGACCCCGATAAAATTAAACACATCATCCACCGGTTTATTGATGATTGTGCTAGCCGTACCCGAAGCGGAATGATCCGAAGTAAATCCAAACATTTACAGGCTCACCATTTGGTTAACAATAGAAGCGAAAGTCCTTGTGATTGGCTCATTTATTCCATTCATTTCGATTATAACGAATTGTCAAATAGAATATCAGCACAATTTGTATTGGCAATCATCCGCCTTGAAATATTTAGCCGAATTCATTGAAAGTTATACCTTTCGCACTTCATCCCCCTTCTTTCACCTTTCACCTTTCACCTTTCATCTTTCTGCTCTCTACTCACCATAAAATTCACAAATCCGCCAAATTCCCTTTGGTTTCGAGCCAATGCTTACGATCCGGCGAACGTTTTTTGGCTAATAGTAAATCCAGTTGTTCGCTGGTATCGTCATCGGCGGCGACCGTTAATTGCACGAGCCGGCGGGTATCGGGGTTCATCGTCGTTTCACGAAGCTGGCTCGGGTTCATTTCGCCCAAACCTTTGAAACGCTGAACATTGATCTGGCCTTTCAACTTTTCTGCCTTAATTCGATCCAAAACGCCTTGGCGCTCGGCTTCGTCGAGCGCATAAAAGACTTTTTTGCCGATATCGACCCGATACAACGGCGGCATTGCGACAAATACATGGCCGGCTTGCACCAAAGCATTAAAGTGCTGATAAAACAATGCGCAAATCAATGTCGCAATATGATTACCGTCCGAGTCTGCGTCTGCTAAAATACATACCTTACCGTAGCGCAGGCTTCGTAAATCATCCGAACCCGGTTCTATGCCCAAAGCCACCGCGATATCATGAACCTCCTGAGACGCCATGACTTGGCTCGAATCGACTTCCCAGGTATTTAAAATTTTCCCCCGTAGCGGCATGATCGCCTGAAATTCTCGGTCTCTAGCCTGCTTAGCCGAACCGCCGGCCGAATCGCCCTCAACCAAAAACAATTCGGATCGGCCGATATCCTGGCCGGAACAATCGGCAAGCTTACCGGGTAGCGCAGGTCCCGAGGTCAATTTCTTACGAACGATTTTCTTAGCCGATTTCAATCGCTTTTGCGCACTGGCAATAATAATTTCAGCAATTTTTTCGCCTTCGGACGGATGCTGATTCAACCAAAGACTGAAACCGTCTTTCGCAACACCCGAAACGAACGCGACACATTCGCGCGAACTCAAACGCTCTTTGGTTTGTCCCGAAAACTGAGGATCTTCCAATTTGACCGACAAAATAAAATGGCAGTGCTCCCAAACATCTTCCGGAGAAACCTTGATGCCTCGCGGCAATAGATTTCTGAAATCGCAAAATTCGCGCATCGCTTCAGTCAAACCGGCCCGTAAACCGTTGACATGCGTGCCGCCTTGCGCGGTCGGCACCAGATTGACATAACTTTCGTTAATCGCTTCCGGCAAGCTATCGGCCGTCCACACGATACCCCATTCGACCGCTTCATGATCGGACGTCATTTTGCCCATGAAAGGCGGTTCGGGATAAAATTCGGCATCCCCTACACGATCGAGTAAATATTCCTTGAGGCCGTCTTGATAACACCATTGCCATTGCTCATCGGTAAATTCGGATTGCAAAGTAATATTGAGACCCGGGCATAATACCGCTTTCGCTCTCAACACATGCCTGAGCTTACTGACCGAAATCTTACTCGAATCGAAATATTTTTCATTCGGCCAAAACTTGACTGAAGTGCCGGTATTGTTGCGGCCCACCGTGCCCATTTCGGCCAACTCGCTCTGCTTTTCGCCGTCGGCAAAGGTCATTCGATACACCTTACCGCCCCGTTTAACCTCGATCTCCAACTTGGCCGACAAGGCATTGACGACCGAAACACCGACACCGTGCAAACCGCCGGAAAACTGATAATTTTTATTCGAGAACTTCCCGCCGGCATGCAGTTGCGTCAAGATCACTTCGACACCGGGAATACCCTGTTCCGGATGAATGTCGACCGGCATCCCGCGGCCATTGTCGCTAACCGATACCGAGCCGTCTTTGCATAATATGACAGTAATATTATCGGCATGCCCTGCTATCGCTTCGTCGACGCTGTTGTCGACAACCTCTTGCACCAGATGGTTCGGTCGGGTCGTATCGGTATACATACCCGGCCGTTTTCGGACCGGTTCCAAGCCGCTTAATACTTCTATCGCGGCTGCATTGTAATCATTACTCATACTTCCTAATCACTCATTATCCAATTTCATATATAATGGCCGGTTTGATTCCATCGCCCAATTTCTACCTACTATTTTATCTACATGCCGAAAAAAAAAACCACGAATTTATTCGAAGAGTCCCTAGCCGAGCTTGAGCAACTCGTCGAGCAAATGGAACAAGGTGAGCTATCTTTGGAAGACTCGTTAAAATCATTTGAACGCGGCGTCGCCCTGACTCGAACCTGCCAGAAAGCCTTGCAGGAAGCCGAACAGAAAGTTCAGATTTTACTGGAAAAAAACGGCACTCAAACTCTGGAGCCCTTCACCGATGAGTAACGCACTGAAAGACTATCTCTCCTTTTGTCAAAACCGTGTCGAAAGAGCCTTGGAAGCCCGACTGCCAAGCGAAAACCAAATTCCGACAAAATTGCACGAAGCGATGCGCTATTGCGTGCTGGACGGCGGTAAACGCATGCGTCCGATGCTAACCTACTGTACAGGAAAAGCCGTGGGCATTGCACCGGAAGATTTAGATGGCGCGGCCTGTGCGGTTGAATTCATTCATGTTTATTCGTTGATACATGACGATTTGCCGGCCATGGACGACGACGACCTCAGACGCGGAAAGCCGACCTGTCATATCGCTTATGATGAAGCGACCGCCATTTTGACCGGCGACGCTTTACAAGCATTGGCATTCAAGGTCTTGGCTGACGACCCTACCATCCGAGCCGATGCCGAAAGCCGTCTAAAAATGATTACGTTGCTGGCTAAGGCTAGCGGCTCTCAAGGCATGGTCGGCGGCCAAGCCATCGATTTAGAATCGGTCGGCACGATGCTGACGCTGCCTCAGCTTGAAAATATGCATATCCACAAGACCGGAGCGTTAATTCGAGCCAGCGTCAACATGGCGACGTTAACGAGACCCGATATCGACCCGAAACAGGCCGAAGGGCTCGATCATTACGCAAAATGCATCGGCCTATCCTTCCAAGTCAAGGATGATATTTTGGACGAAGAAAGCGATACCGCAACACTCGGCAAAACCCAAGGCAAGGACAAAGACAACGACAAGCCGACTTACCCTGCCTTACTCGGCTTGGCCGGCGCAAAGCAAAAAGCTCAGGAACTTCATGAGCAAGCCATTGAAAGCTTAAACGGATTCGGCCCCGAAGCCGATCTGCTTCGTGACTTGTCGCTTTATATTATCCAGCGAGATCATTAATTCCCGACTTAAACACTAGGGTATTAATCTGCATAATCAGTCGGTAACCGCGTCCGTGCCGATCAATAAGGAATCGATTTATTCATGAAAATCACAGGAAATTTCCCCCTACTAGACAGCATCAAGCTCCCCTCCGACCTTAGAAAACTGCCAAAGGAACGATTAAAACCGCTTGCCAAAGAACTTCGCGAGTTTCTGACCCACACAGTCAGTATTTCCGGCGGGCATTTTTCGGCAGGCCTCGGCACCGTAGAGTTGACTGTGGCGCTGCATTACGTATTCGACACGCCGCGCGATCAATTGGTTTGGGATGTCGGCCATCAGGCCTATCCGCATAAGATCCTGACCGGACGCAAGGAGCGCATGACGACAATTCGCACCCGCGACGGCTTTTGCCCCTTTCCAAACCGTTCCAAGAGCGAATACAATGCCTTCGGCGTCGGCCATTCGAGCACGTCAATTAGCGCGGCCTTAGGCATGGCGATCGCATCCGGTTTACGCGGCGAGGACAAGCACTGTGTCGCGATCATTGGCGACGGCAGCATCACCGGCGGCATGGCCTTCAAAGCAATGAACCATGCCGGTGCGATCGATGCAAATCTGTTGGTGATCTTGAACGACAACAATTTGTCAATTTCTCCAAATGTCGGCCCGTTGAAAAATTATCTGACTAAAATTCTGTCGAGTAAAATTTATTCTTCGGTACGCGAAAAAAGCAAAAAAGCTCTCACCAGCATGCCAAGCGTCTGGGAGCTGGCGCGCAAAACCAAAAAGCACATGAAAGGCATGGTCGTGCCCGGCACCTTGTTCAAGGAAATGGGGTTCAATTATATCGGTCCAATCGACGGCCATGACCTGGACATGCTGGTGTCAACCCTGGAAAATCTAAAACACATTTCCGGCCCGCGTTTCTTGCATATCGTCACCAAGAAAGGCAAGGGCTATGCGCCGGCCGAGAAAGACCCGCTCGCCTATCACGGCGTGCCGGCCTTCGACCCGAGCCGCGATTGTCTGCCGAAATCGGCCCCTTCTCCGCACCCGACGTATACGCAGGTATTCGGACAATGGCTCTGCGACATGGCCGAGCAGGACGAGCGCTTGTTGGGCATTACCCCGGCAATGCGCGAAGGCTCGGGCCTGGTCGCTTTTTCCGAACGCTTTCCGAAGCGTTATTTCGATGTCGCCATCGCCGAGCAGCATGCCGTGACCTTAGCGGCGGGCCTGGCCTGCGAGGGCGGCAAACCGGTCGTCGCGATCTATTCAACCTTCTTACAACGCGGCTACGATCAATTGATACACGATGTGGTCTTGCAGGACCTGGACGTATTGTTTGCGCTCGACCGCGCAGGTTTAGTCGGCCCGGACGGCCCGACCCATGCCGGCAGTTTCGATTACACCTACATGCGCTGCCTGCCGAACATGCTAATCATGGCACCGGCCGACGAGAACGAATGCCGGCAGATGCTCTATACCGGTTATCTGCATAAAGGCCCGGCTTCGGTACGCTATCCGCGCGGCAAAGGCCCGGGCGTGCCGGTCGATTGCACCATGACCGCGCTACCGATCGGCAAGGCCGAATTGCGCCATCAAGGCGGCCGCATCGCGATTCTGGCGTTCGGCAGCATGGTTACGCCGTCGGTCGAGGTCGGTAAGCAGCTCGGCGCGACCGTCGTCAATATGCGCTTCGTCAAGCCGCTCGATGAAGCGTTGATTCTGGAACTGGCCAAGAGTCACGATATCATCGTCACGGTCGAAGAAAACGTCATTGCCGGCGGCGCCGGCAGCGCGGTCAACGAATTTCTGCAGGCACAAAGAATCGTGATGCCGGTCTTGAATATCGGTCTGCCCGATGCCTTCATCGAACAAGGCACGCGCGAAGAATTACTGAGTTTTTGCGGATTAGATACCCAAGGCATATTGCAGAGCATCGAGCAATTTTGCGCGTGACTTCATTGCCTAAAGCCGGCTTTGTTTGATTGACCTTAGATAAAGCATTTCTGCGCGCTTTGGCCACGGTCAAAACGTTTATGACGGGGCGGCAAGCCCCATCCTGCAATGACTTATCGTTCCCATGCTCTGCGTCACTGCCATTAAGTTAAGGATTTTTCCGTTCGCCCTGAGCCTGTCGAAGGGTGAATGGAAAAATCCTGGGTCGATAAGTTAAGCCGTCCATGGTTCGACAGGCTCACCACGAACGGCTTAACTTAATGGCAGTGATGCTCTGCGTGGAAATGCCGCTTTAGAAGCTCCGCGTCGACTTGCGACTGCTAGGTGGATTGGGAGACTGTAAAGAGGAGCTCTTGCTTGTTTTTCTATCGCTAGGGAACAGGAGCCGGCCCGGGATGCATTCCCACGCAGAGCGTAGGAACGATTAAACTCAATCTTCATGAAGCCTCATTGCTCTAATTGGTTTTTCACTTTTTCGAATCCTTTTTCCATCTCGTACACAGTGCGTACACTTTAACTATGAACAAATTAAAAGAAAAAATCCGAGACATCCCGGACTTTCCGAAACCCGGCATTATCTTCAAAGATATTACACCGCTGGTCAAAGACCCGGTTGCAGTAAGACTTGCAGTTCATCACTTGCTGCATCCGTTCCTGGAAAGAGATATCACGGCCGTAGCCGGCATGGAAGCACGGGGCTTTATATTCGGCGCATTAGTCGCTTGGGAGCTGGGATTGCCGTTTGTACCGCTTAGAAAACCGGGCAAATTACCCTATGACGTACAAAGCGTTTCTTACGACTTGGAATACGGATCGGCGACATTGGAAGCACATAGCGATGCGTTTGAAACGGGGGACCGTGTTTTATTGATAGACGACTTGCTGGCAACGGGCGGAACCGCCAAAGCCAGTTGCGAACTGGTCGAGAAACTGGGCGCAACCGTTGAAGCCTGTGCATTTGTCGTTGAATTGGATTTTCTAAACGGACGCGAAAAGCTTGAAGCATACGAAGTTCATTCGTTGCTTCACTTTTAGCGCGAACCTCAAATTCTGACTATGCCCAAGGCAATCCAAAGCGTTCGAGGCGGATTCAAACGCCTAAAATCCTTGGTTCGGTATCGATTTCGCCTTGACTGTTTCCGAAGTATCCTCCACCGCTATAGGCTTTATATTGTCGAGTGATCCTTCAGATTTCATTTCAGCATCATTCACTTCATCAAACAACGCCTCATCAAAATCTAGCAGCGCTTTATCTAAGTCGTCATTGATTTCAATATTTCCATCGTTGATCAGATTATTGCGCCACTGAAGATAAGATTCGCGGGTAAATACATAAGGATCCAATGCCGCTTCATCGATGAATTTCAGCGCACCGTCAGCATTAGCTCTAGAATTGATAACTTGCAGCACTTGTATTGCTTGCACCGGCATTGCAACATAAGTCGCCGGGTTCGCTGCGGTATCCAATACCGCCCCGGGAATGCCCCGGGTGGTCGAGGGCCCTAAAAAAGGCAGCATTAAATAAGAACCCTGCGGAACGCCCCAGACCGCGAAAGTCTGATCAAAGTCTTCTTCATGATGCTCCAACCCCATGTCGGTCGCGATATCGAGCAAACCGCCCAGACCTATTGTGGAATTCACCAGGAAACGCCCTGAATCCTCGACGCTTTGCTGAAACTTACCCTGCAAAGCATCGTTGATAACGGTATTGATGGTTTTTAGATTGCCGAAAAAATTATTGACTCCAGTCTGCATAACATCCGGCGTCACGGTTTTATAAGCATTGGCGACGGGTTCGGCGACATATTCGTCAACCGTCATATTAAAAGCGTACACCTTACGGTTTATGTCTTCGTAAGGATCCACTTCCGACACCGATAAATCTTGACTCGCCGTCGTCGAGCAACCGCTTAACCCGTAAGCCTGGGCACAAAGAAAAACGACAATCATTCGTTGAAGCTTGCCACCCAAAATGCCCATAAAAACCTACTGCTTGGAATAAAGATCGATTTTTTCGCTGATTTTTTCGATCAGCACATCATAGCCGTCCCGTTTCAAGATACTGCCGTACTCCGAACGCCTTAAAGCCAAATCGCTGACACCATTGGCGATGATGTTGATTATTCTCCAGCTATTGCCTTTTTTCTTCAACATATAATCGAATTTAACATCCTTATCATCGGGTATGACCAAATAAGTATGGACGATAACACCGCCTCTTCCGGTCTCTTCCTCCGATTCGAATTTAAACGACTCGCCGGAGTATTCCTTAAAATTGTGCGCATAAGCCGCAACGCTGAATCGACTAAACACCTCGACAAATTTTTCTTGTTGATCCGACGACATATTCTCCCATTCACGCCCGACCACGACTCTTGCAATCATGTTTAAATCGTGGCTTTCGCTTACCGGTTTTTCAAGCTTATCGAAACGGCCTTCATAACCTAGCTCCTTACCGTTTTTCATAACTTCTATTAACTCGGCTTGAAAATTTTCAACGACCTCCCTGGCACTGAGAATATCCTCGGCATAGACCTCGGTTAAGCCCAACAAAAAAAGTAAAAAAAGACCCGGTATTTTATTTATTAGACTCTGACACATAAAAACTCCGAAAACATTGATTTCCGGCATGCTTTGCCGGTCGTAAAGAAGACATACCCTTTCGCTAGGCTGTCGAAAAAAGCCGCTTTTAGCTAATTGCCGTGTACCCGCTTTTTAAACTCAAAATATTTTTGAAAAGGCGCACGATGCGCACCCTACGGCGCTCAAGCTATCTTGGAATTTGTGTATTTATTCAAATCTCGCTATCGTTCCCACGCTCCAGCGTGGGAATGCAGCCCGAGACGATCTAGCGTCTCGTACCGCTGGAGCGGTACTCAAGCATTCCCACGCAGAGCACTCATCGTTATACACACATACCCGCCGGTAAGCGGGTATCCAGCACGTAGCCCGTATGTAGCGTAGCGAAATACGGGAACGGCGTGGCTCCGAGGTTCCCGGATGAAACGCAGCGTAATCCGGGCTACGCTTGGCAGGACGAGGTTTGCAACCTCGTCCGAAACGTTTTTGACCCTGCCGAAGCCCATTAAAACGTTGGGGACGGGTTAAATAACCCGTCCCGCAGGTGGCTACAGGGATGTATTGGCCTTGCCATCCCAGACACTGAATACCCGCTTCCCGGCGGGTATAACGGCGAAATGCCGGCATGAACACCCTTCGAACCTGCTTTATGAATCCATCGCCTCGACAGTAATAGGAATGCCGGAGAGACTAGAAGCCGGCTTTTCATTTGCATAAACAGGAACCGGCTCGGGAACCATGTCGCCTTCGGTTTTAGGGCCTCTGATCGCTGTCAACAGACCTTTAATCGGGTTTTTCATCATATCTTCTACGGCCGTTGCCTCGTAACCGCAATGCGCCATGCAACTCGCGCATTTCGGATTTTTCGAAGTACCGTATTTTTCCCAAGGCGTTTCATCGAGCAATTGTTGGAAGGTTTCCGCATAACCTTCGTCGGCCAACAAATAGCAAGGCTTTTGCCAACCGAATACATTGCGGGTCGGATTGCCCCATGGCGTACAATTATAGCTTTGATTACCGGCCAAAAAGTCTAAATAGAGCGACGAATGATTCAATTTCCATTTACGGTTCTTACCGATCTTGAAGATACCCCGAAATAACTCCTTGACATCGCGCCCTTTGATAAAGATATCTTGTTGCGGCGCGCGTTCGTAACTGAAACCAGGTGCTATCGTAATCCCTTCAACGCCCAACTCCATCGCGTAATCCAAAAACTCGGCCACTTCTTTCGCGTTCTCTCCTTGAAACAGCGTGCAATTGATCGTGACTCTAAAACCTTTATCGAGCGCTAGCTTGATCGCTTCGACTGCTCTATCGAAAACACCGTCTTGACAAACCGAGGCGTCGTGTCTTTCTTTATTACCGTCTAAATGAATAGAGAAAGTTAGATATGGAGAAGGCTTATAGTCATCGATCTTCTTCTTCAATAACAGCGCATTCGTACATAGATAAACGAATTTCTTTCTCGCGACGATGCCTTCGACAATTGCCGGCATATCTTTATGAATTAACGGTTCGCCACCGGGGATCGAAACCATTGGCGCATCGCATTCGTCGACCGCTTGCAAACATTCCTCGACCGATAAACGCTTATCTAAAATATCATCCGGATAGTCGATCTTTCCGCATCCTGCACAAGCCAGATTGCATCGAAACAATGGCTCGAGCATTAAAACCAAAGGATACTTTTTAGCCCCTTTCAATTTTTGCTTAATAAGATAACTACCAACTGCTAACTGCTGACGTAATGGCACACCCACGGGCATATCCTCCATATTGACTGAATACAAGCAAGGCCGACCATATCGAACCTCATAAAACCGAAAAACGACCTGTTGCATACTTGCAACAGGCCAAAAATACCATGCATCCTTCCTTGAAAACGACTGCCGGCGAATCAAAACAACCCACCTAAAATATAAGTCCTTATAGAATACAATCATTTATATATTTGCAAGTAGAATACTATCTTTTCGGAATCGACTCCAGTTTTAGCATAATTTTATCGCCTTAAGCGCCAAACCGGAGCGTATTGCAGCCTATTTGCAAAAATACAACACAAACTTTTAAATAGTTGATTTTTATTCTATATAACAGAGCCGGAAGACACGATTTTACTCATATTGGCTAGAAAACAACATTGCTTTGCAAAATACCAACAAACAGTCTATCATTGCCGTTAAATTAAGTCTGCTTCCAAAAACTATCAAGACGAAATCTTAGAAAATAATCATGAGCGCATTACAACCAACACTGGACAAACCGGAGTCATTAACCGGCCTATCCGACGATGAATTTCAAGCACTGCTGCTTGAAGGCGTCTCCAGGACGTTTGCGCTGACTATTCCGCAGCTACCGGAAAACCTCTATCGCCCGGTAGCCAATGCCTATCTGCTGTGCCGAATTGTGGACACCGTTGAAGACGAAGTCTCGCTAAGCCCCGACCAAAAAAAAATCTTCTGCGAGCGCTTCATCGAAACCGTAAAGACCGGTCATGGTGCGAATGATTTTGCCGCCGACCTATCCCCTTTATTGTCGGAACAAACCATTCCGGCAGAACATACGCTGATCGGACTGACGCCACGCGTCATTCAAATCACGCATTCGTTCGATCCGCAACAGATTGAAGCGCTGGCAACTTGCGTCGAAACAATGGCACAAGGCATGCCGATTTTTCAGGCGCAGAACCTAAGCAACGGACTGCCGACCATGGCCGACATGGACAAATACTGTTATTACGTAGCCGGCTGTGTCGGCGAAATGCTCGCCAAACTGTTTTGCCATTACTCACCCGAAATTGCGGCTCATAGAGAGCGCCTGCTCGAACTCTCGGTATCGTTCGGACAAGGCTTGCAAATGACCAACATCCTCAAGGACATATGGGACGACGCCAGCCGCGGAGTTTGCTGGCTGCCCCAAGATATTTTCGACGAGACCGGTTTCGACTTATCCACGTTGACGCCGGAAACCGACGACGAGAACTTCCGAAAAGGCCTTGAGCACCTAATCAGCATCGCCCACGGACACCTGCGTAATGCACTCACTTATACGCAGCTGATTCCGTCGCACGAAACCGGAATTAGAAACTTCTGCTTATGGGCGCTTGGCATGGCGGTCCTGACCTTGCGAAAAATCAAGCAACATTTAGATTTCACGCAATCCAACCAAGTCAAGATCACCCGAAACAGTGTCAAGGCAACCATTTTGACGACTCGTCTTACCGGGCGCAGCAACCTGCTGCTGTCCTTATTGTTTAATCTGACCAGCCGCGGGCTCGAATCGCCCGATTGGACTTACCACCCACAATCCCTGAAAGCTAAGTCAGCACTATAAAGGAAGCATTATGTTCACCGACGCCACTACAGAGATCAACACGCGCGACTTGCCCAGTTCCGCCACGGCCATTGTCGCGAAACCAAACGATTTAAACAAGACCATCAGCAAGGCGCAGGATTACCTGCTAAAGCTGCAGCAACCAGACGGCCATTGGATTTTCGAATTGGAAGCCGATTGCACGATTCCGTCCGAATACATCATGATGATGCACTATTTGGGCGAAATCGACGAAGGACTGCAAGCCAAGATTGCCAATTACCTAAGATCGCGCCAATCCGAGGACGGCAGTTATCCGCTATTTACCGGCGGCCCAGGCGATATCAGCGGCAGCGTCAAAGTTTATTATGCACTGAAAATGGCCGGCGATTCGATCGATGCGCCGCACATGCAAAAACTCAGAAATTACATTCTGAGTCAAGGCGGCGCGGCCAGAGCCAATGTCTTCACGCGTATCGCACTAGCGATGTTCGAACAACTGCCTTGGCGCGGAGTGCCTTATATTCCGGTCGAAATCATGCTGCTTCCGAAATGGTTTCCGTTCCATTTGGATAAGGTGTCGTATTGGTCCAGAACGGTCATGGTGCCGTTGTTCGTTCTGTGCTCAGAAAAAGCGACCGCGAAAAACCCGAATAAAGTCGACATTCTGGAACTGTTCGTCGTACATCCGGACAAAGAGAAACATTATTTTCCGGAACGGACCGCGCTGAACAAGTTTTTCTTGATGCTGGACAAGCTCGGCCGCGTGACGCGTCCGCTGATTCCTCAAAGCATGCACCGAAAAGCGCTCGACAGAGCCCAAGATTGGTTTATCGAACGCCTGAACGGCGAAGACGGCTTGGGCGGAATTTTCCCGGCCATGGTCAACGCTTACGAAGCGATGCTGCTGCTCGGCATGCCGAAAGATCATGAACTGGTCGTTACGGCTCGCAAAGCAATCGACAAATTGCTGGTCATCAACGAACACGACGCCTATTGCCAACCATGCCTGTCGCCCGTATGGGATACCGGCTTAACAGCTCTAGCTCTGCAAGAAGTCGACAAAAACGGCAATCGCGACGCGTTGATTCGCGCCTATGATTGGCTAAAATCCAAGCAATTGATAGACGAACCAGGCGACTGGCAAGTAACTAAACCCGACTTGGAAGGCGGCGGCTGGGCGTTTCAATATGCCAACCCACACTATCCCGATGTCGACGACACCGGACTGGTTGCGTTCGCCATGGCCGATTCTAATCTGCCCGAATTGGACGAATCGATACACCGCGCGACACGCTGGATCGTCGGCATGCAATCGGAAAACGGAGGCTACGGCGCATTCGATGTCGATAATACCTATTATTACTTGAACGAAATTCCATTCGCCGACCACGGCGCATTACTCGACCCGCCAACGGTCGACGTCACCGCACGCTGCGCGATGCTGATGGCTCGCGTCGCAAAAGGCCACGACGAATACCGCCCGGCACTGCAACGCACAATCGACTATATTCGTAGCGAACAAGAAGCGGACGGCTCTTGGTTCGGACGCTGGGGAACCAACTATATCTACGGCACCTGGTCGGTATTATTGGGCCTCGAGCAAACCGATGTCCCGAAAACCGATCCGATGTATGTCAACGCGGCAAGATGGCTGAAAAGCGTGCAACGCGAAGATGGCGGCTGGGGCGAGGACAACTTCAGTTATCATGACGAACAAAACTTTCGCGGAAAATATCGCTTCAGCACTGCGTTTCAAACTGCCTGGGCCATTATCGGCTTAATTGCGGCCGGCGAAGCGCATAGCCCGGAAGTCAAAGCCGGCGTCGAATTTCTAATGAAAACCCAGTTGACCGACGGTAGCTGGAACGACAAATGCTTTACCGCTCCCGGTTTTCCAAGAGTGTTTTATTTGAAATACCACGGCTACGATAAATTCTTCCCGTTGTGGGCCTTAGCTAAATACCGTAACGCGATCAATAACTCGTGATCACGGGGATTATTGCCGCCCTACCGGAAGAACTAAGCACCCTGACTTCGGCCAAACCGAAGAAAGGGTGCTGTCACGTCATCGCCGAAAATATCCTTATCATTCAATCCGGCGCCGGCCCGAAAAATGCCAAGCAAGCCGCTGAACAACTGCTCGATCAAGGTGCCGAACGCCTGATAAGCTGGGGTTGTGCCGCTGCGCTCGCACCTGGCTTGCGCCCAGGCA